>JAJZQH010000021.1 GCA_021810905.1 bacterium
AACGAACGGGAACGCGATGGCGCGTTATCCATCGTTAGCTGCAAGAGAATAGAACAATTCGGTGTCGACTCGTTCGCCGGGAGGGTTGAGTCCGCGCGTCCTTCGTGGCACGAAGCACACCGTGGGGACAAAGCCCGCGTGAACTCCGCGATACGAAGTTGACGCTGTTAAGTCCGTCTTACGAAGTGGCCGAAGCCCGGGGCTACAGTGACTCCCTTGCCGTCTTCGTAGACTATCGTGCCGCGGCACATCGTGCGAACAACCTTGCCGGTGAATTCACGGCCCTCGAACGGGGTGAATTTGCCCTTGGAGCCGAACGCCTCACCGCGCACGGTCCACTTCTTTGTTGGATCGATGAACGTGAGATCCGCGTCGGTCCCAGGTTCAATTGCTCCCTTGCGCGGATAGAGTCCGAAGCGCTTTGCCGCGTTGGAGGATGTGATCTCGATAAGACGCGCGAGGGTGAGCTTGCCAGCGCAGTATCCCTCGGACAGCGGATACTGCAGCAGGAGTTCGGTGCCGGAAATACCGGAGTAATCCGTCCAGATGCTTCCGCTCTCCTTCTCCTTCGGTGTGCACGGCGCGTGGTCGGAAGCGAGGAAATCCACGCCGCCGTTTGCGAGCGCCTCCCAGAGCTTTTGCGAATCCTGCGCGGTCTTGACCACCGGAGCGGTCTTGAGGATAGCGCCGCGCGACTCAAGGTCCTCATGCGAGAACGCGAGATAGTGAGGGCATGTCTCGAGCGATATATCCGTGCCCTTCTTGCGCGCCTCTACGATCGCGGCCGCCGCTGCGGCTGAACCCACGTGCACGATATGCAGCGCGCAACCCGTCTCCTGCGCTATGGCGATTCCGCTGCGCACGCCCTCGATCTCAGCGGGATCGCTGCGCGCCTCGTAATACGCCTTTGTGTCAAAGCGCCCGAGGGTCTGAAGGCTCGCAGTTCGGCGCTGCACGATATCGCGGTCTTCCGCGTGCAGGCCCACCAGCATCTTGAGCTCGCTCGCCCTGCGCATGACCTCAACGAGTTCCAACGGAAGGAGGTGTTCGAACGTAGGCATGCCGGAGAGCAGGTAACACTTGATGCCCACGACGCCCTCGTGCTTGAGCGAACGCATGTGCGAGCGCCAGCTGTTCGTGCGGAACGCGTTGCCGGAGACCCCGCCCCAGAGCGCGAAATCGATCACTGACATCTCATTGATGACGCGCAGTTTGCTCATGAGTCCCGCGCGCTCAGTGACAGGGGGAATTGATGTGTCGGGCATGTCGACTACGCAGGTGACGCCGCCTGCCGCCGCGCTCATCGAGCCGCAGGTGAAGTCTTCGTGCTCAGTATAGCCGGGGGTGTCGAAGTGGACGTGCGGATCGAGGGCGCCAGGCAGTACAAGCAGGCCCGTTGCGTCGATCACCTGCTCGCCGCGCGGCAGTTTTGCGTCGGCGGAAAGCACATCGCGTATTGCCTCGCCATCGAGCACGATGTGCACGCGCCGCGTTTCGTTTCCTTCGCCTGTGGATATTTGTGCGTTGGCAACAACTGGCATGACGTCTCCTTCGCTTCATACTCTGACAGTGCGACATATAGCACCATAAAGAGCGCCAGAAAAGCGAGAAGTCATCATCCAGCAGCAAAGTGGCACGAAGCAGGCTCAGCCCGGAGTGCGGAGCATCTCTCTGAGCTTGTGTTCGAGCTCCGCCGGGACGCCGGTGAAGATCGGATTCGCCGGTTTGCCGAGACCGACGCGAAGTGCGCGGCGCATCGTGCGTTCCTCGTAGATCCTCACACGGTCCGGTTCGCTGATCTGCCGGTTGACGATATAGGTGAGCACTTTCTGCCAGAACCTCGACAACATCGGCGTGTGGGAATAGCCGTCAGCGAGTGCCGCCATCGCCACGGCGTCGGCTGCGACGATATCCGAGGAGGCGATGACCAGGCCCGTGGGCGGCTCGTAGACGTAGGACCTCCACAAGCCTCTGCCCCATATCTTCATGAGGTGCTCGTTCGGGCCCATGGTCGTTTGCTGCTCCGTGCCCACAATGAGCTGGCCACGCAGTAAATGCTGAATGGCGAGCGCGATCTCCGCGATCATCTCAAAGAAGGCGTGGTTCATGCCGTGCACATGCTTGATGCCGGAACCGAGGGCAAAGAGATCGACGAACCAGGAGATCGGCCCCGCATCGTGGAACTCGACGCGGCTGTCCAGGCGCTGGATGCCCACGAGGTTCTTGAGCCCCAGCGTCATGCCGCCCATGCCGTGCGTGCTGATGCGGGAGACGACCACGACGTGGTCCGCCTCGGCAACGCGCCGGCCGATATAAAATCCTCGCGGCCAGTGATCGGCGCCGGCCGGCTTGACGTGCGTAAATCCGGACTCCCAGCCATCGCGTTCCAGAGGGTGGAATTCGACTCCGGACGCCGCCATGCCGGACTTGGCGTAACAATCCTCGGAATGGCCGCGGACCATGCCGCTCGGCCCCTGCACCACGTACTCGATGCCGGCCTGGCTGATGACGGTCACGTGAGCGTCCTTTGCCTGCAGCATCGCCGCCAGCGTCTTCAACGCCTGCGGGTGGGCCGTGGCCGGATACGGTTCGTCGGAGTTGAGCGCCGCCACGATGACCACATCATCGCCGGGCTCGACCTTGGAGAGGTCGATGCTGGCATTTACGGCCAGACGGATGGCCGTATCGAGCTGCGCATCGGACGCGCCTTTGGGAACGCCGATCACCTGCACGTCAGAGTGCGTCGGCGTGCCGTTGCCCGCGGGAGCGTTGCCAACAGGGCTCGCGCCCGACGCAAACCTGGAGCTCACTTCGCCCGCGCTCGCCGCGGCGAGCACACCGGGCCTTTGCATTCTCAGGGTCGGCGCATCTCGGAACGACGCCTCAGCAGCGGTCGGTGCACCCACGAAAGTCGAAGCCTCCGCATCACCCACTGCGCCGGCACCGGCTTCGGCATCCTGGCCCGCGACGGCTTCATTCGTGCCTTCGATCTCAAGCTCCGCCCCAACTCCGGTTGCAATCGCATTGCACAGCATTTCAGGTGAAACAACGTTCGATGGATTCATGGTCTTCCCTCCAGGTTGTCGGACTCTGTTTCGTCAATCGTCCGGAAGAGTTGCTCGCTTTTTTCAAGCCACCGCACCACGCCGCTCGCCGATCATGCGGTCGATCTCTGCGATGCGGCCGCGCTCCTTGTGCCAGTACTCGGGCGACCGCTGGGCGCGGAGCTCCGCTGCGGTCCTTCCCTGCTGCTCGACCCACGTGAAGTACTTGAGGTTCGCCCAGCAATCGCGCGCGTGCCGCGTCCCCTCGCTGATGTAGTCCAGGCCTTGACGATGGAAGATGGATTCGATCCGCAGGCTCGCCTCGGCCTTCTCCATCCTGCCGAGTTCGCGATTCATGTCGGAGAGAACGCTTAGATAGCGGCTCGCGGAATCAGTGGCCACGGTGAAGACCACGTCGCCGCGTCCGAGGCCGTAATATTTCACCATCTTTATTGCGCCGAGTATGTTGCATATGCCGGAGATGCCGAAGAGCCCGCGCATGCATTCCAGCTGATCGGAATCCACGCCGTATTCCGCGAGCGCCTCGAACCCGGCCTCCTCGCAGAAGATCTGCATCCCCTTCTTGCAGTCCCATTCGTCGATGCAGATCATCGCGTCCATGTTGTCGGTGTTGTGAATCCAGGTGACGTGTTTGTCGCCGATGCCCTGGATGTCGTGGCCGCCGAAGCCGTTGGAAAAAAGCGTAGGACACTGCACGGGCTCGAGTCCTATGATGCGGCAGCCCGCATGCGCTTCCTTGATGCGATCGCCCGCGGCGATGGTGCCCGCGGAGCCCATGGCGGAAACGAACCCCGCGCAGCGCGTGCCGATTCCGCGTGACTTCAGATCCTCGAAGAGCTCCAGCGCGGAGTTGCCGGTGACGTGATAATGAAAGCGGTAGTTGCCGAACTCGGCGAACTGGTTGACCACGATAGTGTCGCGCTCTTTCGCCAGTTCGTTCGCCTTGTCGTAGATCTCTTTGACGTTGGATTCGCAACCCGGCGTCTTCACGAACTTCCCGCCGTACGACGCGATCATATCAAAGCGCTCCTTGCTCATCTGCTCCGGCAGGATGACGAGCGAATCATAGCCCATGCGTCCGCCCACGTACGCGCCGCCGATTCCGTAGTTGCCGGTGGAGGGCCACACGAGCCTGTGCTTTCCAGGCTGGATCGTGCCCGAGGCCTGCCGTTCCATCGTGCAGGAATACGTGGCACCGACCTTATGGCTGCCCGTGGGGAACTTGCTGCCAACGAGCACGCAGATCGCGGCGTCGACGCCCGTGATCTCCGGCGGGAGCAAAACGTGACGCACGCGGCCCGCCGCATCCTTCCACGTGATATTGAAGAGGTTGACGGGAGAGAGAGGATCGTTTTTTTCCGCTTCGAGCGCCCTCTTGCGCGTCTGCGCGGAAATTTTTTCCGGATGCAGCATCTCGTCAAAAGTCGGACCCCAGATCAATTGTGATGACATGATATTCTCCTGTTCATCAGCACTTTGTGACTGGTGACTGGCGGTTACACTCAGTATCTACCCCACCCTAACCCTCCCCTTACAAAGGGGAGGGAATATTCCCCCCTCCTTTGTAAGGAGGGGATGGGGAGGTAGATCGTGTATTTCACGCCAGTCACCAATCACCAATCACAACTCGCGATTCATTGCAGCCTCTTCCACAATTTCACCGCCAGCCGCCGCGCCTCTTTCGCAACAGCTGCCTCGTCAACGCCCACGAGTTCGAAATCATGCATGCAGATGCGTCCGGCGATGATCGTGGTGCGCACCGGAGCCGTGAGCACTCCGAACATGAGGTGACCTGCTGCGTTTTCACGCGTCACCGGCGTCGGGGGCACGGCATCCATTATAATAATATCCGCTGCAGCGCCTTTCTTGAGCACGCCGAGCGGCAGGCCGAACTGCTCCGTAGCGAACGCGGGCGCGCTTTTCCAGACGGAGTTCACTGCCTCCGTAAAACCAGTTTGAGGATCGCGCGCGGCGGGCCTCTGCAGCATGGAGGCGAGCCTCGCGTCAGCAGAGATCCCCGCGCTCATACCGTCGGTCCCTATGAGCACCGGTATTTTGCGGCGAATCATCTGCAGGACAGGCGCTATACCCACTGCGTTGTTCAGATTAGAAAGCGGATTGTGCACTACCGCAACGCCGCTCTTTGCGAGGAGGCCGATATCGCGCGCATCCACGTGCACGCAGTGCGCGGCTATTGAGCCCTCGCCGAGGATCCCGTGAGAGACAAGTCGCGCGACGGGCGAGGCCCCGAATTTCTTCCGGGTTATGGAGACGTCCTCCACGCCTTCGGCAACGTGCACGTGCGCGCCGGCACCCGAGAGCTCCATGAGGGCGCGCGCCTCTCCCAGCGCAGCATAGGAGAGCGTCATCGAGGCGTGCAGGCCAACCATGCCCGAACGCATGTGCAGCAAATCGAGTCCGCGCTCCTTTTGCACCCTCTGCAGCCACAGCGCGGATTCATCGAGCGCCGCCTCGCGCGCGCGCCTGCCTGCGCGGTCCGATATTTCAAAGCAGAGCGAGGCGCGAAGCCCAAGCTCGGACAGCGCCTCGGAAATCGCGGCGAGAGACCCGCCGATCACGCCATAACTCGCGTGATGATCGAAGACAGTTGTCACGCCCGCGCGCACTGTTTCTATGCCTCCGACGAGCGCGCTTATGCGCACGTCGTCCAAAGTGAGCGCCCGGTCGAGCCGCCACCAGAGATCCCTGAGCACCGCGCCAAAGGACTTCATCCGCCCCACGCGCATACCGCGCGCGAGCGTTCCGTAGAAATGCATGTGCGGATTGATGAAGCCGGGCAGCACATATCGCCCGGCCGCGTCGATAGTCACGGCGCCCGGTACGTGCGGCGCCTTCGAGCCATCGCCAAGCGCGGCGATCATCCCGTCGCGCAGAAGTATGAAACCATCGGCATAAACCGGCCCGCAGCCGGTAATGACGCACGCATTGTGTATGAAAATTTCGCGATCAACCATGCGCTGTTTCTGCCTCCACGGCGATGCATTGGCAAGCGGAAATCGAGAAGCAGCTCAGTGGTCTTTCCGCGCCGGGTCTATCTGGTACTGCCTCACTGCGGCGAGGTGTTCCTCAATCGTGGCGGAAAACTTGTGCGTACCGTCGCCCTTTGCAACGAAGTAGAGGTAATCCGAATGCGCGGGATGCAGCACCGCATCCAGCGATGCCTTGCCCGGATTGCATATCGGACCGGGCGGGAGCCCGGTGTGAACGTAGGTATTGTACGGGTGCGGGTTGGACATGTCCTGCTTGTGAAGATTACCGTCAAAATTGGGCAGCCCGTAGATCGTGGTGGGGTCGCTCTGCAGCGGCATGCCGATCTTCAGGCGATTGAAGAAGACCGACGCTATGAGCGGCCTCTCGCTTGCAACGCCGGTCTCCTTCTCGATAATCGACGCTAGCGTCACTATCTGCTGCTGAGACATATTGCTCGCCGCAATGGCGTTCGCATCGAGCGTGCCCCACACCTCGCGAAAACGCGCGATCAGCCTCCTGATAAATTGCTTCACCTCGAACCGGTTTGCGATGAGATACGTGTCAGGAAAAAGATAACCCTCAAGCGACTTCATCCCTTCGAATCCAAGCTCCTCTATGAACGATGGGTCCGCAGCGAGCCGCATGAATTCCTGAGGAATCGCCGCATTAGCGATAAATGGCTGACCGGAGAGCGCAGCCGCGATCTCGGCTGCCGTCCATCCTTCGATGATCGTGAACGCGTATTGCTTGACATCCCCGCGCGCGATTTTCGCCATGACCTCGTTCATGGTCATGCCCGCGGGAAACTCGTACGTTCCTGCGCGCAGGGCGCGGGAGAGCCGCTTTCCACGCGCGATCATCTCAAAAAGCCTGGGCGTGCCGATGACCTTTTTACGGCCCAGCTCATCCGCAATGGCGCGTACGCTCATCCCCTGTTTTATTTCCACCTCCGCAGGCACGGACGAACGCCAGCGCGTGGCGCCTATATATAATGATGCAGCAAGGACGGCCGCGGCTGCCGCCGCTACCAGGACTATCGACAGAATGAGTTTGCGCAAGGGTTTCATCCCATGGCCCCCTCGTCATCCGAGGAGGAAACGGCGTGCGAGGCAAGCCAGTCCTCCAGGATCGCAACGGCCGCCATTTTGTCTATCACCTTTCTTCGCTTTGCCCTGCTCACGTCTGCTTCTATAAGCCGTTCTTCCGCCATTGCCGTGGAGTAACGCTCATCCCAGAATTCTATCGGGATATCGAGCCCAGCGCCCGAGAGAGACGCTTGCAACCTGCGTGCAAATTCCTTCACCCTCGCCGCGGCAGCCCCCACCTCACCTTCGGCGTCGAGAGGCAATCCGATGAGTAACATCTGTACGTCGAGTTCGTTGCAGCGCGCCGCAATCTCCGCGAAATCGCGTTTATCGCCTCGCCGCTCGATCACGTCAAGGCCCTGCGCGGTCCACCCCATCGGATCGGTAGCTGCCGCACCGATCCGCTTGGAACCTATGTCGAGACAGAGGATACGCATAAAAAACCGCCAGCAATGCGAGAAAGGCCAGCAAAGCAAGCAACGCGGGATACTACAAGTCGATTATTTACGTTGTTTGCGTTTCTCGCCTCTATTGCCTCACTGCAGGGCGCACTGCAAGGCCCTTGATTTCATCGACGGATACTGGCACCAAAGCCACATGGAGCGCGTGCATCTCATCATCCACGGCATGGTGCAAGGCGTCTTCTTCAGGCATAACACGATCAAGACTGCTCAGGCCCTGGGATTGAACGGCTGGGTGCGCAATCGGGCGGACGGCACCGTCGAAACCGCCGCCGAAGGAGAACGGGAGCTGTTGGAACAATTCGTAAACTGGTGCCGCCATGGGCCGGCATATTCACGAGTGGATAGCGTGGATGTCTCATGGGAAACGCCAATGAACGAACCAAACGGATTTCGCCTGGCCTAAGGATTTGACATGCGCGACGGCGAGGGTGTATAGATCGTCATCTTTTTTTAACAGCCTCTAGTGACAATCCTTTTAAGAAGAGGAGGATCAGTTATGAAGAAAACGTATATCGCGGTATGTGCAATCGCACTTGCAGCAATCCTGGCCGGTTGCGGCAAGGGCCCATCGTCGGGCAAAGTGCTCGTGACGGTCAACGGCGAAAAGATCACAGAGGGAGACCTGGATTTTCTGAGCCAGATCAACCCGCGCATCCAGAGCCAGCTCGCAAGCCCTGAGGGTAAGCAGCGCATCCTCGACAACCTCGTCGAACAGGATCTGCTCTATCAGGAAGCTGTAAAAGAAGGCGTCAATCGCGACGCGGATGTGAAGGCGAAGATCGATCTCTACCGCCGCGTGATAATCGCGCAATCGCTCGTAGAGAAAGATATGGAGAAGGCCGCAAAAAAATATTACGACGAGCATCAGGACGAGTTCAAGAAACTCAAGCTCTCGGACATCCTGGTGAAGTTCGCCACGCCCGATCAACTCAAGGCTGCGGCTAAGGGCAAAGAAACAATGCGCTCCGAAGACGCAGCGCTCAAGCTCGCGACGGAACTCAAGGACCGTATAGATAAAGGCGAGGGTTTTGAGGGAGTAGCCAAGGAAGCGTCTGAAGATCCGCTCACCAAGGCCCGCGGCGGCGATCTGGGCCTGGTATCGCAGGACGACAAGCGCATGATGGCGCGTGGGTATGGTCCGCTGCTGGAGAAGGCCTATCAGATGAAGGTCGGCGAGGTCGCAGGCCCCATAAAGACGCAGGACGGATACCACGTGATAACCGTCACGCGCGGAGTGGAAGTTGAACCGTTTGAAGAGGCCAAGATGAACATCCTCTTCAAGGTGCGCGGTGATTCGAGGCAGGAACTGCTGGCTCGCCTCAAGAAGGACGCAAAAATAGTTTACGCCGAGGAAGCGGGCGCAAAGAAGGGCGCAGAAGAAGGAGCAGCTGGTGCAACGCCCCCGGCGGCAGAAGCGCAACCGCCTGCCGCGGGCGAACAGCCAGCCAGCGGCGCCGTTAAAACGGTCCCGCCTGGGTCACAGCAGATAGTAATACCCGGCGCCACTAAAACCGGCGAGGCCCAGGCCACGCCGGCTGCAAAGGCGCCAGCTGCAAAGAAGGCCGAACCGGCAAAGAAGAAATAACTATTGCGTGGAACTCTAAAGACCCGGCGTTGCATGACGCCGGGTCTTTCATTTTGCGCATCACATTATTCAGGCGCACTATTGATATGAAACTTTCGGAATTCGACTACAATTACCCGGAAGAGCTGGTCGCACAGCGGCCGCTTCCTTCTCGCGACGACTCCCGCATGATGATCGCACAGCGGCAGAGCGGCGCTGTACTACATTCCCGCGTATCCAAACTCGATTCCGTGCTGCAAGAGGGAGATCTCGTCATAGTAAACGATTCGCGCGTAATCCCTGCGCGCATTTTCGGCCAGCGCGCCACAGGAGAGAAGATAGAGCTGCTCGTCGTGGAGCCGGCGCCTAGTGAGAAGGACTCCTGGCGCTGCCTGCTCAAACGCGCGCGACGCATGCGCTCGGGCGAACAGCTCTTCTTCGGGATGCAGGCAAAGGCCACGGTGAGGCGAAAAGACGGCGTATATCTGATAGTCCAATTTGCGCACGGCGCGCTCGATCTGGCCATGCGCCACCACGGAGTCCCGCCGCTGCCGCCCTATATAAAACGCGAAGGCATCGACGCCTACACTCAGGAAGACAGGGAGAGATACCAGACCGTATATGCTGATAAGCCGGGCTCTGCCGCGGCGCCCACGGCAGGGCTGCATCTTGGCGATGAACTGCTCGCGCGCCTCGAGGGTAAAGGGATATCAATCGCGCGCGTAACACTTCACGTGGGCATCGACACGTTCACACCCGTCAGGGTGGACGACCTCGCGGAACACAGGATGCACGGCGAACGCGTCGAGATCTCCGAAGCTGCCGCGAGGGAGATAGCCCGCGCCAGGGAGGAAAAACGCAGAGTCGTAGCAGTGGGCACAACCGCCGCGCGCGCCCTCGAATCCGCTTCGCAGGCAAAACCGGCGGGGGACAGCAGCGGGGTCGCTCAGGGGGCTTTTGGCTCAGTCGCGTACGGCAGCTGGGTTACGGATTTGTTCATCCTCCCTGGATATGAGTTTCGTATCGTCGATGCCATGCTCACGAATTTCCACCAGCCTCGCTCGACACTGCTCATGATGGTCTCAGCCTTCGCCGGCCGCGAATTCATCCTCTCCTGCTACGAGCAGGCGATCAGGGAGCGCTACCGCCTCTTCTCCTACGGCGATTGCATGTTGATACTGTGAAGATCAGAAGTCAGAAGTCAGAAGTCAGAAGTCAGAATCCAGAATCCAGAATGGCGTGTGAATCAGCTCCTAAAAGACTTCTGAATTCTGACTTCT
>JAJZQH010000001.1 GCA_021810905.1 bacterium
TGAACTGCTTCGTATGATTTCGTCGTGGTCTTCTCATCCCTTGCTCCTTTCGGTCCGTGCCTTACACGAACGTGAAAAGCAAGGCTATCACTTAACTACTTGTCCAATCTTCCGGCTCCGGCTCTCTCCTCGGTGCCTGTCGCTTGTCCGTCGTTGCAGATCACAGGGGGTGGACATACCTGAGACCCCGCGAGGCTCGAACAGGTGCACTGGCACGTGTCAGGATTGCAGACATAGGCAGGCCCTGCCTTGGCGCACAGGTTGCAATCAGGATTGATGCTCGCATCGCAATTGGGATCGCACTGCTCTCCTGCTTCGCGTTCGCCATCGCCGCACTTGACGAAGGGAAGGTCGGTGTGCGGTGTAAGCTCTTCCGCTGGTGGATTGGCCACGAGCGGCGCATTGGCGGTTATGTCTGCAGATGCGACTGCCCACGGAATTGCCATGCACAGGATAAGGGCTATGATGAAGCAAGGCAGGCGTTTCATATGGACCTCTTGGTGAAAGGATCCTGTTACCACCCTTTTATCAGCAAGATTAATGCCATACGTGAAATTTTTCGGCCAGAGGATAATTGGTTGATATGCAAACAAATATTACATCCGCCCCGTCACTTGGCGCCTCTCAATTTGAGATTTTGGAAAGAAAGCGTCAATATTATGCCGCCAGCCCGAAGGCCTCGTGCAGGACGCGCACGGCGAGCTCCGCGTATTTGATGTCTATGACTATGGAGACCTTGATCTCCGAAGTCCCGATCATCTGAATTGCGATCCCCTCCTTTGCCAGCGCCTCGAACATCCGGTGCGCGACCCCCGCGTGGGAGCGCATGCCGAGACCCACCACCGAGATCTTGGCTATGTCGCCAGCGGCCTCCACCCTGCCGGCCGCGACTTCGCGCGCTGCGTTCTCCGCGAGCGTCATGGCGCGGCGCAGGTCTTCCTTGGGAGCGGTGAAGGTGAGGTCCGTGTAGCCGTCCTCCGAGACGTTCTGGATGATGAGGTCCACGTTGATCCCGGCCTTTGCTATAGGCGCGAATATCGCGGCGGTCACGCCCGCCCGGTCGGGCACGCGCCGGATCGCCACCTTTGCCTCGCCGGTGTTGCAGGTGATGCCGGAAACGATTGCTCCCTCCATATGTTCCTCCTCGGGCACTACCCACGTGCCTTCTCCGTCCGTGAACGAAGAACGCACTACAAGCGGCATGCGATAGCGCGCCGCGATCTCCACGCAGCGGCTGTGCAGCACCTTTGCCCCGGCGTCGGCGAGCTCCATCATCTCTTCATAGGTGATCTTCGGAAGCAGCCGCGCTCCTGGCACGATGCGGGGATCGGCCGTGTGCACGCCGTCCACGTCGGTGAAGATCTCGCAACGATCCGCGCCGATTGCCGCAGCGAGAGCAACGGCGGAGGTATCCGAGCCGCCGCGGCCGATCGTGGTGATGGCGCCCTGCTTTGTCGCGCCCTGGAAACCCGCGACCACGGCCACTTTGCCGGACTCAAGCGCCGTCCTTACAGGCTCGGCGTCTATACGCTCAATGCGCGCGCGGCCGTGGTTTTCGTCCGTGACGATACCGGCCTGGAAGCCGAGAAACGTCTCCGTCTCGATTCCGAGCTCGCGGAGGGCGAGCGACAAGAGCGCCACCGAGGTCTGCTCGCCCGTGGCCATGAGAAGGTCGAGCTCGCGCGACATGGGCTCTGCCGTAAACTCCCTGCCGAGCTTGATGAGCCGATCGGTCTCGCCGGCCATCGCGGAGACCACGACCGCCACGCGATCGCCTTCCCGCGCCTGCGCGGCCACTCGTTTCGCCACCGCGCGGATCCTCTCGACGCCGGCCACGGAGGTCCCGCCGTATTTCTGGACAACGACAAGTGGTACGTTAGTACGTTGGTACGTTGGTACGTTGGTGGAATTCATGTTCGAATACCTTTGTAGAACTTCGTAATCCGTCGACTCAGAAGTTCTGATGCGGCAAGCGCTTCATGCACGTCTTCATGTGGAATATAGTTTAACCTGGCAGAAAGTGTCAGCTGCGTGTCAAGTTCAGCTATAGAAGCAAGCGAGATCGATAGAAAATTTTTGAATTCTTTTGGATGCTTTCTCACAAATCCTTCAGCAATATTTGAAGGGATTGAAACGACGGCACGTCTCATTTGAATAACAAGCCCGTATTGTTCATTCTTAGGAAATCTGCCGGTTAAATGGTAGATTCTTTCACAAAGATCCATAGCTTCATTCCAGATCGTTAAATCCCTGTAACTTGTTATGACAGCCATGAATAACCTCCGTGCAGCTTTTTACTAACGTACCAAAGTACGAACGTACAAACGTACCACTCGCTAGCGATCCCTGCTAACCTTGTGTATCGCCATTCCATACACATCCGCTGCCGCCTCTGCCATGATCTCCGAAAGTGTGGGGTGCGCGTGGATCGTCTCTTCCAGTTCGCGCGCGGTCATCCCTTTGCGTACCGCGAGTGCGGCTTCCGGGATGAGCAGCGTTGCGTCGCGGCCTATGATGTGCACACCGAGGATTTTCCCCTCCATGTCGGTGTGGACGATCGCCTGTCCGTCGGTGTCGCCGTCGCAGAGCGCCTTTCCGCATGCGGCGTAGGGGAAGCGGCCGGTGAGAAATTCGCTGCCGCGTCGCTTGAGTTCTTCGGAGGTGAGTCCCACGCAGCCTATTTCCGGCGACGTGAATATCGGCGAAGGGACCATCTCCGGGTCAAATACCTCGGACTTGGCCCCGTTGCCGAATATCCCCTCCACTGCGGAGATGCCCTCTGCGCTTGCGGCGTGCGCGAGCATGGGCTGGCCGATCACGTCGCCGATAGCGTAGATTCCCGCAACGCTCGTGCAGAAATTCTTATCCACTTTGATCGCGCCGCGCTCCGTGAGCTCTACTCCGCAGGATTCGAGATGGAGTCCGGCCGTGAGGGGTCTTCGCCCGACTGCGACGAGGAGCTTGTCGACTACGAGTTCGTTGCCTGTCGAAAGAAGCGCGTGCACTTCGTTACCTTCGACTTGCGCCGACTTCACGGTAGTGCCGGTCAGTATGTCCGTGCCCTGTGCCTTCATCGTGCGCGCGAGCAACCTGGAAATTGCGCCTTCGACGGGCGGCAATATGGAAGGCGTGGCCTCGACTATCGTCACCTTTGAGCCGAAATCGCGCATCATGCAGGCGAACTCACAGCCGATGACGCCGCCGCCGACGATGAGAAGCCTCGCTGGAACCTCGTCCCATGACAGTGCTTCATCGGTGGTCACGATCAAACGACCGTCGATCTTGATTCCTGGCAGCTCCATCCATGTAGAGCCGGTTGCGATGAGGATGTTTTTTGCCTCGTGCAGAACGCCGTCGACGTTGACACTTCCTTTTGCCGCCAGCGACGCCGTGCCCTTTGCAATCTCTATGCCCCTGCCCTTGATCAACTGGAGTATACCGCTGCGCAGCTTCTCGACGATCGCTTCTTTTCTCTGCTGCACCTTGCGCATGTCTATCGCAGCGGGGCCCGCTGGTACGGAAATGCCGTATTCGCCCGCAGCACGCACCGCGGCGAGCGCGTGCGCGGACGCGATCATGGATTTCGTGGGTATGCAGCCGCGATTGAGGCAGACGCCGCCCACGTCACCGCGTTCGATGAGCAGGACCTTTGCGCCGAGCTGCGACGCCTTGATTGCCGCGACGTAACCGCCCGGCCCGGCGCCGATTACTGCGAGATCATATGAACTCATGTGGACTCCATGTGGTACGTTGGTACTTTGGTACGTTAGTACGTTAGTTAAACCTGTGAGTGGACAGACGGTCTTGTGCATTTCCATGTCATTCACAGCCTTAACTAACGTACCAACGTACTAAAGTACTACTTGAATCTCCCTCGTATTATCATCAACAATGTGAAAACGAATATGCTTCGTGCGCGCTGGTAATGCCGTTGGAAAGCGATCCGCCCATTCGATTACCGTGATACCGTCGCCGTCCATGTACTCCTCAATGCCGAGGTCCATAAGCTCGCTCTGTTTTACGAGCCTGTAGAAATCGAAATGAAACAGCGTGAGCCTGCCGCCCTTGTACTCATTGAGGAGCGCAAACGACGGAGAGCGGACGTATACATTTTCTGGAACGCCCAGCCCCGCGGCCAGACCTTGTACGAATCGCGTCTTGCCGGCGCCCAGCTCGCCCTCGAGCGCCAACACGTCTCCGCGCTTCAAACGCCGCGCATATTCCGCAGCCAGTTCGAAAGTCTCGTCCGGGGATGTGGTCGTGTGTGTCATAATTCGTGAGTTCATGAAAAACCGTCCGACCGTCCGTTCGTCAAAACCTGTGCGACCGTCCGATCGTACTCTCGTGCGATCGAAAAACCTTGGACGGGGTTACGAACGCACGAAGTACGGCCGGACGAGAGTACGGTCTTTCGATCGCACAGTGTCATCTATCGCTCGGCCCAGCCTCTCAATCACATCTGTGGCAATCACGGCGCTCTCGCCGAGTTCGGCCGCCGTCATGTCTCCCGCCAATCCATGCAGATATACAGCCGCTGTACAGGCTGTACGCGCGTCCATGCCCTGCGCGAGAAACGATGCAATGATTCCCGTGAGAGCGTCGCCCATGCCGGCGGAGGCCATGCCTGGATTGCCTGTCGGGTTGATGGCGCACGTGCTGTCTTGCGTTGCCACCACGGTCGCGGCACCTTTCAGAACGACTGTTGCATTGACGCGCGCGGCAAGCCTCTGTGATACGCCCAGGCGATCGGCCTGCACTTCTGCGGTCGTGATGCCTTCCAGCCTGGACATCTCCCCCGGGTGCGGCGTGAGAATGGTCGACGCAGTTCTTTTTCTTAATGAGTCGATACCAAGCACGTTCAGCGCGTCTGCATCTATTACTGCGGGCGTATTGAGTTCTCCAAGAAATGCGTTCACGAATGCACGCGTTTCTGCGTCGGTGCCTATCGCAGGCCCCAAGGCCACCGCATCGAATTTCTTTGAGAGATTAACTGCGCGTTCGATACCCTCGGGCGAAAAATAACCCTTTCCATCGTCGGGTATCGGGTCGCACATGATCTCCGGGTATCGTGCGTCGAAGCGCGCGAACGCAGATTCGGGGATACAGTAGGTCGCGAGCCCGCATCCCGCGCGCAGGGCCGCAAGCGCAGCGAGATATCCCGCTCCAAGATGTCCGCCCGATCCGGCGAAGATCGCCGCGTGACCGAAATCTCCTTTGTGGCTCGTGCGCCTTCTGTCCGCGAAATGCGCGCTGAACGTCGCCGGTTCGATCATCTCGACCCGCGAGTCCACACAGGCAACGGCATCGGCTGGAATACCGATGTCAACGACCGTAACCCTTCCGGCGTAATCAGGGCCTTGCCCCACGAACAGCCCCAGCTTGGGAAGCCCGAACGTGACGGTTCGCGCGGCGCGCACTGCAACGCCAAGGGGCAGTCCCGTGTCCGCGGAGAGGCCGGACGGAACATCTGCTGC
Organism: bacterium; assembly: GCA_021810905.1. Taxonomy (GTDB): domain Bacteria; phylum UBA10199; class UBA10199; order 2-02-FULL-44-16; family JAAZCA01; genus JAJZQH01. Next base: position 5,475 of record JAJZQH010000001.1, read on the forward strand.
GACAACATGCGCGCCGAGTTCGTTGATCTTTCGAATGGCCAGCGCCTGCATCCCTTCCACGTTACGGTCGAGGCCTGTACCAAGCAGCGCGTCGATGATACAGGAGGAATTCTTAAATTCCGGTTCGAGTATCTGCAGCGAGGATTCGTCCGCGACATGAATAATGCGGACATTCATCGCACAAAGGCGATGGTAATTTGCGTGGGCGTCGGCAGAGAGTTCTTTCGATATCGCCAGGATCACTACGAGCACCTTGTTGCCGCGCTCCATGAGGAGCCTCGCAGCGACCAGCCCGTCTCCGCCGTTGTTGCCGCGTCCGCACAAGACTACGACTGGCCCTGAGTCCCCTGAAATTTCGGCGGCAACTGCAGCGAGCCCGGCGCCAGCCCGCTCCATCAACTCGATAGAAGGAATTCCGTACTGCTCTATGGCGGCACGATCTAGAGAACGCATCTGGGAGGATGTGACGATTTTCATATCACGCAGTGAAGAGAGCAAGCAACGCAAGCAAAGCCAGCAAGGCAAGCAACGTTAAAATCAGTACAAAGAACTTGTCATCTCACGCGTTGCTGGCCTTGCTGGCGTTTCTCGCGTTGCTGGCTACTTTTCCAATACAACATTTGCAATGCCGTAGTCCCCGTCGTGCGAGACCATGAGGTGCACCTTTGCAAGTCCCTGTTCGTCGGCAAGGCGCTTGACCTCGCCGTGCAGGTTGATCATGGGCCTCGATTCGTGCTGGTCTATCTCGATGTCGCGGAAGCGTATCCCCTTTTGGCCGCGCGGCAGCAGGGCCTTGATGAAGGCCTCCTTGGCCGCGAACCTCGTGGCAAAGCGCTGCGCGGGATGTTTTTTCGTGTTGCAATAGCGTATTTCCTTGTCCGTGAAGATCCGCTTCAGAAAACGGTGCTGCCAGCGAAATATGATTGATTCGAAGCGTTTGACATCCACCAGATCGACGCCGATACCGATGATCATGGAACCTCCGTCCTGAAATCAGAAGCCAGAATCCAGAAGTCAGAATTCAGAATGACAACAGACATCCCTATTCTGGATTCTGGCTTCCTCAGTAGTTACGATCCGCGAACGACGTTAAGCAACCCCTTCATTTCCCTCACAGCCTGTTCCATCCCTGCGAATACGGCGCGGGCTACGATCGCATGACCGATGTTGTATTCCACTACCTCCGGCAGCGCCTTTGCCAGGCCGCTTGCGTTATCGTAATTGATGCCGTGGCCCGCGCAGACGACCAGGCCGAATTTCTTTGCGATGCGAGCCGCGACTATCAGCCGCTCGAGTTCAGCAGCCGCGGATTCCGCAGAGGCTGCATCGCAATATGCGCCCGTATGCAGTTCGACGGCCGGCACTCCCATGGCCGCGCAGGCCTTTACCTGATGCGCATCCGGGTCGATGAACATGCTGACGCGTATGCCCGCTGCCTTGAGGCGAGCGACGTGCTCTGAAATGCGTCCGGAATTCGAAGCTACGTCGAGCCCGCCTTCGGTAGTCAGTTCCTGACGGCGTTCGGGAACCAGGGTTGCGGTATCGGGTTTCACCTCACAGGCTATGGTTGCAATTTCTTCGTTTGCCGCCATTTCAAGGTTGAGCTCGGTCGCAAGCTCGCGGCGCATGCGGCGCAGGTCATGTTCCTGAATATGCCTTCGGTCCTCGCGGAGGTGGAGCGTGATCTGATCCGCCCCGCCTCTTATTGCGAGGCGCGCTGCCTCAATCGGGTCGGGATAGACGGTACCGCGCGCCTGCCTGAGCGTGGCCACGTGATCGACATTTATACCGAGACGGATCAAGTGAGACTCCCTTATTGTATCATCCCGATATCGCTGCCGAGATACGACTTGATCATTCCAGCCAGGTCGTTTGCCATGGTGCGTATGCGGCAGTGGTCCGCGCCTTCCACCATGACGCGCGCTATATTTTCCGTTCCTGAATACCTGAGCAAAAGCCGCCCTCCTTCGCCAAGCTCGCCCTGGAACGATTTCAGCGCGTGGGCGATCTCGGGGATTTCCGTGAATTCGCGTTTGCGCAGGACCTCTATGTCGACTCGCACCTGAGGATACGGTTCGAAGACTCGGGCCAGTTCCGAGAGGGTTCTCTCTTCCCTGAGCATGATGGCGAGCACGTTTAGAGCTCCCATGATGCCGTCGCCGGTCGTGTTGTGATTGAGGAAGATGAGGTGTCCGGACTGCTCGCCGCCCAGATTGAAGCCACCCTCGCGCATGGCATTTATGACGTAGCGGTCGCCCACCTTCGTGCGCACGACGTCGATGCCGCGATCGCGCAGCGCACGATCGAGCGCCAGGTTGCTCATGATAGTTGCAACGAGCGTATTCTTATTGAGTACGCCCCTGGACTTCTTGTCTATCGCCGCCAGCGCCATGATTACGTCGCCGTCAATGATGTCGCCCTTTTCGTCGCACATGATTACGCGGTCCGCGTCCCCGTCGAGCGCGATGCCGGCGTTTGCGTGTACCTTGCGCACGATCTCGCCCAGCCTCTCCGTGTGAAGCGAACCGCATTCTTCGTTGATGTTGATGCCGTCCGGATGGGTGCCGAGTTCGATGACCTCAGCTCCAAGTTCGGTGAATACCGCCGGCGCCACGCGATAGCCTGCGCCGTTTGCGCAATCCACGACCAGCCTCATTCCATCGAGCGTGAGGGCATTCGGGAACGTGCCTTTGAGAAACTGGATATATCGGCCTGCAGCGTCATCTATTCTATGCGCCCTGCCTATCTCAATGCCCGTGGGTCGTAAGACACCCGACATGCCGTTTCTTATGAACTCTTCCATCTCTAGCTCAAGTTCATCGGGAAGTTTGAAACCGTCGCGATCGAAAAACTTGATGCCATTATCGTCAAAGGGATTATGCGACGCGGAAATCACGACACCTGCATCAGCGCGCATGCTCCTTGCGATGAACGCGATTCCGGGCGTGGGCAAAGGGCCCACGAGCATAACATCAGCGCCCATGGAGCAGACGCCTGATGCAAGGGCTGTTTCAAGCATATAGCCGGATAGCCTCGTGTCCTTGCCCACCACGATCTTGTGTTTATGACCGCCGCTGCGAAAGAGGGCCGCCACGGCGCGGCCGAGCCCAAGCGCCATCTCGGAATCCATCGGGTGTTGATTGGCCTTGCCGCGTACTCCGTCGGTACCGAAGATCTCTCTCACAGGTTTTTTCATGATGTTGCCCCCTTGACGAAAGATTCGGGCCCAATACAGGAAATCGATAGAGATATCAAGTAAATACAAAAAGGCAGAATTCAGAATCCAGAAGTCAGAATACAGAATGACATATGAACAAGCCTTCTACTGACTTCTGGATTCTGGTTTCTTTACATGCCATTCTGGATTCTGACTTCTGTATTCTGAATTCTGGTTTATCCCCTACATGCGCAATACATATCCGTGAAGCGCTTTGTCGGGCCCACGTCATGCACGCGCAGGATGGATGCACCGCCATCTATTGCTATGGCGAGCGTGGCGAGTGTGCCTTCAAGTCGATTCTCAATATCAACATCCAATATCTTACCGATAAAAGATTTTCTGGATGTTCCAATGACGATTGGTGCGTTGAGATCACACAGATCCGCGAGCCGTCTGAGTATTGTCACGTTGTCGGTTACCGTCTTGCCGAAGCCTATGCCGGGATCGATCATTATATTCCTGCGATGAATTCCCGCAGAGATTGCGCGCGATATTGCGTCGGATAAAAAAGCAGTGATCTCTGTCATGAGGTCCGTGTAATGCGGCGCTTCCTGCATAGTGCGCGGCGTGCCCTTCATATGCATGATGCAGACCGGTATCCCTGTCCTAGCTGCAACGGTAAAGAGCTCGTTATCGAACCTGCCGGCTGATACGTCGTTGAGCATGTCGGCGCCCGCTTCTATCGCCCTGTGAAGTACGAAGGATTTGCTCGTATCTATGGATATTGCGCAGTCCCGATGTTTTTTTACGCCCTCAATGACCGGGATCACTCGCATCAACTCATCTTCGGCTGAAACGGGTTCAGCGCCCGGTCGCGTCGATTCGCCGCCAACGTCGATGATGTCAGCCCCTTCATCCACGAGCCTGATGGCGTGCTCCACCGCTGCCGCAGTGTTCGAGTATATGCCACCGTCGGAGAACGAATCTGGAGTCACGTTGACGATGCCCATGATTGCGGGTCTGGCCGTACTCAAGTGGAATGATCCTATCTTCATGCAGTCTCCGTGGCCATCCGCGGAGTGCCCTGTGTTGAATCGCCGGCATCGACGATTACAGAGGGACCTGCCGCGGTCTGCCTGTCTTCATCGGTCTTTTTTCTCAGGATTTTTTCCCCGCGCATTACCTTCTCGATCTCCTCATTGCTGAGGGATTCGTGTTCGAGCAAGCCCTCGGCAAGCCGCGTGAGTTTTTCCTTGTTCGCGGAGAGCAGCTCTTTTGCGCGTTCGTAGTTTTCCATTATGATGCGTTTTATCTCGGCATCGATCTCACGCGCGGTCTCCTCGCTGTAATCCGCGTGCTGCGCAATTTCGCGGCCAAGGAAGATCTCCTCGCCCTTCTTTCCGAACGACATGGGGCCCATCTTTTCGCTCATGCCCCACTCGCAGACCATCTTGCGCGCGAGTTCCGTCGCTCGTTCAATGTCGTTGCCCGCGCCGGTGGTCGGCTGGCCGAAGATGAGTTCCTCCGCTGCCCGGCCTCCCATCAGGATGGCGAGGCTGTTTTCGCAGAAACTCCTGTTCTGCGTGTAGCGGTCGTCTGTGGGTAACTGCTGGGTGAGCCCAAGAGCCGCACCCCTCGGGATGATCGTGACTTTGTGGATCGGGTCAGTGCCCGGGATCAGTTTTGCCACAAGCGCGTGGCCTGCTTCATGGAAGGCCGTGTTGCGGCGCTCCTCTTCCGAGATGATGAGCGATTTGCGTTCTGTGCCCATGAGCACCTTGTCCTTTGCGAGCTCAAAGTCGCTCATGTCGATGAGCTTCTTGCTGCTGCGTGCGGCAAGAAGCGCAGCTTCGTTCACGACGCTCTCGAGGTCAGCGCCCGAGAAGCCCGGGGTTCCGCGGGCAATGGTGAAGAGGACCACGTCCGGAGCGAGGGGTTTGTTGGCCGTGTGCACCTTGAGGATAGCTTCTCGGCCGGCAACGTCAGGCCTCGGCACGACCACGCGGCGGTCGAACCGCCCTGCCCTCAAGAGTGCAGGATCGAGCACGTCCGGCCTGTTGGTGGCGGCCATGATGATGACGCCCTCGTTGGATTCGAATCCGTCCATCTCGACTAGCAACTGGTTGAGCGTCTGTTCCCGCTCGTCGTGGCCTCCGCCGAGCCCCGCGCCGCGGTGACGGCCTACTGCGTCGATCTCGTCGATGAAGATGATGCAGGGCGCGTTCTTTTTGCCCTGCTCGAAGAGGTCGCGGACGCGCGCCGCGCCGACGCCCACGAACATCTCGACAAAGTCCGAACCCGAGATCGAGAAAAACGGGGCGCCCGCTTCTCCGGCTACCGCGCGCGCGAGAAGTGTCTTGCCCGATCCCGGCGGGCCTATTAGCAAAACGCCTTTGGGGATGCGGCCGCCCAGGACCGTGAATTTTTTCGGTTCGCGCAGGAAGGCGATTATCTCCCGCAACTCGTCCTTCGCCTCCTCGACGCCGGCTACGTCCGCAAAGGTGACCCGCTTCTGGCTGTCGGCGATGAGTTTTGCCTTCGATCGCCCGAAGCTCATGGCCTTGCCGCCGCCCACCTGAATCTGTCGCATCGAGAAGAAAAAGAATGCGAAGAGAAGGAGCATCGGCAGCCAAGAGATGAGCAGCGACTGCCAGAACGGTGTCTCCTTTTTCTTGAGGAACTCAACCTTCGCGTCGGTGGACGAGAGTTTGTCCAGCACCTTTTCGCTGTCCATGGGCCCGATCGCCTCGAATCGCTCGCCTTTGCGAAAGTCAGGTTTGAACTTTCCGCGGTATTCGTCTTCCTGGATAGTGACCGATTCCACCTGATTTGCGTTCACTGCAGCCAGAAAATCCGAGAAGTCGACCTTCTCCGCGGTCTCCATCGGCTGGTTGATGATATGCAGCACAGAGATGATCATGAGAACTATGATGAACCAGAGCGCTATCGTCTTGTGAATCTGCCTGGAGCCGTTAGGACCCTTGCGTTGAATCGGCATTTCCCCTCCTGAGCTGTAACGTGTCCTGCGAAATTAACCGAGAAAGGCCTGCGGCGCAACATCTATCAGCGATGGATGGTGCAGATTTGGCCGGCCTTTGTGAAGCGCAGCCCTGCCGGCAAACGGTACTCGCCCGCGGACTTTTGGGCGCAGGCGATATGATCGATGCGCGCGAGCTGATCTGCGTTGAGGTCCCTTGTGCTGCCGGCCATGCGTTCGAAGGCGATCCGAATCAGACGCCTGCGGATTGACGCGGGAAACGCCTTGTAGGTGTCGATGTTGATCGCCACACCTTCTCCCCTGGTCGCCGGATCGGCGACCAGGGCCTCATCGAGGGATGCCTCTGCAATGGCGTCCAGCGCGTCGTCATCGTCAGCGAGGCGAAGCGCCGTCTGGGAGAGAGTATCCTCGATACGAGGATTGAATTCGCGCAGGAGCGGTATGAGGCGATGTCGCACGGAATTTCTGCGATATTTGATCTTTGCATTCGTCCTGTCTTCGCGAAACGCGATGCGCCTCTCCTTCGCATATAACGCGATGTCCGATCTCGCTGCATCCAGCAGCGGCCTCACTATGCGCACGCCTGCCTGCATCGACATAAAAGCCATGCCCCGCAGGCCCGTAAGGCCGGAGCCTCGCAGCAGGTGGAGAAGAACCGTCTCCGCCTGATCGCCAGCGTGATGTGCAAGGCAGATCGCAGATGCCCCGTGTTTTTCGGCCAGCTGAGAGAAGAAATCGTATCGCAGGCGCCGGGCAGCGTCCTGGAGGTTCTTCCCCTTTGGCGGCTTGAGGCTCGCCGTTTCCAAGGGAATGCCGTAGCGCAGGGCCGCTTTTTTTACGAGCGCTTCATCCGCGTTGGACTCCCTGCCGCGCAACTTGTAATTAACGTGCGCCGCGATGATCGAAAGATTCATGCTCGGTGACAGGCGGCAGAGCAGATCCAGCATGACCATTGAATCGATACCCCCGGAGACGGCGGCAACTATCCGATCGCCTTTGTCGATGAGGGACCTGCTGACTATGCATCTGCGAAAATTTGGATATAACATAATCATATGAAAGAGTACGTTAGTACGTTAGTACTTTGGTACAACATCTTGTGGAATATCTCGTTAGGTCACTGCAGTTGTACCAACGTACTAACGTACCAACGTACCAACGTACGTATTTCAGATTTTGTACTATCGTACTATCGTACGGTTTTCTTGTACTGCGCGGCAAGCTCGGCGTAACTCCCGGCGTAACCAGCGACGACGCGGGACTCTTCGTCGGAGACCTTCCTGCTGACCTTGGCCGGCATGCCCAGGACTAGCGAGCGCGGCGGGATGATGGTTCCTTCAGTCACTACGGCGCCGGCTCCTATAATGCTCTCGTCGCCGATCGTTGCTCCGTTCATCACTACGGCGCCCATGCCGATGAGGACGCGATCGCCTATCGTACAGCCGTGGAGTATCGCTCGGTGGCCGACCGTGACGTCATCGCCAACGACGAGTCCCTCGCCCATATCGGTGTGAAGCACGCAGAGATCCTGGATGTTCGTGCGGCAGCCTATACGGATAGATCCTATATCTGCGCGCACGACTGCGTTGAACCAGAGGCTGGAGCCTTCGCTCACGAAGGCATTGCCGATCACGTGTGCGCCTTCGGCTATAAAGCAGCTGGCGTGAATTTGAGGGCTCTTTCCTCCGAATGGGGAGATCATCTTTCGCCTCCAGAAACAATTGTCGCACGCCTGCCGGCGCATATTTTCGCAACGATGACCGCAACGATAACGCCGGCAGTCGCTCCGGTGGCATCCGCCGCTACATCCCAGACGCTGCAAGAACGCCCGGGCACAAAGAACTGATGAATTTCGTCAAACGCCCCGTACGCGATGGCGAGGCCTGCCGCAAGAAGAGGCGTTACGTAATACCCCGCCGACTCAGTTACGCGCAAGGACCATGCACACAGAAACGCGAGCCCGCCGTACAGAAAGAAATGGATGATCTTGTCCGCAAAGAAAAACGAAGGCATTCCGCTCCACGGTCTTGAAGAGAGATAAAAAATGACGGCTGCATAGGAAAGTGTGATGAGCCAGCGGATGTATTTCATATGCATGTTATGCGCGACGGTGCAAAATCTGAAAACCGTACGATGGTACGTTGGTACGTTGGTACTCTGGTACGTTTGTACAACGGCAGAGTTATTACAAGGTTGCCACTACGGTTTTGTACCAGAGTACTATCGTACCATCGTACGGTTTAATTTCACATTTTGTATTTTCCGAAGTCTTCCGGCGAGAGATTTTCAAGTATTTCGGCCCATTTCTGCTTCTTCATCTCTTCCTTTGAGCCTTCCTTGGCGAGGTCGATCTTGCGCGATTTGTCGATCACGTGCCTTGCCACATAGATAGGCGCCTTGGCACGCAGGGCGACTGCGATCGCGTCCGACGGCCTTGAATCCATCACGAATTCATCGTCGCCCCTGGCCAGAAGAATTCTCGAATAAAAAGTGTTATCCGCCAGATCGTTTACCTCCACTCGCTTGACGGAGATGCCGACCTCTTCCAGAATATTCCTGAGCAGGTCGTGGGTCATCGGCCTGGAAAGGTGAATGTGTTCGAGTTCCGTGGCGATGGCCGAGGCCTCTATGAGGCCTATCCAGATCGGCAGCGCGCATTTCTCCTCCAGGTCTTTGAGGATGATTATAGGCATGCTGGTGAAAGGATCGATCGTGAGTCCCGTCACCTTCATTTGTAGAAAATCCGGCTTGGTTTCCATGTGTTGCCCCATCATTGCACCATCTCCGCTGACAGCGAATTGTCGTGCGCCGCTGTAATTGCGACGGGCACTATAGACCCAACGAGGTTGGGATGGCCAGCAAAATGTACGATGCGGTTGTCGGGCAACCTGCCCGTCACCAGTCCGTTATTCATGCGATCCATGCCAGTGGCAAGGGCTTCCGCCCTCTTGCCGACGAGCGCCTCGTTGCGCGCGCGAGAGGTGCGCCTCTGCAGATCGAGAAGCACCGAGAGGCGGCGTTCCTTATCTGCAAGCGGCACATCGTCTTCCATTTTCTCCGCTGCCTCCGTGCCGGGGCGCGGTGAATATTTGAAGGCAAAGGCCTGATCGAATTCCGCTTCGCGCATGAGCCGCAGCGTATCCTCGAAGTCTGCTTCTGTTTCGCCCGGGAAACCGACTATGAGATCTGTAGTAATCGCCAAACCGGTTCTTGCCGCGCGCAGAGATCTCACGATATCCAGATATCTTTCGCGAGAATATCCACGGCGCATATTTTTCAATACGGCGTTCGAGCCGGCCTGTACGGGCAGATGAATATGAGGACAGAGTTTTTCGTTCTCCGCGTATTCGCGCACGAGATCCTCCCCTATCCAGAGGGGATGCGGAGAGGTGAAACGTATGCGCATGATATCGGTCTCACGGGCGATGCGACCTATGAGCGCAGCCAGACCTCCGCGTCCGTATGACGAGACATTCTGTCCGAGCAGCGTGACTTCCTTTGCGCCCAGACTCGCTAGCCTGCCGACTTCGGCAACGATCTCATCTTCAGGGCGTGAAATCTCCCGGCCACGCACGGATGGAACAATGCAATAACTGCATGCGCAATTGCACCCTTTTGACACCAGAACAAATTCCGTGATTCGTGACTCGTGATTCGTCACTCGTAACGTCGCATCGGGAAAACGATATTCCTTGGGATCGTCGATCAGATCGAGCGCCCACGCCCTGTTTCCCGCGCGTGCATGCTCGATGAGCTCTGGAAGCCGCCACAGCTGGTCCGGACCAAAGACAAAATCAACGCCAGGGTAACGATCGAGGAGAGAAACGCCATCCTGCTGGGCAACGCATCCGCATACGCCCACGAGCGCTGAGGGTTTTTGCCTCTTGAACGTCGGCGCCCTTCCAATTTCAGATATGGCCTTGTGCCTGGCCTTCTCTCTTATCGTGCAGGTGTTGAACAGGATGAGATCGGCTTGCTCAGGAAGATCAGTCGAAACGTAACCAAGGCCGCGCAGCATGAGCTCTATCTTCTGAGAATCATGCTCGTTCATCTGGCAACCGAAGGTCTTGATGTACACACGTTTGAGATGCATGGCTTCCAAGGCGTACGCTTTTATGTCGAGGTCAGCAGTTTCACGAATTTGTCTCGATACAGGAGTATGAGGAACTGCTGCAGCCTTTGCTCGGCGGGTTCCACGCGTTCGCCGAAATGTTCGCGCATTGCGTTGACGATTTCGGTAAAGCGCGTTTTCCCGTCCATGCGATGCCACGCGAAGCTGCCGATCTCATCGAGCTTAACGCGGATGTGAGGCCGCTTGAGCCTGGGCTGCAGCCAGCGCGCGAGCGGCCCCTTTCTGAAACGAGGGACAAGAAGGACGGCCCGTTCTTCCGGGCCGTCCTCCCATTTCATATCGTGCATTGGAACTACGTCATGCCATTGCTGAAGGCGGTGCTGGTTCATCAGGACTCCCTGCGTTAGCGAGCGGTATCTTGATCAGTATAAGCGCAAGAAGCGCGAACACTATGATCCCGCCGATGAAAGACGGATTCTCAATGAGCGCAGGCAAAGATATGTTCTTGAAGGCCAGCGATGCGATCACAAGGCCCATGAGTGCCTCGCCCGCGATGAAGCCTGAGGAGAGGAGTACGCCGTTGTTCTCCATTCGGATCTTCTGCGCGTCATTGAATTTCCTGCGCTTTGCCAGCATATCGGCCGCGCCGCGGATCATGCCGCCCACGAATATTGCGGCTATCGTCTCAAATGGCAGGTACATGCCGACCGATACGAGCATCGGGCTGCGGACCTGCACGCAGATCATGGCCACGGCCATGACCATGCCGACTATGACGAGGGGCCACGCCATCTCGTGCGCCACGATTCCCTGCGTGAGCATCGCCATGAGGCCCGCCTGCGGGGCAGGCAAAGCCCTTCCTCCGAAGCCCATTCCGCCGGCATTGATGTCGCCCTGATGCAGGATCATGAGCGGGTAGAACATCACGGCCGAGGCAACAAGCACGCCGATTATATCGCCGATCTGCATCTTCCACGGCGTACCGCCGAGTATATGACCGACCTTGAGATCCTGCAGCATCTCGCCTGCGACTGCCGAGGAGACACATACCACAGCCGCCACTCCGAGCACGGCGGCAACTCCGGAAATGCCGGATACGCCCAGGAAGAGCATGAGCAGCGCTGCTACGATGAGCGTTGAAATAGTGAGACCGGAAACCGGGTTGTTGGACGAACCTATCATGCCCACGAGATATCCGGAGACCGCCGCGAAGAAGAAGCCGGCTATCACCATGACTACGGTGGCCACGACCGACGCGGTTACGTCCTTGCAGAAATGATAATAGAGAAAACCCATCGCGATGGAGACCAGTATAATAAGAGGTGCGACGATGCTGAAGTTGATGTCCTTGTCCAGCCTGCTCTTCTCCTCGCCGGCTGTAGCTGCCTTTTTCAGATCGCTCAGGGAGCGCGTGAGGCCGAGGCCGAGGTTTTTACGCATGCGGTAGAGCGTGTAAGCCGCAGAGACGAGCATTCCGCCGATAGCTATGGGGCGCACAAGAAATTTCCATACGCCGTACGCCATCGTCACCCATGTGATCTCAGTGCCCTGCTGAGCGAGTATCGGTTCCAGATCGGGACCCACGAAGTAGAGCAGCAGCGGAACGAGCAGTCCCCACGAGAGCAGTCCGCCTGCGAAGTTGAGCGCCGCAAGCCTTGGCCCGATGATGTAGCCGACGCCAATGTACGCCGGAGAAACCGCTGGAGTGGTGAGCAGCGTGCCGCCGCCTGCGGTGATCTTTGTGATGAGTTCGCCCTTGCCGGTGAATACGCCGACGCCGGTCTTGGCAAATAAAATGAATTTTTCCCAGCTGGTGGCAAATATCTTGAGTGCTCCGGCCAGCTGTATCACAGCGCCGAAAATGAGCGCGCCGAAGAGGTACTTTGCGCCGGTGCCGCCGTGCCGGCCGGCCTTGTGAATTTCGGATGCAGCCACGGACTCAGGATACGGAAGTTCTGCATCTTCAACCATCACGCGGCGGAGCATGGTGACGAACAGTATGCCGAGCGTTCCTCCGACGAGCATGATTGCTGTGGCATCCAGATAATGCGAAGGTCCGAAATCAGGCCAGACCCTTGCAAGAAAGAACGCCGGTATCGTGAAGATGGCGCCGGCAGCCACGGATTCGCCGATGGAGCCCACGGTTCGAGCGATGTTCTCCTCAAGAATGGAACCGCGGAAGATCCTGAGAATCGCCATGCCGAGCACTGCCGCAGGATACGTGGCGGCGATGGTCATGCCGGCCTTGAGCCCCAGATACGCGTTTGCGGCGCCCAGGATCACGGTCATCACCAATCCAAGCACGAGGGCTCTGATCGTGAACTCTCTCAGATCGGTCTTCTCAGGAACGTAAGGCTTGAACTCGCGTTTCTCCATGACTTCCCCCTTTGAGATTATTATTGGGAGCTCAACTTCAATCGGCGTGAGGCGTCAGTCAAAACGTACGCCGTGCATGCCGAGGTACGGGACTGCGTATTCTTTTGTCGGAACCGAGCGGTGAAATTGTACCAGCACCCACTGCCCGCCTCTCTTTTCTGCTATGCCTGACAGGCGGAACTTGCATTCGTGCTTTCCCTCGCCGGTGAGGAAGTTGCCGGTCATTTCCTCCGCGAACCAGGCGCAATTGCCGTCTCTCGAAAAGGTGACGCGCGGCGTGCCCCTGTTCCAGTGTATTTCCCGGGCAAAGGCGAAGAGTTGCTCTGCGGCAGTACGAAATTTGTCCCATCCGTACCATGTTTCGCCCTCGTCAGAGCCGAAGGCGACGAAGTTTGCATCCCTGGCCACCACGTCGCCCAGGGCGCTGATATCCCTTCGCTGATATGCTTCAAGGTAGCGATTGATGAGGTCTGTCACATCTTTTGTATTATAATTTTCCGCCATGATCGCCTCCCCCATTGAAAACTGTACGCATTTTTTTATGATAAATTTCGATCCCCATAACACACGGAGGCAAAAAGGCAAGTGCGTTCATAGGGTTTGACACGACTATCCGTTTCCGCTAATCGGGCCGAAATCGATCACCAAGGGGGAAGCATGCCGCCGAATTTTCAGCCTTACGTTCCAGAAAAAACAGATATGCCGGAACTCACTATCAAGGCGCTGCTGCTCGGCCTTGTCATGGCTATAGTGCTCGGCGCTGCGAACGCGTATCTCGGGCTCAAGGCAGGAATGACGATTTCGGCCTCTTTTCCAGCGGCCGTTATCGCCATAGCTGCTTTTCGCCTGCCGTTCTTCCGCGGCTCCGTTCTCGAACAGAACATAACCCGCACCACGGCTGCCATCGGCGAAGCGCTTGTGGCAGGCGCCATCTTCACCCTGCCGGCGTTCGTCATGGTCAACCTTGGCGGAGAGCGGCTCTGGACTTCCTTCCATTATTGGCACGCGTCGATAATCCTGCTCGTGGGCGGCGTGGTGGGCATACTCTTCGTCATAATGCTGCGCCGCACCCTCGTCGAGGATGCCAACCTTCCGTTCCCTGAGGGAGCAGCATGCTTCGAAATCGTGAAGGCCGGACAAAAGGGCGAGAGCGGAGCGAAGTACGTGTTCGGAGCGATGGGTCTGGGCGTTATCATAGAAATTTTGAAAAACTCCGTAGGGTTCTCGATATTTCAGGAGTGCAAGGAATTTTTCTTTTCGTTTCCGCAATCGGTCATACACCATTTCAACACGGCGAAGGAGGCGCTGTCGGATATCCGCTACAAGGGCGGAATTTTGTTCAAGACCCCCCTCGCCTCTCCCGCGCTCATCAGCGTTGGTTACATAATAGGCCCCAAGTACGCGTGCATCAACTTCGCCGGCGGCATACTCGCGTGGTTCGTATTCATTCCGCTTGCGATATTTCTTAATCCGCAGTTCATGAACGAACTCGCAGCAGGCGGCGCCTCGGTGACCAACACCGACATGATGTATACGGCCTGGTACAACCTCGTGCGCCCGATGGCGGTCGGAGCAATGCTCGTCGGCTCTTTCTACACGCTCTGGGGGCTCAAAGGATCGTTGATCGCGGGCATGAAGGGAATTTTTTCGAAGCATGCGGCAGGCGCCGCGGATACCGGCCGTCTCAATAAGGATCTGAATCTTCGCTGGGTCTTTATCATTGCGCTCCTGCTTCTCATACCGGCGAGCGTGCTAATCTACAATTATTGTCACAGCGTGTTGGGCGCCGTGGTTGCGGCAATCGTGATGACGCTTACCGCTTTCCTCTTCGCCGCGGTCGGCGGCTGGCTCGTGGGCCTCGTGGGCAATTCCAACCAGCCGGTCTCAGGACTTACCCTCTCCGCCCTGATAGTCGCCGCAGTCGTAATGCTTGCGGTCGGAGTGTCAGGAATGGCTGGTGTAGCCGCGGTGCTCAGCGTCGCGGCCGTTGTCTGCTGCGTTGCGTGCCTCTCCGGAGACATCATTCAGGACCTGAAGGTGGGACAGCTAGTTGGCGGCACGCCCTGGAAGATGGAGCTCTCCGGAATCATCGGAACCGCGGTCGCTGCGTTCGTGCTGGTAATTCCTATAATGATACTGCACAACGGTACGCCGGGCGGAATCGGCGGCGCAGCGCTTCCAGCACCGCAGGCAGGGCTTATGGCGCAGCTTGCCACCGGTATCGTAGGCGGCGAGATGCCGTGGGGCCTCATCCTCATTGGGATGTGCTTTGCGCTCGGCCTCATCCTCATCAAGGCGCCGGCTCCGATGCTCATAGCGGTAGGCATGTATCTCCCTTACGAGACGACGTTTGCTATCTTTGTAGGAGGCGTGATCAAGTGGATTGCCGACAAACTGTCACAGAGGCGCGGCATCAGGCCCGAGGGTGAAGAGGGAATCGGAACTTTGCTCGCCTCGGGCTTCATCGCAGGAGAGGCGATAACAGGCGTGATCCTGGCTGGGGCCTACATAGGAATGAACGCCGGTTTGCCGGAGGACATGAGGATCGAATCGCTCACGCAGCGCTTCTTCGGCATTGCCGAGCTGCCCATCAGGGAGTCGATGGGCGGGTGGCTCTCCATAGCGATCTTCGCTGCCGTGGCCTATTGCCTCATCTGGCTGCCGTTGAAACGCAAATCGTGACAATCTAAAGGCAGAATTCAGAATACAGAATTCAGAAGGGAGCTTGCTTCCCCTCGGCGGTTTTTTCATTCTGTCTTCTGACTTCTGTATTCTGATTGTTTTTAAAATCCCTCTTCGATTTTCAGGCGGCGGATGATCTCTTCGATTTCTTCTTCCGATGCCTCCGCGTCAAATTGTAACTCCGCTTCTTCAGTGCCGAAATTATCTTCGATATAGCTGTCGAAATCCGGATTTTGCAGGTCGCGCTTTATGACCTCCGCGTAATCATCCGGATTTTCGCGGCAGACGCGCTCTATGTAACGATTGAGCTTCTTGGCGGCAGTGCGTTTCTTTGATGCCCTGATCTCCTTCCAGCGCCGCAGATAATGCAGACGACAATAGCCGCCGGTAGTAGCCGCATCCTGACACCCTTCTTCCCTGCATATTTTAATGCGGGCCATGCTCACCGCCTTTGGCTTCTGATTGAGCCTTTGTAAGCGCATCCCGCCAATGACCCCGGCGTTTTATCGCTTCGTTGCGTTCTTCCTCTATTTCCTGCCACAGCTCGGGGCTCATGGCCTGCGAAGTCTTGAGCCGTTCATAACGCCGGTCGCGCACATACGAGTAGATAAGTATGGCGAGAGCCGCCGAAATTGCAATGCCTGCGATGATATACCACACCATGATCCGTTATTCCTCGACTGCTTCCATGAGCCGCCTGCGTATTTCGGTCTGCCGGTCGCGGTTGTCGATCTTCTTTCCCTGAGCGTCTCGAATATAGAAGACATCGATCACCCGGTCAACATGTGTCGTAATGCGCGCGAGATCAATCGAACATCCGAGTTCATGGAATATGGACGCTATTGTGTAGAGGAGTCCGCGCCTGTCGTCAGCCATTATCTCGACGACGGTATGGATAGCCGAAACGCCGTTGTCGATGACGATCTCCGTGGGTCTGCGGTTCTGGCTCGACGAAAGAAACCTCCTTCGAAACCTTCCGCCCACGATCTCCTCTATCCTGCGCCTTCCCGAGATTGCGTCGGAGAGTTCGCTCCTGATGCGCGACCGGCTCTCCGGATCGTCAAATGACTTGTACAGCGGATCCGTCACCCAAAGTACGTCGACGGCAAGTCCGTCATTTGCCGTGCACAGCTCTGCATCGACGATATTGGCGCCGTTAGCCGAGAGCACGCCGGCGATCTTTGCAAAGAGTCCCGGAGCATCCCTTGTCACTATGGAGAATTCCGTGCAGCTTCGTTCCGCCACGTCCCGCACCAGCGTGGCCACGGGCGCTGAGTCGAGTTCGCGCGACATCATTATATGCGCGGCTATCGCCTCCGGACTCGTGTAATGGGTATATCTCTCCGGCATTTTCGACAGGAAATCGCGGATGGAGGATTCATTTTCATCCCTGCCGAGGCTGCGATGGATAGTCTTGATGAGCCGCGCTTCGTCGCGGCACAGCCTTTCCGCCCTGATACCTCCGGGACTCAACCGATCGCGCGTGCGAAGGTAGAGTTCCGAGAGCAATCCTCCCTTCCAGTCGCTCCATGCGTGCGGTCCCACAGCCCTGAGATCGGCAAATGTCAGCAGGTAGAGCATATCGAGGAGTTCGGGAGCGCGGAAGGATTGGGCGAATCGCTCTATCATCGCCGGATCGCGCACGTCGCGCTTGAATGCGATCGTCGCCATCAGCAGATGCGTTCTCACCAGGAATTCGATATCCGCCGCATCCTGCGCAGATAACCCCATCCGCAGCGCTATCGATCTTGCGAGTTCGGCCCCTTTCTCGGAGTGATCCACGCCACGGCCTTTACCAACGTCGTGGAACAATGTGGCGAGGGCCAGCACGCGCTGACGACCGATGTTGGCCAACGCTCGAGCGGGAACTGCGAAATTACGCCTTCCCTCCCTCGTCGCGAGGAAGCAGATTTCGCCGACTGCGCGAATCGAGTGAACGCCGGCCGTGTAATAATGGAAACCGTCTCTCTGCACGCGATGCAGCATAGGCCCCATCTCCGGGAACCAGCGCTCGAGGGCTCCGCATTCCTGCATCTGCGCGAGAGTGCGGTCGAGGTTTTTTACGTCCGAAAATATATCGCGCAGCAATTTCGCCGCATCGGAGCTCGACCTCACTGATTCGTTCAATCGTTTTTCAAAAACCGAAACAGCAGCTTGCGCGGCCGGGTCCACGGGGATTCCCCTGCGCCTCGATTCAGCGAACAGGTTGAGCGACACGATCTCACCGGCTTCAGTATGGATTTTTTCTGCAAGCGCAAGGGTGTCGTACTCTGTGCGGATGATGCCGTGGCCCAGGCGTCTGCGCTTCAAAAAAGAAACGACGGGCTTTACGGGCGCCAGCTCGCGCCATGCGAGTTCTACCGCGCGGGCGCAGCCGTCGTGCAGCGCGGCGGCGTGCCTGTGATAGACGGTCATGAATCTCTCCGCAGCGCTTCCGTCCACGTCAGATTTAATTCCAAGCCGCGCTGCAACTTCCGTTTGTACGCCTTCGCTCAGCCTGTCCGAGCGTGTCCCCTGCGAGAGATGCAGGGCATGCCGCACTGCCCAGAGAAATTTCAACGCCGAATATATCGCTTCGCGCCCGCTCGCGTCGGGAATGTATCTCTTCACCAGCTCGTCACGCCCTTCGCCGAAATGGACGCACGCGGCGACCCACAGGAGCGTGTCGAATTCCCTCAGGCCGCCGATGCCGTCCTTGACGTTAGGTTGCAGGGCGCTGCCCGATATCGACGTGCGCGACAGCCGCTCCTTTTGTTCGCTTATCTTGAGCTCGGCAAAACGCCGACGCGCAGCCAGACGCTTGAAGTGCGAGCTCAGAAGCGATCCGAGTCTTTCTGCTAGCAACTGGTTCCCGCCGATCAAGCGTGCGTCCATCATCGCGGTCAGCGCTCGCGCGTCGTGATCCATCGCGGACGCGCAGTCCGCCAGCGTTCGAGTCGCTCCTCCAGCCTCCATGCCGCCGTCCCACAGAGGATAAAGTATTCCATCGGTGATAGCAGCCGCGTGCTCAGCCGCTCCGGGCTCCACCAGAAAGAGAAGATCGACGTCGCTCGCCGGTCCCATTGCGCGGCGTCCGTATCCGCCAAGCGCCATCACGGCCGTGAACTGCAATTCCTGCCGCCCGATATCATTCGTGGCCAGGTCGAAGAGTTCCCTGACCACGCAGTCGATCATGGCGCTGTTCGCTGACGCGATTTCGAGTGGGTCACTACCCGAATCCAGGGCGTCTTCGAACCATTGCGTGCGGCTGGCCAGAAATTTTCGGACCGATGACGCAGGATCGCCTTCCGCCGCAGAGAGCTCAAAAACGGGCGCCGCCGGCAGATGTGAATGGGCTTGATTCGGCATGATCCCTTGAGATGGAGGCGTCACAGCGAGACGAGCTGCTTCTCCCTGCCCTTGAGATATCTCTGCACGCCTTCGGTGATGGATGAAGCCAGTCCTTCCTGATATTTTCCCTTGCCAAGAAGTTTCTCTTCGCGCGGATTGGAGATAAAAGAAGTCTCTACCAGAATCGCAGGGCACTTCGCGCCGACGAGCACATAGAAGAGCGCAGAACGCACGCCGCGGTCGCGCGCCTTGCCGTTGGTCTCGGCCATCCCGCGGGACATCGCACGCTGTACCTTCTCCGCGAGCTCCCGCGATTCCTCGGTGTCGAAATTCTGCAGCATGGTCGAAAGTATATGCTCGACGGTAGAGAGTTTCTTTTTAGTCGATTTGTTCTCGCGTTTGGCCAGCCTCGCCGCGGCCTCGTCGGTGGCGTTGTTAAGATAGTAAGTTTCTATTCCAGACATGGACTTGTCGTTGGCGGCGTTAGCGTGAATCGATATGAAGAGGTCGGCCTTCTTCGCAACGGCCGTTGCGTCGCGCTGATCGAGCGTAAGCGTTCTGTCGTCGCCGCGCGTGAGCCATACCCGAGCGCCCAGTTCGTCCCTTATCTCGTCAGCGAGTCGCTTTGATATGGCAAGCGTTACGTCTTTCTCCGGCGTTCCACCGGGTCCGATGGCGCCGGTGTCATCGCCTCCATGACCGGGATCGATAACGATCTTGAGGCTGGAAAGCGGTCCGCTCTTTGTCCTCGGTCCTTTTTTCTTCTCGGCCGGAGCAGGCTCTCTGCTGAGAGCCGCCTTTTCACCGAAGCGCACCAGGATCTTCGATCCGTCGCGAAGCACCTGATAATCGGTGTCGGGCGTGAGGGTGAATAGTATTCGAACGCCGCTGCCCAGCATTCTCTTCTTGATGCTGAAATTAGTGAGTTGAGGTGATTCGATGGAACGTTCGCGAGCGAGATCGGGTACTGTCGTGGCATGCAACAGTATGAGATCGAGTTGGGGCGGAGAATTGGTGCGGCCGCCGAGTTCCGTGTACTCCACGGAATATTCAACCTGTTTGTCCAGCGTGAGCTGCACGGAGGTCACATCACCGGATGTAATGACGTCTATGGAAGATAGCATGGACTTGCTGAACGCATCGGCAGTGCCCTGCTCCGGCGGCGGCGCGGCCTTCTCGTTTTCAACGGTCGGCGCCGCGGGTCTTGCGGACTTCTTTGTCTCTGCAGTCGGGCTCGTTTCCGCTTTAGACTCAGATGCGGCCGGTTCTTCCCCCTCCGCGCCCGACTCCAGCGCCGCCAGGTCTTCCCTCGCGCGCGGCGCAGCGTCGCCATTCGGATAATGCTCAATTATGTATTTAAACGCCCTGCTTGCCTTATCCATCTCGCCCAGCTGATCCCTTCGAATACAGCCCAGCTTGTACAGGGCGTCATCCGCGAGATTGCTGTCCGGATATTCATGCACGAACTGGTTGTACAGTTTGATCGCGCGGTCCAGATCCTCCTGCTTCTGCGTTACGGAATATAATTCCTGGCTCAGGCGGGCCTCGCTGAAGAGCGCATGGGGGCCCTTTTCTCCCTTCGGAAATCTGGCATGTATTCGATCGAACTCATCGAGGCATTGTTTCCACTCCTCGATTTTTGCCACCTGCTTGTCAGGACCCATGAGTGACTTGTAACAAACTCTCGCCTCTTCATATACGGCGACAGACTTGTCGGCCCGTGCCGCGGATGGCTGGAACAGAATCGCAAATGTCGCGAATATGAAGAGGAATTTCTTCATGGTCAAGGCACATACTACCATCGTCGGGGAAGCGCTTCAATTGCGAATTATCAGGACCGGATTTTGAGCGAAAGTTCGTGGAGGAGGTTGAGGGCCTCAATAGGCGTGACTGCCGTCGCGTCAACGGACTTGAGGCGCTCGATGACTTCGTGCGATTCGGGGTGAGAAAAAAGATGATACTGCGCCGCCTGCGCGCCCTGATTGGCTTTGGAATGAGTGGAGGCTATGCGGGGTTTTCCTACTTCGTCGAGTTCGCCTTCTTCCAGGTTCGTGAGCACCTCGGTTGCACGGTTGATGACGCCTTCGGGGAGTCCCGCGAGTTTTGCCACGGCGATTCCGTAGCTGCGCGACGTTGCGCCAGGCACGAGCCTCCGCAGGAAAATTACCTGCCCGTTCCATTCGCGCACGGCTATGTGGCAGTTCACGATCCCGGGCTTTGTGAGAGAGAGGTCGGTCAGTTCATGATAGTGCGTCGCGAACATCGTGCGGCTGCGGACGCGGTCGTGCAGGTCCTCTGCCACCGCCCACGCTATGGCAAGGCCGTCAAACGTGGATGTGCCGCGGCCGATCTCGTCGATCAGCACCAGGCTGCGGGGGCCAGCCTCGCGGAGTATGACCGAGGCCTCCGACATCTCCACCATGAATGTGGACTGGCCCTGAGACAGGGCATCGGATGCCCCGACCCGCGTGAATATGCGATCCACAACACCGATCGTCGCAGCCTTTGCCGGCACGAACGAACCGATCTGCGCCATCAGCACGATGAGCGCGGTCTGGCGCATGACTGTCGATTTGCCCGCCATATTGGGGCCGGTGATCATGAGAAAGCGCGCCTCGCCGCCGTCGATGCGCACGTCGTTCGGCACAAAGCGCTCTGCCGTATTCATCCGCTCTATGATCGGATGCCGTCCTTCGCGTATATCGATGATGAGCCCGTCATCGACCTCGGGCCTCACGTAGTCGTACTCGGCGGCCACGCGCGCGAGCGAGGCGAGCGCATCGATGGACGCGATGGCCGCCGCGGTCCGCTGTATCCTCGCTGCGGCCGTTGCCACCGATTCCCGAAGCTCCGAGAAGAGCCCCTGCTCCATCGCCTTGACGCGCTCGGAGGCGCCCAGGACCTTTTCCTCGTATTCCTTGAGCTCAGGCGTGATGTAGCGCTCCGCGTTCGAGAGCGTCTGCTTTCTGATGTAGTGCTGCGGCACCTTTGCGCGGTTGGCGTTGGTGACTTCCAGGTAATAGCCGAAGACCCTGTTGTAGCGGACCTTGAGGGAGGTTATGCCTGTGGCCTCACGCTCCTTCGTTTCGATGCCGGCGATGGTATCCTTGCCGTGCGCGATTATCGCGCGCAGCTCGTCGAGCTCCGGCATGACCCCTTCGCGAATGATGCCGCCTTCGCGCACCGTGGCCGGCGGCTCGTCCACGAGCCTTGAGGCGATGGCATTCGATATGTCCTCACATGGATCGATCCGGCTCGCGAGTTCGGCGAGCAAGCCCCCCTGTTCCGCAACGAGGGATTTGAGCGCCGCCGCGGCCGAGAGCGAATCCTTGAGCGACGCGAGGTCGCGGGGCCCGGCGCTGCCTATGCCTGCCCTTGCGGCTATGCGCTCTATGTCATAGATGCGGGCGAGCACGTCGGGAACCCTGCGCAGTAGCGCTGCGTCGTTGATTATCGTCTCGACCGCACCCTGCCTTGCGCGGATCATTGCGACGTCGGTGAGCGGATAGAGTATCCAGCGCCTGATCGCCCTGGCGCCCGCCGCGGTTGAGCTCCGGTCCATGGCCGCTAGGATCGAGCCCTCCCTCTCCCCCTCGCGCATCGTGCGCACGAGTTCCAGATTTCTCTTGGACGCCTCATCAAGGTGCATGAGACCGCGCTCGGGTCGCCGCTCTATCGCCGCGATATTTCCCATGCGGCCCATCTGAGTGGATTTGAGATATGAGAGTATACCACATGCCGCCAGGGCGCCCGCGGGGAGATCGCGCACGATTTCGCTGCCGCCTTCAAGACCGTCAAGCGCTACATTATGGAACTCCTCGGCTGCGAGTGCGGTGCAGACGAGGGAAGGTATCCGGCGCAGGATGGCATCCAGGTCCGGCAGTCCTTCCGGGGTTGGGTCGGGCGATACGAGCTCCCTCGGTTCGGAACGGCCAAGCTCCTCCAGGAGCAGTTCAGCGTTCGGGAACTCCGCTGTCTGAAAAAAACCAGTGGAGGCGTCAGCTATCGCAAGACCGAATTTTCCGTCTTTATGGGCTATGGATGCAAGAAAGTTGTGAGTATCTGCTTTCAGCCCCAGGCCATCGGTTATAACTCCGGGTGTAACAACCCGTGTAACTTCACGTTTTACAACGCCTTTGGCCGATGCCGGGTCTTCGACCTGGTCGCAGATAGCTACTTTTCTTCCATTTTCCAGCAACTTGGCGATATATGGCTCTACCGAATGAAAAGGCACGCCACACAGAGGTATCGGATTTGGGTTGTTTTTGTTTCTGGAGGTTAAAGTTATTTCTAACAATTTGGATGCTATCACCGCATCATCATAGAACATTTCATAAAAATCGCCGAGGCGAAACATGAGGATAGCGTCCGGGTGCTCCGCCTTTATCCGGCGATACTGCCGCAGCATGGGCGTATCCGCGTCATTATATATGGTAGGCGCTTCCTGCATGTGAGCGGCACTAACACAGGCCAGTCAATATAATCAACGGTATCCATAAAATTTTTTCTCGATCACGCAACTTTGCCTTACTGCCCTGCCGATAATTGTGACGAGGGGAAAGCCCCCGGAGGAGATTCATGATAGCAGTCATAGGCATAATGGCATGCGTCAGCGTTGCGGTAGGAGTCATTATCGGCGGCGGTATTGCCGCAGTTGGTACCGGTTATGCCATTTACAACGGGGAACGAAGCTCTGCACAGGCGGAAGATATCGCCAATAAACAGCGGGCGATGCAGGAACAGGCCCAGACAAAGGCGGAAAACCGCGCCAAGGCGATGAAGCTCGTGCAGGAGCGGCAGGCGGCATCGAGCCTGCTCAAGACGCAGCAGGCGGTCGGAGGCTCCATCATGCTCAACGAGATCCTGGCCGAACGGGCCGAGCTCAAGGCGAACCGCACCCGGATGGAAAACAGTATCAACAAACCGTCACAGAAGCTCAGTCACGATATGGGCACGCCTCAGCAGAAGATATAAAGGAGAACACCATGATAAGCGCAGGCATTGGAGAGACCCCTTACCCGACTCAACAGGCTGGATATCCGCAGCAGGGATACGGCTCGCCATATGGTTACGGCGGCGGCCCCTCCTATGTGCAGCCGACGATGCCCGCATACAACCCCGGTGTCGGACTCTCGGGGCCCAGCATAGCGATCGAGACCAATAAGGTTGATTACGACAAAGTCGCACCGATCATGTGGGGTAACGTGGGCGTGCAGGCGTTGGCTGTCATCGGCGGGATCTTTGCTCAGAACTGGGCAGCTAACGTAGCGATCAAGGGCATGGAAACACAGCTGGCTCTGGGTCAGTCGTACTATGCGACGCAGGACAGCATTGCCGGCAAGCAGCAGGAAGTGGCCATACAGCAGCTCATGGTCCAGGGAAAGGCGATAGACGCGCAGGTACAGATGCATACCGAGCAGGTGGATCACGAGAAGGCGATGGCCGAGCTTGAGGGAAATGCGCAGGCGCGAATCACGGAACTTCAGGAGAAATACAAGACCAAGAGGGCGGAGATTTATTCGGTGACCGATGCATTCAGCAGCCGTGGCGGCTGGGATATGGGCTCGCCGGCTTTCGCAGCATAACGGCAGGAGGAGATCATGATAGCAGCAGGTCAAGTAGCACCGACAGATTATAATTTAGGAACTCAATGGGGAGAAACGATAAATTCTCCAGCTCCAACCATGGCCGCAGATGCACCGGCTGGCAGCGCTGCGCCTGCCGCGGAAGGTGGCGGCATCGGCGCTCCCATGGGCGCAATGCTCGCCATGAACGCAGGCGCGGCGATTTCGGGCATCATAAACAGTTACTACGGCGCTAAGGTGAGTGAGATCACGGCGGACGCGCAGCTGAAATCCGGTCAGTCCCAGTACGCACATCAGGACAGGATGGCCGAGATCCAGAAAGAGACCCAGATTAACTTGCTCAAGAAGCAGTCGGAAGCAATTGAGTACAAGGCCGAACACAACGATGCCTACCTCAAGTCGGTTGAAAAGCGCAAAGAGGCAGAGGACAACCTGGCGTTCGCAAAGGAACAGGTGAAGGTGAAGAACTCATACGAAAAAGACCTCAAGACCTACGACAAGGCGGTCGACAAACTCTTCGGAAGGCACGGCTACTACAGCGGCAGCCCGGTCACAGTGTAAGACAACCTGATCGACTATCACCGAGGGGATGACGATAGTCATCCCCTTTTCTTTTGACACTGAGCCGGATTGCCTTTAAAATTACAATACTTATGCCATTTGAACTGAACAGATTCGACGTGATGGAGCACCTCTGGGAGACGATAGAGAAGACCCCTGACGGCCATCACATCCGTTACACCGAACTCGATATCGATCAACTCTGGTGGATGGGCTTCGTCGATACTGAAAACGTGAGTCTTGAGGAGTGGATCGCCCTCTTTCAACCGCTGCGCCAACCGGATGGTACGTATCTGCTGAACAAGGACGATTTTCTCTCGCTCGACCGCTATCGGTACAAAGGCGAGATCCGCATCCCCTTTGATCCGATGCAGATCAACGAGGGTAAGTACACCGACGAAGGCCTGGATCAGCTGGTGGATGCGTCCATCGCTCCATCCTGCAGGCTTTCGCGCGAGGAGGTCCGCAAATTCGTGGATAGCCTCAAGAAGGATTTCCGCCAGCCGGACGGACTCATACTCATAAAGACGCCGGCCAAACAGCGCGTCAAGGCGCTGCTCGACGACAACCCTTCGCCGCTGCGCAACCTTGAAATACTCATGGATCAGATGATAGCCGCGCGCGGTGCCGATGCCCATGCGATGATCGAGGAGGCTGAGGTGGGCGCGGCCGCCATGGAGGCCGCGCGGCAGGCCTCGCGCTTTACGGCAAAGCCCGTGAGCCGTACCGAGCAGAAGGCGATGGGTTTGAAGGCCCTTGAGAAGGCGCGGCACGCTAAAGTCGCCGATGAAGTCGAAGGCGCCCCGAAGACCGAACTCAAGAAGATCCGCCGCTCTCGCAAGGGAATGAGGGGGTAGCGGATGCCCCGCCGTAACACCTCCCGTATCGACCTGTTGCTTATACATTGTGAAGCCGGTATTTCGCCGCTTCCGTTCAGCAGTTTCCTGCCGCCGCTTGGACTCGTCGATCTGGCCTCGTTCCTGAACGCACATGATGTCCGATGTCGTGTCATCGATTGTCGCGATCCGCAATTTTCCTTAACCTGGCTGGCTGATTATCTGGTCGAGACAAGGCCGCGCTGGATCGGGGTGGATGTACTCACGGACACCGTCTTCACGGCGGCACGGCTTGTGAATCTCGTCCGCAACGTATCCCCTTCATCGCGGGTCGTCCTTGGAGGGGCGCATGCCACCATACTTCCGGAAAAAATACTCAAGGGGCTGCGCCCCGATGCCGTGGTGATCGGCGAAGGCGAGATAGCATGTCTCGATCTCCTCACGCGAAAACGCCTGCTCGATGTGCGCGGAATCGCCTTCAAACGCGGTCGCGGAATTGTGCGCACTCCGGCGCCTCCCCTGCTCGATCTGGATGAGAAACCTGCCCCTGACCTGAGCGTAATCGAGGGTTTCAGGGATATCCCGTACATACCCGGCATCAGTACCGGGCGAGGCTGTCCATACAGATGCGCATTCTGCGCAGCCGGCATATTGAACCCGACGGTCCGCTGGCGGAGCGTGGACAGGATAATGGAGGATATCAGAACCATCTTCGCCTCCAGAGAATTTAGAAGCAGGTATCTTATAATCGCCGACGACACCTTCACTGTGAGCCCCGAGCGCACGTTGGAGTTCTGCAATGGCATAAGGAATCTTGGAGGAGGTAAGGACCTATTCTGGTACGCCGAAGGACGAATAGATCGGCTGGCAAAGGATAAGGCGCTCATCCCCGCAATGAAGGCGGCCGGCCTGTGCATGCTGCAGCTGGGCATAGAATCGGGCGACGAACGCGTGCTAAAGGCTTATCGCAAGGGAATTTGTGTTGAGGATTCGGTTCATGTCATGGAAGCGTGCGCACGTGAAGGCGTCCTTGTTCACGGCGGATTCATCACCGGCGGGCCGTTTGAATCGCCATCGACGATCGAGTCCACGCGCGCGCTGGCCCTGCGGCTTTCCGAGACCGGACAGGGCATCGCGCAGTTCCAGTTCGGATTCCTCAATCCGCTACCGGGAACGGACGTATTCGATCGCCCCGGCGAATTCGGCCTTAAGCTCCTTGACCCCAATCTCTTGAGTTCCATCACCTTCGATAACTGTGTCACGAGAACCAGCGATTTTTCCCGGGAGGATATCTTCGATGCGCGTAACATGCTGCGCGATGAAACTAATGCCAAGCTGGAGGAAGTCTTTCGTGCGCATTACGAGCGCCGGCTTGCGCACCTTGCGGAACTCAGACAACGCATAGGGCCGGCGCATAATTCTCTCAGTCTCCTCAGCGGTCAATCTATTGAAGAGAGGAAGGCGGAGCAGATCAACGGTATTTTTGAGAAGATCGAATCCTCAATTCAGTTCATCTCCCAGGCGGGAGATGGATGGCGTGATTCGATACCTGTCCGGCTGCCTTTCTTTTCCCTGGACAAGGATAGCCGTTACATCACTGCGGAAAGAATCAAACTGGAAGTCGTCGAAAGCGAAATTTTCCATTATGCGAGCGGAAAACTGACGGGCGCCGAGATCGCCATGATACTGGATCGGAGTGAAGAAGAGCTCACGCAGGCGTTTGCTTCGCTGGAACAGAAGAAGGCCATCATCTACAGACTCTACTAATACTCATTTCAAATTCCTGCGGGCGGCTCGTCGCCCTCGCCTTCCCGCGGTTTTTCGGACATCTGCCGCACCACTGAAAGTTCACGCTCCAGCTGGCGGATCTTCTTGTTCTTCGATCGAATTTCGAGCGTCTTGAAGAAGGAAGGCAGGGCCTCAAGCAGCGCGATAGCCACCATGCCGCTGGTGAATGACACGAGCATTACGAAGCCCATGGGCAGAGGCACCGATTGCACTGAAAGTATGTAAGGAATGCTGAATTTAAATACGACGCGATAGCCGAAAACCGCGCTGTCCAGATTGCAATAGATGAAATTGAGCAGGACAAAGAAAAGAACAGCCATCACTACTGCAAAAATGAGTTTTTTCATGATATCCCCCGGATAAAACGCCAGTAAATCAAGCAACGCGTAAATCGTTAACTACCCCGTGCAAACCCGGCCGCCAGTCGGTCGTACGTCTGCTCCAGATATTCCGGCATCGATCGGGTATCGCCGATGATCGGCAGAAAATTCGCATCACCACACCATCTCGGCACAACGTGCAGATGCAGATGATCTTTGATTCCTGCGCCAGCTACTGCGCCGAAGTTGAACCCGCAGTTGAATCCTTCCGCGTTGAGAGAGGACTTCATCACTTCGATGGATCTGGCGCAGAGCTCAAGTATTTCCGCGTGCTCGTCATGCGTGAGCTCCGAAAGAGAAGCCGCGTGTTTGTAAGGGACTATCATCAGATGCCCGTTGTTATACGGGTAGCGGTTCATCACTGCGTAACAGAATTTTCCTTTGGAGAGGACCAGCCGCTCGCGGCCCACGTCTGCAGCCGCGAGTTCGCAGAGTATGCAACCGCCTCCGCTGTCGCGGAGTTCTTCTATGAATTGCATCCGCCAGGGCGCCCAGAGTTGCTGCATCACTGCCCCTTATTGACGCGTTCGCGCAGTTCCTTGCCGACCTTGAAAAACGGAACCATTCGTTCGCCCACCTCGACAGACATGCCGGTCTTGGGATTGCGGCCAACCCTCGGTTTGCGCACCCGCACCTCGAAGCTGCCGAAGCCGCGGATTTCTATCCGCTCCTGGCGCCTCAGCGCGTCGGTCATGCTATCGAAGACCGTGTTGACGATAACTTCAACGTCGCGCGCGGCCAGATTTGGTAGCCGCTTTGAAAGGGACTCGATAAGGTCGCTCTTGTTCAAGGCCGTCCTCCTTTCGTCATCGCACAACGGCGTTCGCAGGCAATGACATTACCGGTTGCCAGTAATCAACCTGAGATGGCGAAAGGTCCGTTGCCATAGAGAGCACGGATTTTGCGCCGTCGATCAGCCGTAAAAAAATTTCGCCTTTTTTCTTCGAATACGTAAGCTTCGGTTCTCCCTTGATGCCGCCCAACTCGGCCGCGACCTTGATCGCCTCGGTGAAACCTCCCAGCTGATCCACCAGCCCCAGATCGAGCGCCTGCCTGCCAGTGTAGACGCGCCCATCGGCCAGCCTGCCTACTTCGTCAATCGGCAGATTGCGCGACTCTGCAACGGTCTCCTTGAATTGTTCGTAGAGGTCATTGAGAACGCCTTCGAGCAGCTCGCGCTCCTCAGGGTTAAGCGGGCGATCGAACGAACCCGTATCCTTGAACTTGCCTACCGCGAGCGTCTCGTGGCCTATCTTGGCCCACTTGAGCAGCTCGCCTACGGTCACGTGATCCATGCGCACGCCGATGGAACCGGTGACCGTGCCAGGATCTGCAAGTATCTTCGTGCCGCCGCAGGCTATGTAATATCCGCCGCTGGCAGCCACAGAGCCCATGGACACCACTACAGGCTTCTTGTTAGCGAGATTTTTGACTGCTTCAAGTATCTCCTGCGATGCCCCTATCGAACCGCCTGGCGATTCAATGCGCAGGATCACACTCACGATGTCGTCGTCCTTTCGCGCGTCTTCGATCTCTTTTACCTTATCGTCTGAGGAAGAGATGAACCCATCGACGGAGATCACACCGACCATCTTGCCGGAGAAAACCGAGGGCGTGAATTCGGCGTCGCCGCTCAAAAAATACGAAGCCACGCCGGCTATAAACGCGAACCCCAGGATCACAACGGCGAGAAGGCTTATGATCAACCACTTATGCCGCATGCGTGAAATCCCCCTGCAACCCGCCGTCTATTCCTTCGGCTTTGCGACCGCCAAAGTGAAACGCCGCTCTCGTGGATTGGTTTGCTTTACAACGATCTCGAACTCGCTCCCCACGTCAGTACCTTCGGGCGCGTCCGTCAGCGGTAGAAGCCCTTCGACGCCCTCTTCCAGCTGGACTACAAACCCCGCTGTGTTCTTTGCGATAACCTTGCCCGGTGCGCGGGAGCCTTCATTATATGATGAGTTGATTTGATCCCATGGATCGTCGGCGAGCTGCTTGAGCCCGAGAGAAAAGCGTTCGTTCTGCGGATCGACGTGCAGGACCACTGCCTCGACCTCATCGCCCTTCTTGAACAGGTCTGACGGATGGCCGAAGTTCTGGACCCAGGAGAGATCGGAGATGTGCACGAGCCCGTCGATCTCACCGTTCACGTCAACGAAGATGCCGAAGTCCGCTATGTTGCGAACCGCTCCCCTTATCTTGCTGCCAATCGGATATTTCTCTTCAAGACGCTCCCAGGGGTTCGGTTCGATCTGTTTCAGACCGAGGGAGATGCGCTTTCCCTCCGTATCCACGTCCAGAACGATTGCGTCAACCGAGTCGCCCACGTTGAGAACCTTCGAGGGATGCTTGATCTTCTTCGTCCAGCTCATCTCGGAGATATGAATGAGCCCCTCGACGCCGTCCTCCAGTGCGATGAAGGCGCCGTAATCCGCGAGGCTCACGACCTTACCCGTTACGCGCGAACCTACCGGGAAGCGGCGCTCTACGTCAACCCACGGATCAGGTTGCAACTGCTTGAGTCCAAGGCTTACCTTCTGCGACTGCTGGTCGAATTTGAGCACCGCCACGCGTATTTCGTCGCCGACCGAGAACATCTCCGACGGATGATTGATCCTGCCCCACGTCATATCTGTGACGTGCAGGAGGCCATCTATGCCGCCGAGATCCACGAAGACACCGTAATCGGTAACATTCTTGACGATGCCGTCGAAGACCTGGCCCTCTGCGAGATTCTGCAGCGTCGCCTCGCGCATCGCCTCGCGTTCCTTCTCGAGAATGACCTTGCGAGAGAGAACGACGTTGCCGCGCCGCTTGTTGAGCTTGATGATCTTGAATTTATAAACATTGCCCACGTACTTATCCAGATTGCGCGCGGGCCGCAGATCCACCTGCGAACCAGGCAGGAACGCCCTCACGCCGATGTCGACGGAGAGTCCGCCCTTGACCTTTGCCACGACTGTTCCCTCGATCTCGCCGTCTTTCTCAGCGACCTCTGAGAGGATGTCCCACGTGCGCATGGCGTCGGCGCGTTCCTTGGAGAGGACCATCATGCCGCTTTCATTTTCGACAGTTTCCAGCAGGACGTTCACCTCGGCGCCGACATTGGCCGTGACCTCGCCGCGGGCGTTCTTGAACTCCTCGACCGGGATCTGGCCCTCTGACTTGAAGCCGATATCAACGACTACGTAGTCACGGCTTATGCGGACTACGCGTCCCTTGACGATCTGGCCTTCCTTTACTGCGGCGGCCTTTGTGCTCTCCTCGAAGAGGCGGGCAAATTCACTGCTTTTCTGCACACTACTCGGTTCGATCTGGACTGGACACATGCTTGGACTTCCTCCTTTTTCCTTTAGAATTTAAGGCGTTGTAGCGATTCGCCTTGAAGGCGCCGACCATAGATATCCGAAGCGATTTTGTCAAAGGAAATGTTTAGATTTTAATGGGTTATCTGCGAAAGCCGCAGATAACGGCCAATTCACGACTTGCGCAGGTTAATGATTTTCAAAAATCTCGCGTTCCATTGGAAAATCGGGTATCTATGACAAAACGTCGGGGGAAAAACATGAAAAAGAACAGGGACGTCTCGATATTGGACGTTACGATCCGCGATGGCAGTTATGCTATCAATTATCAATACACGCCTGAGCAGGTTGGCAGAATTGCCGGCGCACTGGATAGGGCTGGAGTAGATTTCATCGAAGTAAGCCACGGTTGCGGCCTGGGGGCGCGTGAAAACCTGAAGATTGAGGCCGCGGCGAGCGATGCTGAATATGTTGAGGCTGCCAAGCTTGCTACAGGACGCGCCAAGGTTGGAGTGATTGCAGGTCCAGCCCCAGTGACACTGCCGAAAGATATAGATGCGGTCATCGATTCCGTGGATTTCATACGTTTTGCCGCCAATTGTGACAACCCTCGCTCAATCGAACCGAACCTTTCATATGCTTTGAAGAGACGGCCGGACCTCAAGGTCTTCATGCAACTCATGCGTTCGACACGTAGGCCGAAGAGCGTCCTTATCGAATCCGGCCGAAAAGCGCAGGAGATGGGCATAGAAATAATGTATCTGGTCGATACGGTGGGCCACTTTCTCCCCTGGGAAGTCGAGGAGATCGTGCGTGAGCTCGCCTCCGAACTGAATATGGGAGTCGGTTTTCACGGTCACAATAACCTTGGCCTCGCGCTTGCGAACACCCTCGCGGCTGTCCGCTCGGGCGCTTGCTCTGTCGACGCGAGTCTTCGGGGCATGGGCAGGGCCGGTGGAAACGCGCAGCTTGAGGCCCTTGCTTCGCTCCTCAGTCGACTGGGTTCTGCTGATAGGCTTGATCTGGATGCACTGCTCGCCGCTGGGGACGAGCTGATCGCTCCCATGATGCCGCCGCGAAGGGGGATTGCGGCCGAGGACGTGCTCACCGCAGACGCAAATCTCGATCTCTACCCTCTCCCCTTTTATAGAATGCTCGCGGAGCATGCTGGCGTTCCATTTGAGGATCTCGTGCGTGCGCTCGGAAGCGATCCCGCGCTCATGGAGGCAGGGATTGACGAGATGGAGCGGGCACTCGCTAAACTTGGCGCAGACACAGAGCATGCATTTGCTGCCGTGGGCATCGAAAAGAAGAAGTAGGATCGAGATGCGTCAGGTTTTATCGATGGAATCTTCGAGAGCGCTGCAGATGAATTTCACGTCCTCCTCAGAAAGCCTTGTGTGAAACGGAAGGAAGGTCAACAGGGGGGCGATTGTTTCAGTGATCGGTAGCTGTGATATCCTTTTTCCAAGATAGGCGTGGTAGATCTCCTGCATGTGATGGGCGTGCCAGAGGCCAAGAGTAATGCCGTAACGTTCGTACAGCGGCAAGATAAGGCGATCCCTTTCGGGCAATAGTACGGCATAATGAGTAAGCACTGTTTCATCATCCACATCCTGAAGTGTGATCAATCTCCTGTCGCGCAATCCTGAAAGGCACTCGTCATACACATCCTTGAGCCTTTTGCGCCGTGCGAATATCTCCTCGCTGCGTTTAAGATTCTCCAATGCGATGACCGCATTCAAAGCGCTCAACTTAAAATTGGCGCCGAATTCTTCAATTATAGAAGGCTGGCTGAAACTCACACCCTGGTGAGCGATCGTGGCGACCCGATGAAGAAGCCCCTCGTCGTGCGAGGTCATCAGCGCACCGCCAAGGCCTGTGATGTTCTTGGAGACCGCAAGGCTGAACACAGTGGCGCTATGCCTGCCCAGGTTGAGCACACCGGGTCTCAGCCCGTTTTGCCTCGATCCAACGGCCAATGACGCATCCTGTATGACGGGTATATCTTTTCCAGCCCCCTCTGTCAGGTCGTAGAACGGTGCGAGATCTACAAACCTGTTGAGATGGGTGAGAACTATGGCCCTTGTCTCATTCGTAATTGCGCGGGCAACTTCTTCAGGATCCATGCACCAGCTCTTTTCATCCACATCCACGAAGCGCGGTATTCCGCCAGCGGCCATGATCGCGTTAGGAACTCCCACGTAGTTGAGAGAGGACATGATGACCTCTCCGCCTGCCACGCCGAGCGCCGTCATCAAGGCCCAGAGCGCCCCGGTGGCGCTGGCGGCCCCGACGGCGTGCATCGGCAATGAGTCGATATTACGGTCCTTCATCATGCGCTGGGCAAGTGGATGTCTGATTCCTTCATCCTCGCCCAGGTATTGGAGAAAATTCTGATAAAGGCGTTGCATGGGCCCGCCCGCTGTCGGGCGGAAGAAGATCTCCGGCAGGGATTCCTGCGTGAGCAGATCTATGAGAGCCGACACCTCGCCTGCGCCTTCGTTGGCGCCACCCTGCCAGGAGCGCAGAAGCTCATCGATAAGCTCGCGAGTCCGGCCGCGGCCCGGATCGATATCCGGATGAATCAGCGTATATGCTTTCGGCATGCCGATGCTTTATAACACAATAATACCTGCTTGGCTACGATCACGAATCGTACTAAAATTGAAAAATGAAACTCCTCCTGATCAATCCAAATGACAACAATACGTCCCGGAACCCGGCGCTCAATGAATATGTTGTACAAAACCCGCATATCTTCATCATGCGGCAGCCCTCTCTGCCCCTTCTGACCGTTGCCGCCCTTACGCCTGAAGATATCGAGGTGGAATACGTTGATGAAAACGTGAGCAATATTGACCTGAGCTGCGAGGCCGACCTGGTTGGCATCACCGGGATGACACAGCAGGCCGTGCGCGCCTACGAGATTGCAGACGGATTTCGCAGCCGACGAATCAAGGTGGTGATGGGCGGTATCCACGCAACCGTATTGCCCGAAGAAGCAAAGCAACATGCGGATTCAGTCGTCATCGGAGAAGCCGAGGACGTGTGGACGACATGCATATCCGATTTTTTAAACGGATCAATGAAAGAATATTATCATGGCGGGATGCCTGAGTTGAAAAAATCCCCGCTCCCTCGCTACGATCTTGCGCGTGATTTTGACTTTGCCGGCTCGCCGCTGAGTTATGTTCCAATACAGGTCTCCCGCGGCTGTCCGAATAACTGCGCATTCTGCACGGTCACTTCCATCTACGGGAAGAAATACAGGACAAAGACGGTTCAACAGGTAGTTCGAGAATTCGAGTCCATACTCGCGGCCTGCCGGTTTCAAAACATGGTGATAAAGTTCAACGACGACAATCCTTTTATCGACAAAAAATTCACAAAGGCGATGCTGCGCGCTATCACGCCACTGAAGGCCAAATGGTTCTCCCTGGCCGATATCTCCATCGCCAGATCTCCTGACATTCTCGATCTGCTTCGTGAGTCAGGATGCCTGGCGCTGGGGATCGGATTTGAAAGCGTCGACCCTCATGTCCTGGACGACGTGAGTCATTGGAAACGCAAATACCTTCAATCCTACGCCGAATCGGTACGCATCATCAAAGAACACGGCATGATTGTCGCAGGGAGCTTCATGTTTGGTTTTGATCACGATACGGTGGAGACTTTCAGGAGGGTGCGCGATTTCGTGCTCGAAAACAACGTCCCGAGCAAATACAGCATTGTCACTCCCTTTCCCGGTACCAGGCTATACGATAAGATATGTGCGCAGGGCCGCCTGAAGAAGGAACTGAATTGGAGCCATTACAACTTCCTTAACGTGGTCTATAAGACGAAGATGCCCGAAGCACTCCTTATGGAGGAACTCAGGAAACTCTACGAAGAAACTTGGAGCCAGCAGGCAATGAATCAGATCAGCGCCTCTAATGCCACAGTGATGGAGAAATCTGAACGATTGAGGAAACAAACAAGGTAGTTAATCCGCAATGTTCTTACCGGGTGCAACAAACGCCGGTCTCCTCCTCAAAAGAAAACGACCCCGAAAAACCGGGGCCGTTTTCTTTTGAGCGGGAGACGGGATTTGAACCCGCGACGTCAACCTTGGCAAGGTTGCACTCTACCACTGAGTTACTCCCGCAAGGCGAAACGAAGCTTTTGCCCTGATACTTCGTTGGGCTCGTCGGCACGGCCTGCGACGTACTGTCTAGATCTGACGCGGCGGTTTGCCTTCGTCCACTGGACGAAGTTTTCCCGCCTTGTCTGACTCGGCCGGCTTCCTCGCCCTGCCTCGTCTCAGGGCAAAATCTTCGTTCCGCAAACAGATTGTCAAGCCATCAACAGATGCATCAAATTCAAAAAAGTGGCGGGCTGCTTATCATTCGACTGGAATTTTGTCAATCGCCCGTATTTGTGCCTCTTGCCGCGACATCTCACGGAAAAAGCCTATCGCATAATGCAGCCCGGATCCGAGGGAAAGGAGCATGGACGGGATAATCAGCACCCATGCCATGAGCCTCCATTGCATTCCAAAAAAGGGATAGTGCAACAGCAGCCCCACCGTGGCGCTCGACACGAAAGCGGATTTGTATTTTCCCCAGTGGCTCGCGGCTATCACCACGCCTTCGTCCACCGCGATTCCCCTCAAAGCAGTGACAGTTACTTCTCTGATGAAGAAGATCGCCACGATCCACGCTGGCATGCGTCCGAGCCCCACCATCATGATCATCGCCACGAGAAAGATCATCTTGTCGGCCAGCGGATCGATGAACTGACCGAACGTGCTGGAGAGGCCCTTTTTTCTCGCGAGGTAGCCGTCGACCATGTCGGAACACATGGCCAGAGTGAAGACCAGCGCCGACGCCAATGAAAGGGATCGATTCAGCCGTACGTCCGGGCTCGAATCGTCAATAAAGAGCATGAGTACGAGCAGCACAGGTACAGCGAGCAGTCGGCCGATCGTGATCCAGTTAGGAAGATTCAGATATGATGATTTAGGCATAAATTCCTGCGCATCCCCTTCTTGCTCGGTGAATAGCGCTTACAGCTTATGACCGGTTTTTGTCAAAGAGATTGTACTCGTTCCTCATCTTTGTTAATCACGAAGGGATGAAGGATAAATACGATTATCTGGTGATCGGAAGCGGCATCGCGGGCCTCACGTTCGCTCTTTCCGTTGCTGACAGCGGTTCTGTCGCGGTCGTAACAAAAAGAAACCGCGAGGAATCTGCCACGAGTTATGCCCAGGGCGGAATCGCAGCCGTGGTTGGCGAGGCCGATTCGTTCGAGAGCCATATCGAAGATACGCTGCGCTCGGGCGCCGGCCTCTGCCGCAAGGATGTGGTCACGGAGATCGTGCGGGAAGGTCCCAAGCAGGTACGAAGACTCATAGACTGGGGCGTGCGATTCACTCACGGTGAACGGTGGCCGTTCGATCTCACGAAGGAAGGCGGCCACAGCCACAGGCGTATATTACATGCCGGCGATTTCACAGGTCAGGAAATCGAGCGCGCCCTTCTCGCAGCGCTCGCCGATCACAGAAACGTGACTTTTTTTGAGGATCACATCGCGATCAACCTTGTGACGACTCACAGCATAGGACGCAAACGATCCGGGACCGACCGGTGTATCGGTGCATACGTGCTCGATATCAGGAAAAAGAAAGTGCGGGCCATGTCTGCCAGGACGACTGTCCTTGCGACCGGAGGCGCTGGCAAGGTCTATCTCTTCACTTCAAATCCTGATATCGCCTCGGGAGACGGCATAGCCATGGCATTCCGCGCCGGCGCACGCGTGGCGAACCTGGAATTCGTCCAGTTCCATCCCACGTGCCTCTTCCATCCCAAGGCAAAATCATTTCTCATCTCCGAGGCGCTGCGCGGAGAAGGCGCGCGGCTGACGCTCATGGACGGCACACCCTTCATGAAGCGTTACGATTCGCGGGGCGATCTCGCAACCAGAGACATAGTAGCGCGCGCGATAGATTCGGAACTCAAACGCCGCGGAGACGACTACGTGTTGCTCGATGCGACGGGCCTCGGTGCGGCCTTCATCAGGCGCCGTTTCCCAAACATATATGAACGCTGCCTTTCGTTCGGAATCGATATCACGCACGAACCCATGCCGGTCGTTCCGGCCGCCCATTATTTTTGCGGCGGTGTCGTGTGCGACATGGACGGCAGGACAAACATCGATGGACTCTTCGCTTGCGGAGAGGTCGCATGTACCGGCCTTCATGGCGCAAACCGGCTGGCGTCGAATTCTCTGCTTGAAGCCGTCGTAGTCGCAGCGCGTGCAGCCAACGCGGCCATGAACGGATGCGCGGAATACGCATCCAGGGATTACATGATTCCGCAGTGGGACTCGGGCGGTGCGACTGACTCCGACGAAGAAGTGGTGATAAGTCAGAACTGGGATGAGCTCCGGCGCACGATGTGGAATTATGTGGGGATACTGCGTTCCGACAAGAGGCTCATGAGGGCGCTTCGGCGCATCCTTCTTCTCCAGGAAGAAATTCAAGATTATTACTGGAATTTTATCGTCACGTCGAATCTCATCGAACTCAGAAACATCGCGCTCGTTGCCGAGCTCGTCATACGTTCGGCCCTCTCCCGCAAAGAGAGTCGAGGCCTTCACTTCAACATCGATCATCCCGACGCCAAAATATCATTGGCGCACGATACGGTTCTTGTCCGTCGGCCAGGTGTGAAGACATCGAAAGATCGCTCCGGCAAGAGAAATTCGCGAGTGAGTCGAGGGTCAAGAATAAGACGAAACGTTTAGAGCGTCGGCGCCAGGCCGCTCACTTCACCCTCCACGTGAGCGTGGATTTGCCTACCACGCTTTCCATCGTGAGCCAGAATCTTTCGCCGAGCGGTACTTTTGGGAACGTCACGCGATACTCCGCCGACCAGCGATCTATGAAAGGATACATGACCTCTTCGTAAGGAGTGATCGGTATCATATCCACAGATATCGGTTTGTAGACCTCACCTGATTCGGTTTCCAGCAATATCTTCCAGAACGAGTCTTCAAACGAAGTGAAATTTTTATAGTCTGACTTTGTGTACATAATTATTGTGAACTGCCATGAGTCCGCCTGGCGGCGCTCCTGTTCTTCCCTGTATAACGCAGCTTCTTCCGGCGAGAGGTAGTTTACCTTGATGTGCCTGTCGATGTACGCGTCTCTGAATGTGTCGCTGAAAAAAGTGGCGTGCCAGATGAGTTTCAGATCCCAGGTCACGGTGTGAAACACCCTGCCGACCTTGGTGGCGGAGCGAAGCGACGGGCCGTAGGCCGCCTCGGCGATGACCGGCGCAACGATGAAGACAAGCGCCAGTATTAAGGAAGAGATACGTTTTCCCATAGCGGTTCCCTCCGGTTGAGCGCGTACTGCCCATCGGCTGGCGTAACGCGAGCAGCCATCTCCAGTATCCAGCCTGCTACGTCTTCGATGACCTGTTCTTTGCCGATATCGTGAAGAAGATCGTGATACATGCCTGGATATATATGCTGACAGCGCTCACGCGACGCTAGCGCCCTTGCGAAATTCACCGTTCCCTGGGGATCGCAGATTCCGTCATCGGAACCCGCCAGCATGAGCATCGGCGCGTGAATCCGGCAGGCGAGGGCGTCTGCAAGTTCCACGTTACGCAGTATTTCCTGCCCGGCCCACAAAGTCAGTCTATGATGAAAAAGAGTATCTGCCGAGAGAGCTTCGATTTCCGCCTGATCTCGCGTCAAATCCTCAATACGGATGCCGTTGTGAATAGAAAGCGTGGGCATCAATCTCGCGAGTTTAAGTCCCAGGTTCCTCTTCCAGACCGGAATGCGCACGGTAGGCACGAGAGCCGCGCTGAGCGCCACCATTCCGCTGACAGGAGCTGCGTGCGTCAGAAGGTAATTGATGCCGATGAGCGCGCCGAGGCTTGAACCGACAATAAAGACCGGCGTTTCCGGGGATACCTCGCCCCGAGAGAAATGGACGAAACTGGCAAGGTCGTCCACCCAGTCCATGAAGCGCTCGACGTGCCCTCTCCTGCCCTCGCTGCGTCCGTGGCCACGCTGATCGTAGAGCGCACAAGCGGCGCCATGTTCGACGAGACGATTCACAAGTTTGTTGTAGCGTCCTATGTGATCGCCCAGCCCGTGGACATATACGACCAGTGCTTTGGGATCCTGAGGGATCCAGTGCTGGTAGTAATATACTAACCCGTGCGGCAGGCGGGCATGTTTGACCGTTATGTTGATCGGCATGGCGGATTTATTTAAAGGATTTAGATGGTCAATGCAATCAGTTTGGGTCACAGCAGAAACAGAATCACTCCTCATTCATGAGTTGCTCGATGAGTTCGCGCTGGCGCTTTGTGAGCTTTTTCGGCGTTTTCACGGAAAGACGCACTATCTGATCCCCCCTGTGTTTATGCCTGCGCACGTCGGGCAGCCCCTTGCTCTTGATACGAAGCTCATCGCCGGTTTCGGAGCCCGGCGGTATCTCGATTTCAATTTCTTCCTCTAAACCTGGGACCCTGATGCGCGCGCCGAGTGCGGCTTGCGGGAAGGAGACAGCGATCTCACATACAAGATCGTCGCCACGCCTCGAAAAGAACTCGTGCGGCGCTACACCGATGAATACGTAGAGATCGCCGGCCGGACCGCCGCGCTCGCCACCCTCGCCTTGCCCGCGCAAAACGAGCTGCGTTCCCGCTTCAATTCCCGCCGGTACCTTTACATTGATCGTAGATGATTTCCGGACGCGCCCCCGTCCACGGCATTCCTCGCACGGGCTCTCTATGCGAGAGCCCTCTCCCCTGCATTGCGGGCAGGTCGTCTGTAGGATGAAGAACCCTTGTCTCTGCGTTATTTGTCCCGCGCCGCCGCAGGTGCCGCAATTTTTTCTACCGGTGCCGGGTTTTTCTCCAGTGCCGCTGCATGTATCGCACCTGACCTCGCGCGCAACGGATATCTCCTTCTCTGTGCCGAGCGCCGCTTCCATAAAGGAAATGGAGAGGTCGTAATGCATGTCCCTGCCTGTGCGTGCCCATGTTCTGCTGGAGCCTTGGCCAAAACCGCCCATACCTCCGAAGAACTCCTCGAATATGCTGCCCATCGAACCGAAGATGTCGTCTAGATCGGTAAATCCGTGGAAGCCAGATCCCTGCAGGCCCTGATGGCCATATGCATCATATATCTGGCGCCGCTGGGAATCGGAGAGGACTTCGTATGCCTCCGAGGCCTCCTTGAATTTCTCCTCCGCATCTGGCTCGGGGTTGCGATCAGGGTGGTACTTCAGCGCCATCTGCCGGTAGGCCTTCTTTATATCGGCATCGGGTGCGTTCCGGTCCACACCGAGAATCTCATAATAATCTCGTTTTATCATACCCCTCCCGACACACCCATCCATTCACTGAGATGAGGCCTTGGCGCCGCCATTACAAGGGCGCGATAACTTTCAGAAGAAAAGGGTTCTGTCAACGAATTGACGTGTTTATCATTTCGATATTCCCTGCAATACATAATGCATTGATCTTTAGAGGGAATTATCTATAATTCGTGGCACGGTTATTGCTATATTATACGTTGGGTAGGCGGGAGGTATCGATGAATACGCTATCTGCAGGCCGCGGCAAAAAATTTTGCGCCGGTTTAACAGCTATGATCGCAGGACTGATTCTGGCTTCATGCAGCGGGTCGATCAACGGTCAGGTCTTTCTGGATAAGAACCAGAACGGGACAATGGATGCTGACGAAACAGGGATTGCCTATGCGAAGCTCGTCGTCACGCGTGACGGCAAGGTCATTGCGGAAAAATACAGCGACGGCAACGGCGCGTATACCGTGCACGTGAGGCAGCGCAAGGGCCAGCTCTGCATCAAGCCGGACCTTACCTATGCGCAGGAGAACCTGAACTTCATCCAGTCTTCGATGGGTAAAGCCGCAAAGATAAAGACACTCAAGGCAGAGACCTCTACGACTCCTGGGACGTCAACAGGCACCGGCACCGATACAGGTGGTGAGACTGGATCGAGCGAAACCGGCGACACGACAGTAGATACGAATCAACCTGCCAAGCCAGAGCCTCCAGAAGGCAAGATCGGCGATCAGTACTGTTACAATTTCAAGAACAAGGGCTTGGAGGTGAATATCCCCGTTAAGGTCGATTTTGAAGCAGCTCTCTCGGAAATGCCTACTCGCCTGGAGGCCAAATGTTTTTCAGGGGCCGCATGCGAGATCAAGATCCCCTATCCTACTGGATGCCAGCTGGACACCATATACCTCCCGCCGGAGCTGGTTGCTGATCCGGCTCAACCCGGCATTTCCTTTAGCGCCTCGCTCAACAGCGTGAGCTTTGAGCAGCCCGCGTTGACAGGATCGAACAGTGGTAAGGCCGTCTCCACGACAGGATCCGCGATATCAATAAGCGGGTTCGAAGTCGCTGACCTGAAACTCAAGGTCAAAGATGATGCCTCAGACACTGATCTCACGCTGAATCCCACTGCCCAATGCCTGGGCGAAACTCTTGATCTGCAGAAGATCCCGATATCCATAAAGCGCGACATCAACTACGCGGTATATCAGCATACGGCGAAGACGCTCGATCTGCACCCCGGAGATCAGGTGGATGTCGAGGTAACAGTTGATAACAAAGGACAGAGCCCGCTCATCGACGGTGAGCTTACGTTCACCTCGCCCGACGGCGCATCTTTGATAAAAGGGACTGACTGCGCGCTGCAGACCTCGGGCCAGGCTGCGGTTGCAATCTGCAAGATCGACAAAATAGATCCGAAATCGATTCAAACGATGACATTCAAAATGACGTTGCCGGAGTGGACGAATCAGCCGTCGGGTTACAGCGATGAGCTGATGTGCGGTGCCGTGTTCACAACATCAGGGTCTAAAGTCGAAGCAGAGGATATATCATTCGAAGTGAAGAAGCCCTGATACGGTCTACGACTTACCAGTTACAAGAGGCGGCTGATCGAGCCGCCTTTTCTTTGAACCCCTTGACTTGACTGATAAAAGGACCCATATGAGCCACGCCAACGAACATATGTCTCATCATTACGGGAGGAAATAATGGGAAAGATCATCGGAATCGACTTGGGCACGACAAATTCATGCGTTGCAGTCATGGAAGGCGGCGAGCCCAAGATAATAGCCAATGAAGAAGGCGCCAGAACAACTCCGTCGGTCGTCGCATTTGTAAAAGGCGGCGAGATTCTTGTCGGGCAGATCGCCAAGCGACAGGCCATCACCAACCCCGAGAACACCATATATTCGATCAAGCGATTCATGGGTCGAAAGTACGATGAAGTGCCAGAAGAGATCCGCATCGTCCCCTACAAGGTGGGACATGCCGACAACGGCGATGCAGAGGTGATAGTAGGCGACAAGGTATATTCGCCGCCAGAAATCTCCGCGCATGTCCTGCGCAAGCTGAAGAAAGCTGCGGAAAATTATCTGGGAGAGCCCGTCACCGAAGCGGTCATCACAGTGCCTGCTTACTTCAACGACAGTCAGCGCCAGGCTACAAAAGACGCGGGCAAGATCGCGGGCTTTGACGTGAAGAGGATCGTGAACGAGCCGACGGCCGCAGCGTTGGCCTACGGCCTGGACAAGAAAAAAGACGAGACGATCGCGGTCTTTGATTTCGGCGGCGGCACTTTCGACATCTCTGTACTGGAGGTCGGAGAGAACGTTGTCGAGGTGAAATCGACGAATGGCGACACGCACCTGGGCGGTGACAACATCGATCAGCGGCTCATGGAATATCTGATCGACGAATTCAAGAAAGACCAGGGAATCGATGTCAGCAAGGACAAGATGGTGCTGCAGCGCCTGAAGGAGGCCGCAGAAAAGGCGAAGATCGAACTCTCACAGACCATGGAGACCGAGATCAACCTCCCCTTCCTGACCGCGGACGCCTCAGGTCCCAAGCACATGAACATAAAGCTCACTCGCGCCAAGTTCGAGGCGATGGTGGCCGATCTTCTCGCAAAAACTCTGGAGCCTTGTCGCAAGGCCTTGACCGATGCGGGGGTGAGTTCATCCGACATCGACGAAGTCGTGCTGGTCGGAGGATCGACGCGAATTCCTAAAGTACAACAGATCGTGAAAGAGTTTTTCGGCCGCGATCCTCATATGGGCGTCAACCCCGATGAGGTGGTGGCGGCGGGTGCGGCAGTTCAGGCGGGCGTGCTTGCCGGCGAAGTTAAGGACATGCTCCTGCTCGACGTCACCCCGCTCTCTCTGGGCATCGAGACGTTGGGCGGCGTGATGACCCGCCTCATCGAGCGAAACACGACCATTCCGACGCGCAAGAGCCAGATATTCTCCACTGCGGCGGACAGTCAGACCTCGGTCGAAGTCCATGTGATGCAGGGCGAACGAGAGATGGCCTCGGATAATCGCACGCTGGGCCGCTTCCATCTGGACGGCATCCCTCCGGCGCCGCGCGGCATTCCGCAGATAGAGGTGACATTCGATATCGACGCCAACGGTATCGTTCATGTTATGGCCAAGGACAAGGCCACCAGCAAGGAGCAGAAGATAACGATCACGTCCACATCGGGCCTTGGCAAGGACGAGATCGACAAACTCGTGAAGGATGCGAAGGCCCACGAATCCGAGGACAAGAAACGGCGCGAAGAGATCGATCTGCGTAACCAGGCCGACGCGCTCGTCTACAACACTGAGAAGGTCCTCAAGGACAATCGCGAAAAGATTCCTGCAGATGACGCCAAAAAGATCGAAGAGATGTGCGCTGCCTGCAGGAAGGCGATCGAAGAAAAAGACAGCTCCCGCATCAAAAAGGCGATGGAGGAACTGACTCAGGCCTCGCACAAGATGGCTGAGGCGATGTACAAGTCCGCCAGCGGCGGTGAACAGAAGGCGCAGGCAGAGCCCGGCGCGGGCGCTGAGGAGCCCAAGGAAGAGAAGAAGAAAGACGAGAAGGTCGTGGACGCGGAATTCGAGGAGTCGAAGGAGTAAGATTGAAATCAGCACTCAGCATTCAGCTTAAAACTTGTGAGACACAGGTTTTAGCTGAAAGCTGAGTGCTGCCACCTGAATAGTTACCATTCGTCATTTGGATTTGGAAATTGGGATTTGCGAAGTTTCTGCTGCGATGATGAGGGTCATCTCTCCTTTTGGGGGGCGCTCTCGTAACAGGGCAGCAAGTGCTTCGAGATCGTCTCGTACGAATTCTTCGTGAATCTTCGTCAATTCTCGGCATAGGCAGGCGCGGCGATTACCGAATACCGTCAGGCAATCTTCCACAGTCGCCGCACCCTTCCACGGAGATACGTAAAATGCCAGCGTGTGCGACAGCGCCTTCAACTCTTCTAGCGCCCTCCTCCTCTTTCCCGGTTTATCGGGAAGAAAACCGACGAACGTAAATCTGTCGGTAGGGAGACCTGCCGCTGAAAGCGCGGCAGCAAGTGCGGACGGGCCTGGTATGGGAACGACGTTAACGCAAGATTGCACGGCTGCTGCGAGCAGAGGATAGCCGGGGTCGGAGATACAAGGGGTGCCCG
Source organism: bacterium (assembly GCA_021810905.1). Classification (GTDB taxonomy): domain Bacteria; phylum UBA10199; class UBA10199; order 2-02-FULL-44-16; family JAAZCA01; genus JAJZQH01. Next base: position 50,092 of record JAJZQH010000001.1, read on the forward strand.
CATCGGAGACGAGTGCGACAGAGCGCCCTTCCAACAATGCCGCTATGATGGATGCTGTCTTTTCCCGTTCGTTCCCTTTGAAAAAACTCGTGAGCGGCGTATGGATATCGAAGTGAGAGAGCAGCTTGCGTGTGTGGCGCGTGTCCTCAGCGGCAATGAGATCCACCTCTCGAAGAATACGCAGTGCCCTCGCGGTAATATCCTCGAGATTTCCGATCGGCGTGGCAACTATATAGAGAATGCCTGACATATTTCAGATCTCTGGCCCGTTCTATGGTTTCCAGGCAATGGGAAATCGCCTCCCAAGCCCGAACGCCTTTGATGTGATCTTGATGCCCGGCGCTGCCTGGCGGCGCTTGTATTCGTTTCGGTCGATCATCCCAACTATGCGTTCCACTTCGGATCGGTCAAAACCGGCGGCGATGATCGCCTCCGCGCTCATCTTCTCTTCTATATAATTTTTCATGATTTGATCGAGCACATCATAGGGCGGCAGCGAGTCCTGATCCGTCTGATCGGGTTTGAGTTCGGCCGTAGGAGGCCTGGTGAGTATCTCCTCGGGAATGACAGCAGCTTTTCTATTTATATACCTCGCGAGCGAATAGACCATACATTTTGGAATGTCGGAAATGAGCGCCAGACCTCCCGCCATGTCGCCGTATAGCGTGCAGTACCCAACCGAGAGTTCGGATTTATTTCCGGTCGAGAGGACGAGTGCCCCTTCACGATTCGAAATCGCCATGAGGATGTTTCCGCGTATGCGCGCCTGGATATTCTCCTCCGCTATTGAAACCTTTTTCTCAAGACCGCCGGCGTAGCCCAATGCCCGTCGATACGAATCATAGATGCCGCCTATCGGAACTTTGCATGTGATTATGCCCAGATTCGATGCGAGCTTTTCTGCATCTTCAACGCTGCGAGGATGCGTATACGGCGATGGCATCATGACCCCCATCACCTTGCCGTTTCCTATTGCCTCGCATGCAAGGGCCGCGACCACAGCTGAATCTATGCCGCCGGAGAGTCCTATCACGGCGCGCTCGAATCCGCACTTGCGCATATAATCGCGCAATCCGAGTATCAGCGCCCGCCGCACGAGCTCCTCATCATCGAGAATCGGCAATTTTTTAAGAGGAACGAGTTTTTCGATATCAACTATAAACGAGTCCTCTTCAAAAGCGCCGGCCTCGCTCGCAACTCGTCCTGCCGCGTCTGCCGCGAAGCTCCTGCCGTCAAAAACGAGTTCGTCATTTCCGCCGACCATGTTGCAGTAGACCACTGGCAGGCCAAAGGCACGCGCCTCATCACATACGAGGCCGCGGCGAATCGTCTGTTTTCCTAGAGTGAAAGGCGATGCGGACAGATTCAGTATGATATCCGCGCCGGCAGCAGAGAGTTTTTCCACCGGATCGATCTGATAGATGCGGCGGCCGCCAAAGCGGTGCAGGCTCCAGAGGTCCTCGCACAAGGTAAGCCCAAGCGTCGAGCCTGAAAAAGGATATACCTCTTGCCTGTTGGCCGGATCGAAGTGTCTCGCTTCATCAAAGACGTCATATTCAGGGAGAAGAGTTTTGTGTTGCACAAAGCGTACTTTGCCGTCGTGCATGATCCCGGCGCTGTTGAAAAGTCCCTTGCCCTCGGCGCTCTCGTTGACTGAGACATAGCCCACAACCGCACCCACTCTCCCGGTATGCGACGCTATCTCTTCGACCGTTTGCAGGTTTTTCTGCACAAAGGAGGGTTTTTCCAGCAGGTCGCGAGGAGGATAACCGCAGACCGCGAGTTCGGGGAATAAAACAAGATCAGAACCGGAGGCCTCCGCCCAGCGAATCCTCTCAAGGATTCTGGCTTTATTGCCCTCAAAATCGCCGACTGTCGTGTTTATCTGCGCAACTGCGATCTTCATGTCACGCCCTCTATGGAGTGCCGTCCGACTTTATTTACATCAATTATCTACTAAACATTCAGACAGCCAGTTTTACGATCCATTGCAAAAGCAGTACCGCGATAAATACCCACAAGATCGCGTCCCTGTGCGCCTGTTTCAGGATGGGAGGCCACGGGCGTCCCTTTAGCAGCGAATACATCTGCCGCATGAAGACATACACGAGCCATGCGGCTATGACAATGCCAAGAGGATGGAAGTCGATGCTCGCATTGAAATGTCCGTGCACCAATTCAATAAAAGAGCTCTTGAGGCCGCAGCCCGGGCAATCGAATCCCAGAAATCTCCTTACGGTGCAGAGTCCGATGGAGCTGAGCCATGGAACTTTAGGAATTATGAAGGCGGCTACAAAAAGGGCCGGGATGCCCACAAGGACACCCCAGCCCGTAAATACGGATCTTCTCTGATCCAAAGTACCTTCCCGCTCTATACGCCGACCTTCTTTGCCGCAAAGTCGCCGATGATCGGTATACGCCAGCGCTCGCCTTGATACGCCTTGACCAGGCAGACCACCCAGACGATGAACGCGGCGAGCATGACTATCGGAATAAAGAAGCCGACGATAATGCCAAGCACGCTGGCGATCATTCCCAGGATTGCGGCCAATATCTCAAGTATAATCACGATGGCGATGTAGGCGATGCCGAAGACTAGCGATTGCCACGCATGAAATTTGACATCGTTGTTTTCCTTTTCGATCAGGAGAAAGACGATGCCCGTAATCGGTGCGCATATATAGCACAGAAGACTGGCGATGTTGGGAGCAAGCCCCGTTCCCTGGGTTCCGCCCGCCGGCGGAGTTCCTGTTGGCGTTTGACCTGCGCAGATCATAATCCCCCCTTTGAACAGTTTAGTGGTTTATGCCTCAAACAACGGCCGCATGCAACATCCCTTTTCAAAAAAACCGGTTCAATCGCTATACAGGGATTCGAGCAGGTCCCGGTATTTTTCGCTTGTATAAGCGCGCCGAACCTTCAATGTCGGTGTGAGTTCGCCAGTTGTCTGGGAAAAATCGCTCTCCAGGATAGCAAAGCGCTTGATCGTTTCATACCGGGCGAGGAGGCGGTTTTTATCCTCGATATGCGCAGCAATGAGTTTCCTGACGTCAGCTCTATGTGCAAGCCTCTCCTGATCGCTTATCTTCTCCCCCTTGCTGCGCAGGTGCCGCAACACATCCTCGCGATTCAACGTGACCAGCGCCGTGAGGTACTTGTGCCCGTCTCCGAATACCATGAAGTTGCTTATGAACGGAGACGAGAGCATAGTTTGTTCGATCATCTGAGGCGCTATGTTCTTACCGCCGGACGTGACTATCATATCCTTCTTTCGGCCGGTAATTCGAAGGAATCCGTCTCGCGAGTATTCGCCGAGATCGCCACTCTTGAACCAGCCCTCTTTGTCAAAGGCTGCACTGCTTTCTTCCGGTCTGTGCAGATATTGGCGAAAGACCACAGGCCCCTTGATGAGGACCTCCCCGTCAGCCGCAAGCTTGATAGCAATTCCTGGTAAAGGCTTGCCGACCGTACCGAAATGGTAGTCATCCGCACGATTGACGGTTACGGCTGCAAAGGTCTCCGTAAGGCCATAGCCCTCGAGGACTTTGATGCCCACGGCATACAAAAATCGAATAGTGTCTTCCGATAGCTTGGCCCCCCCGCATATAAAACCGCGAATTTTTCCCCCAAGCCGTGCCCTTAACTTTTTAAAGACCAGATGCTCGGCGATAAAGCGCTTTGCAGCAAAGCCCACTGGTACGCGCCTGCGTTTCTGATCGAAGGCGTTGCACTCAAGACCGATCTTGATGGCCCATTCGAAGAGCCTCCTTCGGTGCGGCGAGAGGAGAGCGATGCGTTCCCGCGCCCTTTCATGGATTTTTTCGAGCATCCTTGGAACGCAACAAACAAAATGTGGCCTCAGATCGATGTAGTTTTCAGCGAGCGTTTCAATACTTTCTGCATACGCCGACACCGTACCCTGAACCAGCTGATAGAACTGCATCATTCGGCCGAGCACATGGGCAAGGGGAAGACAGGCCAGCCCAACTTCGCCGGGCTGGAAACCAAATACCTGCCTGGCCGCATCTATCTCAGCTGCGATCATGCCTTGAGTAATGATCACTCCCTTGAGTTCGCCCGTTGTACCGCTCGTGTACACATAGGTCGCTGTATCGTCCAGTCCTGGTCGTTGGATTTCCTGCCGGATATCGGAGAGTTCAGCCGGTGTCGCATCTTTTCCCAGATCCCCGAACATGAACGGCGCGCTGCCGCCTAAAATGCCTATCACGGTTATACCGGAAATACCGCCCATGCGTGTGGCTTCTTCGAACAACTGCGCAACTCTGTTGTCCTCCACGATAGCTGCCGATGGGGCCGAGTCCCGCAGGATATAGGCAATTCTGTCCTTAGTCAGAGAACAGTAGATGGGCACTGTAATACCGCCGACCGCTATGATGGCGCAGTCCGCTATGGTCCATTCCAAACTCGTATTGGCAAGTAGAGCTACTCGATCACCCCTCTTTACCCCCAAGCGCCTGAGGCCTACCGCCTTTTCAAGAACGCTGCGCGACACATCTGCCCAGCTGACTTTAACCCAATGCCCATCGCGCTTGACAATGGCACAGGTCGTCTTGCCGCGCTCTTCAGCAGTCTTAAAGAAAGATGAAAGAATATTGGGTAACTGTGCCATCAATCCCCCTGGTTACAACTTAAACAAAAGCATCAAAAATACACTCTATCTTATTGTTAAGTATGTCGATACCTACGACATCAAAGAAACAAGGTGGAAGTTCTCTATCCTTAAACCCGTTCCTTGCATCAGCAAGAAAAAGCAGGGCCGCCTTCCTGATGCGCCTCCTTTTTTGTTCCGTTATCGTCTCTATGGGTGAGAGGAATGACGCATTGTTTCTCGTGCGCACTTCGATGAAGTGCAATTCCGCTTTACGCTCTGCCACGATATCGAGTTCACCCTGTTTGAAACGCACGTTCCTGGCGATAATCCGAAATCCCTGCTTTTTCAGGTAATCCGCAGCAGCTGCCTCACCAGCATCACCTAGTTCCTTGTTTTTGCTCGTTTTGTCTTGCATGGCCAATACTTCCGTGCTAGAGGTCCCGAACTTTTCAGAAAGCAGTCAGGAGGATAACCATGCCACGCACATGCGATATATGCGGCAAGGGACGGCTCGTAGGCCGCAACGTCTCACATGCCAACAACAAAACACCGAAGATTTCACACCCCAACCTCCAGATCGTCAGGATCCGGAAAAACGGGGCTACGTTGCGCGCCAGGGTATGCACGCGCTGCATCCGTTCCGGTGCGGTAGAGAAGGCCTGATCATTATTCCCTGACTCTCTCCACTGAAATTATTCCCTTCACGCGCTCCAGCGACTTCATGACGTTTCGAAGCTGGGTCAGATCTTTGATCTCAACGTCAAAGCTGTTCAGCGCCGTCTTGTCGTCGTTGATCCGAATGGACGCGCCCGCGATGTTGGCGCCTTCGGATGTAATCGCCTCCGTCATCTTGGCGAGTATGCCTATCCTGTCCTGGCACATTACCCTAATACGCACAACTCGGGCTGCTGACTGCGTCATATCCCACTCGACCTGTATCAATCTATCGTGTTCCTGGCTCAAGACCTTATCGCAATCAGATACGTGAACCGAGACTCCGCGGCCCCTTGTCACAAAACCGACGATCGGATCTCCAGGCACTGGATTGCAGCACTTGCCAAAGCTCACCATCATGTCGCTCATGCCGCCGACCTTCACAAGACCCTTTGGCCGCGTCAGCCGCTGAACGATCTTTCCTATGACGGATGACTCCTCCTTTGGCCTGTCCTCGGGGTGCAGCTGATCGTGCGGCACGACCAGTGATATGATCTGCAGCGGAGAGAATTTTCCGTAGCCTATCGCTGACAACAGGGCTTCGGTCGAATCATAGGATGAACTCTTGGCAAAATTCTCGACCTCTTTGTTCTTGAGCAGCTGATTGATGGAGATGTTATATCTGCGGCACTCCTTCTCCAGAAGCTCGCGCCCGATGAGAGAACTCTTGTCCTGCTCCTCCTGCCTGAGCCACTGCCGTATTTTTGCCTTCGCACGCGACGTCTTGACCACAGAGAGCCAGTCCTTGTGCGGCTGGGGCTTCTTGCCGCGCAATATCTCCACTGTATCTCCGCTGCGCAGCTGGTACTTCAGCGGCACTATCTTTCCGTTTACCTTGGCGCCTATCGTCGTATGACCGAGATCGGTATGTATCGAATAGGCGAAGTCCAGCGGCGTGGAACCACGAGGGAACTCAAGCAGTTCGCCCGCAGGAGTAAAGACGTAAACATCGTCTGCAAAGAGATCGAGTTTGACGGTATCGAGAAACTCTGCCGGGTCCGAAAGCTCGCTCTGCCATTCCAGGAGCTTTCTGATCCACTTGAACTTCATCTCTTCCTTATCGTCGATAAGGCGGCCTTCCTTGTATTTCCAGTGTGCGGCGATTCCATGTTCGGCAAAGTCATGCATCTCGCCCGTGCGGATCTGGAATTCTATTCGATCCCCGCTAGGGCCGATGACTGTCGTATGAAGCGATTGGTAACCGTTCGCCTTCGGCATCGCGATGTAGTCCTTGAACCTGCCGGGCACCGGGCGCCACAGCGCGTGGATCACTCCCAGCGCTTCATAACATTGCTGTACGGATTCCACGATCAGGCGGAACGCGATGATGTCGTGAACCTGATCGAACGGGATGTGCTGCGATTCCATCTTCCGCCAGATGCTGCAATAGTGCTTGAGCCTGCCGTAGATGTCGCACTCCACGTTATGCTCGCGCATCCTGTCGCCGACGAGTTTCTTTATCTCGGTGATGTATTTTTCGCGCTGCCCTTTGCGTTTGCGCACTTGCTCGTCGATCATCTGATAGATATCGGGTTTGAGATATTTGAGGGAAAGATCCTCGAGCTCTATCTTCATCTCCTGAATGCCCAGGCGGTTCGCGATCGGCGCATAGATGTCCATCGTCTCCTGGGCTATGGCCACCTGCCTCATCTCGGGCATATGCTCCAGGGTGCGCATGTTGTGGACGCGGTCGGCGAGCTTGACCAGGATGACGCGGATATCCTTGGCCATCGCCATGATCATCTTGCGGAAGTTCTCGGCCTGCCGTTCCTGCGAAGTCGTAAACTGGATCTTAGACAGTTTCGTAACGCCGTCGACGAGATTTCGGATTTCCGGACCGAAGAGCTGCTCGACCTCCTCCAGAGTGGCCACGGTGTCTTCTACTGTATCGTGCAGGAGCGCCGTGGCTATGGAGGGAACGTCGAGTTTCATCTGCGAGAGGATACCCGCAACTTCCATCGGGTGGGTGAGATACGGTTCACCCGATCGGCGTGTCTGGCCCTGATGCGCCTTCGCAGAAAAGACATATGCCTTTTTTATGAGATCGAGATCCGCCTCTGGGTTATAGGCGGCCACCATATCCAGTATGTCGTGCAGGCGGATCATGAAACGCCTCCGCTGCGCTTCGATATTATAAGCGCCGCGAGTTCCTCACAGGCCCTCTCAAGCTTGTCGTTCACTATGTTGTATTCGTAATGCTGCTTGAAGGATATCTCCCTTCTCGCATTCTCGAGACGGAGTTTCATCTGCTCTTCGCTCTCCGTACCCCGCGAGGCGAGCCGCACCCTGAGTTCATCAAGACTTGGAGGGAGGAGAAAAACTGTAACCGCGTCCGGAAATGCGCCCTTTATCGCCATACCGCCCTGCACGTCTATATCGAGCAGCACGTCCTGCCCCGACGAGGCCATACGCTCAAGAGGGGCCCTGGGCGTCCCATAGCACTCTCCGTGAACTTCAGCCCACTCAACAAATTCGCCATCCTGCACCATCTTCTCAAACGTCTCTTTGCCCACGAAGCAGTAATCGATGCCGTCGCGTTCGAAACCGCGGCGAGGCCTGGTGGTGTATGAAACCGAGAATGCGAGGTCCGGGAATCGCTCACGGATTCGCGTAAGCACCGTTGATTTTCCAGTGCCTGAAGGAGCGGAGATTACAAAGAGTCGGCCTCTGTTCATAAATAAAGACTATTCGATATTCTGTATCTGCTCGCGGAGCCGCTCAAGCTCAGACTTGCCGTCTACGACCCTCTGCGAAATACGGGCGTCAGCCGCCTTGGAGCCGATGGTATTGATTTCGCGGCCCATCTCCTGAAGCAGGAAATCAAGCTTGCGGCCGACAGGTTCTTTGAGGTCCATAAGTTCAGAGTACTGCTTGAGATGACTCTCGAGCCGCAGGAGTTCTTCGGCGATATCCTGCCTACCGCCCAGGTAGGCCACCTCAGCCTGTAGGCGCTGTTCGTCGACGATGTTTCCGCCGCCGCCGACTTTCTTGCGCAGCCTGTCGAAATGCCTCCCGAGTGCGATGTCGGAGTGTTTCCCTATCTCTTCAACCAGCTTGCGGAGCTTTGAAAGCCTATCGCGTTGATCTTTTTTGATGTGAGTTCCTTCCTTCATCCTCATGTTCTTCACCTGCCTGGAAGCATTGTCAAGAAGCCTTACTATCTGCGCCCACAGGCGTTCGTAGGACCCCTCGCTCTCCTCAACTCTGAGCACCCTGTCCAGACCTACGACCTGCAGAAAATCCGCTCGCGTTTCTATGCCTAGTTCTTTCTTCATCCTGCCCAACAGGCGCTTATATTGCCTCGCAATCTCGGCATCGAATGTCACGGTAACTCCGCCGAAGAGAGGTTCCTTCTCCTTGAAAAAGACATCTACCTTGCCGCGGGCAAAGAGATTGGACAGGTGCTTTCGGATGTTGGATTCGAGCACCCCCATCCGCGCCGGTATCTTTACGTTGATCTCGCTGAATCTGTGGTTGATGCTTTTGATCTCTACGAAGAGGCGGCCCTTGCCTACCCTACCCTCGGCCGTGCCGTATCCAGTCATGGATTCCATCGGTTGATCCCCCTCACCTCTCAAAGGCGATTGCGGTGTCGCCCAGTTCAATCGTATCGCCTCGTGCCAACATCCTCGATTCTATTTCCTGTCCGTTCACGTACGTGCCGTTTTTGCTGACCAGATCCAGAATCGCAATATTCTCGCCGTCTGAAAATATCATCGCATGAAGCCGCGAGAGGCTGGGATCAGAGAGCACAACGTCGGGCGCTCGCCTGAACATTCCCAGTGTCTCCCCGCCGCCTTCTGCTTCGCCGCTTCCCCTTTGGAACTGCCTGCCTATATATTGGAGTACGAGACTTTTTGTACTATCGTCAAGGGCGAGAGCTATGTCGACATTGAAAACAGCGGTCCTGTTTGGATCGGCGGCCGCGCGGCCGATAGCTCGACAAGTGCCATGCTCGATATGAAACGTGAGGTTCATATCGGGTCCGGAAATGACCCTGAAACTCGCTTTTGCCAACTTGACCGACGCGCCTCCAGCAGAACTCTGCCCGGTACGAAGATCCTGTGCTTCCTGAACGAGCATTACCGGGATGCCGGACCTGACAGGATATTTGATTTTACATCTTTCGCACAAGAGGCCCTGCCCCCCGTCGACTTCGGCCAGCCCGCCCTTGCACTGAGGACAAACGAGGATATCTCGAAGGCGCGCGGGAAGATCCATCGTCATCTCCCTTTTTTGGATCCGCCGCCTCGGTTATATTCAGCGATGACGCGATCCGTGAGATCACGCGCCGATGGGGCATAAAGCACGACGTCCTGTGATTTTTCAAGGATGAGGGCGTAACTTTCTTTATCTCCTATGGATCGCACGATATCTCGCAGTTTCTGGAGGATATCTTCGGTCAGATGCGCCTCCCTATCGGCCATCTGTCTTTTGAAGTCCGCGTAGCGCTGCTGGACATCCAGGAACTTTTCCCGGTACTGCTTTTCCTTGGCCGCTATGGCCTCCGCCGAGACAAGCATACGATCGCGATCGAGATCGTCCTTCATCGCAGTGAGTTCAGCCTGAAGTATGTCGAGTCGTTGTTGTTTTTCTCGAAATTCGTCCTTCAACCGTTTTTTGGCCGATACTCCATCCGATACCTCGTTGAGGGCGCGGTTGAAGTCAACATAGCCGATCCTGACCGAATCTGAGGTCAAATCGGTTGAAGCCGAATACGCGCACAGCGGCGCTCCTATCAGGAGCGCCGCTGCGGCGATAAGGCCTATCAAATGAGCAGATACTGCGCGCATTCACGCCTCACTTTTTGCCAGAATTATATGTAGCGATTATCTTATCTGTAAGATCTGTGCCGGGCAGCGAATAGAGCGCCATCTCCCTGGGCACGATCATCGTAAAACCATTGCTCTGGCCGTACTGCTGGATCACCGCCTGAAGTTTTTGACTTATCGGCTTTATGAAATTCGACTCTTTATCGGCAAATTCTTTCTCGAAATCGGCCGATGTCTTCTGCAACTCGAAGAATTTCTGCTGGAACTGCTGTTCCTTCTCGGCAAGGGCATCCTTGGAGAGGATCAGCTTCTGCTTGTCGAGGTCTTCCTTCATCTTCTTGAGTTCGTTCTGCATGATCTCGAGTTTCGCTTTTTTTGCCTTTCCATCCGCCTCAAGCTGAGCCTTTGCTGTCTTGCCCTCGTTGACTTCATTGAGGCAACGGTTCAGATCCACGTAACCCAGCTTAACACCGTCTGAAGAAACCGCCTTTGCAGCGGTCTCGTCACCTTTGGCTTTTTCAGCGGCGCCTGCAGCAGTTGCGGACAAAAGCATTGCCGCAACCAGTACGACTGCTATTCTCTTCATGTCCAACCTCCTGTTTGTACGGTTAACCCTGCAAAAGTCGGGCACATATAATATAAGGATTCCGGGAATTCAAGGGGAATCGCCGCATATCTAGAAGAAGTTGCCAATGGTGAAATTGAAGACCACCGATTTATCCCCAGGCCTCGGGTTTATAGGGAAACCCCACTCGAAACGCAACGGACCCATTGGTGAATTCCAGCGAATCCCGGCGCCGAAATCGGCCTGAAGATTAGTTATCGAATAGTTCTCATTTTCCGCAAAGGCATTGCCTGCATCAAAGAAGACTACGCCTCTGAGTCCTGCCTTGTCGTAAATCGGTAGTTCTATCTCCGTAATAAAGAGGAGAATCTTGTCGCCGCCGTACACAAAATTCTGATCGCTGCCTGAAACCGTGGCTGGAATCCTGACGCTTGGTCCTACCGAATCAGGCGCATAGCCGCGCAGCGAGAAGACGCCGCCGGTGAAGAAACGCTCGAAGAGCGGAACCGGCTGGTCGTTTAAGCTCCTGATGTATCCTATTCTGAAGAATTGCTTGAAAATTATACTCTTATATATCGGCTGATAGAACATGCTCCGGAAGTTCACGCGGTAGAAGTCGTTATCGCCTCCCAACTTCGTGCCAGAGACTTCCTGGGTAACGATATCGTATAGTCCCTTTCGCGGCGTAATACGGTTGTCGCGCGTGTCGTATGCAAGCGAGAGACTGACCTGGGAGGTGATGCCGCTGGTGTTCTGCTGGAAGAACTGGGGTACGGTTATGCCGAAATCGCTCACCTTCACCTGCTCAAATGTATACCCTAATTGAGCCGACGCATTGCGGAAAAACCTGTGGCCCAGCGATAGTTCGCCGCCGGTCGACTCGCGCCTGAAGTCCGTATAATGATATGCGTTGCGGTAACCCGAGAAACCGGCCATCCATTTCGTGTCAAGGAAGTATGGATCGTTGACGGAGAGCATGAACAGCTGACGCTTGCTCGAGAGTTCCGCAGATATATTGCCGCTCACGCCGTATCCAAAGAAGTTATCCTTTTGGATGGAGGCGTTGAACATGAAATGTTCGACCGAAGAGAAACCTGCACCGATGTTGAAAGTCCCCGTGGGTTTTTCCTTTACGGAGATGTCGAGGTTCATCTTGTCGTCGCTGCTGCCGCGCGGAGTCGCAAAATTGACCTCTTCGAAATAACCTAGGCGCATCAGATTTTCGCGGCTGCGGCGCAAAGCGGTTTCATTGTAGCGGTCTTGTTCTTTCACCTCCATCTCGCGGCGGATAACCTTATCGCGAGTGGTCGTGTTGCCGGTGATGTTTATGCGTTCGATCGTGATGCGCCTGCCCTTCGTGATATGGATGTCGATGTCCGCGGTAAGGGTTTCATCGTTCGGGATGGTGTTTGGCACCATCGCTGCGTAAGCGTATCCCTCATCGCCATACCGCTCGGTTAGTTTTTGCAGATCCTCTTCCATCACCTTCTGCGAGTAGATTTCGCCGCGCTTGGTCTGAAGAAGTCCCTGCAACTCGTCCTTGGTCGTGAGGATGTCGCCCGAGATACCGATGTCGCCAATTTTGTACTGCTGTCCCTCATGAAGCTGGAACGTCACATAGATATAGCGTTTGTCCTTTGAAATCGTGGTCTTTGGCGGAGAGACCTTTATCTTCAAATAACCGTGATTGAGGTAGAAATAGGTGAGCATCAACGCATCATTCCTCAACATGTCCTCTTCATATTTGCCTGAACCGGTGAGGAATGAGAGAGCGGTCTTCTGCCGGGTCTTGACCACCGAACGAAGTTCCTTGTCGGAGAAGACCTTGTTGCCTATGAAAAATACGCGGCGCACGACAACGCCTTCATGCTCATGGATATCGAAGATGAGCTTGCCATCGCCCTGGTCCGTAGTCTCGACGTGATAACTCACGTCGGCGAGATAGTAGCCCTTCTTGGCATACGCCGCGCGAATCTTCTCCATCGATTCCGCCAGCGCCTTTTCATCCAGCGGGCTGTAGGCGCGCTGAGTCACCTCAGCACGAAGATCGTCGCTCTTGATCTTCTTGTTGCCGTCAAAACCTATGTCCGCGATCAGAGGCTTTTCCTCGACGATGTATGTGAGCTTGACGCCGCCAGCGACCGGAGTGGTCTCCGCGCGTATGTCGCGGAACTGGCCGAGCTTGAAGAGCGCAGCTATATCGCGATCGACCGCCTCGGAATCCAGAGCCCTGCCGGAGGTCATCTTTACTGCAGAACGTAGCGTCTGCTCTGAGGTGCGCTTGTTTCCGGCAAAGGAAACTTCCTGAACGATTACACTTCCTGCGTGCGCGTTCATTGGAAATGCCGATGAGACGAATGCAAGGAGCAGGATGAAGACAAGGCCCCTCACTGATTTTCCCCCGATAAACATTCAAGGCCCTCCAAAGGCCGTCAATTAGCCTTAACAAGCGGATGCAGAGTTCCATCGCGCAGTTCCAGGGACCGCGAGAGCTCTTTCCCAAGTTCCTGATTGTGCGTGACTGCGACAAGCGCAATTCCCATCCGTCGATTCAAATCCAGCATGTACTCCCAGACCCTGCGTCCAGTCTCGTGATCGAGATTTCCCGTAGGCTCGTCAGCCAGTATGGCGCGAGGCCTCATAACTGCGGCCCTGGCCAGCGCCACTCTCTGCTGTTCGCCTCCTGAGAGCATGGCAGGCCTGTGTTTCGCCCTCGCAGCGAGCCCCATAGCCTCAAGCGCTTCGTGCGCGCGGCGCGCGGCTTCGGCCTTTCCAAGGCCCGCGATCAACGCCGGCAACATGACGTTTTCCAGAGCCGTGAACTCCGGCAGGAGATGATAGAACTGGAAGACGAATCCGATCTCCCTGTTGCGGAATCTCGCGAGTTCGACGTCGTTCAGCGCTCCGAGTTCCATCCCCGCTCCGAGAACTCTCCCGCGAGTGGGTCTGTCGAGGCCGCCCATTATATGCAGCAACGTGGACTTCCCCGCTCCCGACGCACCATATATGCATACCGACTCGCCTTCATCGAGCGAAAAATCCGCACCCCTGAGGACTTCCACAGGCACGGCCGTGTCGGCGTAGCATTTCCATATATCATGTGCCGCGAGCAGAACCATGTATTTATCTCGCCTGCGCGAGCCCCTCCGCCGGCGTCACACCCGCCAGTTTTTTGGCTGCAAGTCTCGATGTCATAAAGATAACTACCGCACAAAATAGTGCTAACAAGCCGCATATCGGCCAGGAAATGTCAATAGGGAGGGAAGCCACCAGGTAAATCTCGGCCTCAAGAGGCACTAAATTGAGCCTTCCCACGACCGCGGCGATTCCAATTCCGACGGCAAGCCCCGCCAGGATCCCCCACAACCCTATCTTCATGCCGCCCATGACGAATATTTTCGTCACCGCTCTATCGGAGAGGCCGAGCGCCTTGAGAATTGCGATCTCATGCATTCGATAGATCGTCATCAGAACGAGCGTTGCCACGATATTGAGCGCCGCGACCATGAGCATAATGCTCATGATCAGCGCCGAGACGAATTTTTCCAGCCTGACCGCGGCCAAAAGATCGCTATTCAACTCATCCCAGGTGATGGCGCGATATACTGGTCCAAGTTTCTCGTCTATGGCCTCGGCCACGAGCCGAGCCATGACCGGATCGTACAGTTTGAGCTCAATGCCGGTCACGGTTTCTTTCGGCGCTCCGAATACGCTTCGCGCGTCAGGGAGCGACATGAGCATGAACTGTGAATCATAATCGTGCATTCCGGATGCAAAAGTTCCCACAGCATTCACCTTGACGAATTCATGCGCAAAACTTTTGTCCTTGCCCTCGCGCGCAACCATGAGGCGGACGGACCTCACATCGCCGCCCAGCCCCATGTCCCTTGCGAGCGCTTCGCCGACTATTGCAGGAATTTCGGATGATTGTCCTCCCTTCAGTGCCTGTTCAATCGAACGCCCGCTGTCGTAGAGCGAGATCCGCATTCCGCTGACCTGCGACAGTGTGGCGGGATCGATGCCCTTGATTACTACGCCCCTGATGCCGCCTCCACCCATTATCAGGCCTTCGCGATAGAGGAACGGAGTTGCCGCTATAACTCCCCTTCGCGCGGCCTCATCGATATCAGCAGCTGCGTCACGAATGCGGTTCGGAACAAATCTCGAAAGCGATGCGCCATCCAGAGATGTGCGGATTTTGTCTATCCACGGCGCCAACCATCCCTCCCGTTCCGCAAGCATGCGCTGCTCGTTCGATGCGAATTCAAAAGAGCGCAGGGATGAGACGAGCTCATCGGGATTGTCGATCTCTCCCGCGCCCATGACTACGACATGCGCGTTGAAATCCAAGAGCGCGCGAGTGTAGACCTTTTCGAATCCTCTTCCGATTGAAACCGCTATGATGAGCGCCGCCACGGCGATCGCGATACCGACCGCGGCGACGGCGCGCATTGCTCTGATCGAGCGCGGCATGCCGCCGGGCGAATTCACGCGCCTTCCGATGAAGCGTATTGCGCCCTTCTCGTCACTCATAACGCAGGGCCTCCGCAGGATTCAGGCGCGTCGCCTGGCGCACGGGATAGAGCGACGCGATCACCGCTATGGCGATTCCCAGAAGCGCCGCTGCGATTGCCGTCAAAGGGTCGAGATCTACCGGCAGCAAATCGAGATAGTATGAATCAGGCAGTCGTATCGGCCAGCGCATGAGCGCCAAACATACGCCCACGCCGCTTAGCAGACCGAGCAATGAGCCTATCGCACCAATGAATGCCGCGTTTATCATGAAGACCAGCCTGATCTTTTCGCCCGGCGTACCTATCGACTCGAGGATCGCCGCGTCTCTCCGCTTGGCCGCCGTCACGAGAAGAACAACGCCTCCGATTGCGAATGAGGCGATGAGCAGAACCATTACAAGTATCGCACCCATCGCCAGTCTCTCAAGCGCCAGAGCGGCAAAGAGTTTCTTGTTCTCGGAATCGACACCCGCCGCTTTCCATCCCTGTGGCAGACGCTTTTCAATCATTCGGATAATTCCAGGCGAATCGGTTGCATCCGAAAGCCTGACCTGCCAGCCCTCGATCGCCTGCTCGCCCAGAAGCCTCTTGGCCTCATCAAGCGACATAAGGATATACTTGCTGTCCAGATCGAATATCCCGGCGCGGAAAATCCCGCTGACGCGGTATGCCCTGCGATTGGGAACGAGTTCGCCGGAAGGTCCCAGCTCGGCCATCGGCGCCGTAAGTTCTATCTCGTCGCCGAAGTCCGGATGCACCATGAGTTGCGTCACGATCTCGCTGCCCACAATTGCGCCGGGCAGACCGCGCCCCGTCTTAAAGAGTTCGGAAAAGCCATCGCCAGTCTCGGGAAAATAAAAATAGACGCCGCCCATCACCCCGAGATCGGTGGGATCTATCCCTCGCACCCTCGCGCCCTGCGCCGAAGGCTCTCCTCCAGCGTTTGACTGGGCAATCACTTCGCCCTGTACAAAAGGCGACAGATCGCGGAGGTCCGCTCCGGCAAGAATAAGATCCACATCATCGCGGCCAAGGGGAGGCGCATCGGCCCCGCGAGTCAGCGTTATGTGGGCATTGAATCCAAGCAGGCGATCGGTGAGTTCCTGTTTGAACCCTCGCATGACAGACATGACGACTATGAGCGCCAGAGTGCCCACCGCGACACTAGCTATCGCGGTCGCGGTCAGCAGAGGCGCAAATCTTCCCGCGCTCCTCGACCAGAGGTAACGCCTTGCGATCCAGGCAGCGAGTCTTAAGGTCACGCCTTTTCCTCGTCCAAATGAGCGCTTTGCTGCTGCTCCTGCTTCTTCTTGAGGAGCGGGAAAAGGATCACGTCCCGTATCGATGCCGAATTGGTGAGCAGCATGACGAGACGGTCTATGCCGATCCCCTCCCCGGCGGCCGGCGGCATACCGTATTCAAGCGCGCAGATATAGTCCTCGTCAAAATGCATCGCTTCTTCGTCGCCGCGATACAGGGCCTTTACCTGTTCCTGAAAGCGCCCTGCCTGATCTTGAGGATCGTTCAACTCGGAGAAGGCATTGGCAATCTCGCGACCGTAAATGAAGAGCTCGAACCTGTCCACGACATCGGGATTCTTTTCATTCCTCCTCGACAGCGGAGAGACTTCAGTCGGATATTCAGTTATGAAGGTCGGTTGGATGAGCTTCTTCTCCACGGTGAGTTCGAAAATCTCAGTGAGGATGGCCCCCAGACCCTCGTCCTTTGACTTGAGATCGTCGCCAAGTCCCATCGCGTAGCCCAGCGCCTTTTCTTTGGAAGTTAGAATTTCAGGATCCACCTTGCCGATCTTCACAAGCGCCTCTTTCATCGGATAGCGCGCATACGGTGGAGCAAGGTTTATCTTAGTGTCCTGGTATGTGATCTCTGAGGCGCCGAGCACGCGCGTGCTTACGGTGGAGATCATCTCTTCGGTGAACTTGATCAGGTCTTCAAAGGTCGCATAGCTCTGGTAGAACTCCAGCATCGTGAATTCAGGATTATGCTGGATCGATATCCCTTCGTTCCGAAAATTCCTGTTGATTTCAAAGACGCGCTCAAGCCCGCCCACCACGAGCCTCTTGAGATAGAGCTCTGGCGCTATCCTGAGGAAGAGGTCCTGCCCTAGCTTATTATGGTGCGTTATAAAGGGTTTTGCCGCAGCGCCGCCGGGTATCGGGTGCATCATCGGCGTCTCGACCTCAAGGAAGCCCTTTCCAACCATGAATTCGCGGATGGACTGGATGATTTCCGAACGACGCACGAAGGTCTGCTTCACATCTTCGTTGACTATGAGATCCACGTAGCGCTGGCGATAACGCGTCTCCACGTCGGTGAGACCATGCCACTTTTCCGGGAGTGGACGCACCGCTTTTGTGACGAATTTCAATTCGTCCACTGCGATCGTAAGTTCGCCGGTCTTCGTGCGGAAGAGCTTTCCGGCAAAGAAACAAAAATCGCCCACGTCTATCAATTTGTAGATCTCGAACTGCTCTTCCGACAGTTTTTGTTTCTGGATGAATATCTGAATCCTGCCTGTCCGGTCACGAATCTGCAGAAAAGCCGCTTTTCCAAACGCGCGGATAGCAATCACGCGGCCTGCGATTGAAAATTTATCATCGATCGTTTCCAGTCCCGCTGCATCGACCGCTGCAAATTTTTGATTGATAAATTCTGCCGTAGACGCGGGCACGATTCCATTCGCGTATGGATTGAGACCTTTTGACCTGAGCGTCGCAGCCTTCTCGCGTCTCAGCTCCATGTACTGGTTATCGGACTCGGACATTCCCGCCTCCCTCACCGGTTGAATATGCCTGAAATGTATGAAATTTCGCTGAGTTATATTTAGCAACAAGAGGAAGTCAAGCGGGATTAAACAAAGAGAAATCCGTTGCTTGACAATGCATTGCGTCCGCTGCATGAAATCGAATTGACATCGATGTCGGACCTGATGTCCGGAAAGGGAGGGGCTATGACAATTCTTTGGCGAAATGAATTGAAATGGCCGGTGAAGATGGAGCCTCGTCCGAAACAATCTTCAGACATCCCGAAAGAAACAACAGATACGGAGGACCTCGATCTGCTCGAAGTGAGGGATGAAGAGGAAGTCTTCGAGTATTTCGATTCAGTCCCTCCCCTGTCAGATCGTCATTCTGAGCGATGAAGCCTTGATGTGCTCGATCACGCAAGTATGCGCCCTTTTACTTTGCGCTCATCAATAGGTAACGGCGGATAAAATCGTCTATCTCTCCGTCCAGCACTGCATCCACGTTTCCGGTTTCCACCCCCGTACGGTGATCCTTCACCATCCGATATGGCTGCAGCACATATGAACGAATCTGACTCCCCCACTCTATGCGTTTTTTATCCTTCTCGAGTTCGGCCTGCTGCGCCATCCTCTTTTCAATTTCGAGCTCATACAATTTTGCACGCAAGAGGCGCATGGCAGTCGCCTTGTTCTGATGCTGGCTTCGCTCGCTCTGACATGCCACGACGATACCAGTCGGGTTATGAGTCAGGCGGACGGCCGAATCGGTCTTGTTGACGTGCTGGCCGCCTGCGCCGCCGGCGCGATACGTGTCTATGCGCAGGTCCTCATCCCTGATCTCCACTTCGACGTCATCCGCTACTTCTGGGAGCACGAAGACCGAAGTGAAGGAAGTGTGCCGCCTCTTGTTGGCGTCGAACGGCGAGATGCGCACGAGCCTATGAACGCCGTTCTCGGCCTTGAGGTAGCCGTATGAATACTCACCGTTGATGGTCATCGTGACGCTTCTGAAACCCGCGCCATCGCCTTCCGTGAAATCGACCACTTCGTTTGCAAAGCCCTTTGCATCGGCCCATCGTCTGTACATCCGAAGAAGCATCTCCGCCCAGTCGCATGCCTCCGTTCCGCCTGCACCGGCGTTGATAAACATGATGGCGTTATTCCGGTCGTTCTCACCGGAGAGCATTCTCTTGAACTCGAGATCTTCAAGCGCCTTCTCGACGCCCTGTAGCTGCGAATGCGCTTCGGATTCCAGCTCGACGGCGCTGCCCTCCTCCGTCAGTTCGAACACGGCCTCGACGTCGGCCATTGCACGGCCAAGGCCGTCGCACTGTGAAACAATCGAAAAAAGCGCGTCGCGCTCCTTGGTCAGCTCTCGCGCGCGATTAGCGTCGTTCCAGAAATCGGGCTGATGCGAAATCGCGTCGATCTCGTCCACGCGTCTGCGTTTTGCTTCCAGGTCAAAGATGCCCCCGAATCTCCTCCAGCTTCTGCTGCAGGCGATCAAATTTCTCTTTCAGTTCCTTGTTCATCTTTGCTCCTTACAATATTGAGTTTATTGTCTGTGTTTACCGCTTCTTCTGTATTTCGCCACCGCGGAAATCGCGAGCCCCAGCAGAACATAGGCAAGACAAGCCCATGCAAACCAGTCGCCCATTCTGGTGTAAGGCGTGATTTGGGTGAGCATGGCAACGCTCGCCACTATCAGCGCAGGAGTGAATATGGCCGACTCCATGCTGACCTTGCCGGTTGGATACACGATCGCCGAAACTCCGGTATTCGTCGCCCGCACAAGGTAACGTCTGTTTTCTATCGCCCTGAAGACCGATAGCGCCATGTGCTGGTAAGGCGCCGATGAAACTCCGTACCACGCATCGTTTGTGATATTCACCAGAAATTCAGCCCCGTTTCTCACGAGCTTCCTTGAAAGCTCCGGAAAAATATCTTCGTAACAGACCAGCGGACCGATGCGCGCTGAGCCTGCGACAAGAGGTTCGTACGATTCGCCGGCGAGAAAATTGCCGACCGGCCTCGTGAGTTTGCGCGCGAAGAAGAAGAGTTTTTTGTAAGGTACGTACTCACCGAACGGAACAAGATGGGCCTTGTGATATCGCCCCTCGATTACGCCTTTCGCATCAAATAGAATGGCGCTGTTGTAGTAGTCCCCGTTTGGTTTTTCGGAGTTGGCGCCGAGGAGCAGATACGGCAATTTTCCAAGCTCATCATCGTCAAAGCCCAGTGCCGCAGGTGTAATTCCAGTGGCATCGGTGGAGACAGGCCATGGGAATGCCGACTCCGGCCATATGATGAGATCCACGGCAGCGTCTCGGAGGCTCCGCGAACCCTTTCTCATGGTATTTAAATTTTCCATCAGCTTGTCGTCGGCCCACTTCATCTGCTGAGGTATGTTTCCCTGGACCATGCCTATCTTTAAAGGAGAAGCCTGTGAGACCAAGTCCTTGGTGTAACCTATCCTGTATTCGCCATAGCCAACGCATGCGCCAACGAGAAAAATCGTGATTCCGATTTTGACGGCCAGCATACGCACGCGCTCGCCTCTCAAGCTGGCAATGACCTCCGCGATACACGCGTTCGTCCAGACGATGAGAAAGATGATGCCGTAGATTCCGACAAGATCCGCGATCTGGATGAGATGAATGTGCCTCCACTGCGACATGGCGATGTTCGCCCATGGAAAACCGTTGAACGGGAGATAGTTCCTGCAGAACTCCGCGGCGGTCCAGCATACTGCGAGCCACGCCATGAACTCACCCCTCCATCGCCTTGTGATAAAGCTGGCGATCGCAGGAGCTATTGCAATGTAGGTCGAGACAAAGAGAGTGAGCAGTATCAGAACGACGACGCTTATGAATGAAGAGAGCCCGCCGAACGTATGCATGGCGCGGAAGATCCAGTAGAGCGAACAGCCGTACCAGACGAGTGCGGAGAAAAATGTGAGAACAAAGGCCTTGCGCGGCGTCGACTCTCTCAGCGCGACGAAAAGCGGCGCCAGCGCAATCCAGGCCAGCCACCCCATCTCCGGCGCATGCCAGCCGAAGAGCACGGTTGGAAAGGAAAGGCAGACCAGCACTCCCGTAAGCAGAGCACAGAGAATCTTTAACGATCTTTTCATCATATCGCCTCTCTATAGCACTCGCGCCAGCATCTCGAATTCCTTCACCCTCATTTCGCCCCATTCGCGCGGCGTTTCGTCTCCCTGTCCTGCGATATGCAGCAGCCCGTGTATTCCGAGAAGTATGAGTTCAAGTTGAATAGGTACTCTGCGCTCCCGGGCCTGAACCTTGGCCGTGTCGAGCGAAATCGCTATCTCGCCTGCGATGTCGCTGTTTTGATCGTAAGCAAACGCAAGGACGTCTGTAGGATGCGGACTACGCCTGAACCTTCCCGCAAGCGCCGCGATATACGAGTCGTCAATGAGTATTGCATCCACACGCCTCTTGCCGAAACGCATCATGCGCACCGCTCGGCCCAGGGCCTTCCTCACATCAACGAGGTTCGGTCTGATTTTCCTGTTCTCGTTTTTCAGGAATATTCTCGGATTCCGCATCCTCGTCTTCGCCGTCATGATCCATGTCCTTTGTATATTCGATCCGCTGATGGTAGATGCCGAGCAAAGTCCTTTCAAAGGCCTGCGCAATTTCGCCAAGGTCTTTGAGGGTAAGATCGCACTCGTCCAGCTGCGATTCGTTGAAGATGTCGTGGATCATCTTCTGCACAGTTTGCTGAATCCTCGCAGGACTCTTCTCCTTAAGGGCGCGGACCGCCGCTTCCGTCACGTCCGCGAGCATAAGGATCGCCGCTTCCTCACTTTGAGGTTTCGGTCCAGGATACTCGAAATCCTTCGGATCCACCTTCATGAGCTCGGGATCCTGCGTGAGTTTGGCCTTGTCATAGAAAATTCCGATCCGTCTAGTACCGTGGTGTTGCGGTATCATGTCCACGATGATCTTCGGAATGCGCGCCGATGCAGCAAGATCAACTCCGTCCTTGACGTGCGCAGATACGATCAGGGAAGACATATGAGGCGTAAGCCTCTCGTGCCGATTCTCGCCGCTCCTCATGTTTTCGATGAAATAAAGCGGTTTCCTGATCTTGCCGATATCGTGGTAATACGCCGCAACACGCACCAGCAGAGGGTTCGCTCCGATAGCCTGAGCCGCGGCCTCGCCCAAAAGCCCCACCATGTGTGAATGATGATACGTGCCCGGCGCACGAACGATGAGTTCGCGCAACAACGGGTGATTCAGGTTGGCGAGCTCGAGCAGTTTGATATCTGATGTGTATCCCGAAACGGATTCTATGATTGGCGCCGCGATCATCGCGTATATCGCGCATCCGAGGCCTGAAAGGAACGCGAAAAAGACTCCCCATGCGATCTCGCCCGGCGAATAGGCCCCGGTAGCCGATGCGCTGGTGATGAGATAAATTCCCAGCACGCAGAGAGCTCCGGTTCCGCCGGTGATCGTTCCGGCGCGGATTATCTGGCTGCGGCGATCGACCTGCGCAACGGTAATGATCGCCACTGTGCTGGTGATGAGGCTGAATGCCACGAATCTCACGTCGGTCTCGACGAACAGACCCGCTATCAAGCTCAAGACTACCGCGAACATCGCCGTGATCTCGGCGCCGAAGAACATCCGCAGGAGCATGGCGCCGCCCGCAACGGGAACCGCATAGTTGAGCGTAGAGATCGCCATGTCGAAGAAGAGCTGGTCGCGCACGGCCGGCGCCAACATCAGCGAAAACCGCATGAGAATAAGAATTGAAAGCCCTACGAGCGCCATCAGAACATGGTCGCTGTGTGTCACCCTGATTCTGCGATAGTATTTCTCGATAAGATAAAAAGGCAGCGTGATGCATAGGAATACGAGAATGAACGTCCCGGCAAATTCCAGGTGATATGCCCCCCGTCTCTTCTCCTTCTGAATGCCCTCGAGAACCTTGATGTGCCAGGGCTCGAAGCGAGCGCCCTCACGTATTATCATCTCTCCAGCCTTGACCTTGATGATCACGTTCTTGACGTTTGAAGCGGCCGCCTCCCTCCTTTGGTTCGTCTCGCTTCGGTCGAATGTGCAATTCGGCATGATGAGCGACTTGGCTATGGATATCAGAGCATCCGCTGTATCGGGACCTCTGAAAGATAGACGGGCATCCGAAGAAGCGGAGACTCGCGCCAGGGCCTGCGTCAGAGTGGAGATAGACTTGACGTTATCAATATTGATTTCTTCGTATTGGTCCTCCAGAGAACCATCTTTGGATTTCCGTAGCATGATCGAGCCTTCGACCTTCGGCTCTGAGGATCCGCTTTCGGCAATAATCGGCACCGACATGGTGCGGCGGATTATTTCTGAGAGAACCTTTTCCTCACGCTCGCTCAGACGGTCGGCCATCAGCGCGCTCACATCCTTTTGCGACACTTCCACTTCAAGGCGCTCGGCAAGTATATCGCGCACTTTCTTGGCCAGAACGTCTGACGGCGCTGCCTCACCTTGTATATTTCGTGACGGCCTCGCGACGCTCTCCGACAATGCCTCATCGACCAGCTCATTGCGCGCTGCCTTGAAGGCATCCTGTACCTTTCCTGCGATGGCAGCAGAGAGGGTGGTGTCCATATCGAAGACTGGCAGCACGCCTTTCATCGCCTCATCGCGGAACTTGCTGGTAGCCTCTTCGTCGATGATCTCGTAGCCCCTATCCGCCTTGATATCGCGTGCCGCGATAGCCCCTACCGCCAGATTCGACGGTATCTGTTGAAGCGACATCGTCGTGACTGAGGTAATCGCCGCCGCCAGAAGGATCAGCGCAATCCAGGAAAAGGCTCGCGAACGCAAAAAAGGTTCCAGCCGTACCTCGAGAGCAGTCTGAGCCCTCGCCGCAAAGGACTTGATTCTCTTCCGGGCGTTACCGACCATAGTCACCCTCGTCACTCTGGTACGCCCTTACGATGGTGCCCACGAGCTCATGACGGAAGACGTCAGCATCAGTGAATTCATGAAATGCAATTCCGGGGCAACCCTGCAAGATACGCCAGGCTTCAAGCAGGCCGGAGCGTTCCCCGGGCGGCAGATCTATCTGCGTGACATCGCCGTTCACCACCATCTTAGAATCAGGACCCAGCCGCGTGAGGCACATCTTCATCTGCTGGTAACTGCAATTCTGCGCCTCATCGAGGATGACAAAGGCCCGGTGAAGCGTCCTGCCCCGCATGAATGCAATGGGAGCGACCTCAATGATATCTTCCGCGATGAGATCTTCCACCCGCTCCACATCAAGCATGTCATGCAGCGCATCGTAGAGAGGCCTGAGATACGGGTTCACTTTTTCCTGCATGTCGCCGGGCAGGAAGCCTAGCTTCTCTCCGGCTTCAACCGCGGGCCGCGCCAGCACTATGCGATCGAATTCTTTCCGCAAAAGCGATGCCACCGCCATGGCCACCGCGAGATAGCTCTTGCCGGTGCCGGCAGGGCCGATCGCAAAGACCACATCGTGGGTGCGAATCGCCTCAAGATACGCCTTCTGCGCCGACGAACGCGGCATGATCACTCGCTTCTGCGCCGGCAGAAAAATCGATTCGGAAAAAAGGGACTCCAGGTCTGCATTGCGGTCGCGCGAAAGCATGCGAAAAGCCTTCTCGATGTCCGCACCCATTATGGGATAGCCCTTCTTGAGAAAGCTGTAGAGCTGATTGAGAATCGCCTCTCCCATTGAAACGCCCGACTCCGGGCCGCGAATGCGCACATCCGCGCCGCGAACGTCTATATCTACGCCCAGGCGATTCTCGAGCGATCGTATATGGCGATCTTCAGCGCCGAAGAGATCGCGCGCCAGCCGGTTATCGTCAAACTTCAGCGTCACCACCTTTGCGGTGGCATGCGTCTTCTTCGTCATTGCATTCACCTTCGCTGCTGGGGTTTTTGCTGCTGTGCGGCCTGCGCAGGATCCCCCATGATCTGCACGCAAAACTCACGGCGTTTGCCCTTCTTTTCCAAGTCGATGATCATCGGTTCTTCCCGAAGACCCAGCACGAGTTTCCCTTTGGAAACCGGAATCTGCAGTGTCCTGCCCAGCATGGCAGCAGCAATCCTGGGTCCTACGTCCACATCTTCCTTGCGCCGGTTCTTTATTTCAACGCCTTCACCGGGATAAATGCGCAACGCTTCCTTGAACTGGTCTACTATGCCAGCCAGGGGTTCCATGACGGCGAGCGCTCCTCCGGCCTCCGGAACGGTTATCGTCACAAGCCCCTCCACCACTCCAGACTCCCGCAGGGTCGAATTGACCTCGTGCAGTACGGTCACGATATCGACATCTTCTGTGGTGTTGATGAAATAATTTTTCAGCAAAATCATAGGCCTATACTTTAGCCAACGGGGTGGCTCAAATGCAACGATTAAAAAAAATCCGCCCTTGACCGGTTCGGGAGAGGCTCCCATATGGGGTTCGGGAAAGGAGGAAATCATATGAAGAAAATGCAATTATGGTCGCCTGTCAATGATGTGTGGGATCTGCAGGATGATGTGAATCGCCTATTCAGGGGCTTCCTGGGAGGACCGCGCCATCACGGTGAACAAGGCTCGGAGCTGGCGATCTGGGCACCGGCAGTTGACATCTCTGAAGATAAGGAAGCGGTCAAGATAACCGTCGAGCTGGCGGGGATGAAGCGTGAGGATGTTAAGATCAACGTTGAGGATGGCGTGCTCACCATCAAGGGTGAGAGAAAGTTCAGCGAAGAAACGAAGAAGGAGAATTATTACAGGATCGAACGCAGCTACGGTTCATTTTCGAGGTCATTCACGCTCCCGTCAACAGTTGAGTCGGACAAGATCCGGGCCACCATGAAGGACGGAATACTCGAACTGCTCATCCCCAAGAGCGAGGCTTCCAGACCGAAGGAGATCCAGATTGAGGTGAAATAAGCTAAATCGGTGTAGTGAAGACCTCCGCCATGGAATCATGGCGGGGGTTTTTTCATAAATTGACAGCGAGCCTTCCCAAGGCTATCCAATGCCGCATGTCTGAAACCGGGACATCGTTTGAAGAACTTGTCGAAATAATGGCGCGCCTTCGCGCACCCGATGGCTGCCCATGGGATCGAGAACAATCCTATAAGGATATCGCAGCGCACACGCTGGAGGAGACGCATGAAGTCCTCCATGCAATCGATCAAGAGGATTTCAAGGCGCTCTGCGAAGAGCTGGGCGACCTGCTCCTGCAGGTCCTGTTCTACGCACAGATAGCTTCCGAAGAAGGTCGTTTTAAAATCGACGACGTGATCGACGGCATCAAGAAAAAACTGATCCACCGCCACCCGCACGTGTTTGGAGATGCCAAGGTCTCGGGCAGCGGCGAGGTACTCAAACAGTGGGAACAGCTCAAGAAGCTGGAGGGAAAGAAATCCGTCGTTGGAGGTGTGCCTGCATCGCTCCCTGCCCTGCTCAAGGCGTTCCGGCTCGGCGAAAAGACGTCGCGCGTGGGTTTTGACTGGCCGGACGCCGATGGCATCCTCTCCAAGGTGGAGGAAGAGGCGCACGAGTTGCACGAAGCGCGCGCCAACGGCGACGAGTCAGGAATCGATCACGAGTACGGCGACCTGCTGTTCACGATCGCCAACCTCGGGCGCTTTCTCAAGGTTGATCCTGAGGGCAGCCTGCGCCGCGCCACCGACCGCTTCATGGGGCGTTTCAAATGGATCGAGGATGAGGCGCAAAAAAAAGGCCGCGAACTGAAATCTCTCTCCGACAAGGAATGGGACACGCTCTGGAACGAGGCAAAGCGACATGTTGCGTGATACCAAGCATGACCTAAAGGCAGCGCTCATCATGAACGCGTTCCTCATGCCGGGAAGCGGCCAGTTCGCGCTGGGCAGAAAGCGGCTGGGAGTACTCATAATGAGCGCGATAGTCCTGCTCATCGTGCTGCCGATAGCGAGGTTCACGTTGCATGTGATGGCAGCCATCCGGAGCACCGCGGAATCCGGTGCGCCGCTGGTCCGCACTATCACCACGCTGGGCGCGGCATGGCACTCGCTTAGGGGATTCATATTCGTCTGCATCATCGCGCTCGCGGCCATATGGATATACAGCATAGTAGATGTTGCAATGGCGATCCGTAAAAATAATTCCAGAGGGGAGGAGTAACGAGATGCCGGAATGTTCAAAGGCCTCAAACATTGCGGAATGCACATGCACGTACGAGCCTTGCTCGCGCAAGGGGCTCTGCTGTCAGTGCATCATGTATCATCGCGCCCACGGCGAGGTGCCCGGCTGCCTTTTCAGCGAAAAAACGGAACGGACGTACGATCGTTCTATCGCGAGATTTATTGAGGATCAGCGGAAACCAGGTCGGTGAGTTTGCGGCGCCTGCGCACGAGCCCCGAGAGCGCCTCGAATTCCTCATGGTTGATGAGCCAGGTCAGAGAGAGGAATATCCCCCCGCCGCCTGCAATCAGCAGGCATAACATGCCGGCCTTCTCCCATAAGCGCCAGTGCGGCTCGATCGGCACGTAGTGCATCATCGCAAGAAGGAAAGCGGCCATGACCGCCGTTGCCACCGCGGTCCTCGCAACCGAGGCCAGGAGTTTGCGCGCGCCAATAGGGCCTACCTTTCGCCTGAAGAGATACACAAGGACCATGAGGTTTACGGCCGAGGAGATTACGATTGCCAACGCGAGGCCGACATGCAGCATCGGTTTCATCAGCAGATACGCGCTTGCTGCGTTTACAACGACCGCCAGCGCGGCCACATAAACCGGCGTGCGTGCGTCCTTCAATGCAAAAAAACCCGGCACCAGATTGCGCACTCCGGAGACGAACGGTACCTTGAGCGCGAAAAAGCCGAGCGCAGCAGCGGTCGCAACGGCAGCCTTGTCACTGAACTCTCCCCTTTCAAACAGAACTTGCGTGATCGGAAGCGCGAGGAGATAGAGCCCGACCGATGAAGGTATATCGATGAGCAATGCCAGCCTCAGCGAATAGTTCATCGTCTTTTTGAGCGATGTTATGTCCTTTGCCGCGGCATGGTCTGAGAGCGTCGGTAGCGTCACCGTGGCGACTGCGAGAGAAAAAATACCGAGAGGAAATTCGGAAACGCGATCAGCGTACCAAAGGTAAGAGACGCTGCCTTCGGGCAGATACGATGCGAGGAACGTGATTACGACGACGTTGATCTGATAGACGGCCGCGCCGAATGCGGACGGTATCATGAGGAGCAAGAGCCCCTTCAGCGCGGGATGACGCCAGTTGAAGTTGAACCTCGGCAGCATTCCCTCGCGAATCAGGACGGGTATCTGGATCAACAGCTGCATCGCCCCGCCTATGAGCACGCCTATGGCGACTCCCTCAGCAGGAATTACGCAGGTCCTCTCAAGCACGACCGCTCCGAATATTATTCCGATATTCAGGAAGATGGGAGAGGCCGCGGGAGCTGAAAAATGCTTGAGCGAATTGAGTATGCCCATCGCCAGGGCGACCAGGCTTATCAACATTATATATGGAAACATGATGCGCGTGAGAAAGACGGTCAGCTCAAACTTCTCCGGATGGTCTGTAAAACCCAAAGCTATCACCTTAACGACGAAAGGGGCAAAAGCGATGCCCAGCACCGAAATCAGTGCGAGAAAGAGGGAGAGATACGTGAAGACGACAGAGGCCGCCTCCAGCCCGTCTTTTTTCGAACGCTTCAGCTGCTCGGTATAGATGGGTACGAACGCGATAGTCAGGGCGCCTTCTGCGACGAAACGCCGCAGGAGGTTGGGGATTCGAAAAGCCACATAAAAGGCGTCGGCCGCACGCGTCGCACCGAAGGCCCACGCAAGCACCGCGTCCCTCACAAGCCCCAGGATGCGGGATAGCAGCGTATAAAAGCTAACAGTCCCCACCCGCCTGCTGATATGCGCCTCTTCCCCCTTCATCCTCTCCCTCGGCCTTTATCAAAGGTTGACAATCGGAATAGCGCATGATAGCCGTGCCGACCTTGATTTGCAACTAAGGAGAGCTTCATGGCAACCGACAAAAATAAGAAAAAGATCGCAAAGGGTCGTCACGCATCCACACTCAAGCGCGACCGGCAGAATGAGAAACATCGCAGCCGCAACCGTGCAGCGTTGTCTCGGATGAAGAGCGCTATCAAGGAAGTTCGCTCAAGCCGCAGCAAAGAGGCGCTTGCGAAGGCAATCCCCCTGATCATCAAGACGGGCCGCAAGGGGACTGTGCATCGCCGAAAGGCGCAGAGGCTTGTATCCCGCCTCACCAAGGCCGTAGCATCTTCGCAGGGCTGAATTTTTCGCTAATGGAGTTATCTGGCGCTGCCGGTATTCCGGGCAGCGCCTTTCTTTTGTGCTATTGCCATGATCGCCCGTTCAAGAACCCTCTCGCGAGGCAACCTGCTGGATTTTATCTCCCTGTCACAACGGTACAATGCGCGAAAACTTTCCCTGAGTTCGCCTTTTGAAAAATTTCTCGCCTGTTCTATGTAATCCTTTGCATAGAACGGGTTCACTCCGAGATATGATGCCGCTTCGGTTCTGTCGTTCACGCGGCCGGAGATCTCTTTTGCCTTACTGAGGAGACGGAAGTGGCGCGCGAGCATGTGCAGGATGAGCGGCGGCGGTTGGCCGTTTTCAAGCAGATTGTGCAGGTACGAGAGCGCCTTCGAGAGACTGCGCTCGCCAACTGCATTGGTGAGGTCAAAAATATCGCGCTGGTGAGTATCAGCCACAGCCTCTTCTATATCCTTGAGTTCGAGTGCGGCTCTGTCCCCGGCGTAGAGGATCACGCGCTCGATAGCCTGCGTTAGCTGCCCCAGATCGTTGCCCGTAAGGTCCGCCAGAAAACGCGCGGCCTCGTGAGATATCTGCCGTTTGCGCCTGCGCACCTCAATGCCGATCCATGACGGAAGTTTATCGTCGAATAGAGGCTTACATTCCACGACTGCGCCGTTTTTTGCCGCGAGCTGGGCAAAACGCGTACGGCCGTCGAGTTTTTCGGCCACGGCGACGAGAGTCGAGGAATCGACAGGTTCTTCCATGTATCCTGTTAGAGCATCGAGCAGGACCTTGCGACCTGCCTTGGCAAGTTCCCCGCCGTCGCGGAGGATCGCAAGAGGCCGTCCGCCCAGCAGCGGCACGGTTCGAAGAGAGCCCAGGACTTCATCTGCGGACGCATCGCGGGCAGAGAACGTAAATATCGACATCTCCTGAGTGCCGCAGGTCATGGCCGCATCTTTTATCATACCAAGCGCTACCTGCGCCAGATAGCTCTCTTCACCTGCCAGGATATAGGCCGGCCGCAGCTTTCCCTGCGCAAGCTCGCGTTCAAGGGCTGTGATATCGAGTCTGGGCATCTGTTCACACTACGATGTTCACGAGTTTTCCGCTCACCACTATGACCTTGCGTGCAGCCTTGCCTGCCATCGCCGCAGCGACTTTACTGCTCGCCAATGCCTTTGCCTTCACCTCTTCATCAGACATTCCTGTCGGCACTTCGATTTTATCCCGGAGCTTCCCGCCAACCTGAATGACAATCGTCTGCATGCTCGAAGCGATTTTGCCCTCATCATAGACCGGCCAGCTCTCTGAGAGGACCGACTGCTTGCGACCGGCACGACGCCACAATTCCTCCGCCAGGTGCGGCGTGAACGGTGAAATGAGAAGAATCAGGGTCTCGATCGCATCCGCAGGCACTGATTTCAAATCTAGCCCCTGGAGGAAGTTCACGTATTCCATGATCCCTGCGATGGCCGTGTTGAAATGATACCGCTCGACGTCTTCGGTAACGCGCTTGATCGTGCGGTGTTTCCAGCGTGCAATCTCATCGCTGGCGACGCCGCCTCCATGATCTTCGCACCAGCTGTCGATGAGCCTCCACAGACGCCACACGAAGCGGCTGGCGCCTTCGAGGCCCTGATCGCTCCACTCGAGGTCTTTCTCCGGCGGCGAAGCAAAGAGGATGAATACTCGGATAGCATCGGCTCCGTACTTCGCGATCATGTCGTCCGGGTCGACCACGTTGCCCTTTGACTTGCTCATCTTTGCGCCGTCTTTGTAGACCATGCCCTGCGTCATCAGATTCGCCACGGGTTCGTCCAGATCGATGAGCCCGAGATCGCGCATTACCTTGGTGAAATATCGGCAGTAAATGAGGTGTCCTACCGCGTGTTCGATGCCGCCGATGTACTGATCGACCGGTAACCAGTATGAGACTGAGGATTTATCTACCGGCCCCTTGTCGTACTTGGGAGACGAATACCTGAACATGTACCACGAAGATTCGATGAACGTATCCATCGTGTCCGTCTCGCGCTGTCCCTTTCCTCCGCACTTGGGGCAAGGGGCGTTCACGAACGAAGAGACCTTTGCCAGCGGAGAAGCACCCTCACCCGTGAACTCCACATCGTGCGGAAGGATTACAGGAAGATCGTTTTCAGGCACGGCGACGGGACCGCAGGAATCGCAATAGATGATAGGGATCGGTGCACCCCAGTATCTCTGACGCGAGATGCACCAGTCCTTGAGCCGGTAAGTGACGGTAGGACCGCCAAGGCCCTTATCCTTCAGATAATCAGCAATTGCCTTCATCGCAGCATCCGAGCGCATCCCGGTAAATTGCCCGGACTCTGCAAGCGTGCCTGGGCCCTCCCATGCGGCGGTCATGGTAGAAGGATCGAGGCGTTCGCCATCCGGTTCAATCACGACCTTGAGCTCGAGCCCGTATTTTTTTGCGAACTCAAAGTCGCGCTGGTCGTGTGCCGGAACGGCCATGACGGCGCCCGTGCCATAATCCATGACCACGAAGTTGGCTGCGTATATCGGCATGCGCCATCCGGTGACCGGATTTATGCAGTGAGCGCCCGTAAAGGCGCCCTCTTTTTCATACGTCCCCGCAAGGCGGGACTGATGATCTATACGCGAGGCCCGAGCGACCAGTTCCTTCAGCTCATTTTCGCGTCCGTGTGAGCGGGAGAGCTCTTCTACCAGAGGATGCTCCCATGCCAGGCTCATAAAGGTCGCGCCGAAAAGAGTGTCCGGCCGCGTTGTGAAGATGCGTATTTTATCGGCGCGGCCTTCGATTTCAAAATCTACGAATGCGCCGGAACTCTTGCCTATCCATTCGCGCTGCATGATCCTCACTCGATCGGGCCAGCCGGTAAGCTTTTCATCAACGTCGCGAAGCAGCTCCTCGGCATAATCGGTTATGCGCAGGTACCATTGTGACATGGAGCGCAGCTCCACGGCCGAGTCGCAGCGCCAGCAGACGCCACCCTCGGCCTGTTCGTTGGCAAGCACCGTGTTGCAGGACGGGCACCAGTTCACAGTCGAGGTCTTTTTGTAGGCCCATCCGCGCTCGAACATCTTCGTGAATATGAGCTGCTCCCATTTGTAATACGTCTGATCGCAGGTCGCGAACTCACGCTCCCAGTCATAGGAGCAACCGAGTCTCTTGAGCTGGCCGCGCATGTACGCGATATTGTCGTACGTCCATTTGGCGGGATGGAGCTTGTGTTTGATCGCGGCGTTCTCGGCCGGCATTCCGAACGCATCCCATCCCATCGGATGAAGCACCTTGAAGCCGTTCATCATCTTGTAACGCGCGGCCACGTCGCCGATCGTGTAGTTGCGCACGTGCCCCATGTGTATGCGGCCGGACGGATACGGCAGCATCTCGAGCAGATAATATTTTTTGATTCCCGGGGCAGGCTCGACCTTGAAGGCGTGTTCGTCTTCCCATCGCTTCTGCCATCTGGGCTCGATTTCCTGAGGATTATAAGCTCGTTCTGACATGATCTTCTTCCCTCTCTGGTTGAATCTTTATCAGCTAACCAATGTGCAATCACTTTGCAAGCTGCGTGCTGCCCCATCTGTCCAGCCACTGCTCGAACATGAAGAGCGACCAAAGTTGCTGCCTGTTGTCGGCCCTTGATTTCATATGATCCTCAACAAGCCTTGCCACGGATTCGGGCCTGAAAAAACCCTCCCTGCGAATTTTGTCCTTCGCCAGCAGGTCGCAGGTCATCTCCTTGAGGGGCCCCTTCATCCATTTCGCCACAGGGATTCCGAAGCCCTTCTTGCCCCTGCCGGCTATCCCTTTTGGCAGCAGATCGCCCACCGCTTTCTTTAGCAGATATTTCATCTTAAAACCTTTGAGCTTCATCCTGTACGGGAGCCTCGCCGCAAACTCCACGATTTCATGATCCAGCAGCGGTGCGCGCGCTTCGAGTGAGGCGCCCATCGACGCCCAGTCCACCTTGGCGAGAATGTCTTCGGCGAGATAGAGTTTCTTATAGACGTAGAGCAGGCGGTTGCCGGGAGAAGCCGCAGTCGCGGCATTTTCACAGCGAAGCGCATCGGCGAACACGTCAGCGCCGGGATCAAATGCCAGAAGTTCGTTTAAGTCTTCCAATGAGAAGGCACCCATCCATACCGCATGCCTTATTGAAGGGTCGTCGATCTCCGCACCTTTGATAAACTTTTTTACTTTGAAATCAAAGCTGATGTTCTTGTCCGACACCGGGAGAGCACGTCCTATCGGCCCTATCACGCCCCTCCTGAGCGCCCTCGGCAACAAACGATACCAGCGTGCGGCGCGCTCCGCCTGAAACGTGGGGTAGCCCGCAAAGAGTTCGTCGCCGCCGTCGCCGCCAAGCGCAACGGTGACGTGCTCTCGCGTGAAGAGGGAGAGAGCGTACGTGGGAACAATCGACGGATCCGCAAACGGCTCGTCCAGCAGCCCCGTGATCCTGGGCATCAGGGCGAGAAGATCCGCAGGCGTGCACGCCTGCTCGCGGTGATCGGTGTGAAAGTGTTCAGCCACGCGTCTGGCATAGCTCGACTCATCAAATGATTTTTCTTCAAACGAGATGGAGAAGGTCTTCACGTCATTCGGATTCATGTGACGAGTCATCATTGCTACGACAGTTGAAGAATCTATTCCGCCCGAAAGAAAAACGCCCAGCGGAACGTCTGAGATGAGCCGCCTCTTCACCGATCTGGAAAGCAGACCCAACAATTCCTCTCTGGCAGTTTCTTCGGATATACCTTCGTTCTCTTCACCAACCGGTATACCCCAGTAAGGCTTCACCTCAACGGAGCCGTTGCGATAAATGAGGGCGTGCGCAGGCTCCAGCTTGTAGACACCCTCAAATATCGTATGTGGGGCGGGTATGTATTCGTATGCCAGGTACCGGGAGAGTGCGGCCCTGTCTGTTGAAACGGCGAGTTCAGGGTGCGCCAGCAACGCCTTAAGTTCCGAACCGAAGAGAAAAATTCCATTTTGATGCGACCAGAAGAGCGGCTTTTCGCCCATGCGATCGCGAGCGAGCACGAGCGTTCGGTTCGGTTCATCCCATACGGCAAGCCCGAACATGCCGTTCAACTTAGTTGGCAAAAGCGCTCCGACTTCCTCGTAGAGATGAGGCAGTACCTCTGAGTCCGATCTGGAATGAAACGCGTGTCCCTTCCCGATCAACTCGTCGCGGATCTCCTGAAAATTGTAGATCTCGCCGTTGCACACCGCCTGGATCTTTCCCGACTCTGACGCCATCGGCTGGTGTCCGCCCGAGACGTCAATGATGGAAAGCCTTCGCATGCCAAGCCCTGCGCCACGGCCCAGATAGAAGCCTTCGTCGTCTGGACCGCGATGGACCATTGTTCGGTTCATGCGCGCGAGATGATCGCGCTGCACGGCTCGCGCCGGGTCGTCATGAATTATGCCGCAGATTCCGCACATATTAACCCCGTACGTTCGTACCATCGTACTAACGTACTAAATTGATAATCCTCCGCACCTGGTAGATCGGTTTTCCCTGCGATTCGTGATAGGTGCGCACGAGCATCTCGGCGATAAGCCCCATCAGTATTAGCTGCACGCCGAGCGAAAAGAGAAAGACCGCCAGCAAGAGGAACGGGTTTCTATGCGCAAACGTCCCCTTAAGAAATTTTTCCAGCAGGACCTCTAAGCCGGATGCAATGCCGCCGCAGCAGAGCAGAGAACCGATCCCGCCGAAAAGATAGGCCGGCTTTGTTGCATAGCTGGACAGAAACTTCACGGTCATGAGATCCATTAGAACCTTGAAGATCCTGCCAAGTCCGTATTTGGATCGGCCGATCGTGCGCGGCCTGTGGGCAACCTCGACTTCAGCAACGCGCGCGCCGGCCATGTGCGCAAATGCCGGAATAAAGCGGTGCATCTCGCCGTAGAGATGGATCGAATCCATGTATTCGGCGCGATAGGCCTTGAGGGAACAGCCATAATCCTTGAGGCGCACGCCGGTAACGGCGGAGAGCAGCCGGTTTGCGAGCATAGAGGGCAGCCGTCGCGTTAGAAAGGCGTCCTTGCGCTCCCTGCGCCATCCGGAAACCACGTCAAAACCCTCATCGAGTTTTTCCAGCAGCCTTGGGATATCCGCTGGGTCGTTCTGGTTGTCAGCGTCGATCGCTACATAGACCCGGCCGCTCGCATGGTCAAAGCCCGCTGCCATAGCAGCGGTCTGTCCGAAATTTCGCGTGAACTGCACCACCTTCACGCGATGATTGCTGATGGCCAGCTCGCTGATAACATCACCGCTGCCGTCGGTCGAACCGTCGTCGACGAAGATGATCTCGAAATTCTTTTCGAGTTTCTCCAGGGCAGCGACGGCATCGCTGTAGAGAATACGCAAATTATCTCTCTCATTAAAAAATGGAACTATCAGAGAGATGTCATAAGGCCTTGAGGTTATATCGGATTTTTGATGTGCATCCATGATTCCCCGCAGGTTTTTGTCGCAATTACCATACGTTATGAGTCCAGTCAAAGGATGATAGCAAGCGTTCCGAACGGCGGCATCGCGAGCTTCATGCTGCAGAGTGAGCGAATTTCATAAGCCTGCTTGCCGGCTTGACAACTATATCAGCGTCCTTCATATGCGACTGCACATCGGAGGTGGATAATGAAATCCCTAAAATGCACATTCGCCGCTATCTTCGTGATCGCGCTCATTATCGCGCACACTGCCGTCGCTCAGGCACGAACGGTGAAGATGGTGTTCTGGTATCCGGGCGAGGCCGGGTCCACGGTCGAAGGACAGCCGGTGCTCGATGCGTTTTTTGATTACGTGAGCAAGAAGATAGCGCCCGACAAGATGGAAGGCCGTTATTTCAACGGCGTATCCGACGGGCTCCAATATATAATGAAGGAAAAACCTGCTGTGGGGATCGTCAGCTTTGCCGCCTGGTCACAGAACAGCACAAAACTTGGCGGGGCAAAAATCCTACTCGCCACACTGCCCATGCCTTCGGGCCAGCCAACCGAGCGCTACACGCTCGTCGGTACGGCGACAGATATCAAGGCTGGAACAAATGTCATGTCCAGCGAACCGCTCTCCGAGGCATTCGTAAGAAATGCCCTCTTCAAAAAAATACCCGCGGGTCTTAAGTTCACGCAAACGCCTCAGCTTTTTGCGAACCTCAAAAAAATTGCGGACGGATCGCTCAATGCGGCGGCTATCCTCACCCCGAACGAGGCACAGACTCTGCAGAAAATCTCCGCGGCTTGGGTCAAGAGTCTCAAGGAAATCGCCCTTTCCGAGCCGGTGCCAACAGCACGGCTCATTGTCTTCGATCAGGGATGGAACGGCTCGGAGAAATTCAAACAAGCGCTTCTCCAAATAGGCAGCGACTCATCGGCAAAAGATTTTATGGACGAGATGCGGCTCGCAGGTTTTGCAGAAATTAAATGAGGCGTCGGGCCTCAATCGCCGCTCCTATAACGCCGGCGTTATCGCCCAGCCCCGCTCGCAGGAGTTTCAGATATGCTGCGTGCCTGGCGTATGTATGAGATAGAGCCGCCGCTTTCGCCGCGCTGATAAAGCGATCCCAGGATTTGGTGATGCCTCCGCCGATCACAAAAGTGAACACGCCCAGGATATTTACGAGCGTTGCAATCCCTATCCCAAGATAGCGGCCGAATTCATTCCAGAGAACAGCGGCGGACTCATTCCCCTCGTCTGCGAGTCGCGCCGCGAGTTCGGGAGTGATCGCTGAAGCGTCGACGCCGGCTGCCGCGAGCAGCGATGCATTCTCCGCATTCGGCAGACGCCGCGCGTGGACGGCAAAAGCGTGTGAAGCTGCGTAACGCTCCAGACATCCGCGCCCGCCGCAGCCGCACGGTTCGCCATCAGGTTCGACTACTATGTGACCGACCTCTCCGGCAAAACCGGAGTCACCGTGGAAGACTTTTCCGTCGAACACCAATCCGCCTCCGATTCCTGTACCGAGGGTGAGCATGACAACATTGCGATGTCCCCTGCCCGCGCCGAGCATCGCCTCTGCGAGCGCAAAACAGTTCGCGTCGTTTTCCATGGCAACCGGCACACCGACCTTGCTGCAGACAGCATCACGCAGTTTCTCTTCGCTCCACGCCGGAAAATTCGGGGAGGCATGCACCACGCCATTCTCCGCATCAACGATGCCCGGCACACCGCATCCAACCGCAACGGGCTTCGATCCGATATCATTCGCAATTTCGCTCACGCTCCCTGCTATCGCCGCTACGACCGCTGATGAGGATTTGTCGCCGACCGGCGCAGAACGAGACACAAGAATTTTTCCAGAATCGTCCACTCCTGCCGCGCGGAGATTTGTGCCGCCGAGATCGACTCCGATGACAAAAGATTTATTGTTCATGATGCTCCATGATCTGCGTCACTTCGCCGCGGCGATTATTGCCGCGAATGCCGCGCCCGCAACTGCCGCACCTATGATCAAGAGGGCGCTGCAACAGAGCAGCGTCGGCAAAAATACCGCGAGCGCGCTGCGGCCGTAGGTTGTCTCGTGAGCGACCTTGAGCCCGATGATGGAAAGCGCCAGCTGCCAGCCCCAGGCGACGATCCCTCCCAGGAACGGCACGATCTGGCAGACCTGCGGAGCCATCGAGTAACATGTAACCCGAAACGTCGTCAGAAAGCTCCGCCTCGCAGCCCCAAGCACCATGAGGCAGAGGTGATATACTCCGGCCTGTATCAGCAGCCCCACGGTAGTAGCCACCGGCATGGCGACAGCCGCGAGCCCCACGATCGTCCCGATCGAAAACGGCATGAGCAGCGCTGAAATCGGGCCCAATCCCTCGGATGCCGCCTTGCCGAGCCCGGCTCCGGCAGCCATTAAATTGAAACCCGCCTGATATGCAGCCGCGACAAGAAAGACCGCCGTGGAAATCACAAGTGCAAAAAGCCACGGCCTGAGCCAACCATCGCCTTCCGCCACTTCGCGAAAAAAAATTACCGGATTTGTGATTGCGTCCTTGATGACCGAAAAAAACGCATCGGCCCATGCTCCTTTCTGCTCCCGATCCCACGCCGATCCTGGGCGCACGATGCCGGGAATCAGCACCTCGCCGCCGCACGCAGGACAACGTACAACCCCGCCTCCTTCTGCCTGGAATTGTTGCTCGCATCGCGGACAGCGATAGATCATTGGTCCCCCTCAGGAGAGTCTCGGAGCACCCGACTGGCTCCTTGCTTGCAGCACAAATTAACACATGCTAGATGCCACCGTCAAACACGGCCCTCACAGAATTCTCACGCCGGGGGGAATCGAACGCATATGAATATCATCAAGGGTAATGATATCTGGTTGGCAGTGAGCGTAAATCTCTCCGAAGGCGACAAGGACATTGCCTCCTCCATCTTTTATGACCTCGGATGCAACGGTATCTCAGAGAACCCCGACGGCCTCACCGCTTTTTTCGACGGGAAAAAGCATGACGAAGATGCGCTCCGAGATGCGATCTCAAAAGAGCTGGCCGCGTTCCCGGCTCTCGCCTATGTACAAATCGAGATAACCAGCGAATACGTTGGCGACTGGAGCGAGCGTTGGAAACAGCACTTCAAACCCTTTGAGATAGCGCCTGGAGTAATAGTAGCGCCCAGCTGGGAGGCGTTCAGGCCCGAGGAAGGACAGACCGCTATCGAACTGGATCCTGGAATGGCGTTCGGCACCGGGCTGCACCCTACGACGAGGCTCTGCGCATCATCGCTCGTCAGCATATTGCATCATACGAAGATACCGCGCCCTTCGTTGCTCGACCTGGGCACGGGCAGCGGGATACTCTCTATCCTCGGAAGAAAACTTGATCTGGGCAGAATTGCGGCGGTGGACAACGATCCGGATGCGCTCCGCGTCGCACGAGAAAATCTCTCGAAAAACGATTGCGCCGACGTTGAGATGTTCGGGGATATCCGAGACGTGGAAGGCAGGTTCCAGATCGTAATTGCCAACATCCTGCTCTCGACCCTCATCGAGCTCCGTCCTGAGATAGAAAAGAGATCATCCCCTGGCGGATGGCTCGTTCTTTCCGGAATCACGCACGATCAGGAAGTCGAAATATCGACTGCTTTTTCAGGCTCTTTCTCGGACGCAGTAATATATCGCGACGGCGAGTGGAGCGCCATCGTCTGCAGGCGAAGGAATTGACCCATGCCTCAGTTCTTCGTGGATACAAAGATGGAAGCCGGCCTTGAAGTGGAGATACGCGGCGGCGACGCAAGGCACATCGCTCGTTCGTTGAGACTCGCAGCAGGCGACTGGCTGGTATTGTCCGACGGCGCCGGCCGGGCCTTTCATGCAAAAATAATGCGAACATCGGCTTCTGCAGTGCACGCGCTCATCGAGCGGGAAATCGTGAGACGGGAGCGCTCCGAACCGCCTCTGCTGGCGCTGGCCTTGGCCAGCCGCGAGCATTTCGAATTTGCCGTGCAGAAAGCAGTGGAACTCGGGTGTCGACATATCATGCCTTTCTCATCCCGTCGCTCTGAGAAGATGCGCGAGGGCGCTCAAGCGTCGTCCAGGCTCGCACGATGGAAAAAAATAGCGGAAGAGGCTGCAAAGCAATCAGGTCTCCCCTTTCTTCCCGCCATAGAAGAGCCAATTGAATTCAGTTCCATATTCATCGCCGTCCGTCAGGGGTGCCCGTGTTTCGTCCTCTACGAAGGCGAAGAGGAACTCGGCCTTCGCAGTGCAATCCGTAGTCTGGCGAACGATTCCGGCCTCAAGGCCGCAAGCCCCATGATCGTCATAGGTCCGGAAGGCGGATTTGCGGATGATGAGATCGACATCGCAAAGGAGTCCGGAGCGATCACCGTAAGCCTAGGCCGGCAGATACTGCGCGTGGAGACAGCGGCGATTGCCGCATTGACGATATGCCAGTATGAACTTGGCAATATGGACCCTTGCTGAGATCGACACGATCTCTGCCTTGTGCTATACACGAGTGCATGCAACGACTTGATTTTTCGACGCTGGTGGACGTATCGGCACGTCGCAAAAGACCTCTTATCATAGCTCATCGAGGGGCACGGCTCGAGGCGCCTGAGAATACGCTGCCCGCTTTCCAGCGAGCCCTGGATCTTGGAGCGGACGGCATAGAGTTAGACGTGCTTCTCACCAGCGATAAAGTCCCCATAATCACTCACAACGACGACCTCTCGATCCTGACTCACTTTCACGGATACGCCCACGCAACGCCCTTCGAGACAGTGAGGGCGCTCGACGTTGGAAGCCATTTCAGCGCCGCAACCGCGGGCCAGACCGTC
Source organism: bacterium (assembly GCA_021810905.1). Taxonomy (GTDB): domain Bacteria; phylum UBA10199; class UBA10199; order 2-02-FULL-44-16; family JAAZCA01; genus JAJZQH01. Next base: position 90,620 of record JAJZQH010000001.1, read on the forward strand.
CCCACCCTCGCCGAAGTCCTCGATCTGATAGCTCGTTACGACGTGCTCACGATAGTCGAGATCAAGGGTCAGCCCGGCATGAAAGGTTCTGCGGCCCAGCTTGTCGGCGGTATGATTTCGGACATAAGGATGCGCGGTCCAGTAGTGGTTTCATCTTCGTGTATCTCAGTAGTACACGAACTCAGTCGGCGGCATCCCGCGCTCACGCGCGCCATGATCGTCAGTCGTCCACCTTTTCCCTTTTTCGCAACTGCCTTTTTTGCTAGATACGAAAGGCTTGCGGCCTTGCACCCTTCACTTCGAGCACTCACTCCGCGATTCATGGAGAAAACAAGAGCAGTGGGATGCGAGGTTTATGCATGGACGGCGAACGAACAGACTGATTTCGAAAAATGTCTTCTTCTGGGCGTGGACGGAATCATCACGGACGACGTAGCATTTGCCAGACAGCGCATAGATGCCTTGCTTGGCGCATCGAGGAGCTGACATGGGAAGCGACGAGAGAGAATTTCAGGGAACCGATCTCATCGACGTGGGAGAGATATCGACTGAATTCGATGAGGATTTGACCAGGGAAAAACGCAACCAGCCGGCTCGAGCCAGCGATGCGCATCGGGAGTCCGAATCCGAGGGTCTTTCCATAGCAGATCTCAAGGATCGCTTCGCATCCTTCGCTATAGACGCATCTCTGCTGTACTTCATCTATTGGCTGCTGCTCCTGCCATTCCGCGCCGTAGCGCTTGGACAGGCCGCGGGCCCGATACCAGCCTCAGGTCTCTACGGAATACTCTTTAACGGGATATTTCTGCTCGTTGCCTTCATCTGGTTTACGCTCTCGGAATTTGCGTTACATGGGAGCGTCGGCAAACTGCTCTGCCACCTCTCCGTGCGCAGAATGGACGGCTCACCGATTACCCTTGTGGCGGCTCTGATCCGGAATCTGCTCAGGCCGATCGATCTGATCCTCTGCGTGCTCATTATCCCGATCGCAATTATGGAATGGTCTCCGTGGCATCGCAGATTGGGAGATCTTGCGGCAGGCACAGTTGTGATAAAGAGGCTTGGCAGAACAAGACGCCAATACGCCCTCTCGCTGGACATCGTCTCATCTGCATCAAGGCGCGCTATAGCATTTATCTTTGATTTCCTCCTCGTCGGAACTTTTGCCTTCGGTTACGGCCTGCTCCTCTCGCCCGAACAACCGCTCGTGAGCATGATCCTAGTTGTCTGGTCGCCGCTCGTATTCGCGGCCTTCTTCATATTGCCGGAATGGCTCGCGGGGACGTCGCCAGGCAAATGGATACTCGGACTTGCAATATGCCACGAGGACGGAACCGGCATCGGGCTCGCCAGCGCATTCGTGCGCAATGTTTGGCGAATATTTGATTGCAACCCCATGGGTTATCTCACCGCCCTGTTATCGCTCAGGAGGCAGAGACCTGGCGATTCCGCAGCAGGATCAGTCGTCCTGCGCGTGTCGCGCGAATGGAGCGGAGCAGTGGCGCTGGCTGCAGTCGCCCTCGTCACTGCAGCCACACTTTATGCAGGGCTCCAGAACCGCTCCAGTTTCCTCTCGGGTGAGTTTCAGGTAAACTTTCTTCCCTCCATTGACCTCAGCGGCACGGGCAAAAATGTCGAAGGGATGCGCGAGCAGAATCTTGGAATCAGGAGTTTCAACTTCGCCAGCGGCAGCGCCGACGCGGTCCGCAAACCTTCCATTTTCCAACCAGGCGAACAACTCTTCATGGTCTTTGACGTCGGCGGATTCGGCGTCAAGGCTGGCAGGGCGTGGATACAGGAGGATCTGAGTATCCGCTATCCCGACGGGTCGGTCGGCCTGAAACTCGAAAATATCAATGACTTCAACCAGGAATTGCCGGAGCGCGGGGTCATCCGGTTTGAAAACAACATCGCACTGCCTGATAAGGCAATGCCTGGCAGATATACAGTCACAATCACAGTACGCGACAGGATCGCTCGCCGTGAAATAAAGGAGCAGAGATTCTTCTATATCACTCCGTCAGAGGGAGCTACGGCAGTACCGCAGCCTTCGGCGCCACCTGCGCCCGACAAGCCCTCTTCCGAAGCCCCAAACGTGGAGCCGCCGCCTCCACCACCGCCTACAACCCCACCACCCACTCCACCCGAACCTGCGGCTAAAGCGGAAACCGGCCAGGATTCGGTTTGGCAGCGCAGTGATTCGCCCAGAGTTGACAGTGCTCAATAAAACCACTGTAACTATTTAAATATTAAAACTTTTTTCATTCACTGCATTTCTCGTCAAAATATTCATATAATAATGATGGCTGGGGGCAACTTTCGCACCCCCATCGACCGATAATAATTATGGGAAAGCATATTACCGGTATGGTTAAAATATGAGCGAGGCCGTTAAAGGAAAACAACTCGTCGAACGATTCAACAAGTTCGTAGAGTTCAGCAAAGCGGGCCGCAAAGAAAAGAAGGAGACCTTTGCGAAGCAGCTCGATGATGTTGTACAACCCGAAGAGGAAAAATCCCGTTCAAAACCGGAAGAAACGCCTCGCCGCCGCTCAGAGGTCAGGGGTGCGAGAAGAAATCAGCCGCCCCGTCTCGCCAAGGCAAAGGCCATTACAAACCTTCAGGCTCAACGCCTGGCACGCCTGGCCCCGATGATCGAGGATTCCGCACGCAGAAACAACGTCCCAGTGGAGTTGATCTGCGGCGTAATTCTGCAGGAATCAGGCGGCAACCATAAGGCCGTATCCAGTGCAGGGGCCAAGGGGCTCATGCAGCTTATGCCGGGGACAGCGAAGCGATTTGGGGTAACCGACTCTTTTGACCCGAAACAAAATATCGAGGGAGGTACGAAATACCTCCGATTCCTGCTGGATCGCTTCAAGGGCAATATCGAACTAGCCTTGGCCGGGTATAATGCCGGAGAGGGTAACGTTGAGAAGTATGGTAACAAGGTCCCGCCATTTGCTGAAACCAAGGCATATGTCCCAAATGTACTGGGATACACGCAGTCGATGATCGACCTTTTCTATGCAAAAATGACTTCAGATTTACCGCATTACGCACGAAGAGTTTAAGTATTACATTCTCCCAATCCCCACCCGATCTCAGTTCCCTGAATACTGCCATCCCTCGTTTCTGACGACATGGGATGAACCTTGACGTTAACGTCAGGGTCCTGTAAATGGCAACGGTGATTGATAAGCAAAAAACTTACCTCATCGGTGATTTTGCACGCACTATGGGTCTCTCCCAGAGGGCCGTACGCTATTACGAGGAGATCGGTTTCATAAAACCATCCCGAACGAATGGCGGATTCAGGTTGTATTCAGAGCGAGATATCCAGCTCATCAGCATGGTCAGGCGTTTCAAAGAGCTCGGCATGTCTCTTGAGGAGATTCGTTCGTTTCTCAGCTCTTCGAGTGATGGAATGTCCCAGGAATCCATGATTGGGCTCAAGGCGGCACTGCTCGCGAGACGGATGGAATTTGAGGCCAAAATAAACAAATGCCGCGAGGGCATCGAACAACTCGAACAGGCGCTCGAATTTCTTACGCAATGTGCAAGCTGCGGCGCACAGAGTGATGCGAATTCATGCAATACCTGCATGAAAAATCACGGAGTCGACGCCTCCCCTCTCATCAACCCGCCGCTTGAGAACGGCACTGCGAGGTAACTAATGTGGAATTATTCCAAAAACGTTGTGGATCATTTTCTGCACCCGCGCAATGTGGGAGAAATTGAAGACGCCGATGGAGTCGGCGAGGTCGGTTCTCTCGCATGCGGCGACATGCTCCGCCTGACGTTCAAATTAGACGCCGACGGGCGTATCGCAGATGCTCGATTCAAGACCTTTGGCTGTGCCTCTGCCATTGCATCAAGTTCCGCGCTCACTGAAATGATAAAAGGAAAGACGATCGAAGAAGCGCTCATGATCACCAACCGCGACATCGCCGAATATCTCGGAGGCCTGCCTGAGCAGAAGATGCACTGCTCGGTCATGGGCCGCGAAGCTCTCGAGGCCGCTATCGCCAATTACCACGGCGAGAAGACCGCCACCAGGCAGCTCGAGGGAAAGGTCGTGTGCAAATGCTTCGGTGTCACGGAAAACCAGATAAGGCGCGCCGTCATCGAAAACAAGCTCTCGACCGTAGATGAAGTTACGAATTACACAAAGGCTGGCGGAGGTTGCGGCCAGTGCCGCGACCGGATCGCGGAGATACTGGACGAGATCAGGGAGGAGCAGCAGGCGCCTGCCGTCGAAGAAGCCGCCGTTGTACCGGCAGAGGTCGGGGGCCGAGCCCTGACTACCCTTGAGAAGATGCATCTGCTCGAAGAGATCATTGAAACCCGGATACGCCCTGCCCTTCAGCAGGACGGCGGAGACATAGAACTCGTGGATTTCGACCACAACGTTGCATATGTGATCCTCCGCGGTGCCTGCGCTACCTGCCCCGCGGCCGGCATCACGATGAGACAGTTCATCGAAAAGGAGATCCAGAAGGAGATCTCCCCTGACATGAAGCTTGAGGAGATCAAACGATGAAGACGATATATCTCGACAACAACGCCACGACCTCCGTCGCCCCTGAAGTCTTTGAAGCGATGAAGCCGTTTCTCACGGAACTCTGGGGAAATCCGTCAAGCATGCATACGTTCGGCGGGCAGGTGGCCCGTCATATAGAACGTGCGCGGGAGCAGGTCGCAGACCTTCTGGGCGCGGAAAACCCATCCGAAATAATCTTCACCAGCTGCGGTACGGAGAGCAATAACACCGCGTTCCACTCCGCCCTCGCGACCGCGCGCGACAAACACAAGGTAATCACGACGAGCGTGGAACATCCAGCCGTCCTCAATCCGGCAAAGCAGCTGGCCGTTCAGGGTAGAGAGGTCGCATTCATCCCGGTCGATGGCATGGGGCGCCTGGACTTGTCTGAAATCGAGCGTGCAATCGACGGAAGGACCGCGCTCGTATCGGTGATGTGGGCGAATAACGAAACCGGAGTCGTATTTCCCGTGGAGAGGATAGCTGAAATGTGCGAAGAACGAGGCGTCCCCTTTCACGTCGACGCCGTACAGGCTGCCGGAAAAATCCCCATAGATTTGAAAAAGGCGCCGATCACGTTTCTCTCCATATCCGGCCATAAACTGCACGCGCCAAAAGGTGTGGGTGTTCTCTATGTGCGCCGTGGCACTCCTTTCTCGCCGTTTATCGTAGGCGGCCACCAGGAGCACAGCCGAAGAGGCGGGACGGAAAACGTGGCTTCGATAGTCGCCATCGGAAAAGCCTGCGAAATGGCCATTTCCAGAATGGACGAAGAGCGCGTGAAGGTGACCAAACTGCGCGACCGCCTTGAAAAGGGTATCCTCGATATAATTCCGAGATCATTTATTCACGGCGACACTCAACACCGTCTGCCGAATACCACCAATATCGGTTTCGAGGCCGTCGAGGGAGAGGCGATACTCCTTCTCATGAATGAATACGGAATATGCGCCTCTTCCGGCTCTGCTTGTACTTCGGGTTCCCTCGATCCTTCACATGTGATGATAGCCATGGGCATTCCATTTACGCGCGCCCACGGCTCTATTCGCTTTTCGCTCTCTCGCTATTCAACAGATGAAGAAATCGATTTTGTTCTCAAAGTCCTGCCCGGGATCATCCAGAGGCTGCGCGAGCTCTCGCCTGTCTCTTAACGTTCCAGATTAACGGGCTTTTTTCTTGACTTTGCGGCCAATTTTCCGATAGATTGCCGCGCCTTTGAAACATTGTAAAATCATCTTTTTAAATCAACTAGTTGTAACAGAGAGGTCGTCATGTCACGGCAAAAAACCACCTTCGTGAACAAGGGTTCGGCGGAGAGAGGATGGGTGATTATCGATGTGGATAACCACGTCGTCGGAAGAGCCGCCTCCCAGATCGCCGATATCCTGCGCGGCAAACACAAGCCCGGATATACGCCTAATGGAGATGCGGGCGATTTTGTCGTGGTCGTTAACGCCGCAAAACTTCGTTTCACCGGAAATAAACTGCACGACAAGGAATATTTTCATCACACGGGTTATTTCGGAGGGATCAAATCGATAACCGCGGAAAAACAGCTGCAGAGACACCCGGATCGAGTACTCCGTGATGCGGTATGGGGAATGCTTCCCAAGAACACTCTCTCCCGCAGCCTGATCAATAAATTGAAGATCTACGCAGATACCGAACATCCACACTCCGCACAGAATCCTGTCGCGGTTAAGATCGAGGGCAAATTATGAGCCACACGAGCGCACAAGGCACCGCTACCCGCGCAAAGAAGCGCAACGAATTCTGGGCGACTGGAAAACGAAAGACCTCCATCGCGCGCGTACGTCTTCTTGCCGGAGAAGGAATCATCACGGTCAACGAACGTCCAATGAGCGAATATTTTCCGAGACCTACCTTGCAGATGGCCGTGAATCGTCCCTTTGAAGTGACCGGTACGACCGGCAAGTTCAACGTGCTCGTCAACGTCTGCGGCGGCGGAATCGCCGGACAAGCAGGAGCCGTGCGCCACGGGATATCCCGCGCATTGATCGCGATGAATGCTGATCTTAGAAAGCCGCTCAAGGGCGATGGATTGCTCACTCGCGACGCGAGAGAGAAGGAACGTCGCAAGGTCGGTTGCCGCAAGGCGCGCAGGCGTCCGCAGTATTCGAAGCGTTAATACAACTGGAAATTATATCCGAAGCATACGGCGCGCGATTTGCAGTTATAAATCGCGCGTCGTTTTTTTGGATGCTTTCTTGACACGCGCATACCTCATACCTATACTGCCGCGCGATCAAAGAGCCGCGCATGCCTCCAAAGACAAAATTCATCTTCATCACCGGCGGCGTAGTATCGGGCCTTGGCAAGGGTATCGCCTCTTCATCTATCGGCGCTCTGCTCGAGAGCAGGGGGCTCACCATCACCCTTCAGAAGTTCGATCCATACATCAACGTCGATCCCGGAACCATGAGTCCCTTCCAGCACGGCGAAGTCTTCGTAACGGATGACGGCGCCGAGACGGATCTCGATCTCGGCCATTACGAGCGCTTTACCAGCGCCCGCATGTCGCGTCTCAATAATTTCACTACTGGCAAGATCTACGATTCAGTGATCCAGAAAGAGCGTCGCGGAGATTACCTCGGCAGGACGATTCAGGTCATTCCGCATATAACCGACGAAATCAAGGCGTCGATCATGAAAGTCGCCACAGGCGTCGATCTCGTGCTCGTGGAGATAGGCGGAACGGTCGGCGATATCGAGAGCCTTCCGTTCCTCGAGGCGATCAGGCAGCTCAAGGTAGATGTGGGCAGAGAAAATGTGCTTTACGTTCATCTTACGCTCGTCCCTTACCTGGGCGCTTCCGGAGAGCTCAAAACAAAACCAACTCAGCATAGCGTTCAAAAGTTGCGGGAGATCGGAATCCAGCCCGACATATTGTTGTGCAGATGCGAACAAAAACTTTCAAAGGATATCAAAGCCAAAATTTCCCTCTTCTGCAATGTCCCGGTCGAATGCGTTATTACAGCGATGGATGTGGAGCACATATATGACGTGCCTCTCATGTTCCACAACGAAGGACTGGACGAGAAGATCGTCGAGCTTCTGAATATCTGGACAAAAGCGCCTGATCTCTCGGCCTGGCAGAAACTTGCAGACACCATAAAAAATCCTGAACGAGAGGCGACAATCGGCATAGTGGGCAAGTACGTAAACCTTACAGATTCCTACAAGAGCCTCAATGAAGCCCTGCGGCACGGCGGTTACGCAAATAATACTACGGTCAAACTCATGTTTATAGATGCCGAGACGCTCGAAGATGAGAAGGGACTTGAAGTTCTCGATTCTGTCGACGGGATACTGGTCCCCGGTGGGTTCGGAGAACGCGGCGTCGAAGGAATGATCTGCGCGATTCGCTACGCGAGAGACAAGAAGATCCCCTTCTTCGGTATTTGCCTCGGCATGCAGGTCGCAGTCATAGAGTTTGCCCGGAACGTCTGTGGGCTGACTCAGGCCAACAGTCTTGAATTCAATCCAAACACACCGGACCCCGTAATAAGCCTGATGGAAGAGCAAAAGGCGGTGCACGACAAAGGCGCAACGATGCGATTGGGCGCATATGACTGTTCTCTTGAGAAGAACTCAAAAGCGTTGGCCGCTTATGGAGAACGCGAAATAAGCGAACGCCACCGCCATCGCTATGAATTCAACAACCAGTATATGGATATATTGACTCAAAACGGTCTCAAGATCACCGGCATGTCTCCCCAGACCGGTCTTGTCGAAATCGTGGAACTTGACGGTCATCCCTGGTTTCTGGGTTGCCAGTTCCATCCTGAATTCAAATCGAGGCCTATGTCGCCGCATCCTCTCTTTGTCCAATTCGTAGACGCTGCAGTGGCCCAGTCAAAGCGCCGTCGGTGGGAACACCAGAAAACGCAACTTGCAGGCACGGCCACCCCTCCTGAATCAGCCGAATCTGCTCCTGATGAAATAAAGGAAAAGTCAAGCTCTCGCTGACAGCTCCGGGATGGCCGGTTGACTTTTGGCACCCCGGGCCGTATCATTTTATACGTAATTAGCGCGGAATGCTCTTCGAGTAAGGCGTTGATATGGCCCTTGAATTAAAACAGAGTGTAAAACTTTCTCAGCAGCTGGTGGTCACGCCCCAGCTCCAGCAGGCGATCAAACTCCTTCAGCTATCCAGACTCGAACTTTCAGAAATCATACAAAATGAATTGCTCGAAAATCCGGTGCTTGAAGATGCGGATGTCCAACCCGAAGAGCCTGAAATCGAAAAACAGTCGGCCGGCGAAATACACGAGCAGGCCAAGGACGAGGACAAGGGGCACGAGCATACTATTGACGAAGTTGGGAGCTCCGACGGCACTCTCAAGGAGCCGGCCGATTTTGATTGGGAAAATTATCTCAATACGTACAACGCCCCTGGTTATTCCGCTGAACGCGATGTAGGAGGCGAAGAAGCACCGACGTTTGAAAACGTGCTGAGGCAGTCCGAATCGCTGCAGGATCATCTGCTGTGGCAGATTCACCTCTCCAATTTTAATCCGCGCGAACTTGAGCTTGGCACTGAAATCATCGGCAATATTAATGATGACGGCTACCTGCAAGCCACGGTGGATGAAATTGCCTCCAAGATCGGCTCATCTCCTGACGAAGTCGAGTCGATCTTGAAGAGGATTCAGGAATTCGATCCCATCGGTGTCGGAGCGCGCGATCTCCGCGAATGCCTGCTTCTGCAGACGAAACTTCTCGGCGACGATGGGCGCCTTGTTTCGGAGATCATAAAAAATCATCTACCCGAACTCGAACGACACAATTACACTGCGATTGCAAAAAAACTCGACGTGCCTCCGCAGAAGATTAAGGATGCGGCGCTAATCGTATCCGCACTTGAGCCAAAGCCCGGCCGTCCTTTCAACTCGGAGTCGCCTCAGTACATAACGCCTGACGTCTACGTGCAGAAAGTCGGCGACAATTATGTGGTTACGTTGAACGAGGACGGCCTTCCCAAGCTGCGCGTAAGCGATTTCTATCGACGGGCGCTTATGCGGGGATCCAGCGTCGCCGTCCAGACGAAGGATTATATACAAGAACGCATGCGCGCGGCAGTGTGGCTCATAAAGAGCATCCATCAACGACAGCAGACGCTCTATAAGGTTGCAAGCAGCATAGTCAAATTCCAGCGTGAATTCTTTGACAAAGGGCTCATGAGCCTCAAGCCTCTGGTCCTTAAGGACGTTGCAGAGGATATTGAAATGCATGAATCGACCATCAGCCGGGTTACCGCCAACAAATTCATGCACACGCCGCGCGGCATCTTTGAATTGAAGTTCTTTTTCAACAGCGGCATTCATCAGCTTGAAGGCGGCGGGGTCGCTTCCGAAGCGGTAAAACTGCTGGTCAAAAAAATCATCTCCGAAGAAAATCTGCGATCCCCGCTTTCCGATCAGGAGATCGCTGAAAAACTCAAGGGATATAACATTGATATAGCCAGGAGAACTGTAGCAAAATATAGAGAAAGCTTGGGCATCCTTCCTTCCTCACGCCGCAGACGAATGGAGTGACATCATGAACCAGAACACAATCGATACGACATTCACTTTTCGTAACCTGGAATCCACAGATGCATTGCGCGATCATACAGCGGATAAGCTGACGCGTCTCAACAAGTATCTCCTAAACCCAGCAGCGGCTCACTGCATATTCAAGGTCGAAGGCCCGCGTCATGTGGCTGAAATCACGCTCAGCGTGAAGGGCGGCAAGTACATAGGCGTCGGGACCAGCACAGACATGTACTCCTCCGTTGATACCGCTGTAGATAAAATCGGGAAGCAGTTGAGCCGTGACAAGGAGCGCGTGAAAGGTCACAAGGGCGAATGACGCCCCTGCCGGCGGTTTTTTTCATCCTTGCTTTTTCACGGCATGTGGGATACTCCTACGCAACCTAAATCTCTGATATATAAAGGTAATACTTTATGCATCTAACCGAAATTTTTCGGCCGGAAATGGTATGGCCGGACCTGACTGCGAAGACGAAACCGGAAGTAATTCGTGAACTCGCAAGGCACATCTCCGGATGCGTCAGTTCACTCGACGAGCAACGCGTTGCCGAGATTCTGATGGAGCGGGAACGGCTGGGGAGTACTGGGATTCAAGATGGTATAGCCATACCTCACGGCAAGGTACCGGGACTCAAGGATATCATCATCGCATGCGGTCGGAGCCGGCAAGGCATAGATTTCGAAGCTCACGACCAAAAGCCGACTCACCTTTTTTTCGTGCTGCTCGCGCCCGAGTTTGCTGCGGGACAACACTTGAAGGCGCTGGCGCGTCTCTCCAGGCTCCTGAAAGACGAAGATTTCCGCGAACGCCTCATGTCCTCCAAGGACGCAAATGAGATTTATCGCGCAATAGTTGATGAGGACGAGAGAAACTGATGCTCAATATTCCGGTCATCAAGCTGATAAAGGACAAGGACAGCCGTCTCCACCTTGAGCCGCTGACCGGCAAGGCGGGCCTGGACAAAAAAATAGTCATCCCCAGAATTCAGAAGCCAGGTCTCGCTTTGACTGGTGATACGTCGAACCTTCATCCAGGACGAATTCAGGTTCTGGGCAAAGCCGAGATGCGTTATCTCTCCTCACTCTCAGCGCCAAAGCGCAAATCAGTCATAGAAGCGATATGCAAGATAGACATCGCCTGCATCGTACTGACACGGAATGCCGAGCCTCCAAAGCCTCTGCTCGCGATGTGCCGCGAACACGGCATCCCCCTCCTCCGCACGAAGCTTCTCACGTCCACATTCGTCAATCGGGCCACGCGGTTTCTCGACGAAAGCCTCGCAGCGTCGACGTGCATCCATGGTGTCCTGCTTGACGTATTCGGAGTCGGCATACTCATCGTCGGAAAGAGCGGCATTGGAAAGAGCGAATGCGCCCTGGATCTTGTGCTGCGCGGACACAGGCTGGTTGCGGACGACATCATCAACGTGCGAAAGCGTCCTCCCGCCACCCTTTACGGTACGGGGTCGGAGATCATCAAGTATCACATGGAGATCCGCGGTCTTGGGATCATTAATTTCCGCGATCTGTTCGGAATTTCAGCCGTGCGCGACCGCAAGGTGATCGAAATAGTTGTTGAACTGTCGGAGTGGAATCCTGACATGGAATACGATCGGCTTGGTCTTGAAGATCATCGCTATTCAATACTTGACGTGAGCATCCCGCTCATTCAGATACCTGTGCGCCCTGGAAGAAACCTCTCCGCGATTATCGAAGTCGCGGCACGCAACCACCTCCTCAAAATGGGTGGTTTCCATTCGGCCAGAGAATTCCAGGAGCGGCTGTCGGCTGAAATTATTGCGAATGACCGCAGAATCCAGGATCTTCTGGGACAACTTGAATGAGGATTTACACGCTATGATCGGAGTAGTCGTAGTATCACACAGAAATATCGGATGCGAGATGGTCAAAGCCACCAACCGCATCATTCCGGAAGCGACTCACATGTGCGGAGTAGCCGTGGAGTCGAATGATCCGCCGGAGGCGATAAGACAACAGGTGTCTGAGGCCGTCAAGGCGGTGGATGGGGGCAACGGGGTTCTTATTCTTACGGACATGTTCGGAGGTACCCCTTCAAATATCTGCCTATCGTTCCTGGAGCCTTCGCGGGTCGAGGTGATATCCGGTTTCAATCTTCCAATGCTGATAAAACTTGCTCATCTTGAGCAGGATGCGAATTTCATGGATACGGTCAAATTCATCCAACACTACGGCCAGCGCAACATAGTGATTGCAAGTCAGGTCCTGGCCGGAGAATCGCGAAGGTGATCATATGAACGGAAATAGACAGGAACAGGAAGTGGCTAGGAGCTTTACAATAATGAACACCCTCGGCCTGCACGCCAGGGCCGCGGCCGCGTTCGTTAAAATCGCCAACCGGTTTCAGAGCGAAATCAAAGTGATCAAAGACGAGGCGGCTGTTAACGGCAAAAGCATAATGGGTGTGCTGATGCTGGCAGCCACCAAAGGCTCTCAGATCAGCGTCGCCGCCATCGGAGATGACGCCTCGGACGCCGTCGAAGCGTTGGGCAAGCTAATTGAAGAAAAATTCGGCGAGGAGTGATCCCTTCAGAATGAGGATGCGCAGATTCCATTCGCACGCCACGTCTCCCGGTATAGCTATCGGCCGGGCACACTGCATGGAGAGCCGCGGCTCGTCATTCGCTCGCTCATGGATTAAAGATTCCGACGTCGAAGATGAAGTTTCCCGCTTCCGCACTTCCGTACAGAAGGCAAAAGACCAGCTGGCTCACATCCAGGCCAAGATGTGCCGCTATCAGGGGCATGACCAGATCAAGATCATCGAGTCATACCGCATGTTCCTGCAGGACGACATGCTCGTCGCCACGACGATCAAGCACATACAGCAGTTCAAGATCAACGCTGAATGGGCGCTGGACAAAACGCTGTCTCATCTGAAGCTTTCCTTTCTCAACGTAAATGAAGAATACTTCAGGGAACGCCAGCAGGACGTGGACTACGTGGGCCGCCGTCTCATGGACAATCTCATCGGCATGCCCGATCTCACGCCCTCGGATCTTCCTCCCGGCGAAGTTGTGCTCATCGTACACGACCTCTCCCCCGCCGAAGTGGCCAGCCTGCCCAGAGACAAGGTGCTCGGTTTTGTCATGGAGGGCGGCGGCGAAACTTCGCACAGCGCAATAATTTCGCGCGCTCTTGATATCCCCGCCATATTCGGAGTCAAGGAGTTATGCGGCCAGATCGAAGAAGGCGAGACGGTTATCCTGGATGGAATCAAGGGGCTTTTGATCGCGTCTCCGTCGCGCAGAGAACTCGATCAGTATCGCACGATTCAACAAAAATATATCGCGCTCGAGCATATCCTGCTCGAGGAAATCCACCTCCCAGCGGAGACAAAGGACGGTTTCCGCATACATATCGAAGCGAACATGGAGCTTGCGGAGGAGATACCCTCGCTATTGCAACACGGCGCAGAGGGAATAGGGCTCTACCGCACTGAATATCTCTTCCTGAACAGGCTCGACGAGCCTTCCGAAGAAGAGCAATACGAAAACTACGTCTCCGTGCTGACGAAGCTGGCTCCTAGGCCCGTCACCATACGAACGATCGATCTTGGAGGAGATAAACTGGCTGTATCGCAGCCGTACGAGACACAGATAAACCCCGCGCTCGGCCTCAGGGCTATCCGCCTATGTCTTCGCGAGATCCCGCTTTTCAAGACCCAGCTCAGGGCGCTGTTTCGAGCATCCACGCAAGGGAATCTTCGCATCCTTCTGCCGATGATCTCAAGCGTGGACGAGGTGAGGCAGGTTCGCAAGATCATCAAGGACGTCAAGCGCGACCTCGCCGCTCGCGAAATGAAATTTCGTGACGATGTGCCGCTTGGCATAATGATCGAAGTTCCTTCCGCAGTATTCATGGCGAATGAACTCGCAAAGGAAGTAGATTTTTTTTCAATCGGAACAAACGACCTTATCCAGTACGGACTCGCAATCGATCGCGTAAACGAACTTGTCTCGCACATGTATAACCCTTTCCATCCCGCCGTTCTGCGCATGATCAAGCAGGCGGTGACAGCCGCAAAGAAGGCTGGAATTGAAGCTGCAATCTGCGGAGAACTCGCCGGAGACCCTCTTGCCATTACGCTGATGGTTGGGCTTGAACTCAATGCGCTTTCAATGAATCCGATCTCAATCCCGCGAGTAAAAAAAATACTGCGATCAATCACCAAGCGGCAATCAATAGAAATCCTTGAAGAAGCGCTATCCCTTCCCTCTGCAGAAGAAATCGAGAAACTGCTGCGAAAGAAGACAAGTCATCTGCTGCCTGGAGACGTAAAAAAGCTGCATATTCTGGAGGCGCAGAATCCTTAAGCCAGGTCCCTGCCCTTCAAAATGTTTTGAAAACTCAAAATGTTAGGAGCCAAAATGGCTTGACAGCACTTGAGTGCCGTCCTATACGAAAAAACTCAATTTTTCTTTATTTCCATCAATACTGCAAAAAAGGAGAGCGCATGAAACCCCAATCTTATCTCTTCACGTCAGAATCGGTTACGGAAGGTCATCCGGACAAAGTTGCGGACCAGATCTCAGATTCAGTACTCGACGCCATTATCGCTCAGGACTCCACTTCGCGAGTGGCCTGCGAAACCATGGTAACGACGGGCATGGCCATCGTGGCGGGAGAAATCACCACAAACGCCAACGTTTCCTATCCTGAAATCGTCCGAAACACGATTCGTGAAATCGGATACAACCATCACTCAATGGGCTTCGACTGGGAAACCTGCGGCGTAATCATCTCCATCGACAAGCAGTCGCCGGATATTTCGCAGGGAGTCACTGAGGGCGAAGGCCTTTTTAAGGAACAAGGCGCCGGCGATCAGGGGCTCATGTTCGGATTCGCATGCAACGAAACCGAAGAGTTGATGCCCATGCCTATAGTGCTCGCTCATCGCATCACCCGCAGGCTCGCAGAAGTCCGTAAGAACAAGGAACTGAATTTCCTGCGTCCTGATGGCAAATCCCAGGTCACAATAAAATACGAGCAAGGAAAGCCCGTTCACATCGACACGATCGTATGCTCGACGCAGCACAACCCGGATGTCTCCTATGAGGAACTCAAGGAAGGTGTTATCAATAAAGTGATAAAGCCTGCGTTGCCGCAGAACCTGTGCGACAAAAATACACGCTACCTTATCAACCCGACAGGCCGCTTCGTTCTTGGCGGTCCCCACGCCGACTGCGGAGTTACCGGCCGTAAAATCATCGTAGACACCTACGGCGGCGTAGGCAGCCACGGCGGCGGCGCGTTCTCCGGCAAGGATCCATCCAAGGTCGACCGCAGCGCCTCTTACATGGCCCGCTACATAGCGAAGAATATCGTTGCATCCGGTGCGGTGGACCGGTGCGAAGTCCAGATAGCATACGCTATCGGCTACCCCGACCCTGTCTCGCTCATGGTGAACGGCTTCGGCACGTCAAAGATAGACCACGAAAAGCTTGAAACCGCGGTGCGCGAGCTTTTCCCGCTCAAACCTGCTTCCATAATCAAACACCTCGATCTCAGGAAGCCTATCTACCGCAAAACCGCCAGCGGCGGTCACTTCGGCCGGAGCGAACCTGAGTTCAGCTGGGAGCGCACGGACAAGGTTGCTGATCTCAAACGCATGCTCGGCATGTGAGGAAAAATGGCCGCGTCAAGGGATAATACAGCGAGGCCTCGGTATGTCCTCATCATAGAGGACAACGTTCACCATGCAGAGATATTGACCGAGGTGCTTGATCGCCATTTTGCTCCTGTCGTAATACACACCGTTGATACTGTTAAGGACGGGCTCGATTTTGTATCGCAGTCGGGCTATGATCTCATCCTGACGGGTGCTGTGATCAAGGAAACGCCCGTGACCGAAGCGATCTCCCGTATTGCGCGCCTCGCAGGTGGGACGCCGATCATCGTCATATCAGGTCATGGCGATGAGAGGCTTGCGGCGGAACTAATTAAAAAAGGAGCAACGGAATATCTCGTCAAGACGCGCGAAACGCTTGACGCCCTCCCCGCCCTGCTTGCGAAACATATAAAGTCGAGACGCGCAAAATCGAGAAAACGGAAGTCCAAAGCAAAGCCTGAAACTTCGCAGCGCCTCCCATCAGCCGCCGCGATTATTCGCGAAGTGGACAAGCTGACACAGCGCGCGCTGGCTATGCTCGGAGGATCAAAACGTCGCAGACGTGCTGCCTCAGCTGGAGGCAATGAACAACTTGATCAGTTGTTGTCTCAGATCAAACGCTTAAGAGAGATGGCCTCGAGACTCGAGGAAAAAGAGTAACAGTTCCAAAGTGGAGTATTTCCTCCCCGGACCTGCAGATCATCATCCCATTTTCCTCTCACGCAACCTTAGACGTTACCTGAAATATTACTCATAACCTGCTGATAATTGGTCAAATACAGATCTTCCATATACAGCCGCCGTGCTGGCAGGGCTCTTGCATATCCAAAGTCCGGTGTCACAGGCTGTACCTGGCATCAGAAGGCGAGAGAAATATGAGCGCGGACAACATAACTAAACCTGCAGCAACGGATATCCTCTCGATCATGCGTGAACTTGATCGAAAAGATGCCGAAAATCATGCGTTAACTGCCGAAACAAAGGCAACTGCAGACGATAAAGCCGCGCATGCATCGAAAATCGATATAGATCCTTCAAAACTGTTGAGTTCCTTACGAACAAAACGCGATCTGCTCAATATAATTAACGGACACACGAGAGCTAAGGAAACAAAAGAAATTGACCAGATAACAGAGGAAATCAATGACGCCATCTCCTTTCTCACGAAACTCGTTGATGGAGACGAGCCCAGGTGTGAGTCATGACTAAAGCTGCCCCAGCACCAAAAGTATCATATATCACTGAGCCTTATGCCCCTGCATCAACCACGGAGCAACGGCCTAAATCGCAAACTATCGACGACAGTTATGCCGATGCCGGCCCAGACGCCTATAAGGGACTGGTCGCAGGCAACACGCCAAAGTCCGAATCCATTGCCCAAGGCGCCATTGGCGACATGATGGATGCAATGTCAAATATCCAAACAAAGGAACTCACCTATTCGCAGAAGATCCAGAATATCCTGAGCGGTTACGCCAATATAGCAGATACTAAAGAGGCAATGGGGGTCGACATCAAGGGCGATATACCCCTTGTGCCCAACTTTCGTAAGGAGATCGTAGATGGGCATGCGCTCGCTGATATGCCCATGCGGCCTGTTGTCCAGCGTTATGAAGGACTGATGAAAGTGCTCGACAAGATGATCGGCGCTGCGAAAGCAGCGCTCAGCCCGAAAAACGCCGCCAGCATGACCGCTGCAGAAATCAGATCGTTGCACTCCTATCAGAAGAAACTTGAGGAGACCATGCGATATTGCGGTCAGCAGCTCAGGGATGCGAAGGACTGCCTCAACAGCAAGATCGACGACGGTTCGGAATTCGACTGGATCGATTCATCTTCATAGCGCCGTGATGACTGAAAGCCCCATTGCAGGTCGCAACTGCCCAATAATCAAATATATGCAAAACGAATCACATGATTCTCCATCCTTCAAATCCTTAAATATCAAAGGGTTAAAGTTATATTCGAATCTGATTTTGTTGGCAGGGATCTTGCAAGATTATGCTGTGACAACTGCGAGGTCTTTATGTCTTCAGTGAACGGCATAACATACAAAGTCCAGACAGTCGGCGACACATCGGCCGACGATCCTGCCGTGGAGACCAATCCAGGCGGAATCAACGATTTCTTTGATGACAACCCGCTGGACGGAAGTAAGGCCCAGACAACCGATACCGGCGGCTCCGATCCGCTTAGCGACTATAACATCTTTGGTGCGCAGGGTGCGGACGGCAGCGTCGACTCCTCCTCCATCGACGCATGGCTTCTCACCTTCCCGCCGACGCTGGCGGAACTCATCGCCGCGAGGCCGGAGCTCATCAATTACCTGTCAACGGCCGTCAAAAAATTCGAAAAGGCAAAAGAAGATCTGCAGAACCTGATAAACCAGTTGGACACCGACCTGGCCTCAGGCACCCTTACCGCGGCTGAATCAAAGGCTGAGAGTCACACCAGATCGCTTGCAGTAGCTGCGCTTGCAAAGGCCACTGCGCAGATCGAGGAGTGCTCGAAACAGGCAGACCAGCGCCAGGCCACATGGATCCAGGAACAGAGGGCCGGCATGGATCTGGACGGGGACAAGTGGATAGGTCAGCCGTTTGTCGAAGGCTCATATTATGTGATCACAAAGGATGACGGGACCAAGGTCTATCTCGATGTGAACAAGAAGGCCGTCCCCCCTCCCATGATGGACCCTGATTATGCACCACAGCTCGCATCCAGCGATTCCATGGATATCATCACCAAAGACGACGTCTTTGGCACGCCCAAGGAAGACGCGGATCTGTATCTCAAGGTCAAGGAGAGCGCGCTCACCTCAAACAGCAACAATTTCAATGCCCCGATCGATATAGGAATTCCCGAATACATCTGGGTGGCGCGCGACCCTGACAGCACTACGGACAACAAGGCCGATGAGACTTTCAATAACGGCAGTTATGTCATGAGTCCGTACGAATTCGTGAGCGATGGAGGGGCCATCAAACAGAATGTACCGGATGATCGTTCAAAATCCGTGCAGGTGAAGGTGGCGAAGGTGGAGATCTCCTCAGATGAGATCGGAACCCTCTCGGGAAATCCAGCCGCCAAACTCTACAACACGGTGGTCACGCTTCGGGATAAAGACAATCACATCATCATGCGGATCCGCGTGGACGGATTCGAGGGCTCAGGCCCTGCCGCCACGATGCTGGACAGCGGCGTCTCATATGTTGCGGCATCAACGCTGGGCTTTTCGATTCACGGCCAGGATCGCGCGAGCGCGATAAAGGTGGTCGCCGATCAATACAAGTCGACCGGCCGCCATGTGCTCACCGATACGAGCAAACTGGGCCACGGCCCTGGCGACGATCAGGGAGACCGGGCCTTTAACGAGAACATAAATCAGTTTACGCAAAAGAGTTTCACCTCGACCAAATGGGACTCGACCGAAGGCAAGTGGGTGGACGACCCAAAGGACTTTGACAGCGGAGAATACGCGTACGGCGAATACAATGACCGCTACGTAGGCCCGGATGACGCACCACCAGAGGGGAGCTCCTATAGCACTTACACCACCGGCATCTTTCTCACGGGACTTCGCGGGGATATCACCGGCACAAGCTCTAACGACCTCATAATGACATCCGCGGTCGATGAGTTCTCTCAGTACGCAAAGGATCATCTGGCCAAGGACGCGCAGGAACTCGCCTTTGATCAGCCCATGTACAACAATTTCATCAACACCGGAAACGGCACTGACGCGGTCTTTCTCGGCAAGGGCAATAACTACGTAAAAGGCGCCTCTTTAGTATGGGGCGAAGGCATGGGCAACGATGACAAAAACTTTATTGTGCTGCGCTCTCAGCCCCCTGCCGGCGGCGGTACTGGCACGACGACCAAGATGCCGAACGTGAAGAACTTCGTGCACCTGGATGGCGGCACGGCATATATCGATAACCCCGACGAAAACGGCGACAGCGCCCTGGGGAGCGGCCTAGGAGCACAGACTCCAGACGATATCACCAAGGAAGACCCGGGGATGCACGACGACTGGTACGAGGTCGCTGGCGCGGCATATTATACAAATCCCGGCGATTATGACGTAACTCACTGCCCGCTGGCCAGTGTTTCCAACGACGGTGGCGAGCCGATCGATCGTGTCAATACCATAGATGGCGCCTGGACTGATGCAAAGGAAGGCTGGGACGAGGAATTCAAGGCCATCCCTGACCTTGACGGAGAACTTGAGGGCCTAGACGTCGATCAGATGATGGGCTCCCAGAGCGATCTGGATTCCGAGATGGACTCGTTTTTCAACGAGATGTTCGGCGACTTTAACGAATTCACGGGCGAGGCGGCGGATGTCGCGGCAGAAGGCGGCCCTGCAGATCCGAGCATGCCAGAGTCAGCCTGATGACAGCCCACCCCATTTCAGGACCCTTTTCCACATAATACCCGGACCAACAATTTGCCTACCCGACATCTCAGATTTTTTACCTCTAAAATCAACTGGTTACACCAGATCCTCGCAAGCGGGACTTGGCAAAGATATTGCATTAATTATCATCGGATTAATCATCTGCGAGGTCACTTATGAGTATGAACGTAAACACTAATTACAAGGCGCAAGATGCCGGTACTACGGCAACTGATCCTGTAACGACAGATTCGTCGACCGGCGCCTCTTCGACGACCGACCCGGCGATGGCCCAGCTCCTGGCCGAGGTCCAGCAAGCAATCGCCGACATCGAGCAGTGGAAGCTAGACAACGCCGATATCCTCGAAGAGATGGATGACGCCACGCTCAGCAATATCGAAAGGATCTACGCAACACTGAAGGCCGAGGCGGTTGCTATACCTGCAATGTCCACGCTCAGCGCCACGGGCGGCTCCCCTGCCGCAGGCGGCGCCAATGCCTGGGACCCGCAGAAACTGGTAGATGGATGGAATCCGCCCGAGTATATCTCGACTGACCCCGATCCGAACTCGGCGGCAGAAGCGGCCATCGAGGGTGATACGGCAAAATACGGCGACTAT
Source organism: bacterium (assembly GCA_021810905.1). Taxonomy (GTDB): domain Bacteria; phylum UBA10199; class UBA10199; order 2-02-FULL-44-16; family JAAZCA01; genus JAJZQH01. Next base: position 111,384 of record JAJZQH010000001.1, read on the forward strand.
GCCGGCACCATGCGCATACCGAGCGGCAATCCGTCCGACCCGAAGAGGGTCGGATTCCAGATGACCGACGACATGACGTCCGTGACCGTAGAATCCCACGGCCGCGACCTGATCTTCACGGTGGGCTATGACAAGGACGGCGACGGCAAGGAAGACAGCAGAGAATCCTACGTCATTAAAAACGGAACCATGCAGCAGGGCGATTTCATCATCTCCGCGCGCGGCCTTACTCACGGCGTGACGATCGACTTGACCCAGGCCATTCGCGTGGACAGCGGCACCGCGAGCGGCAAGGGTTTCATCATCATCGGCTCCGACAAAGATGACGTGATCAAGGGCAGCGGCAGCGACGACGGTATCGTTGGCGGTCTTGGCGCGGACCAGATCGACGGCGGGTTCGGCGACGACACGATCTACGGCGACGAAGGCCCAGGCGCCGACGGCGCTAACGGATACATCGCCGGCAATTTCGACGAAGCGGCGGGCGGCGACGACGACATCAACGGCGGAGCCGGCTCCGACATCATTTATGCCCAGGGCGGCAATGACGATACGGTCTATACCTCGGACGTCAAAGACAAGGGCGGCAGCGTGATGGAGGCCGAGAACACCGTCGACAACGTGACCGGCGCTAACCCTGGTACCGGCACCGGCTGGCTCGAATCGCCGAACGGCGAGTGGGAAGAAGGCGCGGAAGAGGACGGGATGGTCGTCTATGAAAACACGAGCGACACCAACGACGCCGGCGAGATCGTGATCGACATGTCCGCCCTCCCCCCGGGCTACACGATGGCCTACGGCGAGATGAGCGCGGACAACGACCTCATCCTCACCTTCGTCAACAGCGAAACCGGCGAGACGTTCAAGCTCAAGATCAAGGACTTCTTCAGCGGTTCATTCGGCGACAACAAAAACCCATCAACGGCCATTCCGCATCTTGTAATTAACGGCACCGACGAGAACGACATCATCGACATGAGCCGCGTGAAGATCAACGAAGGCAATCAGCAGGGGCAGTGCATAGAGATTCATGGTATGGGCGGGGATGACATCATCCTCGGCCCGCAGAACAAGATGCTCAAGGACGGCGTTGCCATCAACGCCCCGCTTGACAGCACGGTCAGCAACGGCACGCTCAACGACTACGTGAACGACGGCGTATTTGCAACCGACGACAACGCGGACAAAGACGGTCATCAAGAAACCGGCGACGGCTATCATTCCGAGGTCAAGGATGGCCAGATCTACATCACCGATGATACGACCGACGACGCGACCAATCCCGACGGTCCGGCTGAAAAGCTCAACATCGTGGCGCCGGACGGATATGACTGGGGTTACATCACGCAGGACCAAGCCACCGGCGACATGTATGTCGTGCTCGTGAAAACTCAAGAATCCGGCAAGGCGGATACGATAGTCATCAGAATAGACAAATCGCTTACCGAAGCGGGCGGCGGCAAACTCGGCTTCGGCGACATCTCCATCAAGCACCGCAAGACGGACAATGATTCATGGGGCGAGAGCCTGCCTCTCACGCCGTTCAGCATGGATGATGACGCTTACTCTCTCGACGGTGGCGATGGATCAGACCTCTACTTCGCGCAGAAGGGCAGCGACGTACTCGACGACGGCAAAGACGATACGGTCGAAGTGGATTACGGAACCTCGTACGTGCCGAGCAGCGACGTCCCTGTAAGCGGAAGCAGCGATACGGGAGGAAGCAGCGATCCTGATCCGGCCGACGATCCAACTACGCAGGATCCTACGACCACTGACATGAGCGATTCCGATTATAAGAAATGGGCCGAGGCGAAACATGAGGACGACATCGATACTGACAACGACGGCACCATAAGCAGCGACGAGTGGGATGCGTGGCTCGCGGACAACCCGAACCCGCACGGCAAGAGCACCTGATTCAATATAGCACTTCAACCAGATACAACCCGCAGGCCGGGGCACAACGCCCGGCCTGTTCTCTTTTGCGGGCAGTAAGGATCTGCGCAATATCGTCCGGCGACTTCCTCCCCTCTCCCACGTCCACAAGCGTGCCAGCGATATTTCGAATCATGTGCCGCACAAATCCATCACCATGGAATTCGATGTCGATTATTCTGCCTTTGTGCATTGCATCGCATCGACTTTTTGACGCTGCTGAGACCTTAAATGCGATGCGCATAATGCGCCTCTTAGCGTGCCTGCTACCGCAGCCCGCCGCGCGGAAGCTCGCGAAATCGTGTTCCCCCACGAGTACCGCAGCCGCCTTCTTCATGGCCGCGAGATCGAGAGGGCCCCTCACCTGCCAGCAGCGGCCCAGCAACAAAGGCGAGCGTATCCTTGAGACAAAGAGACGGTAACGATATATCTTTCCCTTTGCGTCACGTCTTGCATTGAAGCCCGATGCCGCATCCTCTGCGGCAAGTATCGCGATATCATCCGGGAGCATGGAATTGAGGCCGGCAATAAACCCGTGGCAGGGGATCTTCGATGAAGTCACAAAATGCGCGACCTGCGCCAGCGCGTGCACACCGGCGTCGGTTCGACCGGCTGCGGTGACGGCAGTCCGCTTCCCGGTCATCTTTGCAAGTGCGTCTTCGATTCGCCCCTGCACGGATTCGCCGTTAGGCTGACGCTGCCAGCCGACATAGTTGGCGCCGTCGTAGGAAATTGTTAATTTGATGGTACGATGCATGAAAAAAACGTGGATCGGGGTTCGGGTTTCGTGGATCGTAACCCTCTCAGGGTTTTACGGATCACGATACACGAATCACGAATCACGGTTGTTAGAATTCAAACAAGAACCCCGCGGAGAATATCGGGCCGCTCAGGTCGAGACCCTTGCCGCCGAAGTTGTTGATCCATTGGTACTGCGCCTCCAGCGTGAGAAAGAAATCATTTATTCCAATATCGTGAAAATTTGTCTCGACGTCGCCTATCTTCCCGATGTTTATCTGCAGACCTCCCACCCCGTGCATGCCGAATTTGATCCCCTTGGTCGTCGATCCAGCCACAGATTCCCTGAACACCCATCCGTCAAACCCGGCCTTTGCATACGGCACGAGGTAGCGCCAGTCAAAGTAGTCGGCGCGCCATACGAACGAGAGTTCGATCGGTATGAGCATGAACGTGAAGTGATCCTGCGACTGCGTGCCGGTATCCACGGAGAGAGCGCTTCCGGATTTATAGAAGAAGCCCACGCCTAGCTCCGCGCCATACCGGCGCTGCGCGAGAAAACTACCCTGAATGCGAGTGACGAGATTGCAGCAGCTCGAGAAGAAGCGGTCCATGTCGGAGCTCTGCGGCATCCAGAAGCCGGTCTTGACCTCAAGAGACCACCAGGGCTGACCCACCCCTTCGCCCATCACGCTCGGCGTTGATGGAATATTCCTCTCCTCAACGCTTTCATCGGCAGCGGCAATTGCAACGGAGGAATAGACGGTAAGCAGCATCGCCAAGGCAACTGCGACCCTGGCGCCTTTTCTCTTCATCGTCGCGAGGATGAAGAGAATTGCAGGGAATAGCGCAGCAGCGAGCCATGGACGCGAGCTTTCGCCTGCGAGCGCACACCCTTTCTCACCGGAAAAACCGGCCGGACCTGCCGTCAACTCCGGCACCGCAGACGCCCTGGATCCGTCGGGCAGTACGGCCGTACGGTTGAGGCTCACGTTGCCGCCGGTATCAACGCCTTCAACAGCGACATAATAAGTCGTGCCGTTGGTAAGGCCCGTAACCTCGGCCGTAACCTGGCTTCCGCTCGATGGCTGCGCCACCGATAGAGCCACTTCGCTCTTGGTGAGCACCGCAGCCGGATCGGTATCAACATAGACATTGTATGAGGCCATGTCGTTCACTGTAAGCCTGTCGAAATTCACGTAGATCTTGCCGCTGCCGAAACCCGTGGATTCTATGACCACGTTCGGGGGAGGCGTGTCCACCGTAATCTGCGTTGCGCGCCGGCCCCTTCCAGTATCGCCGGTGAGAAATATCCAGATGTCGTTGGTCCCCTCGATAAATGCGGTGACATTGTCCGCATAGTTGATCGTTACGGTCACATCCGTATCAGCAGCAGAGACCGTGCCGGAGCTCTTGCCTGTATTGTCGACCAGCAGAGTACCACCCGCGTCAACGGACCCACCCGACCTTATCTCATATGTACCCGTCGTATCGCCCATGAACTTGAGCTCAAAACTCCCGCCAAGTGTCAGCGCGCTCCCTCCTCCGGAATACGTCAGACTGGTGACAGCTACGAAGGGCCGCTCCGTGATCACGCCCACCCCACCCGTGGAAAAACCCGCATAGACCATTCCGTCCGTACTGCTCGACGCGGCAAGGAGCAAAGTCTGCGCTGACATCGGCATCGGTTCGCCGTTCACATCCGGATCTACGCCCAGGTCCAGCAGCTGACTCGTCGCCGTATCGATCACGTTCACTCCCATGGCGCCCGCCACATACGCATAGATGTTGAGCGGATTTTCAACTTGCGTGATGGCGACGTCCGTAAGCGAGGAGTTGGTCGCGATATCGATTGGGGATCCCGAAATCGTGTGAGTGGCAGGATCGATCTTTCTTACCGACGGAGTTGTTGCGTCGACCACGTAGAGTGCGTTGCCCGTAGGAAATGCGGCGATCGCAGGCAGAGAGAGCCTCGGAGTCACACTAACGCCCACGTCTATCATCGTGACGGAAGCGCCTCCGGACGGAAGAAAGAAGACGGCGCCCGAGTCAGTGGAGAAATATGCCTCTTTATTGACCTCTGAAAAAGCGCCGTCAGTGAAAATGAAACTCGTGACATTTGGAATCGCTGCAGTCACCGACGCCAGAAGGCCTTGGGTGACGAGATCGATGACATGGATCTGGTGGCTCGTATTGTCGGCAACATACGCATATCTTCCGCCCGCATCGATCACGATCGGTCCCAGCTTGTCCCCGGTGACAAGTGTCACGCTCGTCGGATCCTTGGCAGGATCGTTCATGTCAAAGAAGAGGAGGTCTCCGTCTTCCTGCGAGGCAAGGAGTTGATTCTGGGAAGGAGCAAAACCAATGCCGGCAATAATGCCGTCGGTCAACGCATCGACTGACAACGCGGCTGGCTGCACTGCTTCCAGCGCAAAGGAGCCGACATCGATGAGGCTCACCACTTCACCGTAACTCACGATGAGCCTGCGGTCCGACGAAAGGATGAATCCGCTCTGAGTGGATGTTATTCCGAAACTGAACGGCGGCCCGCCGCCGGCGCTCCAGATCAGCTCAGCATCGGGAAATGCATGCGCTCTGGAAGGCAAAATTGCGACCAATGCGCATAAAAGAAAAAACCATGTGTGAAGCCTGTTCACAGATAATCCCTTATCAACAACTCGGCTATCTGGACCGCATTAAGCGCTGCACCCTTGCGAAGGTTATCGGATACGATCCACATCGCAAGGCCGTTGGCCACACTCGCATCGCGGCGGATACGCCCCACATAGACCGGATCTTTTCCAGTCGCGTCTATCGCAAGAGGATAGCGGCAGAGATTCGGGTCGTCGATAACCTCGACACCGGGTGCAGAAGAAAGTATCTCCCTCGCCTCCTCCGGATCGATCGGGTCTTCGAACTCCACGTTCACCGACTCGGAATGACCGCAGAATACAGGCACGCGCACTGCCGTGGCTGCAACTCCTATCGACGGATCGCTGAAGATCTTGTGCGTCTCGTTCACCATCTTCATCTCTTCTTCGGTCGAACCGTCGCCGAGAAATTTTCCGATATGAGGAATGCAGTTGAAGGCTATGCGATGCGGAAATGCCTCGATCCTGCATTCGCCCTGCGAGAAGAGGGCTACCGATTGTTTGGAAAGTTCTTCCATGGCGCGTATACCGGCGCCGGATACGGACTGATAAGTGGAGACGACGATGCGCGTTATTCGCGCCCTTCGGTGCAGCGGCGCGAGCGCGACTATCATCTGGATGGTAGAGCAATTAGGATTCGCGATGATACGCCTCGCCTTGTATCCGGCGAGAGCCTCCGGATTGACCTCGGGCACCACCAGAGGAACATCGTCATCCATGCGAAAGGCCGACGTATTGTCCACAACCACAGCGCCCGACTCCGCGGCTATTGGGGCGAATTCCTTGCTGACCGAGCCTCCCGCCGAGAACAGGGCAACGTCCACGCCGTGAAATGATTCCGGCGTCAGTTCGCAGACATCTATTTCCCTGCCGCAAAATTCCACCGACTTGCCGATCGAACGTTCCGAAGCCAGCGGCAGCAGCTTATCGATGGGAAACTCCCGCTCCTCAAGCACCTTGACCATCTCCGCGCCGACCACGCCGGTTGCACCCACTACCGCCACGTTGTATCTCTTTTTTTTCATTTGAACAGACCCTCCAGCTTTTTCTTTGCCGCATTCACGTCTTCGGTCTCACGTTCCACGTCGCGTCCGAACTGGAAAAATTCGCAGAAATTTGCGCGTTCCTTGTCAGTAACGTAGCCGGATTGAGATTCCCTGCACTGGTTGTGAGCGCTTCGTTCGTAAAGCCTGCATTGAAGACAGGCGTGAAGATCTCGCTTGCACGAAGGACATTCATCGAGCCTGCCGACTCTGTCGATGACTTCAACGTCCGCACCGCAGAAAGCGCACCGAGGCATCATACACCCCCGCTGCCTGCCGCATCTTCGTCGATATCGGTGCCGCCTACTACGGCAAGGCGCTCTGACGCGCGTTCCACTCGCCGCTGTCGCACTTTTTCCAGGAACCGACGGCTCTGATGGAGCGTGATACCCTCCTCGATCAGCCCGGAGATCACATAGCCCACCGTCATGACGAACATCGTAACCTCAGGCCTTATCGCAACTACGAAAATGCCGATGACGACGAGCACGAGCACGAAGAACGAATAACGGCTCTTGAAATCCACCGACTTCATGCTCCGATACCGAATAGTCGAAACCATAAGAAGGCCCAGTGTCATGGTCATGGCAGCGGCCAGCGCACTGCCCTCTGGCGGGAATGAAAAATAATGCTGATAAAATATTACATAGGTTGCGACCACGTACGCAGCAATAGGTATGGGCAGACCCTGGAAATAATCGTGCTCGATGTCGTCGTGTTGCACGTTGAAACGCGCGAGCCTGAGCGCGCCGCATGCGAAATAGAGGAAAGCAGCCAGCCAGCCGAATTTCTTGAGCCCATAGAGCGACCACGTGTAGATGAGGATACCAGGCGCCAGGCCGAACGACGAGAGATCGACCAGTGAATCGTACTCTACGCCGAACTGGCTCTCGGCCTTTGCAAGGCGCGCGAGCCTTCCATCGAGCAGATCGAATATGCCCGCAAGAAGGATAGCCCATGCCGCTGCGGTGAAATCGCCTGAGAGAGATTTAACCACCGAGAAGAAACCGCAAAAGAGGCTCGCCGAAGTGCACAGATTGGGCAACAGATACACACTCTTGTTCTTACCTTCGCGGCGGCGCTGATTCTTCTGCCTCATGAAAAACCTCCCTATCAACGTCTGCCCCGCTCAGGCGAGCTGATAGATACCCGCGGCTTCGGTTGATACACCTCTATCACCGAATCCACCCAAACTCCATGAACGGGGGATAAGGATCCCTCTAGGAGAGCGTTTCCTGTTTTCTGTACTGCGCAAGTATCTGCTCGATTTCGTCGCGGCCGCGCAGTTTCTTCTTCTGGAGATTCTTTCTTTCAACTTCTTCAACTGGAGTAAGATAGGGTTTATTGTTGAGTTTTTCGAGCTGACGCTCGTAATCCAGGTGCTCTCGATAAAGCGCCTCAAGATTCTTGTCGTTCGTCACATACCTCTGAATGAGCTCCACGTCGCGCTGTTCCATGTCTGCCCCTCCTTCCTGTATATAAATGAAAAAGGCCCGAGCGCTCTCGGGCCTGTATGCCTTCGGACACATAGCGTTTTTCCCGGGATGGGGACGCCTGCGTCCAAAAGCCTCACCCCGGAGCATTAAAGTTTCATGACTACAGCATATAGGAGAGCCCCCCGACCTGTCAACAACTACCTTGATTTATATCGGTTTTTCATCACTTTCCGAGCCCGAACGCCCCTTGAATCCCCACCCTCATCATCATGACGGCGATGGCAGCCAGGAAGAGGCCCACTATCTTCGATAGGGCGGTCATCCCTCCGTTGCCTAAAACCCTCGCAATATGGCGGCTATAGATGAATACCAGCGCTACGATGCCGAGATTGGCTGCGAGCGAGGTTATTACCCAGAAGACTGGATAGGCGTCGATCTGGATCAGCATCGTAGTGATGGAGGCTGGACCCACGATCAGCGGCACGCCCAACGGAACAACGCCTATAGAGCGGTCCCATCTCTGTTCCCTCTCATGGCCTGACAATACCATATCCAATGATATCAGAAGCAGGATGATGCCGCCGGCGATCCTGAAGTCGTACTCGGATATCCCTATGAAGATGAAAATACCTTTGCCGAGAGAGAGAAACGTGATCGCCACTGCCGCGGCCGTGCCGATGGTGTAGATTATGACTCTGCGCAGGTCCCGAGGCGCCATCCCCTCAGTCATTCCCAGATATACGGGGATGATGCCCAAAGGGTCGACCGCCACGAGCAGCGGAATAAAACATGCAAAAAACAATTTCATGAATTCTCCGATTTCTATATATCTAGTTTTCCGCACGCCTTCTCGGCGACCTCGACCACGGCGCCCGAGCGCAGCAGTTTCGCGCATTCGCTCATATCGAGACGGAACTCGCGGTCGCCCTCGATTTTCGGCACGCTTTTCCTAACTAGTTCATGAACCGCGTGCGTCCCCTTGCCCGGTTCGCCGTGCGCGCGCTGCAGATCTATGGCCTGGCATGCGGCAAAGAGTTCTATCGAAAGTATCTCCTCAACGTTGCGGATGATATCGAGCGCCTTGCGCGCGGAGATCGTGCCCATGCTCACGTGATCTTCCTGGCCGCCGCTCGTGGGAAGCGAATCGACCGATGCCGGGTGCGCCAGGACTTTGTTCTCTGAGACAAGCGCGCTCATGACGACATGAGGAATCATGAGCCCTGAATTGAGGCCCGCCTTGCGCGTGAGGAATTTGGTAGCGAGCTCATGAGCCAAGGGAGCCGTGAGTATCGCCACGCGCCGCTCGGAGATGCTGCCGAGTTCTGCGACCGCAATTCCCATTGTGTCCATGGCGATCGCCAGGGGTTCGCCGTGAAAGTTGCCGCCCGAAAGAATGTCTTTGTCTCCGGCAAAAATGAGCGGGTTATCGGTGCAGCTCTCTATCTCGAGCATTATCACTGCGCGCGCGTATGACACGGCATCCTTCACGGCACCGTGCACCTGCGGGATGCATCGGAATGAATACGGGTCCTGAACGCGCGCGCAATGCGCATGGCTCTCGATAATGCCGCTGTCCTTGAGGAGCTTGCGCATATTTGCCGCGGTGGCGAGCTGCCCGGGGTGCGGACGAAGCTTGTGAATCCTCTCATCGAACGGCCGCGCTGAAGCGCGATCCCCTTCGATGGAGAGCGCACCGACCACGTCCGCAACTCGCAGCAGATTTTCAAGGGCGATCAGCGCGTAGGCGCCCAACGCAGCCATGGCCTGGGTTCCGTTGATGAGCGCAATACCTTCTTTTGCCGCCAGCCGAACGGGCGAAAGCCCTTCGGTGTCGAGCGCCTCTGAGGCGGATTTTCTAATGCCTTTGTGCAACACCTCTCCGCGCCCGATCATTGCAAGCCCGATATGCGCGAGCGGGGCAAGGTCGCCGCTGGCGCCCACGGAACCCTTCTCGGGAATTATCGGAACGATCTCTCTGTTGATCATCTGGACGAGAAGATCGAGCGTTGCGGGCCTGATTCCCGAATAGCCCTGTGCCAGCACGTTGGCGCGCAAAAGCATTATGAGCCTCGAGATATCGGCAGAAAAAGGCTCGCCTACTCCCACCGCATGCGAAAGGATCAGGTTTTCCTGAAGCTTCTCCAGATCGTCGCGCGCGATGATCTTGTTTGCCAGCATGCCGAAACCGGTATTGATGCCGTAATGCGGTTCGCCTGAATCGAGCGCGCGATCGACGAAGGAGCGGACTTTCTTGAGACGCGCAATCGCCTCGGCGCTGATCTCGATCTTCTCGCCGCCAAGAAAACGCCGGATCTCTACGAGAGAAATTTTTCCGCCGTCTATTTTAAGAGTCATGGCTACACTCGCACATCACTTTTTTCCCATGAATCCGATCTCTGCATCGGATCGCCTTACGTAATTCGGAACGAGAGAAGCAAGATCGTCGCACCTGCCATTTTCCAGGCGCGGGCGCGCAAGCTCCGCCAGGTTGGCGGCCTGAGGAAGGAGCTGCGTGCCATACGCCATTCGCGCACGCTTTCCGATCGATTTTAGAAGAGCCGCGCCGTATTCGATCGCGCCGTCTCCCACTAGCAGGAGCTCGCCCTTGAGTTTCTTGAGCATAGCGGCGACCGCCGCAGGCGCAGCCACGCACTCCTTCATGACCGGACGCATCTTGCCACGCGCGCTCGCCGACCATGCCGCTGCGTAAATCTCGCCGCGCCGTGCGTCGATCAGCGACACAACGGTTCCGGAAAATTCCCTTCCGTTGAGCGCAAGCGAAGCGAGCGAAGAGACGCCGGCGACGGGCAACCCTCTTGCCAGGCAAAAGCCCTTCGCAGTAGCGAGGCCGATGCGAAGCCCTGTGAACGAACCGGGTCCGATCGCCACCGCCACCGCCTCGATGTCCTCTTGTTCAAGACCGCAGATGTGCAGAAGGTGATCGACCGAGGCGAGCAGCCTGTCGGCATGAGTGCCAGCAACCCCCTGCTGTTCCTGCGCAAGCAGCCGATCGCCATCGCTGATGGCGACCGACCCGGCGGGCGTTGAGGTGTCGATGGACAGTATGCGCATGATAATCAGAATGACATGCGGTTAAAAGAGTTTATGCAAGAACGCACGTATGCCCCAGATGTTGTCGATGTCGTTGAACGTGACGAGCAACATGAATCCGATGAGAAGCACGAACCCGACGTGTTGCGCCACAGCCCTCACCTTTATGCTCACTGGCCTTCGGATGAGCCCTTCTATCCCGAGAAAGACCAGCTGCCCTCCGTCAAGTACCGGAATCGGCAGCAGGTTGAGGATGGAAAGCTGGAGGCTCAAAAAGGCCATGAAATAGAGAAAACCCGAGAGCCCGGAAGCGGCAGCGGCGGCAGAAGATTTTGCGATCATTATCGGACCGCCGAGTACCCGGTATGAGAGCTGGTTGGTGACGAGCCTTCCCAGCACATCGAATGTGAGTCGCGTGAGCTTGATATTTTCCTGCGTGCCTTTCACGATGGCGCCCCAGAATCCGTAGCGTTTGACTATCATGGGAAGGCCGCTCGAACGGTCCTTGGATATGCCGATCACCCATCTCTGGAAGTCGTCGTTGAACGCGGCTGTGACAGTAAGATCGATCTTTTTGCCGTCGCGCTCGACTACGATATCAGCTGATTTGCCGGCGCTGTCGTTTACGAATTTCGTCAGCTCAAGCCAGTCCGGCACTTCTTTTCCTTCGAAGGATACTACGAGATCTCCGGGTTTCAGGCCCGCCACTTCGGCCGGCCCGCCCTTCCGAACCCCGTCTATCCGCGGTTCGGCCCCTATGAAGAGCATCGGCTCTATACCCAGATAACCGCCCTTCACCTCGGGCAGTTCCCCAACCTTGACGCGCTTCTCAAGTATGGCGCCGTTGCGTTCGATTCCAAGATCGAGCGTGCCTTTGGGCGACAGAAGGATCTTGTTGATCACATCATCCCAGGCAGCGACGCTCTTTCCATCCACCGAGACCACGAGATCCCCTTCTTCGATTCCCACGCCCGCGGCCGGCGAATCCGATTTGACACCTATGACCTTCGGCGGTTCGGAGAGAAACGCAGGCTCCGAACGGCCGAGCATGAAGACTACGGGCATGAGAGCAAGGCACAGCATCAGATTCATCAGCGGGCCCCACAGGATCACCTTTACCCTCGCCCATACGCTCTTGTTCGCAAACGAACGGGGATCGCGCCCTGCCTCATCATCCGGTTCTTCGCCATGCATCTTCACGTACCCACCGAGCGGAAACGCGGAGATACGATAATCCGTGTCGCCTCCCTTGAAGCCTATGATGCGAGGACCGAAGCCGAGCGAAAAAACTTCGACGAATATTCCGGCGCGCTTTGCCAGAATAAAATGGCCGAGTTCGTGAATGAAGATGAGTACGCCGAGTACGATGATGAAATAGAGTATGGTCATAGTTATCTCGAAAGTGTTATTGCGAGCATCTTTGGGGTGTCATTGCGAGGACGAAGTCCGAAGCAATCTCCGGACTCCATGGGATTGCTTCGACCATTCTGGCCTCGCAATGACACCCATGTTAAGAAAGAAGCAGCGTTACAGTTGCATTATAAGTTTTTCCGCATGTGCGCGGGACCAGCGGTCCGCTTCCAGGACGTCTTCAACGCATCCAACTGTCTTGACGAAATGCGCGGACATCGTGCGTTCTACGATGCGCGCGATATCCAGAAAACCTATCCGCTCCTCGAGAAACGCCGCAACGGCGATCTCGTTAGCGGCATTGAGCACGGCGGGCATGGAACCGCCTTCGGAGAGCGCCTTGTACGCGAGATCGAGCGCAGGAAAACGCCTGCGGTCCGGCTCTTCAAATGTGAGCGTTCCGATCTCCGCAAGCGAAAGTCTTGCCACGCCGCTCTCCACGCGTTCGGGCCATGAGATCGCATATGCGATCGGAGCACGCATATCCGGCACGCCCAGCTGCGCCATGACGCAACCGTCACAATATTCAACGAGCGAGTGCACGATGCTCTGCGGATGAACCACTACTTTTATCTTCTCCGCAGGCTGGCCGAAGAGCCACTGCGCCTCTATCACCTCTAGCCCTTTGTTCATGAGCGTCGCTGAATCGATGGTAATCTTGGCGCCCATGTTCCATCGCGGATGCGCGATGGCCGCCGCAGGCGTCGCGCGTTCCATATCCGCAGTGGTCGCTCGCAAGAAAGGTCCGCCCGATGCGGTCAGCAGGATCGCACTGACGTGCTCGCGGCGATGGCCCGCGAGCGACTGGTGGATTGCCGCATGCTCGCTGTCGACAGGCAGGATATTGATCCCTTTTTCAGCGGCAAGGCGTGATACGATCTCCCCCGCCACGACCATCGTCTCTTTGTTGGCCAGCGCGATATCCTTGCCCGCTTCTATTGCCTTAAGCGTAGGCAGAAGTCCTGCCGCGCCCACTATGGCGGAGACCACCATGTCCGCGTTAGAGGCAGCCGCCACAGAACAGGCGCCGTCCATGCCAAAGACGATCTCTGGACGATGAGCCTTGAGAAGGCCTTTCAGTTTTGACGCCGCGTCCGAATTTCTGACGGACACTACGTCGGGCCGGAACTTCTCTATCTGACGCGCGAGGAGTTCCACGTCATGCCCTTCCGCCAGACCGGCAACGCGAAAACGATCTGGATGGCGCGCCACAACGTCCAGCGTGCTCTGACCGATGGAACCGGTACTTCCGAGTATTGAGAGAGTTTTCATCATAAATTTAAAATATATTTAAAAAATGCGTACGCCGCCGGTCCGGTGAAGATCAGCGCGTCGAGCCTGTCGAGCACTCCGCCGTGGCCTGGTATGATAGTGCCGGAATCTTTTACTCCGCAGCTCCTCTTCAGCATCGATTCAACCAGATCTCCCAGCGGCGAAGCGATCCAGATTATCAGCGCAAGCAGGACGGCATTCAAGAAGGATATCTCGGGCAGGAGCAGATACCTGATAAAAAAAGTTCCAACGAGAGATCCAAACAGCGCGCCGACAAACCCTTCGACCGTCTTCTTCGGGCTCACCAGCGGCGCGAACTTTCTATTACCAAAGGCCTTGCCAGACGCGAGTGCAAAAGTATCGCACAGACACGCGGGCGCCAGCGCAAGCATCAGATACGACCTGCCGTGGGGCTCTGAGGCGATCCATCCCCATAGCGGAAACGAAACCCCGAGATAGATAACACCCATGACTGCCAAGGCCAGCCGCTGCGCAACTCCCGGCAGCTCTCTCGCGCGCCACATGAACAGCATGGAGAGCGCGAAGAGCAGCGCCGGAAGAAGGAGCACTACACCTTCAACACCAACTGGCTCGAATATCACGAAAAAAGCCGACGCTGTTCCCGCTGCGAATGCGGCCCATCTCTCCCACCGATCTTCAAAGAACATCCTGCAATATTCGATCAGCCCTATTGCCGCGGCGATCAGAATAAAAAGTTGGAGCCACCAGAGCGGCAGGAGCCAGATTACGGCTATTACGGCCGCCGCCATGATGATCGCCGAAATCACGCGTACAATCATGAAAATCCCCCGCTCACTTCAATTGATCATCCGTGAGGCCGAACCGCCGCTGGCGCCTGGAGAACGACTCAATTGCGCGATCGAGTTCTTCTGCCGTGAAATCCGGCCAGTGCGTCTCGGTAAAATAAAGTTCCGCATACGCCAGCTGCCAGAGCAGAAAGTTGCTCAGGCGATACTCTCCGCTGGTGCGGATGAGCAGATCCGGATCCGGGATGCCGGACGTATCCAGCGCCGTTTCAATTATCTCCGGTGTAACCTCTTTGACGCCGCGCCCTGCCAGCGAATTCACGGCGCGGCATATCTCCTGCCTGCCGCCGTAAGAAAGTGCCACTATCAGAGTCATGCGATCGCCGCCCTTTGTGGCTTCGCACGTCTCCCACAGCTCCTGCCTGACGTCTGCCGGTAGCCGTTCCAGGTCTCCTATGGCGCGAAATGCGGTCTTTTTCTCGATCAGCTCGGCGCGTTTGCTCGAAAGAAAATGGCGGAGCAACTGCATCAGAGCCAGAACTTCTTCGGACGGCCTGCGCCAGTTTTCTTCCGAAAACGCGTAGAGCGTAAGGTGCCTCACGTTACGGTCGCGGCAGGCCGATACTATATTTTCGATCGTCTCCGCTCCACGGCGATGGCCTTCCGCGCGCGGCTGGCCCCTTTCACGCGCCCATCGGCCGTTGCCGTCCATGATTATCGCTATGTGGCGTGGAATTTGTTTCATTAGATAGTGATCAGTGATCGGTGACCGGTGATCAGTAATAACTTCTCAATTCTCTGGTTTTTCTGATCACCGCTCACTGGTCACCGGTCACGGCCGTTACACTTCCATTATATCCTTCTCTTTATGTGCAAGGGCTTCGTCGACCTGTTTGATGAAGTTGTCGGTGAGCTTCTGGACACGCTCAAGCCCTTTGCGTTCATCGTCCTCGGTGATTTTACTATCCTTCATGAGGGACTTGAGCTCGTCGTTGGCGTCGCGCCTGGCGCTGCGCACGCTGACCTTGCACTCTTCGCCGTACTTGTGAGTCATCTTCACGAGATCCTTGCGGCGCTCCTCGTTGAGCTGCGGAATCGGAATGCGGATGACCTTGCCGTCGTTGGCCGGGTTGAGCCCTAGATCCGATTTCTGGATGGATTTCTCGATCGCCGACGCTGCCGACGAATCCCACGGCTGTATCACGATCGTGCGCGGATCGGGCACCGAAAGCGAGGCGAGCTGTTTGAGCGGAGTGGGCGTCCCGTAGTAGTCTACGCGGATGTCGTCCAGCACCGAGAGCGAGGCCCGGCCGGTCCTGAGCTTGGAGAGCTCGTGCCGCAGCGCCTCCATCGCCTTCTGCATCTTCTGGTTCGTCTTTTCGTAGACTTGATTAACCATAGACCACCGTCCCTAGGTTTTTCCCTGACACCACCTTCTTGAGATTGCCGGCATCGAAGATGTCGAAGACGATGACGGGGAGGTTGTGATCCATGCACATGGAGATCGCAGTAGCGTCCATCACCTTGAGCCTCTGCGAAAGCACTTCTATGAACGAAAGCTTATCGTAGCGTACGGCGGATGAATCCTTCATGGGATCGGCAGAGTAGACTCCGTCGACCTTTGTACCCTTGAGGATCACGTCTGCGGCGATCTCGACTGCCTTCAGCGCCGCGGCTGTATCGGTAGAGAAGAACGGACTGCCGGTGCCGCCTGCAAAGACGACAACGCGGCCTTTCTTGAGGTGCGACAATGCGCGGCGCCTTATGAAAGGTTCTGCCACGGAAGGCATGGACGTTGCGGTCATGAGCCTCGCGTCGAGCCCCCTGCGCTCGAGGGCTGACTGAAGTGCCAGGCCGTTGATCACCGTGGCGAGCATGCCCATGGTATCGGCCTGAGCCTGTTCGATCAGACCGCCAGACGCCGCCGGAGCGCCGCGGAATATATTGCCGCCACCGATGACGATCGCTACCTCGACGCCGGTTTTCACCACCGACTCGATCTCGCCGGCGATGTTATAAGCAGCGTCGAGACTCACGCCCTGCGCAGATGCGGCGGGCGACAGGGCCTCCCCCGAAAGCTTAAGAAGCACCCGCTTGTATTTCATTCTGACTTTTTCTCCACTCCCTCGCCCACCTGCAGGCGGACAAAGGTGTCGACCTTGATCCCCTGATCGATCTTCTTGAGCCACGCGCCAACCGATGATTTGCCGTCCGGATCGCGCACGAAGATCTGGTCTTCAAGGCAGATTTCAGTAAAGAGCTTGCCGATTTTTCCTGAAACGATCTTGTCGAGAATCTCCGGCGGTTTCTTCGTGTCGGCCATCTGCGCGATCATGATCTCTCGCTCCTTGGAGAGCACGGACTCGGGTACGTCGTCCCGGCGGACGTACTGCGGATGCATGGCCGCGACGTGCATGGCCACCTCGCGCGCGGTCTGATCGTCGAGCTTGCCCGCTGGATCGAAAAACGAAACGATCACTCCGATTTTCGAGCCGGCGTGTATGTAGCGCGCGAGCTTCTTGCCGGCGCCCGCCTCCACGCGCGCGAACCTGCGCACGCCGAGGTTCTCGCCGATCTTTGCTACGAGCGCGGTCTGCACTTCGAGAACCGTTTGCGACTCCAACTTTGCGGACATCAGATCGTCAAGCGTTGAGGGGTTTGTCTTGCTGGCGACCTCTGCAACCCTGGTGACGAATTTCTGGAAGTCTTCGGTCTTGGTAACGAAATCGGTCTCGCAGTTCACCTCTACCAGTACTCCGTGCCTGCCGTCGGGGCACAGCTGCGAACCCACCAGGCCGTCGGCCGCGGTGCGGCCTGCCTTCTTCGCTGCAGTTGCGATCCCCTTCTTGCGAAGGATCTCAACCGCCGCATTCATGTCGCCCTGCGCCTCGGACAGGGCCGTTTTGCAATCCATCATACCTGCGCCCGTTTTTTCGCGCAGGTCCTTAACCATGCTCGGTGTGATAGTCATGTGATTCCTCCCGTATGTCGGATCTATTCTTCCTTCAAAGTCACATCTGCAGGTACTTCCTCCGGCTTTTCGGCCTTTGCGGATGCAAAACCTACCACTTCCGCTTCCTTTACACCCTTCTCCTCGCGGCGGGCTACCCATGCCTTGCCCTTGCCGCCGATCTTCTGCTCGCGAACTGCGGGACCGCGCGGCTTGCCTGCGCCGCTCGAAGTCTCTCCCTCGCGCGCCTGCTGCTCACGCAGCGACGCCTCCCGCCTCCTGCCGCCCTCTTCGCACGCATCGGCCACAAGCTTGGTGAAAAAAGCTATGGAGCGGATAGCGTCGTCGTTGCCGGCTATGAGGTAATCGATGCCCGTGGGGTCGCTGTTGGTGTCTGTAAGAGCCACGATGGGGATGCCGAGTTTGATTGCCTCGCTCTTTGCAATGGCCTCGTTGTTCGGATCGATAATGAAGAGCACTCCCGGGAGCCTCGTCATTTCGCGGATGCCGCCGAGTGAGTGTTCGAGCTTTGCGATTTCGCGGTCGATCTGGAGCGCCTCTTTCTTGGAGAGCCTCTCCAGCTCGCCCTTTTCTTTTCTTGCGGAAAGTTCGTTGAGCCTGCCGATCGATTTCTTGATCGTCTGGAAGTTGGTGAGCATTCCTCCGAGCCAGCGTTTGGTAACTCGGTACTGCTTCACGCGCTGAGCTTCGGTTTCAATGATCTCCTGCGCCTGTTTTTTGGTGCCCACGAAGAGCACGCTGTTGCCAAGAGCAACCGTGTCGGCGACGAACTTGAAGGCGCGATCGGCCTGTTTTGCCGTCTGGTCCAGATCGATGATGTGGATACCGTCGCGGGCTGCGAAGATATACGGCCTCATCTTGGGATTCCAGCGCCTGGTCTGGTGACCGAAATGAACCCCTGCTTCGAGCAACTCCTTTACTGCGATCTCTGGTGCCATTGCCTTCTCCTTTGGTTTGCCTCTGGGCCCCTCGAGACCGCTACAGAGTCGCGGACGATTCCGCAGGCTTCGGGCGGCACCAAAGGGAGGGGCTTGAGGGATTTCCACAGCGAAGCCGAAGCTACGATGCGGATTTTATTGCAGAAAAACCCCGAAAAAAGTGTGCAGCCATTAACATGCTGATATTTAAGATGCAATAAAATATTTAACTCTGTGAGAAGGCAGAAGCCAGAATCCAGAAGTCAGAATACAGAAGAAGGTTTATTCAGATGTCATTCTGAATTCTGTATTCTGGCTTCTGTATTCTAGCTTCTGTTTCTTCAATATTGCTTTCATAAAGTTTTAATTCTATTATTAATTATAACCATGAGGGATTTAATGAGATTTATTATTCGATCTTTTCTGATCGCAGCTTTATTGCTCCTGCCTTCCCTGCCTGGCACCGCGCAGGTCCCCGCGCAAAAACCCGTTGCTCCGTCTGCTGTCCCCGCGGCAGCCCAGCCCGCTGCCCCGTCTGGTCAGACACTGGCTCCGTCTGCCCCTGCTGCGGCGAGCCCCGCTCCCGCTGTACAGGAGCAGACCATCACAAAGGACGACTATCAGCTCTATCTCAAGTCCGGGGATCGCAATCCTTCGTGGGACGAATATATTGAGCCGGCATTTACTTCGTTCGACAGCGAAAACTTCGCGACTGCGGGAATCTTTCTGGCAAAGGCCTATGAAAAAGGATGCAGGGATCCGCTGGTGATGTTCAGACTCGGCATCTACAGGGAGAGCAGGCGTCAGTTCAAGGAGGCGGCCGAGCTCCTGTCTCAGGCTGCCGACGGTATTGCACAGCGCTACCCGGGTCATCCGCTCAACAACTCAATAGCATTGCACGCAGGCCGGGCGCTCTACCAGATCGACGACTACGTCAAGGCGCTCCCTTATCTGCAGAAAGCCCTGCAGCAGAACCCGAACGATTTCATGATATTGCTGATGCTGGGGCAGATCGCGCGTTCGGGCAAACTGTACGCGGAGGCGAGGTCGCTCTTTGAGCGGGCCATCGCCTCAAAACCTCCGGAGAATGTCACGCCGAATCCTGTGAGGACGGTGCTGGGCGAGCTGATCATCCTCACCTATGCGCTCAAGGATTCCGAAGCCTGCCAGAAATACGTAGACATGGTGCTCTCGGCATGGCCACGGGACCCGGTCGCCAATACCTACCGCACCCGCCTCGACAAAGAGCGCTTCGAAAAGAAACAACAGGAAATGTTAGACAAGATCGTAAAGTAACAACAGAAGTCAGAATCCAGAATTCAGAATCCAGAAGAAGGTTTATTCAGATGTCATTCTGACTTCTGAATTCTGTTCTTAAAAACCGACCCCGGGGAGCTTTCGCTCACCCGGGGCCTATGGGGGAGACCCTTTTAACCCTCCATCTCAAGCAGGGGTCTTGCGCATCCTTATTGCTATCCCCTTCACTGCCGCGAGCAATCCCATCATTAGGAAGAAGATGCTGCTCGGTGCCGTACCTGCCGACGTCCCTGCGATCGAGCAACCTTCACGGCCGGTGCTGGCGCGGTCGATGTTGCTCAGGTTGAAGTAACCGCCCTGAGTCATCTCCTCGTAGTCGCCTATGCCGTCCATATCTGAATCTGGGTTGCGCGGGTCGGTCTCGGTGAAGTGGCCGTCAGCTGCGATGTCGCGTGTTCCGCTGCAGTTGAGGTCCTCGCCCAGGCCGCTGGAGGCTACCCAGCCGTCAGGCAGACCGTCGCCATCGGTATCCGGGCTGTTGGCGTTGGTTTCGGAACCTTCGTCATAGTGACCGTTGCCGTTGACGTCCTCGCCCGAGCTCTGGATCTGCTGGCCGGTCGAACGATCTACGATCGTCATCGGGCCGTCCGGGATGCAGTCGCCATCCGAGTCGATGTTGGTGGGATCAGTGCCGTAGGTCATTTCCATGCCGTCGGAGAGTCCGTCGCCGTCCGTATCCGGATTTTTCGCATCTGTCTCGCCGAGGTTCGGTTCATACGTACCGTTGTGGTTCCTGTCCTCGTCGCCGTCCTTCACGCCGTCCTTGTCCGTGTCGTACCCATTCGGCGGCAGTGGATCCGTTCCAAGCTTTGCTTCCGCGTCATCCGGTTCACCGTCGCCGTCCGAATCAAGACCGCTGCCGCTGTCCTTGACATCAGAGCCCAGGCAGTTGTTGTCAGGGTTGAGCTGGCAGCCAAATTGCTCTGCGCTGTCAAGTTTGATGTCTCCGTCGGAGTCCGGCATGCACGGGTTGGAGTCATAGTACGTGATGACCGAGCCGTTGTATTCCTGGTTATCCATAAGCCCGTCGCCGTCCGAATCCTTGGCGTTCGGGTTGGAGCCAGCGGGTATCCCGCCCTCGCCCCAGATCGCAGGATCGCTGATCAGGACCTTGAAGTTCGCCTGGTCGATCTGCTGGGCATTGGCAAGTTCCTGCTTGTCGGTCAGTCCGTCGCCGTCCGTATCCGCCTTGCGCGGATCCGTGTCCTTGCCGATCACGTTGGGGCCGCAGCCCTGGCCGGAGAGGTCGGCGCTCGGGCCGAACATGCCGTCCTTGTTGCGATCCTCGACATTGACGTCTCTCTTCTCCGGCTCCACGGTCATGTTGCTGTGGTTCTCGTCGATCTGGCCGTCCCAGAGTCCGTCGTCATCCGTGTCGAACTTCGCCGGGTTGGTCCTGTAGGGCCAGCCGTCGCGTGCTTCCTGGGTGTCGGTAAGACCATCGTCATCCGTGTCCACCTTGAGGAAGTTGCTCTCCGAGGTGAAGATGCCCTGCATGCCGGTAACCGGGGCATCGACCTGACCGTCCATATCTTTGTCTTCCTGACAATCGCGCAATCCGTCGTCGTCGCGATCGAGGAAGCATGAGAGGATCTTCTGTACCGTACCCTGCGTATACACTGCGTTCGGATCGCAGGAGTAGTTCGGATTGCCGCTTGTGGTGAACTCGTCCGACTGGCCGGCAGCAGGCGATTTGAACGGGCAGATATCTTCCTTCTTTGAGCCCTTCCTCATGCCGTCCAGCAGTCCGTCGCCATCGGTATCCGCTTTGTACGGATCGAGGTAGATAGTCTGGGCCGAGCTGTTACCGCACAGGCCGTCGAAGCGTTCCACGCAATCCGGTATGCCGTCGTTGTCAATGTCCGAACACGCCTGCACCACTTTTTCCCAGTCAGGCCTGTTCCAGCTGATGCCTGTGTCCGCATCGGTCTCGGCCTTGGTCTGATCGAAGAGGTCCTTCACGCCGTTGTCGTCGTCGTCCTTGAGCTCCAGCGGTTCGACAACTTTGTTCTGGCTGTCGTGCTTGAGCCACTCGGGCGCCTTGATCTTGACGTAGTTGAGCGTCTCATAGTCGATGCAGCTGGGCGTACATTCATTGGTCAACTGCGGGTCGAGCGGGCAGTGGTCGTTCATCCACAAGGGATTATCCCTCGTGGGCGTTCCGTTGTGCGAATCCAGGCATTTTTTGCCATCGATCACGCTGCTGAAGGTATCCTGGTCAATAGCCGCGCATCCCACGTCGCCGCCGTCGCACACGCAGTCCTTGTCCGTATCCGGCGAACGCGCGTCGGTCTCGCCCATGCCCTTTTCAAACTCACCGTTGAAGGCGTTGGGGCTGGCAACCGTCTCGTTGATACACGCGAGGATATAGAGGCCGGTGCCTGCGGGCAGCGGAGTCGGATCGAACATATTGTAGCGTATCGGCTGGGAGATGTAGGTCTGCGCATTGCCGCCAGCGCGGTAGATACCCCACCTGATACCCCTGTTCTTGAGTTCCTCGGTATCGAGTTCGCTCGTGCAGTCCACTTTCTCGTTGCCGCCCGGGGCCTTGGGATAGACTTCAAAGTTCACGGAACCCGGCTTGTAGAGATAGGCCTTTACTGACGTTCCATCGGTCCTGCGGAAGAGCCTGGAGCGGTCTTCCATTCCGTCCTCGATGCCGTCCTTGTCAGAATCCGTGTCCTTCACGTCCGGAATCAAATCAGCAGCGCCTGCGGGATAATTCTGGTCGGTATTCATCGCGGCGACTGGCTGAGTCACATCGGTAGCTGCCGCCACGTTCAGATAGTCGTTCCACTTGAGCTTATAGTTGTCCTTGCCGTCCGGAATGCCGTCGCCGTCCGTATCGGTCATGTACCAGCAGGTGAGCGTATCGGCGCAGGAGCAGGAGGCGCGCTTCGGGTCATAGACCCATCCGCCGCTGCCATTCTTGACAACGCGCATCTCCAAGAAGTCCGGGATGCCGTCGAGGTCTGAGTCCTTCTTCGCGTCTGCAGCAGACACGGCGAACTTGTATTTCTGGTTACACTCCGCCTCGCTCGAAAAGCCGAGCATGCTACCTTCGCCGCCTGAAGAAGAGCCGCCAGGACCGCTGCCCTCGATATCAGGTGCAGTGCCTGCGATACAATCGCTCTCGCCGCCAAACGACTTGTAGTTGCCCGCGCGGCCCACGAGCTGCCACGCCTGGTTGATCGGCACGAGCACGAACCTGCTGCCCGTGATCAGGTCCGGGTTTTTGCTCTTGTCGATGATGAAGTCGAAGGTGCCTGTATCAGAGATGATGCCAAAGGCAGGGGTCTTGCCGACCACGCCCACGAGCTTGTACTCCACGTCCTTGACCATGAAGACGGCAAGCCGATCCACGGACTTCTCTCCGGCGCCGCTGCAGTCCATGGGCTCGAATCCTGCCAGACCTTCTGTGTCGCTCTGTTCCTGAATTGAGGAGGAGCGCTTGAAGACGCCGAAGACCTCGTAACGAGTTCCAGCGCCACCGGAGACATCTTCGATCTTGGTGACAAGTGGAACGATCGGCAGCGTGGATTGCAGGATGCCTTTGCGCCCTGCGAGCGAAATCTCCATGAGGTCCGTACCACTCCCCGTGCTGAGAAGCGTGAAGTCCGATTCCATTTCAGGCACGGAGAGGAACTCATTGTCCATCCAATCCACAAAACCGTCTTCATCCACCTTGTCGCTCAGATTATCCATGTCGCTCTTCTGCGCGATGCGGTTGTTCATGAGGATCGAGTTGACTCCGCTCTCGCCCGAGAGATCGACGATGCCGAATTCGGAACCTGCCTTCACGCTTGAGTCCGGGAGTACGCGGTTGCCTGTCGCGTCCTTGCCTAAGTAGATGCCGTTTTTGCCGCCCAGCACCTCAACGCCCTGCGCCGTGCCGTCCGCGCCCATAAAGCAGATGCCGTTGAAATTGTTGCCTGAGGGGCCATTGATCTTGAGATTTCTGATCTTGACGTCGGAGCCGGAAACGTAGATGGCGCAACCGGATGCGCCTGAAGGCGCAAACGCATTCATATCCAGGGTATGCCCGTGCCCGTCGATGGTCACGCCGCTCCTAGTGATTACCAGCGTGTCTTTCACCTGGATATCAGTCTTGACGTCGATGAGCCTTTGGCACATGCCGTAATTGGGATCGTTTGCGTAAAATGCTGCAAGCGAAAGCGATAGGCCCTCTGGATCCCCTTTGTTACCCCAGCGCGGACTCTTGATGATGCAGTGGCTGGGATCCGCTGGGTTCACGCCCACGGGCACGCCCGCGAACGCCTCCGAAGAGATTACGATTGCGAAACACATGGCCATCGCAACCGCCGCGATCCTGATCATTCTCCCCGTTATTCTCAACATGGCAACCCTCCTGGATTAATCACTCTCTGTATCGGCCCTGACTGCCGGCCGGTGAATGTTACTCCTCCTTCATTACGGCAGCTCAAAACCGGCCGGCGCAAGATTACCGCTTGCGGGTTGCTGCACTCGATCCTGCGTCATTGCCGGAGTCTGCTGGGACTGCTGCGAGGTAGGCGCTGAACTGGAACCCGAGCTTTTTATGCAGGCACCCATCATGATCCTGCCGCCTTCGCACTTCTCCATCGGCGCCTTTTCCTGGTTGTAGAGAGGCAAGACGCCCATGAGGCCAAGGCCAACTGTAAAGATCGGAAGCGTCCCGACCTGCGTCATGTTACCTAATGTGTGATCGCGATCCTTGACGTTCGTATAGTCGGCGAAAAGAGAAAGCGCAAAGTTGGTGCTGAACTGGTAAGCGCCCTGGACTCCTATGTTAATGCCGCTGCCCTTGAATAGATTATCCTCTGTCGTGAATTCATCGGTAGCAGGGTTATAGGCAGTGGCGACCTGATCCCCCTCGCCCGGCCAGTAGAACTTCGTGCCATCGCCAAATGGGCTGAAGCCTCCGAACGTGGCATAGCCAAAGTGTGCACCCACAAGCCAACCTGGCTTCTCGACGTTGAACTCAAGGCCAACGGTCCACATGTGCGAATAGCCCTGCGGCCTGCGCATGCCGTTGTTTCCTTCGACCGCCATGTTGTTGTAGAGGCGATAGTCGAGATAGGGCATGAAATGGAGGCGGGTATCGTCATTGATGCCAGGCGCAAAAGTAACGCCAAATTGCACATCAGCACCAGGTATCCCGACTTCTCCGGAAGATGAATCTGGGATCTCGTTGTCAGTCTTCAGGGCGCCCTTGCCGAGCGTCAGATGAAGTTTCGGAATAAGGGCAATAAGAAAAGGCGCCTTCTCTCCATGATAGTTATCGCCAACTTCATTAGTGTTCACCGCTACACTAACGCCCGGCTTTACCCATGGGCCCTTGCCGGCCTTTACGGCTTCCATATTGTTGTATTCTGTCTGATCGACATCAGCGCCCTTATATACGGGGTCGTTCGCGTCATAGGTAGGGTTGGGATTTGTAACGTACTTGTCAATACAGGCCGCCCTTTCCGGGGTCTCTGAATCCCTCTGGAACAAGTCACCGCAAGCCTTTACGACTGCGTTAAACACCTGTGTACACGTGTCATTGCCACAATCGGAGATCTTGAAACCGGCGGAAATCATATCTTCTCCCTTTCTTCCCCCTACCCTGGTGCACAGGGTACTCTACGCCTTTTTCCTCCATACAAATTATCGGAGACCTTTAGAAAAAGTTGCGTGATATTTCTTCGGGAGCGAAGATTTTTCGAAAATCAGCTTGTAGTGCAGTGGGTTAAGCGAACAGAAAAAAGGTGCCAGGCACGCTGCGATGCGGCAGGGGTAGTGCCTCGGGATGAGACGCAGAGCTTGAACACTGGCTTGAGAAGTGGCGGAATATTGATATAGATGTCC
The DNA here is from genome assembly GCA_021810905.1 of bacterium. Classification (GTDB taxonomy): domain Bacteria; phylum UBA10199; class UBA10199; order 2-02-FULL-44-16; family JAAZCA01; genus JAJZQH01. Next base: position 136,748 of record JAJZQH010000001.1, read on the forward strand.
TCACATTCCGTGTGATTCCAGGATTCTATCCCTTCGCTCTCGCGCCTTGCCTTGAGCAAGGTCAACTAGTTCGGGTATACCAAAGAATAGACCAAGCATGAAGCCTTGAGTTATAAAACGTTGCTCATAGTCTTCTATATATTCGCCTGAAATAGTTGTATGTCTTATTGACTTATCCGCCTTGCAGAAAATCATCTGGGCGGCCGCAAGGAGTTTAATGGAACCTGTGAAAAAGGAAATCCCGAGGCCAGCATTTACATCTCCACCCAACTTGAAATCTGTGGGTACGCTAACCTCATTTGTCACCTGATAGTCTTCAGTTGTGAGATAAGTCAACCCTCCGCCAAGCAACCAATGAACGCCAATATTTTGACGTCCTAAGTAAGTACCCCCGTCAATTTGCAGATTAAACTGATATGCCTGCAGAGATCCAAAGTTTTTTTCACTAGTATTCAGATAAGAATGACGAAGAATGCTGGAAACGACAAGTTCGCTTCTTCCACTCGACAGCACATCATGACCGATATTCAACTGCGTAAAATTACCGTGGTAATTTGTTCTAGCACTTTCCAAGTACCTATCCACAGTTAGATATTGATACCCCTCGCCTAAACTGAGTCGAAACCCGCTCCGCGGCTTTCCAAATTCGGGGACAGAATCTTGCGGCGAATCAGATTCATCTTGATGAGAAAGAGGCCCCTCATTTGATGGAATTGACCTTGCCGAATCAATACAGCTCTTGAGGTCATGGGTAATCTCAACATCGCCCTTTGGCGTGGGAAGCGTAAAATCACGTACTCCTCGACTAGATTGATCAAGGCATTCCCTTGCGAGATACTCGCAAGACGATCGAAGGTTCTCGGCAAGAGAGCTACAGTGTTTTTCGATATTGAACCTGTCTCCCATAACTCCTCCCGTCCCTCCCTTGTCGTCGATTTCTAAATAAAGTTGCGCGGTTTTTTGCATGTTGTTACCGCAACGGTAAAATGTCACCCTGAGTGCAACGCAAGAATGTCACTGAACCGCGTTTGGGAAAACGCTGATGCTGAAGGCAGTCACTGTTCCGCCGAAGAATCCCGTGGAATCATGGGATTCTTCATTCATGACTATACTCTAGATCGTGAGTAATAATACTCAGGGTATTGAGTAATTTTTATTAGCGAGGATATCTATATGTATAACCGCACGTTTTCCCAGACTCTCCTCAAGAGACTCCGCACCGCAGGCTGTTCTACATCTCTATAATGATGGCAGTTGCTTCGCCGCCGCCGTTGCATAGCGTGGCTAGCCCACGTTTTGCACCACGGTGCTTCATGGCATAGAGAAGGGTCGTGAGGATTCGCGCTCCGGACGCGCCGATCGGATGGCCCATGGCAACAGCGCCCCCATTAACGTTCACCTTTGAAGGGTCGATCGAGAGTTCTTTGATGGCCGACATCGTGACCGCAGAGAAGGCCTCATTGACCTCAAATAGATCTATATCTCCAATAGTTAAATTGGCTTTCTTAAGAAGCGACTTTATGGCGCCGATAGGCGCTGTAGTGAACCATTCAGGCTCGTGTGAATATGATGAATGGGCAATTATGCGGGCAAGAGGCGCGATCCCGTCTTTTTTTGCCCGCTCCTCGGACATTACCACGAGCGCCGCCGCCCCGTCTGAAAGCGAACTGGCATTGCCGGCCGTGATAGTCCCATCCTTCTTAAATGATGGCTTTAAGGCGCGCATCTTCTCAAAATCGACCCTTCCAGGCTCCTCGTCCGTATCGAACATGACCGGGTCGCCCTTCTTGCGGGGCACGGGCACTGTAACGATCTCGTCCTTGAATGCCCCGGATTTAATGGCCTCAATGGCCTTGCGATAGCTCTGCTCGGCAAAATCGTCCTGCATCTGCCTGGTAAGCCCGTACCTCTCGGCGCAGAGTTCGGCGCAGGAGCCCATGTGCTGATCGGTGAAGATGTCCCACAGCCCGTCAAGAATCATAGCGTCAACGATCTTGCTGTCGCCGAGCCTGAGCCCGGCGCGTGCGGCTGGCAGGATATACGGTGTGTTGGTCATGGATTCCATGCCGCCGGCTACCATCACGTCGCGATCCCCGGCCCGAATCAGCTGATCGGCGAGCATTACGGCGACCAGACCCGAGCTGCAGACCTTGTTGACGGTCAGAACGTCCACGCTCTTGGGGAGGCCGGCGCCAAGGGCGGCCTGCCGCGCCGGAGACTGGCCAAGACCGGCCGGAAGCACGCAACCCATGATGACTTGATTCACGCATGCGCCATCAATGCCAGCCCGTTTCACGGCCTCGCGGACCGCAACGGCGCCGAGATCCGTGGACTTGATTGGGGCGAGCCCCCCCTGAAAACTGGCAAGTGCCGTACGTGCTGCAGAGACGATAACTGATGACATGTGTTCCCCCCTGGTTCGTGGATCGTGGTTCGTGATTCGTTGATCACGTCTTTGGATCGTACGGATATTCCTCTGCAAGGCGTTCAAATTCTTTTTTTGCATCCGACGACAAATCCTTGGGCGGCACGACATAGACTATGACGTATTGATCCCCGCGCTTGCCCTTGCCGCCGAGCTGCGGAGCGCCTTTGCCAGCAAGGCGGAATTTCTGGCCGCCTGGCGAGCCTGCCGGAATCTTCATGCGGGCATGTCCTTCCAGAGTGGGCACCTCAACCGTAGCACCAAGGACCGCATCATATATAGTGATTGGAACCTCAGTGTAGACGTCTGTATCCTCGCGCCAGAAGACAGGGTCGGGCTTCACGTGAATCCTCAGAAAGAGATCTCCTGAACTCCCACCGCCGAAACCGGGCTGACCCTTACCAGCCACGCGGACCTTTGAGCCGTTATCCACGCCGGGTGGGACCCTGACGTTCAGATGCTCCACCTTGTCGCCCCGGCGGATGGAGATCTTGCGCTCGGTGCCGTCGATCGCCTCTTTGAAGTCAATATCCACGTCCGCGTACGTATCGTGGCCGTTGACCGGGGCCTCTGGCCCTGCGGCGCGCCTTCCCCCGCCCTGCCTATAGGCGCCCCTGCGCACACCGCCCATTTCGAAGAGCTCGGAAAAGAGGTCCCCGAGGTCTACGTTGCCGAAGTCGAAACCCGCGCCCTGCTGCGCGCCAGGCTCCCACCGGTATCCACCGTATCCGCCCTGTGCCGGTCCCTCGCCGCCGAACTGGAGCATGATATCGTATTTCTTTCGCTGCTCCGGATCGGAGAGAACGTTGTACGCCTCGGAGATGTCCTTGAATTTCTCCTCTGCGTCTTTTTCACCCTTGTTGACGTCCGGATGATATTTTTTTGCGAGCCTGCGGTAGGCCTTCTTTATCTCGTCATCGGTGGCAGCGCGCCCCACGCCCAGCACCTTGTAGTAATCTTTCAGATCCATGACGCGCGATAATCCGATTCGATCAGCACGATGTCAACGCCAATAACACAACCTGCAAGCAACGCCGGCAACGCGAGAAACGCAAGCAACGCTGAACAACTCCGTGCTACGAAGTACAGAGCGGCTCCGTGCCACAGAGTACGCGCGGCTCCCGCCCTCCCGGCGAATGAGTCGACACGGAGTAATAATCAACTCTTAAGGCTAACGGCGGATTCTGAGCCATCGCGTTCCCGTTCATTCGGCGGGAGGGCGAAATCCGCGCTTGCTATGTGCCTCTACGCAATTTGAGTTAAGGCAGAAAATGAGCTGTTTCTCCTCAGGGCCGCCGGGCGATCGGGAACGCATTGGCTCGATATACGCTGATATGCGCGTATGAGCTCGATGAACTCCGTGTCGATTCGTCCCGCCGGCCCGGAGGAGGAACAGCGGACTTCATGGCATGGAACAGCGGCGAGCTTAGAGCGAACTGGATAGCTCGCTTGCGCCTTTGGCGGAATTGCCCAGGAGTTTTTCCTTGTCGTAGATGAGCGGAGTGCGGCTGAAAGCGGCGTTTTCATAGCGGCCCGTGTCCATGCGTATGGCGTCGCACGGGCAGGCCTCGACGCAGAGCCCGCAGAATACGCAGCGCAGTTCGTCGATCACAAAACTCCTCGCGCGCTTTTCAACTGCCGGATCGGATACTTCCTCGGCCTCGACGGTAATGCAATCAGCGGGACAAGCGGCAACACAGAGCATACATGCGGTGCACCTGATTGAGCCGTCGGCCCTGCGCATGAGCCTGTGCTCCGCGCGATAGCCAGGCGGGAGGCGCTTCTTCTCCTCTGGATATTCGATCGTGATACGACGATCTATGTGGATGAGATTCCTGATAAAGTGACGTGCCGTAGTGGCGAGGCCGCGTATGATCTCCGGGAGATATGATCTCTCCCAAAGCGACATCTTCTCGTTTCTGTCGATCTGATAGGCCATCAGGCAAAGAAAATACCACAGACCGGTTTCAATGCAAGCGGCGGTGTTTTTTCAGATTCTTCTGCAGCTGCACAAGAGAGCGGCGTGCGGCTGCCGGCTCAGTCACGCAATGCCAGTGCCTCACCTCCGGCTCGCCATACTGCCAGGAGAGGCAGATTTCCTCACCGCCGAACCACGAATAGAAGCGTACGATGCCATGATCGGCATCTTCCACTACCACGCCCAGTTCGCCTATCTCGTGCAGACGGCGGAGATATTCCTCTGAGAGGGTGCGCACGCGCTCGTCCGCGTGAAGAGTCGAGAAATCGGACGATCTCTTTGCGGTGCGGCTCAGGGTATTCACCCTCTCCTGAATACGCGCCAGTTCGGAGAAGAGATATTCGAGGCGAGGCACAAGTTCGTTCGCCTCGCTGAGATTATAATATGTGCGCAGTTCGTGCATAATTCCCTCAAATCCAAGTGCAGCGGCTCCTCCCCTTTGTAAGGGGAGGGTGGGAGGGGTAGACCGCTGATGCAGCCATGATCTACCTCCCCCTGCCCCTCCTTACAAAGGAGGGGTGTGATGTCCTTTATCCGTGTCCTTTTGATACAGTTATTTCTTTTTGTGCCTGGTATTTGCCCTTTTTGTCGGCGTAGGAGACTTCACAAATATCCTCGGCGCCCAGGAAGAGTATCTGCCCGATGCCTTCTCCGGCGTAGATGCGCGCAGGCAGCGGCGTGGCGTTGGAGATGGCGATGGTCGCATGCCCCTCCCACTCCGGCTCGAACGGCGTTACGTGTATCTGAACGCCGCAGCGCGCATACGTGGACTTGCCGAAGCAGATCGTGATCACGTCGCGGGGGATGCGGAAATACTCCACCGTGCTGCCGAGGACGTAGCTGTTCGGCGGTATCTCGCATACCTCTCCCGTGAAATCGCGGAAATGAACGTGCGCAAAGTCTTTCGGGTCCATAATGCCCGTGCCTGCAGGTTCGAATATCTTGAACTTTGTGCCGATGCGAAAGTCGTAGCCGTATGATGCCAGTCCATATGAAATGCCGGTGCGGATCTGTTTCTCCTCAAACGGTTCTATCATCCCGCACTCTCTCGCCATCGATCTGATCCATCGGTCGGATTTTATCGCCATGTTTCCTCCGCGGCCGGAAGGGCCTCAAGGCGCGGCAATATACAGAAGTGTTCTTCCATATCAAGTCCAATGGAGGACGCCACAAAATACTTGATTATTGACATGACACTGCACATCATCGCGAGCGAGGTGGAGTCGATGGAACGCAAGCGCTCGATATATCTGGCGATCGTAACCATGATCGGCCTGTTCTGGTTCTGGGGGCTCAGCATGCACGTTGGAACGCCGCCCGTGCTGCAGCTTATCTGGTTCAATCCGGATACGACTTCCTACATGCGCAATGATCCTAATCCGGAAATCAAACACGAGTGGCGGCCGCTTTCGAAGATATCGCCTTATCTAAAAAGGGCCGTGGTGGAGGCCGAAGACGACCTTTTCTACGAGCATCAGGGTTTTGACTGGGAGGCGATGAAGCGGGCCGCTGAATACAATCTCAAAAAGAAGCGTTTTGCGCGCGGGGCTTCCACGATCACGATGCAGGTTGCACGCAACCTCTTTCTCACGCCGGACAAGTCTCTGCTGCGAAAGTTCCGTGAACTGCTTATCGCTCTGAAGCTGGAGCGGGAGCTTTCAAAGGATCGCATACTTGAAATATACCTTAATGTTGTCGAGTGGGGGAATGGTATATATGGCGCAGAGGCAGCGGCCAGGCATTACTTCGGCAAGAATGCAACAAACCTGACGCCGTATGAAGCCGCATATCTCGCGTCAATACTGCCAAAGCCTAAATTTTATGACCGGCATAGAGGCTCAGGATTTCCTAAACGAAGGGCTACATCGATCATGAGCAGGATATAGACATAAAAAAAGGCTTGGCAGAGCCAAGCCCTTTTTATACGCCAACGCGGAATTTAGATGTCGCGATCCTTTACCGTCTGACGGCCATTGTCCTTGGCCCGCTCTACGGCCTTGTCGAGGACTTCGCGCACGGCAGTTGACAGCGCATCGATCGCCGTTTCGGAAGTCTGCAGGCCCTTCGTCTTCACGTAATCCTTCACCTTAGAGACGACCACCAGTGTTTCATTTGCCATACATCCCCTCCTTTGGTTACGATTGGGTTTAGGGCCCTTATCTTGAGTATCGCCTGTTAGTTGTCAAATAAAAAAGAAGACACGGTTGAATTGACAATAAAAAAACCTTCTGTTAGCTTGCGCCGCCTTTAGATATGGGCCGCTAGCTCAGTCGGCAGAGCAACGCCCTTTTAAGGCGTGGGTCCCCGGTTCGAATCCGGGGCGGCTCACCCTGAAAACAGTGGGAAGTGAAAAGTGAGAAGTATGAAGTAACTTCTCAGTTCGTTCTTTACGCTTCTCACTGAATTCAAGACCCCATCGTCTAGCGGTTAGGACACCGCCCTTTCACGGCGGCAGCACGGGTTCGAGTCCCGTTGGGGTCGCAAAAAATACGGAAGGGCTTTTGCCCTTCCGTATTTTTTTGCTTCCACGGACTCGAACGGAGCTGAAAGGCTCCTGTTCGACGACCTTCAATGGCTTGAGCACTCCGAAGGAGTGCATATGACGATGAAGTGTCGGCGAGTGTGTGCGCGAGCCGACCGACCGAGGCCGGGTACCCGCAGAGCGGGTGGCCGAGGAAGCACCCGAAGGCGCGAGCCGGAGGGTGAAAAGAGGGTACAGAGGGATAGGCCCTGTTCTACCTCCCCTACCCCTCCTTACAAAGGAGGGGAATTTATGAAATGAGTTCTATTCGCTTCTCTTCACGTGAGCGCACTTGCGCTTGAGCGGCAGGAGTATCTTGACCTTGGTACCCAATCCCCTGGCGCTCTGCACCTCGATCTTGCCGCCGTGTTCTGCAATGACGGAGTGCGATACAAACAGGCCCAACCCTGCTCCGGATTTTTCCTTTGTTCTAAAGAACGGCTCGAAGATATAAGGAAGCGACTCCGTTTCTATTCCACAACCAGTGTCGTTTATCTCTACGGTCAGATGGCAGCCTCCAGGAGAAGAGGCTATTTCAAGCTCTCCACCCCTCTCCATGCTGTCGTACGCATTGAGCATCACGTTGATAAATACCTGCTGCAGCTTGGCGCCGTCGCCGCAAAACAGCGGCAATTTCTCATCCAAGTTCCACCTTACGTTGATACCCTTCATATCTATCAAATGCGCGATCAACTTATAGGCGCTTCGGAGAAGGGTATTGAGATCCAGATCGCGCTTCTGTTCGGATCCCTTTTTCACGCTGATGAGCCCGGCCACAATCCCGGCTATGCGATTGAATCCATCGGCCACAAAACCCAATTCACGACGGCCTTCGTCGTCCACGTGGTCCTTGAGGCTATCAAGGTGCAGAATTATGCTCTGCAGAGGATTATTGATCTCGTGCGTAAAACTCGCGGTCAGGCGCCCTATCGCGGCAAGTCGTTCCGATGCAAGGATATCCGTCTCGAGCCGGTTACGTTCGATCTGCTGCGCGATGATTCGGACGATGCCGTGCATGAGTTCGATGTCCATCATCTTACACAGCGCCTTGTCCGAACATTCATCGAACCCAATGAAACCGTAAGGATTTCCAAAAGTGAATATCGGTATCATGAGAGACGACTTGACTCCCTGTCTCTCGAGTAGCTCCCGCAGCTCCGGCGACGGGCAATTGCCACCGGCGTCAACGCAAACGAGACGCCCCGCCAGCATCTCCTTGCTCAACCATGGCTGCGATGAGACAGGTACGTCTTGCATATGATCGATGAGAGGTGGAATGCCATCTGCCACCCATTCATGTTTGTTGGAGGCTTTTTGACGTATCTGATCGTATTCGAAGATAAACGCGCGGCTTACGGAAAGGCCCTCGCCCAGGATTCGGGTAACCTCGCCGAGGAACTCATCGATCGGACGACTCGGAATGGCTTGTTTGATTATCTCCTTAACGATATTTTCATGATGCACCCACTGTCCATAGCGCGACTCGAATTGTCTTGCCGAAATCTGAAGATCCTCCGTCATGCGCTTCGACTCGGTTACGTCATGTCCTATGCCCATGAGGGCCGATACGCTTCCTGATTTGCCGAATATGGGAATCAGCTGAGTCGAGATACACCTGAGGCCGTCCGCCAGCTGTATCCACTCCTGCAACAGAAGCGGCTTGCCGCTCTTCAAGACCTGCGCATTATTTTTGTGGAATGGCGTACCGAGTTTCCTGCCAAAGGCTTGTACGGGCGTTTTTCCTATAACATCTTTCCTGCTGAAGCCGCATTTATTGAGTCCACGCTCATTGAAAAGGACGTAACGTCCGTCAAGACCCACTACAAAAATCAGGTCGTCATTCGCCTCTACAAGTGTGCCGTAGAGCTGTTTCGGATCGACACCGATCCGCTTCTTGCTTCTCACCATCAAGCCCCTCGTGTGAATTGGATCAGACCTTCTTCTTTCCTTTCTTTCTTTTCACGGCGCGCACGCCGGGCCTCGGTTTGAGCAGATTCTCTATAGATTCATATAGAACTCTCTGATCGATCGGCTTTGCAAGACAGACGTCGGCGCCAAGCTCAGAGACGCGTTCGATGTTGCGTTCGGATGGAAAACCGGTGAGCACCATTATGCGCACATGCGAAAGCGCCGGCGAATTTTTTATGCTCTGGCATACCTTAAAACCGTCCATGCCCGGCATCACGAGATCGAGTATAACTACGTCGGGCCTTGTGGATTCCATCATAGAACCGGCTTCAAAACCATCTGACGCTTCATAGATATCGAGTCGTTCGGGATACTTGCCGAGTGAGTCACGAAGTGCAATGCGTATGGCTTCTTCATCATCCACTATCAACACTTTCTTGTGTATGGGCTCGGCATGCTCATCCATTGGAATGCCGTGCTCGCGGCAGAAAACCTGCAGATCGTCATTCTTGATTCGCAGATGTCCGCCCGCCGTCCTGTATGCCGACAGCAGGTCTCGTTTGATCCAGTTCTTAATTGTGTTGTAGCTCACGCGGCAAATGCGAGCGGCCTCAAATGTCGTAAGCACATCCTTTGTCTTCATCATGGCCTCCATATGCTGGCAGCAGACCCGCCGTAATTGGTTGATAGCTCTTTCACAATTGATACTGAAGATTTGCCTCAGTACCAGAACCTTTCACTTTCGACAACACAAAAAATATTCAAACCTTTCGCAGGTTTGAGAATGCATTATGCCGATTGGATAACATTTGGCAAGAAATTGGATAACATTCTGCGACAGCTTGGATAAATTTTTGCCGCTTGCGGGCAAAGATAATTATTTGCTATAATTGATATGCCGAGATGGGTTGCTCAGGTAGCCACCGCTAATGCCCGAGTTAGGGGCTTGTTGAAAGGGGGAAATGGCGCCTGACAAACCAGTCTCGGTTTTATTCTATGCGCTGCATCGATGCTGCGAAGAAACCATTCCACTCACCTTCCCGCGGATCTGTCGCGAGATAACCGCCTTCGGCTGTGATCCCTTTGGTATCGATCTCTCTCCGGGCAAGAATTGCGCCTACACCTATCACTCGATAATTTTTCGAACGCAAAAAATCTTCTACTATATTCTCGTTCTCGTCGCGGAGGATGCTGCAGGTCGCATACACAAGACGACCGCCCGGCCGAACCCAGTCCGCATAGCGAGTGAGCAGGGCCTTCTGTTCAACGACACTCTGCCTCACATCTTCAGGATTGAGCCGCCACTTGAGATCCGGGCTCCTGCGCAGCGTGCCAGTGCCTGTGCATGGCGCATCTACAAAGACCAGATCGAACGCACCTTTGAAAGTATGAGCCTTTCTGCATAGATCCTTTGCGGCCAGTATCTCGATCATGGAAAGTCCGGCCCGCGAGGCCCTGCGCGAAAGCTCTCGAAGCTTCGTGGAATCGACGTCTGACGCGATGATCCTGCCGCGGCCTCCCATGAGCATCGCAATCATGAGCGATTTGCCGCCCGCGCCGGCGCATGCATCGAGCACCGTCTCTCCTTCTTTTGGATCGGCAGCGATCACCGCAAGCTGACTCGATTCATCCTGCACCTCCACAAGACCTCTGGAATATGCATCTACAGAGCCGAGTGTTATGCGCCGAAAAAGCCTGAGCCCATAAGGTGAACGTCCGCTAGGTTCTGCTTCGACGCCCGCCGAATTCAGCATCCGTATCGCTTCATCGAGCGTAGTACGCATTGAATTGACGCGAAGGGAGGGCCTCGACTGAGAATTGAGGGCGCACGCCATTCGAGCGGCCCCCTTTTCTCCATACTGAGCGACGAGCTTTTCGTACAAAAAATCCGGAAAGGAGTGAAACGCCGCTATTCCGCCAGGAAAACGCCCAGGCATAGTCAAATCTGGAGAAAAAACTTCGGACGGGATCTCAATTCCTTTATCACTGCTGTTGCTGGCGTACTCCAGAGCCGGATTCGCGCGAAGACAAGCGCGCACCCTCATCGCGTCATCAGGTTTGGCTGCGCCCGAGGAGATGAGAAATCCGTCGATCCTGCGGCGCCAGCGCATTACGCAGAACGCGGCGTCAGAGATCGCGCGCCTCAATCTGCTGTTTATTTCGCGATGACGAGAAAGATACCTCTCAAGAAGTCGATCGAGAGGCATGGGCTCTATATCGAACATCCGAAGAACCGCCACAGCATGGTGGGTGACGTCCATGATGGGATTCTATTTTGCAAACGGATTGGAGAGAGTGATGTGCGCGCTGCGCTCCGACCCCACGGAGATGATCGAGATGGGAACGCCGGTCAACTCGACTATTCGCGCCACGTAAGCCTTCGCAGCAGACGGCAGCTCGGCCTCGCTTCGCGCTGATGAGATATCGTCAGTCCATCCTGGCATCTGTTCGTATACCGGCGTGACCCCCACAAACTGCGATATCGAGGATGGGAACTCGTCCACGACGGCATTGTCTGTCCTGTAGCCGGTGCAGATCTTTATTGTCTCGAGTCCGGAGAGTACGTCCAGCTTTGTCACCGCGAGCATTGTGAGTCCGTTCACGCGCGCCGCATGGCGCACTACCACAGCATCGAACCAACCGCAGCGGCGTTTGCGCCCTGTCGTGGCACCGAATTCCTTACCGCGCTGCTGTAGGTGCTCGCCGATCTCGTCATTGAGTTCGGTGGGAAAGGGCCCATTGCCCACGCGAGTCGTGTACGCCTTTGTGATACCGAGCACGTCGTCGATCATCGTGGGGCCGACGCCCGCGCCGGAACATGCCGCACCGGCGACAGTATTTGATGAAGTTACGTACGGATACGTTCCGTGATCGACATCGAGCGCCGTCCCCTGGGCGCCCTCGAAGAGAATGCGCGCGCCGGTTCTGATCTTTCCGTGCAACAGGCCCTCCGCATCGACGACGTGACGCGAAAGTCTCCTCGACCATTCTGCGCCGAGTTCTAGCAACTCGGAAGAATCGAAGGGCTTCCCGCCCAGCATTTCAATCTGCCTGTTCTTGAACGGAAGCACGTCCTCTATCCTGCTCCTGAAGAGATCGGGATCTATAAGGTCGCCGGCGCGTATGCCGATGCGCGCCACTTTATCCTCATAGGCCGGCCCGATTCCGCGGCCGGTCGTTCCAATGCGGGAGGCGCCCATCGCCTCTTCGCGAAGCTGGTCGATGAGCTTATGGTAAGGAAGTACAAGATGCGCGTTACGGCTGATCGCAAGACGGGATGGATTCTTGAGATAGCCCTGTTGATGCAGTCCGTCTATCTCGTCGATCAAGACCTTCGGATCGAGCACCACGCCGTTGCCGATGATGCACAGACAGCGCTCGTGCAATATGCCAGACGGCACCAGATGCAAAATTGTTTTCTCTTCGCCGATTACTACGGTGTGGCCTGCGTTGGCTCCGCCCTGATATCTGACTACCACGTCTATTGAGGGCGTGAGCAGATCTATCACCTTCCCCTTGCCCTCGTCGCCCCACTGAGTGCCGACCACAACTACGTTGGACATTGCGTACCTCTTTCGTCGTTCGTGGATCGTGGTTCGTGGATCGTAATACACTTAGGATTTTACGATACACGAACCACGATCCACGATTTACGAGTGCATGTACATCTCAAGTATCGCCTTCTGCACGTGCAGCCGGTTCTCGGCCTCGTCAAAAACTCTGGAATGAGGTCCGTCCATCACCTCATCCGTTATTTCATCTCCGCGATGCGCCGGTAGGCAATGCAGGACGATCGCATCTTTTTTTGCGTAAGACAATAATTTCGCATTCACCTGATACGGCGCAAAAAGCTTGTGCTTCGCATCTTCGCCGCTTCCCTCCTGGCCCATGCTGATCCAGGTATCGGTATTGATGGCATCGCATCCTTCCACAGCTTCCTTTGCATCCCGAGTTACTCTTATATTCTTGTGGCCGCCGCTCTTGACCTTATCGAGAATGAGCGCGGCAGGCGTGTAGCCCTCGGGGCAGGCGAGCCTGAGCTCAAATCCCAGAAGGATTGCCGCCTGGATCCAGGTGTTGGCCATATTATTGCCGTCGCCGACATAGGAAATAATCTGATCGCGTACCGAACCGCGGTTTTCGATGACGGTGAAGATATCCGTGAGGACCTGACAGGGGTGCAGGAGATCCGAAAGCCCGTTGATTACAGGCACAGATGCTCCCGCCGCCATTCGCTCGATGCGGGTCTGCTCGAACGTGCGCATCATTATGCAATCCACGTAGCGCGAGAGCACGCGCGAAGTATCTTCGTATGTTTCGCCGCGGCCGAGCTGAGATGCCTGCGTCGTGAGATTGAGCGCGTGTCCACCGAGCTGGAACATGCCGACCTCAAACGATACGCGTGTGCGCGTGGAGGATTTTTCAAAGACCATTCCGAGAGTCTTGCCCTCGAGCGGACGATGGCGCTTCCCTGCCTTCTGCATGGCCTTAAGTTCCGCGGATCTTTTCATGAGCGATTCAACTTCGACAGCCGTGAGATCGAACAGCGACAGCAGATGCCGTACCATTGTTCCTCCCTATAGGATGTATCTCGTCAGGTCTCGATCCTTTACGATTTCAGCGAGCTGCTGCTGTACATAGTTGCGATCTATCGCTATTTTTTTGCGCCCTAGTTCCGGGGCGTCGAACGAAATCTTTTCCAAGAGTTTTTCCATAACGGTATGAAGGCGTCTGGCACCTATGTCTTCCATCTGAGAGTTTACCTCTGCGGCAAAATCGCATATCTCCTTGAGCGCATCTTCTCCGAATTCGATTTCCACGCCTTCGGTCGCGATCATCGCCTTGTACTGCTTGACCAGCGAGTTTTCGGTTTCCGTGAGTATTCGGTAGAAATCCTCTTTTGTAAGCGAATCCAGCTCCACGCGTATAGGGAAACGTCCCTGAAGTTCGGGGATGAGATCGGACGGCTTCGATACGTGGAACGCGCCCGACGCTACAAAGAGGATGTGATCGGTTCGCACCACGCCGTACTTCGTGGTTACCGTGGAGCCCTCAACTATCGGAAGGATGTCGCGCTGAACACCTTCGCGCGAGACGTCCGGACCAAAGCTGTGTTCGCCGCCCCTGGGGCTCGCGATCTTATCGATCTCGTCGAGGAAGACTATGCCGTTCTGTTCGACGCGCTCTACCGCCATTCGGACCACGGCGTCCATGTCGATGAGCCTCGCAGCCTCTTCCTCCGCAAGAAATGCCAGCGCCTCCGGTACCTTCATTCGGCGATGTTTCTGTCCGCCGGCGAACATATTGGAAAACATATCGCGGATATTGGAACTCATCTCCTCAAGGCTGGATGCCGCCACCACTTCTACTGAAGGAACTGCTGATCGAGGCTGCTGCTTTATCTCCACGGATCGTTCGTTCAACGCACCCTTCCTCAGCAACTCTCTCAGCCGTTCGCGCGTTGCAGCGCGCCGACGCTGATGATCTGCCTGTGCCAAGGCATCCGCCTCGGTAGAATCGCCGCCTGGTGGAACCTCTCGTGCCTCTTCAGTTTCCGAACCCGGCAGAAGCAGGTCCAGCAACCGTTCTTCGGCGTGCTCCTGCGCTCGAACGTGCACTCTCGACGTCTCTTCCTCGCGCACCATCTTCACGGCGATCTCGGTGAGCTCTCGGATCATGGACTCAACATCCTTGCCCACGTATCCGACTTCGGTAAACTTCGAGGCCTCCACTTTAATGAATGGCGCCTGCGCCAGCCGCGCCAGCCTCCGTGCTATCTCTGTCTTGCCCACGCCGGTAGGCCCGATCATTATGATGTTTTTGGGAACAATTTCGTCGCGAAGTGAGGCGTCAACCTGCCTGCGGCGCCAGCGATTGCGCAAGGCGATAGCCACCGAGCGCTTGGCCTTTCCCTGACCGATGATAAAGCGGTCGAGTTCTGAAACGATCTCTCTGGGGGTGAAATTAGTCTCAGTCATGCGAGATGCTCGATGTTTATGTTGTCGTTGGTGTAGATGCAGATACCTGCAGCGATGTTCATTGCCGCCTCCACTACGGCCCGCGCATCGAGGTTCGAATGCCTTATCAGTGCCCGCGCCGCGGACATGGCGTATGGGCCGCCCGACCCGATTGCTGCGATTCCATCGTCCGGCTCAAGCACGTCGCCCGTTCCCGAGATAGTGAACGTATTCTCTCGGTCGGCGACTATCATCATGGCCTCAAGGCGTCTCAGCACGCGGTCGGTGCGCCATTCCTTGGCAAGTTCGACGGCGGCCCTGGTGAGGTTGCCACGGGCCTGCTCAAGCTTCCCCTCGAACCGCTCGAAGAGCGTAAAGGCGTCGGCGCTGGAGCCTGCAAAGCCCGCCAGAACCTCTCCATTGCGCATGGTGCGGATTTTGTTGGCCGAACTCTTGATGACCGTATTGCCGAAGCTAACCTGACCGTCACCGCCTATTGCTACCTTTCCATCACGGCGAACGCAGAGGATTGTGGTGGCGTTGAACATGGAACTCTCCTTCCACTGAATCACTAACGAATGAAGATCGGCGCGAGGTGTACCAAAGGGATGAGCAGTAGATCAACTAAAAACACGTCGCAACGGCTTGCGAACGACGATTCACGAACGACTAACGACGAAAGACGAACGACTGGTGTTACGCTTTTGGATGCGCTTCGTCGTAGGCCTTCATCAGGTTTTCGATTCCTACGTGCGTATACTTCTGTGTGGTGGAGAGGCTCGAATGACCTAGAAGTTCCTGGATGCCGCGCATGTCGGCGCCTTGTCCAAGCAGATGAGTGGCGAACGTATGCCGGAGCACGTGAGGAGTGACGGTCTTCTGCAGGCCGCAGCGGCGCAGGTATTTTGTAAGCAGGCGCTCGATGGAGCGCGCTGTCAGGCGTCCGCCATGCCTGTTTGCGAAGAGCCACGATTGGGCCGGGTGCGTGGGGAGAACCGATCTCTTGCCCAGATACACGCCAAGCGCCGCCACTGCCTTGCCGCCCATCGGAACGATGCGTTCCTTGCGCCCCTTTCCAAGGACGCGAACGGTCGCCGATTGCAGATCGGCATCTTCTATGTTGAGCCCCACGAGCTCGCTCACGCGCAGGCCGGACGCATAGAGCAATTCAAGTATCGCCCGATCGCGCGCGCCCAGCACGTCTTCGCCTGCTGCCGCATCGATGAGAGCGAAGACCTCGTCCACCGTGAGAAATTTCGGCACGCGCTTAGGTATCTTGGGCGTGGCCACTTCCTTTGCAGGATTCTTTTCCATCAACTTCTCGCGCATGCAGAAGTTGAAAAACGTACGAAGCGATGCAAGTTTGCGGGCCATCGAGGAAGCTGAGAGGCTCGACCAGCGCCTCTCCATGTATTCGCGTACGACGGACGCATCCAACTCGCCCATGCGCCCTGCCACACCGCTTGTCATGCCTGGATACTTTGACTCAAGGAAAGCTGAAAATTGCTGTATATCCACCAGATAGTTCTTGTGTGTATGCGGTGAGACCATCCTCTCGTGCTGCATATAGGACGAAAAACGGTCTATGAGACCTTTCATACTCCCCCCGGGTTATGTTGACTGATTTTACAGAAAGAAGGGCAGATAAATCAACTAGTTTGTCGCATAAAAGAATATTTAGACGCGACGGCCGGAGGTAAGCGACAAGGCGGCGCCAAGAGCGACTACCGCCAGCAGAAGAAGGCCCGCGAGTCTCGGAAGAGTGATGAGCCCTGCATCGCCCTCCCTGTGGATGAGCGAGCACGAAGCGCCGTCGTAACCGTCCCTCGGGAAAGAAAATTGTCCGAGCGCTCCGCCCTGGTCATCTCCGTCGCCGGCGCCGCCTGCGGTATCTCCCTGAGCCGGCTTGCTCTCAGAGGTCTCTGGACATGCCTTTGCCTCATTATCATAGAGATCGGGAATGCCGTTGGCATTGGCATCGACCCATCCGCCCTCCTGAGCGTCGGGACAGCCGTCGTTGTCAGAGTCGTCGTCGCGCGCGTTGGGAATTGCGTCGCAGTCGACATCGGAGACGCTCTTCGGCGGACGGCAGTCTCCTTCCCCCTGCACCAGCTGTACATCGAAGTCGGGAAGGCCGTCGCCGTCGAAATCTCCCTTTGTCTCGACTCCATCATCGACGCCGTCCCTGTCCGTATCGACGATTGTAGGATCGGTCTCATCTGGATCGAGCCAGCCGTTTCCGTTCGCGTCTTCCTCTCCATCCTTCAAGCCGTCGCCGTCGGAATCAGGATTCAGAGGATCCAGCGCATGCGGATTCCTGAAGTTCGTGCCCGCGGCCTGCAGGCCGTGGCAGCCGTTGACATCCTCCGGTTGAATAGCACCCAGCTCGACCCCGTCTGAAAGCCCGTCTTCATCGGTATCGCAACGAGTAGGTTTCGTACCTATCCGCCGTTCCTCCCCATCCGAAACGCCATCCCCGTCCGTATCGGCATTCTTCGGGTCTGTTTCGTCAGTTCCCAACATGCCATCGCTGTCGCGAACCCCCTCCTCGCTGTCTGGCAGACCATCGCCATCACTGTCCACGTCGCTGTCTATTACCGTGATGGGCGGTATCTTTATTTTTGCACGGATAATCGTATGCGCCGCAGGGTAAATGTCTGAGAGACTGGAGAGCGCGCTATCAATGCGCACAAGGCATACCGCGGCCAGCACCATGAGAAAAAGCGCCGCCTTGAACGATGGCGTTAGCCATCCGCGGAATCGGTCTGTCGAAGAATCGCCCATACAGCCCCTTTTCGTCTGCGCACGAAAAATGTTGCGTGATATTTAACAGGAAGGTTCGCGCGGCAAAAGGCGCAGCGCGACATCAATCGGACGCCCCCTTACACGCCGCGTTACCCATTGACGCGGCGTCCGTTGAAAGTGCGCAACTTTCTGCGCGTAATGCCGATACAAAGATCAATGAGATGATTCCCCGCAGCCTGCTGCGGGGTTTCCGCCACCCTCTCCCTTGAAGGGAGAGGGAAGGGTGAGGGTGATCGGAGATGTTATCATGGCAGACCCCGTTAAAGGAACAAACAACTGCAGCGCTTTGAAAACGGAAGAATTGCGCCGCTCGTGCGAACAACGGCAGGCGCAGCTGAAAACCGCACAACAGAGATGCGACGGGCGTGCAACTCCGGGTACTCCTCCGAACGACGCATGCAAGGCGGCGATGGAAGTCTGCTCCTCCGATGCGGCAGGTCCCTACACGCTCGAGACGGATCAACAATTATTTTCAGCGCATACTCAGGATGAGTGCATGAGCATGGCGCCGATCATTGCCGGCTTCGGATACACGATCAAACGGGTCACTACCGGCAGGCCGAATTCCCAACCGCCAGCCGCACCTGCCCCAGGCGGCAGGAGCGCAAACAGCTCCGCAGCGGGTAGCGCATCTCCGTCCGGCGGAGGTCGGCAGGCGGGCCCTGGCAACAACGTACAGAAGCCCCCGGCCGCACCGGAAAATCTGCGCGCCAGATGCGACGCCCGCTCGACTCCGGGAACGCCTCAAAATAGCGCGTGCAAGGCTGCAGTAGATTCCTGCGTTTCAAATACGAAAGGTCCATATACTCTGGAAACCGCCGAGCGATCATTTTCCGCGAGCAATCAGGACGAGTGCGTCAGTTTGGCGCCGATAATTGCCGGATTCGGTTACACGATAACGAAAGTAACTACTGCACCGCAAAAACCTCAATCGCCATCACAGCCGTCACCTCCGTCCACCGGTCAGACCACAAACAGTTCCACAGACAACGGCGTACCTCTTGTAGATAATCCTCTTCCTACCGACGCTGCCGGCGCTCGTCTTGTAAAACCGTTCGGCGATGTCAACATGCGGCTTCGCGTGACGAACGGAACCTTTGTCGAGGAAAGGAGAACCCTCCTCTTCGATGGAACTAATGGAATAAAGGGAATCCCCATAAGGATGAGGTATTCTGTCACGAGATTGCAGCCAGACAGATACCGCATCGCGTATAGTATCTATGACAAGGATGGCGCACAGATCGGAGAAGCGCAGTCACTGGACTTCGACGCAAGCGGCGGCAGCATTAATCTGGGTTTTGAAGTGACGCTCTGGTCAGCCGGCAATTTCGGAAGCGTGAAATCGATCAAAATCGTTCCCCTCTAATCACTCTTCCGTCTTCTTCTTATACCCGCATTCCGGCTTTGGACAGGCCACATACGGCGCTCCACCCTTTCTCGTTTTCTCCACGAGCACGGGCGAACCGCAGTCAGGGCATGGGCCAGGAATCGGTTTGTCCCACAGGGCGAATTTGCATGATGGATAGCGGGCGCATCCGTAGAATATGCGGCCGCGCTTGGAGCGCTTCTGCACCAGTTGCCCCTTGCCGCACTCAGGGCAGGTGACGCCTGTGCCTATTGATTTCGTCCCCTTGCATTCGGGATACCTGGAGCATGCCAGAAATTCGCCGAACTTCCCTCGCTTCTTGAGCATGGGGCTGCCGCAGATATCGCAGCGCTCATCGGACTGAAGTTCTTTCTGGACCTCGATTCCCCCGTCTTCCCTGCGAACGAATTCCTTGGTCGTGCGGCACTGAGGATAGGTAGAGCAGGCGAGAAATTCGCCGTGACGCCCCCACTTGATTACCATGGGATTGCCGCATTTTTCGCAGACTATATCGGTAGTCACCTGCTCGCGCTTCACGTTGCGCATCGTGGAACGCGCCTGCGAAAGCGCGCTCTCAAAAGGCGTGTAGAAGTCGCGCAGCGCCGCTATCCAGCTTCGACGCCCTTCCTCCACATCGTCAAGCTCGCCCTCCATCTGCGCGGTGAAACCGACGTCAAGTATCGCAGGAAAACTTGCCACCAGCAGCTCGTTGACCAGTTTGCCGAGTTCAGATGGCCGAAAGCGTCCCTCGAGTTTTTTCACGTAGCCCTTGTCCTGTATCGTGCTCATGATCGAGGCGTAAGTCGACGGCCGCCCGATCCCTTTTTCTTCCAGCTCCTTGACGAGCGAGGCCTCGGTGAAGCGCGGCGGAGGCTGCGTGAAATGCTGGTTCGGATCGATCTCGACGACCTTTAAGATCTCGCCTTCTTTCAAATCCGGCAGCGTGGGATTTTCCTCCTCGTCCTTCTCCGCGATTTCATCCTCGCCTTCTATATATACGGAGATGAAGCCAGGAAACTTGAGGACCTGACCCGTCGCGCGCAGGAGGAATCTTCCCGCCTCCACGTCGAACGAAGTCTGATCGTAGACAGCCGGCTTCATCTGAGAGGCCACAAAGCGCTTCCAGATAAGATCGTAGAGGCGCAGCGCATCTCGCTCCAGATAAGGTTCGACCGCGTCCGGTGGATAGCTGAGGGAAGTAGGCCTCACCGCTTCGTGCGCGTCCTGCGCCCCTCGCTTGCTCTTGTAGACGACCGGCTTGTCCGGCAGAGATTCTACGCCAAAGCGATCGCTTATAAACGCGCGCACCTCGGTTATCGCGCTGTCGGCGACCCTCGTTGAATCGGTACGCATGTAGGTGATCAGACCCACGGCGCCTTCGGAGCCGATCTCGACTCCTTCGTAGAGCATCTGCGCGAGGGTCATCGTCTTCTTGGCAGTGAAACCCAGTTTTCGCGCTGCCTCCTGCTGGAGTTTCGAGGTCGTGAACGGCGGAGACGGATTGCGGCGGCGCTCGCTCTTTTTGATTGTCGCCAACCGGAATTTCTCGCCTTTGAGTTCATTCACTACCGAGGATGCGCCTGATTCATTGGCTATCGAGGCGTCCTTGCCGTCGATCTTTAAGAGCTTTGCCTCGAATTGCGGAGGCACGCTGCCTTCCAGATGCGCCACGACGGACCAATACTCGGTAGTCACGAACGCTTCGATGGCGGCCTCGCGCTCGCACACGATGCGGACCGCGACCGACTGGACGCGCCCCGCGGAAAGCCCCCTGCGGACCTTTTCCCAGAGCAGCGGGCTTATGCGATAACCCACGAGCCTGTCGAGGATGCGGCGCGCCTGCTGCGCTTCGAAGAGGTTTTGATCGAGCTCAGAGGGATTGTTGATCGCATCCTTGATAGCGTGAGAGGTGATCTCGTTGAATCGCGCGCGAACGATGCGCGGCCCGGCGGCGACTGCTTTGCCCTTCGCCTTTCGCCCGCCCTTGCCTTTGCCGGCGCTGCGGCGGATATGGTCCGCGATGTGCCATGCGATCGCCTCTCCCTCTCGATCGGGGTCGGGCGCCAGAAAGACCTCATCGGCGGTCATCGCCGCGTCGGTGATTTGTTTTAAGACCTTGGCCTTTCCGCGAATGATTACGTAGTTGGGCGCAAAATCGTGAGTGACGTCCACACCAAGATCGCGTTCGGGCAGGTCTATCACGTGACCGACCGAAGCCATCACGGAATAGCCTTTGCCCAGGTATTTCTTGATCGTCTTGGCCTTGGCAGGCGATTCTACTACGACCAGTGCGTTAGGCATCATTTACCTTTCAGGCGCCATCTGCGCCCGGGAAGCTCGCAGGCGATTCCCTCAAGAGAGAGCTCCGAGAGTTTTGCAAGCACTTCGCTCGCGTGCAGGCCGGTTATGGACACGATATCGTCGACGCTCGCCTCGCCGCGTGTTGCGATCGCCCTTAAAAGCGGTGAGTCCATATCCCAATCGTTTTTCAAATGTCCAGGTTTTTTGAAAAATGCACCCGTCGCGACGAGCGGGGAAATGAGCGCCAGTACGTCATCTGCGGATTCCACAAGCGCCGCTCCATCGCGGATCAATTTGTGCACGCCGCGGGCGTTCGACGAACCCGCGGGCCCAGGTACCGCAAAGACCTCGCGCCCCTGCTCCAGCGCATATCTTGCCGTGATAAGACTTCCGCTCCTCTCGGCCGCCTCCACGACCACCGTGGCCAGCGAGAGTCCGCTTATGATCCTGTTGCGCTGAGGAAAATTCGACGGGTGCGGCGGTTCTCCCGGAGGAAATTCGGAAATTCGCAGGCCGTGGCGCTCTATGTCGCGCGCCAGCTTTGCGTGAGAGGCGGGATAATCGATGTCATAGCCGCAGCCCTGCACCGCAATCGTGACCCCTCCGCCTTGAATCGCGCCGCGGTGCGCGGCCGCATCGATGCCGTAGGCCATGCCGCTCACCACTGCAACACCTGCGGCTGCAAGCCCCTCGGCCATCTCCGCCGCAATATCCATCCCGCGCCTGGACGCGAGCCTCGAACCCACGATCGCCACCGACGGCATGGAGAGAGCGCAGCCGGCTTCGCCTATTATAATGATGGAGGGAGGAGGATCGTGGATTTCAAGCAGATACTGCGGGTAATCGTCCGCACCAAGTCCTGTGATCCTACCTCCTCGCGCTACAATTTCTTTGAGCTCCCGTTCGAAGCGCGCCCAACCGTCGTTAGCGAGGAATCTGAGAAAGAGTTCCTCATTTTCTCCGAAACAATCGCGCAGACTTTGCCTGTCGCCCAGGAAGGCCGCCTGGGCCGTGCCGGTGCGTTCGATTATCGCTCTTGCGATTCTTGGATGGTGAAAGAAGAACTTCTGCAGCGCGAGCAAAAAAATACGCCCGTCCTGATCCATGGGATCCTCCTCCTCATGTGACCTGGCACTGGCGCGGAAGAGTTGCTATTCTCTAAATCATTTCAATGTGTCGGCATCTTCGGATACGTCTGCCAATTTCACCCCGTCGACGCGTTCCTTGAGTTCCTTGCCGACCTTGAAAAACGGGAGTCTCTTCGGCTTCACCGCGATCGATTCCCCTGTACGCGGGTTGCGGCCTTTATACGCGCCGTATTCCTTTACTATGAAACTCCCGAGTCCCCTGATCTCTATTCTGTCTCCACGCGCTATGGCCTCAACCATGGAGTCGAAAATGAGATTTACCACGTCCTCCGCAGTCTTCTTCGTTATCTGCGCCTTCGCAGCAATCGCTTCGATGAGTTCCGACTTGTTCATCACTCACCTCAGTGTAATCTGCGGATTTCACTGAAAAAAGTAGCAACTCGACCTCTCAGTGTCAAGCGGCATTTACCTGATTTGATCGAACGCAGCGAGTCGAAGGAGCAAGAAAGTCATGATGGACTACTTATCGAGAGCAGGTTTTTGTCGCGCGGTGTCGGATAGGCCCACGCGGCCGTGAAGCGCTCAAGCGGAACACGCAAGTTCGGTTTCGGCGGCATGCCCGGGTCGTGAATCTCGATCCAGTCATCGCCGATGTCGCAGACGACTACGAAATGCCCTGAGTATCCCTCCGTGCCGTACAGAGGCGCAGCGTTGATGTTGACGATAACGACCGCACCGCGAGCGAGCTCGTTGCGCAAATCGCCGATGTCGGCGATTCGCCTTTCGATCGGCGCCATCCCGGCAAAGCGCCTGGAGATGCCGCGCTCAAGTTCCACGTCGCTGTGATCGATCTGCGACCGGCCGACCTCCTCACCGTAGCGCTCGATGAGGTACTCGCCGCCCCGAGCGGCAAAATCCGCATAGTCGAAATCTTCGATGAGTTTGATCGCAAGACCCTGTTCGATCATCCACAGCATCGCAGCAGTGGGCCATGTCCACTTTCCCTCGATCTTCTGCGAAATCGCATCGAGTTCCGAGTAGGTGAATTTGCGTTCGGGCATGAACACGGCGAGTGCCATCCTCAACGCCGCCTGAAAGCAGTGAGTGCCATCGCCGGTGTTTGGGAAAAAGGGTATTTTCATGCACAACTCTTTCCGTGACTGGTGTTACGATTCACGATTCACGAATCACGATTCACGGTTTTATGGTGACCCCGGCGCGAGTCGAACGCGCGACCCCCTGCTTAGGAGGCAGGTGCTCTATCCACTGAGCTACGGGGCCAAGGCAGACCGTTGAAAATAGCCATCTGCTGCGTTGCCCGTCGCGCCCACTCCCTGCGACGTACATTCAGTACGACTCGGTCGGGTCGCGACGTGCGCCTTGCATATGGCTATTTTGAACGGTCTGCGAACAAGTTGTCAAATATTTCCCAGTACGACTCGGCCGGTCTCCTCGCTCCGCCTTGTCTCACGCCATTTCTTAACGTCGACAAACAAGTTTTCAATTTACTGACGTCTCGGTCGGGTCGCGACGTGCGCCTTGCATATGGCTATTTTGAACGGTCTGCAAACAAGTTTTCAAATTGCTTACGCCTCAGTCACGATCCACAAATCACGCGTAATTCACGAGCGAGAAGATCGGAGTATTTTTCATCTTTTCGCGGCCGCAGAGAAAAGCCAGCTCCACTACAAAAGCGCATTCCACTACTTCTCCTCCCTGCTTTCTAATCAGTTCGCATGCGGCGCCCGCTGTGCCGCCTGTTGCAAGCAGATCGTCCACTATGAGCACGCGCTGTCCCTTGGACACGGCGTCCGTGTGTATCTCGATGGTCGCGGAGCCGTACTCCAAGTCGTAGGAGATCTCAACCGTCTTGTAGGGGAGTTTGCCTTTTTTTCTCACAGGCACAAACGATGCCCCGAGCTGGTGCGCAATCGGGGCGCCGAAGAGAAACCCGCGCGATTCTATTCCTGCGACGACATCTATGTCTTTTCCCTTATACCGATCCACAAAGCGCTCGATAGCCGCGGAGAACGCGGCATGGTTGTGAAGCAGCGGCGTAATGTCTTTAAATACGATCCCGGGTTTCGGAAAATCCTTAACGTCGCGAATGTGCTTTTTGAACATTTGTTCCATTGGCCTTCCCCTTTGAAGAAGTCGTTACCGCTTTTTTTGCAGAAGTAGTTGACGCCTTTGTTCCAGATTTTGCGACGGAGGCCTTGCCCTTTTTTTTGTCGGCGGACGCGATCGATGTCTTTTTATTCGAGCTTGCCGCCTTTTCGCCCTTGCGCACGGAAGCCAGGGTCTTCTTCTTTACTTCGTCCCGCTTAACCTGCGCGCGAACTACGGGAACCTCGTCGTCATCATGGCGATCGATACGACGCGCCACTGCAGTGCCGGAGTCGTTCCGGGCGGGCAGAAAAAATAGGGGATTGCGGGCGGTTTGTCCATCTCGAATCTCAAAATGCAGATGAGGGCCAGTCGCCCTTCCGCTGTGTCCTATATCGGCGATCACCTGTCCCTGTTTCACGATCTGCCCCTTGCGAACCTTGTTGGAGCTGTTGTGCGCGTACGTTGTAAAAATGTTGTCCTTATGACGGATCAGCACGAGATTTCCATAGCCGCGCATGGAGCCGGCATACACGACTTTTCCTGCGGCAGCCGCATAAATAGGAGTCCCGTCCGAGCCGCTCAAATCGACGCCGTCATGTCTGCGGCCGTCGCGATAGCCAAAGGGCGAGACGACTCTCCCGCCCACGGGCCATATGAATCTGCCTCTGTATACCTGAATCGGAGGCGTATACTGCTCGCCACCGCCATTTGCCATTTTTCGCCCGTGCTGTTTGACGCCTTCGTTCGAATTGCTGATGACTTCTCCCTTCCCAACGTCCTCTCCAAAGGGCAGCCGCTTGAACGCACCTCTCTTCTTGTGCGGAGGTATGTACAGACGAGTGCCTGGTTCAATACCGTCGGGGTTCAGCACGTTGTTGTATTCGGCGAGGCTCTGCGCGTCTGTCCCGTAGATGCTCGCCACGCGATAGATCGACTCGCCGCTGCGAACCCTGTGATATAAGCCGCGCTTGTCGTAGGAAGTTGCACACCCTGAAACGAGTGCAAGCGTAATCGCCACCATTATTATGCGAGAATATCGAAACATATGCGCCATTCAGGTCTCGTCGTTCGTGAATCGTCGTTCGTCGTTAGTCGTTAGTCGTTCGAAAACCGTGAATATCACGGCCTGCGAACGACGAAATACGAACGACGAACGACGGTCTTCATTGCCACCCTTGCGCCCCAACGAGTTTCACGAACCTGCAAGCTGTAATGCTGTGCTTGTGGAACTCCTCGCCGGAACGCGAAATTATATCCAGGATCTGAACGTCTTCTCCTCCGACCGGTATGACAAGCCTCCCGCCGTCAGCAAGCTGCTTCATGAGTTCCTCAGGCACGGACGGTGCACCCGCTGTGACGACGATTCTATCAAATGGCGCCTCTTCTGGCCACCCAAGAGTTCCGTCGCCGATCCTGAGCTTGATATTCTCGTAGCGCAGACGATAGAGGATCTTCCTTGCACGTATCGAAAGATCCTTGATCCGTTCGATGGTGAAAACCTCGCGTACGAGTTCCGCCAGTATCGCCGCCTGATAGCCTGAGCCTGTGCCGATCTCCAGCACGCGCTCCGTGCCGCAGAGGGCCAGAGACTCCGTCATGATGGCGACCATCAAAGGCTGGGAAATGGTCTGCCCCATGCCGATGGGGAGCGGCCGATCGAGATATGCCTGATCCTCCATTCCCTGGCTGACAAAGGCATGCCGAGGGACTCGCCCCATGGCCTCGATCACGCGGGAGTCGCGGATGCCGCCTGGGATGAGTTGTTCTGAAACCATTCGGCGCCGAGCCACAGCGTACGGGTCCGGCGCACCGTTGTTCTTCCTCATCGAATTGTTCCGCCTCTCGTTCATCCAGGCCTCGTTTGCCCGCTCAACTTGTTACCGCGCCACGGAGACGCCATCTGGAAAGCCAGTCGAGCGCCGCCTTGTCCGTAAGATTCACGCGTAGCGGGGTGATTGAGACAAAACCCTCGCGAACAGCATTGCAGTCGGAAAACGGCACGTCTTCAAATCCGCTTTCGTCCCCACCGATCCAGTAATATTTCCTGCCGCGAGGATCGACCTTCTCGACAATAATACCGCCATAGTTGCGTTTTCCCTGCGTCGTAAACCGTATCCCTTTAACTTTTTTTAGCGGGACGTCCGGCACGTTGATATTGAGAACAATCTCTCTTGGGAGTCCTTCGCAAAGGGACCTCTTCACCACGCGCGCGGCGATCGTTGCAGCGGTCGCAAAATGTTTTCCGCCGTTGCCTGCGAGGGAAACGGCGACGGAAGGAATACCCATGATCCCGCCCTCGAACGCGGCCGAGACAGTGCCGGAATAGTGGACGTCGTCGCCGAGATTTGCGCCGTGATTGATGCCGGAGACTACAATATCGGGCCAGCGTCCGAGGATCTCGTGCATGCCAAGCATTATGCAATCAGTGGGAGTTCCGTCCACGGCATAGACATCTCTGGAGATCTGTTCTACGCGCAGCGGGCGATGAAGCGTAATTGAATGACTGGCCGCGCTGCGCTGCTGATCGGGAGCCACGACGACGACCCTGCCCAAACCTGCGAGCGCGCGCGAGAGGTGAGTAAGCCCGTCGGCCTGCACGCCGTCGTCGTTGGAACACAAAATGAGGGGACGTTCCTTGCTCGCCCCCGCTCTCTTTCTTCGCTTATGGGACATGTTCAAATGGTCGGCCGGATGTGGAAAATCATTAATATTTATAGCTACTTATGACATATTTCGTCGACATGTCAAGGTGAAAAACTCGCTATCGCTCAGCATTCAGCCATCAGCACTCGGCCTTCAGCTTAAATCTTGTGAGATCACAGGATTTAGCTGAGTGCTGACAGCTATATGCTGACGGCTGCCACCTGAATAGTTACCAACCTCGTAATATTGGAGTCGAATCGCTGATTTTACGATTCACGAATCACGGCTCAGTTCGCTTTGCTTGCATTTTCACGATCGCGTTGCTATGCGCCAGAACCCATGAATGACGCCTACAAAAAAGCCGGAGTCGACATCGACGCCGGAAACCGTTTTGTCGAAAATATCAAGCCACTTATCCGAGCCACGCAGCGACGCGGTGTGTTGGGTGACATCGGCGGATTCGGCGGTTTCTTTGCGCTGGACGGCGCCGAATACCGCGAGCCCGTGCTCGTGGCGGGAACCGACGGCGTGGGCACAAAGCTCAAGATCGCCATCGATCTGGGCGTGCTGGACACGATCGGAATCGATCTCGTAGCGATGTGCGTCAACGACATCGCATGCAGCGGCGCGGAACCCCTCTTCTTCCTCGATTATTTCGCAACTGGCAAACTGGAACCCGACGCGCACACCGCTATAGTTGCTGGCATTTCCAAGGCCTGCCAGAAGACGCGTTGCGCGCTCATCGGTGGCGAGACAGCGGAGATGCCCGACATGTACGCCAAGGGCGACTTCGATCTCGCGGGATTCGCAGTGGGCATCGTGGATCGGGCGAAGATAATCGACGGCAGCGACATCGGCGTCGGCAACGCTATAATTGGGCTCGCGTCATCCGGCTTTCACAGCAACGGCTATTCACTTGTAAGGCGTATAGTGCGTGAGGCTGGACTGGACCTTGCGAAGAAGTACGACGGCATGGAACGGCCGCTTGGTGAAGTGCTCCTGACGCCCACAAAGCTCTACAGCACGCTGATCGGCCAGCTCGGGCGAGTCTTCCATCTCAAGGGGATCGCGCACATCACGGGCGGAGGCTTCTGGGACAATATCCCCCGCATCCTCCCGAACGGAGTTCAGGCGGTGATCTCAGGCCACAGCTGGACGATGCCTCAGCTCTTCAGGTTTTTCCAGCGCCAGGGTCAGGTCAGCGACGAGGAATTGCTGAGAGTATTCAATTGCGGCGTCGGCATGGTGCTTGTAGTACCCTCGGAAGAAGCTCAGGAGATCGTATCTGCTATAGCGGCGCAGGGAGACGAAGCCTGGGTCATAGGTGCAACCAGGCTGCGCCCCAAGAACGGCCCCGCTATCGTAATCGAATAAGATATGAAACAAGTCGGCAAGATTAACATCGGAGTTCTGGCCTCCGGCTCTGGGACGAATCTGCAGGCGATCATCGATGCCGCGGAAGCGGGCCGCATCGACGCGGAAGTCCGCGTCGTCATAAGCGACGTTGCTAAGGCTTATGCGCTCGCACGCGCCAGAAAGGCTGGCATCCCCGCCGTATTCGTCGAGAGAAATATGTTCTCCTCGCGCCGGGAATTCGAAGGAGCAATCACCGCCGTGCTCAACGAACATGGCGTGGAGCTGGTATGTCTTGCCGGCTTTATGAGGATAATTGGCAAGGCTCTTCTCGATGCATTTCCGAATCGCATCATCAACATACATCCCGCACTTCTGCCGTCTTTTCCAGGCCTTCATGCCCAGAAGCAGGCGCTGGAACACGGGGTAAAAATCGCCGGATGCACGGTGCACGTGGTCGATGTGGAGACGGATCATGGGCCTATCATCAGCCAGGCGGCGGTCGAGGTGAAAGAAGGCGACACGCCCGATACTCTCGCGGACCGCATTCTCCGCGAGGAACATAGAATATACCCTGAGGCCATCCAGCTCTTTGCCCATGGCAGACTGAGGATCGAAGGAAGGCGGGTGTACATCACGAATCACGAATCACGAAATGGGGGATTCGAATGAAAAAATTGATTGTACTTACGGCGGCGATCGCAGCCCTTCTGCTCTGCCATGAGGCAAGAGCGACAACAGCCGGAGGCAATTATTCAGTGGGCCTGGGCCCGGTCGGCAACATATTCGTCATCGATTCAAATCCTGAACTGAGCCCTGGCGTGGGAGGGTATTTATATTTCGACTATAGATGGTCGCCTCAGTTCTCCACTCAATTCGGGGTGATCGTCACGACCGAAGACGGCCAGGGCATTTCTGCCGGCGACAACGGCATTGAATTTCTGGGGATACCGACCTTTGATCTCAAATTTTACGTACTCTCCGAACCGTCGCGCTGGGATCCTTACGGGCTCATCGGCATAGGCGTATATGCCGTGACTGAAGGAAGTAACAGCAACGGTACTCTCGCTGTGGGAATCGGTGCCGATCTGGGATTAGGTACGGATTTCTACATCTCCGAACGTTTTTCAGTGGGACTTGCGGCCGTATTCCGCTCCATAGGGCTCATCGATTCTACGAGCGGCCCTAACAACGGAACTGCCCTCTTCCCGTTCACAATGATGGGTAACGTAGCTTATCATTTTTAAATCGTGAATCGTGATTCGTGAATCGTAAAAACAGAGAATATCTTTAACGACGGGATACGGTAATCATGATGGTATCGAAAACGATCAGAAATCTCGCGTTGTTCGCGATAATGGCGCTGGGAGCGGTGGCGCTGATTTCGGCATGCTCGCAAAAACCGAAGGGTTTTGAAGATCAGCGCGCTGAGATGGTTCGCTTGCAGCTTAAGCAGCGTGGCATAACAGATCCCGCGATACTCAAAGCATTTATGACCGTGCCTAGAGAAGAGTACGTACTCCCGAATTTCAGGAATAATTCCTACGACGACGTCGAGGCGCCGATAGGCCACGGCCAATCGCTCGATCGCCCGTACGAAAACGCATTCATGATCCGCGCGCTGGCGCTCACGCCTCATGACCGAGTGCTTGAGGTGGGCACGGGCTCCGGCTATCTGGCCTCGCTCATGTCGCGCATTGCAAAGGACGTCTACTCCATCGAGATCGAACATCCGCTGGCTCAGGAATCTGCCGAGCGCGTGAGACGGCTGGGATACGACAACGTGCACATAAAAGAAGGTGACGGGTTCATCGGGTGGCCTGAAAATGCGCCTTTTGACGCGATAGTAATGACTGCAAGTCCATCGGAAGTACCGAAACCTCTAGCCCAACAACTGGCTGAAGGCGGCAGGATACTGCTGCCGCTGGGCGGGACGAAGAAATTTCAGGAACTCGTGCTCTATGAAAAGAAGGACGGCGTGCTCCTGGGACCCAAAATGCTTGCGCCCACTGAATTCGTGCCGATGAAGGGAAAGATACTGGAACAATAATCAGAATCCAGAAGTCAGAATCCAGAAGTCAGAAGAAAAGTCCAACCAGTTTATACTCACGTTATTCTGTATTCTGACTTCTGAATTCTGTATTCTGAATTATAGTTACGATTATTCCTCTTTCTCGCGTTTCAGCTTGTAGACGAACACCAGAATTTCGGCGATTGCTGCGTATAGTTCCTCCGGTATCTCGTCTCCGATATCGAGCTCGATGAGAGTCCATGCAAGCGGAGGATTCTGCACGATCGAGACGCCGGTCTCTTCGGCAAACTCGCGGATCTGCTGCGCGAAGAGGCGCTGCCCCTTCGCCATTATTTGAGGCGCCACCATCTCCTTCTCATCGTATTTAATGGCGATCGCCAGTTCGGTGGGGTTCGTTATTACCGCATCGGAAGATTTTACCGCCTGTTTCACGTCTCCCATCGCCAATTCCTGGTGAAGGTGCCTGCGCATGCTCTTGATCAGCGGGTCGCCCTCGTCCTGTTTGTATTCTCGTTTGACCTCGTCCTTGGACATGCGCATCTGTTTTTTATAGTTCCATCGCTGCACCGCGAAATCGATGAGGGCGATCGCGATAAACACAACGAACACCTTCATCAAAAAAGATACGACCATCTTGACCGCGATCGCCGTGGACTGATCCGGCGTGGCGCTCACGGTGAGCACCACCTCGCGCAGGCTGTCGGCGATCACCAGATAAGCGAGCAGGAATATCAACGAGATTTTTGCGATGTTCTTGAGCAGTTCGATAAACTGCGTCAGCTTGAACATGTTTTTGAAATTTTCTATCGCGTTGAGCCGCTTCGCTTCCGGTTTGACGGGATCTGCGGAGAAAACAGGACCGATCTGCAGAAAGGCTACGGCAAATGCGACAACGGAAATGGCGAAAAGAAACGGAGCAGCGATTTTCACGTAGGCCATGAAGTTTCGCTGCACGTCCATCAGCATAGCTTCAACGGTCAAATCCTTCCGCGATACGAGATCAAAACTGCCCTGCATGAGCGCGCGAAACTGATCGCCCATGTAACCGCGCATGAACGCGAGGATCGCAAAGGCGCCTATGAGGATGACTATAGTATTGAGATCGCGCGAACGCGCCACCTGCCCTTTTTTGCGCGCATCACGCAGGCGTTTGGGCGTAGCGTCTTCGGTTTTTTCCTGGCTGCTCTCGGCCATGAATCATCCCCTGTGATTCGTGAATCGTAATCCGAACGACTTTACGATCGTCTATACTGCTTCACGCCATCCACGATGAGTTTTGGCTCCGTTACTGCCTGTACTTCATCCGCCGTCCATCCCGGAGCTGCTTCGCGAAGCACCAGACCCGCAGGAGTCACGTCGATGACCGCGACGTCGGTAACGATCATCGAGACGCATCGCTTTCCGGTCAGCGGATATGCGCATTGTTTTACAATGCGCGCCTCTCCATCCTTCGTAGTGTGCTTCATCAGCACAATTACCTTGCGGGCGCCGACGGCCAGATCGAGCGCGCCGCCGTAGCTGCCGACCTTTCGCTGAGGCAGCTTCCAGTTGGCGAGATCGCCCTTCTCCGATACCTGGAATCCGCCGAGCACTGTTACATCGAGGTGCCCGCCCCTGATCATATCGAATGATACTGCGCTGTCGAAGAAGGACGCGCCTGGAATCGCTGTGATATCTTCATCTCCGGCGTTCGACAGATCCGGATCGACCTCGGCGCCCTCCGCATGCGGACCGCAACCCAGGATGCCGTTCTCCGCCTGGAAGATCACCATGCGGCCCTTTGGTATGTGCGTCGAAACGAGCATCGGCATGCCGATGCCGAGATTGACGTAGAAGCCATCTTTAAGTTCCAGACCAACGCGCGCAGCCATCTCCCCTTCGGACATCCTGGGTTTTTCCATGGAATTCATCTCGCACCTCGCCTTGGAATTTCCACGATGCGATGGACGTAGATGCAGGGGGTCATCACGTTGTCCGGATCTATGCTGCCTGCATCGACTATCTTTTCCGCCTCGACGATCGTCGTCGTTGCGGCTGTGGCCATGATCGGATTGAAGTTGCGCGCAGTCTTGCGATACATGAGATTGCCGAACCTGTCGGCCTTGTGCGCCTTGATCAAGGCGAAGTCGGCCTTGAGAGGATATTCAAGCAGCATCTCCCGCCCGTCTATCACCCTCACTTCTTTGCCTTCGGCCGCCACAGTACCCGCGCCCACCGGGGTATAAAAGGCGCCGATTCCTGAGCCGCCGGCTCGTATACGTTCGACGAGCGTTCCCTGCGGCACGAGTTCGAGTTCGGTCTTGCCCTCCATCACCTTCGCCTCGAGAGCGCTTACCATCTTGGGAGAGCCGAATACCGCAAAGCACGTGACTACCTTGCGCACGTGTCCGGCCTCTATGAGGATGTTGACGTCGTTCGGATTCGTACGGCTCCCGGCGGAATCGTTGCGTATGATCGTGAGATCTTTGAGGTTTCGCTCCCGCAGCGCAAGGAGAAGACCGGAGGGAGTGCCCCTCCCCAGAAAGCCGCCGACCATTATCGTGGCGCCGTCTTTAATATCCGCCAGGGCGTCCGCGGCGGCGGGAAAAATTTTATTTTTCATGGAATGACTAGTTATGTCATCAACAGATCATTGTCAATTTTGGCGAAGAGCGTGTTCTGCCTTGACGGCTATCTGCGACGTTGATAAAAGTTTGCAACTTCAATCAACAACTCGAAAGGGGAGTAACTATGAAGAAGATTGCGATTATTACGGCAGTCGCAATGCTGGCATTAAGCGCGGCATCGTGCGGCGGCAGCAGTGACGGAGGTACAACAGGCGGCACGACGAGCGGCGGCGCAACGGGCAGCGGCACGCAGGCGACCAGCACGCAGGCCGCGACATTCAAGGTCGTGCAGCTCATGCAGAACACGATGTCAACAGCCATGTCAAACATGGGCAATGCCGGCGCTGCGCAGGTCGTCAAGAATCTCAAGGACCTGGGGATCTTCAAAGAGACTGGCACCGCCATCCTCACCTGCACGCCGACATTTGCTGGCACGTCCGAAACGGTGAGCTGCACCAGCGGCTGTGCCGCCACGAATGCCAACGGCTCGATGACCTTCACCTACAACGACATCACCCAGATAGCGGGAGGAACGGTAATCGCCGATATCGCCTATAACAATTTCTCTTATGACTGCGTTGGTTCCCTCACCGGCAAGGCCCGCTACACCATGACCTTTGATATGGCCGCCATGCAATCTGGAGGGCAGAATGCCAACCAGAATTGCACGTATACTTCTCCAACCGGGACTAACGCTTGCCCGCCGGCGACCACCTCGGACAGCGACGTAGACAACACGCTCACGGCCTATGGTTGCGGACTCACGGACACCGCCTGCTCGGCGAGTGGCGCGCTCCTGTCTGTTCAGGAAGAGGTCCTCGAAGACATGATCTATACGCGTTCGGATTGTACGCCGCAGACTGCGACCGTGGGTGCCGGCTCAGTCCTGACCATGACCATATGCGGCGCCTACTTTGCAGATGCGAATTGCCGCAACGTGTACAACTCCTCGTTAAACTTCACAGGGAGCTACAATGGCCAGCCGGTCAACGACGCGCCATTCAATATCTCCTGCGACAGCCCGACGGACCTGGCGAACTACCAGCCCTGAGTCGTCGGAAGGACGATATACGGACGCGCCCCTCTATCGGGGGGCGCGTTTTTTTATAGACCTGTAGCGAACCCGCATGTCCTGGCCTGTTGCTTTCCCGCAAAATTCCAGCTATTTTAGGACAATTCCAAGGACAGTTCATGGCCGGAGAATCGTCAAAAAAACAGCCGCAGGCAGTGGGCCAGTATTACATGCTGGAGAAGGTCGCCCAGGGCGGCATGGCCGAGATCTTCCGCGGGCTCGCCTACGACGTCCACGGCATCAGCCAGAAGACGGTCTGCATCAAGAAGATACTCTCCCACCTCTCGGCTGATCGCGATTTCATCGGCTCTATCATCGACGAGGCCAAGATCGCCGTAAAGCTCGTGCACGGAAATATCGCCCAGACATATGACCTGGGCAAGGTGGGCGACGACTATTACATGGTGATGGAGTTCGTGGACGGCGCCACCCTCTCCCAGATCAACAAGCGCTGTCTGGCTCAGGACAAGCGGATACCCGTCGAGTTCGTCGCATACTTTATATCGGAGGTGGCGAGCGGCCTCGACTACATGCACCGCCGCACAGACGAAACCGGCTCGCCGATCCACATCGTGCACCGCGACATATCTCCGCAGAACATCATGGTCTCCTACTCGGGGACAGTTAAGATCATCGACTTCGGCATCGCAAAGGCCGCGTTCAAGGCCGGGCATACCGACTCCGGCATGCTCAAGGGCAAGTTCGCCTACATGTCGCCCGAGCAGGCGTACGGCGACGCGCTCGACCATCGCTCCGACATCTTCTCGCTTGGGGTGATCCTGCACGAACTGCTCACGGGAAAGCGCCTCTTCAAGGCGACCGACAGCCGCCAGACCATACGCAACGTGCGCAGGACGCATGTTGACCCTCCATCCCTCATAATACCCGAACTGCCGGAGGAGCTGGACCGCATCACGCTCCGGGCGCTGGCAAAGGATCGCAGGCACCGCTATCCCTTTGCATCCGAGATGCGCGACGATCTGGTCAAGTTCCTCCATGCCAATTATCCCGACTTCAAGTCGTCCGATGCGGCCGCGTTCGTACAGGAACTCTTCAAGGATGAGATGTCGCGCAAACAGCCGGTAGAGGCCGATGCGAAGACGCCCGCCCTGATCATAGACCGCACGAATTCCGCGCTCGCGGACGAAAGCCAGTTCGAGGCCACGGGTGTTGCTCGCGCACCGGTGGACATGGGCGAATTCATGATGGAGGAAGCGCCTGCACAGGAAAAGGAATCTCCCGAAGAAGTTTCCGAATCGACCTCTCGCAGGGAGCTGCCGCCTGTAGAGGAAGAGCCTTCGCATCCTGGACGAATCAAAAAAGGACTGCTTCAAACGATGCATCACCCCATGATGCGCAGGGCAGTATTTCGCGGCCTCATCGCCGCTGCAGCTGTCATGGCGCTCTCGCTTACATTCGCATACCTAAGACACCACAAGACCGAGGTGCTGCCCTCGGCAGGCAAATCCGCAGCGATGATCGTGACCTCGCCGTCAGATGCAGTGGTCTCGCTCGACGGCCGGCCCGTAGGTCAGGGTTCTCCCGTGACCATACGAGACATAACCCCTGACGAGGAACATACGATCTCCGTGACGAAGAACGGTTTTCTCACCCACGAAAGTCGCGTCACTCTGAAGCGCGGCGAGTTTGCGAGCTTCAATGTAGAGCTTACGCCAGCAGGCCCCGCAACAGCCACTATTGAGGTCATCACTTCCCCTCCCGGCGCCACGGTATTCATCGACGACAGGGAGACGAAATACCGCACCCCGGCGACCATCGCAGATTTCGACGCAAAACAGGCGCACACGATCGGCCTCTATCTTCAGGGCTATAAATACTGGAGCAAACCCGTGGAACTCAAAGGCGGCGAATCCAAATCCTTCGACGTGTCGCTTGCAAGGGATCTCGGCGCCGTATTCATTGATTCCGATCCGCCGCAATCGCTTGTCATGATCGACGGCGTGCCGGTCGGGCAGACGCCGATCGAGCGAAGCGATCTGGAGCCGAATCGCGTCTATAAAATAGAGGTCTGGCGCGAGGGTTATGAACCTATGTCGCGTGAGGTCAAAGGAGAGGCCGGAAGACGTCTGGAACTGCGGCTGACGCTCAAGCCAATGCCGCGCGAAGAAAAAGAGCCTGCGCCGTCCCCTATGCAAGTAGCTCCCGAGGCACAGCCGCCTGCGGGAGAATCCAAGGCGCCGCCCGAAGACAAGGCGCCTGAGGCGCCGCTGCTTGGACCGGCCGGCATCGAGAAAAACACGGTACCTCCTGCCAAGGCCACGGAATCGCCGGACAAGGCAGTACAATGATCTCTGCGTAAACTTCACGCAGTGTAAAGTCTGGCATAATTGCGTGGTTGAAATCCCGGGCAATATCGGTCAAAATTAATAACGAGCGAGAGAGGATTAATTACATATGTCCGACAAAGAAAAAGAGCCGAATGCGAGAGAGGACGTCTCCGAGAGGACAGTAGTCTCCTCGATAAAAAAAGTTCAAAAGCCTGAGGAGGAAAAAGCGTATATCCTCTTCATCTCCGGCCCACTCATGGGAAAGATGTATTTTCTCAAGGACCAGGTCACCGTTATCGGTCGAGCGGAGGACTGCAACATAGCCATAACAGATCCTCGGGTATCCCGCCGCCATCTCCAGATCAGCCTCATAGAGGGCAAGGCGGTTATCGAGGACCTCGGTTCCACCAACGGAACGTTCTTGAACGGCGAGCGCCTTGAGCGCACGGCTGTCCTCAAAAACTCGGATCTTATCCATATTTCCAGCGACACCCTCTTCAACTTTGCGACCGGCTCGGAGGCCGAACGCCTTTTCCATGAGGCGATGCACCAGATGGCCAATTACGATGCGGTCACAGGCATCAACAACAAGCACGTCTTTTCCAGGAGATTCAAGGAGGAGTTCAGCTACGCAAAGCGCAGCGGAAGTCCCCTCTCCCTGCTGATGATCGACATCGACTTCTTCAAGAAGGTAAACGACACCTACGGCCATATGGCTGGAGATTACGTACTTCAGGGAGTGGCCAAGCGCATGGGCAAGGCGCTGCGCGACGAGGACATACTGGCCCGTTACGGTGGAGAAGAATTTGTCGTGATCCTGCGAAACACGGACGGCCCCGGGGCGATCCAGCTGGCGGAACGAATCCGCAGCATCGTCGCCGCAGAGCCATTTATATTCGAACAGAACAGAATCCCTGTAACGGTCAGCGTAGGGGTTGCCAGTCTCCCGAATGATAATGCCGCCACCGCTGAAGAGCTCATCGCCATCTCCGACGCGTGTCTCTACAGGTCCAAGGAAGAAGGACGCAACAAGGTCACTGCGTAAACACCTGCAAGCAAAGCAAGCAAGGCGAGAAACGCAAGCAACGTGTGAATAACAAGTTGATTCCTTAAGACTGGCCATCAAGTTTGCTTGCGTTGCATTGTGACGATTGACATTTCCCCTGTAAAATCATACCTCGTAGCCCCTTTCGAATCGAGGTCATATCCATGCCGGCAGCCCTGATCGACGGAAAATCGCTTGCCGCGGGCATACGCGACGAACTCGCAGCCGAGGTTTCAGAACTGGCCGCGCGCGGCGTACGCCCAGGGCTCGCGGTTGTCCTCGTCGGCCAGAACGCGGCCTCTCAGGTTTACGTACGCAACAAACGCTCGGCCTGCGAAAAGACTGGCATCGCCAGCTTTGCCCACGATCTCCCTGAATCCGCCTCTGAAGAAGAACTCCTCTCGTTGATTAAGCTCCTCAACGAAGACCCGGCGGTTCACGGCATCCTCGTCCAGCTGCCCCTGCCTCGACAGATTGATGAAAAGCGCGTGATCCGCTCCATTCTTCCTGAAAAGGACGTTGATGGCTTTCATCCGGTAAACGTGGGACTGCTTTCAATCGGTGATTCCTGCCTAGCGCCGTGCACGGCAGCAGGAGTCGTCGCACTCATCGATTCGACTGGCATCGAAATAGCTGGCGCGCGTGCCGCAATCGTGGGCCGCAGCAATATCGTGGGCAAGCCAGCCGCGATGATGCTGCTAGCGCGCAACGCAACCGTCACAATCTGTCACTCGAAGACGAGAGAGATCGCAGAGGAGATCGGAAGATCAGATATCGTCGTCGCCGCTGTCGGCAAGCCGTCGTTCATCAAGGGCGAGTGGATAAAACGCGGAGCCGTTGTGATCGACGTCGGCATCAACCGCATGCCGGACAGGAAACTCGCAGGGGACGTGGAGTTCCACGAGGCCTCAAAGCGCGCTGCGGCGATAACGCCGGTACCCGGAGGCGTTGGGCCGATGACAATCGCGATGCTTCTGAAGAACACGGTGGAAGCCGCAAGACTTAAAATCGTACGTTAGTACGTTGGTACGTTAGTACGTTAGTACAAAAAATGTTATAGAACGAGGTTACAATTTAAGTACCAAAGTACCAAAGTACCAAAGTACCAAAGTACCAAAGTACCAAAGTACCAAAGTACCAAAGTACCAAAGTACCAAAGTACCAACGGGAGACAATATCATGCCAAGAAAGACTCCGCTCTACGACGAACATGTAAGGCTCGGCGCACGCATCGTGGATTTCGCCGGGTGGGAGATGCCGGTGCAATACACGGGCGTCATCGACGAGCACCGCGCCGTGCGCGCGGCAGCGGGACTCTTTGACGTATCGCACATGGGACAGCTGGAAATCACGGGGCCCGGCGCCACTGAAGCTGTGCAGTATCTCACCACGAACGACGTTCGAAAGATGACCGACGGCCGCGCCCAATACTCCATCCTGTGCAATGAGCGCGGCACCGTGGTCGACGACATCATCGTGTACCGATTCTCACCAACCCGCTACATGCTCGTCGTGAACGCATCCAACGCTGCAAAGGATTTTGCGTGGTGCAGGTCTCATCTGAAGGGTAACGCCGCGATACGCGACAAAAGCGACGAATACGCCCTCATCGCATTTCAGGGTCCGCTGGCGGCTAAGATCCTCTCGAACTTCACCGACTACGACCTTCCCTCCATGATTTCCTATCATTTCGGCGAAGGCAAGGTGGCGGGAAAGAGCGCCATCATTGCGCGCACGGGCTATACTGGCGAAGACGGCTTCGAGATCTTCACGGCCCCGGCCGACGCAGTCCACGTCTGGCAGGCGCTCCTGGAAAAGGGAAAAGGCATGGGCGTTGCCCCCGCAGGACTCGGCGCTCGCGACACGCTTCGCATGGAGATGAAATACAGCCTGTACGGCCACGAAATCACCGAGGAGACGAATCCTCTCGAATCCGGTCTCGGCTGGGTCGTAAAGCTCGACACGCCTGACGACTTTATCGGCAAGGCTGCTCTTGTGGACGTGAAGAAAAAGGGACTCTCGCGAGCTCTCGTCGGTTTCAAGATGCAGGATTCGGGAATACCGAGGCAGGGCTATCCTATCATCGTTGCGGGAAAGCAGGCAGGCATCGTCACGAGCGGCACCATGTCGCCTTCACTTGAATACGCCATCGGCATCGGCTTCGTGCCTCGCGAGAGCTCGGCACTCGGCACGGAAATATCTGTTGACATACGGGGGCGGGCAAGGAAAGCAACTATCGTCGAAACGCCGTTTTACAGAAAAAAAACAGTTTAAATATTACACTTATGGGGAGTGAACTATGAACGCACCGGACGATCTCAGGTACACCAAGGAACACGAGTGGGTAAAGGTCGAAGGAAACGTGGCCACGATTGGCATCACCGATCACGCGCAGTCCCAGCTGGGAGACATCGTATATGTTGAATTTCCCGGCCAGGGTGAAACGGTTACCAAGAGCGATTCCTTCGGAGTCGTCGAATCTGTCAAAGCGGTCTCGGACTGCTACGCTCCGGTATCCGGAAAAGTCGTAGAGGTTAACGACTCTCTCACCGATTCACCCGAGACCCTCAACGAAGACTGCTACGGCGAAGGATGGCTCTTGCGAGTGGAGATGAGCGATCCCGCGGAAATAGAAGACCTCATGGATCAGAAGCAATATATCGCTTTTGTCGCCGAAGAGACCGCCTGAGCACAAAAATCGAAACTCAAAAAGCGAAATCCTAAACAAATCCTAAACTCTAAATTTCAATGTTCCAAACAAAAGAGGATTGAGAAGTGATTTCAAATTTAGGATTTTGAACCTCTACGTTCTATCAAAAGCAGGAGTATGCAATGCGCTACCTTCCACACACAAACGAAGAAATCCGAAAAATGCTGGCCGTAATCGGAGCGAAGGACGTAGGCGATCTATTCTCGTCGATTCCCAAAGATCATCGCTGCAACCCGGAACTGAATATTCCCGGCGGCATATCCGAGCAGGAACTCTGGGCGCAGATGAACTCCATCGCGA
The DNA here is from genome assembly GCA_021810905.1 of bacterium. Taxonomy (GTDB): domain Bacteria; phylum UBA10199; class UBA10199; order 2-02-FULL-44-16; family JAAZCA01; genus JAJZQH01. The sequence continues at coordinate 177,255 of JAJZQH010000001.1, forward strand.
TGAAAAACCGAACGCTCTCATGCAGCGCATCCTTCATCGGCGCGGGGGCATACCGCCACTATATCCCGGCTGCGGTATCGGAGCTCGCATCGCGCTCGGAATTTACGACCCCCTACACTCCATATCAGCCTGAAATCAGCCAGGGAACATTGCAGGCGATGTTCGAATATCAGTCTCAGATCTGCAGGCTCTTTGACATGGACGTCTCCAACGCCTCGCATTACAGCGGCGCCACAGCCCTGGCTGACGCCGCGCTGATGGCACGCAGGATAAGCAAGGGCCGAAAAGCCATCATCGTGCCTGATAGCGTGCATCCGGAATACCGCCGCGTGCTCGAATCAGTTCTGTGCGACGGCGATTCAATTCGGCTCATCCCCTCTTCCTGCGGCCGCGTGGATCGCGCAAAATTTGCGGCCGCGCTGGATGGAGACGTGGCCGCGGCCGTCGTACAGTTTCCGAACTTCTTTGGCATCGTAGAGGATTTCCGCGACATCGCCGATTCGCTGCACAAGGCGGGCGCCCTGCTCATCGCAGCGACACCGGAGCCGATAGCGTTTGGAATTCTTACCCCGCCCGGCTCCTGGGGCGCCGACATCGCGGCCGGCGAGGGGCTGTCGCTCGGTCTTCCGGTCAGCTTCGGCGGACCGACGCTGGGAATCTTTACGACGCGCGATCAGTTCACGCGGCAGATGCCGGGTCGAATCTGCGGAAAGACTATAGATGCGGAAGGCAGAGAAGGCTACGTGCTCACGCTCTCTACTCGCGAGCAGCATATCCGTCGCGAAAAGGCCACGTCCAATATCTGCTCGAATCAGACGCTCTGCGCCACTACCGCTGCAATCTACCTCTCCATGCTCGGCAAGGAAGGTATCCGGGAACTGGCCAACATCAACGCGGCAAAGGCCGATTACCTGAAAAAGACGCTCTCTGCGATCAAGGGCGTATCCATTCCGTTTGAAGCGCGTACGTTCAACGAGTTCGTTTTCGAGACGGCAAAACCTGCTGCGGAACTCCTCGCAAAACTGGATGCGCAGGGCATCATCGGCGGCGTGGACCTCGGCCGCTTTTATCCGGACACAGACCAGATGATCCTCGTCTGCGTCACTGAGATGAACACGCGCGAAGAAATGGATAGATATGCACAGGTGCTGGCTCAAGTGGTACGATAGTACGTTGGTACGTTAGTACGATTGAAAAAACGTACGATAGTACGATGGTACGTTGGTACGTTAGTATGATAGTACAAAACCATAGGACTCTGGAGGATGAGTGAATGGAAAGGCGAAATAGCAAATCGTTGTCAGATACCAACCAACGAACCAACGAACCAACGTACCAACGTACGGATTCATCGTACCAACGTACCGCTTGCGGGGCCACGGGCCTCGTGCTCGAGGAGCCCACGCTCTTCGAGCAGAGCGTTCCGGGCCGGCGCGGGATTTCGCTGCCCGCCATTGACGTCCCGGCTTTCAACCCATGCGAAGCGTTCGGCGACCTCGTTCGCGACAAGGCGCCTGAACTGCCGGAACTTGCGGAATCGGATGTCGCAAGGCACTTCACGCGCCTCTCAACGCGCAACTTCAGCAAGGATCTCGGTTTCTACCCGCTCGGTTCGTGCACGATGAAATACAATCCGAAGATAGCCAACAAAGTGGCGGCAATGCCCGGCTTTGCGGACACGCATCCTTTTCAGCCCCTCTCGTCCGTGCAAGGAAATCTGCGGATCTGTTATGAACTCGAGAGATGGCTGTGCGAGATCACAGGCATGAACGCGGCTACGCTCTGGCCCGCAGCCGGCTCCCACGGAGAACTCACCGGCATGCTCATGATCCGCGCGTACCATACTGCCCGCGGCAATCCGCGCAGCAAGGTCCTCATCCCCGACTCCGCCCACGGTACAAATCCTGCCTCGGCGGTCACGTGTCACTATGATGTCGTGACTGTGCAGTCCGGCCCCGACGGTTTGCTGGACCCGAAGGCAGTGGCGGAGGCGATGGATAAAGAGGTCGCCGCTATCATGATAACGAATCCAAATACGCTGGGAGTTTACGAGGAGAACTTCAAGGCGGTGGCGGATATCGTGCATGCAAAAGGCGGACTCGTCTACTGCGACGGTGCCAATCTCAACGCGCTCATGGGTTTTGTGAAACCAGGGGAAATAGGCGCAGACGCTATGCACATAAATCTCCACAAGACGTTCGGCACCCCGCACGGAGGGGGCGGTCCCGGCGCGGGTCCCGTCGCCGTGTCACGCGCGCTGGAACCTTATCTGCCGATGCCGCGGATCGCAAAGAACGGCGATAATTATACAACCATTTCTGACAAACCTGAATCGATCGGACGCATCAACACGTTCTTCGGAAATTTCGGAGTGCTGCTTCGCGCTTATGTCTACATACGCGAGCTCGGCGCCGAAGGTCTGGTGGGCGTCACGAAGATGGCGACGCTCAACGCGAATTATGTGAAGGCGAGGCTCAAGGATGCATACGACCTTCCGTATTCCAGACCGTCGCTTCACGAATGCGTTTTCAGCGACAAGCGCCAGAACGCCTACGGCGTGAAGACTCTCGACATAGCCAAACGCTTGATGGACTATGGTTGCCACCCTCCGACAATCTATTTCCCGCTTATCGTTCACGGTTCTATCATGATCGAACCTACGGAGACCGAGTGCAAGGAACTGCTGGACGAATTCTGCGATGCAATGCTGACCATCGCCAGCGAATGCGAAAAGACGCCTGAACTAGTAAAGAACGCGCCCAGCCGCCCGTTCCGCCGCAGGCTCGACGAGGCCAAGGCGGCCAGAGACGCCGTACTCAAGGAGTAACGAAGAGGGAGATGATGCGCCATATCGCAATTGTCATGACATTAACGCTCTCGATGGTGTCCATGCTGGGATGCGCAACCTGGAGGGTCAATACGACCTCCGAGCTCACTGCCGCAGAATATAGCCACGCGAAGGCGAAGAAATTCTCTGAAGTGAAGGTCTTTCTCAAGAGCGCTCCTGCCGCCCCCTACCAGAAGATCGGAACCCTGCGTTCAGTCGGAGTCGAAGACTCCGACCCCGAAGTCCTGTTGCGCGCGATACGCAAGCGCGCGGCGAAGATGGGAGCTGACGCCATCGCGGAAGTACAGTTCGGAATGCAATCGATAGACGGATCCTATCAGGGCGGCATGGTCTGCCCTACGTTCATCAAGTGCACCTACATGGAACACGGCAGCACGGTCAGCAGCGTACCGACCGTCAGTGCAACAGCGATAGTGTTTACTGACGGCGTTGCTACACAGGATGCCGGGTCGGCCGATTAATGGACGGATAAGTCGCATACAAAATGCCCCGGGAAATTTTCCCGGGGCATTTTTTTGAGTTCATGTATCTTGCTATTCGCGCTCGTCTAACCGAACAAGGTTCGATATGTCACTTTGCGCTCGTAATTACTGCCAGTTCCTGCTGCGTGAGCGGATAGGTAGATGTAATCGTGACGGTGTCGCCCGGCTTCTTCTCCAGCATTATTTTCTTGTCGCTGTCGGATAGCGTATGCTTGAGGCGAAGGACTTTGTTGTCCTTCATAACGTAGATGTAGTCGCTGCCCTTATCGAACTTGTGAAGCGTGACAGTATCCTTCCATACCTTGCCTTCCTTGTTTTCAACAACTTCCTTCGATTTAACGTCGCCTGTTGCCGCGGTCGTCTTTACCGTATCTTTCACCTTCGTCTCAGTGGTCTTCACTTCCGTTTTTTCAACAGTCCCCGTAGCCGTCGGCTTTACCTCAGTCTTGGTCTTCGTCTCTTCGGCGTTCGCCTTGCCAGCAACAACGGCGGCGAACACAACTGCTATCGCAACCACCAGAATCTTCTTCATACCCCCTCCTTTTAGTGTGAAAGTTTGTCGGATACTAGGCCTAACCGGAAGAAATGTAAATTCTTTCTTCGATATTTATCAGCAAGATAGGACATTCGGGCCTGCGAGCGATCAGAGGTACACGGAGAAGGTCCAGGTCATCCGCAAGAGGCCGTCATCGTCCGTAAATTTGGCGGGCGGAGTTGCAAACGGCGAAGACGCGCGCACGGTTCTGAGCGCCTCTCCATCATAAGAAGAGACACCCGAACTCCTGAATATGAAGAGCTCCGCAAGATTGCCCATCTTGTCGACAGTCACCCCCAGCACCACGTCGATCGAACCGCGGGTAACCATATTCTGCGAAAAATAGTCGCGCAGCACAGGCACCGGATTGAACGCCACCTTGAATACGCGTTTGAGCCTGACGAAGTACTCGACGTCCGGATAACGCAATACGTTGAGATACGTATGCGCGCCGCGCCTGAAATCCGGGTAGAAATCGTCCAGCGCGCCATGGTTGCCGGGGCTCTGCTCTTTCTCTATCTTCGGCGCAGGCTTGCCGCCGAAGATCGAGCTGTCGAACGCAAAGATCCGATCCCTTGCCTTTGCTCGGGGCTCCTTGGACGCTGCATTTTTCTCGGCCTTGGGCTTGGGCCGCTTCTTGCCAGACTCGCCCGATGTGCCCGGCCTCTGTATCGCGGCAACCGACTCGTGTGATACGGAGCTGTCGTACATGCCGAGGAACTTGGCCGCCTTGGGTTTTTCCTGCACCTCGGGCTCCGCGATATCGGCTATGCGAAAGGCGGATTTTGCATCCGGCTCCTCGACCACCGGGACAACCTCGATCGCTTTTTCGGCATAGTTGGGCGCCGGTATGACGCGCGGCACGAACAGCAAAAGCAGCGCATGAAATATAAGCGAGAGTAAAATGAACGGCCAAAGAGTGGGCCTGTCTTCTATGATATGCATGATATTATCTAACCGCCAGAGGTCTCCCAAGCACGTGATCTATATAGCGAGAAAGCACAGCTCGCGCGGCGACAGCATGTTCTGACTCGCCTGCAACCAACCTATCGCCAACCGACATGAACCCCTGGAGCGCGGCATCGCTGAGAGGGGCGCGCAGTCCGGTCACGTTGCCGCACCCCGCGCATACGAGCCCTCCTCGATCGAAGTCAAAAGACCAGCGCCCCGGCGAATCGGCCTTTCGGCCGCACGAGGCGCAACACGAGACAGTAGGTCCGAAGCCGCAGCGCGCGAGCCACTCCAGCTCGAATGCAACGGCCTCATGCGGAATAGGCTCGTTCTCGCAGAGCGAACGGATCCTTGCGGCCAGCAGGTCGAACTTGCCGGGATTGGCCTCCCCTTCCTGAAGAAATGCAAGTGCGAGCCCCAGTGCCCTCTGCATGGCATTTATGCGTTCCAGCGACTTGAGCACTCCGTTCACGGGCCATATGATCGCAGCCTCTTCCAGGCGCACGAGATGCGAAGAACCACGCATATTGATGCGCATATCGACCAGGGAACCGGGCTCCAGTGCGCCCCCAAAACGGCGCTGCGAGGCGCGCGCTGACTTTGCAATGCCGCTCATGCGGCCATGCTCCCTGGAGAAGAAGCAGACGATCCAGTCCGCCTCGCCATAGCCCACCCTGCGCAGGATTATGCTTCTGACCATCGATTGCATCTGATCTCCCGGAGATGCGCATTATAGGCCAAAAAGCCGACAGCTCGCAACAGGTGCTTTTCCAGCTGGCTGCAGTGACACATAGTACGCGAGGCTCCCGCCCTCCCGGCGAACGCGGAGGCAATAAAGCATTTCCTCATTATGCCGACGGTATGCTATTATCATGGGAGGAGGAAATATATGAGAAATATCATTTTATTAGTATCAGTGCTCGCTCTTGCATTATTGGCATTTGCTGGCAAGGCCGTGGCGCAGGATCAAAAAGCCGGGCAGGAACTGACGTTCCCTAACGTTGACGAGGTCAAGCAGAGGCCATCGGATATCCACGTGGGATCTGACCCATATTACCAGAAAGGCATGGAGCAGCAGATGAAGGGCACGGATCAGAGCGGTTATCAGAAGGGCAACGTGGAACAGGACAAGGTCTACGAGGAAGAGAAGACCGAGTACAAAATCATCAAGAAGGGCAAGAAAACCGCGGAGCCCGAAGCAGCACCTTCCACCGAATCCCAGGCCGCGCCGTCAAGATGGAGCAACTAGACAAAGACCGGCATGTGATCGAAACGTGTAATTTCTGTTAAATCACGGAAGCGTCCGTCTATCTCGTCGCGCGTGAGGTTCTTGAGCCTCTCCAGCCCGAAGTCCTCCACCTGAAATGAAGCCATAACGCTGCCGCAGACCGCAGCGCGGCGTATCGATGCGTCGTCCACGCGGCCCGCGCGCGCGATGTAGCCCAGGAAGCCGCCGGCAAAGGTGTCGCCTGCGCCAGTTGGGTCCGTGACCGTCATGAGCGGGACCGCGGGCGCCATGAAGATCTTTTCGTCGTTATAAACGAGAGCGCCGTGCTCCCCCCTCTTTATGACCACCGTCTTTGGCCCCCACTCCATGATTTGATGCGCGGCCTGGCTCACGTTTTTGCAGCCCGTGAGCAGCCTCGCCTCGGCGTCGTTCACAAAGATCATGCCCACGCGCTCGATCACCTTCTGCAGCGTATCGCGGGTGGTGTTGATCCAGAGGTTCATCGTGTCCATTGCGACGAGGGTAGGATTTTTTATCTGCGAGAGGACCTTGAGCTGAAGCTCGGGATGGATATTCGCCAGAAATATGTACGGCCTCTCCCTGTGATGTTCGGTAAGTTCGGGGTCGAAGGTGGAAAAGACGCCCAGTTCGGTCTGAAGGGTCTCGGCCTGATTGATGTCGTTCATGTAATGGCCGGACCAGTGGAAGGTTTTCCCGCCCGGCACTATCTTGAGGCCGGCAAGGTCAACGCCGCGGCTCTTTAAGAATTCGATATGCGCGTGTTCGAAGTCATCGCCCACGACGCCTATCAGGTGCACCGTGGCAAAGAAGCTCGCAGCAGTTGCAAAGTGAGTTGCCGCGCCGCCCAGCACCCGCTCACGCCGCCCTGCCGGAGTTTCAAGGTTATCGTATGCGACGCTGCCGACTACGAGGATGCTCATTGTTCCTCCAGTAATTTATGGGGTTACGTGAATCGTAATTCGTGAATCGTGATTCGTAAAACCACAAGTTGATCTCTCAAGAACCCGCGAATGAATTTTCACGGTTCAAGTATTTGCCAACAATCGGCGCCAGCTTCTTCTTCACGCTCTCGGGAATCGCGGCCGGGTCGGTCATGATGGCGCCGTCCAGTGCGTGCCTGCACGCGCAGTCTGCATCCGTGAGCTCAGGCAGGAGTTTCTTGATCGTTGCCTGAGCCTTTTCCACGTTTTCCTTGAGAGTCTTCACCACCGTGGCCACGTCGACGTGACCTGCGGCCACATTCCAGCAATCGTAATCAGTAGAGAGAGCGATCGTCGCGTAGCAGATCTCGGCCTCGCGCGCGAGCTTGGCCTCCTGGTAATTCGTCATGCCGATCACGTCCACGTCCCATGATCGGTAGATCATGGATTCCGCGCGCGAGCTGAACATCGGTCCTTCGATGCAGATGTAGGTCCCGCGCTCATGCGCGGTGATGCCGAGCGAACGCGCCGCCTGCACGGCTGCCTTGCGAAGCGCGGGACAGCATGGCTCCGCAAAGCCCACGTGCGCCGCGATACCATCGCCGAAGAAGGTCTGCGGCCTGCACTTGGTGCGATCCATGAACTGATCCACGATGACAAGATGCCCAGGAACGATCCCTTCCTTCATGCTGCCGACCGCGGAGACCGATATGATCTGATTCACACCGAGCATTTTGAGTGCAAAGATATTTGCGCGATAGTTGATCTCGTGCGGCAGGATCCTGTGGCCGCGGCCGTGGCGCGGGAGAAATGCGACCTTGCGCCCTTCGAGCGTGCCGATCATGATTGCATCGGATGGAGCGCCAAACGGTGTCTCGACCTTTTTCTCCTCCGTGATCTTTACGCCGTCCATCTGATAAAGCCCGCTGCCGCCGATAATGCCGATGATACCCTCTGTCATGATATTCGCTCCCTTTTGTCATTCCCGCGGGTAAAAACGGGAATCCATTGTAAACACTCTATTTTCGTAAGCTAGAGCATGTTTTTTTGACAGGATCAAGAAACAAGCGGCCCTGGCTGAACGAGGAGATCGGGCAACGGACTCTCATAAGCTCATTTTTTTGAGAACTGCTTCCCAGATATCTCCGAGCTGAAGACGCTCGACCCACAGGGAAATATATTCGCGGTCGATGAGATCCTCCGAGATCTTCAACATTCCTGTGATATCACGGAGGTGTTTTTCCGACCCGCCCATCCGATAATATTCCATTTTCATAAGGATCACATCCTCGGGAGAAGCAAAATCTGCTCTCTTGCCTTCTGAAAGCTGCAGTGTCCTCCGCCGTTCAAATTCGCTGTCGCCAAACTCAGATTCTTTTCTCACTATAATATCAACCTTGAGTCCGGACGTCGGATGAATGATATTGAACTGTCCATGCATGGCAACGGCTTCGCGAACAGCATCTTCACTGATATAAAATTCCGGCATCGGGAAATGCTCGAGAAAAAAAGCTATGTTTTCCCTCTGAATGTCGGCAACAATGTCGATATCGTTGGTAAGCCTCGGCTCGCCGTATGCCATCGACGCGCATGATCCCGTGATAAAATAGGGAATGGAGAGCTCATCCAAGTCCGACGTCACTTTCAACATGAGCTCAGTGAGTTCCATTCGACAACCTCTTGACTACCTCGGCCTGGATAGCGATCTCTTCCCAACCCGGATGTTGGGATCTCAAAGAAGCCGCTATCAGAAGTCTAGCCAGGCGCAACATTGAATCGGCGATAAATAGCCGCTCCAAAGGTGTCTTGGCCCTGAGTGACTGAGCTGAAATTTCATCAAGAACCTCTATCTGGCCCATATCAAGCCGCATGCATCCTCCTTTGTTTACGAATATCAGCAACCTGAAAATTTATGCAATTGGAAATAACGGGGCAACCCATTTTCTATTACTTATCCTTATCAAAGTAATTGATCGCTGTTCATTACCCCGTTATGCGGTGTTCAACATGGGATGAAGAGGAACCGGTCAGACGAAGCAACGAGAGCCGTCGCATAATATACTGAAATATAAGAGAAAGATTTGCTATGATGGTTTTCCAACAGGTCAAAAAAAATAGAGAATGATCAGGGACTAGCTTTTCGAGCAACAATCCCGGGGATATGCCGATAATAAAGGAGAGGGAAATACGGCTCCCGTGGAGCCAGAGAGACCTATGACCGCACTGTCTGACATAAAATCCATCGCTGACCTCATCAACTTCATATGGGAGAGGGATAAGTTCCCTGACTTGTTCCTTGATGAACTCTCGGATATCAGCAAGGAAGAATTCACGTTAATCGATTCCGACAAAGACGGCCGACTTACGATCTCTGAGATCGCCAGATATCGTCATCTCCCGCTGAACGGCCGCATCACAATTTATGGCAGCAACTATCTTCCGCTGCAGGATACACAGCTCTGCGGCATCCCATTCAAGCGCCAGGAGCTGTTTGAAATGGGTATCGAAGGCAGCTGCCGTGGCGTACTTGCGAGAGATATCAGGATCGGCGATCATACCTATAAGGCCAACACCGTCATCGTCCTCGACCTCGATCGCACCGTAGAATACGGAACTCGCATCGACGCAACGACTGTTGGAACAGAGCCGAATCACCAAAGATCAACGATGAATTTTGTGTTGCTCCAGGATGCAAGACTGAACGACAGACACGTACTGGAACCGCCGACATCGGGCAGCACCACTGGAAAACAATTTGAAATGATCCTTCCGGCCGGGACGTACATCAGCCGAGATGAACTCGGAGCCGTGTCCTACGTACAATTCACTCCCGATGCCTCGATCCGTTTTAATCCGCTCGGCAGCCGGTTTGAAGCGGCCATGCGCACGATATCCTTCAAGGAAAATGAAACTGCAGAAGTGTGGCTGAAAGAAACTATGCGTGTGCCCGTCAAGCGGATCATTGAACGGATCGGCGAAATCGTTCCCCTCTCCATCAGGACGCTCGTCAATTTTCTACCCACTGCTATGGTGGGCCTCCGTACGGAAGAATTGAAGCGGAACAAAGACGGCGGTCACATGACAGATGTCAAACCGCTATCCCCGAAGGATCTCGTCCTCAAGATCCTCGATTCCGACGTTCGTGAGCTGAATGCCATGATGGGCCTGAGGTACGATGCCTCGGGAAAACCGATCGAAATCAACCTCATCATCGACCCGTTCTCATCGCAGCCGACAAACATTGCTTTACGCAATTACCCCATGCCCACCTCCATGCCCTACTTCGATGAGATCCTTAAGATCATCGACGAGGAGCTCGCCGCGGCGAATCCGCTGCCTGAAGTGAAGACGACTGCAGCGAGTGAATCGCACGCCGATGCCCCGGCCATCGCCGTGAGCAGGCCTGCGGGCAATGCACCCTCTCCGCTGCCGAACCTCCGCCTTGACGCGTCGTATCTCGTCGGCAGAGGTCAGCGGCCTGGAGTGGAAGTAGAGGCCGGCTTCAAGGCCGTCGGCATCGGCGGCGAATATGCGCGGGTCATTCCTTCTGGGGATGCAGCCGGGTTCAACGAATGGCGAGCGAACGCGAGATTGCGCCTGGAACTGCTCCCTGTTCTCGGGACGCAATTTTTTACTGGCGCTCGCGGCAGAGACGACGGCGAGAGCAGCGTTGGATTGGAAGTCGGTGCAAAGGCCTCAGCCATGTTCACATCAAACTGGCTCATCGATCTCTCGCCTTCCTACACGATCATGAAAGGCGCGGACATCCTCGATCTCGGTGGTGGCCTCGGCTACAGATCCGGAAGCATCGGCGCCTCGCTCGGTTACCGCGCCCTCCTCACGGACGGCCAATCATCCCACGGCCCCCGCGCAGGGTTATTCGTCTGGTTCTAGGAGAATTGCCTTCCGGCAGGTTTTGCACTTGAAGTTAGCTTCATCTCTTTTCCACCGCCAATCACCGATCACTACTCACCAATCACAGCTTTCGAAGCCAGTTGCCCGCATGCCGCGAGTATCTCCTGGCCGCGGCTTACCCTTATGTTGACCTGGATACCGTTCTCGCGAAGGAGGTCCGCCCATCGCTCCACCGTCTCCGGCAACGGAGCATCCATCCCCGAGCCTTCGAACGGATTGAACGGGATCAGGTTGACCTTTGCCCGCATGCCGCGAAGCAGGGAGACGAGCCGCTTCGCATCGGTCATCGTATCGTTGATGTCGCGTATCAAGACGTATTCGAACGTGACTCGATGCCTTGTGCGATGCGAGTATTCGCGGCAAAAATCCATGATCGCGGCTATCGGGTAGCGCTTATCCACGGGCATGAGCCGCTGTCTCACTTCATCGGTCGTGGCATTGAGCGATATGGCGATCTTGATGTCGAACCTGCGGCTGAACGCGTCGAGCTGAGGGAGCAGGCCTGACGTTGAAAGCGTCACCCTCCTCTTTGAAAACCCGAACGCGCGCGTATCGAGCATGAGCTCCACGGAAGACGAGACCGCGTCCAGGTTAGCGAGCGGCTCGCCCATTCCCATGAGCACGACGTTGGTAATCGGCTCAGGACTCTCGCGCATGGCGAGGATGAGCTGCCCAAGTATCTCGCCCTGAGTGAGGTCGCGCACGAAGCCCATGCCGGCCGTGCGGCAGAAGGCGCAGCCCATGGCACAGCCGACCTGCGTGGATATGCAGGTCGTGACGCGTCCGTCCTCGGCGGGGATGATGACGCACTCCACTGCATTGCCGTCTGTGAGCCCACAGAGAAATTTGCGCGTAGAATCCGCTGCGGTCTCGACTCCCGCCTTTTCAACAGCGGAAATTTTGTATTTTTTCGCGAGCTCGTCGCGCGCCTGCTTAGTGAGATTAGTCATCTCGGAAAAATTCGAGACGCGCCTGCGGTAGAGCCACTCGATGATCTGCTCCACGGCGAATGGCTTGAGACCGAGTTCGGCAACGATCGCCGGGAGGCGATTGAGAGGGATGTCTGTTATGATTTCACTCATGACACTAATCACGCTATCGCAGAGAACAGCGGCAACTTCGGCAGCTCAGCGATTTTGGCGACCGTCATGCACTCTGCGTCGGGCTTCCTGCCATGACGATCCACAAGTATTGGCGTCATGCCGGCGCCCTTTGATCCCAGCACGTCAACGTCATAGAGGTCGCCCACATAGATGCTGCGTTCTGCGCTGACACCCATGGCTGCTGCCGCCCTTTCGAATATGCGTTTGTCAGGCTTTGCAACGCCCTCAACGCCTGAATCCAATATGACCTCAAAACGCGAATCCAGGGCCGTGTGCTCAAGGAGACGCTTGATCTGCCCTTCCGCGTTGGAGATCACGCCGAGCTTCATGCCGCGCTCGCGGAACCAGTCCAGAGTCTCGCGCGTGCCCTCGTCCGCCCTTGCCCAGAAGAGATGGCGAAACGGATGCGTGCGCACGGCGTTCATGGCATCCTGTATGCGATCCTCATCCATGTGTATGCGTTCGAACCACCTGCGGTAGGTCTCGCGCCAGAGGACATCCTGACCCTTTCCAGGCAGGCCATCTCGAATGACCGATTCGAGAGTCGCCTGATGCGCCTCCTCGAGTTCCTGCGAGCTGATTGCAACTCCGAAGCGATCGGACAATAGATCGCGGAGAAAGTCATAATTGTAGAAAAAGAGCGTATTGCCGATGTCGAAAAAAATGGCGTCGTATTTCATCGTGATTCCCTTTAAAAGTTAGAAGCCAGAATACAGAAGTCAGAATACAGAATCCAGAAGTCTGATGTATTCTGAATTCTGGATTCTAGATTGCAATCTCTACCGCACACCGGTCCATCTATCAAGCATTCCAGCGGCAAATGCAACATCGAGAATCGTGAACCGGTTGCGCACGCAGAATGAGAGCGCAATTGCGTCGAGGAAAGAGTCGCGCGAAACGCCGATCTCAGCGGGGCTGGTCTTTGCGCCTGCGGATTTCAGCACTGATTCGATCTCGGATGCGGGCTTCAAGAAAGAACGCGCAGACGCCTTGATGTCGGTCCACATGTCGATAATTTTTTCCGCCTCCGCGATGGCTGCGACACTGTTCCCGCGCTTTTTCGCGAATGCTTCCTTTATGGCATCAGCGGCGTGAGGGAGTAGATCGCAGCAGCGCGCCAGCGCCGCGTCACCGCGCTCCCATATGCTCTCGATGGAGGACCTTTCGATAGCATCCACACTCGTGCGCAAGAACTCTTCGTAGATCGCGGCCGACGCTATCGTCCCGATGCCGACCTCAACGCCGTGAAAGTCCGGCTCGCGCCCATCTATAGCCGCGCGCATATCGAGGAAGTGCGCGATGAGGTGCTCGGCCCCGGATGCAGGCTGCGAGCTCCCAGCTATCACCATGGATATGCCCGCAAAAACGAGCGCCTCGGTAAGCGCCGCGATCGCCTGCGGGTCTCGCTGCTGAAGTAGATGCGCCCTGCCGATATAAACGTGCTCCAGGTCGCGGATCATTTCGAACGGTCTCATACAGAAACGCTCTCCACGGATGAGCGACGCGATCCGCCAGTCCGCATTGCACACGGGCTTTGAAAGGATGTCACCAAGCCCCGCGCGGATCATCTCCATGGGCGCATTCGCGAGCACGTCGAGGTCCGCGATCACGGCCACGGCCGGAGTAATCGGCATGGTCGCCTTGAGCCCGTCTCTGGTGAGCGCCGCGATACCGGAGGCATAGCCGTTCATCGAAGGCGCCGTAGCCACGGCGATCTGCGGGAGGCCCTTGCGATATGCTGCCCATTTGCAGAGATCGGTGATCGTGCCGGAGCCGCATGAGATGAAAGCTGCTGTATCGGCAGGAACTGCGGCGGCTATCGCCTCGGCGATCGCGTATTCAGCCTTGGGCCGCCCGGGCAGCACGCGCGCATGCACTTTAATTCCAGCGGAGCCCAGGACCGAAGCAACGCGCTCCCCGGCCACGTGATGCGTGATCTCATCAAAGAGGAGAAAGATAGGGCCGGACAACTGCTGCCGCTGCATGACCTCGGCGACGCGAGAGATCGCGCCCGCCTCAATCACGACCTCGCGCACCGGCACCTCGTGCATTGCGCCGCATTCGCAGGAGAAGCGGGTGCCGAGGAGCGCAACTCTCTCTCTTGAAAATAATGAGCTCATATGGAAAAGGCCACGCAGTGCGTAACCTTATTCCTCTCCCCCATCAAGTAGAATATGGCTCAATATTCAGCAAACTGGATTTTTTGGCTCAAGTCATGAAAGTGTGGGCTGGAGACTTACTAACGAGCGGAAAATTGACACGTATCCGTTATTTTTTCGAATCTCAATAAGGTCCGTAACGGCCCATCATGATGTCCCTGTAGCAGGTGCTGCATGCCAATTCTGCTTGATCAGTTGCAAACGTGGCGAAATCGCTTGAAAGGAATACGACGAGATCAAATGTATTCGCATAAGGCAGGACGGCGTGAGGAGAGACGATATACATGAGCCCTCCTAGAAGGGAGGTGGAAAATGCCAAGGGCCTGCTAAAATACTTCTGCGATATGCTTCGCAGGCGGAATGCCTGCATATAATAGATAGCATGATCCGCACTCCTGCTATACGCCCCATTGCAGATACTCAGCATCAGCGCATTATCGCTCTCTATTTTTACACCTGCCGTCCGAAATCCATCAGAATGCATGAACGAGCGTGCATTTGGAAATTTTCCCAGTTTCGCGTGATAATTTCCGAGCCAGACTAGAGATCTTCCGAGCGGTTCCATATGGGATGCAAGATGCCTATCCCTCGCTTCGGGAGTGCTCCGCTCTGCGAATGGTTGATCGACACACATAACCCTCAGACCAGCACGCTGCGCCGCTTTGAAAAAATCCTTCAAACCGGGCTCTCTCCTGAAGATGGCTCCGCTTTTTGAGGAAAATATCGAGAGTTCATCTGTCTGGAGAAAATGGTCCATCGCGCGTTGCTCATCCGTTACAAATTCGACGGCCAGACTCTCCACACCCTTTCGGTAGAGATCAGGAAAGATGTCGATGAAATATCTTTCATCTGTGATCTGATGCGTTATTCCCATAAAGACAAAATCAGCTCCGTCGAAGAGGCGGGCCACGGCTGCCCTCGGTTCCAATCCTTCCTCATCTGGAAGGGGCTTCATAAGATCCGCATAAGGATCCCGCAGGGCGTAATGATATGGATGATCGCCTCGTAAGACTTGTTCAAGTGGAATCTCTTCTGCAAGAGGCGGGTCGGCATCTTCTGGCAAAACTCCCAGATCGCTCGATAGCACTGCTGTCAGAAGGTCATCTGACGGAATGGGCGGACGTTCGGAAATCATATAATCTCCTTTCCTCGGGAACCCAGACTGCCACAGAGGGCTCACACAGCTGCCGCGAGCTCTTTCGTCCACGCGAGGAGTCGATCGAACATCGTCCTATCGTCGATTGGCCCCTTCACTTCGCGCCCGATGACGTGAGAACTCCACCATCCAGCGCTCGGATCGGAAGGCGCATTCAGATTGCGCTCGAGTTTTCCCTCTGAGCCGTATTGGTCGAAGACCCAATCGTGTCCTTCGAAGAAAGCCTTGATCGCGGTGCCGTTGGGACCGTTCTCTGCGGCCTTTGCGGCGAGCAGCAGGTTGTGGTGCAGATCCTTCTCCGCAGGAGAGAGATCTTTCGCCGCCGAACCGAGATAGCTGAGGAACCACTTCGCGCGCTGCTCCGCCTCCGGCCCGCTCTTCATCAGCTCCTCCTGCACGAGGCTAAAGTACATCCATTCAGGCGCCGTGGAAAACGGCTCGTTGCGCGACGAAATCGCGAAATAGAGCGCGAAGAGCATGGAGAAGCGCTCCACGAGCGAGCTGCCGGTAAACGGCTGCATGAGCGGCCAGCGCCTGCCGCCCCCGCGCGCGTGATCGCGGAGCTTCACCACGGCCTCGGCGAGCTTCTGCACGTCGTCCTCTTTTTCCTTGCCGTTGCGGTAGAGGCTCACGAGATACCGCCAGGTCCCACGCTGCGATGTCAGATCCTTTGCCGCGGTCACCACATCATCCCAGCTGATCTCTTCCTCCGGAGTTTTCAGTCCGGATGGAGGACTCATCCGCTCCCTCAGGCTCTGCCGCTGCGAGAGGCCCTTGGTCGGCTCTGCATTGACGCGCGTCATGGCCGGGCACTGGATCAATTGCTGCGACGCCTCGCCCACGGCGATGCCCAGCGGTGTCGAAACCTGATTAAGGATGAGACGGCCCATCATCACGGGCGTCTCTGCAGTGCCTGCACGAACGATCTTGTTGGGGCCGCCGCGGCGGATGAGGCCTTTGGCCCATCCGAGTGTCAGGAAATGCAGCGCGCCGATCGGCAGCAGGTTGATCTGTATCGCCATATGCTCGCCGAAATAATCCGCGAGCGTCTGCGGATGCACCTGGCTGCGCGAGGCGTTGATGTATCCCGCGTAGAGCGCCGGAATCCAGGCGCCGCGCATCATGGAGGCCCAGTCGTTGTCCCGGACCTTTCCGCCGGTCATGATGTGCGCGATGAGCTGAGAGCCCATGCCCACGGCCGCGGCCTTGAAGTTCGCCTCGATGCCGGCTGCGCCCGCGATATTCGCCCCGAGCCAGTAGCCTCCCGGCAAGAGCGCCAGTTCCAACCCCTTGGTGAATCGCGGATACTTGGACATGAGCCGCGACCGAACTTCGGCATAGGGAAGCAGGGTCGCAATGCAGTAGGCGCCCGCCGCTCCCTGATACAGGCGGCCCACGGTCTGGATACTGGCGACGTCGGAGGCCATCTCGGCAAAGCCCGAGGCCAGCTGACCGGGCCACGAAGGGATCGTATCGAAGAGGATGTGTCGGTCGGTATCCAGGCCGGCCTGCAGCCCGGAACCGAAGCACGTCGTTGTGGAGAATCGATGCCAGAACGCCGCGGAGCCTTCAGAGATTCCGCTGCTGTTCACAGCATCCAGAAAGCGGCCGCCGTGCAGGATGCCGTAATGGGAGATCCCTGACATGGCGCTGCCGAAACCGTGGAACTGCCCCCAGCCGTCCGCCGAAGAGTGGGCGACCGCATAGTCAAAGATCGGATTGCTGTCGAGATTGCCGATAAGCGGCAGCGGCCCGCCGAAGAAGGCGTAGGTGAAACCGAGTTCTCCGATCCTCCTGGCGACGTCGATCAGCGACTGTTTGTTGTCCCGGGCGCTGTATCCGGTCTCATACGCCTGTTTCGCCTCCTCGGAGGTGAAACCGAGAAATCCCTTTCCCGCTACAGCTGTGCCCGCGGCCATGATTCCGGCACCGGCGAGCATGGCCGGATACTGATTGCCGGAAATCCCGGCAGCGCCCGCGATGCCCGCCAGTGCCCCTGCTGCCGAGACCTTCCAGTACTGGCCCTGGGTGGCAAAGACCGCGCGTGCGAGCCCTTCCCGGACCGCCGCAGACAGCCGTCCGGCGGTTGAAGTATCCGCATCCCTGAGCACCGCACGGCCGTCGACGGCCGCAAAGGGGCTGGCAGGGTCAACGATCTTGAGCGTCGCAACGCTGTTGGGGTAATGCGTAACGAGATGGTTCGCCGCTTCCAGCGCCCATTTCGGATACGCATGCGCGAGCATGATGAGGGAGGCCTGGAAGTGGAGCTGCGCGCAGATTTCGTCGCGAGCGCCAGCCCCTTCACCCTCGATGCCCTTTGCAGCCACGCTCTCGCGCAGGGCCGAGAGCGCCTGCAGCGCCCGCTGAAAATGGAGCTGGCGATCGAGGCCTCGCTCTCTCATCCCCTCGTGCAGGTGCAGGTCGATGCGGGAGATCAGCGACTGAACACGGATCCATTTCTGATCAACATCAGTGGCATCGAGTTCTTCGTCGAGCCGATCCAGGATTTCAAGGACGGTCTGGGGACTCCCCTTCAACCTGCGCACGAGATTGGCCCTGACGAGATCGACTTCAAGGGCGAGGTTCGGAGTGAGGGCATGTGACGCGATCCTCTTCACGACGTCGAGGGCCTCGTGCGTCTCGTGATCCGCATTCTTTGACCAGAGCGCTTCACCGAGGGCGGCGGCTACATAATGGTTTTGTATCTCCGGCGACACGTCCCCTGCAAAATCGCCATCCAGCCCCTGGCGCGCCGTGCGGAAATACTCCCCAGCCTCCGCGGTCCTCCCCTTGCGCAACTGGTGATATGCGCCAGCGAGGTCGAGCGTCGCGGCATGATCGTCTGCGAGATGAGGTGCGCTGGACCTGAACTGATCGATGATCGCGTAATCGGCGGGTTGACTGACGAAGGGATCGACCTGCGCGTCAGCCGGGGGATCCCAACCGACGGCCTCGGAAAAACTCTCTTCCGCCGGCGGCATCAACGCCGACGAGAAGGCGTACGTCATGAAGGAACCATTGGCGGTGAGAGTCATATCGTCTCCATTCGACAGACACTCCACCACGAACAATGGTCATGGCCCCCATTCCAGCCATTCTCATCGTGGCGATATGAGCGATGCACGGATGTCACGGTTGGGGACACGATCCCAGAGCAATCCAGCGAACCTCTCCGGAGAGACTCCGGAAGCATGTCACCAGACCTCGACAAGCAGCATCTTCTTTTTCAGAGAAGAAAAATTATGATTTCGCGCTCTTCTTGCGCGAGATGCATTCTTCGTAATACTCCACCGTCTTCTTCGCGATCGCGTCCCAGCTGAAGTACGCCTCTACGCGCGCGCGGCCGGCCTTGGCAAATGCCTTGCAGCGCTCCGGGTTGGCGAGCAGCGAGTTGATGCCTTCCGCGAGATCGTGCGAGAATTTCGCCGCGTCCTGCGGATCCGGATCTGAAGCGGAGATAGCCTTGAACGGGACCATGAGGCCGGTCTCATTATGCACGACCACTTCAGGGATGCCGCCCACTTGAGCGGCGACAACTGCGGTGTTGCAGGCCATGGCCTCCAGGTTGATGATTCCGAACGGCTCATAGATAGACGGGCAGCAGAATACGGTGGCGTGCGAATAGAACTGGATCGCGTGCGCCTTGGGCAGCATTTCCTCGATCCAGAAGACGCGAGGATGAGTCTTCTTTGCATCGGCCACAGCTTCCTGCAGCGATTTCAGGATGCCCGGATCATCAGCAGCGCCGGCGCACAGCACGATCTGCGCGTCCTTGCTTATCTGCGGGATCGCGCGCGCGAGGTGCAGAATGCCTTTTTGCTTGGTGATGCGGCCCACGAAGAGCACGATCGGCTTCTTCGGATCCACGCCGTACTTTGCGAGCGCGTCCGTCTCCGTGCGCTGCCTGTATTCGTCGAGATCGATTCCGTTGTGAATCACGGTGACCTTCTTCTCCGGGATGCCGAAGAGCTCGACCGCGTCTTTCTTCATGCCCTTTGACACCGCGATCACGCCGTCGGACTCGCGCATTGCCGTTCGCTCAACCCACGCGCTCGCGTAATAAGCGTTGCCGAGCTGATCCACCTTCCACGGCCGCGACGGCTCAAAGCTATGCGTGGTAAGCACGAAAGGCACCTGGTAGAGCTGCTGAGCCATGAGACCGCCCAGATGCGTGTACCAGGTATGGCAGTGCACGATATCGATTTTGCCGAGGTTAGCGGCCATGTGCAGATCCGTGGAGAAAGCCTCCATCGCGCGGCCGTAGCGCGGATCTGTGTATTCCATTCCCTTCCACGGTTTGTGTCCCGTGACGGCAAGGCTCCCATCGGAGACCGACTGATCGCCGAAGCTGTGGACGCTCACGTCGATATATTTGGCAAGGCTGCGCGAGAGATAATCGACATGGACGCCTGCTCCGCCGTAGACATTGGGAGGATATTCATTGGTCAGAAGACACGCACGCACGGAAAGCTCCTTTCTTATTTCATCATCTTAATTATGTTTGTGATGCCACCGATCGGTATTGCGACCCAGTCGGGGCGGTTGCGCACTTCATATTCAAGCTCGTACATCGCCTTTTCGAGGACAAAGATCGCGAGCGTTGCGTCGATGAGTTTGCGATCCTCAAAAGGCACGGGGATCGAGCCGGTATTCTTGAGCGTATCGAGATAGGCATCCACAAACGCGCGCCTGGTTTCATCTTCCCACATCTCGCAGAAAGCCCTGGCCTTTTTCAGCGCGGCTTCATCCGGCTTTCTGGCGCCCGCCTGATCGCGGAAAGCAAACCATGCCGCAAATGAGGCGTAGTTGAAAGAACGCACCATGCCGGCAACATCCATGACTATCGGCATGGCCATGGAGCGCTCCTTGGCCGACCGCAGAGGTTCCCCCTCGAAGTCGATGAAATAAACTTTTTCATCGGCGATCATGAATTGTCCGAGGTGAAAATCACCGTGCTGTCTCGTGGCAACGCCGAATTTCTGCAGCGTTTCGGGAATTCGATCGATGAACGTGCTGAGGAGATTGCGGCTGCTCACCACCAGATCCAGCCCCTCGATTTCATTCCGGTGGGCGTCAACGATCGACATCACTCGCTCGAAGGTCGAAGCAACCCGCATCTGGATAGCGGTCGCCCTCTCCTTTGCGATGTTCTTCCACTGGAACTTCTCGCGATCCACGAATTCACTCCCAGATGTTCCCACGGAGGTCATGGCCGGATCGCCGCCCATCGCCAGATGCATGAACGCGACCTCTCGGCCGAGATGCTTCATGCGTTCCACATATGGAGCGATCGATATCCCGGTGAAGCCCTTGCTCGCACCTTCACTGAGCTTTTCCGCAAGGTAATTGAGCGTTGAATCCCAACCGCTCTGCGCGCGCGGAATGAATTTGAACGCGGAGGCCAGGTGATACGTTTCGCCGTTGTCTCCGCGGTAGCGGATGGTGGCGAGAAGCCGCGGGCACGACTGGAAATTAGTGCATGACGAGAGATACGCGTTAACCTCAGCCTCCACGTTCGTCCCCTCTTCCAGACGGCGAATCATCTTGAGGAGCACGTCCCCTTCCGACGTATGCGCGCAGACAAGCGTGTTCGTGGAAGAGACGTCGAGGTGCTCAAACGTAATTCCGGACGAGCTCTCACTCCGGCCATCGAGACTCTCGAACATGATATAACCTTTGCCGCCCCGCACCTTCGTGCCCGTTGCGATTCCCGCGAACAAGCGATTGAGATACGATTCCGAGTAACTGCAATCGATCTCGCCTCGCTTCGCATCAAACGGTATCGCGTACAGCGCGGTCTGCGCATGGTCGTATTTAAACCTGCACAGAAGGAGGGCGATCCCTTCGGCCAGCTCGATTGCGTCAACCGCCTCGATGCCGCGTATCAGTTCGCCTTTATGCTGATACCAGCGCTGATGCTGGAAGAAATCTGCAGCATCCATGGAACGAAGTTTTGCTTCAAATGCCCTGAACATGTCAGACCGCCTCGCCTTCCGTTGCGAGTGCGCCGACTGCAGCGCGAGCACGCTGTTCATGAATCTTCGGTTCGTAGACCTTGCGGAGAGCGATGACCGCAAAGATGAGAGATACGCCGCCCATGACGAGGGCCAGCGCCCTGTTGCCGCCGAGCAGCGTTACGACCGGACCCACCAGCACGGCGCAGACGATCTGCGGCAGGCAGATGAACAGGTTGAACGTGCCCATGTAAACGCCGTAGCGCTCCTTGGGGACGACGTCGGAGAGCAGCGCGTACGGCAGCGACTGCGTCGCGGCCCACGGTATGCCGATGGCTGCCATTGCTATCATCGCCTGCAGCGGCGTGGTTATGAAATACATAGAGATCAGCGCAACCGCTCCGATGGAGAGGCATATTCCGTGCAACACCTTTTTGCGCATGTAATTCGCCAGGTAACCGATCGCCACCGCGGAGACGAAGCATACGACGTTCATCGCCAGGAAACATAGAGATGCCCAGGCGATACCCTTATCGTATGCGGGCGTTCCCGGCTCGGCAGAAAAGAGGTTGTGAGCAACCATCGTGGAGAAGAAGATAAAGATACAGAAGTACGCGAACCATGTGAACGAATGCATGAGGCATACCTTGCGCATCTTATCCGGCATCTCGACGATCGAGCGCCACGTATCAGTGACCCAGCCAAAGACTTTGAAGGTGTTTTTCTTCTGCGCCTTGAACGCCTCGACATCTGCAGGCGGATATTCCTTTGTCATGAAGATCGTCCAGAGGATGGCTAGAGTAAAGACTGCAGCGCCGATATAGAACAGCGCGTGCAGGGACGTGGGGCAGTACGGCTTGATCGTATCAAGGAATGTCGCACCTGAAGCGCCGAATTTGCTCTGAACCCAGTCGAAGATCACCACTCCGCCGAGACCGAATGAGAGTACGGAACCAAGACCTATCACAAATGACTGGAACGAATACGCGGTGCCGCGCTGCTCTTCGGGCGCCATGTCAGCGACCAGCGAACGGAACGGCTGCATGCTGATGTTGACCGAGCTGTCCATGATCCACAAGAGCGATGCCGCCATCCACAGCGCAGAGGAATTGGGCATGGCGATGAGAGCAAGGGAAGAGAGAATAGCGCCGATGAGGAAGTACGGCCTGCGCCGGCCGAGGAAGCACCAGGTCCTGTCAGAGAGAGAGCCGATGATAGGTTGAATGATGATACCCGTGATCGGACCGGCGATCCAGAACCAGGAGACCTGCGACGGAGTTGCGCCGAGCCGCTCGTAGATTCCGCTCATCTGGCCCATCTGGATCGACCAGGCAAACTGGATGCCCAGAAAGCCGATGGCCATGTTGAACATATTCCAGAAGCTGAGCCGCGGGATCGCCCCGCCAAACACCGCCTTCACCTTCGTCTTTGCCTCGCTCATGATGCCTCCCTTGGACATTCTGAAATGCCGTTCAATCCTGTTTTCGCCGGTTTGCGGATAATGTTGCGTGATTTTTCCGGGGTTACTGAAGAAAAACGCTCCGGGCGATTCCGTCTCCCCCGGAGTGTCGTCTTTTCTATCATAAGCCTTTGGTACGTAAACTACGCCTTTCGATTATCAAGCAGGCTTTACATATATTTACCGCCGGAGTCTCCCTGAGGCACATGTGGTTTAGTCGCTGCATGTTCCGAAGGGCCGAAGAATACCGCTATGCCAAGAGGACCCAGTTTGAATTGGTCTCCTCTCCAGCGAGGTCCCAATACGTCCACATGCCCGTTGTTTGAATAAACAACTGTTTTATTACCCAAAGGCAGAAGGATGGTATCTCTGTCCCAACTGCCGTCCTGGCTGCAATTCACGACGATCTGGGCCCACTGACCTGTAACAGGATCGACCTTTGACATATAGATGAGAGCGCCGCGTGCATGCATATCCAGAGGCAGATCATTGGCAAAGACAGGCTCATCTTTGAGACGGTTGATTGTCTCCAGCAGTGACCTGACAGGAGATTTTTCACCTTCGTCGAAATAGACCCTAGTAGCGCCGGCATCCAGGACCTTTGGCAGGAACACGCTGTTCTTCCTCCCCTGATCGGCGCCCTGGAAATAGGAATAAGGTCCCATGGCCCAGGCCAGCAGGATCTTCATTCCGAGTTCGCGTGGATCAGGCAGGACATCGGTATCCGCATTGGTTGAGAAGCCAATGACCTGCGCCCCTGATTCCATGAACAGATTCTGCTGATCGACTACCCAGTTCCCCCAGGGGGTCTTGTCATCCGGCCTTCCCCACCAATGAACGGAGCTGTTCACCGCATCAACTCGGCCTTCCTCTATAGCCCTCAACACTGTCTCTATTGGCGTTCCGAGGACCTCTGCGTAGAAGAACGGAATCGGATAGCCCTCTTTTGCAGCTTGCCTCCGAACCGCAGTTACCAGTTTGCCAAGATGGCCGCCTGCCAGCAGGCGATCGCCGGCATCAAACCTGAAACCGGTAATGCCGTTCCTCACATAACGCATCATGACGCCTACCTGATAAGTCAGAAGCGCCTTTGCGGCAGGTCCCTCAAAATTAAAGGGCGCGGCATCGAACCATGGGCCGGCCTTTCCTGTGGACTCAAGTCCGCTGACGAGTGCAATGCCGTCCGGCTGCTTTGAATCGCGCAGATAAACCTCGTCGCCAAACTTCTCGCGGAACTTGGCCACGGTCTCAGGACTGCGGAAGGTATGTGCGAAGACCACATCAGCTATGACGTGCGGAATACCTGCTTTGTGGACTTCCTGAACAAACGCCCTGAGCGCCCTCCAGCCGTCGACTTCGGGATAGCTTACGCGTGGCCCGTATAGGAAATCGGCGATGCTCCCTTTGCCATATGCATACGGAGCTATGCGCTCATAATCCGTCGGCGCATAGACCGAGCCCAGCTTCACTTCGCCATCCCTCTCGAACGGCGTGTTACCGGGGACGTGCAGAGGGGCAAACTGTATGGCATCGAAACCGTCACGAGCAATTTGAGGAAGGGCCTTGCGAACCTCGGAAAAGCTCGTGCCCGCGCCGAGCTGCAGAATAGCATTGGCGACGGGCATGCGCGTATTATCGCGCATGATGACATCGTCGGGTAGAGCCTCGTAGGTATCTATTGCAGCCGCGTTCGCCGGATCAAGGTCAACGCCATCTTCGACGTCGCCGGCAAGAGGTTCATCGATTACAGCGCTCGAACCTGCAAGCGCCTCCACCGCTGGATCAACCGGCATGCTTCCTATTGGAATCGCGCCTGCCATATTCGTCCCCTAGTCGATATGTCCGAGTGAAGTGAAAGTTATTTTCGACATGAGATCGGTTTTCCCTCTGTTTCACTGCGCATGCACAAGACAAAAAAAATCGAGTGTGGTTTGAGGCCACACTCGATTTATACACCCTGGTCTTCAAACGGCATGTGGTTCCAACGGATCCTGCAACAAATAAGGCGGAGGCAGCGGAATCGAACCCTCGTCTCTTTCTTAAAGGCCATACCGGCTTCCTCCATCTCCCCCTACAGCCGATCGATTAAACAATTATGCAAATAAAAACGACCATTTATCTACGCTTATACGAATCTATAAAGAAATGTCTAGAAGTTTTTAACATTTTTTTAACATTCTGCATCCGCCGTAGCCAGAATGCCCCTGATTTTTCCACCAGCCTCACCTTTACCGACAAACTCAGACTCAAGCTCTATGCGGAACCCCGCGTATTTGCCCGCCGCCTGCATGCGCATATCTATGTCGAACGGTTTCGCAGGGGAGACTTCGATGGCTGCAAGAGAGCTCTCATTGCCCGATCGATCCCGTGCGATCACCCGCGCGGTCCCCCTGTAGAAGACCCCGAACCTGCCTCTCAGATTGCCTTCCCTGCAGCAGAGCGGTGCGGACATAACGCCGCAATCGTTCACATCGACGACCTCTCCCCGGCAAGAGGCCGCCGCCCACCAGTATCGATCGCGTCTTCGCCCATCCTGAGCAATGCGCTCAAGGGGACACAGGAGTTCAAGCTCCACGTACGGCATGTGAGCGCTGGTATATAATTCCACGCTGCAGCCGTCATCGGGGTATCGCGCTCCGCGCGCGATGCGGGACGCCATCACGAATACCATGTCTTCGTCTGACTCCGGACGCAGCGCAATCCACTCCCTCGAGTCGAAGCCGAACTTCCACTCCCTGCCGTCAAACAGGAATGAAGAAACGCGTCCCGCTCCTATGCTCGTGAACGAGGGATGTTTATCGCCGTCGGCTGGAGACATCATCAACGTGTATCCGTCCTTGAAAGCCGAGTCAGCGGCCGACGGCACATAGATCGTCGAGCGTCCCGCGTCAGCCGCAAGTTGGGCAACGCACCAGTTGGCCCACTCGATAGAATTCTTTCCGACGTTTGATATGGTCTGTTCGATTCGCACGATACTGGATCCCGGGATGAGAGATATATCGGCGGAGACGCGGGCGCCCATCATTTCGACATCAGGCGCGGTATTCATGCAAACTGAAACGTCGCTAGCGGAAAGCTCCCGCCTGCTGTTGAGCAGCGGCGGAGGCGGCCACTCCTTTTTCCAAGAGGTCTTCTTCCACGAACTCTGAGGAGCGACGTCGAAGCGCGCGCCGCCGTAATTATTCCATTCGCTGGATGCGGCTGCTTCGGCAAACGTGGAAACATGCCCCCTCATTTCATCGTTCACGAAGAAGAGATCTTTTCCGCAGACTTTGTATTGAAGAATTCTTCCTGCCTCAGGGGCTATCAGCAACGACGCAAATTCATTACTCAGATATACGGCGTTACTCCAACCATCGATCCTTGCGGGGATTACATCCATGATCGCACCCTCTCCATCCATTTGCGTTTCCGCACCCTCTGTATCGGCACCTGTTCTAAAAAGTTGCTAACAAATCGCATCCTGCTCAACAAGAAAAAATCCTTCCCCCAGCCGAAATATCACAATTTCTTATTCTTGCTTTTATCGCGATATTCATCTATGAGATTTCCCCTTCAATATTTTCCGGGAGAATCATTCGATGAAGATCGTAGAGTGCGTGCCCAATTTCAGCGAGGGCAGAGATTGCACTGTCATAGAGAGCATAGCTTCCGCCATTCGAGGCGTTTCCGGAGTATCTTTGCTGGACGTGGACCCGGGAAAGGCTACAAACCGCACTGTTTATACATTTGCCGGTTCTCCTGACGACGTCCTCGAAGCGGCGTATCAGGCGATCAAAACAGGTTCTGAGTTGATAGACATGCGGCGGCATAAAGGCGAACACGCACGCCAGGGTGCGTGTGACGTATGCCCGTTCGTCCCCATTGCCGGGGTGAGCATGGCTGAATGCGTGGAGCTCGCGAAAAAACTCGGCGAACGAGTGGGGCTTAAGCTCGGCATCCCGGTCTATCTCTACGCCGAGGCGGCGACCAACCCGTCGCGCCGGCGCCTCCCGGACATACGCGCGGGAGAATACGAAGCTCTCAGAGAGAAGCTGACCAGACCGGAGTGGAAGCCGGACTTCGGTCCCGCCGAATTCAACGCAAAATCCGGTGCGACGGTCATCGGCGCGCGCCCATTTCTCATAGCCTACAACGTCAACCTCAACAGCCGCAGCGTGCGCCTGGCCAAGGAGATCGCCTTCTCCATCCGGGAGAGCGGGAGGATCAAGCGCGATTCGTCGGGCAACAAGATCGTGGGACCCGACGGCGTGGCAGAGCGCGTACCCGGACTCTTCACGGACGTGCAGGCGAGGGGATGGATCATTCCTGAGTACGGCCGCGCTCAGGTTACGATCAACATCCTCAACATTGAAAAGGCCCCGCTGCACGAGGTCTTTGATGCGTGCTGCAGGCTCGCCGACAAGATGGGGTGCCGCGTCACTGGAAGTGAAATAGTGGGCATGGTCCCCAGGCGAGTGCTCATCGACGCGGGACTGCACTTTCTCAAAAAACAGGGTTCGAGCGCCGGCGTATCGGAGGATGAGATCATCCGCACTGCCGTGCAGTCCCTGGGGCTTTGCGACGTCACCCACTTCGATCCTATGAAAAAAATAATAGAAGAGAGTTTTGTACAATCCACGCCTCTTGCATCGATGAGCGTCCGTGCGTTTGTGAACGAACTGGCCTCCGACTCCCCTGCCCCTGGCGGCGGGTCGGTTGCGGCGCTCGCGGGCGCGCTCAGCGCGGGGCTCGCGTCGATGGTTGCAGCGCTCACGTTTGAGAAAAAGGGCCTGGAGGCGTTACGTCCCGAGATGGAAAAAATCGGCGTGACGGCGCAGGAGTCGATGCGCGGACAAATCGCGGCAATAGACAGCGACACCGCCGCATTCAATAAAGTGATGGAAGCGTTTGCCATGCCCAAAGAGACCGGCGAACAGAAGAAGGCGCGGAAGACGGCGATCGAAGAGGCAAATAAGGGCGCCACTCTGGAACCGCTGGCAACTCTTGAACGGACGATTCCGGCGCTCGAATGCGCTTTGGCCGCCGCAGAACGTGGCAACCCGAATTCGCTCTCTGATGCAGGCGTGGCGGGCCTCATGGGACGTGCGGCGGCCATGGGCGCCTATTATAATATCCTGATAAATCTTGCCGGAATCAAAGAAGCCTCCTGGAAAAAAGAGATCCGCACGAAAGCCGATGAGCTGCTCGCCAGGGCCGAGCAAAAGGCCGCAAAAATCGAAAGATTGCTGATCGAAAAACTGCGCTCCGAATAAACTCGGCCATTGTTTTTTTCACGCAACCTTTGTGGCGTCCTTCCGATAACTGCTATAGTCATCATTACCGGTAAGCGAGGATCGTTGCATGCCAGTGAGGATAAAAATAGGCGAGACTATATTTGCCGACCAATGGCGATTATCCGATCGCGTCTATACCTCCTTTGTTCGCATGGAGGCACTGGACCTTGTGCGTTCGGGCAGACTTGACGTCGCGCTCCTTCGTGAAATCATGCCGCTGGAAGATAAGCCTGACGAAACCAGGATGGCCTTGATTGAAAGGGCTATTGATCAACATTATGGATTCAGAATGTTCTCTACGGGTGAATTCTACAGGCCGCGCTACGCCGCGGGCGTAACGCAGAGAGAATCGATTTTTCAAAGAGTTTTCCCCAACTCCGAATTGGCGTATTCGCGGTTGGCCGAAGGAATCACTCAGGATTGGCCCGGCAGGGAAGGAATGCCTCAGCACGGGCACCGCAAGGAGAAGTTTTTCAGCGGCACACTCATCCCTCCGGCGCCTGCAAGCGAGCCAGAGGAGTTCAATGCATTCCTGATACAACGCGGTGTGACGATTTTCACGAACATGATGCAGCTGCGGATGTGGAGGATGTGGGATAATGTCCTCGTGCCGATCTTCTACAGAATAATGGGAAAAGAAATAGAGGAAGTATGTGAAGATCCGATCGCAACCAGAAAAACGGAAATCGATCGAAGGCATATGTGGTTCGTAGACATGGGTATGCTTGGCATCAGTCGTGCGCAGATCACAGAGTATTTTGCAGATCGCGAGCGTAAAGAAAAGACCGGTAATACCTCGATAAGGGCCGCCGCGTGGCTCAACAGCTTCATGCCTTCCACGCCTGTGCCGATGGATGACACGGTCAGAATGCTGTCCGCAGCGCTGCTCGTCTATGAAATGCATCATATCCACAGGATCGCCCCGGATGCGGAAGGTGCGGATTACACCGGCCTGCTCACCCCATTCGCTGGAGACGCAAGCGCGATAGTTCAATTTATCAGGCTCGCCTCGCGTATCGAAGAGGACAGTATCGTATCAAGGGCTGAAAGGCTTTTGACCTGGCACGGCGAACCTTCCCATGAACTTGCGGCGTGGCTTATGGATGTTATCGAAAGGAGCGATGAACAGAGGTATAAGAGATTCTGTGAGAATGAATTTGCCACGGACGAAGATGGATTCGAGCGCAAGGTTTTGAGACTGCAGAATGCAGGCGTAGATATCAAGCCTCTGATGCGTGCGTTGAACCGTAAATTCAGAACAGGCGGAACGGGGCACGACAGGGGTGGGTCCACGCCGCACGGAAATCAAGGTCCTACCACGTCTTTTGGAGGAGAGGGTCGTTTCAGGCGCGTCGGCATTGGATTCACCGAGCTGATCGATGAGACGGCGGATGCCGCGCTGGAATCCGGCATAACCGCGTTCTGCACAACAACTGAGGCTGCAAACACCGCTTACGAGCTGACTGATGACCCGCATGACGAAATGTCAACAATAGCCGCGCCAGCCATACTGCCTGGCAATTTGACAATTCGCGCCTAACCATTCGATCCCATCAATTTTTTACGCAACATCTCCGGACATCGATCGATAAGAGTACTGGCCGTCGTCTGAAAGGAATCGGCCAGTATGCCAAGAATAGGTCCACACAAAATCGCCATCTGCGAAGGGGCGCGCGCTCTCGTAGAGAGCGGCACAATTGCGCGCGATGCCCTGCGATTCATCGAACTCGCGGAGGGCGGGAGCGACGGGGCGTACCAAATCGTACTGCGTTATATTTGTAATTCAGGCCCCACACGCGAGGAGCTCTCGCATTTCATCGAACTGCCGGCAAAGGCCGGGACGCACGACGCGCGCAGATTCTCTTCAACTCCGGGCAATCAATTCGGCGCTGCGTCGGCGCACGGGATTGACGACGGCGCCCCGTTCGATTCGGCAGATACCAGGTTTCAGCCTCACATAGCGGAACAAATTGCACTGGGCAGGGCGCGCAATCTGTCTCTCACCCCCCTCCCCTCCTCAACTTATTTCGAAAAACGCGTGTTTGACGAGATCGAATACAGCCGTGAGATGATCGCAGACCCTGCCAGGTGCAGCACGGTAGAAAGCAACGTGAGATCGGTCGCTGTCGCGAGACTCGCGCGAATCGCAATCGACTCTCTCATGGAAGACAACAGCACTCTTTTTATGCCTCCTCCGCCTTCATCGAAGGAGTTTGCAGCAGTGATGAGGGAAAAGCTGTCTGCAGATGAAAACGTGCTCGAGTCCTGGATGCAGTGGCCCTCATGGAACAATGTGCTCGCATCGCTATTCGTGGCTATGCTCTCGCGCGATCTGCCACATGGAAGATATCCTGCGGCGATAGACGAGAGGCGATCGAAGATTGCGCTGATGGAGAGCTGGTTCAAGGATCTCTCTGCACGAGGCATCACGCCGCATGCTATCGTCAATTGTACAGACATCGCGTTAAAGGCGCACAATGTTTTTGATCGAATTAGGGCTACTGCAGAGCTCAGACGATTCACGCACGAAGTCGACGACGGCATCCTCAAGAAGCCCGAAGCCGCGGCCCTGCTGGCGTCCGATATAAACGTGCTGCACGGCATGGACCCTGAAATCAGCGGCCGGGATTTTCTCAGGCTGCTCACTCCATATGCGCCGCAGATGACCCTTCAATCGATAACTTCGGTCCTGAAAAGCAAAGGAATCAAGGCGCACAGGCTCACGGTCTATCGCGCTTATCTGAAACTCTTCTGGCATGCGGCACAGCCTGCCGATCTTGCAGAAGCACTCGAATGGCTGATATCGCACAACAGGGTCTTCAAGGACCTGGACAAGCTTCTCCAGGACAGACTCGCCGTCAACTCGGATGCCCTTTTCGACAAGATCGAGAGGATGCACACTGCAGGCGCCAACGTCTCTCCTCTGCTCCAGGCCATCGCGCGAAAATTCCCGAACTCCGTGCGACGCGACACGAGTTTTAACCGGATGGAGGCGGCAAATGACGGCAGCACTCCGCCGCCTGATATGGAGACATCCAGCGCCTATCCCGCGGCTGATGAAGAAGCCTACGCGAGCGAGACCGTGCAACTCGATTTGCCGGGCATGGGATTAATTGGAAGCGGGATGAAGATCGCAAAATAAAATACCGGGTCAGTGGAGCTGAAGGGAGTGAGAGACTTAATCTATACGATCAAATCCCACCGTTCCCTGTAACGCGACGCCGGAATGATCCCTGTTTGCTGATTATTCCTTGATGCACACAACCTGAGATTCACCGCACTTTTCGATCCAACATCCTGGTACGGAATTATATAAAAGGATTTCTCCGGTTCATAATAGGCTACTATGTAATCAACCTCATGCGAAGAGTATCTTACCCGCCCCTTTCGAGTAATCGAGTGAAGCACAATGTTGATCGTGGAACGTGCGGTCGCTCTTCCTATATATTTGACCTGTACTCGTTTAAACTCCCCGCACTTTGCCTCGACAATCAGATCGTAACGATAATCACCGAACGGTATCGCGACCTTAAAACCCCGCTTTACAAATTCGGATATCGCCAATGATTCAGCGATATCTCCCTTATCGCCGGTCTTCATGCAGACCCCGCAAAAAAAAAGACATCGGGTCAGTGGAGCTGAGGGGAATCGAACCCCTGACCCCCACAATGCCATTGTGGTGCTCTCCCAGCTGAGCTACAGCCCCACTAACCCGACGTCAAAAAAACCGCTTTCAGCTATCAGCTCTCAGCCTTCAGCTCAAGGAGAAAATTGATCAATCACCGCTATCCTTGCGTCATTTTTCCGCCGATAACTACCATGCGCACGAAGGTTGCGCCGTATTTGTACAGCGGGAAATATTCATCCTGGCAATCAAGCATTATGAGGTCGGCTCGCTTGCCAACGGCAACGACGCCACGGTCGTTCAGGCCCAGGGCTGCGGCTGCATTTTTCGTGATCGCAGCGAGCGCGTCGTCGCAGGAAAGCCCCATCTGCGTGATTGCGATCGTCGCACAGAGCCAGAGGTCCAGCGACGGATTGGTTCCCGGATTGTAATCAGTAGACAGGGCGACATTGAGCCCCAGATTGATCATCTTTCTCGTATCGGGATAGCGACCTCGTCCCGCAAAAAAACTCGCACCCGGCAAAACCACTCCTACCACGCCCTTTGCGGCCATCGCGCGAATCCCTTTTTCAGACGTGTGATCGAGATGATCTGCGGAGAGCGCGCCGAGTTCCGCAGCGAGCTCTCCTCCTGCGCCGTCGCTGAATTGATCCACATGCAGATGGAGCCCGATGCCCATGATCTTGGCAGCTCCGGCGACCGCGAGCGCATCTTCCTTTGTAAATGCGCCCTGCTCCACGAATATATCGCACGCGCTCACTGCGCCCATGCGCGCCGCATCAGGGATCATCCTTGAAACCACGAGGTTCAGATATTCGCCGCTGCGATCACGATAGTCGGGCGGCACGACGTGCGCCCCGAGCTGCGTGCCTACTATCGTCTGTGGGGCTAAGGCGCGCAGGCGCATTATCACATCGGCGATCTTTGCCTCGGATTCCACATCAAGCCCATAGCCGGTCTTGATCTCGATCGTCGTTATACCGTGGGAAAGGGCCGTGCACGCGCGCATTGCAGCCGACTCCAGCAATTCCTCTGCACTCGCCGCACGCGTGGCAGTCACCGTGGACATGATGCCGCCGCCGGCTGCCGCAATTTCTTCATACGTCTTACCCTGAGAGCGCAGGTTAAACTCGTCCTGCCTGAAGCCCGCGTGAACCAGATGCGTGTGGCAGTCGATAAGGCCGGGCATCACAACTCCGCCCGCCGCGTCGATCACCTGAGCAACTCCTCCCGCCTGTGGCAGCTCTTTATCGCGTCCGAGCCACGCGATGCGATCGCCCTCGATGCGCACGGCCGCCTTCTCGATGACGCCGAGCGCGCCGTCGCGGCCCGGTCCCGGCTCCATAGTAACGAGCCGGCCGATATTGGAGATGAGAAGTGAATTTTTTTCCATAGAGATGAAGGATACCGGGGTAATTCTACTACGGCAATTTAAAATTTTGAGAGGACTGCGCGGTATAGAAAAGGAAAATGCGAAACGAGCCGAAAGAGAACTGAAATCGGAAAACGGAAAAACGGAATCCGAAAAACGAGAAAAGAGGGCCCTATGGGAGGGCCCCGATCATCACTGATGCCAGTCTGAGCTGTGATTTGTACGAGTCACGCTCTGTTCTCTTCATGATCCCGAATGCAAAGGCAAGATCCAGACAGGCCGCTACCTCGGCCATTGATCCCAGGCTCATTTCAAAAAACCGCCGCCGCTCGCCTGCTGACGACCTCTTGGCGTTGCCCTCGGCCAACGTGAGCACGCTTGACGCCATGGCCCTGCGGAGTTGATCCGCGAGGTATCCATAACCCCTGGGCCATGTGGCCACCCTCTTTGCAATCCCCTCTGCCGCTCGAATCAACTCTTGGTAAACCCTCAATCTTTCGTGATTCATGATTCCTCCCCGGTTTGATGGTTTTTGTTGCCCTCTCACCCGGGGCGGGAGGGCAACAAAAACCATCAAACGCGGAGGTTTATATGCTTCACGAAAGACTGAGGGTTTACAAGGAGTCGGTTCAGTTGGCAGAGGGGCTGAGCAAAGAGGGTGCCACATGGCCCAGAGGATTCGGTTATCTTCTCGATCAGCTCCGCAGGGCCATGGCGTCCGTTGTGCTCAATACCGCCGAGGGCAACGCCAGGAAGTCCCGTTGCGAGCGACGGAGGTTTTTTGAAATAGCGAGGGCTTCTGTAGCCGAGGTAGCTGCCTGCCTGGATCTCGGGTGTGCATTCGGGATCATGAAGAGAGTTCAGACTGACTCGTACAAATCACAGCTCAGCCACGTCAGCAGGATGCTCTGGGGGCTCATCAGATGAGCCTCTCTCTCTCAAACGTTCGCTCGATATCGTTCTTGTTCGCAGTTATTCGCTCTTACTCGCAGTTTCATCGCAATATCATCTGTCATCGCTTGTTTATTCGCTGTTGTCTGCTCGAATTTTTTCACCTGCCCCACTACGGCATCTTCGAGGCCATCCTGATCCTCTTTCCGTCGATCGTGAATACCCCCTTGCCGTGATGATGCAGCGTGCGCGGGCTTTTCTCGGCAGGATCGATCCAGGCCTTCACGACCTTCACGACGAAGAAGTTGTACTTTTCGGCGAGCCGCGCGTCCACGACCCTGCATTCGAGGTTCGCATAGCATTCGGCTATGAGCGGCGCGGCAACGAGCGAAGCAGGTACTCGCGTCAGGCGGAATTTTTCGAACTTGTCGATCTTGCGGCCCGTCGTGTTGCCGCAGCCGATCGCCTGCTTCGCGATTTTCGCCGTGGGTATGTTGATCACGCACTGCTTTGTAGCCTTCAGGATGTCGAACGTGTGATTGCGGTTCGAGACGATGAGTCCCACGAGCGGAGGCTCGAAGTCGATCATCGTCTGCCACGTCATGGTCATGACGTTAGCCCGCCCCTTACGGGCCGTGGAGATCATGATCACCGGCCCCGGCTCGAGCAACCGGTAAACTTCGGAGAGAGGAAAGGATCTTTTGGACATGACGCCCCCTGTCTTCAGCACGTGATGCCTGGAATTTTTACCCCCTGCTCCTTTGCGCACTCTATCGCCTCTTCGTAGCCCGCGTCCGCGTGCCTGAGGATCCCCATCGCGGGGTCCGAACGGAGCACGCGCTCGATGCGCCTTGCCGCCGCGTCAGTGCCGTCGGCCACGATGACCTGTCCCGCGTGCAGCGAATAGCCTATGCCCACGCCGCCTCCGTGGTGGAAGCTCACCCATGAGGCGCCGTTCACTGCGTTGATGAGGGCATTGAGTATCGGCCAGTCGGCCACGGCGTCCGAGCCGTCCTTCATGGCCTCGGTCTCGCGATATGGAGATGCGACCGAGCCGCAGTCCAGATGATCGCGGCCTATGACTATCGGCGCCTTGACTTTGCCCGTGCGCACCAGCTCGTTAAAGGCGAGCCCGGCGCGGTCGCGCTCGCCATAGCCCAGCCAGCATATGCGAGCTGGCAGCCCCTGCCAGGCGACGCGCTCGCGCGCCATGTCGAGCCAGCGATGAAGTGCCCGGTCCTTTGGAAAGAGCTCCTTTACCACGCGATCCGTTTCATAGATGTCGTTCGGCTCGCCCGATAACGCGACCCAGCGGAACGGGCCCTTGCCCTCGCAGAAGAGCGGCCTGATGTAGGCCGGCACAAAACCGGGGAAGGCAAAGGCATTCTCAACGCCCGCATGCTCCTTTGCCTGCGCGCGGATGTTGTTGCCGTAATCAAAGGTAGGAATGCCCTGTTCATGAAATGCGAGCATCGCCTTCACATGCTCGCCCATGGCTCGCCATGCCTCTTTTTTATACGACTCGGGATCATTCGCACGCAGCTTGAGCGCGGCATCATATGACATGCCATTGGGGACATATCCGTTCAGGGGATCGTGGGCTGAGGTCTGGTCCGTGACCATGTCAGGGCGGATGCCGCGACGCACGAGTTCCGGATACACGTCCGCTGCGTTGGCGCAGAGTCCGATCGATACGGATTCCTTGTTTTTCAACGCGTTATCGAGCCTCTTTAAAGCATCATCCAAC
This sequence comes from bacterium, assembly GCA_021810905.1. Taxonomy (GTDB): domain Bacteria; phylum UBA10199; class UBA10199; order 2-02-FULL-44-16; family JAAZCA01; genus JAJZQH01. The sequence goes on from JAJZQH010000001.1 coordinate 212,897, forward strand.
TCATTAAAGGCTTCATCCAAGTATTTGGTTTTGAGTCGTTTATCGATCCGCTCTCTATCAACCTCTATACCGAGGAACGCGGCGCCCGCCATCGTTGCAGCGAGTGGCTGCGCCCCTCCCATTCCCCCGAGCCCTGCCGAGAGGATCCACCTGCCGGAGAGTTCGCCCTTATAATGTTTCTTCCCAGCTGACACGAACGTCTCGTAGGTGCCCTGAAGGATTCCCTGCGTACCGATATAGATCCATGAGCCGGCGGTCATCTGGCCGTACATCATGAGTCCCTTGCGCTCCAGTTCCCAGAAGTGCTCCCACGTTGCCCAGTTACCCACGAGGTTAGAGTTGGCGATGAGCACGCGTGGGGCGTCCGGATGGCTCTTGAGGATGCCGACGGGTTTGCCGGACTGGACGAGCAGGGTCTCGTCGTCTGCGAGTTCCTTTAGCGCGGCTACGATCCTGTGAAATGAAGGCCAGTCGCGCGCCGCCTTTCCCCTGCCGCCATACACCACAAGCTCCTCCGGCTTCTCGGCCACATCAGGATCAAGGTTGTTCATGAGCATTCGGAGCGCGGCCTCCTGCACCCAGCCCTTGCAGGAGAGCTTCGATCCCCGCGGCGCGCGGATCATATCCGGCATAATTCCCCCTTTGACTTTCCTCTCAATAACCCAGGCAACCTGCGATTTCCACGGAGAATATCGTTCGTTGCTTGCGTTTCTCGCGTTGCTGGCCTTGCTTGCATGATTTTATTCAGCAAGCAGCTTTTTGATCATCTTGCGCGCTTTTTCGGAATCCCAGCTTATGGGTCCAGTGTGACGCCACGCGATCGTGCCATCGCGTTTTATGAAAAACGTCTCCGGCACTGCCCAGCTCTGAAAGGAATCCGCAACCTTTCCGTCGGCATCGAGCAGGATGGGGAATGAAGGCTTCATGGCCTCTGCAAACGTACGCACCGCGGCGCAATCCCTGCTGTCGTCTTCGGAGATCACGAGGATGACAAGGCCGTCTTCTTCAAGATCGTTTGCAAGCCGCACGAGCGAGGGAAACTCCTGCTGGCACATCCCGCACCAGGTCGCAAAGAAGTGCAGGAGAATGGGGCGGCCTCGGAAACCGTCCAGGCTTACGGACTTGGAGTCGAGGGATGTAAGCGAGAACAGCGGTGCGGGATCGCCCTTGCCTGGGCACGTGAAATACTGAAACGCCGACACCGCTGTTATAGCGATGCCGGCGATCAATAAAAAGATCCAGAGGCGTTTCATCTAGTCGCCGCGGCCGGACTTCTTTGCTTGCGCCTTGTGGACGTTGGGAACAGAGGCGGCTTTCTTCATCGGTTTGTCCGCTTTCGAGGCCCTTGCCTTCGGAGCAGCCTCTTTTCTGGCAGTCGCCCTCGGCGCGGCCTTTCTTGCCGGCTTCTTCGCGTGCGCCTTCTTTGACTCGGCGTGCTCGCCTTCCGCGGAACCTTTGCGCTCGGCCGGTATGTACTCGATCATGGCCATAGGAGCCGAATCGCCGTGCCTGTAGCCCAGCTTGAGAACGCGCGTGTAGCCGCCATGCCGGTCGCCAAAGCGCGGCGCCAGCTCCGCAAATGCCTTCTGCACCGCCTTGTGATCGCGCACCATAGCCAGGGCACGGCGCCTGGCCGCCAGAGTACCGCTCTTTCCGAGCGTCACGAGCCGGTCCGCAATGGAGCGCAGCTCCTTCGCCTTGGGAAGAGTGGTCTCAATTCTTCCGTGAATTGCAAGCGATGCCGCAAGATTCGCGAGCATTGCCGTGCGGTGCGCCGAAGTCCTTCCGAGTTTTCTGCCTGCAACATGATGTTTCATGGATTTATCTACCCCTCCCTACCCTCCCCTTACAAAGGGGAGGGAATAAATGAGCAAGATCACTCTACGTCTTTGGGCCTGTAGCGCTCTGCATCCTCGATGCGGAAGCTGTCGAGTTTCATGCCAAGCGACAATCCCATGCTGGAGAGGATCTCCTTGATTTCGTTGAGCGACTTGCGTCCGAAATTCTTTGTCTTGAGCATCTCCGCTTCAGTCTTAGTGCAGAGTTCGCCTATATATTTGATGTTCGCATTCTGCAGGCAATTCGCCGAGCGCACCGAAAGTTCAAGTTCATCCACGCGGCGATAGAGGTTCTCATTGAGCGAAGGCTTTTCGTCCGACATCTCTTCGTATAGCGGCTCCGAAATCTCGTCGAAGTTGATGAAGATCTGAAGCTGTTCCTTAAGGATCTTCGCGGCGAACGCCAGCGCGTCATCCGGCTTCACTGAACCGTCGGTCGCGATCTCGATCGTAAGCCTGTCGTAGTCGGTGCGTTGACCCACGCGCGCGTTCGTAACGCTGTAATTGCAGCGCACGATCGGCGTGTGAATCGAGTCGATGGGGATCTGGCCGACCGGATCGCCCTCTCGCTTGTTCTGCTCAGCCGGGACATAGCCTTTATTCATGCGGACGATCAGGTCCGCCTTCAGTTTGCAATCGGGGCCCACGGTGGCGATGTGCAAATCTGGGTTCAGCACCTCGAGCTTCTCGGACGTAATGAGATCGCGGCCGGTGATGACCTTCTCTCCTGAGATATCTACCTTGATTACATCGCTCTCGCCCTCGTGGAGTTTGAGCCTGAGCTGTTTGAGATTGAGGACCATGTCGGTGACGTCTTCCTTAACTCCAGGAATGGTCGTGAATTCGTGAAGCACGCCGTCTATCCGCATATTTGTTACGGCAGCGCCCTGCAACGAAGAAAGAAGCACGCGCCTCAGCGAATTGCCGAGCGTAATTCCGTATCCGCGCTCGAGCGGCCTTGCAACGAACCTGCCGTACGTCGGGGTGAGCTCTTCCTGATCGAACTCCAGTCCCCTCGGTTTGATCAACCTGCGCCAGTTGCGATACATGTTGCCTCCTTGCGCCTCCACGCCGCACTTCCTTCGTGCGGCTCCACGGCGCCGTGAAAATCAGAAGTCAGAATACAGAATACAAAATTCAGAATACACCCTTCTGGATGCTGACTACTGAATTCTGCCTCTATTTAGAGTACAATTCCACGATCAGATGCTCCTGGATCGGCATGGTGAGCTGCTCGCGGGATGGATACGCCATCACCTTGCCCTGAAATTTTTCTTTGTCCAGCATGAGCCACTCCGGCACGCCGCGGCGGTCCACTGCCTCTATAGATTCGGCAATCGCCGGAACCTTGCGGCTCTTCTCGCTCACTGCGACAGTGTCTCCCTGACGCACAAGATACGAAGGGATATTCACGCGATGACCGTTCACCGCGAAGTGGCCGTGGCGCACCAGCTGACGCGCCTGATTTCGCGAACGCGCGAAGCCCATGCGGTAGACCATGTTGTCGAGGCGCCGCTCGAGCAGCAGGAGCAGGTTGTCGCCGGTAATGCCCTTCATGCGATCCGCCATCTCGAAATACAGGCGGAACTGGCGCTCAAGCACTCCGTAGATGTGTTTTGCGCGCTGCTTTTCGCGAAGCTGCGTCCCGTAATCGGAAAGCTTGCGGCGATTCTGGCCGTGCTGTCCCGGCGCGTATTGCCTGCGTTCGAAGGCGCATTTCTCCGTGAAGCAGCGGTCTCCCTTGAGGAAGAGCTTCATCCCTTCGCCGCGGCACTGTCTGCAATATGACTCCCTGTACCTTGCCATGAATTCCTCCAATACTTCGTCGTTCGTATTTCGTCGTTCGTCGTTCGCAATTTCGTCGTTTGTTTTCAAGCGAACGACTAACGACGGTCTTTACACGCGGCGCTTCTTCGGCGGCCTGCAACCGTTGTGTGGAATCGGTGTGATGTCGCGGATTCCAGTTATCTTGACGCCGGTCTTCGTGAGCGCGCGGAGCGCGGATTCACGGCCCGAACCGGGACCGCTTACAAAAACGGTTGCCGAGCGAAGCCCGTGATCGAACGCCTTGCGAACCGCGTCTTCCGCGGCCAGCTGTGCCGCAAACGGCGTGCTCTTGCGCGATCCCTTGAAGCCCCTCACGCCTGCCGACGACCAGGAGATCACGTTGCCCGTGAGATCGGTAACCGTGATGAGCGTGTTGTTGAAGGTAGAGCGAATATGAACTATGCCTACCGGCACGCTCTTCTTCACGCGCTTCTTGCCCTTCTTCGGCTGTATTTTTTTTACTTCTACCGCAGCAGCTTCGTTAGTGGACATTCATTCCTCCGACGTGCGCCGTACGCACACATTAAATCGTGGTTCGTGGATCGTGGTTCGCAAAGGCCTCAGTTACTTGGACGGTTTTACGATCCACGAATCACGAATCACGGCATCTAGCCTTTCGGTCCTGCAACCGGCTTCTTACCCGCAACCGCCACGCGTTTGCGGCCCTTTGCCGTACGCGCATTCGTGCGCGTGCGCTGGCCTCGGCACGGAAGTTTGCGGATGTGCCGCTGGCCGCGATACGTGCTAAGGTCCTTGAGACGTTTGATGTTGGACTGAATCTCGCGGCGAAGGTCGCCCTCGACCTTGTACCCGGCCTCTATAACTTCGCGGATCTTTGCGATATCGGCGTCGGAGAGATTGTCGGCTCGCACGCTCTCATCGATGCCGGCGACCTTGAGTATCTGCTTGGACGTCGTAAGCCCGATACCGTAGATATACGTCAGCGCGATTACGATGCGTTTCTTTCCCGGAATATCAACACCTGATAAACGTGGCATGTCTTAACTCCTTCTCTCGTGGATCGTGGTTCGTTGTTCGTGAATCGTAACGGCCTCAGGGGGTTACGATCCACGAATCACGATTCACGGTTATTTGTATCCCTGTCTCTGCTTGTGCTTTGGGTTGTCGCAGATCACCCTCACTATGCCCTTGCGGCGGATGATCCTGCATTTATCGCAGATTTTTTTTACCGATGATCTCACCTTCATCTCTTCCTCCGTTTACTCAAGAGATACCTGCCTAGCGTCAGGCAAGCCTCACTTCGCGCGATATATGATGCGACCCCGCGTGAGGTCGTAGGGCGAAAGCTCAATCGTCACGCTGTCGCCCGGCAATATCTTGATAAAATGCATGCGCATCTTGCCGGAGACGTGGGCCAGGACCTTGTGCCCGCCAGGAATTTCAACGCGAAACATCGCATTCGGCAGCGTCTCCAGCACCTTCCCTTCCACCTGTATCGCTTCCTGTTTAGGCATGAGTTCCTTTATATAGTGCTCAATACTTCCGGTCCATTCTCCATCACCGCAACAACGTGTTCAAAGTGTACGGACAGCTTCCTGTCCTTCGTCACTACAGTCCAGCCGTCCGAAAGAACTTCCACTTCGTGGGTACCCGCATTGAGCATCGGCTCAAGCGCCATCACCAGGCCACGCCTCAGTTTCATGCCCGTTCCAGGCGTGCCGAAATTCGGAATCTGAGGATCTTCATGAAGCGCCCGGCCGATACCGTGGCCGACATAATCCCGAACGACTGAGAATCCGTTTTCAAGCGCCACCGACTCGATCGCCGCGGATACGTCATGCAGCCTGTTCTCAACGATCGATGCCGCTATGCCGCGGTTCAACGCCTCTTCGCCGGCCCTGAGCAGCCGCATGGCATCGTCGTTCACCTGACCTACGGGGAACGTCCACGCGTGGTCTCCGAAAAACCCTTCGAATATCACGCCGCAGTCGATTGAAACCACGTCGCCATTCTTCAGCTTGCGATTCCCGGGAATACCGTGAACGACTTCCTCGTTGACGGAAACGCAGAGAGTATGGTTGTAGCCTGGAACCGTCGGGAACGCCGGCAGCGCGCCGGATTTACGAACGTATTCCTCAGCAATCCGATCGAGGTCGAGCGTGGTGACGCCGTCGGCTATCTTCTCCGCAAGCTTCTTCAACGTCTCAGCCACTATGCGGCCGGAGGCGCGAAGCTTTTCCACTTCCTCTCGGGACTTGAGGATGATCATGAACGGCCCGAGTTCGCCTTATCATCAATCAAAGAACAGATTTGCTTGAAAATGTTATCTATATCGCCCGTCCCGGGAACGCGCAGCAGCAAGCCCCTGGATGCATAATAGTCGAGGAGCGGAGCCGTCTGTTTGTTATAGACCGAGAGTCTCGAACGAACCGTAGTTTCATTATCATCGTCGCGCTGGTACAGTTCACCGCCGCACGCATCGCAACGCCCTTCGCGAACCGGTTTCTTGAAGACGACGTGAAAGCCCGTGCCGCACACGCGGCACTGACGACGCCCCGAGAGCCTCTTCACGACCTCCTCATCAGGCACATCGAGGTTTACCGCTGCCATGAGCTTTGTTCCGCTCTGTTCCAGCAGCTTGTCGAGCGCTTCCGCCTGCGCAACGGTTCTGGGAAATCCATCCAGCAGATATCCTTTTTTGCAATCCTGGGACGCGAGCCGCTCGCGCATGATCCCGATAATCACTTCATCAGGGACGAGTTCGCCGCGGTCCATGTACTGCTTTGCCTTGAGACCGACCGGCGTTTCATTTCGCAAAGCCGCGCGAAGCATGTCGCCCGTGGAGAGTTGCGGGACGGAATAATGAGCCTCAAGCATCTTGCCTTGAGTGCCCTTGCCGCATCCAGGCGGCCCCATCAAAACCACGCGTATGGCCTTTGAACCCGGCATCTTCTATGTCCTCCTGCCGCGGAAACGGCCGCCCGCCTTTGCACCGAGGAAGCCTTCATAGTGCCTGGTGAGCAGGTGCGATTCGATCTGAGCAAGCGTATCCATGGCCACGCCAACCACGATCATGAGAGACGTCCCGCCGAACGTGTATGCCAAAGATGACGGTATTCCGAACTGGCGGATCAGAAACTCCGGCAACACGCATATGCCGGCTACGTATAGCGCGCCGCCCAGAGTGACTCTTGTGAGAACGCGATCTATGTAATCGGAGGTGTTCTTGCCCGGTCTGATGCCGGGAATGAACCCGCCGAACTTCTTCATATTGTCCGCGACATCGACCGGGTTGAAGGTGACGGCGGTATAGAAGTAGGCGAAAAAGATGATGAGACCCGCATAGAGAGCCGTATGCACCCATCCCTGTGAAAGGGCGGAGGCTATGGCCTGCAGAGGACCGCTCTTCACGAACTGAGCTATCGTCGCAGGGAACATGATGATCGACGATGCGAAGATGGGCGGTATGACGCCGGCGGTATTCACCTTCAGCGGCAGATGCGACGATTGTCCGCCGTACATCTTGTTGCCCACCACTCTCTTCGCGTACTGAACGGGGATGCGCCTCTGAGCGCGCTCCATGAAGATTATTGCGCCGATTATGAAACCGATGAACGCCACCAGAACAATGAACCCGAAGAACCCGGCGAACTGCTCCTTGATCGACCAGGCATCGCGGAAACCAACAGGGATGCGCGTGACTATGCCGGCGAAGATGATCAGCGATATTCCGTTTCCGATGCCACGCTCGGAGATCATTTCGCCGAGCCACATGAGGAATGCCGTGCCCGCAGCGAGCGTGACCATCGTGGTAAGATAGAACTGCCAGTCCGGAACGCCCGGGAGCACCGCACCCTGCTGCTTGAGCCCGTAACTTATGCCGAATCCCTGTATGAGGGAGAGCACCACCGTGCCGTAGCGCGTATACTGAGTTATCTTCTTACGGCCGGACTCGCCTTCCTTCGAAAGCCTCTCGATGGACGGCACGACGACCGTGAGCAGCTGCAGAATGATGGAACTCGAAATGTACGGCATGATGCCGAGGGCAAATACCGAAAATTGCGCCAGGGCTCCACCCGAGAACAGATTGAAGATTTCAAAGACCGTGCCTTGAGAGACGATCTTCTGCACCGCCTCTGCGCTGATCCCCGGCGTCGGCACAAATATGCCGACGCGGTAGATGCCCAGCATCATGATCGTGAAGAGTATCCTCTTGCGAAGTTCGGGGATCTTGGCAATGTTGACAAAACTGTCAGCCACCGATTACCTCTGCCCTTCCGCCCGCCGCCTCTATCTTTTTGCGAGCCGACTCAGAGAATGCGTTTGCCTTCACCGTAAGCGCCGTCGAAAGTTCGCCGCGGCCAAGCACCTTGAGCCCGCTGTGCCTCTTGCTTGCGAGCCCTCTCTCCCGCAACAGCTCCGGAGTGATCTCGACGCCGGCGCCGAGCGCCGCAATCTTGTCGAGGTTCACCACATCGTACTCGGTGCGAAAGATATTAGTGAATCCGCGCTTGGGCAGTCTACGCTGCAGCGGCATCTGGCCGCCTTCGAATCCCGCCTTATGGAATCCGCCCGCGCGTGCCTTCTGTCCCTTGTGTCCGCGACCGGCCGTGCCGCCCCTGCCTGAACCGGTTCCTCGGCCGAGGCGCTTGGTCTGCGTGCCCTCCTTGGAGGCTGGTCTGCCTATCTCATTCAATTTCATATCAAGACTCCTTTATGCCTTCCTCTATGATCTCAACAAGGTACGGGACCTTTGCAACCATGCCTCGAATCGCCGGCGTGTCGAGAACGACCCGCTCCTGATTCGTGCGCGTAAGCCCCAGACCGCGCACCGTCACGCGATGTTTGGGGATCCTGCCGTAAGCGCTGCGTACAAGTTTAATTCGCATTGACGTTTTCATCGCCTGACCTCATTCGCACTTTTTGTTCGGGAGAAACAAGCTGCCCGAGCCCGTTCATCGCCGCCTTAATAACGTTATGTGGATTGCTCGTGCCTATCGACTTCGTAAGAATATTGCGTATGCCTGCCGCTTCAACGACCGCTCGGACAGGACCGCCGGCAATCACGCCGGTGCCGAGAGATGCGGGTTTCATGATGACCTTCCCCGCCCCGTACCTGCCGAAGACCTCGTGCGGTATCGTATCGCCTATCACCGGCACCAGCATGAGTTCGCGCTTGGCATGATCGGTCGCCTTCTTGATTGCCGCCGGCACTTCCTTCGCCTTGCCGAGACCCACGCCAACCCTGCCGTTTCCGTCACCAACCACGACCAACGCAGAAAAGCTGAAGCGCTTGCCGCCTTTCACCACTTTGGCGACACGGCTTATGTGCACCACTCGCTCGATGAGTTCGGACTTCGGTGTTCCATACTTTTCCATATCAGAATTTCAATCCTTTCTGCCTCGCGGCATCAGCGAGCTCCTTCACCCTGCCGTGATAGAGGCAACCGTTGCGGTCGAACACGACTTTGTCGATGCCCTTGGCAAGGGCGCGCTCTGCTATCAGCGAACCGATGGCCTTTGCGCTCTCCTTGTTGCCCGTCCGCCCCTTGTCTTTGAATTCCTTCTCGCAGGTGGACGCCGCGACGATGGTATTGCCTGAGACATCGTCGATTATCTGAACGCTGATGTGCTTCAGGCTTCGGAATACGCTCATCCGCGGCTGTGCAGCGGAGCCGGAAACCTTTTTTCTGATGCGGCGCTTGCGGCGCTCGCGACCCGATATATACAGTCCCATTGATTAACCTCCTGTTGCGCCTGCGGCTGCCTTGCCGACCTTGCGCCGCACGACCTCATCTGAATAGCGAATGCCCTTGCCCTTGTACGGCTCCGGCGGACGAAGGCGGCGAATGCGGGCTGCAGTCTCGCCTACGAGCTGCCTGTCCGCACCGTTGATCGTGACTCGCGTCTGTTTGTCCACCGTAATCGCTATCCCTTCAGGGATGGCGAAATCGACCGGGTGAGAAAAACCGAGGCTCAAATTCAGGGATTTGCCCTTGACCTCGGCGCGGTAACCGACGCCCACGATATCGAGGATCCGGACGAAATTCTCAGTGACTCCGGTCGCCATATTCTGGATCAGCGCGCGTACCAGACCCTGCTGAGTACGTGCAAAGCGGCTGTCATCGCGCCTGCTGACTGCGATATGACCGTCTTTGATCGCCACCTCAACCAAAGGATAGCGCGCATCGCCAACATCGATGGACAGTGCGCCTTTCGGGCCCTTGATCGACAGTTTACCGTTTTGTAATGCGGCGGTGACTCCCTTCAGGACATTCACCGGCCTCTTTCCTATTCGTGACATTTCGTCTCTCCTTCCACACCCTACCAGATCGTGCAGATCACTTCGCCGCCGATTCCAAGCCTCTTGGCGTCTTCGCTTTTCATTATGCCCTTCGATGTCGTGAGAATGGCCACACCCATGCCCTGGCGGCTGGGCCTGATATCGGCCGCGCTCACGTAGCAGCGCCTGCCGAGCTTGCTCGTCCTCGCGAGATTCGTAAAAACAGGCTTACCCTCCGAGGTGTACTTCATGGTGACGACGATGGAACGGCGGATGCCTTCGCCGATCACGTCCACGCCCCGGAGAAAACCCTCGGCCGATATTGCGCGAGCGAGCGCTTCCTTGACCTTGGAGTGAGGAATCGCAACGGTGTCATGCCGTGCATTCGCGGCATTGCGGATTCGCGTCAACAGATCTGCGATCGGATCATTTGCAGCCATAATCAGGACCTCTCATATTTAGGGCGCCGCATGGCGGAACCCGGTTCACCAGCTGGACTTCACGACACCCGGAAGATCTCCCTTGAGCGCCATGTTTCGGAAACAGATTCGGCACATGTCGAACCGCCGCATGTAAGCCCTCGGACGTCCGCATATCGGGCAGCGGTTGTAACGCCGCACGCCGAATTTCGGCTTTCTCTTTGATTTGATCACCAGCGATGTCTTTGCCATTTTAACTCCGTCGTTCGTCGTTCGTCGTTCGTGAATCGTCGTTCGTGGATCGTAAAATCGTCCAAGTTCTTGAGGCCTTTACGATCTGCGATTCACGATCAACGATCCACGGATCACTATGCCCTGAAGGGCATGCCGAGCGCTTTCAGAAGCGCCATACCCTCGTCGTTCGTCTGCGCCGTAGTTACAAAAGTCATGTTCATTCCGGTCATCCGCTGCACCTTGTCGAAATTGATCTCCGGGAAGATCGTCTGCTCGGTGAGCCCCAGAGTGTAGTTGCCGCGTCCATCGAAGGAATTGTTCGGCACGCCTTTAAAGTCGCGCACGCGGGGAAGCGCCACGCTGCAAAGTCTCGTCATGAACTCGTACATCGTCTTGCCACGCAGCGTGACTACCGCTCCGATCGACTGACCCTTACGGAGCTTGAAGTTCGAGATCGATTTCTTCGCCTTGGTGATCATCGGCCGCTGGCCGGTAATGGCCGCGATCTCGTTGCAGGCGTTCTCGAGCACCTTCACGTCCTGCAGCGCCTCCTTGATGGAGGTATTGATGACGATCTTCTCAAGGCGCGGAACACGCATACGGTTCTTGTAGCCGAACTGGCTCATAAGCGCGGGCACGATCTCCGTCTTATACTTGCGATCGAGTTCGGCAGGAAGCACGGGCTTGCGCTCCTTGCGCGGCTTCGCTGCTTCGCCTTCCGACTTTGCAGCAGCTGCCGGCTTTTTTTCCTTCTTCGCTGTTTTTGCCTTTTCTTCTGCCACAACACCCTCCTTACATCTCGTCGTTCGTATTTCGTCGTTCGTCGTTCGTGAATCGTGGATCGTACCTCCCACGTTTTTACGAACCACGAATCACGAGTCACGAATCACGGTTTTGCAGTTACCAGCACCTCGCCGGAGCGCTTTGAGTATCTGACTTTCTTACCCTCAAGATCCTTCATGCCGATGCGCGTGGCGCGGCCGGCTTTTTCATCGTAGTACATGACGTTAGATACGTGGAGCGGCGCTTCCTTTTCGATGATGCCGCCCTGCCTGTGGGTCTGCGTCGGCTTCTGATGGCGTTTCACCATATTGAGCCTCTCGACCCAGACCTGCTGCTTCTCGGCGTTCACGCGCAGCACTCTGCCGGTCTTTCCATTCTCCTTGCCGGAGATAATTTTCACAGTGTCACCTTTTCGAATTCTCACGACAACCTCCCGAAATTCCGTCGTTCGTATTTCGTCGTTCGTCGTTCGTGCACGCTTTTCGAACGACTAACGACGGTCTTAAAGTACCTCCGGCGCCAACGATATGATCTTCACGAATTTGCGGGCCCTCAATTCTCTGGCGACGGGTCCGAAGATGCGCGTGCCCAGAGGCTCTCCCGCATCATTGATAAGGACCGCGGAATTCTCGTCGAATTTAATAGTGGATCCATCCTGCCGCTTGATCTCTTTTCGCGTACGGACGACCACCGCCTTCTTCACGTCGCCTTTCTTCACCTTGGCCTTGGGGATCGCTTCCTTCACCGATACGACGATGATATCCCCGATGGTGGCGTAGCGACGCCTGGAACCGCCCAACACCTTGATGCAGCGAAGCCGCTTCGCACCGGAGTTGTCGGCCACCTCAAGCTCTGTCATCTGCTGGATCATAACCCTCTCCTGCTCTCGCGGGCGCCATGCAGGCGCCGGTATCAATCACTCAACTCCGGAAGACCGTGTGACGATCGTTTCAACCCTCCACCTCTTGCACTTGGAGAGCGGACGGCACTCCCTGATAACGACCGTATCGCCCTTGTTGCACTCATTGCTCTCGTCATGAGCCATGAATTTCTTGCGGCGACGGATATATTTTTTGAAAACCGGATCCATAACCGTTCGCTCAACCTCAACGGTGATGCTCTTATTCATGGCGTTGCTCACAACCACGCCGGTCTTTCTCTTGAAAGTGCGCTTGTTATCCATGATTATGCGCCTCCCTTGGCCGAGAGCTCCCGCTCGCGCAGGATCGTCTTCGCTCGCGCCAGGTCCCGTCTTGTCTTTCTGATGTTGGTGGTCTGTTTGAGCTGGGCCGCACCCTTGCGGAAGCGAAGGCGGAATATCTCCTCCTCAAGCTCGACGACCATCTTCGTAAGCTCCTGATTCGTCTTATCTCTCACTTCACTTGGCTTCACGATACACCTCCCGCTCCACTATCTTTGTCCTGAGCGGCAACTTGTGCGATGCGAGCGTAAGCGACTCGATCGCGATGTCGCGCGGGACACCTTTCATCTCGTACAGCATGCGGCCGCGTTTGACCGGAACCACCCATTCCTCGGGCGAACCTTTTCCTTTTCCCATGCGGGTCTCGGCCGGCTTCTTCGTAATTGGCTTGTCCGGGAAGATGCGAACCCAGAGCTTGCCTCCGCGCTTGGCCGCACGGCTCATGGCCATACGAGCCGCTTCGATCTGCCTCGCGGTGATGCGGCCGTGCGCAAGCGCCTGCAGGCCGAAGTCACCGAACGACAGGTTGCACCCGCGCCACGCGACACCGCGTATGCGGCCTTTCTGCTGTTTTCGAAATTTTGTCTTCAGTGGCTGTAACATGCTCTCTCCGCTCCAATGAATCAGATTGCAGGGCCGCGCTCAGGCAGAATCTCTCCCTTGTAGACCCATGTCTTGATTCCGATGATTCCGTAAGTGGTCCTGGCCTCCGCGAATCCGTAGTCGATATCCGCGCGCAGTGTGTGCAGCGGCACGCGGCCTTCGCGGTACCATTCGCTGCGTGCGATCTCCGCTCCGCCCAGCCTGCCAGCGCACTGGATCTTGATGCCCTCGGCTCCAAGCTTGAGCGCCGACTGCACGGCCTTTTTCATGGCGCGGCGGAAGGCTATGCGGCGCACCAGCTGCTGAGCGACGTTCTCAGCCACGAGCTGCGCGTCGATCTCGGCCTTGCGCACTTCGCGGATATTAATCGTGACCTCGTCTTTCACCTTCTTCTGCACGTCGAGCCTGAGCGAATCGATGCCCGCGCCCTTCTTGCCGATGACCAGCCCCGGACGCGAGGTGAAGATGTTGACAATCACCTTGCCTGCCGCCCGCTCGATATCGATGTGGGAGACGCCGGTGTGTTCGAGGCGTTTCTTAATCTCCTCGCGAATGAACCGGTCTTCGTGCACCTGTTTCTGGTAATTGCCCTTCGGCGCGTACCAGTGAGAAGCCCAGCTCTTGCTGATTCCAAGCCTGAAACCGATAGGATGTGTCTTCTGTCCCATGAAAGCTCCGTCGTTCGACGTTCGTCGTTAGTCGTTCGTAAAGACTACTGTCTCTCATCCAGCGTCATGCTGATCTTGCTCGAGCGCTTGAGCACTGGAGTCGCGCTACCGCGTGCACGCGGCATCCAACGCTTCATCGTCGGGCCCTGATCGACGAGCAATTCCTTAACATAAAGGCTGTCTACATCCATCCCGCCCTTGCGATCCGCATTTGCGACCGCGGATTTGATTAGCTTGAGAAGCGGCAGTGCGGCGCGCCTGCGGCAAAAGGTGAGATAATCGATCGCTTCCTGCACTCCCTTGCCGCGAATTTCGTTCGCCACCGCCCTGATCTTGCGGGGTGTTATGCGCAGCATCCTGATTCTGGCTTTTGCGGACATCACTTACCTCCTGCTGCTGGTGCAGCTGGTGCAGCCGCCGGCGCAGCACCGCCCGCTGACACGGTGGTCTTCCGATCACCCGAGTGACCGCGGAAGGTGCGGGTGGCCGCGAACTCGCCCAGTTTATGCCCCACCATGTTTTCGGTGACGAACACCGGGATGAACTTGCGCCCGTTGTGCACCGCGATGGTGAGACCTACCATGTCAGGAATAACGGTGGAACGGCGCGACCACGTCCTGATGAGCTGCCTGTTCCTCGTCTCCTGAGCGGCGGTCACTTTCCTTTGAAGGTGATCGTCAACAAAGGGGCCTTTTTTTAATGAACGTGCCATTTGGATCTACCTCCCTTCCCCTCCTCACATTTAAAGAGGGGATGGTTCAAAATCATTTTCGCCTGTCGCTCACGATGAAGCGCTGCGTGCGCTCGTTGTTGCGCGTCTTCATGCCCTTGGTGCACCAGCCCCATGGGGAAACCGGGTTGCGTCCGCCCTTCGTACGGCCTTCGCCTCCGCCGTGCGGATGGTCGACCGGGTTCATCGCAGTGCCTCGGACGTGCGGCCTCCAGCCCATGTGCCGGACGCGCCCAGCCTTGCCGATCTCGACGTTCTCGTGCTCAACGTTACCAACCTGCCCGATAGTGGCCCAGCAGTTCACATGAACCATGCGGACCTCGCCGGAAGGTAGCTTAACCTGCGCGTGGTTGCCGTCACGCGCCATCAGCTGCGCGACGCTGCCCGCGCTGCGCACTATCTTGCCGCCGGCGCCTGGTTTAAGTTCGATGTTGTGAATAGAGGTTCCCAGCGGAATATTCGCAAGGGGCATTGCATTGCCGGGGAATATCTCGGCCTCTGGCGATGCGAGCAACGAATCGCCGACCTTGAGACCTACAGGCGCCAGGATGTAGCGCTTCTCGCCATCAGCATAGGTCAGGAGCGCAATGCGCGCCGAACGATTCGGATCGTATTCCAGAGCCGTGACGCGGGCCGGAATCGACCGTTTGTCGCGCTTAAAGTCGATGATCCTGTACTTGGACTTGGAGCCGCCGCCCCGATGGCGCGACGTGATGTGTCCGTTGCTGTTGCGGCCTCCGGTTTTCTGGAGCCGTTCGGTGAGCGAGCGCTCGGGCGCCTTTCGTGTGAGTTCGGCAAAATCGTATCCGTTCATCCCACGGCGTCCCGGCGTTATTGGTGCATAACTCTTGATGGCCATGATCAACCCTCTATTTCGTCGTTCGTTGTTCGGGGATCGTGAATCGTAAAAGCCTCAGGCCGTTACGATCCACGAATCACGATCCACGAATCACGGTTCTTACGCCCCTTCAAGGAAATCGATGCGATCGCCTTCTTTAAGAGTAACGATCGCTTTCTTCCATGCAGAGGTGCGGCCTACATTGCGCCCCACACGTTTGAATTTCGAAGGCATATTGACGGTGCGAACCTTCTCGACCTTCACCTTGAAAATCGATGAAACCGCGTCGCAGACGTCCCGTTTGGTGGCAGCGCAATCCACTTCAAAAAGATATTGATTGGCTGTCTGCTGCGCCGCTGCGCCCTTTTCAGTAACAAGGGGTCTCTTTATTACGCTGAATGTCTTCACGGCTTGAGCACCTCCTGCACCTTGTCCATCGCGGCGCGCGTCATGATAAGGTGCTCGTAACGCATGACGTCGTAAACATTTAGCCCTTCCCAGCGAAGCACCTTGATTCCCGGTATGTTGCGCATCGATTTTTCGAGTACTTCGTTAGATCCTTCGGTCACAATCATACCCTTCGCAACTCCGAGATCCTTCAGCGCAAGCACGGCATCCTTTGTGCGGATCTTCTTCAGCGGGAGTTCGTCGACGATCAGCAGCTTACCTTCGTTCCTCTTGATGACGAGCGCTGAACGAAGACCCGCGCGGCGCGCCTTGGCAGGAATACGGTAGCTGTAATCACGCGGATGAGGACCAAAGGCCTTACCGCCGCCAACGAAGATATTCGCCTTCGCACTGCCGTGCCTTGCCCTTCCGGTGCCCTTCTGCCGATACATCTTGGCGGTCGTGCCGGAGACGAGCTTGCGATTTTTGGTCGCTGCATCGCCCTGACGCCGGTTAGCAAGTTGCATGCGCACGACTTCGTATATGAGCGCACGGTTAGGTTTGGCTCCGAAGATGCTATCCTCGAGTTCTACATCGCCAACCTTTGCCTTCTTGATGTTGTGGACCGTTTCTTTCACGGTTTACTCCTTTGTGTTCTCCGCTGTTGTTTCTGCTGCTGCCGGAGCGGTGGCATCCGTCTTTGGTTCAGCCGCGGGCGCCTGCTGCTTTGCACCTGAGCGTCTGAGTTCCGGACGCGTTTCAAACGATTCGTCCGTAGCTTTAATGACAAGCATCCCACCGCGGCAGCCGGGCAACGCACCCTTGATCAGGATGACATTATCCTCGGGGCGCACTGCGACGATTTTCAATCCCTTGATAGTCCTGTTGACCGACCCCATGTGTCCCGGCAGTTTCATGTTCTTTGGAACGCGTCCAGGCCAGGTCCTCATACCAATGGAACCCGGGCGTCTGTGGAAATCTGAACCGTGCGCCGCAGGTCCGCCGTGTTTGCCATGGCGCTTGATGACGCCCTGGAAGCCGCGGCCTTTTGTAATGCCGCTGACATCGACGATATCGCCGGCCTTGAAACCTGCGGCAACAAGTTCGTCTCCAACGGCAAATTCGGAGGCGCGAACCGTGCGGAACTCACGAAGGCTCGTGGCCAGAGGCAGCCCTTTCTTTTCGAAGTGGGCTCTCAAGGCCTTGGGCATTCGTTTCGCCTTTGCCCTGCCAAACCCCACCTGAAGGGCGTCGTAACCGTCGGTCTCCGCAGCCTTCTTCTGCACGACCGTGCAGGGGCCTACTTCGACGGCAGTCACTGCGGTGAGTTCCCCGTCCTCGGCGAAGACCTGCGTCATTCCGATTTTTTTTCCAAGAAGACCCATCATAATTGACCTCTCATATCATCTTGATCTCAACATCCACTCCGGCAGAGAGCTCCAGTTTCATGAGCGCATCGATCGTCTGCTGCGTCGGTTCCAGAATATCGACCAATCTTTTATGCGTACGGATCTCGAACTGCTCCTGCGAACGCTTGTCCACATGAGGGCTGCGCAGCACGCAGTACTTCTCTATTTTTGTGGGCAGCGGAATAGGACCCGCCAGATGAGCGCCGGTGCGCTGGACAGTACCCACGATCTCCGAAGTGGACTGATCAAGAAGCTTGTGATCATAGGCCTTGAGTCTGATCCTTATCTTCTGTCCCTTTTCAGTAGTGCTCATGTGATCCTCTCAGCGCTTCGCGTAGAAGCTTTTTGTTACTCGACGACTTCCGACACGACTCCGGCTCCAACGGTACGGCCACCCTCGCGCACCGCGAACCGAAGCTCCTTCTCCATCGCTATCGGCATGATCAACTCCACCTCTACCGTAACGTTGTCGCCTGGCATCACCATCTCTACGTTCTCCGGCAGCTGCATCACGCCCGTCACGTCAGTCGTCCGGAAATAAAACTGCGGCCGATATCCCTTGAAAAACGGCGTGTGACGCCCACCCTCTTCCTTCGTCAATACGTAGATCTCCGCCTTGAACTTCTTGTGCGGCGTGATGCTACCAGGTATCGCTACCACCTGCCCGCGCTCCACTTCCTCGCGCTTCGTCCCGCGTAGCAACAAACCTATGTTGTCGCCCGCTCGTCCCTCGTCCAAAATCTTCCGGAACATCTCCACGCCCGTCACAACCGTCTTCTGTGTGTCGCGCAATCCGATAATCTCTACTTCCTGCCCCGTCTTGATGATCCCGCGCTCAACGCGCCCAGTCACCACCGTACCGCGCCCGGATATGCTGAACACATCCTCAACAGGCATCAAAAACGGCTTGTCCAACGGACGCGTCGGCTCTGGTATGTACGCATCTATCGCATCGCACAGCTTCTGGATCGACCCGTAACCAAGATCCCCTGCGTCTCCCTGCATCGCCTTCAACGCTGATCCACGTACGATCGGTATCTCATCCCCTGGAAATTCGTACCGGCTCAGCAACTCTCGTACCTCCAACTCCACCAGATCCAATAACTCAGGATCGTCCACCATATCCACCTTGTTCAAATATACTACAATGCGCGGCACACCCACCTGCCTCGCCAACAATATGTGCTCACGCGTCTGTGGCATCGGTCCATCAGCCGCACTCACCACCAATATCGCTCCGTCCATCTGCGCCGCTCCCGTGATCATGTTCTTCACGTAATCAGCGTGCCCTGGACAATCTACGTGCGCATAATGCCGCTTCTCCGTCTGATACTCCACGTGCGCCGTCGCGATCGTTATCCCGCGCTCCTTCTCCTCTGGCGCCTTGTCGATCTGGTCAAACTCCATCACCGCTGCCAGTCCCTTCGTCGACAAATACTTCGTTATCGCGCTCGTCAACGTCGTCTTGCCGTGATCTACGTGACCTATCGTTCCTACGTTCACGTGCGGCTTCGTTCTCTCAAATTTCTCCTTCGCCATATCTCCCTCCCCGTAAATTCAGTTCAAAGTTTAAAGTTCAAAGTTAAAAGTTACTCCTTTCAACTTTTAACTTATAACCGTCTTCACCTTCCTTGCGCTTTCGCTATGAGTTCTTCCGCGATCCCTCTCGGAACCGGTTCATAGTGCGCAAACTGCATGCTGTAAGTCGCCCTGCCCTGTGTAGTGCTTCTTAAATCCGTGGCATACCCGAACATGCTGGAAAGCGGTACAAGCGCCCCGATGATCTGCGAGCCTGCGTGCACGTCGCTTTTGACGATACGACCGCGCCTGGACGTAAGGTCTCCAGTGACTCCACCCAAGTATTCATCCGGTACCACCACCTCCACGCTCATCACTGGTTCCAACAGCACTGGATTTGCTTTGCGGGCTCCGTCCTTGAGCGCCATCGAAGCACAGATTTTGAATGCCATGTCTGAGGAATCGACTTCGTGATACGATCCATCAAAGACCGTAGCTTTCACGTCCACTAGCGGATAACCCGCCAAGGCGCCGCCATCAAGCGCCTCCTCAACACCTTTTCTAACGGCGGAGATGTACTCGCGCGGGATTGAACCACCGACGACGTCATCGACGAATTCAAAGCCGCCGCCCCTCTGGAGGGGTTCCAGCTTGAGCCAGACATGCGCGTACTGACCGCGGCCGCCCGACTGCTTGACGTACTTGCACTCGCTCTCGACATTCTTGGAGATCGTCTCCCTGTAAGCAACCTGCGGCCTGCCGACGTTCGCTGCGACGCTGAATTCACGGAGCAATCTGTCGACTATGATCTCCAGATGGAGTTCGCCCATTCCCGAGATAACGGTCTGACCGGTCTCCTGATCCACCATCACGCGGAAAGAAGGATCTTCGTTCGCAAGGCGCTGAAGCGCCATTCCGAGCTTATCTTCGTCAGCGCGCGTTTTGGGCTCGATGGCAATCGAGATAACCGGGTCCGGGAATTCCATCTTCTCCAGGATGATGGGCTTCTGCTCGTCGCAGAGAGTATCGCCCGTTCGAGTGATATTGAGTCCGACCGCTGCGACTATCTCGCCGGCCTCGGCCAGTTTCACTTCCTCGCGCTTATTGGCGTGCATGCGAAGCAGACGGCCTATGCGCTCGCGCTTGTTACGGATCGGATTGAAGACTGCGGTTCCGCTGCTTAATTGACCCGAATATACACGGAAGAACGTGAGCTGCCCGACGTACGGATCCGTCATGATCTTGAATGCCAGCGCCGAGAACGGCTCCCTGATCGAGGCATGACGTTTCTCGATCTGCCCTTCCTTATCAGGATTCACGCCCTCAACAGCCGGCACATCGAGCGGTGACGGTAGATAATCCACGACCGCATCGAGCAGTTGCTGAACGCCCTTGTTCTTGAACGCCGCGCCGCACAGCACCGGTACGACCTTCATATCGCAAGTCGCTTTGCGTGCCGCAGATCTGATCTCGTCGTCAGTGAGCAGATGGCTCTCGAGGTATTTATGGAGGAGCGCGTCGTCCGACTCCACCACCGCCTCTATGAGCTTTTCGCGATACTCTTCCACCAACGCTTCTAGCTCTGCGGGAACCGGCTGTTCTTCGAATTCAGCGCCCTTTGACAGCTTGTCGAAGATGAAAGACTTGCGCGAAATGATATCGATCACGCCCTCAAATTTGTCCTCTGCGCCGAGAGGCAGCTGGAACGGCACTGCGTTGGCGTTCAGCCGTTCCCGCATCATCCGCACGCAGCGGTCGAAATCGGCTCCGGTACGATCCATCTTGTTCACGAAGCCTATCTTCGGGACGCCGTAACGGTTTGCTTGGCGCCAGACAGTCTCCGACTGGGGTTCCACGCCGGCTACGGCGTCAAAGACGCCGACGGCTCCATCGAGAACGCGCAGGCATCGCTCGACTTCGACCGTGAAATCCACATGTCCGGGAGTGTCGATCACGTTGATTCTGTGATTCCGCCAGAAGCAGGTAGTAGCTGCGGCCGTTATCGTGATGCCGCGTTCCTGCTCCTGCTCCATCCAGTCCATGACGGCGGTGCCTTCGTGCACCTCGCCGATCTTGTACGTGATGCCGGTATAAAACAGGACGCGCTCGGTCACCGTGGTTTTGCCCGCATCGATGTGGGCGATGATCCCGATGTTACGCACCCTGCTAAGATCTGTTGGATTACCTGCCATTACTTTGCCTCTTCTTCTCCGGCTGCCCTATGCACAGCAGCTATGATTACGCACCATGCTATCAAAGAGCTGTTGACACAAAACTTACCAGCGATAATGCGCGAACGCTTTGTTGGCCTCCGCCATCTTGTGAGTATCCTCGCGCTTCTTGACTGCAGAACCGCGGTTGTCGATCGCCTCGAGCAGTTCGGCAGCCAGACGATCGCCCATATTGCCTTCACGGCGCGCGCGAGCAGCGCCGATCAACCAACGCAGGCCCAGAGAGATGCGGCGATCCTGCCTCACCTCGACGGGCACCTGATATGTGGCGCCGCCCACCCTGCGCGAACGAACCTCGATGATCGGTTTAATGTTCTCCATGGCCTGCTTGAAGAGCTTGACCGGATCGTCGTTCTTCTTCTCCTGCAGCGTATCGAACGCGCCGTAGACAACCGCTTCGGCGATCGATTTCTTGCCGCTCCAGAGGAGCGTGCTCACGAGCTTTGCAACGAGTTTATCACCATACTTCGGATCCGGTGCGGTCTCTCTTTTGAGACTGGCTCTCTTTTTGCGTGGCATCTTAAAACCCCGTCGTTAGTCGTTCGTCGTTCGTCATTCGTCGTTTTTTTGCGAACGACGATATACGAACGACGAACGACGGTTTTTCTTATTTCGGTTTCTTTGCTCCGTACTTCGAACGGCTCTGGCGGCGGTTCTCCACACCCGTTGAATCGAGCGTACCGCGAACAATATGATATCGAACGCCCGGCAGATCCTTCACGCGGCCGCCGCGAACCATGACCACCGAATGCTCCTGAAGGTTGTGACCTTCACCAGGTATGTAGGAAGTGACTTCCATTCCGTTGGTCAGGCGTACGCGAGCCACCTTGCGCAGTGCTGAGTTCGGTTTCTTGGGAGTCGTGGTGTAAACGCGGATGCAGACGCCACGGCGCTGCGGGCAGCACATGAGTGCCGGAGACGCAGTGCGCGACTTGAGCTGCCTTCTTCCCGTTCTCACCAGTTGATTGATCGTCGGCATAAAAACCCACCTTGCGTCTTTTTCAGGCGACGCGGGCCTATCGAAACTTCTTAAGTTACAGGATGTTAGGGCTTACAACGCCCATTAACTGCCGAAAGAGGGCGGCAACCTAGCAAATGACCTTTTCGAAGTCAAGGTATTTGCTGGGTTTTTTGCGTCGTACTAACAAAGAATCTATTTTCTCACATATCAGCCAGCAACAGACTGAGATGTAAGGATTTCTCCCTCAGGCAATTCGGCCGTCTCCTCTTCCGGGGCTGCCTCAACCTGGATCTCGAAGCCCTTATACTTGCGAAGGCCTGTGCCGGCAGGAATGAGTCGGCCCATGATGACGTTTTCCTTCAGACCGCGGAGGAAATCCACCCTCCCTGCGGCAGCGGCTTCGGTCAGGACTTTGGTGGTCTCCTGGAATGACGCGGCCGAGATGAAGCTGTCCGTCGAGAGCGAAGCGCGCGTGATACCGAGGAGCATAGGTTCCGCAACGGCCGGACGATCGCCCTTGTCCCGGATCATTTCGTTCTTCTCCTCGAAAGCCCACTTCTCCACCTGCTCGTCCTCGAGCCAATCGGTATCGCCGGGATCGATGATGCGAACTCGCTTGAGCATCTGCCGCACGATGACTTCGATATGCTTGTCATTGATGCGCACTCCCTGCAGGCGATAGACCTCCTGGATTTCGTCCACGAGGAACTTCGCGAGTTCCTTCTCGCCCAGCACAGCAAGGATGTCGTGCGGATCTGAAGAGCCGTCCATGAGAGGTTCGCCGGCGCGAACAAAATCTCCTTCATGCACTGAGATATGCCGTCCCTTGGGAATCTGATATTCCTTCGGCTCGCCGATCTCAGGCGTGATGATCAAGGTGCGCTTGCCCTTTACGTCGTCACCGAAGGAGACGACTCCGTCGATCTCCGAAATTACAGCGTGATCTTTCGGCTTGCGAGCCTCGAAGAGTTCCGCCACGCGCGGCAGACCGCCGGTGATGTCTTTGGTCTTTGTCGTCTCGCGCGGAATCTTTGCGATGACATCGCCTGCCGTAACCTCGTCGCCTTCTGCGATCACGATGTTTGCGCCCACCGGCATCAGGTAGCGAGCCTCGCCGCGACCGGACGGCAGCGCGAGCGTGTTGCCCGCGTCGTCCTTGATCGACACGCGCGGACGGCTGTTCGGATCCTTAGATGCGATTACCACCTTTCGTGAGAGTCCTGTGACTTCGTCCACCTGCTCGGTCATCGTGAGACCCTCGATGATATCGCCGAACTTCACGCGGCCGCCGACCTCAGTTAGAATCGGAACCGTGTATGGATCCCACTCTGCAAGCAACTGACCGCCCTTGACCTTCTCGCCCTCCTTGTGGAGCAAGATGGCGCCGTAGCTGAGCTTATACCGCTCGCGCTCGCGGCCCGCTTCATCAGAAATGACGATGGACCCGTTGCGGTTCATGACCGTGAGTTTGCCTTCGCGGTTCACCACGATCTGCACGTTCTCATACTTGACTACGCCCTCGTGTCTTGATTCGAGGGTGGACTGCTCGACGCGGCGTGAAGCAGTTCCGCCGATGTGGAAGGTTCTCATCGTGAGCTGAGTGCCTGGTTCGCCGATCGACTGCGCGGCGATGACGCCTATCGCTTCGCCGTTGTTGACGAGGTGACCGCGGGCCAGATCGCGGCCGTAGCAGCTCGCACAGACGCCATACTTGCTCTTGCACGTGAGCACGGAACGGATGAGCACCTTCTCAAGGCCGGAATCTTCGATCTTCTGCACAAGCTCTTCGTCGATCATCTGATTCGCCTTGACTATCACCTCATCAGTGTACGGATCCCTGATATCATCGAGCGCCACGCGGCCGAGCAATCGATCTTCGAGCGGCTCGATGACTTCGCCGCCCTCCACCAGCGCGCTCATCACCAGGCCGTCGAGGGTGCCGCAATCGTCCTCAACTATCGTTACGTCCTGCGCCACGTCTACGAGGCGGCGCGTAAGATATCCGGAGTTGGCCGTCTTGAGGGCCGTATCCGCCAAGCCCTTGCGGGCGCCGTGAGTGGAGATGAAGTACTGCAGTACGTTCAGTCCCTCGCGGAAGTTGGCCGTGATCGGCGTCTCGATGATCTCGCCGGAGGGCTTGGCCATCAGGCCTCGCATTCCAGCCAGCTGTCTCATCTGCTGTGCGGAACCGCGGGCTCCGGAATCGGCCATGATGAAGATCGAGTTGAAGCTCATTTGCTCGCGCTTCTCCCCGTTGCGGCCGACGGCAATCTCTGTCGACATGCCCTTCATCATCTCGGCGGAAACCGCTTCCGTCGTCGCCGCCCAGATGTCTACGACCTTGTTGTATTTCTCACCCGACGTGATGAGTCCCTCCGTGTACTGCTCCTCGACCTCGCGCACCTCGGCGAACGAACTATCCAGCAGCTCGCCCTTGCGCTCAGGAATGATCATGTCGTCTATGCAGATGGAAATCCCGGCCATCGTGGAATAACGGAAGCCGAGAGAGCGGAGGTGATCCGCAAGCAGCACGGTCTCCTTGTCCTTGCACAGGCGGTAACAGAGATCGATCAGATCGCCGATCGCCTTCTTGTCCATAACTTTGTTGATCGTCTCAAAGGGAATCTGTTTGGGAAGCACTTCGTAGAGCATCATTCGGCCGACCGTCGTCTCCACCATTTTGCCGCCCATGCGAACCTTAATCCTCGCCTGGAGATGCACGGCTTGGGCGTCAAAAGCCACGCGAACCTCATCCGGACACGAAAAGAGCGTACCCTCGCCTTTCGCAAAGGCCCGCTCGCGAGTCATGTAATAGATGCCCAGGACCATGTCCTGCGTGGGCACGATGATCGGCTTACCGTTGGCAGGCGACAGGATGTTGTTCGTCGAGAGAAGAAGCACGCGCGCTTCCATCTGGGCTTCAACGGAGAGAGGTACGTGCACGGCCATCTGATCGCCGTCGAAGTCGGCGTTGAAGGCGGCGCAGACCAGCGGGTGCAGCTGGATGGCCTTTCCCTCGATGAGCACCGGCTCGAAGGCCTGGATGCCCAGCCTGTGCAGCGTAGGGGCTCGGTTAAGCATCACAGGATGTTCCTTGATCACCTCGGCCAGCGCGTCCCAAACCTCGGGCGTCTCTTTTTCAACCAGGCGCTTGGCGCTCTTGATGGTCGCCGCGAGCCCGCGTTCCTCAAGCTTGTTGAAGATGAAGGGTTTGAAGAGTTCCAGCGCCATCGTCTTTGGCAGACCGCACTCGTGCAGCCTGAGCTCCGGCCCCACGACGATCACGGAACGTCCGGAATAATCCACGCGCTTTCCCAGGAGGTTCTGACGGAAGCGGCCCTGCTTGCCCTTGAGCATATCGGAGAGCGAGCGCAACGGTCTGCGGTTCGGGCCCACGAACGGCCTGGAACGCCTGCCGTTGTCGAAGAGCGCATCAACGGCCTCCTGCAGCATGCGCTTTTCGTTTCGGATGATGATGTCGGGCGCGTTGAGTTCGAGAAGCCTCTTCAGACGATTGTTTCTGTTGATGACGCGCCTGTATAAATCGTTGAGATCGGAGGTGGCGAAGCGGCCGCCATCCAGCGGAACCAGAGGTCTGAGATCGGGCGGCAGAACCGGGATCACGTCGAGCATCATCCAGTCCGGACGGTTGCCGGCCTCGCGCAGCTGCTCCACGAGTTTGAGCCGTCGCGATATCTTCTGCGAAGATGCCTCCGACTTCGTCTTCTTCAGGTCCTTGCGCAACTTCTTCGAGAGTTCTTCCAAGTCTATCTTGGCCAGGATGTCCCGCACGACTTCTCCGCCCATACCGACGCGGAACGCAGGACCGAAATCCTCGAGCGCCTTCTGGTAGGCGTCTTCGGTAAGGATCTCGCCCTCTTTAAGCCCCGTGTTGCCAGGATCGACCACCATGTAGGCTTCGCAATAGAGGACCCGTTCAAGTTCCTTGAGCGATACGTCCAGCATCGTGCCGATGCGCGACGGGAGGCTCTTCAAGAACCATATGTGCGCCACAGGTGATGCGAGTTTGATATGTCCCATGCGCTCGCGGCGCACTTTGCTCTGGATCACTTCGACACCGCACTTCTCGCAGACGATTCCGCGGTGTTTCATGCGCTTGTACTTTCCGCAGTTACACTCGTAATCCTTCACCGGCCCGAATATCTTTGCGCAGAAGAGGCCGTCGCGCTCGGGCTTGAAGGTACGGTAATTGATGGTCTCGGGTTTTTTGACTTCGCCGTGAGACCACTGCAGGATCTTCTCCTGCGACGCCAGACTGATGCGTATGCCTTCAAAGCAGAGCGGATCTTTAGGCTTCTCGAAGAAATGGTAGATATCCATTATGGCTCCCTTGCT
The DNA here is from genome assembly GCA_021810905.1 of bacterium. GTDB lineage: Bacteria > UBA10199 > UBA10199 > 2-02-FULL-44-16 > JAAZCA01 > JAJZQH01. Next base: position 239,144 of record JAJZQH010000001.1, read on the forward strand.
CTATGCGTTGCCGGAAATACAGACATCTGAATCACTGCTGAGTTTCGAGCAATTCCACGTCGAGGCACAGCGCCTGCAGTTCCTTGATAAGGACGTTGAAGGATTCCGGCAGGCCCGGCTCCAGCACCTTCTCGCCCTTGACGATCGCCTCGTACATGCGCGTGCGGCCGGCAACGTCATCGGACTTGACTGTGAGGAATTCCTGCAGCGCGAATGCGGCGCCGTATGCCTCAAGCGCCCAGACTTCCATCTCTCCCAGCCTCTGACCGCCGAACTGCGCCTTTCCTCCGAGCGGCTGCTGCGTAACCAGTGAATACGGCCCAATCGAACGAGCGTGAATCTTCTCGTCGACCAGATGGTGAAGCTTCATTATATACATGACGCCGACGGTGACGTCGGAGTCGAATGCGTCTCCCGTGCGACCGTCGAACAGAACGGTCTGGCCGGATACCGAAAGATCCGCCTCCTTGAGCGCTTCCTTCACCTCCGATTCCGTGGCGCCGTCGAAGACCGGCGTTGTGAACGGAACTCCCTCGCGAAGCTTGGATGCCATCTCGCGAATTTGTTTCTCCGACGCGCTCTCCAGGAATTCGTTCATCGAGGTAGAGTGGTATGCACGCTTGATAGCCTTTACCAGATCATCGCGCGTGTAGGCCTTATCGAGATACGCGTGGATCTGTTCTCCAAGCGCGCGGGCGGCCCATCCGAGGTGAGCCTCGAGTATCTGCCCCACGTTCATTCGGGAAGGAACGCCCAGCGGATTGAGGACGATATCGACCGGTCTGCCGTCTTCTAGATAAGGCATATCCTCTTCCGGAAGGATGCGCGAGATAACGCCCTTGTTTCCGTGGCGGCCAGCCATCTTGTCTCCAACAGAGAGCTTCCTCTTGATGGCTACGTAGACCTTCACCATCTTGATGACTCCGGGAGGCAGCTCGTCGCCTTTGGTGAGGCGGCTGATCTTCTGGTCGTACATCATCTTGACCATATCCTGCTGCTCTTCAATGCTCTCGAAGATGTCCGCCAGCTCGGTTTCTATTTCGTCGCCGCCCTCGACCGAGATCTCGCTCCACTTGCTGAACGGAATCTTGCCCAGGACATCGTCGGTTATCGTTTTGCCCTTTGCAAGCAGGACCTTTTCCTCTTCCGCATCCATAACCTTTGACGAAGAGACGCGCCCGACGAGGAGCTGCTTGATTCGTTTGGCAGCGGTGTCGCAGATACCCTTGACCTCGGCATCCATATCTTTGCCGATCTTGCCCTTTTCCTCGTCCTGTATTTCCTTGGCGCGATCGTCGAGCTCGACGCCTTCGCGGGAGAAGACCTGAGCGCCGATTATGACGCCAGACACTCCCGGCGGAACGCGAAGACTCGTGTCTTTCACGTCGCCGGCTTTGTCTCCGAAAATCGCGCGCAGCAGCCGCTCTTCCGGCGACAGCTGCGTCTCGCCCTTGGGCGTCACCTTGCCCACGAGGATGTCGCTGGGCTTCACCTCAGCGCCGATGCGCACGATGCCGGACTCATCAAGGTCCATGAGCGCTTCATCGCCGACGTTGGGAATGTCGCGCGTGATATCTTCCTTGCCGAGCTTGGTGTCGCGGGCAGCGCATTCAAATTCCTCGATATGGATCGACGTGAAGGAATCGTCCTTGAGCACGCGCTCGCTGATGAGAATGGAGTCTTCGAAGTTGTATCCGCCCCAGGGCATGAACGCGACTACTACGTTTTGTCCGAGAGCGAGTTCGCCGTCTTCAGTGGCCGGTCCGTCCGCGATAACGTCACCCTTGTGCACCTTGTCGCCTTTTCGAACGACGGGTTTCTGAGTGATGCAAGTGCTCTGGTTGGAACGGCGGTACTTGGTCATATTGTAGATATCGACATCCGAGCTGAATTTCTTGCGTTCGCTCTTGTCCGCACGCACGACTATGCGGTTGGCGTCGACTTCGACTACGATCCCGTCGCGCCTGGCGACCATGGTGACGCCCGAATCCCGCGCAACCGTAGCCTCCATGCCGGTGCCTACGATGGGAGCCGAAGTGCGAAGAAGCGGCACCGCCTGCCTCTGCATGTTGGATCCCATGAGGGCGCGGTTCGCGTCGTCGTGCTCGAGGAACGGTATGAGCGCCGCGGCGACCGAGACCAGCTGCTGAGGAGACACGTCCATGAGTTTAACTTCGTCGCGCCCCGCCATTATAAAATCGCCATGGCGGCGGCTCTGCACCTTATCGCCGAGGAACGTGCCCTTCGGGTCGATTTCCGCGTTGGCCTGAGCAATGGCAAGCGCACCCTCTTCAAGCGCGGAGCAGTACCTCACGTTGCTCGTAACCCTTCCATTCGCCACTTCTCGATAAGGAGTCTCGATGAAGCCGTAATCATTTACGCGCGCATAGACCGAAAGCGAAGCGATGAGGCCGATGTTCGGACCTTCAGGCGTTTCGATCGGACAGATGCGGCCGTAATGAGTGGGATGCACGTCGCGAACCTCGAACCCCGCGCGCTCGCGCGTGAGGCCGCCCGGTCCGAGCGCCGAGAGGCGGCGCTTGTGCGTCACCTCTGACAGCGGGTTCGTCTGATCCATGAACTGCGAAAGTTGGCTCGATCCGAAAAATTCCTTGATGACCGCGCTTACCGGCTTGGGATTGATGAGATCGTGCGGCATGAGCGTCTCAACGTCCTGAAGGCTCATGCGCTCGCGGATCGCGCGCTCCATGCGCACCAGGCCAACGCGATACTGATTCTCGAGCAGCTCGCCCACGGAACGGACGCGCCGGTTGCCCAGGTGATCGATATCATCGATCTCGCCCTCGCCGTCCTTGAGGTTGATGAGATAGCGGACAGTCTCGATGATATCTTCCTTGCGCAGCGTGCCCACCTCGAGCGGGACGTCGAAGTTGAATTTGTAATTGAGCTTCAGTCTACCGACCTTCGAGAGGTCGTAGCGCTCTGGATTGTAAAAGAGGTTGTCGAAGAGCGCCGCAGCCGCCTCGGGAGTGGACGGATCGCCGGGGCGAAGACGCCTGTAGATCTCCAGCTTCGCCTCTTCCGAAGTCTTGACCTTATCCGCCTTGAGCGTATTGAGCAGATACGGCCCGACGTTGAGATCGTCGATGAAGAGAATTTTCACCTCAGTTATTTTCCGATCGCATATCTCATCGAGCTTCTTCTCAGTCAGTTCCTCACCGGCGCTCAGGACAACCTCGCCGGAAGCCGTATCTACTACGTCGCACGCAACGAACTTGCCGATTATATCCTCCGCGCCGATCGGGATCTGCATCCCCTTGATCTTTGATATCTCTTCGAGCGCAGCGCGCGTGAATCGTTTGTCCTTCTTGACTATGGTCTCGCCCGACTTCGGATGCTTGACCTCTTTTGTAGCGCGTTGGAAGCGAAGCAGCTCGGGCACGGCGTTCTTTTCGAACTTCGTATGTCCGTGGATCGAGACGACTTCGTGTTTGTAGAAGATGTTGAGGAGCTCCTCCTCCGAAAAACCGAGCGACCGCAGGAGGATCGTGGCCGGCATCTTGCGTCGGCGATCGATGCGGACGTGGATCAGATCCTTGGCGTCAAACTCGAAATCTAGCCAGGCACCCCTATACGGAATCACGCGAGCCGCGAAGAGGAGTTTGCCGGACGAATGCGTCTTGCCTTTGTCATGCTCAAAAAAGACGCCGGGGCTGCGATGCAGCTGAGATACTATGACGCGCTCCGTGCCGTTGATGATGAAGGTGCCGAACTCGGTCATGAGAGGCACTTCGCCGAAATAGACCTCCTGCTCCTTCACGTCGCGAATGGTCTGCGCGCCTGTCGCCTCGTCGATATCCCAAACGACCAGACGGACGGTCACCCGCATCGGTGCGGAATAAGTCATGCCGCGGTTTCGGCATTCCTGTTCCTCGTAACGCGGCGGATCGAGCATATACTGCACGAATTCCAGCGACGCAGTCTGGTTAAATCCCTTGATCGGGAATACGCTCTTGAACACGCCCTGGATTCCCATATCCGCGCGCTGTTCCGGCGGCACGTCCGCCTGTAAAAACTGGCTGAACGATTTCTGCTGGATTTCTATCAGCGGCGGAATTGCGATAACGTGCTTGAGCTTGGAAAAATCTTTTCGGATGCGACGAACCGGAAAGGTGGCCATGTCGACTCCTCATATAAATGCATAATTAGCAATCAGCTGTCAGCAATCAGCGCTCAGCAAGAACTTTTAAGACCAGGGTTCAAGCTGATAGCTGAAAGCTGACGGCTGAAAGCTTTGAAGCGCTTACAATTACAGGCAAGTGCAAATTACTTTATTTCAACTTTAGCGCCCGCGGACTCTAGCTGCTTCTTCATCTTGTCGGCCTCTTCCTTCGTGACGCCTTCCTTCACCGACTTAGGCGCGCCTTCTACGAGGTCCTTTGCTTCCTTCAGGCCCAGGCTCGTCAGTGCGCGGACTTCCTTGATCACGTTGATCTTGTTGGCGCCGGCATCGGTCAGTACGACCGTGAACTCGGTCTTTTCCTCAGCTGCTGCCGCCGGAGCCGCCGCTGCGGCAACCGCTACCGGAGCTGCTGCGGATACGCCGAAGGTATTCTCGAGCTCTTTCACGAGGTCCGCCACTTCCATCAGAGTCATGCCTTTGAGTGCTTCTACGATCTCCGTACGTCCGACTGTAGCCATACTTCTCCTCCTTATTATTGCACCCCAATCGAATCCGTACCGTTTTCGTTACAGCCGAGTGGGCGCCACGCTGCAATGGCGCGAGGCGTTTAAGTGCGCAGTTATTGTTTATGCCTGTTTTGTCTCCTTGATTGCATTGAGAGCATAAAGAAGTTTGCGCGGAACCGCAGCGAGCACGCCGGCGAGGTTGGTTGCCGGCGCATTGAGAGAGGCCAGCGCACGCGCCAGCAGGATCTCCCGCGAAGGCATTTTTGCCAGAGCCTCAACGTCGGCCAGCGTCAAATCGCGGCCGTCGAGAAATCCTCCCTTGAGCGAGAGATGCTCGTGCGCCTTTGCAAACTCCACCATGATTTTGGCTGGAACAACGGGATCTGCATCGGAGGAAGCGACTGCTGTCGGGCCAGAGAAATACTTTGCCAGTGCCTCCATACCCTTTTCCTTAAGGACGCGCTTCATAAGGCGGTTCTTCACGACCTTGAGAGCGCTTTGATCCTTGCGGAGTTTAGTGCGCAGTTCCGTGACCTCTGAGACCTTAAGCCCGCGATAATCGGCGAAGATAAGAGTTTTTGCCTTCTCAACGCGCGCGGTGAGCGATCCGATCTGTTGTTGTTTCTCTTCTTTTCTCACGTCATCCTCCCTGTCACTTCGTTCTGACGATCAAGGCTATTTGTTCCTCGCTTCGCTCGTCACTTAATTAGATAGAGTTAGAACTGCGACGCATCCAGGCGGATGCCCGGGCTCATCGTCGCGGAGAGCGCCAGCGATCTCAGATACGTGCCCTTCGCAGCAGCCGGCTTCGCCTTGTTGATCGCATCGATGAGGGCAATGATGTTGTCCTTGAGCTTCGCGGGTCCGAACGAGCGCTTGCCGACAGGGGCATGTATGATAGCGGCCTTGTCGACACGGAATTCGACTTTGCCCGCCTTCTGCTCGGCCACGGCCTTCGCGACATCGAATGTCACCGTGCCCAGCTTGGGGTTGGGCATCAGTCCGCGGGGACCCAGGACCTTGCCCAGCTTGCCCACCACACCCATCATGTCCGGCGTAGCGATTACCTTGTCGAACTCCATCCAGCCGCCCTGAACCTTCTCGGCAAGATCTTCACCGCCTACGACGTCCGCGCCGGCCTTCTCCGCCTCGCTCACCTTCTCGCCCTTTGCAAATACGGCCACGCGTAATTTTTTGCCTATGCCGTGCGGTAGCGAGATCGCGCCGCGGACCATCTGATCCGTCTGCTTGGGGTCGATGCCGAGCCTTATCGCGATGTCCACCGTCTCATCGAACTTTGCCTTGCCGAAGCCATCGAGAACCGCAAGCGCCTCATCCAGCGAAACGTGCTTTTGTGAATCGACCTTTTCACTGTCCTTCTTATACCTCTTGCCAGGTCCTGCCATAATCACCTCCCTGTTGTGCAATCGTGCGGGAGACAGCCGCACTCCAACAGTTAAAGACGGCTGCGAGTTCATGCGTTCAACCTGCAGCGCATCGCTTGAATCTTAATCGCTATCCTTCGACTTCGATTCCCATGTTACGGGCCGTGCCCTCTACAGTGCGCATAGCGGCAGCCAGATCCGTACAATTTAGATCAGGGAGCTTAATCTTGGCTATTTCCTCGATCTGCGCCTTGGTCACCTTGCCGACCTTCTGTTTATTGGGAACGCCGGAGCCCTTTTCGATCTTTGCGGCCTTCAGCAACAAAATAGAGGCAGGAGGCGTCTTGAGAATAAACGAGAAAGAGCGATCCTGGTAGACGGTGATGATCACAGGAATGATCATTCCCGGCTGATTCTGTGTCTTGGCGTTGAACTGTTTGCAGAAATCCATGATGTTCACGCCGTGCTGACCCAGGGCGGGTCCTACCGGCGGCGCCGGATTGGCCTGCCCTGCCGGGCACTGAAGTTTCACCTGAGCCATGATTTTCTTTGCCATGTCTTACCTCTTTTGTACGTTAGTACGTTGGTACGTTGGTACGAAATGAGTGATGACCACATGTCTCACCAAGTCGTTGTACGAACGTACAAACGTACCATCGTACCAACGTACGGTCTCAAGTTGTTTTCTCTACTTGCGTAAAATCGAGTTCAATCGGAGTCGAGCGCCCGAATATGCTGACCATTACACGGAGCTTTCCTTTGCCCTCGTTCACCTCATCCACAATTCCGGTAAAGGTCGAAAAAGGACCGCTCACCACACGAACATTTTCACCCTTTTCAAATTCCACCTTAGACTTGGGCTTGAGCGTGCCTTCCTGTATCTGGCTCGTGATTCTGTCTACTTCCTCGTCAGGAACGACCGGGGGACTCTTGGAGCCTCCGACAAAGCCGGTGATCTTCGGAGTACCCTTGACAATATGCCACGTCGTCTCGTTCAGCTCCATCCGCACGAGTATATAACCTGGAAAGAACTGTCGTTTGGAAGTGCGTTTTACGCCCTTCTTAACCTCGACGACATTCTCCTGCGGAACGAGCACGTCTTCGAAGAGCTGTTCGACCCCATGCTGCCTTATCCGCTCCTCGAGGGCCTTCTTCGCTTTCTGCTCATAGCCGGAATATGTATGTACGACGTACCAGTGCTTCGCCATTGCGCACCCCGTGCCTCATTTTCACCGATCAGTCTATTGATATACAACTTTGACCAGCGTACCCCAGAGCATATCGAACAAGAAGAGGATGACGGAACAGATGCCGACGAGCACAGATACCACACCCGTGGACAAAAGCGTCTCCTTGCGATTGGGCCAGACCACCTTGGACAATTCGGTGATCACTTCGTTCGTAAATGTATTTACCCTTTCGCTCTTGATCAACCCTACGAAAATCGCAATGCCGAACAGGGCCGCAACGATATCCGGCGGCGGAACGATCCAGTCGGCTGGCAACGGCAGCCTGAGCAAAATCCATGCCGTGCCTGCAATCTCCCGGAACAAAAGCCATCCCATAAATCCGCAAGCAAGATAGATGAGACTTACCGCTTTTTTATTGCGCTGCATTTTTATCCCTCTTCTTCTGCGGTGCAGGGGAGACAGGAATCGAACCTGCAACCCCCGGTTTTGGAGACCGGTGCTCTGCCAATTGAGCTACTCCCCTAAAAACCCGTGCGATCATGCGTTAGTACGTTCGTGCGTTCGTGAAAAACCTGTCCAGATTCTACGATCGCACGAGAGTACGATCGCACCAACGCACGAATCACGTTATTTCGTTTCCTTATGCACCGTGTGCTTGCGGCAGAAGCGACAATACTTCTTCAGTTCAAGCCGATCGGTAGTCGTCTGCTTGTTCTTCGTTGTGGTATAGTTGCGCCTCTTGCATTCCTGGCATGCCATCTGAATTATTGTTCTCATCTGTTACTCCGTTGTCTCAATGTCTGACCATGATGAATGAAGCACGACGATCATTGACAGCGATTTTTTCATGCCTCCTGCTTTGTTACTCGACGACTTCCGACACGACTCCGGCTCCAACGGTGCGGCCACCCTCGCGCACCGCGAACCGAAGCTCCTTCTCCATCGCTATCGGCATGATCAACTCCACCTCTACCGTAACGTTGTCGCCTGGCATCACCATCTCTACGTTCTCCGGCAGCTGCATCACGCCCGTCACGTCAGTCGTCCGGAAATAAAACTGCGGCCGATATCCCTTGAAAAACGGCGTGTGACGCCCACCCTCTTCCTTCGTCAATACGTAGATCTCCGCCTTGAACTTCTTGTGCGGCGTGATGCTACCAGGTATCGCTACCACCTGCCCGCGCTCCACTTCCTCGCGCTTCGTCCCGCGTAGCAACAAACCTATGTTGTCGCCCGCTCGTCCCTCGTCCAAAATCTTCCGGAACATCTCCACGCCCGTCACAACCGTCTTCTGTGTGTCGCGCAATCCGATAATCTCTACTTCCTGCCCCGTCTTGATGATCCCGCGCTCAACGCGCCCAGTCACCACCGTACCGCGCCCGGATATGCTGAACACATCCTCAACAGGCATCAAAAACGGCTTGTCCAACGGACGCGTCGGCTCTGGTATGTACGCATCTATCGCATCGCACAGCTTCTGGATCGACCCGTAACCAAGATCCCCTGCGTCTCCCTGCATCGCCTTCAACGCTGATCCACGTACGATCGGTATCTCATCCCCTGGAAATTCGTACCGGCTCAGCAACTCTCGTACCTCCAACTCCACCAGATCCAATAACTCAGGATCGTCCACCATATCCACCTTGTTCAAATATACTACAATGCGCGGCACACCCACCTGCCTCGCCAACAATATGTGCTCACGCGTCTGTGGCATCGGTCCATCAGCCGCACTCACCACCAATATCGCTCCGTCCATCTGCGCCGCTCCCGTGATCATGTTCTTCACGTAATCAGCGTGCCCTGGACAATCTACGTGCGCATAATGCCGCTTCTCCGTCTGATACTCCACGTGCGCCGTCGCGATCGTTATCCCGCGCTCCTTCTCCTCTGGCGCCTTGTCGATCTGGTCAAACTCCATCACCGCTGCCAGTCCCTTCGTCGACAAATACTTCGTTATCGCGCTCGTCAACGTCGTCTTGCCGTGATCTACGTGACCTATCGTTCCTACGTTCACGTGCGGCTTCGTTCTCTCAAATTTCTCCTTCGCCATATCTCCCTCCCCGTAAATTCAGTTCAAAGTTTAAAGTTCAAAGTTAAAAGTTACTCCTTTCAACTTTTAACTGCATTCATGAGCCGAGAACGGGAATCGAACCCGTGACCTCATGCTTACCATGCATGTGCTCTACCGACTGAGCTATCTCGGCACTTGGTCCGCCGCCATAAATGCCGCGCTGCTGCGTTGCTCCTCCTCAGCACTCCTTGCGGCGTACATTGAGTACGCCTCAGTCGGCTTCGTCGGAGCGCCTTGCCTCGCGGTATTTCTGTCGCCGGCCTCCTCGGGCTGCCTTGCATCTGGGACTTTTTGAGCAGCCTGCGCGCCTTGTCTCACGGCATTTATGACGCCCAGGATACCAGTTCATCAATTCATAAAAGAGCATCGTGCGTTTGAGCGGGAGACGGGTTTCGAACCCGCGACCCTCAGCTTGGAAGGCTGATGCTCTACCACTGAGCTACTCCCGCCTGACTTCAGTTAAAAGGTTAAAGTTCAAAGTTTAAAGCAACATCCGAGCGCATTCACGATTTCTCTTTAAACTTTTCACTTTCAACTATTAACTGCAGTCATGTGGAGAGGGGAGGATTCGAACCTCCGAAGGCTAATGCCGGCAGATTTACAGTCTGCTCCCTTTGGCCGCTCGGGAACCTCTCCCAACTTCAGTTAAAAGTTCAAAGTTTAAAGCAACATCTTAGGCGCTTCACGATTTTCCTTTTAAATTTTCACTTTTAACTTTCAAGTGTCTTTGGAGCCGACGGCCGGACTCGAACCGGCGACCTGCTGATTACAAATCAGCAGCTCTACCTGCTGAGCTACGTCGGCAAAAAATCACATCCACCCAAAATGAAACTTCGCCGATCCTCGCCGACCATCATTCGATGGTGCGCGTACGTTGAATTTCAATGAACTTACGCGCACGCACGCGCAAAAGCGGTGCGAACGCAATGAATCTCATTCTCTTCAGGGGACGGCTCCGCGCCATTCCCGATTGATTTTACTGATGAATTTGCCCGCCGCGGATAAGTGACACGCAGCCATTCCAAAAAAGTTTGGATCATTTAGGAGAGAAGTCGAACTTTGTCAAGGTATAAAGAAGATTTCGGTATGGGTTTTGCAATCATTAATATCTGCGCTGTCTTGCGATCTCTCCCAGACATAAGGCCCCTGCAACAGATACGTTATACGAAAGAACCGACTCAACCTCCATTGGGATATAGACAATGTCATCGCAATTCTGTTTAACAAGCCGCCTGATACCGCCACCCTCCGACCCAAGTACCAATACAACATTAAAACCTTTAAAATCAACGTCATATATTGATTTATCACCGCCCGCTTCAGCCGCTGTTGCCCACATCCCCTTCTCCTTAAGATATCCCAGAGTCTTTGTCAGGTTGGTGACCTGGGTGACAGGCAAATATTCAGTGGCGCCTGCCGAAGACTTGACGACCGCAGAGGTTACCGCTGCCGCGTTATCGCGCGGCAAAATCATTCCGTGAACGCCGAGCAGATATGCAGTTCGCACAAGAGAACCGAGATTCTGCGGATCGGTAATTCCATCGAGCATGATCAAGAAGGCCTTGCGTGGATCCGCCAGCGAACGCTCGACGACGTCCTCAAGCGACGCATATGCAAAAGGATCCACGCGCGCAGCAACGCCCTGATGTTTATCAGTGCGCACAAGATGCCCTATCTCCTCCTTGGATACGCGGCGCACGAACACGCCGTGCCTTTGAGCTTCATCCTCGATTCGAATGGACAGCGACTCCTTCCTGCCGACCGCCAGCAGAACCTCATGACAGCGACGGCGAGCTGCACGCATAACCTCGAGGACAGGATTCACGCCGTAAATTATCTCTGTATTTTTCATGACAATTCGCAGACTCGCAACGCCCTTGGGTTAGTTACAAACATGAGGGGGCCGCATCTTTGCTGGCCCCCTCGTTTGCCGCGCAGCTTGAACATAGTATCACACCTTCTTCTGCTCCTGCTCGCGTTTAGTTTCATCTATCACCTTCTGCGCGATGTGCGAAGGAACAGCTTCATAGTGAGAGAAAGTCATAGTGTAACTTCCGGCGCCGCTCGTAATTGATTTGAGGCTCGCTGAATATTGATAGAGCTCCGCGAGCGGAACCTTAGCGCGGATTATTCCGGCGTCCATTCCCGCAACGCGGCCGCGGCGCTGGCTGATATCGCTGGAGAGATCGCCCATGTATTCTTGAGGACTGTATACTTCGAGATCGACGACCGGCTCAAGCAGTTGCGGTGCGGCTTCTGTCATCGCATTTTTGAACGCAAGCACTCCCGCGATCTGGAATGACATGTCAGACGAATCTACGTCGTGATACGAACCGTCGAATACCGTGACCCTGAGATCGACAACCGGGTAGCCGGCAAGAGTGCCCTTCTGCATCGCATCGCGAACGCCCTTCTCCACTGCCGGAACGTACTTATTCGGAATCGAGCCTCCCACAATCGCATCGACGAACTCGAAGCCTCCGCCAGCCGCGAGGGGCTCGAGCCTCAGCCAGCAGTCTCCGTACTGCCCGTGTCCGCCGGACTGTTTCTTATGCTTTCCTTGTTTCTCTGATTTTCTGGTGATCCTCTCGCGGTAGGGAATATGCGGTTTGCCGAGATCAACCTCCACGCCGTATCGCTCGTTGAGCCGCTTGATCATGACGTCTATCTGAATCTCGCCCATCGCCGTGACGATAGTCTCGGAAAATTCCTTGTCTATGTGATACGAAAAAGTCGGATCGATCTCCGTAAGTTTGGAGAGGCCGATCCCAAGCTTGTCCTGATCTTTTTTTGCCTTTGGGATTACAGCCATCGGCACAACCGGTTTCGGGAACTGTATCGGATCGAGCAGCAGCGTATGGGATTTGCTGGTGAATATATCGTTGATGCGCGTAGTCTTCAATTTTGCAACCGCGGCTATGTCGCCCGCGGGTGCAGCCTCTGTTTCCATTCTATCCTTGCCGCGCATGACGAGCAGATGTCCCATGCGCTCCGACGCATTCTGCGTACCATTGTACACGTCATCGCCGGATGAGATTGTTCCCGAGTACATGCGGAAGTAAAACACGTCTCCAATGCCGGGATCGGACGTCGTCTTGAAGACGCGCGCAAGTACGGATCCGGAAGGATCGGCAGTAAGATCTACTGCCGAACCATCGGCGCGCTTGGCCTTGATCGGAGGCATGTCCGCAGGACTCGGGAAGTCATCGGCGATGGCGGTGAGAAATGCATCGATCGCTATATTCTTAAAGGCGCAGCCGACAAATATCGGACACAACCCGCCGTTCGCGATACCCTTTGCCACTCCCTTTTTCATATCTTCCTGCGATAACTCCCCTGCCTCAAGATATTTTTCGAGCAGCTTTTCATCGCTCTCCGCTATCGCCTCCATGAGTGCAGTGCGAAGTTCCGCAGCGTTCGCCGTCATGTCTGCGGGCACTTCACTCTCCTTGAGGTTGCCGCCATCGTAGAGATAGGCCTTCATGTTGAGCAGGTCCACGACACCCTTGAAGCCGTTGCCGTTGCCCACCGGGAGGTGGAATACCGCCGCCTTGGGCGCTATTTTTTCTCTGATGGATGCCACTGCGGAATCAAAATCCGCTCGCTCCGCATCTGCCTTATTTATGAAAAAAGCCCTCGGCGTGCCGGCCTTTTTGACGAAGCTTTCAAGCATCAAGGTCTGAACTTCGACGCCATTGACTGAATCTATAAGGAAGACTGCAATATCTGCAACTTTCACCGCGCCGACCGCGTCTCCAATAAAATCTGCATAGCCGGGCGTATCTATTATATTTATCTTCGTCCCCTTCCATTCGACGGGAACCACCTTCGAGTTGATGCTCTGCCTGCGCTCCACTTCAAGAGTGTCATAATCAATGATTGAGTTGCCTTCATCCACCCGCCCCATTCGCCCGGTCGCCTTTGTAGCGAAGAGCGCGGCCTCGACAAAACTCGTCTTCCCTACGCCCTTTGCCCCGATGAGAGCTATATTTCTGATATTCGGAGTTTCGTATCTCTTCACATGAGCCTCCTTGGAGTTAGAAGCTGCTGGAGCGTTGGTCTGTAACGCACCTCTCTCTCTTAAATCAATAAGGAATTTTGAAAACGGGCTCTAACCTGGCAATCAGAGGGGATTTATCGTGAAGGCCTTCTCGACGCCGGCAATCAACTCTTCCTTTCCGAACGGCTTGTAGAGGTATACCTCTATTCCACCACTACGAATGAATTTTTCTACACGCGCACCGGACGGGGAACCGGAAATTGCTATGACACGTGCATCAGGCCTAATACGTTTTATCTCGGCGCATGCATCCGCTCCGTCCATACCAGGCATAATAAGATCCATCATCACCAGATCAAAGGCTTCGTGCTCCGCAAGACGTACAGCCTCTTCTCCGGAATAGGCCTTTTTAACTTCATAGCCTGCCCGCGTGAGAATAAGCTCGATCCCCTCGCATATGCTCGGTTCGTCATCAACGACCAACACTTTTTTCTTCGACATTGCGCGCCCTCCAATGTGCCATATGTATCATGGTAACCCGAACCAAAAAACGGCTCCACGGCACTCGACGTCATGTCTCAATTTTCCACAATAGGCTAAACCATCAATGATTGCCAGTGTCTATTGGCAGAATCACGGAGAAGGTCGTTCCCTTACCCACGGCACTCTCTACTCGAATCCTGCCGTTGTATCTTTCAACTATTTCCCTGGCTATTGAAAGGCCGAGACCGAGCCCTCGCTTCTTTCCTTTTGAGCTGAAGAACGGCTCAAATATCTTATCAAGATTTTCGGCGGCAATCCCATTGCCCGTATCCGATATGCGAACCTCCACACCCTCCATCGTCTTCATGGTAACAACGGTCAACATCCCACCGTGCTCCATCGCGTCGACAGCATTGTTGATGACGTTGAGGAAAACCTGCTCAAGCTCGCCTACGTTCGCTTCAATCAAGAGCGGCTCGTCAGAAAACTGACGCACGGCCGATATGGCGCTTTTTTGCAGTTCCAGGGACGTGAATTCAAGGATCCCCTTGATCGCCAGATTGATATCAATCCGTTTCCGCGTCGGCGCGCCGCGCCTGCTGATCATGGCGAGCGAGAGCATGCACTCTATGACGTGCTGCATTCCTTCCAGGGACCTGCGAAGCGACTGTAGTTTATCACATGGCCCCCGCAGCTCACGGCAGTCCTCCAGCAGGTCATCGACCATGAGCAGAGAGCCGCAGAGCGGGCTGTTGAGCTGGTGTGCAATGCCTGCGCCCATACGCCCCATCGCTGCCAGCTTCGATGATGAAAAAAGCACCGCCCTCGCCTGGTCCAGCTCCTTTGACCGTGCATCGACAAGCTGTTCGAGGTTTTCCGAGTATTGTTTAAGCTGTTCTTCGTATCGCTTGCGCTCAGTGATATCTCTCGACAACCCAAGTACGGCCGTCACCTCTCCGTTCTCATCCTTGAGCGGAACCAATCTCGTATCGAGACAGATTTCGCCAGCCAGAAAGCGAGTGCCCTCTATGATGTGCGCTGAGGCGCCGCTATTGAAGACCTGCTGCAAACCTTCACGCTGTCTATCGTTCTCAGGATTTTTGAAGAGGATGCTTCTGGGATTGCCGATAACCTCATGAGGCGCCATTCCTAGCGCCCTTGCACCATAGCTGTTCACGTATTGCACGATATCGTCTCTGCCTACTACGAAGATGAAGTCCTCTGACGATTCCGCGAGCGATCTGTAGAGGAGCTCGTTCTTGCGCGCCTCTTCTTCCGCCCTCTTTCGCTCGGTGATGTCGCGGGCGTATGCAATTATACCTTTAACTTTTCCAGTGGCGTCGTCGATCATCGGATAGTTGAAAAGATCGAGCCACCCAACCACGCTGCCGTCGGCTCCAATCTTCGGAACTACTTCATTGCCTGGTATTCCACATGTGAGCAGCTTGCGGTTCGGACAGTTCTCGCATTCGTGCGTTCGCCCACGGAAAGCCTCATAACATTTCTTCCCTACGAGGGGCATGGCATGCGCGAACCAACGTTCAATGGTAGGGTTTACGCGGAGGATCGTAAAATCATTATCGATAACGTAGATGCCGTCCTGGATACTGGAAAAGACGTTGGCCAGAAATCGCTCGTCCGCTCGCAGCTTCTCTTCAACGCGTTTGCGCTCGGAGATATCCCTGACCACGGCCAGCAATCGGGGAACTCCGCCGATCGTTGCGTGTTTGAGGTTCACTTCGACCCAGAACAACCTGCCGGATTTATCCTTCGCCATCCACTCAAACAACTGCGGCTGGCCGCCTGCGGCAGCTTGTATCCGATCCAAGGCGTCATTCTGCGTGTAGGGCGATTCGCCGGCGCTTAAGTCCTCAACCTTGAGGCGCAAGGCCTCATCAGGCGTATATCTGTACATCTCGCACATCTTCTGATTCACATCGACTATGTCGCCGCTTAGCATGTCGTGAATGAAGATGGCGTCGTTGGCCGCGTTAAATATAGCGCGATAATTCGCCTCCGCTTCGTATTGCTTGCGGTAGAACCTGGCGAGCCTCCTCCTCAAGAAAAAGAGCGCTCCCAGCCAAAAGATGACAATCGCAGCCAACGACAAGGCGATGACAATCACCGCGCGCTCTTTAATGGGCCGATAGATTTCATCGACATCCATCTTTGTCTCGAGGAACCAGTTCGTATCGGGTATTTCCTCCACCACGGCGATTACCGGAACGCCCCTGTAATCGACTCCTTCTATGACTCCCCTTTCACCAAGAACGGCTCTGACTGATGGAATATCTATGCTTGATACGTGCCGCTGGAGCCTGAGTGCGGTTCCGCGCATATGTCTCAGCTCATTAAGGAAAATAACGTTTTCATTCTCATGGCGGAAGAGAAGGGTCTCAGACGAAAAGCTCGATGTGGGTTGCGCCTGAATCAACGGGAAGAGAAAACGGTCTGGATTAATATTCAGGATCACCATCGCTATGGGTTTGCTTTCAGGACGCCGGTCGAGCAGAACAGGAACGAGCATGGTCATGAGGACTCTGCCGCTGCGCTCGTCGCGATACAGATCTGACAACACCATATTATTGGATTCATTCGCCTTGGAGATAAGGTCGCGTATACCGGCGCCTTGAGGCATGACATCTTCTTCCGTCGCGAGTCTCTCGGAGCCGTTCTCATCCAGGATGATGAGGTTCTCATATTCGTCGGATACCATCTGCGCCTTCATCCAGCGGAGCAGCTCTTCCTTTAAAGATGCATTCCCGGTCTTGAGCCACCGTTCCACCATCGGCGGAAGAAAAGGATTGTCGAAGATGCGCCGCCCGTCCGAGCGCCTCTCCCCAAGCCAGTTTGTGATCTGTTCGACTTTGAGGTGCGCGACGATTGATAGTTCGGCGTTCTCATCCTGCACCATCTGCGATTTTTCATTGCTGAAATAGAGAAACCCCACAGCAGCGACGGCAAGGACAAACAAGGAAAAGCCCGCCGCAAAAAGCCACGGTAATTTCCGGCCGGCGGGTCCGTATTCTTTCATAGTAAGCCGTTCTCCGTCATACCTTGTATTTTGGTTGTTCGCCCATCTTCCTCAGCAACTCGTTCACTTCTTTCTTCACCTCGATGATCCTCTCTTCTCTTCCAATCATGAATCTGTTGAGTTTTTCTATCTCCGACATCCTCTTCTTAATTTCCTGCTCAGAACTCATTTTTTCCGAGACGTCCCTCACAAGTGCCCACAAGCCATTGGGAATTCCTTCCTCATCCTTCATCAGCCACATTCGAACCACGACTGGAAATATAACGCCGTCTTGTCTGATATTTTCCTTCTCGTATTCTCCGCTGTCGCCTTCCTTCATCACCCTCGCCAAAGCGCTTTCGTCCGCATCATGCCATTTCGCGGGCGTTATATCGCTCAAATGTATGCCGATCATCTCCGCCTGTGCGTAGCCCAACATATTGAGCATGGCCTTGTTGGCCTCGAGAATACGACCATGTAAATCAGCAAAGACGATTCCGTCTCGTATCGACTCGAATATGCCCCTGAATTTTCGCTCGGACATGCGGATCATATCCTCCCCGCGTTTGCGTTCCGCAATGTCGCGTTCTACGGCCCACATGCCGATGGGATCGCCTTTCTCATTTTTTCTCAGCCAGACCCTGACCGACACCGGCACCACCGATCCGTCCTTTCTGTAATGTTCCTTCTCGATAATGCCGGTATCCCCGTCTCTCATGAGCCTTTTCAGCGCTTCGCGATCGATATCCGCCCATTTCTTCGGCGTAATCTCCATCAGGTTGACGCCAATCATTTCGCTCAAGGTATAGCCATGCATATCTAGAAAAGCCCTATTCGCATCTAGCACGCGCAAGTCCAAATCCAGGAAAACGATACCATCCTTGATGGACTCATACATGCCGCGGAATTTCTCCTCGCTCTCCTTGATGGCAGCTTCGGCTCGCGAGCGCTCCGCGGATTCTGCTTTCTCCGTCAGGACACTTTCACCGCTGTTATCGGCAATGTCTGATTTGTAGATCGACATATTCCCCCGTTATTTCGTGGGGTGAATAGTAACCGTAATCGATGTGCGTGACAAGGAATTCGGATTCAAAAGGAACAGGGGGGCTGTCTCACGACAGTCCCCCTGCTTGAGAAAGGAGGGTTAGGGATCTGATTTATGTTTAAGCGTTATATGCTGTAAGCGTCATCTGCTTCTGGCGCATGAGATCCGCCTCGAATTCGGCGAGGGCGTATGGATCATATGAAGCAAGGGCCGTTCGCGCCTGAAAGTACTCACATCTGCAATTGTGCATATATTCGAGCAGGTCTTCGCGCTTTTCGCGGTCGCAGGCGTCATCGAACTCCTTGCGCGCGTATTCATGGTTGATGGAGCAGGTGGCCATGCGCAGCTGAAGCTCCAAGAGCTCCCTGCGCGTATCGTTGGTCTCACCAACGCGCGCTACTGGCGATATATCGATTGCCGGTCCGTCCTTGCTGTTCTGCTGGCTCTTTAGAGCGTCCATGACCCCTCCTTATGATTCCACACTGAACTCTAATGCACGGATGATGCCAAGTTGGCGTAGAGCTTTGTCATGCGCAACATATTGATTATACGGGCTTAATTAAACTGACTTGGGAATGGAGTCATTCTTTGAGGGCAAGCAGCGGCGTCCGCAACCCCTCTTCAGGGGAGCGGAGTCTCCAGGATTTTGGCGGTTATAAACTCGAGAGGAAAAGCATTATCTCAGGCATCGGGAAAAAGCCGTTCCAGGCGCTCTTTGATGCTAGTGACGTGTGTGCCTGGCCAGAGAAACTTGCCGCATGCCGGGCAGCGGCAGAAGCGCCCTTCGATCAGCATGGCTTTTGGCGGGATGCTGTCTTGATGATCTTTCTTGTCTATCTCTTCGAGCAATACATTGCACTCGGCGCAACGAGTAAGGAAACCGGCGAAGGGATCAAGTGAAGGAAAGGCGCGATGGAGCCCAAGGAGCTGTTCGTCAAGATCGTCACCCGTGATGATGAAATACGGCGGTATCTCCGACAGCTCGCGGAAATTGCCGGCCCGCGTGAGGACAATTCTTTCTTCTTCGCGAGCAACGCGCAGAAGCGCCGAACGATCTGCGTCTTTGCGGTAGAAGACGTCGTATCCAAATAATCTCAACCACCGCGCGAGGCGCCCGAGCATTACATCACATGCGAATTTCATGAGATCTCTTTAAGTATCTGCCTCACTACTGAGCGTGGATCTTTTGCCTGGACTACTGGACGGCCTACGACCAGATAGTCAGCGCCCGCTGCGATAGCCATTATGGGCGAAGCGATGCGCCGCTGGTCCTGAGCCGCACTCCCGATCGGCCTCACTCCGGTCGTCACAATGATGAATTTTTCTCCGCATGCCTTGCGTATCGGAGCGATCTCCAGCGGCGACGCCACGACTCCGTGCAACCCGCATTCGTGCGAGAGCTTGGCCAGGCGCACAACCTGCTCGCGCACCTCGAACTGGATGCCGATATCACCCAGAGATTCCATACTCGTGAGGACGGTAACGCCGAAGACCATAGGCATCTTCGATTTGCCTCCTGCCGCGTCACGAGCCGCATCCACGGATCTCCTGAGCATCTCCTCGCCGCCCGAAGCATGCACGTTGAGCATGGCCACGCCCAGCTTCGTGGCCGCCGCAACCGCTTTGGCGACCGTGGAGGGAATATCGTGATACTTGAGGTCGAGATAAACCCTGCAGCCGTGATGGTGGATCATCTTGACGACATCCGGTCCCAGCGATGTGTACGTGGGCGCGCCCACCTCAAAGGTATGGACGTCGCCCTTGAGCAATTTCACCATCGCCTCCGCCTCTTTCATCGAGTCGGCAAGCAATGCCACGATCAGTCGCTCCTTGTCGTCACGCGGTTTGATGGTCATGCTTTTCCCCCTGTTCAACCTATATGTGCGATACCAGATCGACTATTTTCTCCACCGCATCCATGGGAGGCATCTTCACGGCATCGCCGCCGCGGCGCTCCTTGAATTCAACGCAGCCGTCCTTGAGCCCCTTCTCTCCGACGACGATGCGATACGGGATGCCTATGAGATCGGCATCGGCAAATTTCACACCCGCGCGAGCGTCGCGGTCGTCGAACAGCACCTCAATTCCCCTTGAGCAGAGCTCGCCATAGACGTGCTGCGCAACCTCTGCAACCTCTCCGCCGAGAGACGTGGATATGACTTCGACCTGGAACGGCGCTATGGGTAATGGCCAGATCATCCCGCGATCGTCGTGGTTCTGCTCTATGGCGGCCGCAGCCGTGCGCCCTATGCCGATGCCGTAGCATCCCATCACCGCGACGCGCTCTTTGCCTTCCTCATCCGTATACACGGCCTTCATCGGCGTGGAATATTTTGTTCCGAGATAGAATACCTGGCCCACCTCTATGCCTCGGTGTTCCTCGAACGTACCGTTGCAGCGCGGGCACGGATCGCCCGCGGCAGCGCGCCTGATATCGAGGAATTTTTCGATCTTGACGTCCCCGAGGCCGACGCCCACCAGATGCGCATCTGCCTCATTCGCCCCGACGATAAAATCGTCCATCGCGGAGACCGCATGATCCGCATAGACTGGAATTTTGAGACCTATCGGGCCCGCGAATCCGGACGGGGCAGCTGTCACTTCCTGAACCGTCCGCTCCTCTGCCAGGTTGATCCATTCTACGCCGATTGCGTCCTTGAGCTTGGCCTCCTTGAGCGAATGATCTCCGCGCACAAGACCCGCAACCGGCCCCTGATCGGTGTCAAAGATGAGGGTCTTTACGAGCCGCGTGGGCTCGACTTTCAGGAACTCACAGACCTCTTCGACCGATTTCTTTCCAGGGGTAGAAATCTTCTTATACTGACCCCTTCTGGACTCGGGATTCGGGACTCGGGACTCGGGAGGACGGAGTTCCGCCTTCTCCACATTCGCCGCGTACTCGCACTTCGAACATGCCACTATCTCGTCTTCGCCGGATGCCGCCAGCACCTGAAACTCGTGAGACATCGAACCGCCGATCGATCCGGTCATGGCCTCCACAGGGCGGAACTTCAGACCGCACCTGGTGAAGATGCGCTTATAGGCATCATACATGACCTTGTAGGTCTGGTGTGACGCTGCTTCGTCCCGATCGAACGAATAGCCGTCCTTCATTATAAATTCGCGTCCCCTCATGAGACCGAATCGCGGCCTCACTTCGTCGCGGAATTTCGTCTGAATTTGAAAGCAGTTCTTCGGAAGGTCGCGCCATGAAGTGATCTCGTGGCGGATAAGGTCGGTTATCGCTTCTTCGTGGGTCGGGCCTATGCAGAAATCGCGGTCGTGCCTGTCTTTAAAGCGCAGGAGTTCCTTGCCGTAGATGGCCCAGCGGCCAGTCTCCTGCCAGAGTTCGGCCGGCATCACTATGGGCAGCAAGAGCTCCTGAGCGCCGGCCGCCTCCATCTCCTCGCGCACTATGTTTTCAATCTTGCGGAGAACGCGCAGGCAGAGCGGAAGATACGCATATACTCCGGCCGCAAGCTTGCGAATGTATCCCGCGCGCACCATCAGCTGGTGGCTCACTACCTCTGCATCGGCAGGGGCCTCTCTTAAAGTTGGAATCAAAAGTTGGGAATAGCGCATTGAGCAACCTCGCATTAATTCGTGAGTTTGGGAAATTGTACGTTCGTGCGATGGTGCGTTCGTGCGTTCGTGAAACCTGTCCAGATTTTCGATCGCACGATCGCACTAACGTACCAACGCACGATTATCGATTATCGATTCTATCTCCTTCATCAGTTCGTCCTCAAGTTCTTCTTCTCGACACGTGCGCACGATCTCGCCGCCGCGCACGATCATGCCTTTGCCCGCACCGCCGGCGATGCCGACGTCGGCCTCTTTTGCCTCACCGGGCCCATTGACCGCGCAACCCATAATGGCGACCTTCAACGGACCACGGATGCCCGCGAGCCTCTTTTCCACGCGCTCGACAAGATTTTCCAAGTCTATCTGCAGCCTGCCGCAGGTCGGACACGAAACTATTTCAACATACGGACGATCCCTCAATCCCAGGCTGGCAAGTATCTCGAAACCGGCCTTCACTTCCTTCACAGGATCAGCGGTCAGCGATACGCGGATCGTGTCTCCTATACCGTCCGCCAGAATAGTGCCGATGCCGATGGCCGATTTGATCGCTCCTGAAAGCAAAGTGCCCGCCTCAGTGACGCCAACGTGGAGCGGGTAGTCCACCTTATCGGCGAGCATGCGGTATGCGGCGATGGTGTCAGGCACGCTCGATGCCTTGACCGCAATTTTTATCGCGCGAAAATCGACGTCCTCCAGCATGCGCACGTGACGCAAGGCCGACTCGACGAGCGCCTCCGGCGTGGGATGTCCGTATCTCTCGCGCAGCTCCGCCTCCAGCGAACCAGCATTGACGCCGATGCGGATCGGCACGCCGCGCGCCTTTGCGGCGCTCGCCACCTCAGCCATGCGCTCGCGGGAGCCTATATTGCCCGGATTGATCCTGAGCCCGTCGACCCCGGCCTTGAGTGCAGCGAGCGCAAAATCATGCCTGAAGTGGATGTCCGCGATGAGAGGAATAGCGATCCTTCGCTTGATCTCGCCCAGCGCCGCTGCCGCTGCTTCATCCGGAACCGCGACGCGCACGATCTCGCATCCGGCAGACGCGAGCCGTTCTATCTGCGCCACCGTGGCGGCCAAGTCGGAGGTTTTCGTATTAGTCATCGATTGCACGGAGATGGGTGCTCCGCCGCCGATGGCGACGTTGCCCAGCATTATCCTGCACGACTCTCTTCTCATTATTTCCTTCCAGGTATTTTGGATGATGTGCGAATGCGCGAACGTGACAGAACCGCGGATGCAACGCAGACGAATAAGAGTTCAAGCAACGCGCCCGCTCCCGCGCCGCCGCCTGCAACCAGGCTGCACTTGCTCTTGCTAGTCCCTGTCTGTGTCGTGCCCTGGCCGGAGCCCGTACCGGTGCCAGAGTTCTTGCCCGCACAATAATTCGCCGTATCGATAGCGACCGACGCCATCTCTATGGTGTCGCCACCGTTCTCGCATTTGACCGTGGTATCGCCCGAAGGCGTTTCAACTACTCCGCCTTGAAATCCCTTGGGTGAGTTGCTGCCCAGGGGTTCAAAATCCGATGCGTTCGCGAATTCAGAACCGATGGGCTCATATGTTACTTTATACGTTACCCCTGGCTTAAGCCCATAGAGATAGTAGCGGCTGTCGCCGCTGCATTCAGGGTAGAGTACCCCGCTGACCATTGCGCGTGCATCGACCATCGCCTGAGTATCACTGGTGGTGCTCGAAGCTATCACGTTTACGCCCGTCAAAGGGCTGCCGTTCTTGTCGAATATCTCACCGGTGATCGTGCAGAAGTCGTCTTTCAATACCGACGCCGGATATATCCATGAGATCGTAGCCTTGTCGTCACGAGTAAGCGTAGCCTGCTGCATGTCAAGGAGTTCAGGATACATCGTGGGGATGTAATTTCCATTGGCGCAATTGCCGAGAGTGCAATTCTTTGCGAGGTCGTAGTTCACCTGGCTGTGGTCGAGGTTGAGGAGGTGGCCCAGTTCGTGATGTATCGACGCCTTGAAATACTCCTGGGCTGTTGTGCCGCTGCCCAGCTTTCCGTTCGTGAGCATCTTGCCGTTGAAAGCGGCGAATCCGCCCTTTGTCATAATGAGGCCGGAAGAATCCGCTGCCCCCGGATAAGAGAGGCCTACAATTCCGTCGCTGGCGCCATCCCCCATGAGGTCCTCTATGACAGACCCGTCAGCATCGAAGATGATGGTAGGTGGCTTGTCAAAACCTGTAGTGTATGGCTCGTGATTGCTGCCGTCGATATCGCCAGGCTTGCATGTCGTATCCTGTGCTGCCTTGGCGACCGTCGTTACCACCGCCTGATTCTGGCCATTCGTTATGGTCACTTTTGTCGTCCAGTCGTTGAACGCCTCGGTCACCATCTGGATCGCTGCTGCATTGTCAACTCCGCTCGACAGAGGGCCTTCATCGGCACACCATGTGAGCGTATCGTTCTGCCAGCGGAGTGCCACGCCGCTGTTATTCAATGAGTCTACAAGAAACGGCCCGCCTGCGAAGACCGGCGCAGAAACGAGTGTCAGCAACAAGACGGCGGCGCATGAAATTGCATATCCAACGCGATGCATTGGTCACTCCTTGCGGTTGAGTTCCTTGATCATCTTCTGGAAATTTTCAAGGTCTATCGGCCCGCCCTGCTGTCCGCCCTGGATCCCTCCCGTGGACAATGCCTTAGTCATGGATTTGCTGGCAGGAAGGCCAACGAATAGCGACTTATTGTTGAAATCGTTCACGACCTGTTTCTTGCCGTCTGGTCCCTGCACTACGTTGAATTTACCCTGTCCCAATCCGACAGGGGATCTGAACCCCAACTTCGATTCTCCCGTCAGGAAGAGGGTGTATTCTTTGCCGATCTCGTAACTGACGATGCCGGAAGGCGCCGGCACTCCCAGCCTCTTCGCATCCTCTATTGAGCCGCCCCACTGAGTGAACTGAAATGTCTCCGGCACGTTCCCCTTGACAACCCCCTCGGCCGGCACCTTGAAAGTGTATGTGGTCTCCAGCATGCCGTTTTTGATATGAGCATCCCTTGCGGTACATGTGCCCGTAAAGACCAGCTGCGCCTGATTTAGATCGGAGAGATTAACCTGGAGGGTCTGTGTCGCAGATAGAGGGGCCGCATGTAATGCGACCGCGCAAATCACTATACCAGCAAATGCAAGCATTATGCGCTTCACAAGGCCACCTCCCTTTAACATTATACATGAAACTGTGGCAGGGAAGCTAGTGGGATCGCCGCCAAAAGTCAATGCAATCAGCGGAGTTAGACAAAAAAGGCCCGACCGTGCGCGGTCGGGCCTTAGGATTTGCAATTTAATAAATGCCTTATTCCGATTCCTTCACCTTGGCGAGCGTCACCGTATACGAAGCACACGATTTTGCAAACTGACCGTTCTCGTCCGCTTCGATCACTTCGCAGGTGCCATCCATCTTCGAATCATCCGAGAACGTAAGATAGTAGACGTGCTTCGCACCTCCGCTCTGTATCATAAAGACCGTCTTGCCCTCGGCGGAGAGCTCGCCCGCAGCGGCGCTGCCGCCCTCAAGTACGATATTGACCAGTTGGTCGCTCTGCACGACGTTCGCCATGATCGCAACAGCAGCTCCCATCTCATCGGAGACACTGGCGCAGGTGTTGGAATCCAGCGTCATCGTTCCGCTGTATTTGCCATTGTAGGGGCCGCTCATCCCATTGGGAATGACCACCTCATCGGGATTAAAACCTGCATACGGCGTGTTGTCCGTATCGAATGCGGCGCAGCTCGACATGAGCGTGAGAACTACGACTGCGAGCAGAAAGCGATATCCCATAAACCCTCCGTGAATTCACGCCGTCGCGTCAGGCGAAGGCAGGTGCGCGAATGCGCCCTCCATTAAGGGTATCGTCAGATCGCAAAAAAAGTTGCTAAAAAAAAACAGCATTCAGCATTCAGCTATCAGCTATCAGCAAAAACCTTGTATTATAAGGAGTTAAATCTGAAGGATAAAAACTGAGTGCTGAGTGCTGAAGGTTTATGGCCGTATTTCTAGCCGATGTGGTGAATGAGGAAACGGCCGCAACGCTCGCAGATATAGACTGTATCGGGGTTTGAGAGCATTTCCGAGGCGAAACTGCTGGAGAGCTGCATGTTGCAGCCGCGGCATACGCCTTCGGGCGCCTCGACGAGCGCCTCGCCGTAATAATCCATGAGCCGGTCAAACCTCGAAAGCATGCTGCCGGGCAGCTCGGCGCGCGCGAGATCGACCTGCTGCGAAAGCCCGTTGCCCTTTGCGCGCCGCTTTGTCTCTAGCAGTTGTAGCGCTATGAGCATGTCCGCATCGCATTTCGTGGAGCGGCCGGCCAGCATGTCGATCTTCACGTCAGAGAGGGCACGCGCGATTCCGTCAGCGCCGCTCTCTTCCATCAAACGATTGCGGAAATGCGCATCGGCGAGCTTGGAAACGAGCCCCGCAAAGAGGCGATTGAACAGTCCCGCCTGCGTGGGCTGCCAGAGCACCATGACGATAAGGTTCACGTCCTTTCCGTCGGGGGCGCCGAAGTCTATACCGGCAGGATGCCGACCTATCGCTATTGCAGGAGTATCGCCGACTTCAAGTCTGGCATGAGGAATGGCGACGCCGTGGCCCAATGCCGTGGAGGCGAGTTCTTCCCGCTCGAGCACGCGAGTGACCGCTTCGCTCTTGTTGGAGATGAGCTTCTGCTTCCAGAGGAGATCTACCAGTTCCTCGATAGCGGCTTTCTTTGACCGATTTGCCATGTCAGCCAGCACCTGCGCAGGCTTCAGGACTTCCCCCAGCGGAACTTCCTTCAAATAGCGCGTACTCATCCCTGACACCTTCCTTTCCAATGGAGCGGGGTCAATATGCCCGCGCCCTCACACAGTCAAGCAGAGAATGTGGACAATGCGGTATCGGCGGATCCGCGAATTAGTTGCGTGCTTTTTCAACATAATAAAAACCACGCAACTTTTTCCGCCGTCATCCGATACAGATATAGAGAGTGCAGGAAAGGAGCAGCCGCGATGAAAAAGATCGCCTTGGCAATAATTATAGTTCTCACGGGAACGTGGCTTACGGCCTGCAGCGACAACGGGGCGAGCGATGAGCAGCCTCTGCCCGACGTCTCCGCTGCGACGGTAACCGCTGACGCCCTTGCGGCGGCAGTATGGGGTGCTTCGGAAGGTTCCTCGCCCGATGCCGACTGCCTGGCCGGTTCCAGCTTCACCATATCGCCCGAGGGCGGATTCAGCATCGTAAAGCACTACGTAAAACTCAAGACCGGCAGGATGGACCCTCGAGTCAAAATCATAAGCGACATCAATATATCTTTTCCTGATGCGGCCTCCGATGGCCGCGGGGCCGCGTGCGGCTCCGGAGCCCTCTCTTATGCGGTTCCAGCCACGGAAGAAACCCCGGTCGATATCGAAGTTGCTGAGAGTCTGAAATCGAGGCAGTCGCTTGACACCATGGCGAGGGAGAGCGCCACCCCATACCCGAAATGCGAGATTACGGCCCACTTCGACAAGGCCGGATCAGTGCTATGCAATTTGGACGAAGATATAGTCGATACGCCGATTAAACCCGTACCCGGCCTCATCGCAAAGCCGATCAACAGAATCATCATCGCCAAGGCGATGGAGGTGAACGAGGACGGAGTGCCATGCGGCGACGAGGAAGTGCATTCAGTCAAGCTCGTCGTCGATGACGTCAACTGCAGGACTTTTCAGCCAAGACCGATCAATCGTTAGGACACCTCTATAAACACTGTTTTCGGGGACCTCTAAGAACCGTCCAGATGCAAGGCGCCCGACTGAGGCCGGCCGAGTCGTACTTGAAGTACGTCGCAGGCCGTGCCGATGGAGGGCAACGCAGCAGATGGGCGGTTATTAGAGGTCCCCGTTAGAGATCGGTTGACACGAGTTCTTAAGCCCACTAGTCAGAGTAGTGCCAATGCGAAGAAGAGCCATACTCATACTCGCTGCAGCTACTCTCATTGCATCAAGCCTTCCAGCATACGTTCATGCTGCGTCCGCGCTCCGCGGCGACGGGGTGGTTACGTTCTATCGGCCTGACAAGAACGAACGCGCCACGTTCCGTTACCGCGATTCAGCCGGGCGCTATATGCCGGCTGCCATGGATGCGATCGCCCATATCTTCCGCTGCCGCCTGACGGGAGAGGAACACGAGATCGATCCCAGGCTCATTGAGCTGCTGGATACAATCCAGGATCACTTTGGGTCGAACGAAGTCCGGCTCATCTCCACCTACAGAAGCCCCCTGCGCAACGCCATTATGCACCGCCGCAGCCGTGGTGTAGCCAAGGAGAGCCTGCACATGCGCGGCATGGCCGCTGACATCGAATTGCCGGGCGTCGCAAAAACAGCTGTGCGCGACTTTGCCTATGCCATGCACGGCGGCGGAGTCGGTTTCTATCGTCGAAACGGTTTCGTGCACGTCGATTGCGGTTTCATGAGGGCCTGGGGATGGAAACCGCGCCCGTATTCACGCACCTCGCCTGCATCCGCCAACAAGTAGCGAGGAAACTCCAATAACAACCTGCTCTGTCAATCCTGCATCGCGGTAGCCGCGGTGAGAGAAGTGACATTGCTCTTCGTGAAGAATCCCTTGAAGTCGCCGTAACGGTGTATGTATTCGTTCACCAGAATCGTGTTTCTGGAGGGCTGGCTGAAGGTCTGTTTGAGCCCTTCATCAGGAGATCCCACGAGTTCCACCAGGAACTCCATGCCATGGGCGGCCAGTGCCGTAAACGTATCTTCGATCTTTTCCGTGCGAAATGCCATGTGATGCACTCGAGCCCCGTAGTTATGCGTAAATTTTTCGGTCGGGCCTGAGGCGTCATCGTTCACATATGGTGAGATGCCGGAGGTGAAGACCATCGCAAAGCCGTGATCGGGATGCCGGGCCACGTTAGTTATGGAATTCAAGGACTCCACATAGATGGCGAAGTCGAAGCAATAATTGGTGAGCTCCATGAATTCGAGTATCGCCGGGTCGCGATCCTCTGCGGTGACCCTTGTGGCCGTATGATCCAGCTCCATTATGTTTCCAAGATGGGACCACGCGGGCTTTGCAAGTCCTACCGAAAGCGGCCGGCTTCCGGCCGACGCATACGAGCGCCCCTTGCCTTTCCATTCGATGTATCCGATGGAATTCCCGGTAAAGCGCGATGGAGCCGTCTGGATGAAGGCGTAATCCCGCGATTCACGCGCATTCTCGGTAAGAAAACGGACGCCCCTCTTGCGTTGGATTTCTGTGAAGCGCGCCAGGTCATGCACCTCAAAGACAAAGGTCTCGAGCCGCGTGTCGGGCATGGATTTCGAACGCGGATGGATGTTGATTGCGGCGAACGGATTTTCTCCCGCGGTCCGCGCCCGCACGATCAAATCAGCGGAATCCTTTCTTGAGAGGACTATGCTTCTGGAATCGGAATCATCGAACGCGTCGCTTATTTCGTGTCCCGTGGTGGAGAGGAGCTCCAGTGCGGAAGCTTCGAATCTCTCAGGTTGCGTGTTGATGATCACGCACTCAAGACCTCCAACGAGCCCTTCGAGACCTGAGTCCTTTCGCTCTTCGAGCACGCGAGAGGCCTCGCGGAGCAACGCTCCGTCGTCGTTTTTCATAAGCATGACTCCTTCTGCAAGCAAGGCAAGCAACGAACAAAAAATATAATACGTGACGAGCAGAGCTCGGAACAAAGAGCCTTGATCGTCAGAACGAAGTGACAACGTAAACGAGGCCGAATTCGCTTGTCAATCACGCGTAGCGTGCGTTTCTCGCGTTGCTGGCTTTGCTGGCGGGGATTGCGTTTATCTGCTTCCGC
Organism: bacterium; assembly: GCA_021810905.1. Lineage (GTDB taxonomy): Bacteria > UBA10199 > UBA10199 > 2-02-FULL-44-16 > JAAZCA01 > JAJZQH01. The sequence continues at coordinate 268,400 of JAJZQH010000001.1, forward strand.
CAAGTTTTGCGGGATCCTGACATGCGCTCGCTACTGAAAAACCAAAATTTTCGCTCGCGGATTTTCCCGACAATACCATGAGCGGTTCGCTGAAACGATCCGTATCGCTGTATACGTACACAGCGCCGACCATAGATTTTTCTCCATCGGCGCGATTCGGAGCTCCTATGAGAATATCCGGAATTGAATCGCCGTTTATATCTCCCACACCTGCAACGGCAGATCCGAACGCATCGTCGGATCGTTCGCCTGTTTTCCTGATAAGGGGGCTGCCGGATATGTCCGCGCCGCTGAATACATGAACAACTCCCCGGCCTTCCGACGCCTCCGGAGCGCCTGCGATTACGTCATCCCTGCCATCGCCGTTTAAGTCTCCCGCGCCGCCGACGGCGCTGCCAAGGCCGTCGCCCGCAGCGTCCGCAATCCGCATGACCAGAGGTCTGCCCGAAAGATCCGCGCCGCTGTAGACATATGCAGCACCCGTATCGGCAAGGGCGCCTGGAGCACCGACCGCAAAATCGGCAATGCCGTCTCCGTTCACATCGCCAGCCGGCGAGACCGCAGCGCCATATTCGTCTGCATCGCTCACGCCGTTCATCTCTGCGAGCAGTTCGCCCGACCCTCGCTTTATACTGATCTTCCCGCGTGATGAATCAAATGAAGGGTCGCCCGTGATCACTTCCACGCCTTTGGATTCGCGGATCACGGCGACAGAAGGAGATATCGGCATGGGCTGACGTGCACCCGAGACGATCTCACGCGCACCGCGAGCGAGCGACCTGCCACTGAAAATGAGCGCCGCATGGGCATGTCCGCGATTGTCGCCCTCTGTGACTAATATATCGGCATAACCATCGCCGTTGACGTCACCCGCCGCAGCCACCCATGTCCCCATCCGAACGCCCTCGCTGTATCCTGCGATCTCTGCAAGGGGGGGAGCAGGCATTTTGCCGCCGCTATAGACGTAGGCCTTGCCCATTCCGTTCGAGGCACCCGGCGCGCCCACCACAAAATCGATGAGGCCGTCACCGTTAATGTCTCCGCAAGTCATTGTTTTAAAAGATGTCTCGATTCCGACCGGTCTGATGTGCGATATCGTATAGGTCCTTCCGAAATCCAGATCGTCTGCCGGAGTAAAGGTCAATTCCGTACTGTCAGCCGACCATTCCATGCGACCGGATACAGGGCTCGTCTCGTCGTCCAGGAGCAAAAAATCTCTCTCGAACTGCGCCTTTTCCTCCGCGCTAAGGCCGCGGGAAAAATTCAACGCCAGGTTGAGTCGGATCGGGAGAGGCCTGTCTGTGAGGTCCATTATCGCTCCGTCTGACCGCACCAGCCGGATATCTATTATAGAAAACCCTTGCACCGCATCTATCACCCCGGTCTGTTCAGCCATAGCCTTGGAGGCCAAGAACTGTGCCCCATAACCCTTCTCGCAACTGGAGAGACACAATGTCGAAACGACCGCCAGCAATGTGATGATCCGGGAAGCCATTCCCCCACCCCCCTCAAATCATGTGATTCCACCACACCTATAAACTAGCACGATCCATGCCACATAAAGGATATCCTCTTTTATTTATGTAACTTGTTATTAATAAAGACTATGTTCCAATTTCATTCAGTTCAGCATGCAACTCGTTTCACTCAGTTCTGTCAAAAATGCATATTCATTTTGATAATCTATCGATAACAAATCGACGTCCTCGAATCCTCCGATCGTTAATCGTCAATTTGTTTGCCCTCCTAACTTCGCGCTGCTAAATTGAAAATTCGGAAAGCAGACGTACATGACGAAAGCAGCGGCGGAATCAAAAAAAGCAAGGCGCACGTCCCTCTGGGTCTCTTCCACGTATTTCACGGAGGGGCTCCCGTACATGATCGTGCGTTTCATCTCCACGGTCTTCTTCACGGACCTCGGAGTTCGCGAGGCGCTTCTCGGATTCATCAATTTTCTGGGCATACCGTGGAACCTCAAGTTCATCTGGGCGCCCTTCCTGGATATCTTCGGCACCAAGCGCGGCTGGATGATCAGGATTCAGGCCGCGATCACCGCGACGGTCTTTATCATAGCGTGCCTCGCAGGCTTCGCGCAGTCCGGAACAGACGGGCACATGCTTCGCGCGGTCGGGTTTCTCTTCATAGCCCTCGCCTTCATCTCCGCCACCAACGACATCGCGATCGACGCGTATTACATGGAAGGACTAACGGACAAGCAAGGCCAGGCAGCCTACTCCGGGCTGCGAATCATGGCGTACAGGCTGGCGGTCATCTATTCGCGTACCGTGATCGTTGCGATTGCCGGGTTTATTAACTGGTTCTGGGGATTCACGGCAGGCTCCCTCACGATGGGCGCATTCTTCGTTGGCCATGCCTTCCTGCTTCCGCGTTTCGAAGCAGAGAGAACCGGCGACGGGAGACATTGGCGCGAGAAGCTACGCGAATTCGGCGAATCGTTCATCTCCTATCTCAAGCAGGACCGCATCGCTGTGGTGCTGGCCTTTATCGTCACCTACAAGCTGGGCGACGAGCTGCTCTTTGCTATGAACACGCCCTTTCTCATGCGCGAGCTCGGCGTAACAAAACCGCAGATCGCCTGGCTCGGGGGGCTGGTCGGGGCGATCTCGGCCATTGCGGGCGCCATGCTCGGCTCGTGGTGGATCAAGAAGGTCGGGCTTCGCAGGGCGATCTGGCCGATCACGCTGCTCATGAACGTCAACATCTGGGCCTATGTATTTCTCGCCTGGTTCAAGCCCTCAGCCGCTACTCACGAGGGCATAATGCTCATCGCCGCGGTCCACGGCTACGAAAACATCGCCGCGGGCCTTGGCAACATCGCACTCATGATCTATCTCATGCGCCTCTGCATGGCGAAGTACAAGGCCGGGCACTTCGCCATCGGCAGCGCCATCATGAGCGTCGGCGCCAACGTCATCGGCGGATTCAGCGGCGTTATCGTCGAGAATATCGGATATACGAACCTCTTCATACTGAGCTTCTTCGCCGCCCTCCCTTCGATGATCCTCCTGTTCTTCACCCCAATGCACGAAGAGTAGTGGGCTCCGTGTCACAAAGTACGCGCGGCGTCATCTGGCCCTGCGTCATATGTGGCACAGAAACCGTGTGGTGAAAGCTCTTGCAAAATTCTTTTGGGAGTCCTAGGAAGCGGCCCCACTCACTGATTGGAAACATCTCTTCGGAGGTCTGGATATGATTATAGGAATCCCCAAGGAAACGCTCGCAGACGAACGGCGCGTGGCTGCCACTCCAGAGACGGTCAAGAAGCTCGTGGCAATGGGCCATAGCGTGCTCGTCGAGAAGGGTGCGGGCGACGGTTCGTTCATATCGGACGAAGAATTCCGAGCCGCAGGCGCCGCGATCGCATCCGACGCGGCGGAGATCTTCAAGAAAGCGGAGATCGCGCTCAAGGTGCGGGGGCCGGAGGTCAAGGAATTGAGCTCGATGCAGTCGGGCGCAATCCTCGTGGGGCTTCTTTCGCCGAATAACAAGGCGCGGATCGAAGAGTACAACAAAAAGAAGCTCACCTGTTTTGCCCTGGAACTTCTGCCGCGCATCACCCGCGCGCAGTCCATGGATGTCCTCTCTTCGCAGGCCAACATCGCCGGTTACAAATCGGTGCTCATGGCTGCCGACGCATACGGCCGCCACTTCCCCATGCTCATGACCGCCGCCGGAACCATACGCCCTGCCAAGGTTCTCGTTCTTGGCGCAGGAGTGGCGGGCCTCATGGCCATCGCCACGGCGAAAAGGCTGGGTGCGGTAGTCGAGGCCTTCGACGTGAGGCCCGCGGTCAAGGAACAGGTCCAGAGCCTGGGCGCAAAGTTCGTGGAAGTACCGCTCGCCGAGGGCGAGAGCGCCGAGACCACGGGCGGATACGCCAAAGAGATGTCGGATGATTACAAAAAGAGGCAGGCCGAGCTCATCCAGAAACACGCCGCGAATGCGGACATCATAATCACCACCGCGATGATACCAGGCAAACCCGCTCCGCGCCTTATCCAGGACGAGACCGTCAAGGCGATGAAACTGGGTTCGGTCATCGTTGATCTTGCCGCGGAGACAGGCGGAAATTGCGCCCTCACGGAGTTCGGCAAGACGGTGGTCAAAAACGGCGTCACGATAATCGGCACGGCAAATCTTCCGAGCCTTGTGGCCGCGGATGCCAGCTCGATGTACTCCCGCAATATTTTCAATTTCCTCGAGCTGCTCATCAAGAACGAGGAGAAAAAGGCCGTCATCAACCGCGATGACGAAATCATCGCGGGCACGCTCATGTGCATGGGCGGGGAAATGCTGAAGTGACTCACTATCCCCCTCCTTTGTAAGGAGGGGCAAGGGGAGGTAGACCTTGGTCTACCCCCTCCAACTCCCCCTTACAAAGGGGGAGGGTTGACGGGAGGAAATCATGAACCCAGTTGAAGCCGTAGCAATGTCGAGCGCACACCATGGCGCCGTGGACCCGTTTCTCTTCAGCTTTACGGTCTTCGTGCTGGCCGTGTTCATCGGCTACCATGTGGTCTGGAACGTGACGCCGGCGCTTCACACGCCGCTCATGTCCGTGACCAACGCGATATCCGGTATCATTATAGTAGGCGCCATGCTGGCATCCGGACCCAAGCACATAAACTTCGGCACCACATTGGGATTCATCGCCGTTTTCCTCGTGAGCATCTGCGTCTTCGGAGGCTTCTTCGTAACCCAGAGGATGCTGGCTATGTTCAAAAAGAAATAGCATTCGATATCCCCCCTCCTTTGTAAGGAGGGGGCAGGGGGAGGTAGACCTTGATCTACCTCACCCTGCCCTCCCCTTACAAAGGGGAGGGTTTACAAGAGGAGACTCCTCACAATGATGACAGCAAATCAGGTCGCTCTCGCATATCTTGTAGCTTCGGTGCTCTTCATCCTGGCGCTCAAGGGTTTGAGTTCGCCGACCTCCGCGAGGCGCGGCAACGTCTTCGGCATCATCGGCATGGTCATAGCCGTTGTGACGACCGGCCTCATGGTCCAGAGCTACGGCATGATCATCATAGGTATTGCCGGCGGCGGACTGATCGGCGCGATCATAGCCAAGAAGATAAAGATGACCTCCATGCCGGAACTTGTCGCCGCGATCCACTCTCTGGTCGGTATCGCCGCGGTCATGATCGCCTTCTCTGCACTCTACAACCCGCAGGCATACGGCATCTCCGAGACAGACGTGCTTCCGATGGCCAATCGCATCGAGATGTTCATAGGCGTGATCGTCGGAGCTATCACCTTCACGGGTTCAGTGATCGCGTTCGGCAAACTGTCCGGCAGGATCAGCAGCGCGCCGGTGAGCTTCAAGGGACAGCACTACCTTAACCTCACGCTGGCTCTCGTGATGGTCGGATGCGGCATCTGGTTCGCCATGCATCAGAACTGGCCCAGCTTCATCGTCATGACCTCCATCGCGCTCATGCTCGGCGTGCTCATGATCATCCCGATAGGCGGCGCGGATATGCCCGTGGTCGTCTCGATGCTCAACTCGTACTCAGGGTGGGCCGCGGTCGGCATCGGATTCACGCTCGGCAACAACATGCTCATCATCGCAGGCTCGCTTGTGGGCTCCTCGGGCGCAATCCTCTCCTACATCATGTGCAAGGCGATGAACCGCTCGATCATCAACGTGCTCCTGGGCGGATTCGGAACCGCAGGCGGAACCGTCGCTGCCGCTGCAGGGGCTGCTGCCCGCACCTACAAGAGCTGCGGCGCAGAGGATGCGGCGTTTCTCATGAGCAACGCGGGAAGCGTTATCATCGTCCCAGGATACGGGCTCGCGGTGGCGCGCGCCCAGCACGCGCTTCACGAGATGGCAGAACTCCTGCACGAAAAAGGCGTCAAGGTCCGGTACGCGATTCATCCCGTGGCAGGCCGAATGCCGGGGCACATGAATGTGCTGCTGGCTGAGGCCGAAGTGCCGTACGATCAGGTCTTTGAGATGGACGAGATCAACAGTGAATTCGGTGATACCGACGTCGCACTCGTGATCGGCGCCAACGACATCGTAAACCCCGCGGCCAAGACCGACAAATCGAGCCCGATCTACGGCATGCCGATCCTCGAAGTCACCAAGGCGCGCACGGTGCTCGTGAACAAGCGCAGCATGGCCACCGGCTACGCTGGCGTGGACAACGACCTCTTCTACATGGACCAGACAATGATGGTTTTCGGCGATTCAAAAAAGGTAATCGAGCACATCATTAACGCGCTGTAGTTGATTTTCATCAAATTATGGCGGATATGAGAAGGGTGCGATGAAACGTACCCTTCTCATCCTCTTTCTTGTTATTGCACTCTTTGCGCAATCGGCAAATGCTTCTGATAATCGCGTGAAATCGCGCAACGCGGGTTTTGAGATCTTCGGATACCTCAACACGGCCGTGGGCTTTCAGCACTTCAGCAACGACCCGATCACCGACGTCGCGGACGGCGGTTCATTCGGCGGCTCGCTGGGCGAGTGGCTCCCCAACGTGGCAAACGGCACCATCCCTACGCCCGGCGAGGACTTCTTCGAGATCGCCGTCCCCAGCCTCGAACTGGACATAGTCAAACACTTTGGCTCCCGCGCAAGGTTCCGCTCGGATATCTTTTTCGGCCGCGCCGCATCCGGCTCCCAGTATTTCGGCGTGTCGCTCAGCCACGCATACGCAGCGGTGACGCTCTCCAATAAATACGGTCTCGAACTCGTCGTGGGGCGATTCGGGCTGCCTCCAGGTTTTGAACCTTATGAGCTCTATTTCAACGACACGGTGTCGTGGAGCATCGTCTGGCGCAGCCTCATCGCGCCGGGCGCGGGCACGGGCGCCATGCTCTCCTGGGCTGCCACGGATTACATCGACGTATTGTTCGCGGTCACCAACGGCCTGGTCCACGACTGGACGAGCAAGGGCAACACTCTCCCGGTATTCATGACCACCATGCTGGTGACCTGGGGCGATGAGGAAAAGCCCTCCACCTTTGCGCTCTCTCCTTTCGTCGGTCCTGAGTCAGGGGGGAACAGACCATTGACCTTCGGCGCCGACGCCACGCTCTCTTGGTGGATAAACAAACGATGGCAGCTGGGACTCGAAGGAACCTTTCAGCGCGACAATGCTGTCGTAGGCAATCCGCTTGCGCGCAACACCTCCTATTACGCGGGCCTGCTCAACGTGCACTGGGAACCGAACCCAGCGTGGTACATCGTCGGACGGTACACCACGTCCTGGCAGACGGCACCTGGCAACGGCGTGCTCAATCTCACCGGCGCGGAGCAGAAGATCCACGAGTTTACGCTAGGCATGGGGCACTTCATCGCAGAGGGCGTGAAGTTGAAGCTGGAGGGACGCTTCGACGTCGTCTCGCCGAAAACTTCATCAAGGCAATGGATCGGCAGCGGCGCCCTCGGCCTCTCGTGCGCGTATTGACGCGCAAACTTCGTCTCAATCCAGGAAATGTTCTTTTGCCGGGCCGCGGAGGTTGTAGGTTGAGCTCATCACGTGGCCGTACGCGCCTGTCGTTGCCACGAGCAGCACGTCTCCGTCGCGCGTCTTTGGCATGCGGCGCTCGTAACCAAGTATATCGCCGGATTCGCAGATGGGCCCTACGATCGTCGCCGTCTCCTGCGCCGGCTCGTCCACGCGAGTGAGATTGACGATCTCGTGATACGCCCCGTAGAGCGCTGGCCTGATGAGCATATTCATGCCGCCGTCCACGCCTATATATTTGTACTCGCCCTTCTCTTTTGTCTGAGTGGCGCGGACGAGAAGTACCCCGGCCTCTGCAACCACGTATCTGCCCGGTTCCATCCAGAGCTGGTATTTCGGCTGCGCTTTCCGGAATTCCGAAAGATGACTGTCGACCAGGGCGATATCGAGCGGCTCCTGCCCCGGCCGTTCCACTACGCCGAGCCCGCCGCCGAGATCGAGAGTGCGGACGTGCGGGAAGCGCTCGGCGATTGCTGCAAGGAAGAGCGCGTTTTTACTCCATGTGTCCGACGCAAAGATGTTGCTGCCCACGTGCGCATGAAGGCCCACCACCGTAGCACCGCATGAACCGAGCAGCTTCTCAAGTTCACCCAGCTGAGACGGCCAGACGCCGAACTTGGACTTGGCGCCCGCAGTGTGTACGTACTTGTGATGCCCCTTTCCCTCGCCCGGATCTATTCGGACGAAGAGTTCGCGACCCTTGAAAATTTTGGGCCAGGCAGTGAGCGGATAGATGTTGTCGAGCGTGACCAGCGCGCCCTGTTTGAAGCCGTACTCGTATTCAGCGCCTCCGGCGAAATTCGGAGTGAACAGAATCCGCGTGCGATCGATGTGCGGGAAGAGCTCGATGACGTGCGCGATCTCGCCGGGCGAGACGCATTCAAAACCGAAGCCGGCGTCATGCACCATCGCGAGGGCCTGCGGATTTCTGTTGGCCTTGATGGAATAGAACCAACGATCGACGGATTTCATCTTCTTGAGCTCGTTCAGCCTCTTGCCCATCGTCACGCCGTCGTAGACGTAGATCGGCGTATCTCTTTGCGCGATGGCGCAGAGTTCGTCGCGGCGCCCGCGCCACCACGGCGTCGACCTCGCGCGGACTTTATCGCGCGAGTTGAGTTCCGCCCAGCTCTGACCGAAAAGCTCCTCGCTGCCGCGCGACCGGAAGAGCTGGGCGTGCAGATCCTGCACGAGCCGCTCTGCCTGGTCGTCGTCCACGACAAAGGTGAGGTTGAGATCGTTGGCCGCCTGCGAAACCATATAGACGCGCTGTTCCTCAAAGACCTCTAGCGCGGACCCCAGCCTGTGCCAGATCGAACGGATATTTTTTCCGACCAGGCTCACGAATGCGCAGGAATCGATAATGCGCACGCTGCAGAACTCCTGGAGCTCGGCAAGAAGCGCCTCCCTCTTCTCCTTATCCATCGCGTTTGCGGCGCGATCGAGCGTCACCGTGATATTGGATTCCGACGTGGAGATGAGGTCGATAGAAAGGCCGTGGCGTTTGAAGCAGTTGAACACATCCGCCAGAAATCCCACCTGCTGCCACATCTCGATGGTGTCCATCGATACGAGGGTGATGCCGTTCCTCGACGATATCGCCTTGATCGTGTCGCCCGCACCAGACGCGTCCGCGCTGATGACCGTTCCTTCCGCGTCTGGATGTGCGACGCTGAATATGTGCAGCGGTATTGAATGCCTGCGCACCGGCGCCACCGTGCGCGGATGCAGGACCTTGGCGCCCGAGGAGGCAATCTCCTGCGCCTCGTCATAATCCAGGGAGCGCAAAAGCCTGGCCTGCGGCACCTTCCGCGGATTGGCCGTGTACATGCCGGGCACGTCGGTCCAGATCTCGCAGCGCGACGCACCGATGCGCGCGGCGAAATACGCGGCTGAGACGTCCGAGCCGCCCCTGCCCAGGAGCACCGTGTGGCCTTCCGGGTTTCTGGCTATAAAACCCTGCGTGACGATGACGGACTGTGGCATCTCATCGTATCTCTTGATCAGCGAAGGGTCCCTCTCAGTATCGCAGCTCGCTGCCAGGTAGCGGTGGCGCTCGCTCCTCACGCGCGTCTCGTCGCTCACCAGATCTTCGCGCGCGTCGCGCCATAAAGCCGCGATTCCGATTTTATTCAGGTATGCAGCGCCTATCCGAGTGGATGCCAGCTCGCCCACGGCCATGATCTGCGCCCGAAGCCTCGGGCTCGCCTCCTTCACGAGAGATGCGCCGGTGGAAAGGCTTTCGAGTTCCGCAAATAGCGCGTCAAGCCCCTCAACCTCGACTCCCAGCTCCGTTGCCAGCGAGCGATGCCTCGATTCTATATCCTTCAATATTTCATGATGTCGGCCTTCAACGGCCGATGCCGCAAGCCGATCGAGATCGTTGGAGATACCCGCGAGCGCGGAGCAGACCAGCAGACACCGAAACCCTTCTTCATTTCTCTTGCGGACTATCGAAGCGATAGTCTGCCAGCAGCCGGCAGTAGCAACGCTCGTGCCGCCGAATTTGAGCACCACCCAAGGCCTCGCACCTGAATTCATCCGACCCTCCGTCTCATGCGCTATCGCCGTCATTCCGGCATTTGCACGGGAAAGACCCGATAGCCGGGTTTGAGGAAAGTTGCAAGCCGGTAACTATGATGATAGCGGATAAAAAAAATGGAGGGGACCATGAAGACACCGCTTTCCGCAGAGCAACTCAGACTGATTGACGCATACTGGCGCGCCGCCAACTACCTCTCGGTCGGCCAGATCTACCTCTACGACAATCCGCTCCTCAAGGAGCCCCTGACGATAGATCACATCAAGCCGCGCCTGCTCGGACACTGGGGCACCACACCCGGACTCAACTTCATCTACGTGCACCTCAATCGCCTCATCAAGGAGCAGGACCTGAATATGATCTATGTCGCGGGCCCTGGACACGGAGGCCCTGCGCTCGTGGCAAACACCTACCTCGAGGGCACCTACAGCGAGTTCTATCCCGATATTTCCCGCGACGAAGAAGGTATGAAGAAGCTCTTCAAACAGTTCTCGTTCCCGGGAGGGATACCGAGTCACGTGGCTCCCGAGACGCCGGGCTCCATACACGAGGGCGGTGAACTTGGTTACTCGATCTCGCACGCGTTCGGAGCGGCGTTCGATAATCCGGATCTCATCGTGGCCTGCGTCGTGGGCGACGGCGAGGCTGAGACCGGTCCGCTGGCAACGGCGTGGCACTCCAACAAGTTTCTCAATCCAGTGCGCGACGGCGCGGTGCTGCCGATACTGCACCTCAACGGCTACAAGATCGCAAACCCCACTGTGCTCGCGCGAACCACCGGCGAAGAGCTTGAGGCGCTGATGGTGGGCTACGGATACAAACCCTACTACGTGGATGGCTCCGATCCCATGGCCATGCACCAGCGCATGGCTGAAACCCTCGACGAAGTGATAGCGGAGATCAAATCGATCCAGGAAAATGCGCGCAAGTCCGCAAAGCACGCGCGGCCGCGCTGGCCCATGATAGTGATGCGCACACTGAAGGGATGGACGGGGCCAAAGTCCGTGGACGGACTCAAGACCGAGGGATTCTGGCGCTCGCATCAGGTTCCGTTTGCGGAGATGCGGGAGAAACCGGAGCACGTAAAACTTCTTGAGAACTGGATGAAGAGCTACAAGCCGGAAGAGCTCTTTGACGATAAGGGATGCATCAGGAGCGAAATCGCAGAACTTGCGCCAAAGGGAGAGCGGCGAATGGGCGCCAACCCGCACGCAAACGGCGGCATACTGCTGCGCGACTTGAGGATGCCCGACTTCCGCGAATACGCCGTGGACGTGCCGAAGCCCGGCGGCGTGATTGCCGAGGCCACTCGCGTGATGGGGAAACTCCTGCGCGACGTGATGAAAGAGAACATGGAGAGCCGCAACTTCCGAGTCATGGGACCGGACGAGACTGCATCGAACAGGCTGGGCGATCTCTTCGAGGTGACGGATCGCGTGTGGATGGAGCCGACCATACCTGAAGACGATCATCTCTCGCCGGGCGGCCGCGTCATGGAGATCCTCTCCGAACATACGTGCCAGGGGTGGCTCGAGGGCTATCTGCTCACCGGAAGGCACGGGCTCTTCTCGTGCTACGAGGCGTTCATCCACATCATCGACTCCATGTTCAACCAGCATGCCAAGTGGCTCAAGACTGCGCGTCACGATATCCCGTGGCGCAGGCCGATCGCCTCACTCAACTATCTGCTGACGTCGCACGTCTGGCGGCAGGATCACAACGGCTTCAGCCACCAGGACCCGGGGTTCATCGATCACGTAGTGAACAAGAAGGCGGACGTGGTGCGCGTATATTTTCCGCCGGACGCGAATTGCCTGCTCTCGGTGACGGACCACTGCCTGCGTTCGCGCGACTACGTCAACGTCATCGTTGCGGGCAAACAGCCGCAGCAGCAGTGGCTTAACATGGACGCGGCGATCAAGCACTGCACTTCCGGCATCGGTATCTGGGAATGGGCCAGCAGCGATGAGGGCTCCGAGCCCGACGTGGTGATGGCGGCTTGCGGCGACGTGCCGACCCTTGAGACGCTTGCAGCGGTGGAGCTCTTGCGCGAGCACGTACCGGAGCTCAAGATACGCGTGATCAACGTTGTGGATCTCATGACGCTGCAGCCGCATGAGGAGCATCCGCACGGCATGACGGACAAGAATTTCGACGCGCTCTTCACGACGGACAAGCCGATCATCTTCGCGTACCATGGGTATCCGTGGCTCATCCATCGTCTGACCTATCGCAGGAAAAACCACGGAAATCTGCACGTGCGCGGATACAAGGAAGAAGGCACGACCACGACTCCTTTCGACATGTGCGTGCTCAACGACCTGGACCGCTTTCACCTCATGGCAGACGTGGTCGACAGAGTTCCCAAGCTCGCATCGAGGGCGGCGTACATAAAGCAGTTCGTGAGGGACAGGCTCGTGGACCACAAACAATACATCGAACGCTACGGCGAGGACATGCCCGAGATCCGCGCCTGGCAGTGGCGCGGAAAACAGCAGTGAACCCTTGAGTGTCATTGCGAGCCCGAGAGGGCGAAGCAATCCCCTGAACCAACACGGGATCGCCACGTCGCTTGCGCTCCTCGCGATGACACAATTTGAAATGAATCATCTCCGCCATATACTATGCCTCAACAGCGGGTCGTCGTCGCTGAAGTTCGCCCTGTACAGGGTGGCGAAGGACGACGAGGCGCTGCTCGCCAGGGGTGCGGTCGAACGCATAGGACTCGACGACGGTCGTCTCTGGTTCAAGCTCGCCCGCCGCAATTTGCAAAGCGCGGAGAACGGAGTTTTTCCGAACCATGCCGCCGCCGTGGAAGCGACGTTTGCGAGGCTCGACGGCCTGCACCTTCCGCTTCCCGACGCGATCGGACATCGCGTAGTGCACGGAGGCGCGGAATATTCGGCGCCCGCTCCGGTCGATGCGAAGCTCCTTCAAACGCTCAAGCAGCTCGTATCCTTCGCGCCGCTTCACCTGCCGAGCGAAATAGTCTGCATCGAGGCGGTCGCGGCAAAATATCCATCGCTTCCTCAGGTTGCCTGTTTTGACACCGCATTTCATCGCAGGATGCCGGAAATCACGCAGCGTTTTCCTCTTCCGCGCGCACTCTGGAATGAGGGCGTCAGGCGCTACGGATTTCATGGCCTCTCGTACGAGTACATAATGGACGCTGTCGGCGCGCGCCCGCCATCCCGGCTTTTGATCGCCCACCTTGGAAACGGCGCCAGCATGGCGGCGGTGCAGGACGGCATTCCGCTCGATACCACGATGGGCTTCACGCCCGCCGGCGGTTTCATGATGGGCACGAGGACCGGCGATCTCGATCCTGGGATACTCGTCCATCTCATGCGTGAGCGCGGGATGGATGCGGCTCAGATTGAAACTCTCCTGAATAATGAATCGGGACTCATGGGCGTATCGGGCATCAGCCCTGACATGAAGACCCTGCTCGATGAGCGAGCTCTGAAGCCCGATGCCGCGCAGGCAGTGGAGATGTTCTGCTATCATGCGCGAAAGACAATAGGCGCGCTGGCCGCGGCACTCGGCGGGTTGGATATGTTCGTCTTCACTGGAGGCATCGGAGAGAGAGCAGCGCCGGTACGCTCGATGATCTGCCAGGGCCTCACGCACCTGGGAATTGAAATTGATGAAGAAAAAAACCTGACGCACGCGGACACGATCAGTTCAGCAGAGAGCGCATGCGTCGTCAGAGTGATACCCACGAACGAGGATCTCGTAATCGCCAGACACACCAATGACCTGATCTCGAACAACTAGCGCGCGGTTGCTGCAGATATTGGAGGAAGAAGAAATTCCGAGACAGCGGATTCGATGTCGCTGCCGTCGAGCATGAGTGCGTCATCAATCGGTACCGAGCCTTCCGCTTCAGCGGATGCTCTGTTCATCTCATCCCATCCAGAAGTATCCGCGACCAGTACGGAACAGGTCCATCCGCCTTCACGGGAAATGTTGAAATCCCATCCGCGCAGGTTCGCAAGCCTCACGATTCCCACGAGCCCCTTGCCCTGCCCTTCTATGTCAGGATGTTCGCGCCACCCGCCGCCAAGCGCCTTCTCAAGATCGGCAAAACCAGGACCGTTGTCTGATGTAACCATACGAAGCTTGTTTCCATCCATCTCCGCCCTTAACCTCACGTTTACTCCGCCGTGTTTAACGCCATTCAAGCCGAGTTCATGAACGATCCTGAAAATCGAAAGCCTGTTCGCGACAGGAATGTTGACCGATGCTGATGCGGCGATCTCTATCTCAACATCTTTCCGATCTGCCTTGTTGCGCAACAGCCGATTCACGAGATTGAGTTGCGACGAGGGATCTGTCATCCGAAGCGACGGCAGGTCGTTTTCGATAACAGCCCTGGCCGCGCCGCCGCGCATTGTCGGATCGTTTCGTAATTTTTGGGCGATGAGGAGCAGTTCTGCTAGAAGATTTGTATAATCGTGACAGAATCCTTCGAGCTGCCCCTTGAGAGACGTCCATCTTTCATCTCCCGCCTCGACAATCCCCTGTTTTTTACAGTGATCGAGGAGTTTCGAATATAGCGCTTCTGATTGCCCAAGGTGCAGTACCGCCTTCTGGCCTGCCTCCAGGTTTTCGATCAGCAGTTTGGCCGCACGAATGATATCCATAGGACGATTTCTTTGAATCGCTTCGCTGCCTATAGAGATGACCTCTTCAATCACGCGGGCCAGATCGACCAGCAACCATCGTTCGAAAGCGCCCATCATGATCCGATATGAGACGAGCGTTCCCTTGTTGAAATAGACTCTGACGGCCTCATCCGCAGTCATGCCGCCGCGCTCCATCAACTTTGACGAATACTCATGCATGCGCTCCCCATGCGCCTGCGCCTCTACATTCCTCATCGCAACAGAAGCTGCACTGCGAAATGCAAAGACCGCTGGCCGCAAAGCGCCCATGAGTTCCGCTGATGAAGAAAACTTCGGCATATTTGCCGAGTTCACGATAGTCACTCCGCTGACCGGCGGCAGATCGAAATCCGCAGGCATTCCGTCGAGCTGCCGGATATAGCTTTTGGTGGGAGTCGGAGTCGCACTCGCATCTTCTCGGCATTCATCGAGAAACGACTGACCGCTGACGCAAAAAGTGCGGAAAGCACGTCTGACTATGTTCTCATTGGGCGATACCTGCTTGAAGAAGCCATTGCGTTTGATCTGGTCGGCAAATGTCCTGAGCGAACTGGCAAATAGAGCGGCGTTCCGCGCGAGCTGCTCGCTCGGATCACCTGTCGCACAATGTTCTACAAAAATCGTGTAGAGTGCAGGAAGGAGGCTTTCGACATTCAGTTGAACGCCGGAATCATGCCCTTGAATCGTGCTCGCCAGCGCCTCGGCAGAATCACTCAGTCTCTTCACCACATCCTGCGGGAGGGAATCGAACAGATTTAATTGCACGGTCGCGGTCAAATTGCCTCCATCTCTCAAGCTGAATTTCCGCTTCGTTGCATCCGTGGTTTTTTTATAACAAATTATCCAATGATTTCAAAGCAGATAGATCCTTATCTGCATTTTTTTACGGCTGCGGCAAGCATTCGCGATGAAATAGAGGACAACTTGATTAGACATTTTATATCTCTGTCGTTATTATGCATTTTCGACAGCACAGAAAAATATCCCGGGAGGATTGATGACTATAAATAAGAGAAAGAGATCAGCAGCACACATGATACCGATCCTTCTTTCCATTGTATATTGCAGCCCGGTATTCGCAGCCGATACCAGCGCCTCCGCTTCAGCTGAAGTTCAGCTCGATAAAATCTCTTCAGCCATTCAAGATACGCTGACCTCGATGAACAACGATCTCTCGACTGCGGCGCAGACGCTCGCGCATGCCGGCCTCGATGGTGATAATGCGCATGTCGTGCTCTCAGACCTTTGTGATAAGCATCGTTCAGCCGTAGACTGCTGCACTATAGACGCGAGAGGTAAAATCGTGGCGGTGGAGCCGCCTACTTACCAGGAGATAGAGGGAAAAGATGTCAGCAATCAACATCAGGTGGCGGATCTCATCCGCACAAAAAAACCCGTTCTCAGCAAGCCGTTCAAGGCGGTGGAGGGATTCTATGCGATCGATATGGAATGGCCTGTCCTCTCGGCAAAAGGCGAACTGCTGGGCTCGGTGAGCATGATAGTGAGGCCCATCTCTTTCATCGACGGAATCGTAACGCCCCAATTCAAAGGTAATAAGTCGGACGTATGGGTGATGCAGCCGGATGGGCAGATCATCTACAGCCGCTATCGCGAAAACGTCGGCGACAATCCGCTCGCTACGCCTTCATATATCAGCGGGCCTACGCTGGCTTCTCTCGTGAAACAGATCGCGTCGCAGCCCGAAGGCGTCGGCCATTACAACACCCCGCCCGTAGGAGGATTCGATCCGATGGCGCGGCGTTGCGTCTGGAAGACGATCAGCATCAACGAGACTCAGTGGCGCGTCGTAGTTTTCGGCAAGTTGAGGGACGATTGATAATTGGATCGAATCGTTTCCGCATAACTGGCGATCAAGCTTGAAACAGCAGATTCAGAAATTCCCTGCCAGTGCGAGACCATAGGAATGGCGATTAGGATCCACAGAGGGACTCAACGCATAGGTGTTTCGCGAGCCAAGAATGACCATGATGCTGCCTGCCAGCGAGAGGGCAGCTCCACTGCCTCCGACTATCGCACCCGTGAGATCCTTGTCGGTCCCAGCGATGATGGTGCTGCCGGCGATCGCAGCCGCGCCGCCCAGGATCACGAACACATATCCTGCCGTCTCGAGCCCCTTGCCGGAAGTTTCAGCGCCCCATTCTTCGTCAGAGGTCGGTTGCTCTTTGTCGGAGCTCACCTGCGTCGTAGTCTCCGACGAAGACGATGGCTGAGGAGCCTCCGCCT
Organism: bacterium; assembly: GCA_021810905.1. Lineage (GTDB taxonomy): Bacteria > UBA10199 > UBA10199 > 2-02-FULL-44-16 > JAAZCA01 > JAJZQH01. The sequence continues at coordinate 285,358 of JAJZQH010000001.1, forward strand.
TGTCGCGTTTGTAGGCGAATGCCGGTGAGGCGATGAGGATTGTCATGAGGCATAAGAACGCTACGATCTTTCTGTGCATAAATTTTTGCTCCTCTTTTCGATTTCGTCGCAGGCCTTCTATGCAACCTAATTCCGCAAGGGTGTCAAGCCGTTCATTCTGCGCAAGGCGTGCAGCGGGTCGCCCGCCACATTCCACCCGATCTTCTCTCCAATAGCCCCTATCCTGCGGGCAAGGCAGTCACGGGACTTGCCGGCATCTTCGTCGACGCATGGCTTGGAATCGTAAAGAAGATAATCGCGCCTGTATCGCACAGGCGTGAGATTCGGCATTACGACGTTCGCCCCGGCACGCAACCCCAACTCCCTTCCCTGCGAATGTAACGCCTGCAGAGCGGTCGTCGAAGCGATGTTGACGTCCTTGAGGATAATACGCGAAAGGGCGATCATCATGAGCGACATATCGAGAAGCCCGCCGCCAGCGTCTATGGATGGAGTTGCCTCACGGCCCAGCGGCGTATCGTGATGATACAGGTACGGCCCCATGCCGATCATGTCCACATCGATATCGCGAAAGAAGAGTATGTCCCGTGCAAGGTCTTCCGTCGTCTGAAAAGGAAGTCCGATCATGACGCCGGTGCCAACCTGGTATCCTATATCCTTGAGTTCCCTCAGGCAGCGCAGGCGCTCGTCATAATCGTGATCCGCGGGATGGAGGCGGGCGTACAGTTCGCGGTTGGAAGTTTCGATGCGAAGCAGATATCGCCGCGCACCAGCTTCAAGCCATCTGCGGTAGGTGGAGGAATCCTGCTCGCCTGCCGACAGCGTGATTCCCAGGCTGTCGCCGGTCATATCGTTGATTTCGCGGACCATATCTTCGATCAGTTCGACGAATGCCGGATCCCTGCGCTCTCCAGACTGCAGCACAATGGAGCCATAGCCGTTATCATAGGCAAACCGCGCGCAGGCTATCACCTCGTCGTTACTCATCGTATAGCGCGAGACGTTTCCGGAGCGCCTGATTCCGCAGTAGAGGCAATCCTTCGCGCAGACGTTGCTGACCTCGATGAGTCCCCTGAAATAGGCGAGGGCGGAGACCTCCCTCCGCTTGACGTCATAGGCGCGCGCATAAATCAGATCGAGTTCTTCACGATTTTCGATTCGCAGCAGCTGAGCGAGCAGGGCAGGATCAGGACGGTCTTCATGCTCGATGCGATGAAGGATTGTCTGCAGGGATTCCATCTCACTTTACCTCACGACAAGGCATTGCGTCTTGTCGGACATCACCACATCAGCGCGCATCCATCAACGATATTCAGAGAAAGTTCTCGCATCAAAGGCGTTCATAAACCGAACGTCACCCGATTTTCCTGTGTTTCCCTGATGCGTCGTCCCCATTAATCTCTCTCAATATTTTGTTATAATTTTCTCGCAAAAGGCGTGTTAACAGAACCTCGAGAGTTTCATGAAGTTTAGCTTTTTCTATGCTCTGCACTACGATTCCGGTGAATATCTCCATGAATCGAGCCCTGTCCGCGACTTGTACGGGAAAAATCTGCTGTCGGTCGAGAAACGACGCTATCTCTGCCTGAAGCGGAGAGTTCCATTTTTGTGCTTCACTCATCATTGTGAAACTCGCAGCCGTACCAGCGGACATAAACCCTGTAATCGCATCCTCTATGAGGTCTTCAATGATGCTCTGCGCAGCGTGCTCCGCAGCAGTCCTGGAATCTACGCCTGACAGCTGCAGATCGTTCTTGAGAAATTCAAATGTGCGCCACTCGTCGTGCAAATCAAAATTCAAAGGACGGACAAGAGATATATCCTCCTCAGGTCCTTCGAAACTGAATTTGGTCAAATCCCAATTATAATGCATCCGAGACATCCGCTCTCTCAAGCCGAGCCCGATTATCATCCTGTCCATAAGCGCCGTACACAGACTTGTTCTTTTCTTTTCGAAGGACTTATCATGATACCACGGAAAACGGAGCAACTGTTTATTGATGTCAAGCGCTCGGGCGATGGCAGCGCGGTAAGGCCAGTACTCCGCAGACCATGGGTCGTCTTCTCGCAGATCCTCGAAGAGTTGCGCGACATCGACTCTGTCCATTTCGCCTGAATCATCCAAGGACTTGTCTGACCTGCTTTGTCCGCGCGATACCCCTGACTCGGGGATTTCATCCGTTGACGAACGGCCAAAGCCCTTATCGACCTTTTCAAAACGATTCACATATATGGCAAAGGATGCAGCGTTTATCCTGACGGCAATCTCCGAGACCTTGGATTCCATGCGATCAGCGACTATTGCGTGAGCGAATGCAGCGATGCCGCCCATAATGGCTTTATGCGCTACCTCGTCAGCCGGATCGAATGCCCCGGCAGCATCCACGACAACAGATTTTGCACCTGCCCGGTCGGCCCGCAGCAAGGCATGATAGACGGGCACGGCAATCCGCTCTCTCAGGGTGAAATTGACCTCGTCACGCACCTGTCTGGAAAAATAGACGCTCCGCGTCTTTCCCTGCGAATTCTTCTCGGCAGCTTCGGCATCGCTGCGCGCGGATTCAGATGGATGATCTGATACAAAAAATTCAACAACTGCATCGGCATTGAGCTCTTCCATACCGGCATCCGTGGCAAAAATTCCTAGGTCGGACGTGTCGGAACGCAGGCCCAACGCAAGAGAACATGTGGAAGACGGTATATTCATAGCCATCAAGACACCCTGATCCAACTTGAGACTCTTATTACCTACGATATCGGCAATGCCTGGAATATGTTGCGTATTTTTTTATGTTTTTTATGCAATCACACATATGGCATAATTAGTATTTTTTTGTAAAAGTAAAAATCCCCGGCCCTTTAGGGGACCGGGGATATCTTTGGTTCAGCTTTGGGAGATTACAGACCCTTGACGTTCGCGGCCTGGAGACCCTTGGGGCCCTTGACCACATCGAACTCAACCGTCTGCCCTTCCTTGATGCTCTTGAAGCCTTCGCCCTGGATTGCGGAGAAGTGAACGAACACATCCTCCCCACCCTCTTCCGGCGAGATGAAGCCAAAACCCTTCGCATCGTTGAACCACTTTACTGTACCCTTTGCCATAACAACTTCTCCTTTCGTACGACCGTCCTTGGCGTTCAACGCAAAAGCCGCCAGCCATTTTCATGACCAGCGGCTCCTCGTAACAATTACGTTGCGCCTGGCACCAATCAACGATCATGAATCTTGCCGCCTCCTACACTGAAACTTAAACAAAGGCAACAAAATAATGCCGGAGATATAAATGCCCCCATCACCGAGCCTTCTCGTCAAGGCGGGCAAGCAACCTGAGCATTCCGTCGAGAGTCGTCATAGGATGAGGAGGACAACCAGGTATGAAGAGATCGACGGGCAAAAGCGATGTAACTCCGTCGCTGGCCTCAGAGTGCCCTGCGTACGGCCCGCCTGCGATGGCGCAGGCGCCCGATGCTATGACGATCTTTGGTCCGGGCACTGCGTCATAGGTCTTCTGAAGCGCCAGCCGCATGTTCTTGGTCACCGGACCCGTGACCAGCAGCCCGTCAGCGTGCCTCGGGGATGCCACAAACTGGATGCCGAAGCGCCCCATGTCATACGCCAGAGTCGATAGAACGTTCACGTCCGCCTCGCAGGCGTTGCACCCGCCGGCGCTGACCTCGCGCAGCCTGAGCGAGCGGCCGAAGATGCTTTGCATGCGCTGATCCAGCGCCTTCACCTTCGGAACCATGCCGGCGGTCACCAACGATTCGCGCCCGGTCGACGCGAGCCGGTATTCCTGAGTGAAGACGATAGCGCCTTTGGGGCACGCACGAGCACACTCGCCGCAGAAAATGCAACGGCCCAAGTCGATGCGCGCGCCGCGATCTCCAGGCAAAAGAGCTCCGAACGGACAGCCCTCTTTGCATTCGCGGCATCCGCGCGGACAGAGCGCCGCGTCGATTCGCGGCAGGCCGCGGAAACGATCCAGCAGCTCCGGCTCGCGCCTCGGATATGCCATCGTTCGATAGCCCTGTTTTATCCTCGCACGTATGATGTCGAACATAAATGCCTCAGAGGTCGTGGCCGCAATACGAAAGATTGAAGCTCTTGTTGCACAGCGGGAAATCGGAGATCTGTCCTCCACGCAACGACATTGCCAGTCCTGCCCAGTTATGAAACGAGGGATCGACGACCTTATAGGTCGAAAAACGCCCTTGCTCATCTGTGAAGGCCACATGGCAGATCTCGCCGCGCCACCCCTCGACCAGCGAAACCACGAGGCTGTCCGGTTGCAGCGGACGTTCGTCCGCGCAGATCGAACCGCCGGTCAGCGCCTGGGCCTGTTCCTGTATGAATTCCGCAGAGCGTTTGATCTCCAGCCAGCGCACGAACGCCCTCGCAAAGACGTCTCCTGAATTCCAGCTGGAAACGGGAATATTGAAGAAGCGGTAAATTCCATACGGGTAGTCATGCCTGACGTCCCGCTCCGCTCCGCACGCGCGGGCCGCCGGGCCGACGAGGCCGAGCGCATCGCAGGTCTCAGGAGATATCTCTCCCGTCTCCTCGAAGCGCGCCAGCACGGAAGGCGATTTCCAGAGCAGCTCCACCGCGGATTCGAGATCTTCCATGGTTTTTGCCAACCGCTGCACGAGCTGCTTCGCTCGTTCGTCATCCAGATCGAAGTGGACTCCTCCAAGGCGAAGGAGACCGCGGCCGAAGCGGCTGCCGCACAGCAGCGCCGTGAGGTTCAAGATATCGCCGCGGATGCGGCCGCAATATGAGGCCGTGGGAAGAAACCCGACGTCGCCGGCCAGCGCGCCGAGATCGCCGGCGTGATTGGCCATGCGCTCGAGCTCAAGAGCGATGCCGCGGATTACCTGCGCGCGAATAGGCACCTCGATTTCCGCAAGCGATTCCACGGTGCGGAAGTAGGCGAATGAATGTCCGGCAGTCGTATCTCCGGCAAGCGTTTCCATATAATGCGCCGAGCGCGGATTCGGTCCGCGGATCAAGGCGCGCTCCACGCCGCGATGTTGGAAGCCGAGCGCTATCTCAAGGTGCATGACGTCCTCGCCGTGGCACTGGAAGCGGAAGTGGCCAGGCTCTATCACGCCTGCATGCACGGGCCCCACCGCGACCTCGTGCACCTCGTCGCCTTCAACGCGGAAGAAATCGCCTACGGCGGGAAGCTCTGCGGCAGAATATCGCACGGGTTTGAGACAAGGGTGGCCCAGCGGAATGACGCCCCATTGCTCCGCAATCTCGCGCTCGAAGAGATGCGCCTGGGGGCAATCAGGCGTAAGGGACGGATAGCTCTTCTCAACCGTCATCGCTACGAGCGAAAGATGGCCTGCGGCGTCGTCGCCGATAACAGCTACGAGCCTGAGCCTGCCCTCGTCGGCGGGGGTACAAAAGAGAGAGCAGATCCTCCTGCCGGAAGCGACAGCGCCGGTAACAGCATCGCGAAAATCTATGGCTGAAAGGAGAGGAATCTCGTCTTCCGCAGCAACTTCGCCGTTATGAAGCGTGAGTGGTGCACTCATCGTACCCCTCCCACTGCCGCCGCGGCCGCACGCAACATCTCGCCCAGCGAAGATGGAACGATCATGCCCAGCGCAAGAACGGCGACTGCCAATACAGCCGGGGGAATCAAGGCCAGAGCAGCCTCGCGGCCGCGCGTTTCATTCGATTCGTCACCGCCCTGCGCCATTCGAAGCATCGTGACCGCCATTCCAGCGAACGCGATCGCGAGCAATACGAGGTAAAGGACGGCAATAAAAGATCTCCCTTGGCCGAGGGCTCCGGAGAGAATCGTAAATTCGCTGACAAACGTACCGAAGGGAGGCGAACCCGTGATCGCAAAAAGCCCGGCGACCCACAATATGCCGGTCATCGGAAGCCGCCCGAGCAATCCGGTCACTTCCGAAGCCCGCTTGGTGCGATAGAAACTCAGGATATTGCCCGCCGCGAAGAATAGCATCCCCTTTGCCAGCGAGTGGTTTACGGCGTGAAACATCGAGCCGAACGTGGCGATACCGCCGATGCCAACACCCACGGCCAGGATACCCATGTGTTCCACGCTCGAGTAGGCCAGCATGCGCTTGTAGTCAGCCTGACCCACTATCAGCGCCGCCGCTACCGCCATCGAGACCAGCCCAAGCAGAAGGAGAAGACCCTGCCCGAACTCTGCGAATCCTGCAGCGACAAGCACCTGCTGCGAGCGAAGTATCGCGAGAAAGGAGCAGTTGAGCAGCGCGCCCGAGAGCAGCGCAGATACAGCGGACGGCGCTTCGCTGTGGGCGTCTGGAAGCCACGTGTGCATCGGCGCAAGGCCCATCTTCGTCCCGTAGCCGACCAGCAGGAGAACGAACGCGGCCTTGAGCCACACCGCATTCAGCAATCCGCCCCGCGCCTGGTCGATCATCTGCGCGAGAAGCATCGAGCCGCCGACGCCGCGCGAGGGTAACGCCACGGCGAGGAAGAAATTGCCGAGCAATGCCAAGGCTATACCTACGGAACAGATGAGCAGATATTTCCACGCTGCCTCAAGCGAGCGGCGGTGACGGTGAAAGAATATCAGCGGCGCACTCGCGAGAGTGGTGGCCTCAACCGCCACCCACAGAATTCCGAATTGATGGCTGACGCATACGAGCGTCATCGTTGACAGGAACAGAAGCATGCATCCGCAGAAGGTAGCCTCCGGCGCATTGGTGAACAGGAAACCCTCCTCGAAATCCTTCTTCTTCTCAGCTGACTCCTTGCGAAAACTTACGCGATAGAACGACGCCAGCAGAAAGAGAGCGCTAGCGATGGAGAGAAAGAGAAGGCCAGGCGCATCCATGGCGAGCCAACCGGAAAGCGCGGGTTTGGGAAAGCCGCACCAACAGAGTGCCGTCATGCACGCATGCGCAGCTGCAGTGACGATCAGCAGCGTACGGCAGACCCAGGGCTTCCTGATGAAAAAAACCATGGACCCGATCAAAGCGGGTATGAGAATCAATGCCAGAATCATCTGTCCCAATCCGTAAGCGCCGACAGCTGACCGACGTCGATCGCGTCGTACGCCCGATGAATGTGAAAGATAGCTACGCCCATCACCAGCACTGCGAGGAATGCGTCGATCAAAATACCCAGTTCAACCAGCAATCCCGCCTGTATCTCCATTGCAAAACCGAAGGCGAAGATTCCGTTCTCCAACACGATGTAGCCCAACAGCTGCATGAGCGCCGTGCGCCGTGTAACGATGAGCAGCATGCCGGTGAACATCGTGGCCAGCGCTGCGGGCAGAGCGAGAGGAGAAGCAGTAGCGCCCGGCAACGGCGCACGAGATGCAATCCAGAGAGCTATGCCGAGAACGGCCATGCCCGCGACGATCGATGCGGAATACGAGAGCAGTGGAGCACCCTCGCGCCTAACGCCGGTGCCGCGCAGAGAACGATAGAGCAGCCACGGGAAAGCGATTCCCTTGAGTGCGGCGCTCGCTGCGGCGATCCCAGTCTCGCGCAGCGTAGGCACGCCGCCGCTCGACAAGATCGGCAACAGGCTCAGGATCGCGCCCTGCATCGCGGCGATACGGATGCACGCGCGCACCCTGCCCGTGCCGAGCAGCATGAGATTCTGCAGCAACAGAACGACCAGTATGAGTCCGGCCCACGAAATCACGCATCACCTCATTGAAAACGAAAGCATCAGCGCAAGCAGAGCCAGTGCCCCGGCCCCGGTAAGCAGCTGCGGCACGCGCACGAGCCGCAGCCGCGCCATCATCGATTCAGTTATTCCGACGGCCACGGCCAACCCGAGCATGCCCCCGACGCGCAGCGCAAGGGACTCAGGCGGCGTGGCGCCCGCAGGAAGCATTATTCCAACGATCAGCGAACCGAAGAGCCATAATTTCAGGGAAGCGCTCCACGTGATAAACGCGAAGTCGACTCCGCCGTGATCCAGCACCATCACTTCATGGATCATCGTGAGTTCGAGGTGCGTGGTCGGATCGTCCACCGGGATGCGGCAATTCTCCGCGAGGAGCACGACGAACATGGCAGCGATTGCCAGCACGAGCGTGGGGCCAGACGTCGACCAGTGCGCCGCGCCGTATTGACCGTAAATTCCCGCGAGCGAAGCGCTCCCCGCTTCTCGCGCCAGAGCCGCAAGCGCGAGCAAGAGCGCCGGCTCCGCCATCGCGGAATACGCGGCTTCGCGCGAAGCGCCCATTCCCTCAAAGGCAGATCCGGTATCCAGGGCCGCGAGTATCGTGAAGAACCTCGCGAGGCCGAAGAGATAGGCAAAGACAATCAGGTCGCCCTGGAACGAAAAGACCGCCGGCACGGTGCCGCACGGCATAAACAACGCAGCGGTGAAGGCCGCGGCCGCGCCCGTCGCCGGGCCGGCAATGAAGATCCAGCTCGTAGTGCGGCTGATGGCTGCGCCCTTGTGCATCAGCTTCCAGAGATCATAATAGGTCTGCAAAAGCGGCTGTCCCTTGCGTCCGGCTACGACGGCCTTGGTGCGGTTGATCACTCCCAATAGCAGCGGCGAGAGAACAAGCGCCAATGCGATGTTTACGGCTGCGAACATTGTCATCGTCCCCCGAAGCTCCACGCCAGCAGCGAAATCAACGCCACGGCTATATAAAGGATATAGAGATGCACGTTACCGTGCTGGATCACGCGGAAGCGCGCGAGCCACGACGCCACGGTTGCAAAGAGCGGCTCGAACACATCTTCCCTGGAGAAATCGCGCGCGTGCGATGAGAACGACCCTTTTTCAGGGAAGAGCCCATCTACTCCTTCCGCGTGCGAGCGGACGCGCAGAAGCGCGCCGAATGCGCTCGTAAGCGGCTGGGCAAAGGACGACGCCGTGTACTGCATGCGCGTGGTGGGCGCCGCATATCCGCAGTCCCACGTCACGGTCCGCTTAACCTCGCGCCCGGAGAGGAGGCGCCGCCTGACGATCAATGCCGCGGCAGCGACCGCAATGAGCGCGGCGGAGGCGGCTACGAGCATCGTCAGTATCGGCACAGCGCCAGCAAGCGCTGACGCATCGATCGCACCTGCTGTAAACGAATTGACCGCGGGCGCGAGCATCCTGGGAACAAGCGGCGCTCCGAGCCCTATCGCTATGCAGCCCGCCGCGAGAATCGTCATGGGCGCGCGCATGGCGAGCGGCGGCTCCGTGCTTGAAGAGGCGGCGTCGCTTCTGGGTTCGCCGAGAAAGATCGTGCCAAAGGCCTTTGCGAAGCATGCAGCCGCAAGCCCTCCTATGAGCGCCAGCGACGCGATGACCGCGAGGCCCGGCATTGCGCTGAAGACCGTAGCACCCGGAGCGCCGAGCAACGCGAACGCCGCCAGGTAAATCAGGAATTCGCTCACGAAACCATTGAGCGGAGGAAGGCCGGATATCGCGGCGGAACCCACGAGGAACGAAGCGGCCGTGCGCGGCATCCTCTTTATCAAACCGCCCAGCCGGTCGATCTCGCCGGTGCCCGCAGCGCGGATCACTGCACCCGCGCCGAGGAAGAGCAGGCCCTTGAAGACGGCGTGATTGATCACGTGCAGAAGCGCTCCGCCAAGGGCCAGCGCCGCGACAGCGGGCATGCCGCGCGAAACGCCCACAAGCCCGAGCCCCAGGCCCAGTGCGATAATCCCTATGTTCTCGACGCTGTGATAAGCGAGCAACGCCTTGAGCTCGTGCTGCGCCAGCGCGGAGAGCACGCCCATGACTCCGGAGACTGCGCCCACAGCAATCAGCGTCCATCCCCACCACTCCGCGGGAGCGCCCCATAGCGAAAGCATTCGCATGAGGCCGTAGATCCCGGTCTTGATCATGACGCCCGACATTACGGCCGAGACGTGAGACGGGGCCGCAGGGTGCGCTTCGGGAAGCCAGACGTGCATCGGCATGAAGCCCGCCTTTGTGCCGAATCCTACGAGCGCCAGCAAAAACAGCGCCCCGGCCGAAGGCGCCAAAGAGGCAGCGCCCCGCCACTGCTCGAATTCCATGCTGCCGGTCCTCATCGCCATGAGCGCAAAGAGCGCAAGAAGAAACGCCGTGCCGATGTGCGTGGCAACGAGATAGGTGATGCCGGCGCGCCGCACGCGCTCGCTCGCATCGTCATGAGTGACCAGGAAAAACGACGAGAGCGCCATCACTTCCCAGGAGATCAGGAAGAGCATGCCGTTGCGCGCGATCACTACCATCGCCATGCTCGCCGCGAGTATGCCGAAGAAAAAAGGCGATGCGCCCGCGCCATCCCTTCCGTGGCCGCGAAGATAGGAATAGCCGTAGACAGCCGACAGGGCGGTCAGCAGAAATATCGGGATGAGAAACAGCGCCGAGAGCGCATCGAGGCCCACGGAGAAGGATGCGAACGGTATCTGCCATGCATGGCTGAACGAGGAGGACTCGCCGCTGACGAGCGCCCGCGCCGCCGGTATCGAGCCTACGGATGCGCCGGCCACCGCCAATGCTGCGGCAATTAAGGCGGGAGCACGCCCCCTCCCTACGATCGAAGGTACGCCTGAAAGCGCAAGTAGCGCGATCGATACGAACAGAAGCGCCATCTAGGCACCTCCCCCGCCGACGCGCGATTCGGCCTGGCGCGCGAGGTTCAGGATCTCGTCTCGCGAGGCCTCGCGGAGTATTGCGTCTTTAAAGCCGGCATCGTGCATGACGAATGCGAGCCTGGAGAGCAGATGCAGATGCGTGCGCACGGTGGGGCTGATGATGGTGAATAGGACGTTGACCGGCTTACCGTCGATCGCGTCGAAATCGATCGGTTTTTCCAGGAAGCAGAGGGTTATGCCCGGACGCTCCACGTCGAGCACTATAGGGTTTCGCGCGTGCGGAATGGCGATCCCGTCGCCGATGCCCGTGGAGCCTAGCGCCTCGCGGGCCAGCAGGACCTTGTGGAGAAAACCGCGGTCCATGTCGTCGGGAAGCCTCAGCATGTCGACGACCGACTTGAGCGCGGAGGATTTATCCGAACCGGCGACGCGGTAGAATACCCCCCCTGCCTCCAGCGCATCGGCAAAGGAGGGCAGCGGCCCGCGTTCGTCCTCCGCAGGATTTGCGACTTCGTCGGCGACCGGCAAGCGTTTGGCAGCAGCCCACTCGAGAATCTCGGGCTTGCTGAAGCGATACTGCTCCTTCAGGCGATAAGAAGGGATCTCTCCCTTCCCTGCCCATCTATAGATCGTCTTTTCGGAGACATTCAGGAGTGCTGCAACATCTTTGACAGTCAACCTCATATATCGCCTCATCAATTCTTAATTAGCACCAGCTTTGGACAATTCAGGACAGGACAGGTCTTTTGTCTAAGGTATTCTCAAACAGATTGCAAAAAAATTTACAAAAAAAGTTGGGATCAAGCGTCAGATGACATTGCGTTCAACCAGAAATGCCCCCAGTTTTTTATCCACGGCGATGTCGTGATGGATGAGCCAGTCGGTGAGAAAGGCGAGAGCCTCTTCGCTGATCGTCTGTTCTCCCTTGAGCGCCCTGGCGCGCAGTTCCTTCACCTTTGCGGTGAAGTCCACGTGGAGCGCCCTGTGGAGTTCGTACTCAGGATAATCGTGAACGAGCATAAGCTCTTCCTCGGTGCTGAAATTCTGCGTGAAGTAGTCGGTCAGTTCCTCGAAGAGCGCGTCATGGACCTGGCTGCCCTTGCCCGCTACGACAGCCTCGTCCAGTTCATTGATCACGGCGACAAGTTTTTTGTGCTGGTCGTCGATGACCTTGACGCCAACGCTCATATGAGAGCCCCACGATAGAATAGACATCGAGTCCTCCAATCATGTCTTTTTATACGCGTCCACGTGTACGTCGCGCACAGCCCTTCCCGACGGATCGACCATGCGCTGAAAAGATTCGTCCCATTTGAGTGCAACGGGAGTGCTGCATGCGACGCTCGGCTCAAACGGCACACAATCGACAGCCGTGGCGTCGGGGAAGTGATGCTCGAAGATGCTGCGGTATAGATACGCCTCCTTGGTCTCGGGCGTCTTCACCGGGAACCTCTCAGCTGCCTTCTTGAGCATCTCGTCGCTCACTTCATCTTCCGCATGCGCCTTAAGCGAATTGATCCACGAATATCCTACGCCGTCCGAGAACTGCTCCTTCTGGCGCCATAGTATCTCGTCCGGGATGTAGCCCTCGAACGCCTTTCGCAGGATGTACTTTTCCATCCTCTCAGGCCTGCGGATCATCTTTTCAGCGGGATCGATCATCATCGCAACGTCAAGGAACTCGCGGTCGAGAAACGGCACGCGCGCCTCCACGCCCCACGCGGCCGTGGCCTTGTTGGCGCGCAGGCAATCGTACTGGTGAAGCTTGTCGATCTTGCGCACCGTCTCCTCGTGGAATTCGCGCGCGTTCGGGGCCTTGTGAAAGTAGAGATACCCGCCGAAGACTTCGTCGGCGCCTTCTCCGGAGAGGATCATCTTTATGCCCATGGCCCTGATCTTGCGGGTCATGAGATACATGGGAGTGGCGGCCCTGATGGTGGTGATGTCGAATGTTTCGAGATGATAGATCACGTCCGAGAGCGCATCCAGCCCCTCTTGAACCGTGAAGAGGATTTCGTGGTGAATCGCGCCAATATGCTCGGCCACCTTTCTCGCAGCCTTGACGTCCGGCGCTTCCTTCAGGCCCACGGAGAAGGAATGTATCTGCGGCCACCACGCGGGACTTTTGCCCTCGTTCTCCACCCGGCCGGACTTGAAACGCGAGGCGACCGCGGCGACGATCGAGGAATCTACGCCGCCGGATATGAGAACCCCGTACGGCACGTCGCACATGAGCTGACGGCGCACGGCCGCCTCAAACGACTCCCGCAGACGCACCAGATCCAGAGGCTCCGAGGGCATAAAGCCCGGCTCCATCCATTTCGGCTGATAGAAACGCTGGAACCGTTTCTCGTGGCCGAGATAATAATGTCCAGGAGGGAATTCCTCTATTCGATCGCAAACTCCGGAGAGGGCCTTAAGTTCAGATGCGACATACAAGTGCCCATCCTTGTCCCATCCTATATAGAGCGGCACTACACCGATCGGATCACGCGCGATGAGATAGGTATTTTTAGCAGGATCGTAGAGCACAAATGCGAAGATGCCGTTCAGGCTGTTCAGAAAATCCGCGCCCATCTCGTCGTAGAGATACAATATGCATTCGCAGTCGGATTCGGTTTGAAAATCGTGAGACTCCCTTAGCCCGGCGCGCAGCGATTTGTGGTTATAGATCTCGCCGTTTACCGCAAGGACCGTACCCTTGGCCGCATCATATAGAGGCTGCGCCCCGTGCTCGACGTCCACGATGGAAAGCCGCTCGTGGGCCAGGATCGCGCGGTCGTCGGAAAAGATACCGCTCCAGTCCGGCCCCCTGTGCCGGACCTTCTTGACCATCGATAGGGCGCGCTTGCGCAGCGCGCCAACTTTGTCGGGATCGTTTATATCGAGAATCGTAAGGATGCCGCACATGGCCTTCCCCCTGCGTAAGGATATAAAGATTGTTCAAAACTATGGCAAGGAACAAAAGACCCCGCGGGTCTACACGCGGGGTCTCCTGTTTCATCAGAGATGGTTTCTCACTGCTTCTGCATGCAGCGGCAGTTGCAGGACTTCTTCGAGCAATCGAGTATGATCTTCGTGTACTTATCGTAGTTGTATTCCGTAGTCGAACCGCTCGTTCCGATCGGCTCTCCATATTCCTTCTTGAACATCTCCTTGTCCGCCGCGACACCCTTGCTCACGTGCCGCGCGGAATACGCCATGCAGTCGGTCATGCTCGTCACCTGCTCTGGCGTGGCCGTGATGAGTTCGTTTTCCTGCGGCGGATTGTAGACCGGCTGCGAGTATTTTCCCGCGTGCGCGCTTACTGCTATTCCAAGAACTACGGCACAGATCACCGCTGAACCGAACATCGCCAACCCCATCCTTTTCATATATTCCCCCTTTGTTATCGCATGCCACCGGCGACATGCGTCAAGGCCGCCGCGCCTGTCATGATATCTGATTGCATAACGCCCTCTGAAGATTCATCACCCGCAAGCGACTCAAGAAAAGCTTCAGCGTCTATTTCAGCATGTTCCACACACTCAGCGCGGGAAAAGCGATCAGTAGGCGGCAATTCGTGAGCGTTTGGATAGGTATCCTCAAACCCATCGGAGATAGGCTCGTTCAGCACGCGTGAAGCAACAGGCAACCCTTTTATGAACTGATGCGGCAAGACGTCCGTCATTCTGCCATAGGAACTCACCTTTGCGCCGAAGAGCATCGCTGAGAGCAGATGCCCAAGTCCCGCATAGCGCGGAGGACTCACCAGGAAGACCTCCTTTGCAAGCGGAGCTGCTGCCGCGAATGGAGCGAGGGACTCCGGATACGCCGCAAGTATCGAGAAGTGACGCGGCAGGGCCTCGATAGCTCCGGTTTCCTGTTCGGGGAAAAGGAATCGCAGGACAAGAGGCCTGACCACGAGAGCGCGGACGCTTGCGCCTGGCCTCCGCGCCTCCGCAAGGACGATGGGACGTGACTCTCCACCAAATTCTGCAAGGACTCTCTTGTTCGAATGATTCGGTCCCTTGAATCGCCGATCTCCGTCTGCCGCCATAAATCTGTTCATCAGCTTTGCGGCCTTGGATGAGATGCGCTGCCCTTTTCCATCAAAAAACGGAGTCGCTTCGAGTTCCGGCGCATGTCTCCCCGCATCGATCACGCCCTGGCGAGGATTAATGGAAGCGAGCAGGATCGCGGGGAGGAATATCCTCTGAAAAGCATCGGAATATTCACCCAGGCGCTGCGCGTAGCTCGCATACAAGAGGGCCGCGCCGGAAAATGCAGGGTGGTATCGTTGATCGTTATAGGCCAGAGGAAGCACCTCATAAGGAGAGGCGCCGCTCTGAATGCGGGAAACGAGCTCATGCGAGAGTGTTGCAAGAGATGGATTACTGGTGGTGATACCGCTGTCGCGCTGAGTTGGTTTTCGTTCCGACCACAACCTGTTGAGATCCCTGTGAATCGCTTCGAATGCATCCACCCACATATGAGGATTCGCTGCGTTGACGAAAGCCGTGCGCAGCTCAGCAGAGGCCCCGGCGAGCCTGACGCGCTCATTCCATTCCAGGCGCCAAAAATCAGCTTCAGAAGACATTGCCCATCTTGCAAATCGGTCGTAATCCATGTTGCCTCCTCATGGATTGATGCGGAATTGTGCCATCAAATAACAGAAATCGCCTGCACCGTTACGGGCTGAAGATTCGAAAACATCGTCTGCTCTCCAGCTTCGTCGGCGCCAGTCACCGCATCCTCATCAGGCACAACATCTGCCTCAATAGCGGCGTCCGCAGGTTCAGCGTCATGGCGAGCATTCATGAAACCGCCAACGAGGCGATGAAATCGCGCCCTTGCTCCGACAAGTGACGACGTGGGAGTCGCCTCACCGCGCCTTATCATGAGGTCGGAATCGGCTGCGGCAAGCGTGAGGATGGTATCACCGGTATCCTCAATGGAAAAACCGCTGATCGCTCCTATAGTATCGCCATTCATGATCGCAGGCACGGACTTCGGCCTTCCATCCAGGCCGAACAATTTTACGTCGTGCGCCGCCCCCTGCCTGATGTCCAAGGTGTATCTACCTGCCAGCACCGCTATCTCTTCCCCTGGCGCGATCACACCCTTGTCACCGAGCATGAACCAGACCCCTCGGCCGAAGACGTCGGCCAGCGCCGCGACACCCTGGCCTATTTTGCCTGCGAGGTTCGGGGCGCGGGCGTTTACGGGAATGAAGTGGAGCCTGGCGCCCAGCACAGGGAGAGGTACGCGCGTGACGCCTCCGGTGACCGTAGAATTATCAAGAACCAGGAGTTCGCCAACTTCGAGAGGCTCGCCGCCATCCACGCTCGCAAGGAAAGGCTCGGTCTTGAGCACACCCTTGACCAGCCCGCGCAAATAGCTCGATATCGAGGCGCTGCCCGTTCTCCTGCGGCCCGCCTCGACCTCGTCAAATACCGCGCCGGAGACCCCGCAACCGAGGCTATGCAGGAGCAGCCTCTCGCTCCCCTCGCCAAAACGTACGACGATCGCACCGAGCTCTACCCTCCTGGCCATTGCGATAAAATCGATGAGCTTGGCCGGGTCCTTTGGAACTCCCAGCTCTCGCCGCATGTCGCATGCCGTGCCCGCAGGAGTAGGAATGACATAGGAATCGATGCCATGCCTCCTTGCACGGAGTGACGCCTCGCAGGCGTCGGCAAACGTCCCGTCACCGCCCACTGCCACGACGATTGGGGGTTCGAGAGCCCCGTTTCGCTCGATGCTCGCCTTGATCTGCACGATCCTTCTCTCCCTGTCGGCGTCAGTTGAAATCAACTCCATATCGCCGATGGCTCCGGCGCCACCGTTTCTCCTCGCACGCTCCAGAGAGGATCTCAGCCCCTTCACGTAGGCCGCGGCCTTGCCGTTTCCAGCCACTGGATTTGAGACCACGACCAAGCTGGAGGGGATATCCCGCGAGGAGGCATACGGAGTGTCTGAATGTGAAAATGACGGAACGCCGGCCCATGATAGGCGAAAATCGCGGGCAGGTTCGGCGACAAATCGTCTGGCAGCGAATGCGGCGAGCGCGTTCAATGATGACATTCGCAGACGCCTATATCATCGGCGCAGGAATGACAAGGCTCAAAGCGCCTTATTTCAGCATGCTGTGGGGAGCTTGCATCTGCAGCTCAACTGCAATAGTGGTTGCCGGCCATGCCGCACATCATAGTGGACGGATACAACATCATCAGGCGAATACCGCATTTTCTCTCCGCCGAGAGGAAAGGTCTGGAGTCCGGGCGCTATGCGCTTCTGCTCGCGCTTGAGGAATACGCGGCAGCATTCGGCTACAGGGTGACGGTCGTCTTCGACGCAGGCGGCAGGCCTCTGCATCTTGATGCGGCCGTGCCGCGCGCAGAGAAATTCGCGGGAATCGACATCATCTTCTCGGCGAGGGGCGAATCAGCAGACACGGCAATCGAGAAGCTCCTTGCGGAGATCAGGAATGCAAAGTCAGACGGCCTCGTCCCCTTCGACGAGGCCCAAGTAGTCGTCTCTGACGATCTTGCAATCAGGGACGTAGCCATCGAGCACGGCGCATTCGCCAGGTCCGCAGACGAACTCTTTGATTCCATGAAGGCGGGTAAGCGCCTTTTCTTCTGAAACCTCAGACATGCATCATATTATAGATGCCGCCTCACCGTAATCCGTTGAGCTTCGTTCCCTGCTATTTTCCCTCGAGCCACGCGACGAGCTCACTCCATAACGATCTCGTCACTACGACATTGGAATTTGTCTGCGCGGGCCTCTGGACGCATTCATAGGCGTCGAATCCAGACCAGCCATAGCGACAGACTCTCTCCGTATTCGGAGCCTCCGACTTGGAAGCATCAACTTTCGGCGCCACAGCGGCTGGGGCCGCCGGAAGCGGAAGATCCGCGGCGGAATAAGTCGGCTCGTATACTTTGCAAAGATAATCCCAGTCTCCGCCCGGCAATCTCACTGCTTTGCACTCATTTGGTCCTGGCATTTGATCCTCCTTCGCGAGATGATCGCGCATGAATAAAAAAAAGCGGGCTGCCTATTGGCTGCCCGCTTTGGTTACCGATGATTGATTGACTAGAAGATCGGGAACGACTGAGCGAAGGCGAAGCAGCCCGGGATGCGCGCGCCGATAATAATGGCGCGCGTCATAAACGTGTGGCACATGAAATTGCCGGGTTTGCGGGCTGCTGCTGACATATTTTTTTGTCTACGCGAATGCGGATCGGATTACAAGAAGAAAATGCGCGTCCCTGCATTTTTTTCGATATCGATAAAAAAGCGCCTGCCGAAGATCTTCGACAGGCGCTTAAGTCTCTTCAAAAAAACACCGGTTACTTCTTGTTGCAATAAACGCTGTAGCACTTCTTGAAATCACAATTGGCCTTGAGCGTGACGGCACCAACCTTGCCGTACTTGTACTCGGCCTCCCAGCGGCCGCTGCCCTTCTTGTCCCCGCGCTCGTCCGTCATGGTCTTGATCGGCGATCCGAGATCCTTGTTCAGGATATTCGGCAGCGTCTTGCTGTTCACGCCCGCGTTATCGCTGTATTTATCCGCATAGTTCGCCTTGCACTGATCGTACTCGAAATTTGCAGGTTCTTTCGCGACGTCGCTTACGCTGGACGGCGCTGACTTCGTGACTCCTGGGATATCAAACGCGTGCGATACGCCGACAAAGGCCGCAACTGCCGCAACGACACCAAGCACCGCCACCATCTTTTTCATATGATCCCCCCCTTTGTTGTAAAAGTTCCCTGACGCATACTGTGCTGGCGATCACTGGTCAAGATCTGACATTTGTATCATTAACATTCAGTCGATCGCAGTTCATACGTATACCCGACGTAATTTCACGTAACCATTGTATATTTTCTCTTTTGAGTCTGTCATTCTTGTGATATAAATCTCACTATATATGGGGATAATGAAGTCTGCCAATGAATACAACGAACAGTGAATACAGACACCCTTATACAATTTGTAGATCTTATAAAATCTCCTGATTTACTCGATCAGCTTGATGCACTTCTGGTCAAACAGGAACTCTTTCCGGAAACCGTTCCGGTTCTCTCTTCGACATCCGCATATCAACTTGGGACGCCAGGCTCACGACTGGCCAAGACTATCTGCACTCGGCCACAGACTACCATTTCGAGCTTGTTCGCTCCAAATTTGCCGCGAAAAATTGTTTCGAACCCGTTGGATCCGAATCCGCAACGCAACCTGGTCCTGCGGCTTTTCATATTATCGCGCCAGAACAGGCTCATGGCGATGAAAACCATAGCTCCTTTTATGGGAGCTCTCGGATATGGAATGCTCTCAGGGCACCTGCTCCCCACTCACGCCTTGCTCTATCTAGCCAATCCTGAACCTGAAAGGATCATCGATCCTACTAAAAATCCTGACTCCTACAGGAAATCCGAACCTCCAAGGGCGTCTGATCCTGGAAAAAATTCACCCTGGTCCAGCCAGGCGCAGGCAATCATCGACGCAACGGATGAGTCTCTCCTTCGGCTTTACGATGCGCCCGACCTGGAGGTGTTTCGCATTCGCTTCACTGAGATGAACAACCTTCTGCTGCAGTCTCTGCTCGTACCGTTATTCTATCGGAGGGGAAAGCCGCTTAATCTGCGTGAGATCTTCGAACAGGCCGGCACCATCGCATGGGGTCCGCTGGAGGTTGCTCGCGTCCTCTTTGAAAATAAATTCAAAGCTGAATTGTCAAAAAATGACGAATTCGCGAATAGGATTTATGAAGACGAGATCGTGCCGGCTGTGAAAGAGATCGAGCATGCGGTTCTCTATGGGCAGCTCAAGGAGCTCGTGATCCACCTTCAACGCACTATCCATTTTGACAGAAAGCAGGCACCTCTGCTGCTCGGTCCGAAGATCGTACAGACCGGATTCGCATTTGGACTGCGCCTTTTAAATGACGGCATTATACTGGACGTTGACGTGCCGGCGAGGCTTTCGCTCAGGCCGGATTTCCCACTCACGGATATTAAATCCGTGAATGGTCTGTTCAAGACGCTCCTGAACTTTATGAAAACGCTCCACGATCCGCTCAAAGCAGATATGGATCGTCTCATCCATATCTCCTGGATTCCAGGCGGGCAAGCGATCGCTATCGCCGACAACGGGATCGTAATCGAGGATGTCAAGGCTGTCTGGCCCTTCAGGCTGTCTGACGAACGACCGATAAATTGCTCTGTTCCCATTCACCCGGCACTCGTGGAGCTGCGAGACACTCTCCAAAAAATGGCCTGGCGGATGACTCTGGATTCCAAAGCCGGGCAAGGAAGTTGTTTTACCATATACCCGCTCCCTGGTGACATCTTTGACCCGGATGCTCGACGCAAAGGCCGGCATATCTCAGGTCCCCCGCAATACGGCGCCGTCACCATCAATTATGTTGAGGAGAGCGGTGAGCGTCTCCGCGCTGAAGCAGAGGAATCGCCTGAAATAGAAGTGGGTGACGCCGGTATATCCGAAGAGGAACTGCTGGGTGGACTCGAAGAAATTGAAACACCTCCGCTCCTCAACGTCACCAAGGCCCGCTAGCGTCGCCCCCCTTTTTTCGCAGATCGTTATTTTTTTCACGCAACCTTTTCATGCCTATGTCGATAAGATCGGAGAGAAAGCGGAGAGAATACCTATGTTGATACTGACTCCATTTCAGCCTGATCAGAGCACATGTCTTTTGAACTTGCTCTCTCCCTATATCGAAACGGATTCGGAGCGAGACGTTCCGCCTGCAGCTGATGAGGATACGCTGGAGATCCCGAAATTCGTGCCCATGACTTCGGACGTGCGCAGACAGCTCGCCCCTCTCGTTGCCGATATGCGGGCCGCGCGATTCCGACCTTCTTGCGAAAACGACGTCACCAAACCTCCTTGTGAAAATGACGTCGCCCAATGCCCCGTTGTTGCACTCATGCTGGGAGGCGCCCTCGTCGGCGGGGAGAAAATTCTTAATTCGATAGCAGAGGCATACCAGGACTGGTTTTTCAGGATGTGGATATCGCGCATGACTGAAGAGGTGGATTCGGCTATCAACATGCTTCAGAAGAACCCCAAGCTCGACAAAATCGTTGATATAAATATCCTTGTAGAGCGATTGCGCATGGCGATCAAAATCGCAGTAAAATCTCAAATAGATCTCAACAAGGTCACCAGATGCACTTCTCACACGGTTGACGGACTCAAGCAGACCACTCCGCAGCGTGAAGAATCCTCAGCCAAAACGGCGTCTGACTGGCAGCAATCTTTAACCAACGCCTCCGGCATCGCGCATGACATCGCAACCTTCATACAATCATACACGAGTGCAGTTGATATGGCCGCCACGAAGAACGACCCTCTTGAGGCTATCAAAGTGCTGAGTCAACTACATAACATCGACTTTTCTTCCATCTCTTCCACCGCGAATTGCCTTGCGATGCTGAACAAAAGCCGGGCGCAGGCAAAGGGAATTCATCTGCACGTGGGCAGCATGCCATTGATGGTCCTTCCGCCGGCGCTGAGAGTTCCATTTGCGCTCACAGTGAATGAAGCGATCAATAACTCCGTAAAGTATTCCAAAGAGGATAAAACGGAGAGACACATAAGCTTCGATGCCGAGGTTAAAGATGGATACGCTGTATTTCGGGAAAGTGACAACGGCGCAGGAATCCCCGACATGGCAAAACTGGTTGAGGACCTAAGAGAAGGTCAGGTCGTGAGACAGAGGCCCGACCTCGCGGATGGAGACGGTCGTGGCATAGCGAACATCGTGAGGCGCGCTGCCAGAGACGGAATGGGATATGCCCTGCTGTCGGCCAATGGTATCGGAACCAGTACATGCCTCTACATCGACATGTCGACTCTTCAGGAATTCAAACCGCTGTCGAAGAAGGATCAGGCGCGAATCCGACGCATGGCTTTCCCCATGCCGATACCTTCCCGCGGAACGCCGATCGGAGAGAAACCGCGGCGCATACGCGGCCAGCCTCCTACGCCTGAGGGGCTCACGGCCGCAGTGCTCGACAAACAATCGCTCGATCGTACGCTGGCAATCATGGGTCAGGCAGTGAGTGTGTATCATTATTTCCCGCTTCCATAAGCGGAAAAAATATATCGGCCGGTATATTCAGACCCGCGCGCCATCCGCCACGCCGCGCATTCGGTACGGAAAAACCCCCTTGTCGTATAACGTCCGCGTGTGTTAAAGGCGGGCCACCGAAAAATAAAATACCCAACGAAGGAGAACCCCATGTTCTGCGGCGGAATCGGTGTTTCCCAGGCATTTCAATCCCTCTCCAGCGTCCTGTCCGATGCGGGGATCGGGCTCTTCCCGGAATGCATCCAGGATGAAGATATCTCTTTTTCCAGCGATCCCGCATCCAGGGAAGCACTTACCCCCATCATCGATCCTGCCTGCGAAGAGGAAAAGGTCTTCAAGGGCAAGAGAGCTGGTGTATTCGGACTCAGAATCGACGGCCGCACCCTTTCGATGCAGCGCCCCAAAGGTCTTGTGAATATGTACGGGGATTTTTACACGCTGCAGGAATCCGTGCATACGCCCATGAAAGTTGCCCTTGATGCCATCGATACCGACAATGCCGAACTCCTGTATTATCGAGGAGGCATGGCGGATCGTATCGCAGACTTCTCCGGATACACCGTTGCTGAACTCGTCGCTGAAGCTCGCGAGGACGAGTCCGGAATTGCACCCCAGGCGCAGCGATTTGCCGACGACCTGATGCTGGCGATACGACTGGGAATGAACAAACGCGACACCCTCGCTTTTCTGCATTTCTTTGCCGGGCTCCTGCACAGCACCACTCACGAAGAGACCCCATCGTGGCGCGCTGCAATCGCATTTGAGAGGGCTGCCAGTCACTACCTCTCCGTGGCTAATTGCCCGGCGGCTGCAGTTATTGCAGAGCTGGCCATTTTTTCATGCAGGCAATGCCACAATCCCGGCAACCTCTTCGATTCCGCAGCAGACATTGCCTCCCGTTCGTGGTCCCAGCTGTCCGAGAGGTACAGGGATGTGCCGAAGCATGGCGTCTTTGCGCGATTCAGAGGTCTGTGTGCCGCCACGGTCGACGATCAGTGGTCCTATGCTGCCAGGCTCTTCATACACGATGCGGCATCCAGATCCATTGCCGTCGACGCCGGCGACAGCTTCGCCCGCGCCGCTTACGCCCTCCTCCGCACGATGAAGCGCGGGGGAGTAGAATCAGATAATGCAAAACTTCTCGAGTCTGTCATGAGCAAAGCCCTGGAAAAATGGAAAGACCAGCCGACGAGAACAACCGCCTACCGCGAAATGACATCGATTAAAGGCGCCTTTAAGCCCAGAATCTCGGAAGAAATCTGACAAAACATCACGAGCTCGGTGAACTCCGACGAGTGAATCTCGCTGCGGCGTGCACCTCTCTGTCACTTCTACGCGTTCAGTTCCCCTCTGAGTCTGTGGCTACAAAGGCCCCGGAAGCCGTCTGTCACTGCAATAAACGATGTTGCATCCTTTTCGAACCTCCTCCGTCTGTATACAAAGAAGGTCAACGATTCCAAAAAAGGAGGATCAATATGGACCGGAAAACCATCAAGTCGGCAGTACGGAAGAAATACGCTGAAATAGCGAAAACCGGGCCGTCGTCGCAGGGATGCGGTTGCTCTGCATCCGGGAGTTGCTGCCCATCCGCAAAAAAAGGAAATGCGAGGCTCGTCGATTACGGCGAAGCTGCGGCAGATGTCGTAGCCGGCGCGGACCTTGGACTCGGCTGCGGAATTCCAACATTATATGCGGGCATCGGGGCCGGCGACGTAGTGCTTGACCTCGGCAGCGGCGCCGGAGTGGACGCGTTTCTGGCCGCGCGCGCCGTGGGGCCAGAGGGCCGTGTGATCGGCGTGGACATGACGCCCGAGATGATCGAACGGGCGCAAAAAAACGCGAAAAAAGAAGGATGCGAGAACGTCGAATTCAGGCTCGGCGATATCGAGGCGCTACCCGTGCGCGACGAAAGCGTCGACGTGGTCATCTCGAACTGCGTTATCAACCTGGCGCCGGACAAGCGACGCGTCTACGCGGAAATCAGGCGCGTGCTCAGGCGCGGCGGCAGGTTCTCGATCTCCGATATGGTCACATACGGCGCTGTGCCGGAAAAAATACGCAGAGACATGGAGCAATGGGCCGGATGCGTCGCCGGCGCGCTTGACCGCGACGACTATCTCAAGCTGGTTGACGAGGCCGGCTTCAGGAACGTAAACATCAAGGACTTCGTGGAGTACGATTATTACAAGGGCGATGGATTTGGTCTGGCGAGTATAACGCTGGAAGGGTTGAAACCATGACCGTAGCAACCGAGCAGATCTGGAAGGCGTTCATACAAAAGATGCGGCGTTTTGTATCCAGAAATGTGTCGGATCCAGACGACGCGGAGGACATAGTTCAAGAGATATTCCTCAAGCTCCACTCGCGCATCGGAACGCTGCGCGACGATACGCGCGTAACGCCATGGCTCTACAGGATAGCACGAAATGCCATCGTGGATTATTACCGCAGCCGCCGTCCGCGCGCACCGCTGCCGGAAAATCTCGCCGCAGAAAAAGGCACCGTCGAGCAAACGGCCGAGGGCAGGATCGCAGACGGGCTTGGTGAGATGATAAAGTATCTGCCCGAGAAATACCGCCAGGCGATCGCGCTTACTGAAATCGAAGGCATCACTCAGCGCGAGCTTGCGCAGCGGCTGGGGATCACGCTGGCCGGCGCGAAATCCCGAGTGCAGCGCGGGCGCGCGCTGCTGCGCCGCGGGCTCATGGCATGCTGTCATTTCGAATTCGACAGGAGGGGCGGGCTCATCGATTACGTCCCGCGTTCACGCTGCTGTGATGAGTGCAGCGAACAAAAAAACCGTGAACACGATGCTGCGCAGAACACCGTGTCGATCAATTCATCTCCAGCAGCGGCGCGGGCGAACCGACTCCGCGGAAGATAAAATACGCGGCGCCTACGAGGCAGAGACATGCCCACAGGTAATCCAGTTTGAGCGGTTCTCTCATGTACACCACGCAGAAAACTCCGAAGACGCTCATCGTGATGATCTCCTGAATCACCTTGAGCTGGCTCAAGGAATAATACTGATATCCGATCCTGTTCGCAGGCACCTGCAGGCAGTATTCGAAAAAAGCCACTCCCCAACTGAACAGGATCGCCAGCAGCAGCGCCCTCCCCTTCATATCCCTCAGATGCCCGTACCAGGCGTAGGTCATGAAGACGTTGGAACAGATGAGCAGCAAAATCGGCAAGGGACGCATGGCTCTCTCCTTTGAGGAGAGGGAGGCATATCCAGCAAGAGAGGCGATTTCAAGCACGGTGTTGAACGGAAGGGCGCGGCAAAGCGCCTTCTGTATACAAATTTATCAGTAATTTTGCTATTGCCATTTTTTATCATTGTTTTTCAGCAGGTTATTGATATTTAGTATTCAGTTGTATACGCTTTTTAAACAATAAGTGAATTTCTTGCTTTCATTCACTCCCCGTGGGCGTACAATTAACACATGAAACGAACAAGACCGGCAATCGATCTATTCCGCTATAGGGACTATCGACAGTTCCTGCGGGATTGGTACGCCCAGACCAAGCGAGATCGCCGCTCTTTTTCGTTCAGGGCGTTCTCTCAGCGCGCAGGATTCCGTTCCCCGAACTTTCTCAAGCTCGTTATGGACGGCGATCGAAATCTCACGGAGGAAAGTGTAGTCAAGTTTATGAACGGGCTCAACCTGAACAAGCAGGAGCAGGAGTTCTTCCGCGACCTCGTATTCTTCAATCAGTCTACCAATCACGAGCTCAAGGATAAATACTACCGCAACATGCTCCGCTCGCGCAGGCTCAAACATCTCACACCGATCGAGGGAAAACAGTACGAATACTACTCGAAATGGTATCACCCGGTCGTTCGTGAACTGGTCAACGCTACTGATTTCGACGGCCGGGCGGAATGGATCGCGCAGCGACTCAATCCTCCCATAACAAATGAAGAGGCGGCCAGATCGCTCGCGCTCCTGGCTCGCCTCGGATTCATCGAACAGGGAGCGGATGGGCGCTGGAAGCAGTCGAGCACGCTCGTCTCCACTGGACCGGAGCCGTGTTCCCACACGGTCTTCACCTATCATCTGGGTCTGCTCGACCTGACGAAGGAGATCCTTCGCCGCACTCCTCCGGCAAAACGTGATATCAGCGCGCTCACACTCGGCGTCGCGCGCGAGCGGCTGCCGCAGATCAAGAAGATGGTGCAGGAGTTTCGGGAGGAGATCATGAAACTCGTCTCGGAAGATGTGCATCCGGAAGAAGTAGTCCAGCTCAACGTCCAGATGTATCCGGTGACGTCGCCGGGAAAGGATGACGAACGATGAAACGAATATGCACAATTCTGCTGACCCTTGCGCTCGTCGCGCTTGTCTCCTCATGCGGCGGGAATACGGGCGGCTCTGAGACCGGCAATCCGATCGACACGTCGCTTCGAACCTTTATGGGCGACCTGCCGCAAAACCAGACTTCCGCGATCAAGGGCACGAATTTGTCATGTGCCGCGGACGCCATCGCTGCAGTTGATTCGGTGGGCACAGCGGTTTCCTCAGACGTGCTCGCGGACTGCTCCTTCGAGATGAGGCTTCCGACGGGGCGAGCCTATTCCGTAATCCTGTTCAACGGCGGCATCAACACCGTATCTTTCGCCTTTGTTAACGGAACCGGCCGGCTGCCGTCGCCGGTCATGTACGTCAGCGCCGGAGATCTTCCGATCGATGTGGGCAACGTCACCATCGCTGGAGGCAGCGCCACCGTGGCCAGGGAACCCTCGGAGCAGAATGACCGCGACTCTGACAGCGTAGCTGATTACGACGATCCTGACGACGACAATGACGGTATAATCGACGAAGAGGAACAGAACTGCGATCTGGACGATTTCATCGACGATGATGACGAAGCGAGCCCGTGCACCGGCGCCGCTGCCGCAGGAACGCCGCAGGTGCTGGAGGTGCGGCCTGTGAACAATGAAGGCATCGATGAAGGGACCGAGTCGGTCGCCCTCGATGAACCGGTCGAGGTGCGTTTCTCCTGCGCCGTGGACCCTGCAAGCGTGAACGCATCGACCTTCCGCGTAGCCTCGGATCAGGGCGAAATCGCGTGCACTTACGAAACCTCCGATTCTGGAGAGCAGATCACCTGCAAACACGAATCCCGGGAGTTTGCTCCCGTTGCACGATATACGGCCACGATCGACGGTATCAGATGTATCGGATCCGATCTGCTGCCGACTGTCTCGTGGTCCTGGATGACGTCGGATGGACAGTGAATGCAGCACGCCTCGATCCGCGTGCGCGGCACGAGGCATGAACGGAAAGGAGCCCTTATGAAGAAACGATTCTTTCAAATACTATTGGTTATGCTGAGTACAGGAATACTTGCCTCATGCGGATCGAGCGGTTCGAACGCAGGAGGAACAGGCAGCAACATCAACCCGGCTGACGTGGACGGAGGCGCTGCTAACGTGAGCCTCTCCATCAAGCTGGCGCCGCAGCCTGTTGTCGCAAAGTCCGCGGAACCGACAGAACTCCAGACAACGGATGGCGCCGGCGGAACGGTAGCGCTCACGGAGGCCAGGGCAGTGGTCGGCAAGGTCGAACTGGAAATGCCTGACGGCGCCAACTGCACGACCGTATCGATTTCGCTTACGGATGCGATATGCGACGATACCCCTGAAGATATCGATGAATCTCAGACTTCGTCCGACTCCGCCTCGATGATGAAGTCCGAGGATGCCGCAGAAACAGAGACTGGGGATGGGTCAGACGTCGAGAACGATGAGATCGAATTCAAGGGTCCCTTCGTGGTCGATCTGCTGGCCGGAACAGTGACCCCGCCTCTCTCGGATCTCGTCATCCCTTCGGGCGTCTATAAGGAAATCAAGTTCAAGATCCAACCTCTTGAACAGGGATCGAACCTTGTAGCCGCGGACGACCTGCTCAATGGCAGGAGTCTCGTAGTCAAGGGCACTTTCGATGACGGCGCGTCAGTGAAGACCTTCATCCTGGCGCTCAAGCTCGATGAAGAGATCTCGTTCGAAGACCCGGCGGGCTTTCCGGTGCTTGAGTCAACGGCGATCAACGACCTGATCATCTCGCTCGACGTCAACAAGTGGTTCCAGAACGTGGGGATCGGCGCCTGCCTGAACAGCGGCAGCGTCACGCAGGATGCAAACGGCGTCTACCTCATCACCGATGAAACGAGCGGCGATGCCTGCGCATTCAGCGATCTCATCAGGGCCGGCATCAAGGACTCGGGCAGTGCGGAAATCGGAGAGGACAATGCTCAAGCAGAGTCACCTGACGACTCGAGCGCTGATGCCGAGGATGGATCGGGGATGGAAGCAGAGAGCGGCACCGCGTGAGACATGACCAGGATCTGTATGCCGGAAAAGGCCCTGTTCGGGCCTTTTCTTTTTGCGTTCACAATTCACAAATATTCACCCAAGGCCATCCACGGTTTTTTGACCATCTTAGACGGCTCGATATAGCACTGAAACTGGCAGTTCTTGTCGCAGCCCGTAAAGCGACCGTACCTCGCTACGGCTTTGCCCACGGCCTCTTCCCAGTCGCGGCATTCGTGGACGCCCGGGACCCATTGCTGCAGATTGTCGCACGGCCAGGCAAGCGAGCCCTGGGCATTGATCCGCGGCGTGACAAAGGGATAGCAGGTATAACGCTGAAAGCCGAAGAGCTGTTCGTAGTAGCCTTTCGTGCCCGTGATGAGGCGGGTCCTCTCCTTCACCTCCATCATCTCGCACACCAGATCCTTGAATTCCTGGTTCTCAAGGAGTTGTTTGATCGGACCGTGCCTGTCGTTCTGGGCGTTGATCCCAACCTTGACTCCTCTGGATACGCAATGATGCATCACCTTGCGCGCGTCGTCGATCGTAGCCGGCGTGACGACGCAATTCACATAGAGGCGATACCGGCCTTCCTTCTGGAAGGCCACCGCTTCCTCGAAGCTGGCGAGCACTCTCTTTCCCATGCCCTGCACCCCGCGGATCTCGTCGTATCTGTCCGGGTCGATCGAATCTATTGAGACAACGAGGTTGTTGATTGCATGCAGCGAGCGCTGGACCCGCTCCCACAGCGTGAGATTCGTATTCACCGTGACGTTCTTGAAAGGGAGAGACGCTATCTCATCGAAGATCTCGCCTGCGTCGGCCCTCAGAAACGGCTCGCCGCCGGTGATGTACAGGAGTGCAAAGGGCCTGGAGAGCATCCGGAGCATCTTTTTCGCCTCACCGGTTGAAAGCTCCCCTTCCTGCTCCCACTTATGATTTCTCTCTATCCCGCACTCTTCGCAGAAAAAACATCGTAGATTGCAGCGATGAGTCAAGTGATATGTGACGACGAGAGGACGCACGTGTGCGGAGTTGACGACGTTTGCCGTGATGAAGTTCAGCGCGGCATTCTTGATAACGCGATGCATGACAGGCTCCTTTGTTAGAACATCGCACGCCTCCCGCGCGGAGGCAAGAAAACAGCAACGGGATCGATGACAAATTACCGTTCTATTATATGGCTTTCAGTCGAACGGCGCTGATTCGCGGCGCTATTTTCTTTTTTAGTTTATTTCGGCCTCAAACGTAGTACAGGCTTCAGATGCACAAGACACGCCTCATATACCTTATCAATCCCAAGGCGGATTGTTTCACGTCAAAGCCTCTCATCTTGAACAAGGTCCTGTATTCGCCGCTGGCTGGGCTATTGCAGATAGCGAGCCTCTTTCCCAGGGAAAAATACGAGCTCGTGCTCACCGATGAGAACATCGAACCCGTTGATTTCGAGCTCAAGTGCGACCTCGTCTGCATATCCGCCATGACGTCGTACGTAAAAAGAGGTTATGAGATCGCCGATTCGTTCAGGAGAAGAAATATCCCCGTGATTATGGGCGGGGTCCATCCGAGCTTCATGCCCCTGGAGACGCTGCAACACGCGGATGCCGTCTGCGTTGGCGAAGCCGAGCCGGTATTCGGCAGAATTCTTTCGGATCTCGAAGATAATTGTTTGAACGGCATCTACAAGGCGGATACGAGCTGCGACCTCTGCTCGCTGCCATCACCTCGCATCGACCTGATAAAGAGAAACCGCTACATCAACAAGACGTTCATCCAGACGGCGAGGGGCTGCCCCACTGCCTGCGCCTTTTGCGCGGAACATCTGATGAACGGAGTGAAGTATCGCTTCAGGCCGATAGATGACGTCGTAGAGGAGATCCGGAGTTGCGGAGACAAATCGATTTCCATCAACGACGTCGACGTCTTCAGCGTGAAGGGCCGGACGAAAGAGCTGCTGACCGCGTTGAGGCCACTCAACATCAAATGGCAGGGCGCGGTCTCGTGCAGGCTCGCGCATGACGAGGAGCTATTGGAGCTGGCTGCAGAGAGCGGCTGCAACATGCTCTCCATCGGCTTTGAATCCATCTCGCGAAAAAATCTCAAGAGCGCGCACAAGATGGGCAACAACCCCGACACCTATGCGCGGCTGATAGAAAAAATCCACAGCTACGGCATGATGGTCTTCGGGCTCTTCATCTTCGGATTCGACAGCGACGATGAAGACTCCTTCCCCGAGACGATCAAGTTCGCGATCGACAACAAGATCGACGCGTGCGGATTTTCAGTCATGACCCCCTACCCTGGGACAATACTGTTCTACAGGATGCTCCAGGAAAAACGGATCACCTCCTTTGACTGGGACAAATACGACCAGGGCTTCATAGTCTATGAATCGAGGGGCCTGCCGCCGGAAAAGCTGTGGGAGGGCCATCAGGCTGCGTATCGGAATTTTTATTCGTACAAGTCGATGCTCAAAAGATACCCGTATCTCGGGAAACGATCCAAAACTATGTGGCTGCTCATGAACATGTTCTTCAGGCGCGGCGAAGTGTCTGGTATAAACGTTCCCGAACCGATCATATCTGACGACACCTCGCTTGAATTCATGCCGAGCGTTCCGATCACGCCTTTGAAAGAGGAGTGGCGCAACCTGATCGCCAATGCCTCGGCAGTTGCCTGAAGCCGGCGATGCACTTATAAGCACCTCGCCTCCACGCAACCCACATCCACCGGGCATTTCGCGGCAGGCAATTTTTTGTCCCTTTCTCTTCGACATCATTTCCTGTAAAATACTAAAAAAAGAGAGGTGACCTATGCGAAAAAACCTTTTTACTCTCCTTTGCGTATCATGTGCATTCATCTTCATTTCCTCGATCAACATCCGTCCTCTCCATGCGCGCTGCGGCTACTATGCAGGCTACGGATATCGCTGTTTCGGAGACGAGGGAGGAACCGGAGGCAAGGCATTCAAGCAGATGGACGAAAACACGAAAAACTGCGGATATTGGGACCCTGGCTGCACCAAATCAAATTCCAATAAAGAAAAAAACGCCGCCCCTCAAGGCGACAAAAAATATACGCCGCCTCAGAGCGATCAGGGCTACACTCCTCCACAAAGCGATGGAGGCTACAAGTCGCCGTCCGTGGGCCCAGGTTATCAACCTCCGGGATCCAACTGACCCTGAATCGCGTCGCCTTCTCAGCCAGATACGAGATAAAAAAACGGAGCGGGCCTGTCATGACCCGCTCCGTCTCATGAAATTCCTGATGCCCGGCTGCCGTGAATCACTGCTTGACCAGTTCGACGCGGCGGTTTTTGGCCCGACCATCCTCTGCGTCGTTGGAGGCGACTGGCGCGAACTGGCCGCAGCCGTGCGCCGTAAGGCGTGAGGCCGCGATGCCGTGATCTCCAATGAGCGACTGCTGCACGGCCTCTGCGCGCGCCTGCGAGAGCTTCATGTTGCTGTCGATGCCGCCCACGTTGTCCGTGTGCCCGACCACGTGGACTTTGAGATTAGGATCGGCCTGCAGCAGTTTCGCGATCTCCTTGATGGCGTTCGCTGATTCCGGCTTGATCGTGGCCTTGCCGGTATCAAAGTAGATGCCGTAGACCGCGACGTGACCCGTAGAGCGGATGTCCTTGGAGAGGGTCTCCGCGGTAATCGCCACGTCCTGCTTCATACCCTGCTTCTTCACGACGAAGAGCCGGTACTTGCCGGTGAACTCGGTTCCGAGCTCCGCCCAGTATTCGTTGCCGTCCTTGGTGATTTTGAATGTTTCGCGGCTCTTGTCGGTCGCGACGATGGTGCCGCCCTCTTTCTGCACGGCGTTCTCGAAATTGCGCTGGATCTGTAACTCGCTGGGTTTGGATGTAGCATCGGCCTGCGGATAGTAACGGATGTCCCAGAGCTGCCCTTCGACCGTCTCGGTCTTATCCTTGCCCGTGGCCGGGTCCTTGCCGACAAAGAAGGTGTGGCTGTCGAACTCTTTATTCGGGCACGAGTGGATCCAGTAAGTCGGCATCCGCGTGAAGAGCGGATGGTCCTTGCACTGAGGGTTGTCCTTCTGTTCCGCTGAGGCGACGGCGGCCGACAGGAGGACTCCGACGATCATCAGCATGCTCAGGATCTTTTTCATAACTCTCTCTTCTCCTTTGGTGACCGAGGTCCGCGCCGCCATCTTGCATCGCGTCCCCGCAGAAGTCGCTGTGTCCCATTATGGGTCACGAGGCGCGCGAGTGGTACTTCTCCCCGCCAGATCAAGTCAACTGGAAATACCGATTTTGCCCGGTTGTTTCAGATGGTTGGATTGTGCCGCCTTCTTGCTCACGGTTTTTCTCGCGAGCTCCGGCGCCACAGCAGCGTGATAGCTGCCCCGATCATGAGGAGAAACCCCATGGAACCAGACGTTCCATGAGGCAGGAGACTACATGCCCTTCCGATAAAGGGGCTCTCGGCCACGCCGTGGACATCTGCGTTGCCGCCTTCCGCTGGCTCGATATCTGAGCCGGACCCGACTGCGCCTTGTTCGATATGCGCCGGACATCCCGCGTTATCCAGCGATCCCTTGGCATCAGGGCACCGGTCTGCATCGCCAGTCACGCCGTCGCCATCCACATCGGCCGTATTCTCCGCCGCCTCGCTTTCCGGGACACAGTATTGCAGCGACTGATCGCAGCTCTCTCCCTGCGCGCAGGCGTTGCAGAGATTGCGACATTGCTTCGTTCCGTCCTTTGTGACGAGGCAGCTCTTTCCATCCTGACATGCACCGCAATCCACCGTGCCAGCGCATGCATCGTCAAATGTTCCGCAGCCGTAGCCCACCTGGACGCACGTCTTGGCGACGCAGCATTTGTGGGCCGTGCCGCACGTCTGGCCAGCGGGACAGGAGCCGCAACTGAGCTGGTTTCCGCAGCCGTCGTCGACCTGCCCGCAACTGGCCCCGAGCTGGTTGCAGTCCTTGGGTATACAATTGGACTTCTTGTAGCACCCAAAGGGAGTACAGTATTCATCGGCTTTGCAGGGCGGACACCATAGCACCCCTCCGCAGCCGTCCGGATTGCCATTACAGAGATTCGTGCAATCGGTTATAGGTTTGCACGGCGGAGGGACGCACGTGTTGACGACGCAGGTCCATCCGCTCTTGCAACCTGGACACTGCAAAACTCCCCCACAGCCGTCCGGCATGACGCCGCACTTCGTGCTGTCGCACGTCATGCATGCGGAAACTGGCAGAGGGCCCAGGCAGATGCACAGCGAGATCACAACTACATACAATGCAACGAAGGACGCTTTCACGGATTGATTATAGCAGGAACCGAAGCCCTCGCGAAGATCAAATAAAGATATTCAGGGAAAAATAAACGTCGCGATAAAACGTCGTGTCCCCTCACGCCGGTTTATTCCCTTTGCAACGCCCATGGGCATTCACATAAAATGGCGCGTCATTTCATCGATTCGACGGAGGTGGAGTATGGATCGAAATCAGATCGCGATCATCTGCGCCGCGGGTCTGCTCGCAGGGATCATTCTGCTGTGGAAGCTGATCGCGCGGTTGCTGCTCATGCTCAAGGAGAGCGTGGAGATAGCGGTGCCGGTCGCGCAGCGGCAGGAGATAGAATTCCGCACACCTGGCGAGAAATGCCTGCACGTCGAGGGCCCGCTCTTTACCACCGCCTTTGCGGGGCTCTCCTTTACGCTGCAGGACAAGGCCACGGGCCAGAATGTCCCGCTCCGGATGGTCCTCTTCCGCTCGAGCGTCAAGGGATTCACAAAGGTGAGGCTGCTCCTCCATCGATGCGCCATCAACCACGCGGGGTGCTTCGACCTCGCGATCGCAGGCATGAAGGAAGGCCGCGACTATTCGGACTGCCGCATCATCTTCACAAAACCCTACGTGGCAAAGTCTATGCTTTTCGTCCTGGGACTCATCTTTGCAGGCGGGCTGATAATCTGCGGCCTCGTCTTCGGGAGCCTAGCGCTCACGGGGCAGATCTAGCGAATAAGAAGAAACAGCGCACGCATGTCGAAACCAGCTCCTTCTGACGGATTCATCCTTCGACCTTTTCAGAAAAGTTGCGATGAAATATTAGCAACTTTTTTCGGCCCTGGGCGATAACAGAGCCGACACTGGAGATCGACAAAATCCACGTGTGAGAGCGACGGTTCGCGCCGGAAATGAAAGGATCGGACAATGGTCTACGCAGGTGTGTACGGCATGCTGGGAGAGACCGGGCTCGTCGCAGCACAAGCGCTTGTCAACGAAGTGAACGACATGAACGTCCTGGATTCGGTGAACGAGGGCCAGGGCGTCCCCCAGAGGATCAATTCATATTCCTACGATTCGATCGAACAATCCTGCAGCACGATAACGGATTATCTCCAGAAGAATATGGATCCAGGGAGCTTGAACCAACCCCCTGACTTCAAGCCCGGCGAGGCTGGCGTCCGCATCAGTGGTTTCGATCGACCGACACTCGAATACAGGGATGCAAAAGGTCGGGAAATTCTCATCAGAACACACCCCGGCATCTTCAGGGGGCTACAGCGGTATGAGATCACGCATCGCCTTGAGATTGCCGGGGCGAACGGGTCTGTCTTGACCGAGGAATCCTACGACATTCCATCCCCGGGAATTCTCAGGCCTGTGAACGTCACGCTGAGGCTGCGCGGCGAGGTGCTGAGTTCGTTGGGATGGTTTTACCCGCTGGTGAACAGGGGCGGCCTCGGCATGGATACGATCCTTCTGCTTTCAGCGCTATTCTTCGCACAGTACCGCGAGTCCGACCTCAGGCAGCGCCTGTGCAACCACGTGCGCATGACGCCCATAAATTCGCAGAGCGAACAGGGGGTCGCGATTTCGGAGGGGGAGATAAGAAAAGCGCTCGACAGGTGGAGCAGCGGAAAGGCCGAACAATTTCTCTTATCGCTCGCGACTCATCCGTCATCGATTTATCCGCTCGTCGCGAATATGCAGTCCGCAGACGAGCAGCTGGCGTCCAGGTGGCTCGCTTGTTCCGTAGTCGATGAAGCCAGGGTATTCGAACGTTCAGGCACGCAAATATGGTCTTGCCATGAAGGGCGCGCATCGCTCGGAAGCATTCATATGAGCGACCTTTCCGAACCTGGTAATAAACACAGCGTCACGTTTTCACTTTCCATCCCGGAATTCATCGACCCTGGGCACTGGCAGCGGTTTTCGTCCGGCGCTCTGATCAACTATCTGGCCATTCAGAAGGCCGAGGCATCCGAGAAAATTCACTAGTTCCGAGCAAAGCCGTTGTATTTACCGGAATCGAATACAGGTGCGATAAATGACACCCGACTTCCTGTTGATCAGCGATCCTTTCGTAAAGAGAATATCGGTCATCGAATCACATGAGCCTCTGGTGAATCTGGCCGATCTCTCCATTTTTCTCAGTGCGCGCAGGGTCTCTTCAAACGACCTCTTTTCATTTGTTCGCAAAAACGTTGCGGATCGATTGTTGCGGGCAAACGCGCTCCTTCCAAGGGGCATGAGTCTGCTTTTCGAAGAAGGCTATCGACCGATCGCTTTGCAGAGAAAACTGTTCGACGATTATTATCGCAAATTGGCCGCGGCAAATCCCGAATGGACGAACGAGCGAGTCCGACTGGATGCGACCAAATACGTAGCCCCGCCTGACGGCGTACCTCCTCATTCAACCGGCGGCGCCTTTGACGTCTCACTTGCCGACGAACGCGGCAATGAACTGGCAATGGGCTCGTGTTCGGACGATACACCGGATGAAAACAACGACATGAATTTTACCGATTGCACCGAGATCTCGGAAGAAGCCAGGTCCAACAGGATGAGGCTGGCCGAGGCGCTATCCGAGGCCGGATTTGTCAATTATCCTGCGGAATGGTGGCACTGGTCGTACGGCGATCAATATTGGGCCTGCAGTGCAGGCGCGCAATTCGCAATATACGGTTCGGTAATCCTGTAAATTTCTATCTCTCATATTTTTTCTGATCTCTTCGATTCGTTCCTTGTTCATATTGAAATGAGTTCTAGAGATCCAACAAAAGCCGGTCAGACGGAACGAAGTCTCGGAACATGTAACCTTTTAATACACTTGAAGAATTTTGCCAGCCCGGCTTGCTCTGATGGGTTTTTCAAATGCGCATCGAGTTAACCACCCTGAGACGAATGCGTTCGAAATTCGGCCCGAGCGACAAAACCCGGCGGACGGTCCTCGCCGCTCAGTCGGGTGTAGACTCTATGTCGGTCGTCGACGAAATACTTCGCGGCCAAGTCCGTCTCGTTACCTGGAACAGTCAAGGGGTCAAACAACAACGGTGCACACGGTAGAAACTTGCGATCCACGAAGACCAGCGCGCGGCGCTTTCCCATGGATCGGGCACGTTGGGCGGCGTCGATGAGAGTCTTGGATTGAACCCAGCCGACGTACATGAGTCGATCCCTCAGCTCAGTGAGCGGCCGACCGTCGGGCCCGGCCTTTGGCAACAATCTGTCATCTTCGTACCCCTGCCATGGTGAATCTTGTATTAAGGACGTTAAGAGAAGCGACGGGCGAATAAGCGCGGGGCGATGGTCCTCTACAAACGCCGACTCCGCGACCCGGCCGTCTTGTTCCGACGGATCGGCGTCGGGGAGAGAGCTCTCGTCAAGAAGCGTCCAATCGGTTGCAAACCCGTCATTGCCACCCACCTCTATTTGAACAAGCGGCGCTAATCGTAGCTGCATCGCAGCCTCCTTTCCCAAGCGTGACGGAACGAATTATCCGCCCGTACTATACGACATTGGATTCGTCAACGTACTCAAGGGGTCAGTAGTGGCTCACAAAACAAGAACTCTCCTGTAATTTTCTTCAGGAAAATTCGATTTCGCCATAAACCCGCTATTCCGCTTCCCGCGTATAATCGACCACAATGTTGATGATCTGCTGAACCGTTTTGTTGCAGTTTTTAAAATAGATTCGATCGAGTACTTCGTTGACCCGGCTCATGTGATCCATCCAGCCAGGCAGGGGCTTCAAAGGGCTCGCCGGTATCCGGTCTGACTCAGGATCTTCCCGTCGCGGATCGTGAATCAACTTGCTCCTTCTGACGGGTTTTCATTGATGCATCTTGACCAGGTGTTCGAATCGCTCGTGCACCCCGGCGCCCATCTCCTGCTCGACCCTTTCAAACCCGGCCAGCAATTCATCCTGCTGCTCGACGGTCAGGACCTTATCGGTCATGGGGAAGAGGAGATAATCTTCCTTCCAGATGTGCCCTGGATAGAGGTCATAGATCCCCTGCAGCGCCGCCAGTACGGAGGCCGCTGCCGTCGGGATCCCATTGGCGTGCGCCTCCACGCCCTCGGCAAGCTGCTTCACGAGCGCTCGTCCCTTTTGATGTTCAAGGATCAGGATGCCCAGCGGACAGCCTGATGCCGGAACGCCCATTCTTTCCAGCATCGGAAACAGATGCCCCTCTTCCTTGCCGTGGTGACACTTGTCCGCGAACACCTTCATGAAATCCACAATATCGCGCAGCGCCTCCTGATCGCCTGTGCTCCCGCCCTTCATGGTCTCGATCATCATGGCGATGGTCGCGATGACTTTCTCAATGATGCGATGTTCCTCCTCCAACACCTTCGTAGCCTTTCCCATATGCCCTCCGTGGTTTTCTCTCCCAATCAGACAAACGCAATGCCAGCGTCTTACCATCGCAGTTGGATCGCATCAACAGCTGATTCGAGAGAACCGAATGAGAGCAATATCTCGCTGTCAGGCAACCTGTTTAATTTCAGCAGCCCAGGCAGTCAGAGGCGCCTGAGGGATTTCATTTCCCGGCGCGGTGATTCGACCATTTTACGGACCGTCGCATTTTGGTCTTGACCAATTTACGACATGTCGTAAATTGGTCAACATGATCGAGAGAATCTATAAGAAAGTCCTAAAGGATCATTTTGAAGCGGAATCGAACATGGCCATCCTCGTTGGTCCGCGTCAGTCAGGAAAGACGACGACGGCCATACATTACGAATCCAGCGCTACATCCTACTGGAACTGGGACGATCCGGATGACAGGATATTCCTGCGCTCTTCCCCGCAAAAATTTCTGACAGAGAAGGAGAAGCGCAACGGTTCCAAAAACGTCATCGTGCTGGATGAAATTCATAAGAACAACAAATGGAGAGGATGGCTGAAAGGCTTCTACGACAAGCACCACGATGAATATCGGATCATCGTCACCGGCAGTGCGCGCCTGAACGTCTTCAAAAAAGGAGGAGACAGCCTTCTCGGCAGATATTATTCCTACCGGCATCATCCCCTTTCATTCGGCGAGATTGAAAACAAAACTTTTGAGACGGCCCTGTTCAGGAAGGTACTTCGACGAGCTCCGAAGAGTTACAGCCATCTGTTCAGGTTCGGCGGTTTTCCCTCCCCGTTTCTGGCCGGCAGGGAGACATCACACGCCAAGTGGATCAGAACAAGGAAAGAGCTGCTCATCCGTGAAGACCTGCGCGATCTATCCAGGCTGGAGGATGTTGCAGCGATGGAATTGCTGGTCTCCCTGCTCAAGGGCCGGATCGGAGGATTGCTCAACCTGAACAATCTCAAGGACGATGTCCACGTCAGCGTCGATACGGTGAGGAGATGGATAAAATATCTCGAGGCACTCTACTATGTGTATCTGGTCCCACCCTATACCAGAAACGTAAAACGCTCGCTCATGAAAACCCCGAAACTCTACCTATGGGACTGGTCGGAAACGGCAGATGAGGGAGCGCGATTTGAGAACATGATCGCGTCGCATCTGCTGAAATCCGTCCACTACTGGACCGATACGGGACTTGGCGAATTCAACCTGCATTTTGTTCGCGATAAGGAAAAAAGAGAAGTGGATTTTCTGGTGACTCAAAACGATCGACCGTTCATGCTGGTGGAGTGCAAACTGAGCGAAAAGGAAGTTCAGCCCGCTCTTCGGCACTTCCATGAGGTTCTCAAACCGAAATATTCCCTGCAGGTCGTCCACGGCATGAAGCCGACGGGGGAGTTGGATTTTGCATCGCTCGCGGCCAACGCCGTTGTTTCCGCCGAAGATTTCTGCGCTGCCATGGTATAAACTCGCGGCCGGATGGAATCATCCCATTCTCCCGGTTCACATCTTCATTGCAACCCACCGCGCACGCCAGGCTGGGGCTTCAAAGGGCTCGGGCCAGTATTCGATCTATCGCCAGATCTTCTCGGGTCTGAACCGGGCACATATGTGACATAAAAAATGGTAGCGCTGTCATTGCAACACCTACCTACCAAAGCATCCTTATTAAATATCCCCGTCATAAATATCGACGAAGTTACAAACCGGGAAATCTCCCCTTTTTCGCACCGTGCGGTTTTGCTTTCGCGGAATCTTCTGCGCAGATGCGGGCGAGCACCTCCGCGAGCGCCTCATCCGGCGCAGCGGAGTACGTTCGAACAAACGCCTCTCGCCAGTCCGCTCCTTTATTGACTTCCTCGAGATATCCAAGAAAACGCCCGCGCCCTCCCTGCTCCATCAGATCGCGCACGAAAAGCGCGAATTCGGAATACAGGAAGTGATAGCGATCATTCTCAGGAAGAGCCGCGATCGAGGCTGCGTGCGAGCCGTGACGGACGTAATCGGATGGCGTCACCGCCCGCCCCTCCCGGACCCATGCGCAGACTGCATCCTCATCGAAGTAGCCGTCCAGGCCTATCTGCCCGGCGGCAGAGGTGGCAAGCCCCTCGTCGAGCCACGCGGGAAAGCGAAGGAGCGCCGTCACTGACCGATTCTGCGCCAGGATCGCATGCGCGAGTTCGTGCGCAAGATACGCGCGCAGATGGATCACGCCGCTCTTCGCATCGGCCATCGCCCGCGGCGAGACAAAGATCCTTCCATCGATCGTGACAAAGCGCGTCGACGATCCGGTGAACCTTCTATACTCCTCCTCTGTTTTGCACAGCACGATCTCCACCGTGCGCCCGCGCAATATCCCGAGCGTCAGGGCGGCCTCCGGGAGGAGCGAACGAGCGAGCGCCGCAACCGCACGCGCCTCTTCACGATCGTCATGGAAGAAGACGATCACCTGCTCGCTGCCGACATCCTTGAAACCGATGAACATGCCTGAAAACGGGACCAGCCGCCCCCAGAAGAGGTGCCAGACGACCAGTAAGACCGCTGCCGTCGTCAAGGCTAGAATGATGTTCTTGAAGAATCGTTTCATCGTAAGCGAGCGGCGAAGGACGCGCCCCCATGACATTCCTCATACTCCGATGAAAGAGAAAAGGCGAGCGCGGATACATCGCAGCGAGATCCAGCGTATTGAGCACCTCAAAATTCCCCCACCCGATAATCCGCTCGCCCGACTGCGGCCACTCCAGACAGAAGTCGTCATGCAGCAGCAGCGAGGCAGCAAGAAAGTCATTCGCGCCTATCACGGCCCAGAAGTGTTCGACGAGTTGTTTGGGGGACATTGCAGAAATTCTCATCACTCAATCATCAAACCATTACCGCTCTATTGCTCCGTCTTGCTGGTTCACATTCCCAACATGTCGTTTGCTCGGCCATACGGTCGACATCGTGACCGAGGAGTCGCTGAGTCCGTACATACGCGAGAGCGTCCTCAAGGAGGCCGTGAATCTGTGAACCGCGATCTGCTCTATCTCCAGCACATTCGTGATGCCGCGGATAAAATCCGCGACTACGTTGCGGTCGGCCGCGACGTCTTTATGAGCGAATCCCACTGGTTTGAACGCTGTCTGGGAAATCACTCAACGTGAGCTGCCGGACCTCAGGAATCGTATTGTTGAAATTCTTCGGGATATCTGAAGTGTCATTCCCGCCGTTTTTTCTATCGCCTCATCATGGATTTTCCGTCGTTCTATCATCGCTCCTGCCTCTTTCCTCGATCTCTCGCTCGTGTATGGCTTGATCACACGGGAGGAGCTCGAATCCCTCAAATCGCGGCTACGGCTCGCATAAAGGCAGATCAGGGCCTTGCCCTGATCTGTGTTCACGGATCCGTTATATTGATCTGTTTTTTTGATCCGTTTGCTTGATCAGTGATCAAAGATCGCAAAACAGCGATGAAACGGCGATGAAGAGGCAATGATATCCTGAAAAAAATCCGAGCAACTTTCTTTCGCTTTTTCCGATAAGCACGACACAGGAGAACGAACTATGCCCTCTTTTGCCGATCTCGCGCAGTTCAATATGGGGATGAGCACCTCCCACTATCTCTATCTCAACGATGCGACTGAGACGATTTTCGATGGCGGGGAGGGGCAAATCACCGCGGTCGCGCAGGAGCTCGAGGCGATTCCGGGCAACTCCGATACGATCGAGGGCTGCTCGCTCCCCGAGATCGCAGAGCCTCGTGAGCTGCTGCTCCACCTCTCGCAGTCCACGGCCTATCACCGCAGGCTCTCCGACGATGTCCGACTCGCCACGGCGGTCATGAGCACGTATCACCGGCTCTCGGGCATGCCGCTCCACGAGCGGCTCGTCGTCGACGTCTCTCCTATTGTGCAGCCGCGCCTGTTCGATCCCAGGGCATTCGATCCCGTGCGGGGCATGATCTCCCTCTGGAGCGCGTTCGCGTGCATCGGAAAGTGGGGCACGATTCCAGCCTCGACCGACGCCGCTGAAAATGTGATCGATCTCCTTCAGACGACGATGCACCTCCTCGTTGGCGGGATCATGACGCTCTCGTCCATGGCCGAAAGAATCAGAGTCGGCGGAGTGGACATGCGCCTTGTCCTCGACTGGTTCGAATTCATGGAGAATGGCGTCTTCTATCTCATCGGGCACAACACGAGTTTTGTGCATGAGAGCATCCATGACCTCTGGAGCGGAGCCGCAATTGCGGCGGCCTCGAAGGAGGAGGTGCCGCTGGAAGCGATCGAGGCGGAAGCGTTTGCGCGGATCGCGAAGGTCATTGCGGGGATCGACATGGGACTTGAGTCCTTGAGCAAGAGGCTCTTCAATTTTTCCGGGACCATGTCGGCCCGTACCGGCGCGAGCGCGCGGACGCTGCGGGAGAGCAACACGATCCCGCTGCTCCAGAAGATCGAGCGCATCGGCCGGGCGCGACCGCCGCAGGGCTCGTCGCCTCGTAGCGCGAATTGAGCGAGAAAATCCGACGCCAGGGAACCGCTCAGACGGAGCGGGGTTTCGGGACATGCAGCATATTAATATTCCTAAAAGATATCGTTGACCCAGCTTATTCGGATGAATGAGGCATCAGAATGTGTCAGGAATGGGAATCGATGCCGGACGATCTTCTGAGAGAGGCGGAGGCACTTTCTTCCCGTGCTGCTCCCG
The DNA here is from genome assembly GCA_021810905.1 of bacterium. Lineage (GTDB taxonomy): Bacteria > UBA10199 > UBA10199 > 2-02-FULL-44-16 > JAAZCA01 > JAJZQH01. The sequence continues at coordinate 327,657 of JAJZQH010000001.1, forward strand.
ACTTTTAGGTTGCGGCTTCGGGGGCCCTTCGAGCGCCGCAAGATTCGGATTCTGCTCCTTGCAGACATTGGGTTCCGACGGATCCGGCATCCATTTGTAGATGCGCAATTCGCCATCATGAATAACTGCAACCTGCTCCCCTGCAACGCCTGGAACAAACGATCCTATGTAGATTTCCGCGCCCTGTATGGGGCCAAAATAGATGTCTTGAAGGGCTTCATGATTTAACATGTCATCAAGATCAGGATCGCCATAGGTATGAGGCGTGTGAATCCAGATCTCCATATGCTTTTTTACATCCCCCTCGTCGCATACCACTCCATTGAAGCATTGAGAGGAATGGATATCGACATAAGCGTCTGGGCATCCATTGCCATCACCATCGATCACCTCGGCGATCGTCGCCGGCGTCGTGGGATCTGGAACCGGGAGCAGATGTCCTGTGAGGCGGATATCCTCTACTGGTGGTTTCATATCGGTGATGCGTTCCCAGGACATGACGTACCCCTTTCTGATGAAGGTCGATTGTCTCCCCTGGAGACAACGATTAAAACTCAGTTCATTATCGGTTGCTGGAGGGGGCAAAGTTGCGCGAGGTAGCAATTTATTTAGGCTCTATTCGCTGGGCAAGACGGAGCGCGGTCCTGAAACGCATAACACATTGACATCAAACATCAGGTGGATCAAACAGGTGTTATGGGATAACACCTTGAAATATCAGCACAATACGTCGCTCCGTCTGATGTTTTTTCTTCCTTCATCACAAAGACCCAAGGGCCCGCCGCCCCTGGTCACCCGCGCCCGCCTGAGCCCGTGGGCGCCGGCATCTCCGCTTTTCAATCACTTCCCCACCGTAAACCGTCCTCTTTTTTCAATCCATTGCGCGCGCCAGGCGGGGGCTTCGAAGGGGTCGGGCCAGAATTCGCGTTGCCGCGCGATCTTCCCGTCGCGAACCGTGGAGAAGGTGATCGCACGATCGGTCCTCTTGCCATCCGTGACCGTGACGTCGGTAACGACCTCGTTCCCATCTGCCAGAATGGAATTGATCGTGAACCGCCATTTCCCGGCAGCGGGATAATTGGTATTGATCGCCGCAAAGTTTTCCCTGCCGACAATCACCTCTCCAGACTGCGGCCATTCGAGAGAGAAATCTTCATGCAGCATCTCCGTCGCAGCGAAGAAATCATTCGTTCCCATCATCCGCCAAAACTCCTCAACGACCTGTTTTGGATTCATTCGCTTTTCCCCCATCGCCCTTTCATCGCATGAGCATCGCCTTACCATCGCTTTCACATCACTCTGTCATCGCATGAACATCGCTTCGCCGGAAATCTGAAGGATTAAATTCGGATCCGGACAGAGCCGCATGAATTTCGCCTTGTCCTTCGGAGAGCAGACGCCGAAGAAGTCTCCGCGCTTGCCTTTCATATCCGCGATGATCTGGAAATGCAGATGGGGCGGCCAGTTGCCATTGATCGGATAGTTTCCGACCCTCGCCAAAAGAGCGCCTTTCTTGAAACGCTTCCCCACCCGCAACTTTTTAAGGGAATCCACGCTGAGATGTCCGTAGAGCGTGTAGAAGACGTGACGTTCGAGACGGTGTTTGAGGACGATCGTGGGGCCGTAGTCTCCGCGAGCGCTGTTGTTGGCAAAACTGTGAACCGTCCCCTCCAGCGGCGCAAAGACCTTTGTGTTCGGTCGGGCCCAGAGATCGATCCCCAGATGAACCGTCCTCCTCGTCTTTCCGCCGAACAAGGCGCTGTGATCGTAAATCGTTCTCTCCTCGAGGTACTTGCCGACTCCGACCCGGCAGCGGCTCTTCTTCATGATTCCGTCGATATACCGGCCGAACGCCTTCGGATCAGCGCTATCGATCCGCATGAGCTCTTTATTTTTTTTCGTGAAGTCGAATTCCACAAAGGGAGCATGCTTGATATCGAGATCAAAGATATCGCCGAAGGACTTCTGGTTTCGCTTAAGGGTCGCGATCAGGCTCATCTCGATATTCTCATCACATCATCAAACCCTTCGCAAGGGGCCCCAATGGTTCGCACGCCCGACTGCGGCCATTCCAGACAGAACTGCTCATGCAGCAGCAGCGAGGCAGCAAGAAAATCATTCGCGCCCATCACGGCCCAGAACTGTTCGACAAATTGTTTGGGAGTCATCGCAAGAATCCTCATAACTCAATCACCAAACCCCTAACGCCCTCTTGCTCCACCTTACTGGTTCGCATTCCCAACTTGTCGCTTGTCAAGACTTGACACCTTGGTTTACGTTCCAAAATTAGCGCGGTGAGTGCGGTTTCTTGTCATTCTTGCTGATGACGCCGGCGAGCGCCCTGACGAACCTTGGGCTTTTGGCGAAGAGGCCTCGCGCTTCCGGTAATCTGCCGATCATCCTCAGGTACGCGCTAGAGGCAACGACTATATGGCGTCGCAGTTCTTGCCTGAAGGGTGCGCTGCCCAAACCGCCTAGTAGTGCGGCCTCCTCCTGCGCCTTCTGATAGCAATCCTCTGCGGCCTGCAGCAGATAATCGATCGTGCTCATGGTGTTCTCCATGCGCAGGTGCCGTGCAGGGACCCACAGGAAGCCGTGATTATGGATCTCGCGCTGCGCAAAATATTCTTCCAGCGCGTTCCTAGCCTCATCGTAAAGACCGGCGCCGGCCAGCCGTCTGGCGAGAGTGACCATGCTTGCATTTTCATCATAGATACCGCGATTCCTGAAGGCGCGGACCCTCTCTTGGTAGAGAGCGGCCGCGGTGCGCAGCTCCGGGATCATTTTCTGTTCGGCAAGGGCCCAGATCAGGTCGCTCATCACTTCGTCTGCAGACTCCTCATCGAACGAGTCGATCGTTTCGAGGTCTTGATGGGTCTTAAGGTACTTCTTAACATAGGCGAGATTCTTTTTGGCCAGCGCAGAGGCTTCGGCTATCCGTCCCGCCTTAAAGAGGGCGACGGAGAGAGTGAGTTCGTAAGACCTACAGATGGGATCGGTGTAGATGGACACATCGATCACCTCCGGCAACTCGGCAAGCAGGTCGCGATCGCCAAGGAGGCTTGCGGTGCTGAGCATGCGTCGCATGATGAACCGCTGATCGACATCGGCATCCTCATTAAACTCCTGACGATCCGAGATGATAAGGCGCACGTTCTCTGCTGCCTCGCCGCGCATGCCGACGCTCACCATCAGCTCGGCGAGGGATAAGAGCCCATGCCTCCCGAAGATGGCGATCGGCGAAGGCACTTCTTCTGATAGGAACTTCAGGATTCGACGCGCCTCTTCCTCCTGGCCCAGCTTGACGAAATGGGGGATTGCCTCGTTCAGCACGAGACGGCGTTGCTCGCGAGTGATCTCCTGAGGAGAGGATTGGATTGCGGCGAGCGCAACCGACGCATCATCCTTCAGCGGTTTCACGACCGGCGCCTCCGTGCCGAGGTGCATGCGGCAAAGGATGAGGGCTCGTCTGTTCAGATAATCGTTTCGCCCCTCTGGATCGCGGATCTTGCGGATTACGGCGAGCGCCTCATCCAGCAGCTCCACTGCCTTTGAGAAATGGGCCACGGACTTTGTTACCGCATGCCAGCGGGCATCCGCCATCTCCTGCTTCATCAATCGAGCGGCGGTAATCTGCCGAACTACCTCTGGCTCAAAGGGGATTTCGTAGCGGGCAAGGAGAGTCTTCAGTTCCCTATCTTTTCCGCATTCCACATAGCGATCGACAACTTCCTCTGCCTCGCTAATGGCATCTGGAGAGGTTTCCGGGAACTCGCCAAGAGTGCTCGAGCCAGTGTTAAGGGCTGGAGATAGGAAATAAGAAAAAGATGGAGCGCCAAATATGCTGACCATGGGAAACCGCCTATGGAACGCAATATAGCGAGGTCTATTTTGTTAGCCCTCGGTGCAATCTTCGTCAACCCTCGGGAATAGTTGCTCGATATTAAAGTCCAAATCCGACACTAGATGTAAGTGATTGATCTGACACATCAAAATCGGCGAAAATTTTGGATTCATCCGGGATTTTTGTGTCTGCGAGAGAAAAATGAAACGAGATTAGACGTGCAGATTCAGAGCAGGAGAGACGAGAAAGACAAAGTCGAGAGAGGGTCCGAACCTGGTACATAGGTAACAGAATAGACCGGGATCATGGGTGACACTATTTAGGGTATGGAGAGGAGGATTCCATGCCCTGGAAAGAGAGTCACCTAATGGACGAGAGGATACGATTTAT
>JAJZQH010000009.1 GCA_021810905.1 bacterium
AGCGGCGGAGGTTCTTCGAGATCTCGGTGGGGTCGATAGCGGAGGTGGCGGCAGCATTGGATCTGGCGTGTGCGTTCGGGCTGATGAGAGTTCAGGAGCGGGACTCTCTCAAATCACGGCTCAGGCTGGCAGCCGTCAAGATCGGGGCGCTGCCATGAGGCAGCGCATGCTCTCTCGACTTTGTCTTTCTCGTCTCTCCTGCTCTGAATCTGCACGTCTAATCTCGTTTCATTTTTCTCTCGCAGACACAAAAATCCCGGATGAATCAAAAGAGGGTGCAAGGCACGGTGGATCCTGTGGATCAATGATAATGATAGAAGAAATCAGTTTTTTTCTGAGTTATAGCTCGGATAATCGGTTAACGCGTATAACGCTTTGAAATATCATATGAATATGAAGCGGCGTTAACCAGTACTTATCCAAAAAAGATGGGCAGAGACCTGGTTTTCAGCGAGACGTCAAAAATCGGACACCAGCAGCGCAGGATTCCCGATTTGAGAGGCTGCGCACGGTTGCCTGGCATCACTTAACCCATTGATATTCTTACTCTCTCTCTCTCTCTCTCTCTCTCTCTGGCGCGAAAATTGCTGTATTTAGGAGGCCGTGAAGGACTTCCGAAAGGAGAGAGTCATGAAGAAGCGATCCTTAGTGAAGGCAGCGGCATTTCTCATCGTAATGTTGGCGATATTTTCCATGTACTCATCCGCGTGCTCGAAGTCCCAACCTGGAGGCGCAACGACATCCAGCGGCACGGAGACAACTTCGGCCGATCAACAGGGCGGAGGGGATCAGACTCAGCAGTCAGATCAGACCTCCGGGGATCAGGCAAAAGAGGATGGCGGCATCTATTTCATTGCCATAGGCGACAGGCACGCTTGCGCTATCAAGCAATCCGGCGAGCTGTGGTGCTGGGGTGAGAATACGGGTAGCCAGCTCGGCGATGGAACGACTACAAACGCCTTAGCACCTGTCCAGGAAAAGACCGTCTCTCAGGACTGGATTGACGTGGCGCTCGCCGAGACTGCGACGTGCGGCATCAAGAAGGACAACTCGCTATGGTGCTGGGGAGTCAATAGTTCAGGCGTGCTGGGCCAATTAGGGAACGGCGATCTAACGGCTGTGATTTCCACTCCGACTCAGGTCGGCAGCGATAAAGACTGGGCGATGATTTCAGCAAGACACTCTGTGGTGTGCGTGATTAAATCCTCGGGAACCCTCTATTGCTGGGGTGATAATTGGTACGGGCAGCTGGGAATCGGCGATACAGGTATACACCAGAGTCAGAAGTTCCTGCCGACGCAGGAGGCGACACAGTCCTCTGATTGGAAGAAAATATATGTCGGCAGCGACAAGAGCACCTGCGCCATCAAGAAGGACAACTCGCTGTGGTGCTGGGGTAAAAATACAAGTGGACAACTCGGCGACGGGACAAAAATCGAACGACACGTGCCAACGCGGCTGGGTACAGATACTGACTGGGCCAAGGCTGGCGTATCGGATTTTCATGCTTGTGCCATTAAACACGATGGATCGCTCTGGTGCTGGGGTGACAATACAAATGGCCAGTTTGGCGATGGCACAAAGAATTCTTCACTTGTTCCAAAAATGATCGGTACTGAAAAAGACTGGATCGATCTGGCCGTAAGCAGACTAAGCTGTGGACTGAAATCCGATGGAAGCGTTTGGTGTTGGGGCAGTTTCTTACACGACGGCATGATTGAAGGGCTTAATACGCCCACGCTCCTCAGCGGCGATCACAACTGGACGCTCGTTGCTGCGGGCGCTGCCATGTTTGCATGCGGCATCACCGACCAGAGCGAAGCCTTCTGCTGGGGTGAGAACGGAAAGCTGGGCCTTGGAGACGGCACGGCCGGAGACCCCAAGGTCCCGACTCCTGTCTCTTTCTGAGAATAACGGTGCCAGGAACCGTAGGCAGGCGGAGCAAATGTTCATGTTCATGATGCATGATGTCAGACGGAGCAAATATTTCGTAAGTATTTCAATAAGTTGTGCTTGGCTGTGGTTTGCCCAGACCTCCATGTTGTGACGCCACAAATCCGAGTTTCCGTTCGAATTCATGGCGACCATATGTTATAGCTATCGTTGAATATGAAGCATATATCTTTTTCCCGCAAAGAAGAGTCACTGAAGGCAAAGGCCGAATGGTTTCAGGAGAAGCCGATCGAAGAACGGCTGCTCGCTGCCCTGGAGTGGCTGGACTTCATCAGGTTGATAGCCCCAAAGGAATCACCCCATGAAGATGCTCACACGACATTTAGATCTGTTCGCGTCCTTAAACCGCGCAAACATTGAATACCTGCTTGTAGGCGGGGTCGTTGCCATAGCGTATGGCGTGCCTCGTACCACTCAGGATATTGATATTCTCATCAATCCCACCGAAAAAAACGCAAAGCGGCTTCTCGAAGTGCTTATAGAGCTCAGGTTCGGGACAGCATCTCTCATATCGGCCAGAGAATTGCTCAAACATGAAATCGTACTCTTTCAGGATTATTTCAGGCTCGATGTCTTGACCAGACTCAAGAAATTTGAGTTCAAAGACGTTTATCCAAAACGAAGTACCATTCAGGTCGGCAAGGATATCTTCATCCCTATCTTATCTCTCGATGACCTGCTCGCGGAAAAGAGAAGCGTGATAAGAGACAAGGATGTGCAGGATATCTCAGTACTCGGCGGGCTGGTGAGGAAAAAATCACGTAGCAAAAAAAAGTAAAAAAACAGGGTTAACAGTCCACGTTGTTTTTGTTCCGCCTCTTGAGTATGTGCGAGTTCGGTTGATTATTGGGATTTTTGGCCGTCACGCCGTGAGCAGCTCGTCCGCGATGTGATCGAGTCTGCCGCACCAGCGCTCGCGCACCATATGCGCCTGCGATTGCCGCTTTGCCCAACCGCCAGGTGCGCCCTGGAAATCCGGATGATCTTCATGCAGCCATCCATCGGTCAGCATGTAGACGATATCTTCAACAGGGTAATCGAGGCTCTTCATTGCCTGAGCCGCCCAAGCGAGGTGGTCGCGATCTCCCTCGTTGCGGTTGTTCAGTACTTCGGTGACTTCTTTGAGAATTGCCGTCGCGTCGTCCTTCATTCTGTGTTCGATGAAGGTATCGACTATTGCCTGCAAACGCTTGAGCTGCAAGGGGCGCTCTTTTGCGGATCGAGCAAGCGCGATGCACTCGCCATGCAGGCAGCGTTTTGCCTCATCATTGCGCCGGAATTTCATCAGCGCATCGGCCTTCTCCAGCAGCATGAGGAACTTCATCTCCTCGTCGTTTACGGTCTCGATAAGTATTCCCGCACCCTCCAGAGCTCCGATTCTGAGATAGCTCCTGGCGGGTGCAAGGAGGAGCGCATCAGGCTCATTGGTCGGTGAGATCACGTTCATGGCTTCGAAGACCCTTGTCATGTAATTGCTAGCGCCCCGCTGATCGCCCAGCCGGGCTGAATGCTCGGCCAATCTGATCGCCATATTCAGATCGCCGGTCCGAATGCCGAGATCCGGGATCAGCTTCAGGCAGGAGAGCGCTGCGAAGATGTCGCCCGCGCGTATGGATGTGTCGATGGCCGTCTCCAGATGTTGAAGGGACTCCGTTTCACGTCCTCGTGCGTGCAGCGATCTAGCTTCATCGATGTAAGTCTGCGCGTCCGTCATCGGAGCGCATTGCCGCGGCGAGTGATTGGCGGTTTTGTCAAAATGCGCTGCAAGCCTATCGACCGTATCGGACGCGGGGGCGACCGCCGTCAGGAATCTCCTGCCCTCCCGGAGCAGCTGGTTCGTGGAGAACGCGCTTGCGATCCGTCGTGTGGCCTCGGCTCGCAGTTCAGGCGCAATGCCGGCATGGTCGTAGATGCTCTCGAGTCCCTCGGCGTTCTCCTGCTGGATATTGATGGCAGCCTCCGTCGCCGTGGCGCACCATAGATCCACATCCATCTCCACGCCGTCATCGGCGCCGATGGGAAAGGTAACAAGAGGCGATATACATTCTACTGCTGGCATAAAACTTACCTCAAACAAACAGACTCCTGGAAACGAAGCGGCGCACTTGATAAGTGAGTTGCGTCGTTCATTCACGAAAATCTGTGTGGATCGACCCTGCAAACGCTGCCATTCGAACAGATGAGGAAAAACGCGCAGATCAATGCAGTATGCGAGTCGTCTTGAAAAACGAAGGCGCGGCATAGTCTATTATGCGCCGCTTTGTCAAGGAGATTGCGCCTTCACGCGCTTGTCACTTCTCGATGATAGAGCAGACTTCGCGGGATGACAGGCCTTTTACGAACACAACCTTGTTGCGGCTGTGTTCTCCGCTCATGATGCAGATTCGAGATTTTGGAACATCCAGCAGGTCGGCCAGGAATTCGATGAGCGCCTCATTTGCGCGACCCTCTAAGGGCGGCGCGTTGAGGGCGACCAGCAGCACTCCGTCGCGCACGCCCTTGACAGCGCTGCGCGACGCGCGCGGGGTCACGCGGCACTCGATGGTGACGCCATCGGAACGTTCGCTGATCTTCATTTGCTCATCTTTCGCAACTGCCTCGCCCGCTTCGTTGCGACTCGCACCGCTTCTTCCATCGTCTTCCAGAAATTTTTGCGCTTCAGGTGCTTCATCGCGGCCCAGGTCGTGCCTTTCTTGGACGTCACCTGCGCGCGCAGATTTTCCGGGTCCAGGCTTGATTGTGATGCCATCTCGGCTGCGCCGACTGCCGTTTGCAGCGTGAGCGAGCGGGCCATCTGATCGGTGAGCCCGAGTTTTTTTCCTGCGGTGTGGAGCGCCTCCATCATCGCGAAGAAATAGGCGGGGCCCGTGCCTGAGAGGCCGGTGATGACGTCCATGAGCCGTTCCTCGCGGACATCGACAGTTTGTCCAACGGCCTGGAATATCTGGTGCGCAAATCTCCGGTATCGCTCCGGCATCCTGGGGCCGCAGAATATTGCCGAGATGCCCTCGTCGATCACTGCGGGGAGATTCGGCATTACGCGTATGAGCCTGGGTTTGGGTCCCAGCATCTTGCGCAGTCTGGAGAAATCGATTCCCGCTGCAATTGAGATGACCAGATGATTCTTCGATATCGCCGGCCTGATCTCGTCGCAGACATGCGCCATATCCTGTGGTTTCACCGCGAGGACAATTGTGTCCGAGGAGTTCGTTACAGCGAGGTTATTTCTCGTCGTGTGCACGCCGTAAGTTTTTTCAAGAAGGCGCACGTGTTTGGGCTTTCGCGCCGAGGCGATGATCTCGTAAGAACGAACGAGGTTCGAGCGCAAGAGCCCTTTGATAAGCGCCTCGCCCATGTTTCCTGCACCAATGATTCCGACGATGTAATTGTCTCGCATGAGAACCTCCATGATTCGTGAACCGTGAACCGTACGGCTTACGGTTCACGTTCGATTTTACGTCTTTTGCTACCGCTGATCTCTTTGAAATACAGCGCTGCTCCGATGGCGGTTACCGGAATAAACTGCACGGCATGGTATACGAGAGCTATGTTGAACGCGGACTCCGGGCTCAGACCCAGCCACGTATATGCGAGCACCGCGGCGGCCTCGAACGGGCCCACGCCGCTTGGCGCTGACGGTATGATGATGGCCAGGTTGATCGCCACGAAGACAATTGCCGGCATCCATATGTCGAGCTGCAGCCCGAACGCCTTCTGGCAAAGAATGATCGTTCCTATCTGCGCGAGGCATGAGATTATCGAGAGAATAAGCGTCGCAGCGATCATGTGCTTTCGCGAAAGCATCTCCATGCCCGAGCCCAGCGCGCTGGCTATACGGCTTATCCTTCCCGCGGAGTCGCTGCCGATCCTCTGCGACTTGCGGTGATGCATGAGCAGCAGGATGCAGATGGCGAGCGATACGGCCGTGACTATAGAGACGATCAGCGTACCGCGCTGCACCCACTCGGGAAAAGTGGAGTGGAATGAGAGCGCTCCGAAGAGCACGAGTATCGACATTGCCTCGAAAAGTTTGTCGAGGCCGGTGATGGATGCGAGTGCCGCTTTTGACGTCCTTGCCCATTTGCCCAGAAGATATATCTTGAGCCAGTCGCCGCCGCGCACCGGCATTACGTTGTTGCCTGCGAGGCCGATCATCGTTGCGTTGAAGATTGCCGGAAAGCCGGGGCCCTTTGCAGCGCCCATGAGCCATTGCCATCGCAGCGCCTTGAGGGCCACGACCCCGATGTTGAGGATCGCAGCAAGGGCCAGCATGGACCATCGCGCGCGTACAAGCCCCGCGGCGATGGTGTGCCAGTCAAGCCTCGCAGCCAGCGCGGCGATCAGCGCGATCGATACGATCCAGCCAATGATTGTGACGGCCAGTTTTTTCATGGCTATTGGACCTGTAAATCCTAAATCCGCACTGCTGTCGCGTTAGAAACATAGAAAAAGCCTGTCCTTTTTGTTACAACGAATACTGGTTAGCGCCAGCAAACACAGTATTCACAAGGAGGGCAGGCTTATGGGTCACGCCAATACCATAATGAATCAAATACTCAAACATATTCCGAGACATGATTTTGAGTCCTCCGTCCAGCAGTATCATGGCGACAAGAAAATTCGTCATTTGAACTGCTGGGGTCAATTCGTTTCAATGCTCTACGGCCAGCTAACCCAGCGAAAATCCTTAAGAGATCTTTGGTCCAACCTGAGCAGCGTCTCTCATCATTTATATCACTGGGGGACCAGGCCGGTTCATTTTTCGACCCTCGCAAGGGCTAACGAAAAACGGCCGGCTGCTCTGTTCGAGTATTTCTTCCAAAAACTCTACCAGCGCATCCTTTCGGTTCCTCGATCACATGGATTCCGATTCAAAAACCCTCTCTACGCCTTTGATGCTACGACGATCGATCTCTGCCTTTCACTTTTTTCCTGGGCGCCATTTCGGGGCGCCAAGGCTGGCGTTAAGATCCATACCCTCTTGAATCTGCAGGGCAACATCCCGGAGTACGTTGTCATTGAACCAGCCAATATCCACGAAGTAAATATCGCCAACAAATTGCAACTCCCAGCTGGATCTATTGTAGTCATGGATCGCGGCTACGAAGACTACAGCCTCTATAACGATCTTGAAGTTAAGGAAGTCTTCTTCGTCACAAGATTAAAAAAGGGCAGCAACCTTAAAATAATCGAGCGCCGCAAAGTTAATAAAAAACAAGGGCTGCTGGCTGATCAGACTATCCTCTTTGACGGATATTACGCAAAAAAGGATTGCCCGATTCCTTTACGAAGAATTGTTTTCAAAGATCCTGAAACAGGAAAAGATCTCGTCTTCATCACCAACATCTTTCACCTTGCTCCGTTGACTATCGCTCATATCTACAAGTCACGCTGGCAGGTGGAACTCTTCTTCCGCTGGATCAAGCAGAACCTCAAAATCAAATCCTTCTATGGAACCTCTGAAAATGCTGTGAAAATTCAAATCTGGATTGCGCTCATAGCTTATCTCGTCATCTTCTGGCTGAAACATCTCTCAAAATCTGCGCTGTCTATGATGCAGATAACGCGCCTGCTCCAGATGAATCTCGCTGCCAAATCTAATCTTGCCGACTTGCTCAACTTGCACTTTAAACTCTCAAAGAACCTTGATCCAATAAAACAATTATGTTTCAACAACATCTAACGCGATAACAGTGAGGATTTAGAAATTTTAGTGCCCTCCCTGTGGATACAACTAGCCCAGTATCTTCCTATAATACTCAATCTGCATTTCCGCGACCCTCTTCCAGTCATAATGCTCCACGCGCATTGCAGCAGTTGCGGCGAGTCCCGTGCGAAGCTCCTCGTCTTCAATGAGCCTCTCAAGCGCCCCTGCCAGCGCATCTTCGTCCGCCGGAGGCACGAGCAGCGCGCTCTCCTCGTGGGTCAGCAGCGCCCTAAACGCCTCGATGTCCGATGCTATTATGGCTCGGCCTGCGCTCATCCCCTCCAGTATCGTTATCCCGAAGGAAGCGATCGTGGGAGTGAAGCAGAATGCGTGCGCGCTTGCAAGGAAGCTCGGCCGCTCGTTGTAGGCAGCGCCCTCGAAGATCACCGAATCTCTCACGTCGTCCGGGACGAGCCCCTCGAAATAAAAACGCAGCGGGCCATCGCCCACTACAATCAATCGAGTCTTCGGGTTTTTGCGATGAACGCGGGCAAAGGCGTGGATGAGCGTATCCAGCCCGTTTCGGGTATCGGGTCGGCCCAGGAAGAGGATGTTGAAGACGCCGTCCTGGTATTTGTCGAGCGGCTTTGCATCTTTCACCCACCATTCCACGTCAACGCCGTTGGGGATCACGTCAAAGGAGCGATCGAAGTGCTCCGCGTTTTCGCGGGCGCAGCATTCCGATACGGCGATGCGGCCCGCAATCCTGTCGAGAAGATCGAGGCAGCGGCCTTTATATAACCTGTAATAGATATCGTCTCCCATGCAGGTATGAAAGGTTCCTAACACAGGGGCGTCTGCATGGAGATTGGCCAGCATTGGCAATGTGGGGAAGAGCGGTGAGTGGAGGTGGAGGATGTCAAAGCGTTCAGAGGCCAGCACCTCTTTCATCTTTCTAGCGAGGCTGAAACCGCGTGCGACCCTTCCGCACGACCCATTGAAGAACACGGGCGTGCTCTTGCCTACATAGATGATGCGCCTTCGGATTTCGTCTTCTATTGCGCCGGGATCGCCGTCCCTGCCGGTGATGATACGGAAATCGTGACCGCGCCGAAGGAGTTCCTTTGAAAAATGGTAGATATTCTCGGTAATTCCGCCGAGAGTTGGGTAGAAGTATTCTGTGACGATGCCGATTTTCATAAAGGCCGTGACCTGTGGTCAGTGACCAGTGACCGGTAATCAGTGATCAGAAAAAATCCTGTGAATAAACAGGTTTCACTGGTCACTGGTCACTGGTTACAGGTTACTGGTCACGGCTTATCCGTGAAGCGGTAGATTTTGTCAAATTGTTACATAACTCTGCGCCCTTACTACTTTTTTATTGTCAACGAATGCCCGAATATATAGCATCCGCCCCCCTATGGCCACCCAGAGAGAGATACTGCCTTCCGACAGAGCGGGTCACAACCTTCATTCAATAGCCATGCATCTGGCCGGGCAGGGGTTTTCCCTGCGCACCCTGATCCTGGGGCTCAAGGAGTGGCTCCTCTACAGGATGGCCACGCTGGGCTTCGATCTCATCATATTGATGGCCATGGCGCTGTTGCTGGTCGTTTCCGTGCTCGCATTGAACGGCCACATACGGCTCATGCAGGCAACGGTCCTTCTGCCGATAATTATTGTTGCGGTTGCAGTAATCGTGCGGGCAGTGCAGAGGCCCGGGGACCGGAAGGCGGAAACAGGTCACATGCTGCGCGACTGGATCCCTTTTCTTCTAATCGTATTCATCTACGAGAATCTGCATGACGTCGCAGGACAGGCGATGGATTTTGATATTGCTGGAACCCTTTATAACCTTGACGTGGCGATATTCGGAATAGAGCCTACACTCTGGGCGCAGCGCATATTCTCGCCGCTGCTCACAGATGTGATGTCAGTCTCCTACGCTCTCTACCTGTTCCAGCCGCTTTTCATCATGTTTTTGCTCTCTGTATGGGGCAGGCGTATGGAGCTGCGGCACATGGCGCTCGCGCTAACCATCGCCTACGTGCTTGGATTCATGGGATATGTATTCCTGCCGGCGTCGCCGCCGCGCTACTTCATCGATTCCCTCTTCACCGAACCATCAAGGCTCTACGGCTTCTTCCTGTTCGACAAGCTGCAAGGCACGTGGGACAGCCTATCGGTCATCAGCGGCGGCGCGTTCCCGAGCCTGCACGTGGGGCTGTCGAGCGTTGCGCTCATCTACGCATTCCGGCTCCGCAATGTGAATCGCACGTTCAGGATCGTCTGGTACGCTTACATCCCGCTCGTCACGAGCCTCTGGTTCTCCACTGTTTATCTCCGGCATCACTGGGTGATAGATATTTTCGCGGGATGGGCGGTGGCGATAGCGGCCTATTACGGCGCATGCGGGATGATGGGGGTGTGGAGCAGGCTTCGAAAGCGCTATGCGCTTCCGCTTGAAATCTGAAAGAAATACATTGCATCGAAACCATGGGGGAAGGTGGCATGACTCCGATAGGCCATTTCATGTGCGCGTCCGCGGTGGCGGGAAATATCGACGTCACTACGGAAAAGGAGACGCTGGCTGCGTTTTCATATTATGTTTTTTTTCTTCTGGTTTTCGGGGCGCTGACCGCGTTCCTTTCGCCCGGCGTCTGGGCAATGCATTTGCACGATCAATTCGGAAACGCGGCATTCCTTTTTTTTCTCATTTTCTGGAGCAGGAAAGAAACGCGCAAACGATATTTTGTCTGTTTACTGATAGGCGGACAAATTCTTGCCGCATATACGCACATTTTTGACGTCATAGTCCTCAATCTGGCCGGCTCCGTGCCGGCGGGCATGTGGCGGCCGCACAACATCCTGCATACTCCGCTGGCTGCGCTCTTGATTCCGCTGATAGCGACTCCACTGGTGCGGCTTTTGGTGGGGAGTATAGGTTTCTGGAGGATATTCTTCTATCTGGCGCTCGGCTATTTCCTGCACATATTCGCTGACACGATCACCTATAATTTTCAGATCTATCCTCTCTGGCCGATGAGCGGATTTCATTTCTCGCTGGTCGAAATGATCCAGCAGCCGGATGCAGTGAGTCAGTGGCTGGGAAATCCGCTCTATGTATTCAGCAAGGCTTCGAGGGAGAACATCGACGGCTTCATCGTCTATAAGGCGGAAGTCATGATCAACCTCTTGTTGATGGTTCTCTTTGCGGCGAAATCTATTTCCAGGCGCGCGATTGCCGGCACAAGGTCCAATGGGCACATTTCTTGAGACATTTTTCTGCAGGTATCTGAAGTTCGCGAACAAGCACCGAATAGCCGTTTCCGCCGTGTTCGTGCTTGTTTTTGTGTGCGCGTTCTATCTCGCTTCCGGTCTAGAACTCCGCGGCTCCTTGAAGGAATTGCTTCCGCAGAAATCGCCCAGCGTCGCCCAGCTCGATCGCATGCTCGAGCGAGTAGGGGGGATTTCAGTCCTGACGGTGGCGGTGGAAGGGCCGAATGCCGATGCCAATGCGAAGTTCGTGGACGATCTCACGGCAAGTATAGAGGCCATGCCTCAAGGCGAGATCCGTTACGTGGTAGCGAACGTGAGGGAGATCAGGAAATTCTACGAGGAAAACGTCCTCCGTTATATCGGCAAAGCCGATCTTGAAATCCTGTACAACCGCCTCAAGAGGATCGTCGATTACGAGAAGCTGAAACGCACCCCGCTTTTTTTCGACCTGGGCCTGGAGGAGCCTCCGCTCACGTTGAAGACCGACGATATACGAGAACGAAACCAGAATAATATGAAGATGCCTCTTGCCGTCACGGGGGACCACTACGGCGGCGAAGAGGGCAGGTTTCTGATCATGATGGTCAGGCCGCAAGGCGCGGCCATCCAAATTGAACAGGCGCGCGGCCTGATCTTCCAGATCAAAAATCTCGTAGCAAAGCTCAATCCGTCGTCTTACGACGAAGATATGAGAGTGGGCTATTGCGGCAACGTCGTGACCACCGTCGAGGAGTATGACACCCTCAAGTTCGACATGATCTCCACGGCCGGGCTCTGTATCTTCCTCGTAGCCGCATCCATCGTGCTTTATTTCCTGCGCATCCGCATTGTTGCATTTCTTGGCATCACGCTCCTTTTCGGAATCACGCTGACCTTTGCCGTGACTCGTCTGGCGATCGGTTATCTCAACACGCAGACCGCATTCCTGGCTTCCATAATAATAGGTACCGGAATAAATTACGGGATCATCCTCATAGGCAGATACCTTGAGGAGAGGAAGCAGGGGGACGAACCCCGACATGCGATGGAGCACGCGCTCGCCAATACGGCGTTGCCCACGTTTCTTGCAGCCGCAACGACCGCCATCGCTTTCGTCATACTCATGATCGCGCGAGTGAGGGGGCTTTCGCAGTTCGGTTTCATAGGTTCAATCGGAGTGATGTTCTGCTGGCTCTTCACGATGTTTCTCCTGCCGCTGATGGTCGTCATGTCCGAAAGCGTATTGAGACTCTTCAAGAAGCTCTCCACGCCAAAACGCACGAGCGCTATTGCCCCGGCGATGGACCGTTTCCTATACCATTTTCCGCTGGGAATCATCGTGTTCTCTCTGGTGACGGCAATTATCTCCGCTGTTTTGGTCTGGCGATTTATTCCGCATTCCATCGAGTATGATTTTTCCAAGTTGCGCAACAGGGCGTCGACCGTCGAGGGGACAGAGGCCCTTGAAAAAAGAGTGGCGAAGCTTTGGATCGGATCGATGACGCCGGCGGTTGTAATGCTGGACAAACCCGAAGACGGGCCCATCGCATGTGAGGCGGTGGCGCGCCAGAACGCATTATATCCGCCATCTGAGAGGATGGTGGATAACTGCTACAGCGTCTATGACCTGCTGCCGAAGGATCAGTCCGGGAAGGCTGCGATACTGGCCAGGTTCGATCGACTGCTGAACGAATCCTGGATAGGCGCCGTCAGCGGCGAGCTCGGCCAGCAGCTTGTGAAGATCAAACGCTCGCTCAAAGCGCAGGAGCTAACGATCTCGGACCTGCCGCAGGATCTGGTGCGAAATTTCACGGATCTCAAGGGCGAGGTCGGTACGTTCGCTTATATCAACCCGAGGTCCGGCAAACCCCTGAGCGACGGGCGGAACCTCATGCGATTTGCCGATACGATTCAGGACATCAAGATGCCCGACGGCCGCGTGCTGCATGCAACCGGCGAATCGCTTATCTTCGCCGACCTCATTAAAATAGTGAAGAGGGAAGCGCCGATACTCACTCTTGCGGCGTTCCTTGCCGTTTCAATATTTGTCATGTTCTTCGTGAGAAAGATGGGCGAAGGATACGTCATAATCGTTGCGCTGATATGGGCCGTCCTGGTCATGATGGCTGCGATGGCCCTGCTGAATATACGTATTAATTTCTTCAATTTTATCGCGCTGCCGCTGACATTCGGCGTCGGAGTGGATTATGCGCTGAACGTGGCGATCAGGTTTCACAAGGATCGCAAGAAGCGGGTATTAGATATACTGCGGCATACCGGAGGCGCGGTCTTCCTCTGCTCTCTCACGACGACTATCGGATATTTTGTGCTCACAAGATCCAACAACCAGGCGGTGGCGCAGTTCGGTCTCATGGCCATCATAGGCGAATTCACGTCCATATTCGCTGCAATATTCCTGGTTCCCGCGCTTATCATCGTGGGACGAAGGCGCAAGGGACATATCCTGGAAGACAAATGAACAACCGCGTTTACATCATCTTTGGAAAATCCGCAGCGATTTTCCTCATGCTTTTTTTCATAATCCTTCCGTGCGGCGTTCTGGCTGCCGAAAGCTCGCCGAGCGTTCCTCCCGACAGCCCCCTCTATCGCGACCTGGATAAACTGGTGGCTTTCGGACTCGTCGAGCCGCCGATTCTGGGCCAGAGGCCTTACCCCAGATCCGAATTCGCCAGGATGACGGCGGAGGCGATGCAGAAGCTCAAGGAGAGAGAGGATAAAGACGCGGATTCGTTTTTGCAGTTCGCCAGGGAGCAGAAGAGGCGGCAACAGATCGAGATCGTGATCAAAGAGCTCAGCTCCGAATTCAAAGAAGAGCTCGTGGATATGGGCGCCCTTGATGGAGAGAGGATGCGCTATCGCGTGCATCCCTTCGAGGAATCGATTTTTTACGGAAAGTACCTCTCAAGTGCGCCTACGACGATTCCACCCGACAACGGACGCGGATCGATCAACGCGCAGATCAATCCTCTGGCAGACTACGATCTCGGCAGACACCCTATATTCGGCACGCTGAACGCCGTAGAGGCGGTGGCGAGATTCAAGACGGGGAAATATTTTTCCGGTTACGTGAGGCCGCGATTTGAAGTGGATGTGCCGAGGGATGCGGACATGACCGGCCACGTATACGTGCAGAACGCTTACGGCACGTTCAGTGCCGGCAACTTCAGCCTCAAGTTTGGCCGTGATTCCATGCTCTGGGGATTTGGTGAACGCGGCAGCCTGTTGTTTTCCACAAACCCGAGACCGCTCGACGGCGTATGGATCACGAATCCTACTCCCGCACGTCTGCCATGGATATTCAAATATCTTGGGCGCTGGAGATATACGCTGTATGGCACAAACTTCGGACCCGAATACGAGAAAAAATGGGCGTGGCTCGCAGGCTATAAAATCAGCCTCGCGCCTGCAAAATATGTGGAACTCGGCTTTGGTCACGCGGTGCAGATAGGCGGCGAGGGCATGCCTGCGCCATCGTTCCTCGATGTACTCGGCGAATTCTCGGGCTTCCGACCGGCTGGCACCGATCCGAATTCACCCAACCTGACCAATCATACATTCGAGATAGATCTGCTCGTTCGCGTACCGCAGCTCCGCGGATTCCAGATCTATGGCAACATGGCGATAGAGGACTACTGGAAATCGATAAAGAAGACGCTCATTCAGGGTTGTTCGTACCTGGGTGGCATATATCTGCCGGCGTTGAATTCCACTGGCACAATGGACCTTCGCGCTGAATACGTGCATACAAATCCGCTTGAATTCAGGCACGGCCTCTATACCGACGGCTTCACGATAAACCGCAGACTATTGGGGACGGATGCCGGGCCGGACGCCGATACGCTTCATTTCCTGTTCCGTCAGACATTATCCTCGAAGATATGGTATGGCATCACGCTGGATTGGGACTACCGAAGATCTAATTCTTATACTGAATTGAGGAATCCGGACGGCACGGCAGGTCCGATAGTCAAGACGGCAGACGGTCCCACCGAACAGCGATACAGAGGGCTTGCTGATCTTGACTTCAAATTTCACGGGAACCTCGGACTTCACTTGACCGGGGGCTACGAGAGGGTGAAGAACCTTCATTTTGTGCAGGGCTCGGACTGCAACAACTTTATCGTCGCAGCTGCACTCTCTATCAACTTTGACCGCCATTTTGCTTTTGCCGCGAACTAGTCGATGTGATAAAAGTGCTTCGTGTCAACGTCACCTCGCACCGAACTGCTTGCAATCCAGAAAAAGCTCTGGCGGTGGAACCGGGATCTGATCGAGCATTCCATCCTCGTCAAGGAGCCCGGGTTTGACTCGTACGAGCGCGCGTACAGATCCGCCGTGCGGCGGTACGAACGGGTCGCCGACCAGGAGGAGATGATCGAGGCGATCCTCGATTCCGAACTGATCTATGTGGGCGACTATCACACCTGCAACCAGTCCCAGCGTTCGTTCCTTCGCATCCTCAAGGCCGTGGTCAAGCGCGACCGTAGCTTCGTGGTCTGCATGGAGCTCTTGCACAAACATCATCAGAGGACGCTCGACCAGTACATGAGCGGCGCGATCGGCGAGGCGACCTTTCTCCGCCGCATTAAGCTGCAGGAGCACTGGGTCTTCGACCTGTGGATGAACTTCAAGCCGCTCTTCGATTTCTGCCGCTATCACGGCATCAGGGTCTTTGCCATCGACGCGGCTGCGGAGGGGTCGGACGTGCGCCGCCGCGATGCGGCCGCTGGCGCTGTGGTGGCGCGGGTTGCGGCGGAAAATCCAGGTCACCGCATCTTCGTATTTATCGGCGATCTGCATATCGCGCCGCCTCATCTACCTTCAGACGTGGAGCGCGAACTTGCGCGCCGCGGCGTCGTCAGGAAGAACCTCATCCTGTACGAAAACAGCGAACCGATCTACTGGCGTCTGGCCGAGAAGGGGCTCGACGACTCCGTGGAAGTGGTGAAGCTGCCAGACGCGAATTTCTGCAGGATGCATACTCCGCCGGTCATCTGCCAGCGCTCGTATCTCAACTGGCTGGAGCACGAAGAGGGAGAGATCGATTATGCGGATGCAAAGGCCAGCTTTCTGGAGATAGTCGAGCGGCTCTGCGATTTCCTCAAGATAAAGCTGGGCAGGGAGCGGGACGACGTCGAGGTCTTCACGTGCGGTGATCTGAGCTTTCTCAAGTATCTGCGCGAGCGAGGCGATTTCTCAAAACAGGAACTCGAGACGATCAAGCGCCAGATACTCGCGAGCGAGAGCTACTACATCGCAAAGGCCAAGTTCGTATACCTCGCCAACCTCTCGCTTAATCACGCGGCGGAAGAAGCATCTCATTTTATCAAGAGCCTCTGCTCGGGCGAGGAGGAGCCGCGCGAGATCGTTGATGCGTTTTATGCGAACGTGCTGCACGAGGCCATCGGTTTCTTCGGCTCGAAGACCGTCAATCCCAAGCGCAAGTGCTTTCACGAGAAGGACTTCACGGACCTGCTCGCGTACTTCGAGACGATCCGCGTGCCGAAGGAGCGGCGTCTTGAGTACGAGACCGCGCACCTGGTGATGGAATACAAGAAGCTCGAGCGCAAGGGCAAGCCGCTCGCGAAAACTGAAATATTCAAGAGCCGCATGGACCTCTTTCTGTCGCTCACGCATGCGCTGGGCTACATGCTCGGCGACAGGCTCTACTACGGGCTCGTGAGCGGCGCGGTGAAAAAACCGCTCGTGCGGGATCTCTTCTGCGACCCATGGCTCGACGAGGGCGAACCTGTAGATGTGTACCTCGAGCTCGAAAAGCGCCTGCGCAAGGTAAGGATACCCAAGAGGATGTGACGTTGAAAACCCGTCAAAACTCGTCAGACGGAGAAACCTCTTGCTCCGTAAACCTCTTGCTCCGTCATGCGGTCCAAACCTTTTGCGCCGTAACCTTTTGCTCCGTCATGCTCCGTCATGCGGTTCAGCAGCATGGATAGGAGGTTGTTATGAAGCTTCAGATAGGCTGCCTTTCGATGTTGCTCTGTCTGGTGGCGGCGGAATGCGGCGGGGCGGGCATGGGCGTGAAGGCGGGTGCTGCGGGAGCTTCGCCTGCGACGCTCTCCGCGGACGAGGCGCGTTCGATCGCCGTTGGAAGCGAGTGCGTTGAGAAGGGCAAGATAGGCGCATCTGAGGGCTTCAACGAACACAGTGGGACGTGGTGGTTTACGCTCGATATGAAGCCGGAGTTTGCCAAGGACGGATGCAGCCCTGCCTGCGTCGTTACGGAAGAAACACGTTCCGCTGAGATTAACTGGCGATGTACAGGGCTTAAACTGTAGGAAATGAGCTACCGGCCAGCACCCTTCGCTTTGTCACGAAGTGCACGGCCCAGAGAATGAGCAGCACGAGCGGCGTGAAGAGGTCTGCATACAACGGCCCGCCGGCATTGCCGGGTGTATAATTGCCGAGTTCGCGCATCTGCTGGATGTGGCCGTAGGCCGCGCCTACCAGGAAGATAGAATAGCCGAGGATGGTGGCGAGTCGAAAAGTTCCCTTCACCGTGACGCACAATATCCCGAGTATTCCGAACGCCAGATTAGAGCACGCTACCTCGAACTGAAACGGGCTGCCCGGCTGCCAGCCGATGAAGGCCGCGGTCTCCGCAGGCCGGAACGCATGAGCCGCAAACCCCATGAGGCCGGTGAGCCCCACGTTGAAGAAGATGGCATAGACGAGCATGACGCCCCACACGTACTCAGCGGTGCGCTCGCGACGCGTGAACGCAAGATGGGCGAGGATACAGACGATCGTGGCGGCGGGATAAGCGAGAAAGATCATGTCCATTGCAGGCCCCCTTAACCCGTTTATCAGGGAAATAACTCGCGATGTCCAGAGGGTATGCGAGAGAAAAGCCGCCGCCAGACGAAGCGAGGTTTGGCACAGCGCTCCGCCGTGCGGGAACCGCCCCCCATCAGACGGATCAAGATTGGCATCCGGATTGGCATCCGCACGATATTCGCGGAATCGCTGACATGAGATGAGCGTCTTTCAGGCAGTATTTCAGCATCCATCGCCGATCATTCGCAGATTTTTGTGGTGAAAGGGATATCTCGAAGCAAAACCGATGAGCTTCGCACAGAGCTCGACATCGATCCGCTGCGTGATGAGATAAGATGAGATAAAATTATTGAATGTATCGCGTCGAAAAGAAGGCTATCCCGGCGGGCCGGTCATACGGCTTGCCATCGCATGGGTCACCTTTCTGCCGAGTCTCTCGCATAACTCGCGGTATCTCTTGAGCACCCAGTCCGGGTCGCCGATGAAATACGTGTGCGAGATATTCATCAGCCTGCGATGTTCGATTAGCGCCTCGACTATGGCACTGTACTCCCGCTGCCTCTCCTCCGGAGTCTTTCCCAAAGCCAGATACGAGGGAGATGGGGTGATGAACGGATCTTCCTCGCCGTAGGCGTAATATCGGTACGAAGACCATTCATTTTCGCGCGGATGCTCAACCTTTCCCGCCCTGTGCTGGTTGAGATCGCCATAAGCCATGGCTTTCAGCATGTACTCGTCTGAATCGATGACCGGTGACTTGAATCTGTCCATGACGACCTGGCCGCGCCTCTTGAGGTGTTTGTTGACGATCCTGGCAAATTGGCTGTTCACGACCCTGAAGAACGCGGAGAACTCTTTTTTATCCGTAAGATGCCCGACGAGGTGGGGATGGTTGTCCATGAAGTTGTAGGAATAGATATCAATCCCGTATTTGCCCTTATACTTGCGCAGGAGGTCGTAGTAGGCGCGCTTGGCCCACTCCCATTGGAGGAGCCAATCTTTGTTGTGGCACAGCCAGGTGACGTGAAAGCACGCGCCGTCGTAGACGATCTCGTATCTGGGGAGATAGGCCATGCCTCCAGAATAAGCAAAGGTCATGCCAGGCGGTCCTGCTGATAAAATCATCGCTGAGGGTAATTATAAGAAAGCGCTGCCCGCGTGCTGCTGCGTTTCGCTGCAGCGCTGCCCAACTTTCGTCCGTCTGATGGGGGTGTGTTGTCCAAAATCAGCAAGATTTTGAAAAAATTCTGGTTGGTTTTGTCCGGTAACATCCATACGTTACAACTGCTGTCGGATTTGGGGCACGTAAAAACACGCAACATTTTTTTGATTCACCCGATAATCAATTTGAGATAAATTTAATATCTTAATTAATGGAGGTGGTTTATGCCGATCGGTGGTATGTTTCCAAGACATTCAGATACGTGCAAGTGCGAGTGCGAGCCACAAATCATTTACCGCGACAGAAAGTGCCCTGAACCCGAAGTTTGTACATTAAAGCAGCCTTCTGCAGATAACCAAACCAGACTTGATGCGGAGATCCAGCGTCTGCGTGATGAAGCAAATGAATTGGGAAAAATTTTGCAACAGGTCATCACTGGCGCTTCAAATCAGGAAGAAATTGTGAAAAAGATGAGTAGTAGGTATTTGTGCTCAGGGTTTTGCACTTACGAGGTCGAATATCAGGATAGCGATACGCTGAAACAACGTCTGGATTTGGTCCGCAGCAGTAATTTGGTGCAGCGCATCGTTAAGCTTAGGGCTGATTTGGGAGGACTCACGTTCTCTTTCGGACAAGACCTGAGAGTGGCGGATATTCAAAAAAGATCTGGTCAGCTCTATGAGGACATTCTTGAGAATGACATCATGGGAGCCGTAGTGCTTGCAGATTTCAGCAGAGATCTTGAGCTTGAGTGTGACGATAAATGGTTCGGCAAATGCAGCTTGGCTGATATCTTTTCGACAGGGACGAGATTATATTTGAATGCTGATTGATATGCACCCGTAGAACCGGAACGAGCGGGCTGGATGCATACGGAACAGCCCTGCACGATTCACGATTTTCCTCCGTCTGATGCCGCACCCTGCCGCGCCTTCGCGCCTTGTTCCAGACGGAGCACACCGTGAACCATTGCAACATCTTGAAATATTTGTGAAAGATTTCCTCCGTCTGACATTCCGTCCTTGCGCAGAGAGGCACGAAAACGCCTGACAACGAACTTAAAGGCCGGCGGGATTTCTCCCGCCGGCCTCTTTTACGTTGCTTGCGTTTCTCGCGTTGCTCGCCTAACGCCTACATCCCGTAGTACTCGTTCCCGAGATGCGTAATCGTCTCCTCGCCCATGAGATACCGCAGCGTGTTCTTGAGCTTCATCTCCTGGATGAAGAGGTTGTGCTCGGGATAGAGGCCATCCGCGGTCTGCGGAGACTTGAAGTAGAAGCTGAGCCACTCCTGTATCCCGCGCATATCCGAGCGCTTTGCGAGGTCCATGAAGAGCGCGAGATCGAGCACCAGCGGCGCCGCGAGGATCGAGTCGCGGCAGAGGAAGTCGACCTTGATCTGCATGGGATATCCCATCCAGCCGAAGATATCGATATTGTCCCAGCCCTCTTTGGCGTCGCCTCGCGGCGGGTAGTAGTTGATGCGCACCTTGTGGCAGATGTTGCCGTAGAGGTCCGGGTTGAGCTCCGGCTGCAGGATCGTGTCGAGCACGCTGAGCTTGCTCTCTTCCTTTGTCTTGAACGAGCCCGGGTCGTCGAGCACCTCGCCGTCGCGGTTGCCGAGGATGTTGGTTGAGAACCAGCCGTTGAGGCCGAGCAGGCGGGCGCGGAAACCGGGCGCCAGGATCGTCTTCATGAGCGTCTGTCCGGTCTTGAAGTCCTTGCCGCAGATCGGCGTGCGCGTCTCATTCGCGAGCTCGATGAGCGCCGGCGTGTCTACCGTGAGGCCCGGCGCGCCGTTTGCGAACGGGATGCCGAGCTTCAGCGCCGCGTACGCGTAGATCATCGAAGGGGCGATCGTCGGGTCGTTGTCGTCCAGCGCCTTCTCGAACGACTTGAGCGTGCGGTGGGCGTCGGATTTCTCGGTAAAGGTCTCGGTCGATGCGCACCAGACCATGACCGTGCGGGAAACTCCGCGCTCCTTCTGGAATTTACGTATATCATCCATGAGCTGATCCGCATATTCGCGCTTGGTCTTTGCCGTCTTTACGTAAGTGCCGTTGAGTTTCTTGACCCATTGCTGATCGAACACGCCGCGCATGGGCTTTACCTTCTCGAGCACGGGGCGGGCTGCCTCGAGATCCGTATCGCTCAGCACGCCGGCCTTCTTGGCTGCCACGTAGCCGTTGTCCTCGAAGATGTCCCAGCAGCCTATTTCGAGATCGTTGATGTTGGCGATGGGTACGAAATCTTTGACGAGAGGGCTGCGGTGTTCGGTGCGTTTTCCCAGGCGGATGGTGCCCATCTGCGTGACCGAGCCGAAGGGCTTTGTGCGGCCCTTGCGGATGGCGTCGAGGCCCGCGATGAATGTGGTGCTGATGGCCCCCTGGCCCACCAGCAGGATACCGAGCTTTCCGTCAATCGGCTTGATCGTGTGCGGCTTCGTGGTCGTAGTCATGTGATTCCTCCTTTGAAATTTCGCTTGCCCTAACAACGCCGGTACTATAAGTCAAATTAATAAAATTACTTATGCCGATTAGAAAAAATAATATAGTGGCAGCCGGCACAATAGGGCACCGGTCGAGTCGAAGTGCGAAACTCGGGAGCCGCCGCCGGTATCCTGCGCCATACGCGCGACATCGTGCTGTGGCGCGGTTCGGGAGGTCTTCCCTCGTCGCTGGCCACTTCGCTGGGAGGCGCCGTTCCGAACCGGACGATCCCAGAGCGGCGAATATGTGAACGTGTCGGTACATCGAAAAACCGAGCCGGATGGAAGTAATTTCGCAAACAAGTCGACCGAGGAGCATATGGACCTTCAGAGACTCAGGATTTTTTGCGAGGTGTATCGGCAGCGCGGGTATTCGCAGGCCGCGCGCAGGCTCAAGCTCACGCAGTCGGCGGTGAGCCAGCAGGTGCGCGCGCTCGAGCGGGAGCTCGGCGTCGCGCTCTTTGACAAGACCGTGCGTACGCGCGCAACCGCCGCGGGAGACCTCCTGTATCACGAGGGACGGCTGATCCTCGCGACGCTGGATGACCTCGCGGCGAAGGTGAGCTCTGCTGCGGGCCTGGGCAAAGGTTCGGTGCGCTTCGGCATGATCGACGTGGCGGCCATCGAGCTCATGCCCCGCGTGCTCGCGGCGTTCCGGCGAGAGCACCCTCACGTGAAAGTCGAGGCCGTGGTGCGCACGAGCGGCGAGCTGGTCGAGATGGTGCAGGACCACGAACTCGACTTCGCTATCGCCGTGATCAACCAGGTGCCGGAAGGGGTACAGGTGCGCGAGCTCTATCGCGACTCCATCGTCGCGGTGCTGCCTCGATCGCGAAAACTGGGCAAAGAAATCTCCGTGAAGGATCTGCGCGGAGAACCGCTGATCGTATATCCACTCTCGTCGCATACCCGCCGCCTGATTGAAGACGTGTTCCGCAGACACGGCGTCATGCTTACCGTCAACATGGAGATGCACTATCCCGCGGCTATCTGCTCGCTGGTGCAGCAGGGCATGGGCGTGGGGTTGCTCTCCTCATTCTCCGCCAGAGAGCACAGACTTCGCGGCCAGCGCATCGCGCAGATAGTCGAGCTCAAAGGGGCTCAGAGAATCGGAATCGTCACCCACGGCCGCCGCCAGCTCCAGCCTCAGGCAGCGGCACTAGCGGAGATGGCCCTGCAAAGAGGGGCCTCCGCGGTCAAAAAATTGCGCAACTAATTTTCTCTCCAGCCGATAAGTGCCGTGGAACAACACCCAGATCGAGGAGCGACACATGTCGTTCGCGGCGATATCGCCAGCTAACTATTTCACCATGTCGTCCGAGAACGGGTCTCATGTGGACGTGGACGTCGTCTCTCTTGGGGAGATACCGGTAGACGTCTCGGCTGAGATCGAACTCGAGCAAGGCGATATGGAGGATTTTGACGCCACTGAGTTCGCTTCGAGCATCGTTGACACCGCCACTGGCCATATCTCGATCAAGAGTGTCTATTTACTCGATGAGGAACATCCCTCTGTCATGTTTCTGCGGCAATCTGTACAGCAGGGATTGACGCTCGTTGCAGATCATAGGGCGTCGAAGGTGGCGATACGGCTCGGCGGCGAGCTGCCCGGTCCATCCGGCGATCGCATCCTGGATATCCTCTTCGGTATTGTCGACTATATGCGATATGCAGAGACTTTTTCCTGCGATCCAGTGGAGACCTCGCCGATTCGGATTCTACTGGGTATGCACGAGGGAGCGATGGGCGTCTGGGACAGTGAATTCGCGCGTTTTTCATCGGGTCGGCTCGGACTCCTCATGGATGCTTTTGATGCGATAACGGCTCTTAAATGCAACGAATGGCATGATGAAAATGATCGTAAGTGGATGCAGATTTTCGAGGCCGCGAGGAACAGCCCTGAGAAACGGAAGAGGCAGGACTATCGGATGCTCATGCAGAGGATGATGCCGGAGGTGGATGCCGGATTCAAGGCCTATGCGGAACTCACCTGTCGTTGTTCTTATGATGTGGAGCTCGGCGAAATAGATGACGAGATTAGGATATATGCGGCGGAGCGTGCACTACAATTGATGATGGAAAAGAACAGGCTTCATGAATTGTTTGACGTCCCAATGCCTCAGAATACGTGCGAGATGATTCGCAGGCGTGCGGTGAGCAGCGTTCAGGTGCTGAGGGAAAGAGAAAAGGGAGACGGCCCCGATCTCGTCGAACGCGCGCATCAACTCATGGCGATGATCAGAAGCGCTGAGATCCCGGCTTTTGAGGCGCTTGATCATTCCCGCCAGTTTCGCGTTGCTTACAATATAAGCAAGACCGAGCCAGGAGGGGCTCTCGGGATTGAAACGCGTCTGAGATCGCCGGGTTGATGCTGCCCTGATAAAAAACGGCCCGTCGGATAATATAAATTTGCAAATCCCGCAAAAAAACCACGCAACATTTTTTGAGAATATGCGATAAGGTGGGTGGGAGAGGGGAGAAGGCGCTATGATACTAAAATGGGTACAATCAGTGACGGGTGCGGGCAGGCCGGAGACGACTGCACAGGCCGCGAACGAGGAGAACAAGGCCAAGGAGAAGAGCGAGTCCAAGTTCTTCGACGTGGCGCATGAGGTCATCCGCCGCGACCGCGAAAACCTGGAGGGCCTTGTTCGCATGGGGGTGCCCAACGCACAGCGCGAACAGCTCAAGGGCAAGGTGCGCAAGAAGGTATGGGACGCGGTCGGCGATGGATTCGACGCGGTCGACGGCGACATGGTTGAGGAGATCACCGAGCGGATGGTAGACGTCGCAGAGAACGATCCGTTCTACAAAAAAATGTTTATAGGGGAAGAGGCGGAGTAGAAAACCGTGAACCGTGCATCGTGATTCGTGACCCCTTGGGGAGACCCAAGGGGTTTTTTTGTCGGTTCACGACTAGTATGTCTGCACGAACGTCGCTGCCGATGCACCGGACGTTTCGAAGCCCTTTGCGAACATGGAAGCGCATTCTGCGATCTCATTGGGCGATCGGCTGATGTAACAGGCGGCTGCCGTGGCCCAGGTGTCGGTGATGATTGAGCAGGGGAGGGGATCGTTCTCAGGTCTGGCGGATATTGCATCGCCATCCACTGACATCACGTAGCGATACTCCGCTTCCGTGATCAACTTCTGTTCGTAGAGCAGCCCTATCCTGTTGGCAAATATGGGCGAGTCCGTGACCGCGTTGCGCACCCACATCGGAGAATAAGCGATTGCCCCCAGTGTGATGGCGATATCCTGTGAAGGGCTCTCGGTTGCCAGCGCATCCACAAAACCCCTCGCCACGAATCCTCTCCGCGTGAGCTCTCGTTTCTTTTGGTCGAAAGGGCCATAGGTTTCAGCGGCACTCCCCTCCCATTGGGCGAGGAACGCGTCGTTCGCGGATTGGTCCATCACCTCTTCGTACTGCTCGTCGCTAATATAATGATGATCGCACAGACACTGCAATTTTGCGCATAGGATGGGGGATCTGGCGGCCATAAAGCGCACGTATCCCGGCTTCGTATATACGTGCGCGGTGAGTTCGCTGATATCCTCCATCCAACCTTTCAGAGAATACCGCGATACCACTCCCAGTCGCATCATTTGCTCGAGGGCATTCTTTCCGTTCAGCACATCTTTCCATCGCTGGCCCACATAGATATTGCCGGCGATATCCTTCCAGCAGAGTTCGATATCCGTGTTTTCCAATCTGGAGGTGAGGGTGTGCGCCGCTTCATGAAAGAATATCCTGTCGAACGCGAGGTCATTCGATACGATCCTGATCCAGCCATAACGGAGGGCGGTTACGCCGTCTGCGTCGGAGAGTGCGAACTCAAGGACGTGTGCGCGGCGCAGATCGATGAGATGGATGCCGTCCGCGAGTTCCGGCGTTAGTTGACCCACGAGGCTATCGAGCCATGCCATGCGCCACTCCCGCATGTCGCGGGATTCCAGGCGCGGGACCACTCCGAGCGAGAAGCCGACACTATCCATGTCGCGGAACAGGTTGTCGATGCGCAATTTATCCGATGCGTCGGTATAGGCGCTGGTGGGAACGCCATTGCGGATGATTTCGATTTTTTCCGAGGGATCTATTCCGGGGACGATGTGATTTTTCTTGAGTACGACGATGCGCTCCTCACGGCTGAAACAGATCTTGTCGTCGAATGGAATCCCGCATGAAGAGCCATAGTAATAGCTCTCGCCGGTCAACCGCTCCACGAGCTCGCGCTGATCCTGGGTGAGCGGCACAATATAGGAGAGCGTGGGCTTCATGACGGCTCATCTCTACGCCATCGGGGCGGGGGTATTCAAGGTAAAATCCGCGCGAGGCAAAGGGCAGATGAGGCCCCGTCAGGGCAAACTCGTGCGGCGACATTCTCCAAAAATATCGCCAGGTTGTAATCCTCGAAGCGTTGCTCCGTCTGACGATGTTTGGCGATATTATCGCCTCACTCGCCGTACACACGTGGCGCTCGTCGCGAATTCCATCCCACTCGCCACAAGGATTTCAACAGATTGTCCTTCGGGAAACGTCCCCTTTTTCAGAACACAGCAGTCACCTTAAAGGCGTCACCTTTACGGGCAATTCAAGCCGTGATCTTTTCTGCAGATCCCTGTAGACATGCACCACAGGTGCAGGATTTAAACCTGCATCAGGATAGGTGCTCTGGTCGGCACCCACAACCGTAATTCTGATATGGTGCCCTTTCTGGAAGATGTAAGAAACTGGAAGCATATCGAATACCAGCTCGGCAGGCTCGCCGCTTGGAAGATTTTGCTGATCTTCTGCGTACCCACGATGCCATGGCGCACCGAGCGTGTCGAACGGCGCGTCACTCAATGCCCTGTCGGAAGCCTTGATGGCGCCTTCTGTTACATAGTTTGAGAAACCGGCTTCATCGATATCTTCAAGGTAGGCGATGAAGTTGCCGTCCGGATAGGTCGATGTTACCCACATTTTAATCACCGGAGTTCCCACTGCCTGAACGTCATCAGGGAGCGCATCGGTTGTGTACGTGAGTCCCTTTTCATCGTTTGGAGTCATGTCGGGATATCCAACCGGCGACCCTGGAGGTTCGGCAGCCGTTGACCATCGTGTTGGAGGACCTGAAGTGGCTGTGTAATCTACGGTGTATTCATCCGAAGCCTGTGGGAAGCTCGGAACAAGGGTCAGGCGACCGTCGTTAACCGAATTGACCGTGCCGCTTGTACCTTTGTTGAAAAAAAGTCTTGTCTTGATGCTCACCAATGGCGGCCAGACGCGAGCGGATTGAAATTTCTGCTCTTCCGGCGCATTGATAACCGCATAGTGAATTGGAGCTTCATTCATGATTCCGTTATCGATTCCCTTGAGCCAGTAATCATACCAACGCAGATGCTCAACCAATAAGAGAGGAACGTCTATTTGGTGATGGAATCCGGGAGTCATGGCAAGTTTTTGCGGAACAGTCATGTTTGCATACGCGTACAGCGTATCCCTTGTCCAATGATCGAGCCATTTACCCCAGTGATAGATCGCTACGCCGGATTGATTGATCTCATCAATGTGTGAGCTGACGCTTCTGGTATAGTGAAGCTGCTCTCCTGTGTGTGGATCAACACTGTCCCTGTAGGGAGATGAAGATGGACCGAAAGTTTCAAGTGGATTGATGTTCGCGGAGTGTTCGGCAATTGCAGCTGCCAGCAGTGACCCATCCGGATCTTCATCGACAGGTGCGGTCGGCAGATCCGGAATAAGATTTAAATCGAGGAGCGTTGTCAGCATATCCCACGCGCCTAGCGAATTCGCCAGGAATGCGCCATTCTGATAGAAGAAATCATAGGTGTCGAAATTGGCCTGCCTTGGGAAGATGCATTTCAAGGAAGGAGGTGCTTCAGCAGCTGTGAAGTACTGATCGGTTCCCAGGTATGAGTATCCAAACATACCAACTTTTCCGGTGCTCCAGTCCTGAGCGGCAAGCCATTCGGTAATGTCGTAGGCGTCTTTACTTTCGTTTTCACTCCACATAGTGTTTTTAACGCCATATGAAGCGCCGGTTCCGCGAATATCAACCAGTGCCACGACGTAACCGTAGTTCATCAACTCCAATGCCCATGGTTCTGACATCATGAGCCAGTTGAGAACAAACCCGTTCGGGAATTTGTTCGCCCTGTGATAGGGGACATGCGCCCAGATAACAGGAAGTTTATGCCCAAGATCGGAAAAACGCCGACCATCTAAAGTAGGCATCAGCAGATCAACTGCCAATCGGGTCTCATGAGCTGTGCCTTCTTGCACAGTGACGTACTGAGACACTCGTTCGTAACCATTATAAATTGGTGCCGAGTATCCACTGTACTCTCCAAAACGAGAGACATGTTCCCCCTCCGCGAACGATGTCGGGATGAACCACAGCACTATTGCGACCAAAATCGTACTCGAAATAATAAATCGTTTTCTCATACCCTGTCCTCCCTTCTCGAAGAGGTTAAGAAATACAAAGAATAAAATTCGTTAACGTTCATGACGAAATGGATATATTGAATGGACTGTGCATCGTCAAATGAAATGCTGAGTTTCGAAATTGAGTAACGGTTTGCAAGTTATGTCTGTTGATTTCTCAAGCATCGAATCCATCAAACTCCATCAGGCGAACGGATAAAAACTTATCCATAATCAAACTCCATCAGGCGAATGGATAAAAACTTATCCATCATCAAGCCCCATCATAGAAGAAAAGTGGGAAGCGCGCTGATATGGTGCACGAATGTTCAACAGCAGATCATCTCTTCCTGTGCGATCATTTTGTATGCGAGCGTGAAAGTCTTTCAGGCGGAGCAAAGTGGTGCGCGCGGGCAACCTCGCGGGATACTTACGGAAAGCTTGCTCCGTCTGCCGGGGTGGAACTTGTCGGATTTGGGGAAGGAGAATTCTCGCAACTTTTTGGTGTCTTTGCCGATAATAATCTTGGAGCGTAATCGCCATCCTCTGGAGACATGCCATGAAAATTGATCCGGATGGAAGATCCAGTCTGCCTTGCGATTTTCCTGATGTTGTAAAGCCCGTAGGAACCGAGGAGCTGCCATCCGACGACACCGAGGGTTTGACCTTTCAAAAGATCAATGCATCTATGAAGATGAGCGCATATATGAAGAGGGTCAATACGAGCGACGAAGATTTCTCAAGGCCGATGCACAGATTTCTTATGCGGCTGGAAGCAGGACAAAACAGGTAGTGCAGATCCGCAACCAAAGCGGTTGTATAATAAGCAAATCATAACTATCCGCCACAGCTCACGCCTTTCCCATCACAGGCTTGGTCCACTTCTTCTTGTTCCAAATGTGATTTTTCCACAGGAGTACATTGAGCGCCACGAAGATGCCGGCGTTATAGAGCGCAAGCGCGGTTGCGAGGAGTGCTGATTTGATTCGTTCCATTTTGTTTCCATTCTTTATCGATCACCGGATCAACGCAAGCAACGTTTTGTTATAAAACGCGTTGCTGGCGTTTCTCGCCTTGGCTTTGCTGGCGCCGTACCTATTCCAGCAGTTCCAGCAGGGTCTGCGAGATATGCTGGCCCAGCTTGCGGGCCTGCGAGGTGAGCTTTCGGAGCTCCGTCTTCGTGAGCGGTTCGATCGTGCCCATTGAGCTCACCAGATACGCCACGTTGGCGATATGCTCCAGGTGCTCGAGTCGATTGTACGCGTCCTGCAGGTCCTTGCCGAGCACCAGCACTCCATGACGCTTGAGCAGGAACGCGTTGTGCTTCTCGATGAACGGCGCGAGTTTTACGCACATCTCGTCGGTGCCGGGAGTGGCGTACGGCACGAGCGGAACCGGGCCTATGTAGATGGCGAGCTCGGGCAGGAGCATCTCGGTGAGCGAGATCTCGGCGAGAGAGCACGCGAGGCAGTAGTGCGGATGCGCGTGGATCGCGGCGTTCACATCCGGCCTTGCCCTGTAGACCTCGCGGTGCATCGCAACCTCGGAAGAGGGGCGCTTTTCGGGATCGAGAGGCGTGCCGTCCGCGCGGCACTCGATGATCGAATCAGGGCCAACGGCATCCTTGCGCGTGGATGCGGGAGTGATGAGGAATCCCTCTCCCCGGCGCACGGAGACGTTGCCGCTGGTGGCCACGAGATAGCTGCGCTCATAGAGTCTGTTGCAGACGTCGGCGACGGCGCGCCTCGGTTCGCTCTCCCAGATGCGCGCTCCCGTGCTCATGAGATCGCCTCCTCGATGACTTTCTCGTCCTCTTCCCAGGCCTTGCGGCGGTCCGCAGCACTCAGGAAGAGCAGGCCGAGAACGATCCAGAAGCCGGCCCTGATGCGCTTGGCGATCTGGATGGTGATGCCGATGGCTGGATTGAGATGCATGAGATAAAGCACGCCGCTGTACGCGCCCTCCATGACGCCGAGAGCGCCGGGCACGAAGGTGAAGGCGGCGTTGACCATCGGAGCCAGTGCTGCAAGCATGAGCGCAGCGAAGAGCGTGAAATCATCCGACACCACGCGGCCCACCGCGTAGATTTCCACGACGCCGAGCATCCTGCCGATCACGTGATAGATTAGCGCCAGCACAAAGCCGCGATGGTTTGACTCGTAAAAATCGACTATGTGGCTGTCCAATTCCTGGAAGCGATGTACCGTCTTGTCCGAAAACTCGCGCTTGATGCCGAAGCGCTGGCAGATGCCGATCAGCAGGCTGAAGAGCCCCTTGCGCTGGTGCACGAGTACGAACCCCATGAAGAGGAACGATACGGCGAGCACTATAGGTACGCCGTACTTTATGTTCGCGGAGAGGTCCTGGAACGTGAATAGAGCGACGATGATACCGAGAAGTATCGTAATGAGTACCGCAATGCTGTGCAGCGTGCGGTCGACGACTACCGAGGCGGCTCCCTCGGAGAGTGGAAAATTTTTCTTGAGCAGGTAGATGCGCATCGGATCGCCGCCGATGAAGTTTGCCGGAGTCATCGTGTTGACCGCTTCGCCCGCGATCTTGATGCGGAAGAGCTCGAAGAAACCGATGCCGTCGGAGAGCCTGTGCAGAAACTGCATCCACGCGGCGGTATAGAGCGCATAACCCGCCCCGCTGATCACGAGGATAGGCACGAACCACCAGCCGAGTTCGCGCACGTTCTCAACTATTGCAGTGATGCCGATCTTTCTGACGAGCATTATGAAGAGCACCGCACCCACGGCAAGAAATACGTAGCGCATCTGCTTTGCGAGTTTTTTCATAGGAGGAAATTGGGGTTGTGGCGAAGCACCGTCTCGGCGCGTTCCAGGTCTTCGGGCGTATCCACCTCGAGCCAGGGCATGCCGGATGCATCGCAGATGTCTATTGTCATATTATTGCAGGCGAGATGAGCCAGCGCCGCCTCGGCGTTGGCGGAATCGCCGTATTCCTTGTGTGCAGCTGCTACCCCGCCGCGGTAATCATCCAGCGCATCTTTGCTGCAAAGGGTCATCCCGATATATCCGCAGTCGTATTCGGTGAGCGTCTTTTTGATTCCGACGACGCGCCGCTTGCCGTCCAGCTTGACCTTCATATCGTCCGCCACGAGTTCGCGGTCGAAGTCGCAGACCGCGGTGATCCCCTGCGCATGCTGAAGGATGTGCTGAAGCATCCTGCGCGGATAGATGTGATCCACGTTCATGAGCAGCATGTCGCCGCGAACGTGCGGGAGAGCGGTCTCAACAGTTATGATGCTTCCTTCCCTGAAGCGCGGATTATGAATCGTGCGGACGTCGGGACTGTGCTTCGCGAGAAATGCCGAGAGCTGCTCCCCTTCGTAGCCTGTGACCACGATGCGCTCCGTGATATCGGGGTGATCGAGAAAATCGAGTGCGCGCAGTATGAGCTCCCGGCCGGACGCCTGTACCAGCGCCTTGGGCTTATCGCTCGTGAGCCCGCCCAGCCTGTTTCCCATTCCGGCTGCTATGATCAGTGCCTGCATATGAAGTCCGTGATCACTCAAAAAAATGTTTTCAACTCCGCCAGATTCGCAATCACCGTGGTATTCGGGAACTTCGCAGCGAACTGCTCGCGCGTGAAGGTCCCTTCCTTGGCTATGAACTTGATCCCATAGTCGAGGGCCCGCTCGCCGTCCTTCATGGAATCGCCGACAAACACCATCGCGTCGCGGGATACGTCGAGTTCATGCTCGATATGGCAGAAATGATCGCGGCCTTTTGCAAAGCCGGGTTTGAACCCGAGGACCATGTCGAATTCCACGCCGGCGCGCGTAACGAAATTCTCGACCAGGTGCTGGAAGTTGTTCGAGGATACCGCGGTCCTGATGCCGTGCTGCCGCAGGTGCGCGATCGTCTCAGCCGCGTCGTCGAAGAGCGGCTCCCTGAAGTATCCTTCGAGCTTGGCCTTCTCGTACTCCTCCGCTGCATAGGCGTTTGCGGGGTTGCCCGGGAAGATCACCTCGAGCTGCTGAAAGAAGGGGAGGCCAGAGGTTTCGATATACTTCTGCCTCGCCGTCTCCGTATCTATTGCATAGTGGCGCGGCATGACGCGGGATGCGATGGATGCGAACGCGCGCATGGAGTCCACGATCGTGCCGTCGAAGTCGAACGCTATTGCGCGGATATTCCCAGTCTCGCTGGTTTTCATACGTTCACCCCTTCCCTGCCGAGTTCTCTGCCAACGCGGCAGCTGTCCGGTTGCGCGGCCCGCCATGCCTTGAGGTTGAGGTACGTGAGTATGATCGCGGCCAGGGCGGTGCCGAACGCGGTGATGAAGAGCCACCAGTAGAGCACGCCAATGACGGCGAAGGAGAGAAACATAAAGGAGAAGACGTCCTTCTTGAGCGTGTATTTTCCGTACTTGATGAAATACAGGAGCCAGCCCGGTTCTCCGGACAGGCGGGAAATGTAGGCGGTGTCGAAGGTTGCCAGGCTTGCCGACTGCGTGTTCCTGGATAGATAGCGGATCATCCAGAAGAGAGTGACGGCCGTGCCCGCGAGCATGATCCCGCCAGCTATGAATGCCGTGATCGAATGCGTGTGCCGCCAGTAGCCCGCGATCAGGCCGGCCATGAAGCTGCCGAGCGAGAGGTTGTCGGAGAGCGTGTCGATATATTGTCCGAACTTGCTGCAGCGGAAGGTGAGCTTGGCGACTTCGCCGTCGCATCCATCCACGATCGAGGCCGTCTGGAAGAGGATTGCGCCCAGGAGGATGATCTCGTAGCGGTGCCCGTCGGCGATGAATACGCCGGAGAAGAGCCCGATGAGGATATTGAAGACTGTGATGGCGTTGGGGCTTACCCAGAGCTTCGATAGGAACAGGCTGATCGGCAGCGAGATGCGCTTGTTGATGTATTTAGCCACCGGACCCGGCGTGGAGTGGCGGATCGCCTCGGCCAGGAACTTCTCCGCCACGGCGCGCTCGCGCGGGCGGCGGAGGAGGAACGTGTTGATCCCGAGCGGCGCGGTCGCCGCGGTCGAGGGCTGCGATTCCATGAGGTGCGCGAGGCAGCTTTCGATCGAGCGTGGCGTCGCCGCGGTGAAGTCCTCCAGCGAGCGCCAGGAGGAGAGCGAGGCGTCTATGATGGGCAGCCTGTGCGCTCCCTCCTCGCAGAGCATGATCGCGCTGTCCGTCAGCGTGAGAGCGCGCATCGTGGAGACGAGTTCCTTCTCGAACAGGAGGTTTGCATTGATTAGGAGTATCCGCTCTGCGGATTCATCCGCTATCTGCCGAATTATACGAGGGCTCACTCTGTACGGTTCGTCGTAGCTTACGATGTCTATCTGCGGGAGCTTCTGCCCGCTGTATCTCTCGAGGAAGCGCGCGATCTTTTCGCGCTGCGAGGCGGCGATTAATATCGTGAGATGATCGATGCCCGCCTGAGCGAGCGTGAGTATGCCGCGCACTATGAGTGGGACGCCGGCCACTTTGAGACTGGCCAGCACCATCGCCTCGGGAGTGTCAGATGGGACGTAGATTAGGGCTTGATTCTTCATTATTGAGAGGCCGAAACCTAGCAAAAGCCATTGAAACTTGTAAAGAAAATTCAATTCGATGATTCCCGCGGCAAGCCGCGGGAATTCCGCCACCCTCTCCCTTGAGGGGAGAGGGAAGGGTGAGGGTGCCCTGAGCAATTATCCGGCATGCAATTGACGATTTGGGCAAAGATGTGCTAGCCAATCCGTTCATTTGATCGAGGAAGGGATTATGGTTGATATCGAGCACATAGAGCATCGTTCGCCCACGCCATTCCGGGGCGGATGGTATTTCCTCCGCTGCAAGATGCGCCAGATGCCGGTGCTCGTGAACCTCGAAATCACCAAAAAATGCAACGCGCGTTGCACCTTCTGTTCTTGCTGGCAGGAGGGCAAAAGCGAGGAGCTTGCCGATTACGCGCCGGTCATCAAGAAGTTTCGGCCGGTGGTCGTCTCCGTATCCGGCGGCGAGCCGCTCATGCGCAAGGACTGCGCGGAGGTCCTGCAGAAATTGCGGCCGTACTGCCACTACCTGGCCTTGATCACAAACGGCGCCATGTTGAACGGGGCGACTGCGCGTTCTCTGGCCGAGGCCGGCGTCAACCAGATCTGCGTCTCACTCGACTACCTGGGCAAGAGGCACGATGAGACGCGCCGCGTGAACGGGCTCTTCGAGCACGTATCGCGGATCATACCGGAGCTTACCAGTGCTGGCTATCGCATCGCGTTGAATACGATCATCATGGAGTCGAACCTGGACGAGATACTGCCGATCGCGTATCGCGCGAAGGAGTGGGGCTCCATGGTTTCGTTCTCCGCTTTCTGCACGCTCAAGCGCGGCAACGGCGAGGAGATGGTGGCGCAGCGGCGCTATTCGCAGCTTGTGGGAATCGTGGAGGAGATCCGCAAGCTCAAGAGAAAGCTCGGGCACATCAAAAATTCAGATTATTATCTGAGCAGGATACCCGCTTATTTTCGCGACGGGGCGATGGCTGGTTGTCGCGCGGGGTTCAAGTGGGTGCAGGTCACGCCCGACGGATATATCCAGCAGTGCTCGGAGCTGCCTCGCATTTGCCACTATTCCGAGTACGATCCGCGCGCCGTTAAACCGGTCACCTGCAAGAAGTGCTGGTACACATGCAGGGGAGAGGCCGAGGCACAGCCGCTGGCGCCCGGCAGGCTCATGGAGCTCATTCGGGCCTAGGTTTGCCATATTTTTTCTTGCACGCCTCAATTGATCCCGGTATATACGCGGTTAATTACCGAAACTGAAACAAACATTTTCCCTAGGGGGAAAGGAGGAGTTCGATGAAAAAGGTTCTAGCAGTAGTCGTAGCTCTCGGTCTGTGCGGTATCTATTGGTTCGGCTGTCAGAAGAAACAGGGCGCAATGGAAGGCGCTCCGGAAGCACCGGCAATGGCAAAACCGGCACCTGCAGTGACGCCGCCACCGCCGCCGCCGCCACCACCGCCGCCGGCTGGTGAAGAAAAGAAGGCCGAGTAATCTTACGGCAATGAAAAAAGGTGCGCCCGCCAATGAATATGGTGGGCGCATTTTTTTTGTTCGATAATCGTCAAAACAATGCCCATGCTCCGCCCACCGATGGGGCTTGACAATCCATTATTTTAGGAAATATTTCCGAATCAGGAGGTTTGATAAAAGTGAATAAGCAGAATCTATACGTCAGTCTAATAAATACGCTGATAGGCATCAGTTTTTCGCTCCTTCTGAAAGGGAACGTCCTGATCTGCGTCCTTGCCTTCATTGTGCTGATTACGATCATGTTCATCGAGCGGCAGTGGCTTTACGAAACGATCTTCAGGAGGAAGAAATGGATTGCACTAGCAAGCTATGGAGCGGTGGCCCTGACCATGTTGATTACGCTGATTGTCTTTACAAAATCCAGCCGCGCCACATCGGTTATTGTAAAAAACGTCAACGCATACTTTGCAGATATTAAGATTGGAGATTATCAAGCTGCCTACGACCTGCTCTCTGATGTGTCAAAAAAGAGCTATCCTTTAAGTGAATTTGTCGACGCTCATTCCGGCAACCGTATGAAGATACAGGATTTCAGGGTGGATGATGTCACCTTCAACAGGTACGATGATAAGAAGGCCGTTGTAACTATCTCAAGCCCGTTTTTGATCTATGGACAGGATACGCTTCCACTGGAAGTGTTAAATGAAGATGGAACATGGCGGATAGTGTTGAGCAAGTCCATTGTTGGAAACAGGATCGTCAGCAAGGAAAGTACCGGCAAGGAATATTCCGCCAAGAAGGAAAGTAAGAAGGGCGGGAAAGTGAGCACATTTTTTAAGAAGATATTTTAATAAAATTGGAAAATCACGGCCAACGCGGGAAAAGCAAAACAGCCTCCAAAAGCAGGAGGCTGTTTTGCTTTGAGCCGAGGATCGGAATCGAACCGACGACCTGCTGATTACGAATCAGCTGCTCTACCAGCTGAGCTACCTCGGCAAATGCATCCGCCTTCGGCGGATGCATCGTTATTCGTTCTTCGGAGTTCGTTCTTCGGGTTCAACGTGCGAAGAACGCAGAACGAATTACGAAGAACGAACGCGCTTAGCAAGCGCGTTTGGTGCCGGAGGCCGGACTTGAACCGGCACGAGGGGTAAGCCTCGGCAGATTTTGAGTCTGCTGCGTCTGCCAATTCCGCCACTCCGGCATCTCCTCCGGTCGCATACGACGGTTCAGCGCCGGCTCGCCATCGGCTTTAATGCTTCTTCTCTTCTTCAATAAGGGGCCGCACTTTGCCGTCCGCAATCTCTCGCAGGGCGCAAACTGCCTCCCTGTTCTTGCATGCGACGGTCGGTTTTGAGCCCCTGTACAGCTGTTTTGTCCTCTGGGACGCCAGATGAACTAGAGAAAAACGATTTTCCACGAAATCCAAGCAATCTTCAACTGTGACGCGTGCCATGG
Source organism: bacterium (assembly GCA_021810905.1). GTDB lineage: Bacteria > UBA10199 > UBA10199 > 2-02-FULL-44-16 > JAAZCA01 > JAJZQH01. The sequence continues at coordinate 36,204 of JAJZQH010000009.1, forward strand.
CGACCTCTCAGGTATGTTTTCAAAGGCGGGCTTTGTATTGGCATTATGCCAGAAAGTCAAGGGGTTATACGTTTGACGGGCATTTCCAGAAGTGATATCGTGCAACTGCTTGATAATTTTGGACAACGTTGACGCACATCTTACATGGCCCATCAAAACAGCTTCATCGATATTATCCTGCCGGAATACAGAAGCCGCCACGTATTCGTGACTAAGCTTCGCCTTGTCGGGTTCGTCGGGTTCTGGGTGATTTATCTCTACTTTATGCGTGATGTCCTGGATCAGACGAGATGGGTCACGGCAGTCGTGTTGGCAGCATTTTTGCTCACGGGAATTTCATATTACAACGTTAAGCGCGGGCGGTGGCTCATCCCTTCATTTACCATGGAGCTCCTCTGCGACCTTACGGCGATCACGGCCATACTCTATCTCACGGACGGGCCGTACAGCCCTTACTTTACGGCCTACGTCCTTTACGTGATCATCGCCGGCGTCCTCTATAATCATTATCTGGCGGGAGTTGTCGCCGTATCCGCTGCACTGTACTATGGCATTTTCCTGATGCTCTGCAGGGCCGGCATAATCCCGCCGCTTATCATTAATTACGGAGACCGGCTTCCAATCCCTTCATATACGCCGTTTGCGCATTTTCTGCTGGCGGCGGTGTTGCTCGGCGGGATCGTCTATACGGTTAAGGTCGCCAGTTTTTTCTCCCAGCGTCGAGAGCGAGTGCTCGAGAAGAGGAACCGCGAACTCACCGCCCTCCATGCCATGAGCAGCACGATACGCAGCGCCATCGCTCTGAAAGAGGTTATAGAGCAGCTGCTCGAAGGAGTGCTTCAGGGGCTTGGACTGGAGACCGCAGCTCTCCTCTATTTTGACAGACACAGGGGCAGGGCATACCTGCACGTGCCCGGACGTCATCCCAGACTGTCCGAGATAGAAAAAATGCTGGGCAGGTCGCTCGAAGGGATTGAATTGCCAATCGACGCGCTGGCGAGCCCGGCCATGCACGACATCATGAACCATCGCATAATTTTCAGGCGCGACATCAGCGAGCTTCTCGTGGGGCTTGAAGGCGTTATTTCGCCTGAACAGGGCAGTCAAATACAGCAAATCCTGGGCGTCAGGCGCATTGTCGTCGTTCCGATAGTGGCTGAACACGAGACTCTCGGTGCGCTCATTGGGTTCAGCCGCGAACCCTTCGTGGAGGAGGGGCAGGTGGCCACGATGGAGGCATTTGCAAATCAATCGGCCCTCTCGCTGGAAGCGGCAATGTTGATAGATCGACTCAAGAAGGTCAATGTGCAGCTTGAAGAAGCCAACCGCGTGAAGTCAGAATTTCTCGCGACCATGAGTCACGAGCTTCGCACCCCTCTCACCGCGATAATAGGATTTTCGGAGTTACTGATGGAAGGCGTTATGGGCGATCTCACTTCGGAGCAACGCGAATCCCTGCACGAGGTGCTGCATAATGCCGCGGATCTTCTGGAGATGATCAACAGCCTGCTGGACCTCACGAAGATTGAGTCCGGGACGATGAGGCTTGATTTGACGGACTTCGATGTCGCCGAGGTACTGCGACGTGTCGCGTCTACGCTTGTTCCCCTGGTTCAGAAAAAAGAGCAGCAAATGCATGTCGAGGTAGAGCCCGGCATTCCCCCAGTTGCCGGAGACGAGCGTAAGCTGCAGCAGGTGCTCTTGAATCTCATGGCCAATGCAAACAAGTTCACTCCTAAAACCGGGCATATCTCCGCTACGGTAAGGCATTTCGAGTCCTGGGACGACGTGGCTGCGCGGACGACGTGGTGGACGAGATTTGTTGATTCAGCGCAATCGCTTCGAAGCGGCTGCCTTGAAATCGTCGTCGCCGACGATGGCATAGGCATCCCGATCGAACAGCAGGAGAGGATTTTCGATATGTTCCATCAGGCCGACAGCTCATCGACCAGGAGCTTTGGAGGCACGGGCCTTGGGCTTGCACTCGCGAGGAGATTTGTGGAGCTGCACGGAGGCCGGGTCTGGGTCGAGAGCGAACTCGGCAACGGCGCAAGATTTACGGTAGTACTTCCAATGAAGGCGCAGATAACGACCGTGAACCGTGAACCGTGATTCGGGGATCGTAAAGGCCTCGAGTACTTGGACGATTTTACGATCCACGATCCACGATTCACGAACAACGAACCACGAACCACGAATTGCGGAATTTCTGTTTTCTCTTGTTTTTTGAATGTGTATAATAGGTTCTCAAAGGAGAAACTTTAATGGGAGGTGGGGTCCGCCAGTACACATGGATCATCGACCTCGTCGCGATCTTTTTGTGTTCTTACTTTCTCGCGAAGATAACGAGCGTGTATCTCGGCAAAGCCCTTGAGGTGCAGCGCTCGGTCGGTGTGATCAAGGCTTCGGAAATCTCTCCTTCAGAACGGAAAATGGTGGATATCGCAGAGTATCGCCCGATAATCGAGCGCAATATTTTCGATTCGACGATGGCTGCTCCCGAGGCAGAGGCGGGTGCAACAGGCGCTGCAGAGGAACAGGCGCAGGCGCCGACCGGAGAGGCGGTGCCAACCACATTGAGCATCAAGGTCCTGGGCGTCCTCGTCGTCGGCGACGGGAGGGATTCCAGGTCCAGCGCCACTATCGCAGGAGGTGGCGGCGGCGCAGCGGCAGCGCCTGCCAAGCCCGGCGCCCCGGCAAAAGCGGCGGGTGGCGAGGCGAATGTCTTCGCGGTGGGCGATGAGGAGAGTTTCGCGCCCAACACCAAACTTACGCGTGTGCAGCCTGACCGCATAGAGTTCTTGAACAACGGCCGTCTTGAATACGCGGAAGTGCTCGGCGAAGCGGCGGCCAGCATCTTCGGTCCGCCTCAGCGCGAAACGGTTGCGGCGGCTGCTCCTGCCAAGCCCGAAAAGGAAGCGCTGATAAAGACCGAAGAACCAGGCAAGTTCACCGTGGACCAGAAGGAAATCGACGACGCCATGCAGAACCTTGACAGACTTTACACGGAGATACGCGCTGTTCCTAATTTTGCCGGCGGCAAGGTCTCGGGCATGAAGATACTTTCGGTAAAGAACGGCTCTCTCTTCTCTAAACTGGGTCTGCGCCGAGGAGACGTGCTTCAGAAAATCAACGGCATGGAGCTGGACGTGAAGAAGGGTTTTGAGATATTCAATCAGCTCAAGGATCAGAAGAGTTTAACGCTGGACCTGGTAAGGCAGGGACAGCCAACTACACTTGAATATGAGATACGTTAACAGAACGGCGCTGCTCGTATCGACTGCGCTCATGTTTTTTTTCCTCTTCCTGCCGCCAGCTGTCGGCCAGCAGGGAGCGGCAGGCGGACCCGCAGCAGCTGCGGCGCGCGGGAGTGTCCGGTTGCCCGAGGCGGCACAGCCGCAGGCTCCGACCCCTCCGCCAGCGGCCCAGCCGCCTGTTGCGCCGGGCGCGCAGCAGGCGCCGGCGCCGGGTGAACCCAAAGGAGGCGCGCCAACGCCCGGCGGCGAAGATATGGTTTATCTCAATGTCCAGAACCAGGATATTGCGGATGTGATACGCCAGATTAGCAAGGCGACCGGCAAGAACTTCATCATCGACGACAAGGTGCGCGGCAAGGTCACCATCATGTCGGAGAAGACGATGACAAAGGAGGAGGCGTATCAGGCCTTCCTTTCCGCGCTTGAGGTGGCCGGTTTCACCACGGTCATCGGTCCGGGCGGCATAATCAAGATTGTGAGCCTCAAGGACGCCGCAAGTTCTCCGATACCCACGCACGTGGATTCTACTCCTTATACGGACAGCTATGTAACGCGCCTTATCTCGCTCAAGAACATAAGCGCTCTGGATATGTCGAACGCAATCAAAGGTCTCATATCAAAGTCGGGCAACATGTTCGCATATCCCGCTACCAACACCTTGATCATCACCGATTCAGGCACGAACATCGATCGGCTCATGAAGATCATTAAGGAGCTCGATCAGGAAGGGCCGCAGCAGGTGCTGGAGATCATACCGATCAACTATGCGGACGCGAAGACTCTCGCGCAGACCGTTTTGAGCCTATTTGAAATAGAGTCCGCAAAAGCGGGCGGAGCGGCTACAGCCGCCAGGCGTCCTGTAGGTGCGGGCAGCGAGCTGGCCGAGATCAAGGACGTTTCCAAAATTATCGCGGATGACCGTACTAATTCTCTGATAGTGCTCGCATCCAAACGGGCCATAGATCAGGTGCGCGACATCATTGCAAAGCTCGATCAACCGCTGGAGGCTGCGGATACCGGCGGTATCCACGTCCATTACCTCAAGTACGCAAACGCCAAGGACCTGGCGACCACGCTTTCTGCCCTCACTTCCGGAGCCGGCAAGACGGCGGCAGCCGCGGCCGCAAAGGCGCCCGCCAAGCCTGGCGAGAAGCCCGGCGCCGAAGCCACTGTCGCGCAATTCGAAGGCGGGATGTCCATCGGCGCGGACGAGTCGACAAATGCGCTCATCATCACCGCGTCCTCAAAGGACTACAAAACGCTTGTAGACGAGCTTATTTCAAAACTCGATATACCAAGGCGCCAAGTCTATCTTGAGACGATCGTGATGGAGCTCGAAGTCAACAAGAACAACTCCGCCGGCGTCTCCGGCTACAGCGGCGCCGGGAACAACTCCGTGCTCGGCTTTGGCAGCACGAGCTTCTCCAACTTCAGCGCGATTCAGGGACTCTTCGATCCGACCAGCTTCTTTGCCACTCCAGGACTTCTCGGCGGTCTGCTCTCGCGTGACACCGTGACGATAGACGTGCCTAATGCCGGCGGCACCGGCACGACGTCGCTTACGATTCCGTCGTTTGCCGCGTTCCTCAACTTCCTGCAGGTCTACAGGGACGCAAATATCGTATCGACTCCTAACATCCTCACCCTCGACAATCAAAAGGCGTCGATAGAGGTCACGCGTATACAGTACGCGAACAAGGTCACTCAGTCCGGAACCACCGGTTTCCAGACAACAGAGCCGTATCCCTTGGAAGCGGGACTTACGCTCGAGATCACGCCGCAGATCAGCGAGGGAGATGCGGTGCGCCTTGAGATCCACCACAAGCTCTCCAACTTTACAGGAGATCCGGGGCCGACTGGAGCAGCGCCGCAAACAAAACGCGAGATCACGACCACGGTGATGTCGAACGACGGCCAGACTGTTGTTCTGGGCGGACTGATGGAGGATACGGTCACGCACGACAAGAGCAAAGTGCCGCTGCTTGGCGACATCCCGCTGCTCGGTTTCCTCTTCAGGAGCTCGACGACCCGCAGCACGAAGAGCAACCTCCTCATATTCATCACGCCTCATGTCATTCGCGATCCGTCGGATTTTGCGGAGATCAGCAAGGCGAAGATAGAGCAGCGCAACCGGTTCATCGATCAAAACTACGGCAAACGCCAGAGGAAGTCGATTTACGACTCGATCGCCATGCATCGCGCCGACCTTCTTGAGTACACTCCGCCCTCTACCGTGAGCTCCTCGATTCGTGCGCCGGAGACTGCGCCTGCCGCGTCTGTACCGGTGACGCAACCTGCTCCTCAGTCCTCTGGGCCCGTCATCACGGTTCCCCCGATCGGCACGCAGGGATCGCCGAACGGGATGGGCTCGTCCTCAAAGACGACGTTGAGCGCGTCGTCGAAGCCCGCATCGCAGCCCGCGTCAAAATCAGCGATCAAAGAAACCACGGAGCCTCCGGCTGCAAAAAAACCCGCGGAGCCGCCCGCATCAAATGGACCTAAGGAATCGGGCAATCTCGATCTGTCGTATTAAGTTGTTCAGCGTTGAAGAGAGGTAATCAGGGTACGACATGGAAGAGAGGAGTTTAGGAGCCATACTGCTGGAAACTACTGCCCTCACCGAGGAGCAGCTTGAGCAGGCGCTTGCCGTACAGCGCGAGCGCGGCATCAAATTGGGCGAAGCGCTGGTGCAGCTCAAGTTCCTCCGCACCGAAGACGTGCTCAAGGCCCTTTCTATCCAGCTTGGCTTCCCTTACGAAAACAAGATCGACGTTGAGGCGATCGCTCCGGATCTCACCGCGAACCTGCCCATCAACTACGCCAAGCAGAACGAAGTGTTGCCGCTCAAGCGCGAGAAGGGCAGCGTCGTCGTGGCGATAGCCGATCCCACAAACTTCTATGCGCTGGACGATCTGCGCATGCTCTATGGCTCCGAGATAAAGCCGGTCATAGCCTCCTCATACGAGATAGTAAACGCCATCAACGCAGTCTACAACCGCGCGACAGGCGCCGGTGAAGAGGCCATGGGCGAGCTGGAGGAAGGGGCCGAGATCGCCGACGAATTCAACGAACCGGTCGATCTCCTCGATGCGGACGACGAGGCGCCGATCATCAAGCTCGTGAACTCGCTGCTCTTCCGTGCCGTGAAGCAGAGGGCTAGCGATATTCACATCGAACCGTTCGAGCGCGAGCTGCAGATCCGCTTCCGCATCAACGGCATCCTCTACGACGTGATGACGCCGCCGAAGCGCGCGCAGAACTCCATCATCTCCCGCGTAAAGGTCATGAGCCAGCTCAACATCGCGGAGAAGCGCATCCCGCAGGACGGCCGCATCAGGATCAAGATCGCCGGCAAGGACATCGACATCCGCGTCTCCACGATCCCCACCGCCCACGGCGAGAGCGTGGTCATGAGGCTGCTCGACGCATCAACGGTGCTCCTGGATCTGGACTCGCTCGGATTCTCGCGCAAGAATCTGGATTTTTTCAAGCAGCTGCTCGGGCACCACAACGGAATCATCCTCGTCACGGGCCCAACGGGTTCTGGAAAGACGACCACGCTTTATTCAGCGCTCACGAGGCTCAACACCAACGAGGTCAAGATCATAACCGTAGAGGATCCGGTGGAATATCAGCTGCACGGCGTCAACCAGATGCAGGTGAATCCGAAGATCGAACTCACCTTCGCCACGGGCCTTCGCGCCTTCCTCAGGCAGGATCCGGACATCATCATGGTGGGCGAGGTCCGAGACAAGGAGACCGCTGAGGTCGCTATTCAGGCGTCCCTCACGGGACATCTGGTGCTCTCGACTCTGCATACGAACGATGCGCCGAGTTCGATCACCAGGCTCGTGGATATGGGCGTCGAGCCGTTCCTTGTCGCTTCATCGGTGCTGGGCATCGTAGCGCAGCGGCTTCTGAGAACGGTTTGCCGCGATTGCGCCCGGAGATATGTTCCTGAGGAAGAAGAGCTTGCGCAGATAGGACTCACCCTTGCCGATCTCAAGGGCAGGCAGATCTACAGACCCGTCGGATGTCCCAACTGCATGGAGACCGGCTATGCCGGTCGGTGCGGCATACACGAGATACTGATGGTCACGGATGCGGTGCGCGCGGAACTGATGAAGGGCTCCGACGCATCGACCATCAAAAAGGTGGCGGTCGCCGAGGGAATGGCTACTCTGCGCGAAGACGCCGCGCAGAAGGTGATGCAGGGCGTAACGACCATAGCAGAGGTACTCAGAGTGACGCAGGAGGATAGCGGATAAAAAACCGTCGTTCGTCGTTGGTCGTTCGTAGTTCGCAAACGAAATACGAACGACGGGTTTTACGAACGACGAACGACAGGTCTTTGCGAACGACGAAATACGAACGACGAACGGCGGGTTAATATGGCAGTTTTCGAATACATAGGGATCGATTCCAAGGGGAAGCGCGCCGCCGGCACGGTCGACGCGACCAACGAACGCGACGCGCGCCAGAGGCTGCGCCGCATGGGCGTCTTTCCTACCACCCTGGGCATTGAGGGCGCGACAAAGCAGAAGGTCGGTCTCAGCATGCAGGTTGATCTGAGCAAGTACCTGCAGCGCATCAAGACTCAGGAAGTCTCCGTAATGACCAGGCAGTTGGCTACGCTCGTGGGCTCCAGCATTCCGCTCGTCGACGCTCTCAGCGCGCTCGTGGATCAGATCGAAAACCCCAAGCTCCGCAATATCGTCGCCCGGGTGCGCGACAAGGTTACCGAAGGCAGCAAACTCTCGGATGCGATGAGAGGGAATCCGAAGGTTTTCAGCGATCTCTACGTCAATATGATCAATGCGGGAGAGAACAGCGGCGCTCTCGACGTGGTGCTCGTACGGCTTGCGGAATTCACCGAGGGGCAGGCCAAGCTCAAGGGCAAGGTAGTGAGCGCAATGATCTATCCCGCCATCATGTCGTTCGTCGGCGTGGCGCTCATGATCATGCTGCTCACGTATGTCGTGCCGAAGGTCACCAAGATCTTTGAGGACATGAAGGCCACGCTGCCCCTCCCTACGCGGATACTCATGGGTGTCAGTAACGCGCTTTCAGGCTACTGGTATATCTTTGTCATCATCATTCCGATTGTCGTCTATGCAATCCTTCGCTTCCTCAAGACGCCGAAGGGACGTGCATGGTGGGACCGCAAGATACTCACGATGCCGCTCTTCGGCCGTATCAACAGGCTGGTTATCGTATCGCGTTTCACGCGGACGCTCGCAACCCTGCTCTCGAGCGGCGTGCCGCTTTTGACCGCGCTCGATATCGTCCGCAACATAATAACGAACACGAGGCTGCGCGAGGTGATCGAAGAGACGCGTGACAACGTGAGGGAAGGTCAGCCGGTAGCCGATACGCTCAAGCGCAGTGGCGAATTTCCGCCGCTGGTGACCCACATGATCGCCATAGGCGAGAAGACGGGCGATCTGGAACGCATGCTCGAGAGGATAGCGGACACCTACGATACTGAAGTCGACAATACGCTTTCAACTTTGACTACGCTGCTTGAGCCTATAATGATACTCGTGATGGCTGGCGTTGTATCCTTTATCGTTCTTTCGATCCTGTTGCCGATCATGAAACTGAATCAACTTGGCTAGTTTTTTAGCGCCCACACTTGTTGTACTTGAGCCAAGTTTTTGGTTTTACGATTCACGAATCACGATTTACGAATCACGTTCAAAGGGGTTGCTTTTCTGAAATAGATGCAGATAATGATTTGAAAATTTAGGTTTACGAATCACCAATCACCGATCACCGATTTTAAGGGGGGCAAGATGAAGAAGTTTCTCGCGGGGCAACGAGGTATGACGCTCATCGAAATTATGGTCGTGATCACCATTCTGGGCCTTATCGCCACGGTGGTCACGGTCAACGTGCTCGACAGGCTCGACGAGGCGAAGGTCGACACTGCAAAGACCCAGATGAAAGGCTTCGAGGAGGCGCTCGATCAGTTCCGCCGCGACAACGGCTTCTATCCATCGACCGAACAGGGCCTGATAGCGCTGATAGAAAAACCCTCCATCGGCAGGGTACCGAAGCGCTTCCCGCCCAAGGGTTATCTCAAGGGCAACAAGGTTCCGCAGGATCCGTGGGGCTGCGATTATTCATACTACAGCCCCGGCATTCAGGGTCACGAGTACGAGATCTACTCTACGGGCCGCGATTGTCAGGAGGGCGGTGAGGGTATAGACGCCGATATCAGTTCGTTTGAATCCGAGAAGTAGTATCAGTCGGTCCGCGGGGCGGAAGTAGATCAAATTACAGTCGGCCGTCCCGGCCTCGCGTAAGCGTAAGCCGGGACGGCCGTATTAAATTCAGGACGGCACTGATGAGCCGTTACGGAAAGAATGCAATGACCGATGCTTTGCGCGGCGATCGACGCAGGAAGGCGCTTGCCGGCTTTACGCTCCTCGAGATGATTGTGGCGCTTGCCATTGTGGCCCTGATCCTGGGAGTCATGGTAAGCCGCATGGACAGGATGCTGGAATGGGACATGAAGAAGGCGTCGAACAAGCTCGCATCCACAGTCAGGTATCTCTACAACAAATCAGCTACTGAGGGCCTCTACATTCGGCTTGTGCTCGACATAGACGAAAATGCCTACTGGGTGGAGGCCACCACCGACCCGTTCACGTTGTCCAGCGGCGAGGGCGAAAAAAAGAAGAGCGGCTCCGACAAAAAGGCCGAGGAAAAAAAGAAAGAGGAGACTAAGCCCGGCGCAGAGGCTGGCGCTGCCGAAGGTCAGAAGACCGCCGCCGCCGGTTCGCCCGGAGAGATCAAACCTCACGAACCGGTATTCAATCAGGTCGATGAATTCCTTCTAAAGCCGACGAAGCTTCCAGATACGGTATTCTTCAAGGACGTCTACGTGGAACATGAGCCTCATGCCGTGGCAGGCGGTAAGGCCGTCATCTATTTTTTTCCGAACGGCTACGTTGAGCACGCGATCATCAATCTTCGCGATGAAACCGATGAGACGCAATACTCTCTCGAAACGAATCCCGTGAGCGGCAAAGTCAGCATCGAGGATCGATACCGCAATATGGGCAAGGACTAGCATGCATCTCCGCACTACATCACAGCACGCGTTTACGCTTCTCGAGGTGATGGTGGCCATTGCGGTTCTGGCCATATCGTTCACGGTTCTGCTCACGTTTTCAGGCAACACCCTCGTCAAAAGCGGCCGCGCAGAGAGGATGCTCACCGCAACGCTGCTCGCCAGGCAGAAAATGGCGGAAATCGAAATCGATCTCAATAAATCGATCAAGAAGGGAGAATTTCCTGAGGAGAAGAGCGATGAAGGCAAGTTCGACGAACCGTTCGAGGACTACAACTGGAAGATGGAGATAAGGCGCGTCGAACTGCCCGCTCCGGTTACCGGCGAAAAGGGCAGCATACAGGAGACTATCGGACGCCAGCTGACGAAGGAGATAAGCAAGACCGTGCGCGAGCTGACCCTGACCGTGCTATGGACGGAGATGGGCGAGGAGCAGTCGTTCGATGTAGTGACGCATATAGTTAAACTATGAATATTTCACGCGTGCGAAAAGATTTCGGATTCACCCTCCTCGAGGTCATGGTGGCGGTGGCGCTGATCGGCGTCATCATGTCGCTCGTCTGGTCCACTACTTCACAGAGCCTCCGCACTAAAGACCGAGTTGAAGAGCGCGACACCATCTTCCATTCGTCCGACGTCGCGTTGCGCAAGGTCGCAGACGACATCGCGGTCGCATTTCTCACGCCGTCCTCTACGACGACGGCTGCCGCACCAGCTGCTGGAGGAACCGCGGCCCCGGCCATGACTCCTACTCCGACCGCTACTACAGCGACCCAGCCTTTTAAGACTTTTTTTATAGGCGAGGACCGCGGCGACCAGGATTCTGTCAGGTTCAGTTCACTTTCCCATATCAGGCTGGTGAAGGATTCCAAGCAGTCCGATCAGTGCAAGATATCATATGAGATGGTTCCGAATCCTGAGGAGCCCAGGCGTTTCGATCTGATGAGACGCGAGGATGCATTGCTCGATGCTACGACAGAGGTCACCGGCAAGGCGTTCCCGCTCGCGGAGGGCATAGCCCAGTTCAACGTCGAATATTACGACGAGCGCAAGGGAGAGTGGGGCAAGGAGTGGGATACTGAAAAAGGCGACTGGAAGGACAAGTTGCCGGTGGCCGTGCGCGTGACACTCGCATTCCCTGATCCGGACGACGAGACGAAGACGATTCCGCTCAGCACAGCGGTGATGCTGCCGCTATCGAGCGGACCGATAGAACCGTGATTCGTCGTTAGTCGTTTGTCGTTGGTCGTTCGTAAATCGTGGATAACGGGTTGCGAACGACGAAATACGAACGACGAACGACGTAATATAAGAGATACCATGAAGCTAAAGTTGACGAACAAGAGAGGTGTTGCATTGATGCTCGTGTTGTCGGCGATCACGGTGCTCACTACCATGGGCGTTGAGTTCGCATATAACACGACCGTCTATTACAACCTCGCGCAGAACGAGCGCAACCGGCTGCAGGCGTATTATATGGCCAGGTCCGCGTACAACTTCATGCGGCTGGAACTCAAATTCGACAAGATGTTTCGCCAGGTGGTGCAGAGCCAGAATCTGGGCCAGTATCTTGGCGGGAACGCACAGCTGCCGCTCTGCCAGCAGTTTCCTCTTTCGACCGGCCTGATTCGCGCGGTCTTCATCAAGGGCGAAGTTCCAGGCATGGGAGGAGGCGGTGGAGAAGGCGAGGCCGCGTCCGCGCCCGAAGAGACTGCCCCAGCACCCCCAACGGAAGGCGGCGAGAATGTGGAGGAGGCGCGCAAGGACATCTCAATATCGCAGGAACAAGGGGCCAAGGAATTTCTCTCCTTTGAGGGCGATTTCGACGGCGAGTGCGTGGACGAAGGAACAAAGGTGAATCTCAACGGGTTAGCAGGGCTTTCGCAGACGCCGGGACAAGACGGTTCTCCCAGCGCATTCGACCAGTACAAACAGTTTCTCTTCAGATTCATGTCACAGGATAAATTCAAGCCGCTATTCGAGAGTGCCGGCGTGCGCATACCCGACGTCGTCACGAATATCGGAGACTGGATAGACGCAAACAACGAGATCAACGAGCTGGATGGCAGGGTCGGCGGCGCTGAGATTACGCTCTATCAGAGGGCGCTGGCGCCTTACCAGGTCAAGAACGGAAAACTTACGACGCTGCTTGAGGCCTACCTCATAGATGGCGTCGTGGATGAATGGTTTGATCCGATGATCGATTATTTCACGATCTATGGAGATGGGACCGTAAATGTCTGCGCGGCCAGCAAAGAGGTGGTGGAAGGGCTTATTCGCAGATACGTCGATTCCAACCCGAACCTTCCGCCGCTGCGGCTGGAAGACCAGGAGGAGATGGACAGGCTCACAAGCGCCATCACCGAAGCATGTGGCGCCGGCGGAACCGGAACGCAGCTTGCTCAGCAGGTAGCGCAGGCCCTGGACACCGCGATCGGCGCGATCGCTGGTACGACTACCGCGCCGCCGCCAGCTCCGGGCGCTACGACCCCGCCGGCCGCAGGCGCTGCACCTGGAACTCCGGCAGCCGGCGCGACTACAAGCGGCTTTGCTTCGTATATCAGTACCGAGCCGCGCTATTTTTCCCTGAAGCTTACTGGAGAGGTCGGAGATACGATGGTCCGCATCAAGTCTGTCGTAGACGTAAAGGATCCCGATCCCAAGAAATGGAAACTGCTGTACTGGAAGGTATACTGAAGTCAGAATACAGAATACAGAAGTCAGAATACAGAATGAGTTATAAATAAATTCTGGCTTCTGAATTCTGGCTTCTGAATTCTGAGTAGTAATAGAATTCTCACTGTGGTATTAGGGACTTATGCCCCATCGGATCGTCGGCATTGATGTTGGCAGCTACGCGGTGAAGATTGCCGTGGTCGAACGCAGTTTCCGTTCATTTGCGTTTACGGAATTCTACGAGCGGCGGATTCAGTACAACGAACTCTTAAGCCCTGAAGAATCCATCGCCATCGCACTGCAAGGGCTCATAGACGACCACAACGTGAGCTGGGATTTCACCTGCGTAGGTTTTCCTTCGCAGCGCGTCACCTCGCGTCTTTTGACCTTCCCGTTCGGAAGCCTCAAGAAGATAGACCAGACGGTTCAATTCGAGATCGAGAGCTACATCCCGTTCGAGATGGATCAGGTCGTGCTTGATTACGCCGTGGTCTGGCAGACCAAAGAAGCCTCGCGCGTCATGGTCGTCTACGTGCAGAAAACGGAGCTCGCAAAGGAACTGTCCGCGCTGGGCGCCGTCAACGTGGATCCGAGATACGTGTGCGTTGAGGGTGTAGATCAGATCGGGCTCATCAACGTCGGCATGGTCCCGCCTGAAGGCGCATACGCGATAATCGACATAGGGCATTCCAAGAGCACGGTCACGATCTGCCGCGGCAAGAACCTGGGCTACATCCGCGCCATCTCACTCGCTGGAAAGGCGATAACGGAAGCCATCGCCGAGCGCATGTCGGTGCCTTACGATGAGGCGGAGAGGCTCAAGATCGAGATGGGGCATCTGCCGCTCTCCGGTGAAGAGGTCGTTGACGATATATCCCGCGAGGTCTCGACCGCGATCGCCGGCGTGATGGATGAACTGCTTTTGCACCTGCGGCAGACTCTCTTCACATATCATGAGACCGAGAGCGTTCCTGTGGAGGGAATCTATCTCTGCGGCGGGACTTCCCGCATGCCCGGACTCGACCGCTACATCTCCGATACGCTCAAGCTCAACGTCACGTACCTCAATTGCACCGAGTTCCATTTTACGCGCCTGGATCGTGCTGACGCGCATCGACACGTCATTCCGCAGGCGCTTGCCCTTGCCCTCAGAGGCGTTGCTGGAGGCGGACCGGACATCAACCTGCGGAGGGACGAGTTCGCGTTCAAGGGCGACGTGCAGCAGTTCGGCGGCAGCGTGCGCAAAATAGGCATCGCCCTGGGGCTCATCGTTTTCCTGGCCCTCATCAATTTTACTACGAAATACTATTCGGTGAAGAGACAGATCGACAAGATGACGGGCGACGTCGTGACTCTCGTCAAGCAGTCGCTGCCCAATACGCCCACCAGGGGCGCGCTGACTCCGAAGTCGGCGATAGCCCTCATAAAAGGGAAGCAGATGGAGGTGGACGAAAAGATCGGCCAGCTTGACGCAGTGGTTGGCGTCTCGCCGCTGGAAGTGCTCAAGGAAATTTCCGCGCTCCTGCCTCCGCGCGATCAGCTCTCTCTCGACGTGGAGGATATAAGCATCACGGGCGACAGGGTTACGCTCGATGGCGTAGTGGCGGATTTCAAGGCGGTCGATACGGTCAAACAGGCGCTCGAGAAATCGTCTCTCTTCAGCAACGTGACGGCCGGCAACGTGAGGAAGGGCGTGAAGAGCGAGGTGAAATTCAGCATGTCGATGGAATTGGGCTCAAAGAAGGAATAAGACCATGGCACTGAGGCTCGGTTCGTTTGATCTGAAAAAACTCTCTATCGAGAAGATCTATAACGCGTATTTCGGGATGAGCCCGAGAGAGCAGACCGCCGCCCTTGTAGCGGCGGCCGTAGCCCTGGTCCTGATCGTAGTGCTTCCGGTCTGGATCGCATCCAGCAGGATCGGCAAGCTGGAGCGCGAGGTTGCGCAGGGATCGAAGCAGTTCAAGGACGTCGTGAGGGCGATCGAAGCTTACAGCGCGCGCAAGGCCGATCTTCAAGGTCTGCAGAAGATGCTCACGGCGGGCTACGACGCGTCGCCGTCCACTACGATCGAGGCGATTGCGGAAAAGACCGGCCTCAAGGACCAGATAGATTCCATCAAGGCAAAACCCGTGGCGCCTTCCGACGTTCTCGAGGAGTCCGCCGTTGACGTGCGCCTCAAGAAGGTGCGGCTCGAACCTCTCATCGATTTCCTGCAGGCTGTCGAAAACGATCCTGATAAACTCCTCCGCATCAAGATGCTCGACGTCAAACCGAGGTTCGACAACAAGCAGGAGCTTGACGCATCGATGACGATCTCCACGTACAAGCTCCTGGAAGGCGCGCCTGAAGGCACATGATGTCTGGAGGTTTCTAAATGGGCTCGCGGGTAGTCAAATATATCGTTTACTTCGTGGCGTTTTTCGTCTGCTACGCCGTATTTCTTTACTGGGTATTCCCTTACGACGCGCTCAAGGACCGCATCCTATCCTCGATGGAACGCCAGCTGGGCGGCGGACTCTCCGTATCCGCCAAGAGCCTCGCTCCGTACTGGTTCACCGGAGTCGATGTCGAGGGGCTCTCGATTGAAGGGGCGGGCGCGCAAGGCGCGGCGGAACTCGTTCAGATCAAATCCGCACGCGCGCGCGCGTCGCTCATTTCTCTGTTGATCGGAAGGCCGAATATCAATTTTACGCTGAAGATGGGAAAGGGGGAGATATCGGGGAGCGCTTCCATGGGCGAGGATGCCGTGTCGCTTGACGTGGGCCTCGACAACGTGGATCTCTCCTCTTTCCCTTTTATCGCAGCCGGCACCGGGCTCAAGATGTCCAGCAAGATCAACGGGCAGGTTGAACTGCAGATAGATCGACAGCAGCCGGTGCGTTCCACGGGCGGCGTTACGTTGAGGCTCGATTCTCTCAAGATCGCAGGCGCAGAGATTAAGCTCGGCGAGATGCCTCTCACGATTCCGGATCTCGATATCGCAAAAGGGCGCGAGTCCCAGATCAAAATCACCCTGGCCAAGGGCGTGGCCACGGTAGAGAATTTCAAATTCGCAAACGGCGACCTTGCGCTGGACGTGAAGGGGAAAATTTTTCTCTCGAACAAGGTCGATAACTATCGTTTCAATCTGAACGGTGCCTTTGCGGTCACTCAGAAACTGGGAGAGGCGCTCCCATTCCTCTTCATCGTCGATTCGCAGAAGCAGGAAGACGGCAGTTACCCCATAGCAATCACAGGTCGCCTCGCAAAACCCTCCGTCAAGATAGGCACCTTCACACTCCCGCTGTAACGAGCTGCGTGCGACAAAGTACGCGCGGCTTCCGCCCTCACGGCGAGGGAGCGCGGTAGCCACAGCAGATCATCTCCTCACACGACCTTGACGCCGGTTGTGCGGATGGCATGCAGGATCGGGAGCCAGGTGTTGGTGCGGTAGTCCGCAAGGGAGATAGCGAGAGGTTCAATGCGGGGATCGATGCGGTGGGCGAGCCGCTGCAGAAAACATCCTTCCTCGATCGGGTCCGTGCCGAATTTCTTCGAGACAACGCATACGTCGATATCGCTGTCGCGCGTGCTTTTTCCGGACGCCCTTGATCCGAACAGTATCAGGGCGTCGACCGGGATGCCCTCCTGCTGAATCGATTCGGCGTACATCTGAAGTTTCTTGATCAACGTCTTTGTAACCATGCGATGAAGTTCTCCGTTTCTTTCAAGAGGCTGGCGGCATAGTTCTTTGTTGCCTTCGTTTCAAGGATCTTTCGGCTCGTGGGGTAGCGCGCCATAAGGCACCACTCGTTGAGAGATTCTAGGAGATGGAGCTGATCAGCATCCGCGTCGAGGTCGGCCTTTCCCGCGAGAAAGACAAGGTTATGCGTGAAAGGAGCGTGTTCTTTTGTGGCGTTCACCACAAGCGCCTTGAGCATCCTCTCAGCCGCCAGATGACAGAAGAAGAGGCAGTAGTGGAATTTTCCAGACCGAAACAACGCATGCGCGGTTTCCAAGGCGTCGGGCACCTGATCTGCCCAATAATGGACGAGTTTCTTGATATCTTGCACGGTCATGATGGATGATCCAGTAATGGAGGCCTGTCCTTAAATCAATGAAATTTTAGCGCTAGGCAACTGATCAAGGTGTTCTCGGAAAAATACGGAGGCGATTGAAAATTCGCGCAACAATTTGCCAATTCTGCCGATAATAATGATGTAGGGGGGTCGGCCCGTCTGGGCAAGTGATCGTAAAATCAACGAGTTAACCGTGCCTGGCACCAAGTCCATATCCGAGGTCCGCGACCTCTACGACCTGATCGAGTTCTATGGGAACCTCGATAAGAACGCCGACGGCCTGCTCGGCCCGGACGAGGTCTCGGCTGAGGAGATCGCAGCGGGCGACCGGGGCGGCATCGGCTCGGCCAATGCCGACGTGAAGGACGGCTTCCTCTCGCCATGGGAAGTCATGCTCATGCGCGGGTTCCCTTCCTTCGTCGCTTACAGGATGCGCAATGAGGTCAACTTAAAAGGACGGACGTTTCCAGACCGAAACCAGATTCCGTGCAACTTTCAGCCGTGCATGAGACCTGAGCTTCCGGGCATTCAGTTCTCAGGCTTTACGCGGCCCGAAGAATTCCGATTTGTCATACGCGCGATGAAGAACCTAGCCCCCGCGCTCAGAGAATGCGTTCATACGGTCCATCTGAGCGACGATGAAAATCTTGACGCGATAGGTGTAGAACGGAGAGGGCAGGAAGGCGCAGCACACGCGGATGAAATGGCGATTGTTATCAGAAGGACTTCTTTGCAAAACGGTGGATTTGGTGAAGAGGATTTTCTTCATGAATCTGCGCATCTTTTGTCTTATCGATGTTATCGACTCGATAACAAATTTCAAGAGGAGTGGAGGGCCGCTGCCGGCGATGTTTACGACCGTTATGTTTTGCCGAGAACAGAACATGGTGGCGATGGAGGATGGCAGAATAGGCGTTCACGGGGTCTCCCCCAATTCGGATGCATGAATTCGTACGGAAATAAGGATTTCCTTGAAGATGTCGCAACATTTGCCGAAGCCGCCACATTTGAACCTGGACGCCTTCGTGAATTGATTGATCCAGATTCCGCATACTATCGGGACTATCCCGATCAAGCGCCATTCGTGGGCGTGTATCGCAAGAAATTGGATCTCCTGCTCAGATACGGCTTCATCACGCAGAAAGAATACGGAGTGATCCTGCCCCTTGAACTCATCCCGCCGACGCCTGAGTTTGACGAAGCACGGAATGAAGCGCGCAAGACTCCTTGGCGAATAGCCGTCCACAGGGGCCTCGCAGATATCTGGCCATCCCTCACTCCAGAACAGCGGCAGGATCCCGTGCTGGCCGAGGTCCTTGCGGAGGAGGGACGAGAGGCACCGAGCCTCCGGAGCGGGGAGATGCGATTCGGCTTTGGGCCCTCCTTTGACAGGGACGGGCAAGGCTATCTCCATGCCGCGATCGATCTGCGCTGGAAGCCGGTTCATCTTTTCAATGCGCGACTGAATCTCGGCGTCATGGCTGGCCTCGATGCGGACCTGACATCAAAGACCCTGGACAACGGCCACACTATGACTCGTGATTACGCATCCGCAAGATTTGGCGGAGTCATTACCTGGAGTCCTTCTCCTTTTATTCTTGGTGTAACGCCGTTTGTATCAAGGGTCGCAGCCTCACGAAAAGAGGACTACTACGACGAAGAGAAGAAAAAGACCGTGACGGTTTCAGATGACCACTTCACCGGAACCGGCATCGGCATGGAGCTCTCGGCGCAATGGGTGTTTGGCACAAGCAGTCCTTATTCAAATGGCGATGGTTTCTATTCGAGAGCCGCGCCAGGTCTTTTTGCCAGCTACGCCTATCGGCGACTGTTGGGTCGCGAAAAAGAGGGGTTTTCACGGGATCAGCATCAGACCACTGCGGGATTTGCGATCCTCTTCTGAGGTGACAGATCGTGAAGATCGCCGCAACCGATCAAAACAGTGGAGTCGGCGGACGCAGGGTTGCCGTGGGGAGCGGCGCAGGAAGCGTGGCGGCAGGCGTTGCAGGTGAAGTGAGCGGAACCGGGACGCGGTGGCCAGGACGCGCGCAGACATCCTTAAAATTCCCCAGCGCTGTCTCATTGCGCTGCGAGCTCTGCGCGACGGAGGTTCTCACGGCATCGATCGTTGCCGGATGTGCGATTGCCACGTAGTTCAGATCCATCCGATCGAAGATCTCCTCCAGATCGATCAGATGTAAGGCGCCGACGATCAAGACCGCTGCATCCTCATGCCTCTCTTCCATGAGTTGCACCAGAGAGGCCGCCATCGCAGAGGAACGCCATCGCGTCGTCTCCTGATAGTGAATGAGCCGATGCAGTATTTCGCAGCCGTTCGAACCGGACCTCCTGGCACGAAGGAGTTCAGCGTACGCATCGCGCTGGGCAATCCACAGCCTGCTGTCCTCGACTCCAAAGACCTGGGCATTCGTTCCTGCAGCGATCTGAAGACAGGCGCGATCCTGCACAGGCACTTCAGAGGCCTCGCCGCTCTCATGGACATGAGAGAACGATTGCAGCGCGCTGCTATCGGCAACAAGGCGCACTCCTTCCGCAAAGACGCCCTCGGCGCCGACAAGCGTGACGCCCCGTTTACCCAGCTCGCCGACCGATCTGGCGATGGCATCCTGTACGCCGGCATTGTCATGAAGATCCAGATACACAAAGATCGTCCGCTTCTGCCCACTGTGCGAGCGGTGGGCGGCAAAGATGTCAGCCCCGAGGATCTTTTCAAGAGCAGCGGGGTCAGTCTCCAGATTTGTGTTATTCAACAGGGCCAGGATACCTTCGGCGGCTGAACGGTCAACGCTCGATGGTTGCAGGAGGCGCTGATCGTGTCGGCGTATCGTGCGGAGCGCATACTCCTTCGCATCTCCGTAGAGATCGGAAAACGTTGCATATGGCAGTGGGCCGAGCAGTTGTGACGTTCGAGCGGCTTCTTGTAGACATCCGTTGAAATTTTTGGGGACCGTAGATTGGAACATCGGGAAATAATAGAAAAGCGGAGAAGAGAGCCGATACGACGATGCGTTGCTGCGGCTTTGTGAAGCGCACTGTTTTTCATAATAGCTGCACGTAGCGACCAGATCGTCGCCGTATTGAGCGAGTTCATCACACGGATCAGGCCCCGCCTCCGGCTGATCCCCGGCAACAGCCGCATCGCTATCGCTGGTAACCTCATGAGTAGTGAGGTTTGCCACGCCGCCGCCGCAACCAGCGAGCAGCGCCGCTCCCAGCAGAATCTCGCTAAAAGTCGTCTGCATAGCACTGATCACGTAGCGTTTCCTGCCGCCTCTGGCAATTCCTCTTTTTTCCCCTCTGCGCTCCTTCCAGCGCGCCCGCGAGGCGGTGAATTGTCCGTAATGAGCATCCACTGATCCCAACATGGACCCTGTCGTCTATCCGAGCGATGGAACGCTCCAGATTCGTGATGCAGACCGCACAGACATAGCATCTCAAAGCAGTCCAACCTGAGAGAACGACAGGAAAACGTTGACTTCCCATTTATGGGAACATATGATCTACACAGAGAGATTAAAGGGACAAGCCATGTGGACGGTACTTGAGCATCGAATAAAAGCGATGAAGGTCATCGACAATGCGCCATTACAAGTTCGACGCAAATATACTCTCTGGAAACAGATCGTGCAGCAGGACGGGCCGTTTGAACTGAGAAAACTGACTGGCTTCAAAGATCATGCATTAAAAGGAAATTGGGAGGGCTATCGTTCATCATATCTCAACGATCAATATCGCGTGATCTACAGCATCGAAAAGGAAACCGTTACCGTATTTGTCGAACAGATTGGTCCCCATGATTATTGAAAGGAGATATCCATGACCCGATCAAGAGCCGATTACGTCGTCGCAAAGGATCGAGCAAATTTGACGGCCGGCGATGTAGTCAAGATGACCTGCGAGGTCAGCGAGATGACTCAGGCGGAGCTGTCGAGGCGTTCCGGCGTGTCGCCGTCGAATCTGAGCGACATCGTTCATGGGAGAAGGCCGGTGGGAAAGGCTGTCGCTGAAAAGCTTGCGAAGGCGCTGAATATTTCGCCCGCGTTTATTCTTTTTGCAGGCACGTCTGCGCGCGATGGCGCTGACATTTGCCTTTCGCATCGCGGGAAAAGGGAAAGTCTGCTTCTGAATGCAATTCGCACATTGAAGAACGCTGAAAAGAAACGGGTTGAACGGCATCGTGCCGCTATGAGAAGCGCCATTAACCTCATCACCAAGGCTTTGGAGCCGGACTCTGTCAAAAATAAGGTCACGCCATCGAATGCGGTTGTCAAAAGCGTGCGTGCTCATAAGCAACGAACCAGGCAATCCCGTTGAGGATGTTTTTTTCTCGCCTGTAATGCTTTGGAATCACGAAGATTACACCCACCCATTATAAGTACGACCCAAATCCGACACTTGAATTTTCACTCAAATCCTCCCTCCCTTGATGGGAGGGAGTTAGAGGGAGGGTGACCATGCAGAACAACTACACCCAAGGGGTGCTTAGCACCCTCTCCCTAACCCTCTCCCATCAAGAGAGAGGGGATTTCTGGTGTCGGATTTGGGTTACGAAAATTCGCGCAACAATTTGCCAAATCTGCCGATAATAATAATGTAGGGGGGTCGGCCCGTCTGGGCAAGTGACAGTAAAATCAACGAGTTAACCGTGCCTGGCACCAAGTCCATATCCGAGGTCCGCGACCTCTACGACCTGATCGAGCTCTATGGGAGCCTCGATAAGAACGCCGATGGTCTGCTCGGAGCGGGCGAGGTCTCGGCTGAGGAGATCGCAGCGGGCGACCGGGGCGGCATCGGCTCGGCCAATGCCGACGTGAAGGACGGCTTCCTCTCGCCGTGGGAAGTGGCGCAGATGCGGGGATTCAAGTGGGAGGACGTGCGGCCGCTGCGCATCGCGAATCAGATCCATCACACGGCGTTCAACGACATCAAATCCCTTTCGAAACATGTTGAACTCGGCGATATCGTCTTCAAGACAGGGGCACCGCTATTGTTTCATTCGAATGGAGTTGTTCGTGAAGGAGTGACCGCACAAGCAATGACCTTCAACAGCGTTCCTCTACCAGCAGGCACCCGACTCAGTTTTAATTCTGCGGGTCGACTGGCATCGGCGATCCTTGTCGAACCGATTTCGTACAGAAAAATAGCCATGCCCATCGGCACAAAAATTGAGTTCGGTGAAACTCCGTTGTTTATCTCCTCCGAAGAAAACGCATTCAGTAATGATGGGATCCATTATATCGAAATAGCCTATGATGGTCCGGTAAGCCACAGGAAGTTGGCAAAGGATTCGATGTTTCCCATTTTCAAATCCGGTAATGAAACTATCTACGCGCATCTGTCCAAAGGCGACGACTTGATCCTTATCGATGAAAACGAAGTCCGCTTCTCTGGTGTAAACCTCAACTCAGAGACGGCGCTCTTGGGATTCTCCTGTGCCAAAGGTTCGATAATTCAATTCGATCCTGCATTGCACGCAATTTTTTTAAAAGGCGATATTCGCCAGTCGGGAATTCGCTTCCAAGAGATCGTTATTGACACACGTTCCCTTCAACGAGGTGGTATTCTTACCGAAGATACCGTAGTCATGATCGGTAATCGGCCCTACAAATTTGCTGCACACCGTTATGTAGCTTTCACGCCAGAAAACATGATAGTGCAAGCCACTCTTGCGGAAGCAGTAGAGAGTCCCTATGGAACAGGTGTCTTCCCTGCGGGTTCGGACGTAGCCTTTTCTGATGACGGCAGGTTGCTCGAAGGCTCGATGGCATGCTTCCACACTTTATTCCCCGGGATATCACTCACTGGAGAAGCTACCCCCAAGGATATCGTGCACATTATGAAAAGCCTGAAAGAATTGCCACGCAAGGTAATTGCAAGTATTCGTGAGATTCACCTTGCTTCAAAAAATGAAGAAGATTCGGCAGAGTACAAATATGAAGATGGACATGCTGATCAAGACGGCCACACCATCACCTTACAGAAAGGTCGATGGAAAGGCGATCCAAATTACTTCGAACACTTTGCTCTCATACTGCACGAAGCCGCACACATCTTCACATTCGAGCAAGAAGAACGTTCCAGCAAATTTTCCGACCGCTGGAAGCAGATTGTCGCCGGAGTTGACGGCGATGTCTATGGGAAGGACATCGAGTTAGCTAGTGACAAAACCATTATGACACATTGGACTTCAAAAGATCAGTCGGCTTCGGATCAAGGCCCGCGCAATGGCTGCGTGAGCGCCTATGGATGTCAGAACTTATACGAGGATGTTGCCACACACGTCCGAACGATCGTGTCTGATCCAGGTCTCTACCGGGAGTTGATTGATCCTGACTCCAAGTTCTATGAAAATGACAAGGATCAGAAAAAGTACGCCCCCGTCTACCGCGCCAAGCTCGAACTCTTGCACGAGTACGGCTTTATCACCGATGCGAAATACCGCGAGATCGTTCCGGAAGAGCCAAAACAGAAGCACCAGGATATTGCCAATTTCTGTGCCCGCGAGGCCGTGAATTGTCCGCAATGAGCGCGTTCTGATTGCTATTGAACTATGCGCGATTGATACGATCTTCGAGTTCCTTCAACCCGTCGATGATCGTCTTCCACTCAGGGTAGTCGCCAAAGATCATCGCCTGCATCTCCACGTAGTCGGCTTGAAGCGCTGCAAGCCGTTCGTTGGGAGGCACGAGATGGAAGCTCCCCGGTACGGCGGTTTCGTAGTGCGCCCATGCCGAACGGAAGAAGACCGATTTGTGTTCAGCCACCCTGCGCAACAAGTTGGGCTGCGCGAGCGCCTCCGATGCAATTTCCGTCTTCGAGAGCTGATAGAGGTCGTAGTAGTGGCGGGAAAGCCGCTCTCTTTTCTTCGCCGAACTGGTGCGATGCGCCTCTGCGTGCAGCAGCGTCGCCTTTTCCCAAAAAGTTCGAATGGCCTCAAGCGCCGTCACCTCACACGATGTCGCGGTAAACATCGCCGGGAAGAGCTCGGCTGCATAAGCAGTCACCGAATGTTTTCCTGCCGGCCAGGAGTCCGAACGAGCGCCAAGTTCAAATCGCACCACGGGACTGACATAGGCCGGCATCACAATGCCCTGGAGGGCAATGGATTGAGGGTAGCGAAACAGCACCGCCTGTTTGTCCTCCGGGTCAATCTCTATATTCCATGTTGCGACATTGCCCTTGACGTTTTCCAGCACCGTCTGAAAGTCCGAAAGCAATGCCGGCAAAAACCGCTCGCGGATCACCGTCTCACATTCATCCTGCAACTGTTTGAGCAACGCGTCCTGCTTTTTGCCGCTCACGGCCTTTTCCGGATCACGGTCAGTTTCAAAACCCAGCTCACGGCGATCAAACGAGAGGTCAACGTCTTCAGAAAACCTCTCTATCGCGTGGAAAGCCTTTGACAGTGAGGTGCCCCCTTTGAAAATAAGATGGAGCGGAAAGTGAACGGAGGAAAAAATTCTGCTGAGCGCCCAGCAGACCCAGAAATCCTTCTCCATGATCGCTGCTGAAATTTGCGAACGTTTGTCGGAGGCCGCTACGAAGAGATCGGCCCGTTCCCGAAACGGCATTTTCGCGATGCCATCCATTATTCGTTTACCCCTTTCGCACTGACGATTTTCTTCAGAATGGGTTTCATCCACTCTACCGCAAGGGGGATGTCCTTTCGAAGTGTTTGCCGGTCCTTTGCAGAGAGCGACCTGCGCAACTGCCGAACCACGGAATCCGTGATGCTGTCGCGTCCAATATGGCGCAGGGCCTGAAAAACAATCGCGCTCACCCTTCCACTGACGGCCATAGTGCGGGGAGCTGCGGCGCGAAAGACGATGGTCTGGGATCCGAAGCAAACCTTCCTGGGCTGTCCGTCAATGAGATAGATCGCCTTGGTCGAAACCTGCATTGAGAGTCCCAGGACATTTGCGGCAATGGCTCCTGAGGGAATGATGCGATTTCCCGTTTTTCGGGCAACAGCTTTTGCGACAGCATCCGGCAGGGGGTTAATGACCCCGCCAAGCTTTGGATTGATTCGTGGGTAGTGGTAAAGACCGGGCGCAAGCCGGCGTATTAGCTTTTGCTTGACCAGCCTCGACAGGGCCTGGTCCAATGCGGCCCTGTTGCCAAGGCCCATGAAATTGCTACTGCTGAATACAGCCCCCCTCCCGTGGCCTCTGATTCTTTTAACTAGCTTATTTACAATTGGATTTGACGTTTTCATGATAATTTAATGTCAGAAAAACATATATGTTTTTCTGACATATCTCACGGCATGCGTCCGCTGTCAACCGCAGACATACTTGCCAGGATAAACAACTGGCCCGCAGCATCCATGCCCACAATAATGATGATAAACGAGGCAATGTCAGAAAGAGCGATCGTTTTTTTCTTATTTAGCAGTTAACTTTAATGCTTTGATATTCGCGATAATTACAGCGCACCGGTAAAAGCACGAAAATTCGCGCAACAATTTGCCAATTCTGCCGATAATAATGATGTAGGGGGGTCGGCCCGTCTGGGCAAGTGATCGTAAAATCAACGAGTTAACCGTGCCTGGCACCAAGTCTATATCAGAGGTCAAGGATCTCTACGACCTGATCGAGCTGTATGGAAGTCTCGATAAGAACGCCGACGGCCTGCTCGGTTCGGGCGAGATCTCGGCGGAGGAGATCAAGTCAGGCGACCGGGGCGGTATCGGTTCGGCCAACTCCGATGTGAGGGACGGTTTTCTCTCGCCCTGGGAAGTGGCGCAGATGCTGGGATTCAAGTGGGAGGACGTGCGGGCGTTCAAAATTGCAAATTTATTTCGCCATCAGATTTTTCCAAATATCGCGAATTTGCAACAGGATATAGAAATCGATGGAATCACCTACAAAGCGGGCACAAGCCTTGAATTTCATCCGAACGGCAAGGTTGCTCAAGGTACGTTGGCCAAGGACTACTACTTCCTCACTTCCAGTGATATGAGGATTTCCGCTGGTTCGAATATTTTTTTCAATCTCAATGGAAAGTTTCAAAGAGGCGTACTCGCGAGCGCGGCATCAGTTGCAGGAGTTTCCTGCCCGGTTGGTTCAGAGGTTCGATTTGTTGAATCAACTGGGTCAGTTGTCCTCTCATTCGGAAATAATCCAGTCAACATTGACGGCATTTTTTATCAGGAGATCGCGGTTTCTTCCAAGAGCAAGCAACAGACGCGAACGCTCACACGAGAGAGCTCCATTCCGCTGACCAGCAGCGGTATTCTCAGAGTTCCATTGCCAGCAGGTCACAAAGTCACTGTTGATGGCAATCTTGCGCCTCACCCTGAACGTCTCTCAATGCCGGTCACAATCAACAGGATAGTCTGTCCTGTCGGGACGTATTTCGAACCCCTTTCGTCAGAAACGTGGACCTATGGTGTCACGCTGAGAGCGCCTGCAAGCGAGATGCTCCTTTTTAATGGTGCAGGATTGCGCAGCGTTCACATACATGGAGATGGCTCTATATATTCGATGGATTTTATTGAGCCGATCTCCATCACGGTTGGATCACTCACGATCAAGGTGGCTAGTATCGACTTTTATCCTGACAGGAGCGTTAAGAGCGTTAAGCTGGCTGAAGATCTGCCGAGTCCTTACGGAAACAGGATGGTACATCGGCGAGGGGATGTTATTTTCTTTCTTAGAAACAGCGCCCTTGTCGAGGGGTCGCTTGAAGCATTCAATCGGTTGTTCCCGCATATCAAACTTTCAGGACAGCTCAATTCCAGCGAAATCGAGCGTATAATGTTAAGTCTCGATGAACTCCCGACTTCTGTCACGGAGAGCATCAACGGCATCAATTTCACTTATCACAACCGGACGGATGACCTGTTGACTACTGGAATTGACGAAGGGATAAATGCAAACCCTGTAAACATGACGATCACTTTATGGAAGGATCATATTCCAGAGCGGTCGTTATTTCAGCACGAAGCAGCACATATCTTTACTTACCATCAGCAACGAATAGCTGCACAGAATATCCAACGACGGACCACCAATATTGACTATTTACGATATAACTCGGCTTTGCAACAGGACACGGATATTGTTTCGGCACAGGCCTCAGAGGAGCTGGAAGTCATCAGGCAAGAAATGGCCCGCAGTTTTGAAGGGCAGTGGCAGAGAATCGTTGACGATGGGGGTATTGTCTATGGAACAGTTGCAAAACAAAAAAAGAATTATAGGGCACTCGTATGGATCTCAAAAGATGTCAAAGGTGAAGAAGAGGGACCACGCTATGGTTTTGTGCGTTCCTATGGTTCTCAAGATTTTTACGAGGATGTCGCCACGCATGTAGAGATGATCTGGGACAATCCAGAACTTTATCGCCAGCTTATCACGCCGTATTCAAAGTTCTACGAGGAACATCAAGACCAGCGCCGCTATGCTACCGTCTACCGCGCCAAGCTGGAACTTCTGCACAAATACGGCTTCATCACCGAGGCTAAATACCGCGAGATCGTTACGGAGGAACGAAAACCGAAAGAGCAGGACATTGTCGATTTCTGCAACCGGGAAGCTGTGAATTGTCCGTGAAGACACCTATTAACGCGCACTATTGCAGTATAAGGGAGTTGAAATGAGCGATTTCAAGATCAACGGCCGGAGCGTGGAACAGTCGGACTGGGACCAGTTCCGAAAGCTTGCCGAGTCATCGTCCGATCTTTCGGCAGGCCGTGCCTTTGACGACAATGTGCTGACCGCTGACGAGCTGCAAAGCATGTTCGATTTCAACAGAAACGGAAGCATCGAGTGCAACGACTTCATGGGCGTCCGCCCGCAGGTTTTCGGAAAGCTCAAGACCATCCTGGCAAAATACGGATATGACCTCCCGGACGGTTGCTCAAATTCTTCCTATGACTATAGGTGGTCGAACAAGGAATACGTGATCGCAGCAGTAAAACTGAACGGAGGAGATCTTTACGATGTCTCTTCAAGATTGAGGAAAGATCCCGAAGTCGTTCTTGCCGCCTTGCGTGCGTATCACGGAGCCGTTCAGTTAGGACCTATTCGATATGCTGATGCCTCCCTCAAAAAAAACCGTGAATTCATGCTCGAAGCGATCAAGTCAGATGCCTCAACGTTCCGATACGCTGACGAATCACTCCAGAAGGATCGTGTTTTCGTTCTCGACAGCGTGCGCCAGAACAGCTCAATGCTGTCACTTGTCGATGCGTCGTTCAAGAGAGATCGTGAGATTGTTCTGACCGCAGTAAGACAATCCGGCAGTGCGCTTCAATTTGCCGATGAATCGTTCAGGAATGATCGAGATATTGTCCTCGCGGCGGCACAGCAGGACAGTGCGGCATTCCAGTATGCCGGCGAGTCTCTCCGAAAAGATCGCTCCTTTGTCCTGGAGGCCGTCAAACGGGACGCCTCGGCGCTCCAGTTCGCTGATGTCTCTCTCAAGCGCGATCGGGAGATCGTGCTCGCGGCGGTGAGTTCGCGCGGATGGGCTTTCCAGTATGCAGACGATTCCCTGAAAAAGGATCGAGTCTTTGTCCTGGAGGCCGTCAAGCGGGACGCCTCGGCGCTCCAGTTCGCTGATGCCGCTCTCAAACGCGATCGGGAGATCGTGCTCGCGGCGGTGAGTTCGCGCGGATGGGCTTTCCAGTATGTAGACGATTCCCTGAAAAAGGATCGAGTCTTTGCTCTTGAAGTCGTGAAAAAAGACGCATTGGCACTCGAGTATGCGGACTCATCGTTGCGCGGAGACGAGGAGATCGTCATGACCGCGGTGAAGGGAAACGGCTTGGCGTTTCAATTTGCCGACGAGTCGCTCAGAAGGGATCGATACTTTGTCCTGCAGGCGGTGATACGGAGCGGCACCGCGCTGCAGTTTGCCGATCCGTCGCTCTTGAAGGACACCGCATTTCTTTCCCAGCTTGTGGTAAGGGATATCAACGGCCTGCAAGCCCTGCCTCCTACGGTACGCAATGCGGCGTGGAAGTCGATCGTCACTACGAACAGGGCACGTCTCCTGCAGCATTTCAATCCTGCCGACCTCAGTGATTTTCAGCATTTTGCCACAGCATTGAAGGAAAGATACGGTATCGAGTTCATCGAACGGTTCCGTTCCATTGAAGGCCTGTTGGAGGTGCTGGGCCAGCGCAAGGATCCCGATGGACCGGAAAAGAAACTGGCGATACTCGTGTATCCGAAGGCTGATTATAATGGAGCTTTCTCTCGATATCCCGTCATTGATCGCCTCATGGAACTGGGTTTTGCCGTCCGATATTATGAAGCCGGGACGGAGCAGGAGGTGAGAAGCGCTCTGAACAACGCCACGAACAATGGAAAGTTCCAGGCGGATATGGTCGTGCTGGTCGGACATGGCCGTGTTCAAACGCTTGCTCTCTCCGATGATCCGCGGCCTGCCGGCATTCCCATGAACGACGAACAGCGCTACATTGACACAGGCGATTTCACGAAAAATGGCGATGTCGATATGCCTCTCGATACGTACATGAAGAATGGAGGAAGTCTCGTGTTGTACAGTTGTTCAAACGGCGAAGGAGGTGAGTCTGCTAAGGATAATCTTGCCAATACCGTTGCACGCGCCTTTCCCGATATCCGAATCCTGGCGACGGAGACGGCGACAAATATTTTCGACATAAGGCGCGATTCCGACGGCCGCCTCTTCGTTGAATGGGAAGATGGAGAAACGTATATTGGGAATGGCCCTCGCATGCCGAAAACGACCGGCCGTGCTGACGCATCTCCACACCCCGACATCGCCGCCTTCTGCGCCCGCGAGGCGGTGAATTGTCCGCAATGAGCGCGGTCTGATTGTTATTGAACTATGCGCGATTGATACGATCTTCGAGTTCCTTCAATCCTTCGATGATCGTCTTCCACTCAGGGTAGTCGCCGAAAATCATCGCCTGCATCTCCACGTAGTCGGCTTGAAGCGCTGTAAGCCGTTCGTTGGGAGGCACGAGATGGAAGCTCCCCGGTACGGCGGTTTCGTAGTGCGCCCATGCCGAACGGAAGAAGACCGATTTGTGTTCAGCCACCCTGCGCAACAGGTCGTGCTGCGCGAGCGCCTCCGATGCAATTTCCGTCTTCGAGAGCTGATAGAGGTCGTAGTAGTGGCGGGAAAGCCGCTCTCTTTTATTCGCCGAACTGGTGCGATGCGCCTCTGCGTGCAGCAGCGTCGCCTTTTCCCAAAAAGTTCGAATGGCCTCAAGCGCCGTCACCTCACACGATGTCGCGGTAAACATTGCCGGGAAGAGCTCGGCTGCATAAGCAGTCACCGAATATTTTCCTGCCGGCCAGGAGTCCGAACGAGCGCCAAGTTCAAATCGCACCACGGGACTGACATAGGCCGGCATCACAATGCCCTGGAGGGCAATGGATTGAGGGTAGCGAAACAGCACCGCCTGTTTGTCCTCCGGGTCAATCTCTATATTCCATGTTGCGACATTGCCCTTGACGTTTTCCAGCACCGTCTGAAAGTCCGAAAGCAATGCCGGCAAAAACCGCTCGCGGATCACCGTCTCACATTCATCCTGCAACTGTTTGAGCAACGCGTCCTGCTTTTTGCCGCTCACGGCCTTTTCCGGATCACGGTCAGTTTCAAAACCCAGCTCACGGCGATCAAACGAGAGGTCAACGTCTTCAGAAAACCTCTCTATCGCGTGGAAAGCCTTTGACAGTGAGGTGCCCCCTTTGAAAATAAGATGGAGCGGAAAGTGAACGGAGGAAAAAATTCTGCTGAGCGCCCAGCAGACCCAGAAATCCTTCTCCATGATCGCTGCTGAAATTTGCGAACGTTTGTCGGAGGCCGCTACGAAGAGATCGGCCCGTTCCCGAAACGGCATTTTCGCGATGCCATCCATTATTCGTTTACCCCTTTCGCACTGACGATTTTCTTCAGAATGGGTTTCATCCACTCTACCGCAAGGGGGATGTCCTTTCGAAGTGTTTGCCGGTCCTTTGCAGAGAGCGACCTGCGCAACTGCCGAACCACGGAATCCGTGATGCTGTCGCGTCCAATATGGCGCAGGGCCTGAAAAACAATCGCGCTCACCCTTCCACTGACGGCCATAGTGCGGGGAGCTGCGGCGCGAAAGACGATGGTCTGGGATCCGAAGCAAACCTTCCTGGGCTGTCCGTCAATGAGATAGATCGCCTTGGTCGAAACCTGCATTGAGAGTCCCAGGACATTTGCGGCAATGGCTCCTGAGGGAATGATGCGATTTCCCGTTTTTCGGGCAACAGCTTTTGCGACAGCATCCGGCAGGGGGTTAATGACCCCGCCAAGCTTTGGATTGATTCGTGGGTAGTGGTAAAGACCGGGCGCAAGCCGGCGTATTAGCTTTTGCTTGACCAGCCTCGACAGGGCCTGGTCCAATGCGGCCCTGTTGCCAAGGCCCATGAAATTGCTACTGCTGAATACAGCCCCCCTCCCGTGGCCTCTGATTCTTTTAACTAGCTTATTTACAATTGGATTTGACGTTTTCATGATAATTTAATGTCAGAAAAACATATATGTTTTTCTGACATATCTCACGGCATGCGTCCGCTGTCAACCGCAGACATACTTGCCAGGATAAACAACTGGCCCGCAGCATCCATGCCCACAATAATGATGATAAACGAGGCAATGTCAGAAAGAGCGATCGTTTTTTTCTTATTTAGCAGTTAACTTTAATGCTTTGATATTCGCGATAATTACAGCGCACCGGTAAAAGCACGAAAATTCGCGCAACATCCTGCCAAATCTGCCGATAATAATGATGTGGGGGGTCGGCCCGTCTGGGCAAGTGACAGTAAAATCAACAGGAGAAAGGCCAATGTCGAAAGTTACTATTGGAGGCATGCCTGTTCAGAACGATCTTGCCCATCATGCCCTGGAAAGATTGAGGGCCCAGAGATTTCACAATGACGGCGATGAGAATTTCACGTTCAGAGAAATAATGGATATTGAGGATGCCATCAGCCCGGAATGCAGCGATGGAACAAAGAAGTCGCCCGTTTCCAGCGAAGAGTTGGATGCTATCGGTAGAGAGTTCAGAAGAGCCTTCCCTCGCGGCCATGCGCCCATTACGGCCGCTATCCTGAATAATATTAGGTTTCATCGACTGAACTTTGCTGCTCAATTCGTATCGGTATCAGAGCATCAAAAAATATTCCTTTCTTCTACCGAGGCAGCTGATTTCATTCGGGTGATTAAGTCCGAGGGAATTGCATCCTGTGTGTTTGTGGTGATTCGTGATCCGGTTACTGAGCGAACGTTTGCAGCTCACTATGTTGGCGCAAGTAAGGCACGCGAGTTGGAAAATATGGTGCATTATTTTGAGAGCATCGGATCTCCAAAGGAGAGGTTGGATATTCATATCTTTGCAAACACATTTTATAATCAGAACCATATAGTGAATGGTGCGTTGCACAGAATACGCTCATCATTCACTGCGCTTGGAATGGATCAAAAAGTGCAGTTTCATGAGCTGAGCTATGATTCTAGAAAGCCAGATGCCGCGACTGAGGTGTATTTTTCACCGTGGACTGGTAAGTATTTTATATGGAATGGAATCGAACCGGGCCGTTGGTGTCTGAATCTGTAACCCCCTAGTACTCGCCATGCGCCCGTCACAGCCAGTGATCGCCCATTAGGGCAGGGCGCCCGCTGATCGCTTTTCTATTCTATTGATTCATCCATCCGCGCGATGGAAAGCGTAAGAAGCTCGATCACAAAGGGTAGGGAGTTATATTCAGCTGGACAATGTTCCTGATTGGTGTTACTCATTCGGAATGACTTCCGAACTGGTATATATCAAGCGGTTCCTGAACATGCCCCTGCCCAAGGGGCAGTCGGCCTTTTTGTGGGGCGCCCGCAGGACCGGCAAGACGACGCTTCTGGCCCAGCGCTTCCCTGACAGCGTGCGTTACGACCTCCTCGAGTCGGACACATTCTTCCGGCTTTCAAAGGAACCTCACTTGCTCCGGCAGGAGCTTGCCGTGCTGGCCGACGAGAAGAAGCTGCGTGATCCTGTGATCATCGATGAAGTTCAGAAGGCGCCGCCACTCCTCGACGAGGTGCATTGGCTGATCGAGAACAAGAGGATCAGCTTCATTCTCTGCGGTTCCAGCGCGCGGAAGCTCAAGCGATCGCACGCGAATATGCTGGGCGGCAGGGCCTGGCGCTTTGTCCTGCATCCGTTCACGACGCAGGAGCTTGGCAGGAAATTCGATCTCATGTGTGCGCTCAATCGCGGGCTCATTCCCTCGCATTATCTCGACGAGAACTATCGGCTGTCGATCAAGGCCTATATCAGCGACTATCTTAAAGAGGAAATCCAGTACGAAGGCCTGGTGAGAAACCTGCCTGCCTTTGCGAGGTTTCTCGATACGGTGCCATTTTCGAACGGCGAGCTCGTCAACTATTCCAATATCGCACAGGAGTGTGCCGTCGATTCCAAGACCGTCGCCGAGTATTATCGCATCCTCGTCGATACCATGCTGGGCCAGTTCATCGAACCGTTCAGAAAGAGGCGCAAGAGGCAGACGATCACGTCGACCCCCAAATTCTACCTCTTCGACGTAGGGATCGCGGGCGGTCTTGCCAGAAGAGAGCTGAATACGAACCGGGGGCCGGAGTTCGGCCACGCGTTTGAACACCTCGTGTTCATGGAGCTTGCGGCGCACACCTCTTACTCCCGGAAAGATTACGACATCACTTTCTGGAGGACGAAGGATGGCCTGGAGGTGGACTTCGTGATCGGAGGAGGGGAGATCGCGATCGAGATCAAGGGAGCGCCGCGCTTGAGACCAGCTGATTTCAAGGGAATTGCGGCGTTTAAGGAGGAGTTCCGACCGAAACGGTCGATCGTTGTCTCGCAGGAACCGGCGCACAGAAAACTCGATTCCGGAATCGAAGTCATTCCCTGGAAGAAATTCTTCACGATGCTTTGGGCCGGCGAGATCGTTTGAGTATGGGAAAAAACGCAAGACGGAGCAAAGGTAACTACAGCTATTAAGATTCGAAATGAAGTTCGTGTCGACTCATTCGCTGGGAGGGCGGGGTCCACGCGTCCTTTGTGGTACGTAGCTCGTCGCTTGGCACGGACTGCAGTTTTTGTGGCGATAAACTTGCGAAATTACTGCCTGGCCGGAGGTTGTTTTTCAGTAGGTTGCTTTGCCTCGAACAGGATTTCGCCCGGGCGGATATAGCCCAGTTCCTTGCGGATGATCATCTCAAGGTTGTCGGGATTTGAGAGCATCTCGCGTTCGCGCGTGAGGTTGTCGATCTGTTCGTTGAGCGTCTTTCGCTCCGCGAGCATGCGATGCTTCATATCCATCAGACGGCGGAATTGCACGATGCCTTGGTCTCCGGCTATGAGAGAGAGAAAGAAGGCTGCGACCGCCATGACGACTACGAGCCTCACCGGGGTGAGGAAGCGCATTACTTCAGACGCAAGCTTTGATGCAATTTTCTTCATCTCTGAAAGAGGCCCTGCTGTTCGTCGCCCGCTGAATCTATCCCGAAATGGGCGTAGGCGAGTTTGGTCGCGACCCTGCCCCTCGGAGTGCGGTGCAGGTATCCGCACTGGATCAGGTAGGGTTCGTATACGTCCTCAATGGTATCGGCTTCCTCGTTTATCGCGGATGAAATGGTGTCGATGCCGACAGGACCGCCGCCGAATTTTTCGATGATCGTCTTGAGGATCGTGCGGTCCATCTGGTCGAAGCCGTGCTCGTCCACGTCCAGAAGGGTGAGGCCCTCGCGTGCGACGTTAAGGTCGATGCTCCCGCGCGCGCGGACCTGCGCAAAGTCGCGGACGCGGCGCAACAGCCGGTTGGCGATGCGCGGCGTGCCGCGCGAGCGGCCCGCTATTTCCATGGCGCCGTCGTCGTCGATTGGCACGGAGAGCATTCCGGACGATCGCATCACTATCTGCTTGAGCTCTGCCGGCGGATAAAATTCAAGCCTGGCCGTGACTCCGAAGCGGTCTCGCAGCGGAGAGGTGAGAAGCCCCGCGCGCGTAGTGGCGCCCACAAGGGTGAAGCGGGGGAGATCGAGTTTTATAGTCTTTGCCGAGGGGCCCTGGCCTATGAGGATATCGAGCTGAAAGTCCTCCATCGCGGGATAGAGGATCTCTTCGACAACGTGATTGAGCCTGTGGATCTCGTCGATGAAGAGCACGTCGCGATCCTTGAGGTTGGTGAGGATCGCGGCGAGATCGCCAGGGCGCTCGATCACGGGGCCCGACGTGACCGTGATGCCCACGCCAAGTTCTTTTGCGATGATGTGCGCGAGAGTTGTCTTGCCCAGCCCCGGCGGGCCGGAGAAGAGTACGTGATCCAAGTGTTCGCTGCGTGCCTTTGCAGCTTCTATGAAGAGGGTGAGGCGCTCCTTCACGCGTTCCTGGCCCACATAGTCGGAGAGCCGCTGAGGCCTGAGCCCGACTTCGACAATACGTTCATCGTCAGGAAACGGCGTAGGGCTTAATGTGCTGTTGCGAGAATCAGTCATGCCCTGCAGAGCTCCCTGAGCGCGGACCTGAGCGCCTCTTCAACGGTGATATTCTCCGTCCATTCGCTTTTTTTCAAGACGTTTTCTGCTACGGCGCGCTGATATCCGAGATTGAGCAGCGCCGAGAGCGCGTCTTCCTTTATCGAATCCACGCGCCCGCGTCCGGCTGACGCAGAAGCTATCTTCACATCCCGGCCGATCGAATCCTTGAGTTCCACGACCATGCGCTCCGCGGTTTTTTTGCCCACACCGGGTACGGTGGATAGCTTCGCCACGTCGCCACCCGCTATAGCCTGGACCAGATCGTGAGGCGGCAGCCCGGAGAGTATGGCCATTGCAGTCTTTGGGCCGACGCCGGAGATGGAGATCAGTTTCAGGAAGAGGGTGCGCTCTTCAGCGGACGCGAAGCCGAAGAGCACGAGCTGATCTTCCCGCACGTAGGTGTGAACGGGCAGACTGACTTCGCTGCCTGCGTCAGGCAGCGTTCCATAGGTGCCGAGAGATATGAGCACGCCGTAACCAACGCCGCTCACGTCGATCGTGCAGCGGTTGGGTTCCTTGTGCATCAGCCTTCCTGTGAGATGAACGATCATAAAGTCCGTGAGTCGTCGTTCGTCTTTCGTCGTTCGCAATCGAAAATCAGATGTTGTGCCTTCGAACGACTAACGACTAACGACTAACGACGATTTGCTGCGCGCCAGCGCCTCTTTCAACCCTGCCGAATTGCAGTGACAGATGGCTACTGCAAGTGCGTCGGAGGCGTCTTCGCACGCGACCTCCGCCAGCCTCAGTATCGCCTTCACCATTATCTGAACCTGGTTCTTGTCTGCCCGTCCGGTGCCTGCTACCGCCTGTTTTACTTCGGACGGCGCATATTCGCTTACGGTGAGCCCAGCCCGGCAGGCCGCGAGTATCGCGACCCCGCGGGCGTGTCCGAGGATGAGCGAGCTTCTCGCGTTTTTTGCCACAAAGAGGTTTTCGATGGCCAGCGCCTCAGGTTTGTGTTGTTCCATCAGCGATGAGAGTTT
Source organism: bacterium (assembly GCA_021810905.1). Lineage (GTDB taxonomy): Bacteria > UBA10199 > UBA10199 > 2-02-FULL-44-16 > JAAZCA01 > JAJZQH01. Next base: position 72,820 of record JAJZQH010000009.1, read on the forward strand.
TTCGAATATATGAGAGAGACGCTCCGGCAGGGACAACCCGTTCTTAGGCGCCACAATGCCGCTGTCGATGTGGCGAATACTGGCGCCATCGCGTTCGAGGATGCCGTAGCCGGTGACGGTGCTGCCAGGGTCGATGCCGATGACTCTCATAAGAAACGTGATTCGTGGATCGTGATTCGTGAATCGTAACAGCCTGAGGTTTTTACGAACCACGATCCACTAACCACGATCCACGGTTGTTCAGGCAAGTTCTTCCATCGTCTTTGCGTCGATGTCGAAGTTAGCGTAGACGTTCTGGACGTCTTCGTGATCTTCGAGCGCATCCATGAGCTTGAGCATCTTTTCGGCGCTCGAGCGGTCGAGCTTAACGGAGTTCTGCGGCACCATGCTGATCGATGCCTCGACGTACTTGATGTTGCTGCCGTCGCACGCGGCCTTCACCGCCTCGAAAGATGCAGGGTCCGTCATGACCGTATAGGAATCCTCTTCGTCGCGGATGTCTTCTGCGCCAGCCTCCAGCGCAGTGTTCATGAGGGTTTCTTCGTCGACTGCTTTCTTGTCGAACGTGATGACGCCGTGCTTGGAGAACATCCAGGCCACGCAGCCCGCAGCGCCAAGATTGCCGCCGCTTTTGTCGAAGATGTGCCTAAGTTCGGAGACCGTGCGGTTGCGGTTATCGGTGAGGGTCTCCACCATGACGGCCACGCCGTTGGGCCCGTAGCCCTCGAAGGTGACCTCTTCGTAGCTCATGCCCTCGATTTCGCCGGTGCCTTTTTTGATAGCCCTGGTGACGTTATCGTTGGGCATATTGGCTGCACGCGCCTTGTCAAGGATAGCCCTGAGACGGGGGTTGCCAGACGGATCACCGCCCCCGATCCGTGCGGCAACAGTGATCTCTTTGATGAGCTTCGAGAATAATTTGCCCCGTTTGGCATCTGCGGCCCCCTTTTTGTGTTTGATGGTGGACCATTTATTGTGACCTGACATCTGCTCGCTCCTTGCGTTTTAATTGGATTTGCCGGGACACTAGCAACAACTGTGTCGACTTGTAAAGATGCTATTTCATTGAAAATCCCGTCGTCGTCAAACCCCGGGGGTCTGTGCGATCGCCGCCTCGAAGTCCGGGAGGTTTACGCATCTGCGCCTCGCCTCAGTCTCCTCAACAACGCCGCTTCTGACGAGAGCCGCCAGTGACTGATCCATAGTGACCATTTCGGTTTCCTTCTGGCCCATCTGCATCTGCGCCGCTATCTGGTGGGTCTTGCCCTCGCGGATCGTGTTGCGGATTCCGGTGTGGGGCAGCAGGATTTCCAGTGCGAGTGCGCGTCCGCCGCCAACGCGCGGCAAGAGCTGCTGGCAGAAGATGCCCTCGAGTATAAAGGAGAGCTGGGTCCGCACCTGCGCCTGCTGGTGGGGCGGGAAGACGTCTATGATGCGGTCCACGGTCTGGACGGCGTTGTTGGTATGCAGCGTGGCAAAGACCAGGTGGCCGGTCTCGGCGATGGTGAGCGCGCTCTGTATAGTCTCCAGGTCGCGCATCTCTCCTATGAGAACTACATCCGGGTCCTGCCGCAGTGCGTACTTGAGAGCGGTGGCGAATGTGAGTGCGTCGGCGCCGATCTCGCGCTGGTTTATGACGCATTTCTTCTGCGCGTAGATGTATTCGATGGGATCTTCGATAGTGATGATATGGTCGTTGCGCTTGCGGTTGATCTGTTCGATGAGCGACGCGAGCGTCGTGGATTTGCCGCTGCCCGTCTGGCCGGTGACGAGCACGAGGCCCCTCGGTTTTTCCGTGATCCTCACGATATTTGCCGGCAGGCCAAGATCGTCGGGCTCCGGTATCTCATAAGGTATTATCCTGAATGCGCCTGCCACCGTCCCCATGGACCAGAATACGTTCGCGCGGAACCTGGACTGTGTCTCAAGCCCGAAGGACAGGTCGATGGAGCGGTCCTGTTCCAACCTCATGACTTGTTCCTGGTTTAGGCATTCATAGCAGATCGCCTGCGCATCCTCCGCCGCGAGCGTCTTGTCGCCGACCGCGTGGAGCCTGCCGTCGACGCGTATCTGGGGAGGCAGACCCGTATTGATATGAAGGTCGCTGGCGTTTTTCGAAATTCCATACTGCAGCAGTTCGGTAAGGTTGTGGGTCATATGGGTTCCTTTAAAATACTTTAATATCAGAGTTTGCGAGCGAATCAAACAAACTAATATTAATCACGCAAGCAACGCAAGCAACGCAAGCAACGCAAGCAACGCAAGCAACGCAAGCAACGCAAGCAACGCAAGCAATAGTAAGAGTTATTGCAGGAAATCAACTTGTTATCCTTTCGTTACTGGCGTTGCTTGCGTTTCTCGCTTTGCTGGCGGCTTATCTTTGCTGTCAAAAAACTCGATCAGCGGGTTTTTCTTTAACTCGAGGCGTTTGATCAGCTCGGCAAATTTCGGTTCGTTGCGCAGATAGACCAGGCCGTCTGAGCCCGCGTATACCAGCTTCCATTGAGGATTCTGCCATATGCCCCTCTGCAGGTTTTCTTCGCGCGCCGCGTTGTCCGCTGCAAATACGAGATAATCGAATTTGTAACTGCTGTCGAGTTGCTCGAAGTTCCGATAATAGCGCAGGGCGTCTATAAATCGTCCGTAGAATTCATCGCCGTAGACCGGCGTCCTGCCGTCGATGAAGACGAGCTCTCCCGGCCACCTCCTGAAGATGAGATACGCGCCGGTTCCCATGTGGTTGAACACCCTGCCGCGTATCTTGTGGTATTCGAGAAAGTCGACCATTCTGGCGGGCGCGGAGATAGTGGTCGCTCCTATGCCTACGTAATTGAGCATTTCGCCATTGAGGGATATCGGTATGCCGAAGCTGAGCGCCAGCGACGAGATCGCAAATGCAGCCGCCAGTTGAATCCAGGAATATGCGTAGCCAGGGTATGAAAGACCTCTCTCCTTTGCGAATGAGGCGAAATTGGAAAACATGATCGGCAGGTTCACTATCAAAAATTCTGCGCCGAAGCGGTGTCCTTTCGGCAGCAGCATGGCCGTCATCGCAAAGAGCAACAGGTGGGAGACGCTGGCTTTTTTTGTGTTCAATATAAATGATATGACAGTCGCGCCGAAGACCGCGAGAACGATGATAGGCGGGATGAGGCCGTCGAGGGCCGGGTGCAGCACGGGCAGCCATTCGCGCGTATGGGAGAGAATTTCATGCATCTGCATGTGCTGAAAAGGGAAGACGAAGGCGTCAAATCCCCATGGGTTGATGATACAGCTAAGGGCGCAGAGCGCGCCCACCACCCAGAGGCGCTCGCGCCGCATGGAATCTATTGCAGCCGGCCCGCCGAGCCTCTTCTCCGCAAAGGCCTGCAGCGATTCGCCCGCAGCGAACGCCAGCACGACCTCGAGGCCCAGCAAACCCCCGCCGTGCGTGTTGATCCAGAAGATCTGCAAGAGCGGCAGCGCCCACACGGCCCGTGTTTTGCGTCGCACATACGTATGGAGGATCAGGCCGTAGATGGCCAGCAGCAGCATGCCGACGAGGAAGGGGCGGTCCATCACCCTGTATGCGGCCTGCCACAGGAAGAGGATCGAAGCCCACAGAGCCGCGTTCCGCGTAACCGCGAGCCGGGCCACTGTCACGAAGAGCAGACACGTCGTCGCCGCAACGATCATGAGCTTCATGATCGTGAGGGCGATGGGTCCTCCGTTGTCGTAGATCAGCCACTGGATGAGCTGAAATAGCCACTCGTGATTCATCCACGGATGCCCGAACGCGGTGTACGAGAAGATATCGTAGCGCGGGATGATGTGGAGGTTCGCGATGACCCAGCCCGTGGTCAGGTGCCACCATACGTCGTATTCGATAATCTTGACGGCGCCGGCAGCCAGGACGAGTCCAGCCAATGCAGCCGCGTAGTAAATCCACGCCGGTCTCGTGGATTTGAAATAACTCATTGAGGTTTCCTTTCCTCCGCCTTTACCTTCTGTTCCTTCTCCATCGCAGTTACAACGGGGTTCTCTTTGAGTGCGAGTCGCGCGATGAGCTCTTTGAACTTGGGCGTATCGCGCAGGTAGACGAATCCGTCGTTGCCCGCATAGACGAGGCGCCAGGTCCCGCTCTTCCATAGATAATTGTGGAAAAAGCGCTGTTCCCACGCCCGGAACCACGGCAGCACGATGTAATCGAACTGATATTTCCGATCGAGCGCCTCGAAGTTGCGCGAGTTTCTGAAGGCGTCGAGATATTCCCCGATGAGCTTGTCGCCGAAGACCGGTGTCCTGCCGTCGATGAAGACGAGTTCATTGGGCCATCGCCTGAAGATCAGGTATTCGCCAAGTCCCTCGTCGTTGAAAACGCGGCCGTGGATGTTGTTGCGTTCGAGAAAGTCCACCATGCGCGCGGGCGCGAATTCGGCGGTCGTGCCGATCCCCACCTGTCGCATCATCTCGCCTTTTACCGTGACCGGTATGCCGAATGCCAGGGTCAGGGAAGATATGGCAAAGGCCAGGGCCAGTTGCGCCCACGCGTAGAGCTCGCCCCCGCGCGCGGGTTTTATTCGCTGAGCAAGCGGCGTGAAATTCGCCATGGCGAGAGGGACGTTGACGATCAGAAATTCAGGAACGAATCTGTGGCCCTTGAGCAGAAGCAGCGAACTCATCACGAAGAGCATGAGATGCGAAGCACGGGCATTGCGCGCGTTGGAGATGAAGGAAAGCGCGCCGATCGCAAGCCACGCGAGAGCTATGATCGGAGGAATGAATCCGCCCATGCGCGGGTGAACCAGCGAAAGCCATTCTTCGGTGTTGCCGAGTATCGAGGACATCTTGGCGAGTTCGAAAGGAAAGGTGAAGACCTCAAAGCCCCACGGATTGATGACGCACGCGCCTGCGCAGAGAAGCCAGGTCACCCACAAGATCCTGCGCCGCTCCGCCGGAATCGCCGGTCCTGCTCCGAGCCGTTTTTCCGCGAGGGCCTGGATCGATTCTCCGAGGGCGAAGCAGAATACGACCTGGAGCCCCAGCAGCGCGCCCCCGTGGGAGTTGATCCAGATGAGCTGAAGAAAGGGCATCGTCCAGATCCACTTTGTCCCGGTGCGCACGAACTTGTGCAGGATGAGGCAGTAGGCCGCGAGGATGCACATGCCCAGCAGAAAGGGCCTGTCCATGATCCGCGGGGCCGCGGCCCAGAGAAATACGATTGTCCCCCACAGCGCCGCGCTGCGGGATCGGGTGAGATACGACGCCGTGCGGAACAGAAGCCACGTGCACGCACAGGCGAGCACGAGCTTCATCGCGGCGAGTCCGTAAAAACCGGCGTGATCGTAGATCAGCCACTGGATCAGCTCGAAGAGCCATTCGTACGTGATCCAGGGCGCGCCGAAGGCGCTGTAGGAAAAAAGATCGAAGCGCGGGATGATGTGGAGATTCGCGATTACCCAGCCCGTGGTCAGGTGCCACCACGCATCGTACGCCGTGACCCTGGTGACGCCCACGCCAAAGAGCAGCCCGGCAAGGGCTGCGGCATACATCACGACCGAAGGACGCTGCTTCGCGAAAAAAACCATTGCGGGCATATATCACAGCGCACCGCAGATTCCAATCGCGGGGGCAACTGCGGCCTGCAAGTTTTTTATCGAGCACTCCCGGTCTTTCACTTCATTGACCAATCTTCATCCCACTGATATATTTTAAAAAATCCGCCAGGGGGGATGTATGGGTCACGTGAGTTTTCAGGTCCTCGACAACATAGGACAGGAACTCGTAGATGAAGGGTTGATCAGCGCCGACCAACTCGCGGTGGCGCAGGAGAGCCAGCGCAACCTCGGCGGTGACCTCGGACATATCCTTATAAAGAAGGGCTTTATCACTGAGGAACAGGTGCTGGAATTTTTGGGCCGGCGCCTCAACATTCCCTTTGTCTCACTCAAAGATTACTCGATCGACGCGGAGGTCACCAAGTTCGTCCCGGTGAGCCTGGCCAAGAAGTTCCACTTCATGCCGCTGTTCAAGATCGAAGATACCTTGACGATCGCAATGGCTGATCCGCTTGACGTCTTTGCAATCGACGAACTTCGCACCGCTCTCAAATGCCGTATTCAACCGGTGCTTGCATCCGCCACCGAGATCGACAGGCTCGTGGTCGACAACTTTCGCCTGATAGAGACGGGCGAGGCTGAAGGCGATCAGATAGAGGTGCTGCAATACGGGGCAGAGACCGCGGAGGAGATGGCCGACCGGCTCCGCGAGATGGCCTCTGGAGCCAAGGTCGTCGCCGAGGTCAACCGGATAATGCGCGGCGCTATGCAGGAGCATGCGAGTGACATACACATCGAGCCGATGGAAAACACGGTCAAGGTACGCAACCGCATAGACGGCGTGCTCGAGGAGCGCATTATCCTCCCCAGGCAGATGCATCTTCCCATAGTCACGCGCATCAAGATAATGGCGAATATGGATATCGCCGAGCGGCGAATTCCGCAGGACGGCCGCGTGCGGCTCAAGATCCAGGGGCAGGTGATGGACATGCGCGTTTCGAGCTATCCCACGATGTACGGCGAAAAGGTCGTGATAAGGCTCCTCACCAAGGAGCAGATACTGGGAGTCGAATCGCTGGGCTTTGACGAAGGGGAGCGCGACGCATTCGATAAGATCATCTCGGCGCCGCACGGCATCTTCCTCGTGAGCGGTCCCACCGGTTCTGGAAAGACGACCACGCTTTATGCGGCGCTGCAGCGGATCAATTCTCAGGACAGGAATATAGTTTCCATCGAGGATCCGATCGAAAACGAGATCCCGGGCGTCAATCAGGCCCAAGTGAACGTCAAGGCGGGGCTTACCTTTGCATCCGCGCTGCGCTCGATCCTGCGGCAGGACCCGGACGTGATAATGGTGGGCGAGGTGCGTGACCGCGAGACCGCCGACATCTCAGTCCGCGCCGCCATCACCGGCCACCTAGTCTTTTCCACGATACATACGAACACGGCCATGGGCGCGGTGACGCGGCTTGCGGACCTCGGCGTGGAGCCGTTCCTCCTGAGTTCCGCGCTGATCGGAGTCATGTCGCAGAGGCTCGTGCGCCGCATCTGCGAACACTGCCGCAGACCGGCGGAGGTCGATGAGACAAAGCTCAAGGCCATCGGGCTTGCGCCGGATTCAGTCGTCCAGCGGGGCCGCGGCTGCAAACGCTGCAGGATGAGCGGCTACTCGGGCCGCATCGGTCTTTTCGAGATCATCCCTCTTGATAAGAAACTCCGTTCCATGATCGCCTCCGGGGTGGGGGAGGAAGAACTCTCGACGGAGACGCGCGGCCGCGGAATCATCGACCTCAGGGAACGAGGCGCAAGATACGTGCTCCAGGGCGTGACGACCGTGGATGAAGTGTTGAGAGTTACTGAAGAGAGGGATTGAAAAGAAGACTATGCCTACATTTTACTACAAGGCCAGGGACCGCGAGGGCGTGCTCATCACCGGCGAGATCGAGGCCGTAACGGCCGAAGAACTCAAGGAAGCGCTCTTCACGGAAGGGATGATACCCCTGGATGTCCACGAAGTGAAAAAGGGAGTTCTCTCTCTCAATATTTCGGATATCTTCGGCAGGGTCAAAGACGAAGAGGTAATGATCTTCACGCGGCAGTTCTACACGCTCTTCAAGGCCGGCGTCAGCATGGATACGATATTGAGCGCCATGGCCAAGCAGATGAAGGGTACGGTCCTGCGCAATGCGCTCGTGCGCGTTCGCGCCGACGTGGCGGCGGGCGCGACGCTCGCGCAGGCGTTCGGCAGGCATCCGAAGATATTCAACGAGATGTACGTCTCGATGCTGGCGGCCGGCGAGGAGGCCGGTATCCTTGAGGAGGTCCTCAAAAACCTCTCAGAGCTGCTCGTGAAGGAGTACGAGATTCGCAAGAACATCAAAGGCGCCACGCTCTATCCGAAGATAGTATTCACGGTGCTCGTGCTTGCGGTCACGTTTCTCATGATGTTCGTCGTGCCCAGGTTCGTGGATTTCTACGGCCGATACAGCGCGGAACTGCCGCTCCCCACTAAAATATTAATAGCGGTCAGCACGGCCGTCCGCGGGTACTGGTATATTATCGCCGCCGTGGTGATCGCCGCCTATCTCATGTTCAGACGCTATTACAAGACGCAGGTAGGGCGCCTCAGGATCGACAAACTCAAGCTCAAGCTGCCGGTCTTCGGCGATCTCAATCTCAAGGTAGCCAACGCGCGGTTCGGGCACATCATGGCTGCACTCTATCGCAGCGGGCTGGCCATGCCGCGCAGTCTCGAAGTCGTGGCCGACGTGATCGAGAACACGGCGTTTTCCCAGGAAGTCCGTCTTATTCGCGATCAGATACAGCGTGGCGCAGCGCTTTCCGAGGCGATTTCGCGGCAGACCTGCTTCCCGCCGGTGGTAGTCGAGACTACCGCGGTGGGCGAGCGGGCTGGCGCTTTGGGCGACATGCTGTCTACAGTGGCGGATCACTTTGACACGGAGGTCGACCACACCATCAAGAACCTGACGACTCTGCTGGAGCCGTTCCTGTTGGTGGCGATCTTCGGCATGGTGGCGCTGCTTGCGCTTGCCATATTCCTGCCGATCTGGAATCTCTCGACGGTCATCAGCAACAGAGGTTAACGCATGAGAGGTGAATCATGGGCAAGACGAAGAGATCGTCGTTTGAGTTCGTCGTGATCGCGGCCGTAGTCGTGCTCACGCTCGTCATGGCTGTTTCGCTCTATGCGGCTCGCGCGAAAGTCGTGAAGGGAGACCTGCTGCTCAATGAACTGGGGATGTTGCGCTCTTCGCTCATGACCTACAAGCTTGTGAACCATAAAAGCGCCCAGGATCTCAAACAGCTTTCGACGGAATATTATGAGGTCGGAGGAGAAAAAAAAACATATATAGATAGCCTGCCCGTCAATAAGGCCGGCGTTGTAGTCGATCCGTTCGGCAATCCTTACAAATATGATCCTGCAAACGGTTGGGTGTCGAGTACAACGCAGGGCTTTGAGCGGTGGTGAATAAAAGGGGGAAAGATGAAGAAAGAAAACGTGAGACTGGTTGTGCTTATAGCCTTACTCTGCCTCGCTATTTTCGCGCTCGGGCTCATTCTCAAGATGGAGAAGAGGTCGGCCGATCAGATGGTTATGCAATATCAGCTGCAGGCCATACGTACCTCAGTGAACCTCTTTAAGGCTATCGAGAAAAGAAATCCCGCGAGCTTCAAGGAGCTTGCCGCAGCGCGATTCAGTTTCCCGGGTGAGAGCGAAGAGCGGCATTTTCTCGAAGGCGTACAAATGGACAATAACGGTGAGGCGCGCGATCCTTTCGGAAATAAATATATATATGATCCGGTGAGCGGATGGGTAAGGAGCAATACGGCCGGTTATTTCAACTGGTGATGAGGTTTGTAGTCCCCATTCCAATCAATTTCTGGACAAAGTATTTATAGAGAATTATAATTATTTCACTGATGAATGACTTGTTTTGAGTGTATCAATAATAGACAATCCAAAGGGGGAATATATGAATCGCAAAGGTTTTACGCTGATCGAATTGGTTCTGGTGATCGCAATACTTGGAATACTCGCGGTTTCCGCACTTCCTCATTTCATCAATATCTCCAGCCAGGCCAACGTGGCGGCCAGGGATGGCGTGGTAGGCGCCGTGCGTTCGGGTATCGCGCTGACGCGTGCCCAGAACCTGGTGGCCGGAGGGGCCGGAGATCCGCCTGCAACGCTTGATTCAGATGCAGCTGCTGGCGCATGCGCCACGTGTTTCAGCTCGGTGCTGCAGAATCCCCTTGGCGCTGACAGCGGCTGGAACCATCCTGCGACTAACAACTACCTGCATACAGGAACCGGTTCCACGATTGTGTACAATGCGGCCAACGGTACGTTCCAGTGATCTGATCAGCCTGCCGGTATGGGACTTGCCGGCTTTTCGTTGGTGTTGGGAGAGGGGAATCAAAGGCAGGCGCCTTCGGTTCCCCTTTCTATTTGCATGTTCTTAGCGGAGATCAGTGATGAGGGGGAAGGGTTTTACGTCCGTACAGCTGGTAATCGTGCTGCTCCTCCTGGCGGCGACGTCGGTCTTTGCCGCGATCGCCGTCCATGGTGCGGTGACGACCTTCAAGCTGAATTCTGCGGCGGCCAGGATGATTGCCGACGTCGAGTACGCGCGTAACCTCGCTTGCACGCACGGTGAATGGTATGGAATACTGTTTCAGATAAATCCCACGAATCACTACAGCGTCTACAAAACCGACGGCATCGCGGACACGAACGTCGTTGACCCGGTCAACCCATCGCAGTCATTGGTAGTCGACGTGGCCGGATCGTTGGGAGGCGTGGTCATAGGAGCGGTCAACGTCGCAGGCGGAAACAAGGTGGAATTCAATCCCCTTGGAATTCCTTACGACGACAAAAACGGCGCACCTCTTGCTGCGGCCGGCACTGTTACGCTCTCATACGGCGGCTCTCAGAAGGTGATCGAGATAAAGAAGAATACGGGGAGGGTGGGCGTGCAATGAAGCGCATCTCATCGCGAAGGGGTTTTTCCCTCATCGAGGCAATTCTTGCCACGGTGCTCCTCGCAGCCTCGTTCATCTCAATTTCGTTCCTCCTCTCCAATACCACTCTCTCAAACTACGACCTGGATGTGTCCACAACCGCCGTTCTCCTGGCGCAGCAGAGGATGGAGCAGACGACGGCAAAGAGTTTTGAGGATATAGCAAGCGTATCGCAGACCAATTTCAGCGGAAACTTCGCGAACTATAATTATGAAGTGCTCGTGGATTACGTGGACCCGGCGAACCTGGACGCGTCCGTTGCCGGACCTACGGACTACAAGAGGATCAGGGTCATCGTAAGGGCCGGCGGCTGGAACGGTGCGATCACGTTGTACGACATAAAGACAAAACTATGAATAAGCATAGTGGTTTTTCATTGGTGGAGCTCGTCATTGGCCTCACGGCAGGTGCTGCCGTCGCGCTCATGGCGTTTATCCTGTTCGCCCCTGCAGAGAACTGGCTTTTCACCCAGTCGAGGCGCTCGGCGATAAACGAGGGTTCCCTGGCCCTCTCCCGCACGATGAGGGAGACGGGCCGCATCGCGTCTCCGGCTCAGATCACGACCTTCACGGCCGACGATCTTCAATTTACGGACGTAGACAGCAATGCAATCACGATTCAGATCGTTGGAAACGATCTAATGCTCAATGGCGACGTGCTCGCGCACGACGTCGCCGAATTCGCTTTCACGTATCTTGACAAAGACGGCAACGTCACGGCCACGGCCAGTGAGATAAGGGTAGTCAAGGCCATGCTCGTCGTTTCATCGGGTTCGCAGCTCGTGAGGCTGCAGTCGGCGGAACGCATAAGGAACGCGCCATGAATACGACTGTCTTCAACAGGGGATTGCTACGCCGCCTGTTGCGCGGCGGCAGGGGCGGCTTTGCCATCCTCACCGTCGTCTTCGTGATAGTCAGCTTCGCCGTCCTTGGAGTAGCGGCGGTATCGATGATCGCCGGTTCTTCAAGGATGGTAATCGATAATTATCAGAGCGCGCAGGCCTTCTACGTTGCGGAAGCAGGCGTTGCATATGTGGCTGAACAGCTTGCCGCCGACGGCGACTGGTCGGACAATACCGGTTTCACAAAGAACTTCGGGCCGGGCTCGTTCACCGTCTCATTTCTGAATCAGGGAACGGATGCGGCCACGCTTGAGGTGGCGGGCGCGGTTGGCGGGATTACGAGGCGCGTGCAACAGCAGCTTTCGGCCGGCGGATTTGCCGCGTTCAGCGACGCGATATATTCCGTGGGCAGCATCTCCGTGTCCGGTTCCGCGTCTGGAACGGTGACGGGATCGATAACCGCAGGCGGCAGCATTTCCAACGACGGAGGCGTTCTGTTCGATGGAGACGTGGACGATAACCATGAGACCGCCGCGATCCCAATACCCGACTGGGATTATTGGCAGAATATAGCCGATCACGTGATTGCCGGGAGTTACAACTTCAGCTCCGGCACTTATGACGGTATCTATTACATCACCGAGAGCGTCACGATCAATCGCGATGTCACCATCAACGGCACTCTAGTCGTGCGAGGGTCGATATCGTGCGCCGGCAACGGCAATGTTTCGATAATAGCAGCGCCGGGGAATCCAGCCATACTGACGGAAGAAAGCCTCAATTTTTCGGGCACGTCTGATCTCACAATACAGGGCTGGGTCTTTGCCGTCGGCAGCGCTTCATTTACCGGAAATTCGGACATTACGATAGATGGAGGCGTGACCGCCGGCGGAAGTCTTTCGATGAGCGGCAACACGGACGTGGGACTCACGTTCAACGAATCCCTGGCTCCAGGCGCGGGTTTTAGCGGCGGAGAGCGCGGCGGGGTAACACTTGGGGTCTGGCGGGAAGCATACTGACCAGCTTGAGAGTTGGCAGAGAAACTTATGCGTTTTTTAAAAAAAACAATGTGCGCGAACAAGGCGTTCACTTTGATCGAGATGATCGTCGCCATTGTCATCATGGTCATACTCGCGATCATCGCGGTGACGGTGGCGAATATCTCCGGCAAGGACGTCGACTCGGTAGCAAAGGTCATGCGTTCGAACATACAGTTCGCGCAGGATCTCGCCATGACACATGGCAGCACTTACGGCTTCCGCACCACCTCAGGCACGAATTACGAGATCTACGACGGCGCGCCCGGCTCTCCGGCCACGGATCCGCTTACCGGAGGCAATATGTTGTACAACATTGCGCCGGTTCAGTTTTTCGGAGGCCTGCAACCGCAGGTCATCTTCCAGCCCGACGGCAAGGCTCAGGTCATAAACGGCGCGGATCAAAATATCAGGATCACGGACGGTTCCCAGCAGCGCTATATTCAGGTAGAACCGAATACGGGTTTTGTGTGGCTCAAGACAACTCCGTAGGAGTCGGCATGAAGAGCAGGCCGCGTTCTGGTAGAGGATTTACGCTCATCGAATCGGTGCTCGTCATCGTCGTGATAGGCGTCACCTTCCTGGGGCTTGGATACCTCTATGGAAATATAACGCAGCAGGCGCTGAAGGCCGATCTCACGGTGCTCGCCACGAAGCTCGCAAAGGAAAAGATGGAGGAGCTCATACAGCAGAAGGCGGACAACGGCTACGGCTCGGTCGTGTCGCAGGGCGCACAGCCGGCCGCGAGCGGTTCGTGGAATTTCAGCAGAAGTGTCGATGTCTCATATGTTAATCCTTCTGATTTATCTACGTCCGTCACGGATACCGGTTACAAGAAGGTGGTGATAACTGTCTCGTGGATTGGCAACGGAGGAGGCTCCGCGGCGATTACGACCATGGTCACAAATATGGCGCCGTCCGAAGTCGTGGGTCCGGGATATCCTCAGTGCCAATGATTTGGGAGTTCCGATGACATGCAATGCCGTACATGGCAGACGGGCGGGCTTCACGCTGGTGGAGTCGCTCCTCTCGATCGTCGTAATCGCCGCCACCGTTATTGCCGCTGGAGAGCTGATGAGCATCGGGCTCGGCTCGTATTCCGTCGTCGTCGACCGGCGCGAGGCATTGCAGGATGTGCGGCTCGCGATCAATATGATGACGGGGGAGATTCAGCAGATCGTCGATCCTGCGACCGACATCACCGAGGCGCAACCGACCTCAGTCACATTCAATTCTGCGGGCGGCGGGCAGGTCCGCTATTACGTGCAAGGCGGTCGCCTGTTCAGACAGGATGCGACCGACACTAATACCCTGGCCGATAACGTCACGGCCAATACCGGCTTTGAGTATTACACTGCAGGCGGCGCTACTACGTCAAACCCGTCGCTCGTTCATCGCATCCACATAACGGTCGAGGCAAATTCGGCGCATGGCGCAATCCTGGCGAAGAGCAACGTCTATCTGAGGAATCGCTATTATGACGCATTCACTCAGCAATAACAGCCGCGGCATAGGCATCGTCGCAGTGATGATAATCGTGGTGATGCTCTCGCTGATCGGCGGAGTCATTGCTACTGTCGTAGCCACCGGATCCGTTGCAAAGACGAACGACCTCGTGCGCGAGCAGGCGTTCGGCCTCGTGCAGGCGGGACTCGAATACGCGCTCAAACGCCTTGATGACGGCGCGGACCCTGACGGAGATACGCGCTATCTGGGCCGGGGGCAATTCACGGTCGATTACAATTCAGAAACAGGCGTCATAATAATACATTCAAATGTAAGCGGACTGCAGGCGGCATCTAGTCCCAGTTTCTCCATTCAGGGGCCTACGTCCGGCAATATGGCCGATTGCCTCACAGTCGATGTCTCGGGCGCGTATCTGCAGAGCTGGTCGCTGGATCGACTTCGCGGCCTCACCCTTCAAAACACTTGCAACGGCGATGTTACGATAACCAGCATGACGGTCAGTTGGAGCCCGGACTCCGGCGAACGCATGACGCAGATCAGAATAGAGGGCGACAATGTTTACACCATCTCTCAACCAGCGCTTCGTTCCGGTGTTTTTGCCGACATAATCGATACGGTAATACCCGCCTGTTCCAGCTTTTCTCTGGACTGGATACGCTTCAATTCGAACATGGATAACAAAAATTTCACGCTCGTATTCACAATGTCGGACGGCACGACAAAGCAGGCATTCGTGCAGTTCGTTGCGAACAACGAGGCGGCATGTCTCGACGTCGATCTGACTGCAACCTACGTCGGTTATTCGGGCTATGTGCGTCTTCTCGGTGGGACGCTCACGAATTCGTGCCAGCCTCCCACGGCGATCCGGCTGACTGGCATGACCGTGAGCTGGACGCCGACCTCGCCAAGTCGCAATATGAACTCAATCAACTTCAATGGCAGCGGCAATGAGTGGTCGGGCAGCGCGGCCAGCGGCGCGGCTGTTACGCTCACGACCGCGCTCGATCTTGCCGGCGGCGATTCAGCGGACCAGACTTATCTTCAGTTCAGCGACGACATGCGCGGCCGTAACTTCACGATCACTTACAGTATGCGGGACGGGACGACCAAGACGGTGGATTTCACAAATATGGCCTCCTGCCTCTCCGTGACTACTGCGTCTGAGTGTCTTGGCGCTTCAGGCACAGAGCTTCGGAATCAGCTCTGGACAAATACGTGCCAGGAGAGATCGATCGTGGTTCATCGGGCGAGCACAACATGGAACGGGTTCAGATCAAGACGCTGGATAAGGCTTGGCGTCAATGGCTCTCAGGTCTGGTCAGGGAGCCGACGATCCGGTCAGACAGCGACTCTCGACGCGGACGTAACCATTGCCGGGGGCGCAACCGCTACAGTCAACTATTATCGCTTTAACGGCAGCATGACCGGCCGCACTTTTTCCCATGCGATAACGCTTTCCGACACGAGCAACGTCGCAGTCCCCGGCTTCTCACCTCCCAACTGCCCATGACGACATAATATGCTGAATTATCAGAATTATTCTTTGCCTGCCTGCTAAAAAATCAGTATACTGCGTCCCAAAAAACAGGGGGGGAATATGTATTTGAAATTTTTCGGACTAGCCGAACGCCCGTTCGCCATCACCCCCGATATCCAGTATTTATATCTAGGCAGACAGCATGAGCAGGCGCTGGATACGCTTATGTACGGCATCAATCAGCGCCTGGGTTTTGTCATGCTGACGGGAGAAGTGGGCAGCGGCAAGACGATGATCACGCGCGCGCTGCTATCGCGTATGCCGAACACCGTGGCAACGGCCCTCATCGTGAATCCAATACTCTCCGTGCCGGAGCTGCTGCAGGCCATCACAAAGGACTTCGGCATAGAGGTGCGCCAGCCGTCACCGCAGAAACAGATCGAGGCGCTCAACAAGTTCGTCCTCAGCAAGGTTGCCGAGGGCGGGAACGCCCTGGTCGTGGTCGATGAGGCGCAGAACCTCTCCACGAAAGCTTTGGAGACTCTCCGGATGCTCACGAATCTCGAGACGGAGAAGCACAAGTTGCTTCAGATCATGCTGGTGGGCCAGCCGGAGCTGCTCAAGAAACTCAAGAGCCACGAGCTGAGACAGCTCGATCAGCGAATAACGGCCCGCTTTGACCTCACTCCGCTCACCGATTCGGAAATGGTGCGTTACATCAACCACCGGCTCTACACTGCAGGCGGCGGCGGCAGGGTCTTCTTCGACGCAAAGGCTTGCAGGGTCGCGTATTCGGAATCCAAGGGGCTGCCGCGCGCGGTGAATCTCATATGCGACCGTGCGCTCATGGCCGCTTTCGTACAAGGTACGTGCATGATCGACAAGAACATCATGAAGGCCGCTATCGCAGATTGGAGGGGGAGGCCTGCACAGTCGCCGTGGGGATTATTGAAGCGGCTCGTGTTTTCATCTTAGGCGTTTGTTTTGACATCCGTCATTTGAAAATTGGGATTTGCAGCGAGGTATCCACATGTCGCTCATTCATGACGCACTCAAGAAAGCTCAGAACAAAGAAAATGTGCAGATCGGCGCAGGGCTTTCCGCGTTTCAGGAGCCCGTCGGCGGGAAAAAAACACCTTCATCCAAACGCACGATTGTCCTTGCGGCAGTGCTGTTCGTGGCGCTCGGTTTCTTTGCATACAAGAGATTTTTTTCAAATTCCGTAGAGCCGTCTCCTCCGATACCTTCCGCGGGAGCGCCCGCGGGAACTGCGCAGGGAACGCAACCGGTCGGTGGCGCGGATACGATGAAGAAAAAATCTGTCGATGCTTTCAAATCCGACGATCTCGATACGGCCTGGGCGAGCATTGTTGCGGCACAGCAGCTTGCGCCGAACGATCCCGAGGTATGGAACAATTCGGGTCTGATAGCGAGAAAGCGCGGGGATATGGATGCGGCGCGAACCGCATATCAAAAGGCCCTGGACCTCAAGCCTGAATATCCGGAGGCGCTCAACAACATGGCGGTGCTGGAGAAAGATCAAGGCAATGCCGTAAAAGCGAGGGAGCTCTTTGAAAAGGCGCTCAAGATCCAGCCTTCGTATCCGGAAGCTAACTTCAACCTGGCGCTGCTCTACGACAACTCGGGCGACAAGACCAAGGCGGCTGAATACTACAAGCGTTTCCTGGAAGTAAGCGGCGCTTATTCCAACAATATCGTCGAGGCGGTGCGCGACCGCATAATGGAGATCGAGCCTCAATGAAGATCAGCCTCTTCGGAGTGCGCGAACTCCTTGAGTCCTTACGCTGGGGCAGGGAACGCCTCGGAATCGATATCGACGGTCATTCGGTCCGGATGGTTCGCCTCGATCACGGCCTTGAGGGAGGATTCAGGATCGTTTCCTTCGGGCAGCTGGACGTAGATCTCTTCCACTCGAATTTGCTGGAGAAACAGCGGTTCAAGCTTTCGGTGAAACAGCTCGGCGGCGGCATTGACCGTATCGCCGCGAACATAGAACATCCGAGCCTGCGAGTGCGGAGGATGACGTTCGCAAAAATGCCGGAGCGGGATATACTGGAGGCGATTCGCTGGAATTTTCGCGAATATATAGAAGGACCCATAGACAAATACGTGGTCGGCTTCACTCTCCTCGATGACGTCTTTTCGGAAGGCAAGCTCACGTTAATGGCTTATGGCCTCGCTGCAGACGCTCTGGATGAACACCTGAAGCTGCTAAAGTCTCTGGGGCTCAGGCCCATATCGCTGGAACCGTCTGGAAGCGCGCTCATGGCTTCGTTCAGAGCGAACGGGATACTGGAAGACGGAAAGAGGCACGTATGTATCGCGTTCAGCGATACGACGGCGATTTTTTCGGTGATGAAGGGGCGATCGCTTCTCTTCTGCCGTCCTCTTCCCGGCAGCAGCAACGACGCGCTGGCGAGACTCGTGATGCGAAACCTGAATCTGGACAATGAGAAGGCGAAGAAGGCCATTCAGTCGTGGATGGCGGGCGCTACCGATTCGGCGTCTTCGGAAGAAGGACTCATGCGCAGGATTCAGACGACCGTGGGACATTTTTACAGCCAGCTCATGATCGAAATACAGCGGTCGATCGACGCGTATTGCATAATGTACGGAGTCGACCGAGTGGATACAATTCATGTATGCGGAATGGCGGTGTTCTATCCGGGGCTCGTCGATCACATGCGCAGCACATTGGGAATTGAAACGAGCGTATTCAATCCCTTTGAGCGCCTCATGGAGCCTCACAGGCAGACTCCTGAGATTATGAAAGCTGCGCCGCTCTATGCAGTTGCAGTAGGCCTGGCTATTCCCTAGGGAGGCAAGTTGAAGGAAGCACCGCTCGCCAGGATGAACTTCCTAAAGCACGTGGGCCGCGGCTTTACGTACAGGAGCATGTTGTACATCGTGGCCGGAGTGTTCGTGTTATTGATCGGCATATATGGCGTGCAGTTGATACGCGCATACGAGATAGGACGCGGCGTGGACGCGGCGAACCGCGAAATCCTGCGGCTCAACGCGGAGAAGGAGCAACAGATCGATTTGATCAGGTCCATCGGCTCAAAGCGCGTGAATGTGGAGTCTAAGCAGAACATCACCTCGATCATCGCGCTCAGACCGCGCTGGTCGAAAATACTGAGGGGCCTCGTCAGGTCGCTGCCGGCCGACGTGTGGCTCGACGGCGTGACCCTGGCGGGCGGAGGCGACGAGCCGTATTCGCTGCGGATAAACGGAAAAGCAAAAAGTCAGCGCGTTCTCACGACATTTATCCTTCAGCTGGATTCAAGCGGCCTTTTCAGAAAGACCTCTCTTGAGAATACAAAACAGAGTGAGGATAAAACTGCAACCGTCGATTTTGAGATGAGCACGCAGCCTTCAATGAAGAGATTGACGGAAGATGACTAAATTGAAATTGCCAAAGTTCAACCTCGATCAGGAATTAACGCTTCGCGAGAAGGTTTTTTTCGCGCTGGCGATTATAGGCTTGCTCATTTTTTTCTGGAACACGGTGTTGGATCCGCTGAGCTTAAGACTGGCGTCGCGGCTGCAGGAAGAGAAGAACCTGAACGGGCAGATTGAGGGCCTTAAGAAGTTAATCGACGGAACTCGAATGCAGCTCAATATACAGTCAAAATTCGCTCACGAGGCCGAGCAGCTGGATGAAAAGACGAAGCGGATGCTGGAACGGAAGGTGGTCGATCCTCTCTCCGAAATCCATTCCACCGTCAGCATCCTGAGCAGTCGCAATACCGCAAAGGGAGTTCGTATAAACGACGTCCATGTGGGCGATATCGTCGACAATAAAACGTATTCCGTTGTGCCGCTCTCTATCGACCTCAGTGCCCGCTATGGAGCCGTGCAGACATTTTTCTCGACGCTCGAAAACCTGGACAGGCCATTTGCAGTGCGCAGGTTCAACCTCAAGCGAGGAGAAGACGTGAGCGGGCCTTATGTAAAAGCTTCGATCGATGCCGATCTGTACATTATCAAACGCTGAGCCGATATAATGGGGGGCTTAAGAGATGACTCCTGACATCATCAGTAAAAAGCGTTTCGTCATTGGACTCGCCGTTTTCATCTTTTCCGCTCTGATTGCCCGCACGCTCCCGGCACAGTCGCTTTCGGATATGGACTGGCAGGGGTTCGAGAAGCAGCAGGGCAAGCAGGAGGTGCAAACCCATACGAACCCATTCTCGGGCGGCGTCTCGGCAGCGGAGGATTTGACGGTTGAAGACCTTCAGCTTACTGGTATAGTATACGGAAGCGCGAATGACTCATATGCGCTCATAAGCGGCTATTTGGTGAGGCCGGGGGATATGATCGCGGGATACCGCGTTGATTCGATAGAGAAGGATCGCGTCAAGCTCAAGCGTGTGGGCGATGTCTTCGTGCTGGTGCTGGGTGGAGGAATCTAAGGTGACGGGAAAGAGCAAACATAGCGCATTGTTCGCCGTCTTGCTGCTGGGAGCCGCCCTTGTTTTGGGAATGGGCGAGGCGCGGGGCCAGCAACCGCAAGCACTCGATACGGGGAATGTAAATCGGGCAGGTTCGACGGGCTACTTCGGCGCCGGCAACGACCGTACCTACGATATTTCCTTCAAACAGGGCTCGCTGCGCGAGGTGCTGCAGTTTCTGGCCTGGATCGCGGACATCAACATCGTCATTCCTGAAGGTCTGGACGGGGTGGTCGACGTCAGCTTCCGCGGCGTCAAGATCGACGATGCGCTCAACGCGATCATCAGATCCAACGGCCTGGAATACGCCATTGAGGCAAATGTGGTGCGGATAGACAAGGTCGAAGGATTCAAGGATTCGGGGGAAGACCTGAAGACCGAGATGTTTCTTCTGCGTTTCGCGCCCGCGAAGGAGATGGCTGCAAAGATCCAGACTCTGATGTCCAGCAGGGGCACCGTTATCGCTGATGAGCGTACAAACTCCATCACAGTTCGCGAGATGCCCGCGAATATCGACAAAGTCAGGCGCTTCATCGACGGCGTGGATATAAAAGACGCGCAGGTCCTCATCGAATCCAAGATACTGGAAGCCACGCGCAGATTTTCACAGGCCCTCGGCATTCAGTGGGGCTTAAACCGCGGCGCAGATGGGTCGACGTTCCGCTTCGGCGGAGTTTCGGCAGTGGGTCAGGCGGATTCGGGCCGCAACTTGAACGTCAACCTGCAGTCGACGACTCAGCCGCCGACCAGCGGTCTGCTCATTGGCTCGCTCTTCAAGGGCACCAATCTCGACATTCAGCTGCTTGCCGCGGAACAGCGCGGCGATATCTACGTGATCTCCGACCCCTCCATCGTCACGTCCAACGGAAAGGCCGCCAACATAAGAAGCGGATCGACCCTGATCCTCCAGAATTCGGGCGCCGTGAATATAGGCACCGCGGCAGGCACCACCGCATCGACCGGCGGCGGATACCAGGAGAAAAAGACCGGCGTAGAACTGAAGGTCACGCCGCAGATCACGATACACGATTACGTCAAGATGGACATCGAGGCCACGACTTCAACGCCCGATTTTAACAGGCAGGTGCAAGGAATCCCGGTGATCCTGGACAATACCGCCACGACGAGCGTGCTCGTCAAGGACGGCGAGACGACGGTGATAGGCGGCCTTTCTCGTTATTCTGACTCGCTCAACAAGAGCAGGGTTCCGTACGTGTCGCGCATCCCGCTTCTCGGAAATCTCTTCAAGAGCAAGGAACGCAGTGCAGAGAATACCGAACTCATGGTATTCATAAAGCCGTCGATCATCCGCGTGGAGGGCACGGATCCAGCTCAGATGCGCGTGAAGGAGGTCGATGAGCGCAAGGAATCGATGTTCCTCGACCCGGTGCTCGATCCCAAGAAGAACAAGCTTCCGGCGTGGGAGCCGCAGAAAGATAAGCTCTTGAAGAGCGGCGGCAACAAATACTCGAGATAAATATGAACGATATCCACCAGCACATTGAAGCCCGTCCTACCAACTGGTTACCCGTCCCCGGTGAGGAGGATAAGGAAGAGCGCAGGGTGGCGCTCGTTGACGAACATGATCTGTTCAGCAAGGGCGATATCGATTCGTATTATCCCAAACAGGGACGCGGGTTGATTCGCGGACATCGCGGAGAGTCGATATCTTTCAACGTGAAAGACGTATTGGTGATTGGAGATACGCAAAACATCAAGTCGGGCGCCCGCGTGGGATACGATGCATCGCATACCTCGCACGGAATGAAGATTACTAGATTGAAAGTCTATTAGTGCGTTCGTAAAGCCTGTCCAGGTTTTCGATCGCACGAGAGTACGATCGCACTAACGCACGCTTTGCAGTGCTGCTTCTATCCGTTTGAGCGCACGCTCTTTCCCCAGAATTGAGAGCACCTCATAGATGCCGGGACTTGCAGTTGAGCCGGTGAGTGAGACGCGTACGGGCTGCGCAAGCTCCAGCATTTTGCAGCCGAATTCGGAAAGCGCCGATTCAAAGAGCTTTGCCAGGGCCTGCTCGCTCCAGTCATCCTGAAGGGCTAGACGATTTTTTATCGTATCCAGGCGTTTAGCGTTGTCACCCCTGAGCCATTTCTCCGTTGCCTTTGGATCTATCTCTATGACATCGCGGAAATAGAACGCGGAGATCTCAGCTAGTTCCTTGAAGTTCCTGGCCCTCTCCCGTTCAGTAGCCAGCGCGCGCGCTGCATATGCGCGGTCGCCCGCGTCTAGAGACATGGCCTTGAGGAATGGTTCAGTCATTGCCGCGATCTCGTCATCGGTATTCTTCGCCATGTGCTGCGCATTCACCCAGCCCAGCTTCTCGAAATCGAAGATGGAAGGGGCGCTGCCTACGGCGCTCAGGTCAAATGCCTTTATCAGTTCGTCGCGAGAAAATATTTCGCGATCTCCGCACGACCAGCCGAGCCGCGCGAGATAATTGACGACCGCTTCAGGAAGATAGCCCATCTCCCTGTATTCCGTAACGGATGCGGCGCCGTGGCGTTTGGAGA
This sequence comes from bacterium, assembly GCA_021810905.1. Taxonomy (GTDB): domain Bacteria; phylum UBA10199; class UBA10199; order 2-02-FULL-44-16; family JAAZCA01; genus JAJZQH01. Next base: position 95,225 of record JAJZQH010000009.1, read on the forward strand.
GTTTTTTTCGGTCGGAGCCGTGGATCATAGGCAGGTGCGCGAACTCGGGCACGGGGTAACCCAGCGCTTCGTAGAGAAGTACCTGGCGCGGCGTGTTGTTGATATGGTCGTCGCCTCGTATGACGTGCGTGATCGCCATCGTCACGTCGTCGACGACCACGGTGAAATTGTAGGTGGGCGAGCCGTCGCTGCGCGCGATGATCAGGTCATCGAGCTCGCGATTTTCAAAGGTAATCGTTCCCCTGCAGATGTCGTGGAAGCTTACGGAACCCTCGACCGGCGCGCGGAAGCGTATTGCCGCAGGCTTGCCGGGTTGCGCAGGTCTGTTGCGGCAGGTGCCGTCGTACTTGGGCTTTCGTCCCTCGGCCAGCGCCTGCGCGCGCTTGGCTTCAAGTTCTTCAGGAGTGCACGTGCAAGGGTATGCCTTGCCCTCGTCGAGCAGCTTTTGCACGTGTTCGCGGTAGAGATCCATGCGCTGCGTCTGATAGAACGGCCCTTCGTCCCAGTCCATTCCGAGCCAGCGCATTCCGTCGAGTATCGATTGTTCGAACTCCTTTGTGGATCGCTCGAGGTCGGTATCTTCGATTCGCAGAATGAAGACGCCGCCGTGATGGCGCGCGAAGAGCCAGTTGAAAAGAGCGGTGCGCGCTCCGCCGATGTGCAGGGCACCCGTAGGCGATGGTGCAAAGCGAACTCGTGGTTTCATGTTATCCTTTCCGTTTGATCCTGAATTGCTGCAGCTGGAAGTTTTCTGTCGAGCGCGCCTAGAGGAGGCCGGGTTCAGCAGCCGTCTAATAATACCGACCGACGAAAGGCAGGCGGCTCGCCGGCGTTTGAGGCGAGCCGCCTGCGATCGAGTGAAAACTTCCAGCTGCAGCAGCATGTCACTGTTCAATCACGAATCCTGCATATCCCACCACGGCGTCGTAGTCGCCCGACACATCTCCGGACGTTGCGTGCTTTACCAACGTGGCCTTGGTGGCCCCGAGTTTTTTACATGCGAAGATCGTGATCGCAGTTGGGAGAACGCCGCACATCGATATGCGGTGTTCGGCGCAAGTGGTCACGAGCCCCAGCGCGTCCAGCGCGAGCACGCGGTCTATCGCCATCTGATCCTTGTGGATCGTGCGTTTCTGGTCCTCATAGTGGTTCATGTCGCTGCTGGCCACGATGAGAATCTCTTCCTTTTCGCTCCTGATCACTTCGGCTATCGCCTCGCCGATCCTGCGGCATTCGCCAACGTCAACCCTGGAAATGCAGATAGGGACGATTGAGAGCTCTGGCTGCCTTGCCAGCAAAAAAGGCAGTTCAACTTCGAGCGAGTGTTCCGCCAGATGGGCGGAATGGTCGTCAGCGAGCTCGCCGCATGCGGCGAGCAATTTCTTTGCCAGCGCCTCATCGACCGGGATGCTGCCCGTGGGAATCTGCCAGCTCCCCCGAGCCCAGACGGCGGCGCGCTCGCCCATGCCCGTGTGATTAGGTGAGAGCACGATGCATCTGCGCGGCACGACCACGCTTGCGAATACGGCGCCGGCGACGGCGCCCGAATATATGTAACCCGCGTGCGGCGCAACGGCGCCCATGGCTTTTCTTGGTTTCGCGTCCACGTTGAGGAAACGATTTACCTCGGCTTCGAGAGAAGCCTTGCTTCCTGGATAGAACTGGCCGGCGACTGCGGGTTTGCGTTCCATTTCTCCCTCCTTTTTTATTGGCTAGGAGTTGTTCCTGCGATGGATCCTTTCGATCGGATGAGCGGCATCGCGTTCACGCGCGTCGCGCAGTGCTGAAAAATTACGATCCTGCGCCAGTGCAAGTTCATGGGCAAACAGATTCGATTTTATCTCGCGCAGGACCTTTTTCATTTCCTCGCGAGCCGATGCGCCGATGATCCTCGGGCCGCGCGTGGCTGCGCCGTATGCCGCGGTATCGCTCACGCGCGCGCGCATACCAGCGATGCCGTGACGAAAGATGAGGTCCGCAATTGGTTTCAGTTCCCGCAGGCAGCAGTAGTACGCGATCTCCTCATTGTAGCCGGCCTCCACAAGGGATTCGAACGCCGCGCGCGCCAGCTCAGGCATTCCGCCGCAGAGCAGCGCCTGTTCCGCAAAGAGGTCTGTCTCCGTCTCTTCCGCAAATGTCGATTGGATGAAAGGGCCTCTGCCTGCGATCCCCCGGGCATATTCCATGGCCCGCTCCCTGGCTTTGCCGGTAAAATCCTGCGCAACGGCAATTACGCACGGAACGGATCGATCTTGCACAAATCCTTGCCTCACTGCGTCCGCGTGAGCGAGCGGGGCGACGAGTACGACATCCAAGTCCGGACGCGGGGATATTTTCTTGTAATGAATATTAAAACCGTGGGCAAAGAGAAGCGCCGCGCCGCGGGGCAGGTGCGGAGCGAGTACATCATTATAATAGGCGGGTTGCACCGCGTCGGGCAATAGCATAGCCGCGATTGTGGCCCTGCCAGCGGCCTCGCTGGCGTTCGTGTAGAGCGGCAACCCCGCTTCCCGTACGGCAGCTGCCCTGGGGCTTTGAGGCCTGAGGCTGACGCCAACCGCCATGCCGCTGTCGCGCAGGTTCAGGGCCTGCACGCTTCCCTGTGAGCCGAAGCCCGCGATGAGAATCTCTTCAGAATGAGCTGGAATCGACATACGAGCGCCTCACCTATCACCCGCTCCGGGAAAAAGCAAGCTCCGAGGCAGCAGGCAGGCCACACAAATCAAGCAGTTGTCAAAATATGCTTCACTAATAACTTTAATAGATATTGTCTAATCTCCTGCTTGACAGTGTGTAACCCTTCGTTATAGGTTCGCGCGCCATGCGCCGGAACGTCCTAAAATCCAAGATACATCGCGCCGTTGTAACGGACGCGAATGTGGCCTACGAGGGATCGGTCACAATAGACCTCGATCTTATGGAGGCGGCCGATCTGGTTGAATATGAAGAAGTGCATATTTGGGATATCACCAACGGTCAGCGTCTGGTCACGTACGTAATCGAGGGCAATCGAGGTTCGGGTGTCGTCGCGATAAACGGCGCCGCGGCTCACGTCATAAAGCGCGGCGATCAAGTGATAATTGGCAGTTTCGTTGCGTGCGATGAGAACGAGCTGCGTGATCATCTGGTTCGAAAGGTCTTTGTGGATCAAGAAAATCACGTAGAGAGCGTTGATCTGGCCAAGATCAGCTCAAAGGGTTCTGCCAAAGGGCATTTTGCGCAGGGGGAGTGCCGGCCGTCATGAAGGGTTTTGAAATCCTCATAGAGGATATCCCTGATGAAGGTTTGGAAATTGAGGCCGCGGAAGGAGATGTCTGGCTCGCCGAGGCAGTGCGCGAAGCAATAGGCGAGGAGTTTGACGAACCCTTCAAAGCACAGCTTTCGCTTTCGATTTTCAAGGTGGAAGGTAACGTGAATCTGGAGGGAGAGATGCTCCTGATCACGCGTCGCGAATGCGATCGTTGCCTTGAACGCTTCGATGAAAATATAACCGTCCCCTTGCATACGGTGCTGGCGCCACTTTACGAGAGCGAACGCCAGCGAGAGAGGGAAGGAAGGCTCGGCGCGGAGGTCGTGAAGGAAGACCTCGAGTTCGGATTTTACGAGGGCGACCGTTTTGACCTTGCCGAAGTGGTCCGAGAGCTCGTCGCGCTGGCAATACCTATGAAGCATCTCTGCCGCGATGACTGTAAAGGGCTCTGCCAGAAATGCGGCAAAGATTTGAATGAGGGCCCTTGCGGTTGTCCTCAGGTTGAGAATAAAGGCGCTTTTGAAGCGCTGAAAAAATTGAAAACCCGTAAATCGTAAATCGTGGATCGCACAAAAAAACTGAGGGTCTTACGAATCACGATCCACGAACCACGATTCACGTAATTGAAAGGAGCCAGCCGTGGCCGTACCAGCTAGAAGAAAATCAAAGGGTCGCAAGAACATGCGCCGTGCCATGAACATGAAGCTCGACGCAATAGCATTCTCCACATGCCCCCAGTGCAAGCAGCCAAAACTTCCTCACAGGGTCTGCATACACTGCGGTTTCTATAAGGGGCGCGAAGTTGTAAAGACAGTGGAGTAAGGGCGAAACCGTGTCTTCTCAAGATACCACAGAGAGCAGGGTCAAGGAGATCGTGGCCGAGCAGCTTGGGCTCGCCGTCGAGGACGTGCAGCTCGACTCGTCCATAACGGACGACCTCGGAGCCGACGAACTCGACAAGGTCGAGCTCATCATGGCGATCGAGGAGGAGTTCGACTGCGATATTGATGATGAGGACGCAGAGGGCCTCCACACCTTGCAGGACGTGATCGACTTCATCGGCCGGCGCCCTCAGTGACTTAGAGCAAGGAGCCATGATGCGCATCGCGATCGCATCCGACCACGCAGGCTTTCCAATGAAGGAGGCGCTGAAGGATCGCCTCTCGCGCGCCGGGCATGAGGTAGCTGATTTTGGCGCGCATTCCACAGAAAGATCCGATTATCCTGATTTTGCGAAACTCGCTGCCGCTGCGGTCGAAGAGGGGCGCGCGGACCGGGGCGTGCTCGTGTGCGGCTCCGGCATAGGCATGTGCATCGCCGCAAACCGCTTTCCTCACGTGCGCGCCGCAGTGCTTCACGACGAGTACGACGCAGAGATGAGCCGCCGCCACAACGACGCCAACGTCGCATGCTTCGGAGCCCGCTCAATCGATGAGAATGAGACAGGCAGGCTTCTCGACATCTTCCTGAACGCGCCGTTTGACGGCGGCCGCCACGAAGGCCGCGTGATGAAGCTTTGCAGACTGCCGTGACAAATAGGGGGGCGGATGCTCAAGGCGTTTGTCTGCGTTACTGGGGAACCAGCGAAAGAAATAGGCTCTGAAAATGTGGCTTCCTTTTTGACGGACGAAAAGAGCCACGTCTGGGTAGATCTTTCGGAAAACGTTGAAGAATACCAGCGCTTTCTGGCGGAGACGATGAATTTTCATCCGCTGGTGGTCGAAGATCTCATGAGCCACGGCATGCTGCCGAAGGTCGAGGAATACGACGGCGGACTCTTCATGCTGATGCAGGACATTGTGCTGCTCGATGCAGCGGGGCAAGAGGATCGGCTGCGGACGTACGACCTCTTCATGTTCATCGGAAAGAATTTTCTGGTCACCGTGCATCGCAATAGAATCAGAGCTGTCGATTCATATATGCAGGACGCGGCCGCCATGACGCGGCTCTTGTCGAGAGGAATAGAGCCATTCGTGCACGGTATCATCCGGCGAATGGTCGACAGCTTCTTTCCAATGCTTGACCGCGTCGATGCCAAGCTCGATGCCGCCGAGGAATCGATCTTCAGCAAACCGGTTCAGGAGGATCTGCAGCGCGTCTTCGAGTTGCGCAAAGACGTTATGCAGCTTCGCTCCATCGCGCAGCAGCAACTCAACGTCATAAGCCGAATCTCCATCGGCGAGTTCGAGGCGGTCTCTCCCCACGGACTTCTTCTCGCGCGCGACATCTACGATCATCTCTATCGTTTTTCAGAAAAGGCCGCAGGTTTCCGCGAAGAGATCATGGGGCTGCTCGATGCCTATCTCTCTCAGGTCAACAACCGCATGAACGACGTGGTGCGAGTGCTCACCATGATGGCCACGATCATGCTGCCTCTCTCTATAATCGTTGGTTTCTATGGCATGAACTTTCATACGATGCCCGGGCTCTCGCATCCATACGGATGGCTCTTCACGATACTCGGTATGGTAGGACTCGTATCCGGCATGATAGTCTATTTCCGCCACAAGAGATGGATCTAGAGCCTCTGAGTTTCGCTCCAAAGATCGAATTTTCGTTATGAAAACCATTTTGTCAGAGGCTCTTGCTCCTTGCCCTTTCCGGGGCGGTATGCTAGCTCCGGCGCACTTTCCAACGATCGTTCCAGGAGGGTTCATGCTCACCGATGCACTGAGAAAATTCGATTCGGAGATAGCGGATGCGATTCAAAAAGAAGTGGAGCGGCAGGAGTACAAGCTCGAACTGATAGCTTCGGAAAATTTCGTCTCCACAAACGTGCTTTCGGCCATGGGCAGTCAGCTCACGAACAAATACGCGGAAGGGTATCCAGGGAAGCGCTACTACGGCGGATGCGAATTCGTTGACGTGGCCGAAGACCTTGCACGCGAGCGCGCTAAGAAGCTCTTCGGCTGCGATCATGTGAACGTACAGCCGCACTCCGGCACTCAGGCGAACATGGGCGTCTACTTCGCCGTGCTCAAACCCGGCGACACGATAATGGGCATGAACCTCTCGCACGGAGGTCACCTCACGCACGGTTCGCCTGTCTCCATTTCCGGCACATACTTCAAGGTCGTGTCCTACGGCGTGAACCCAGCGACGGAGCTTCTTGACTACGACGAACTCGGCCGTCTCGCGCGCGAACACAGACCGAAGCTGATCGTGTGCGGCGCGTCCGCGTATTCCCGCGACATCGATTTTAAAAAATTCCGCGAGACGGCGGATGAAGTGGGCGCCATGGTGATGGCGGACATCGCGCATCCCGCCGGGCTCGTCGCCACCGGTCTGCATACGAGCCCGGTGCCTTATTGCGAATTCGTCACGACGACGACGCACAAGACGCTGCGCGGTCCGCGCGGCGGCATGATCATGTGCCGCGAGCAGTTCGCAAAGCAGATCGACAAGGCGATATTCCCCGGAACTCAGGGCGGTCCGCTCATGCACGTGATCGCCGCAAAAGCGGTCGCGTTCAAGGAAGATCTTGAGCCGGCGTACAAGGATTACTGCCGCCAGATAGTCGCGAACAGCCGCGCGCTTGCGGCGACTCTGGCGAAACGGGGTTTCCGTATCGTAAACGGCGGAACCGACACTCACCTCTTCCTGGTCGATCTCACCGACAAAGGCATCACCGGCAAGGACGCGGAAGAGGCGCTGGGCCGTGCTGGCATCACGGTCAATAAGAACACGATCCCGCGCGAGACGCGCTCCCCGTTCGTTACGAGCGGCATCCGTGTGGGCACGCCCGCGCTTACGACCCGCGGCATGAAGGAGAGTCAGATGCATTCGATCGGCGGATGGATGGCCGATGTGCTCTCCAATCTAGCCGACACGACGATGCAGGAGAAAGTAAAGCGCGATGTGCGCACCCTCTGTGAGGGATTTCCAATTTATCGGAACTCGTGATTAGCCGATCGTCGATCGTCGTTCGTAAAAAAACTGAGGCCTTTACGATCCACGAACGACTAACGACGAATGACGAACGACGGATTTTATGAAATGTCCCTTTTGCCCAAGGCTGGACAGCAAGGTCATCGACTCACGCGTCTCAAAGGACGGCGCCATAATCCGCCGCCGCAGAGAATGCGAAGGGTGCGGCAAGCGTTTTACCACGTACGAGCGCGTCGAGGAACCGCTGCCTGTAGTCGTGAAGAAGGACGGCCGGAGAGAGGCCTTCGACCGCATGAAGATCGCCGCGGGTATAAAGAAGGCGTGCGAGAAACGGCCGGTCTCGACCGAGACGATAGAACAGACGGTGGATCGTGTGGAGCGATGGGCGCAGGAGCAGGGCGAGCCCGAACTCGCCAGCGCCGTAATCGGCGTTCGCGTGATGCAGGAGCTCCACACGCTTGATGAAGTGGCCTATGTGCGCTTCGCGTCGGTCTATCGCTCGTTCAAGGACATCAGCGAGTTTATGAATGAACTTTCTGACTTGTTGCATAAAGATAAGAAATAGTTCGTTAGTACGTTGGTACGATGGTACGTTAGTACGTTCGTTAAACGTGTGAATGACCTGGAAATGTACAAGAATGCCTGTCCATTCAGAGGCTTAACGAACGTACAAAAGTACTAACGTACTAACGTACCAAGTGGTGAACGATGGTCACAAGACAGCAAGAATCCATGATGCGGTGGGCAATCGCCTTGGCGCTTGAAGGCGCGGGCCGCACGTCTCCCAATCCGATGGTGGGGGCGATAGTTGTCAAGGGCGGCAGGATCGTGGGCGAGGGATATCACCGCCGCGCGGGCACACCCCATGCGGAGGTCCACGCCCTGCGAGGCGCCGGAAAAAAGGCGCGCGGCGCAGACCTCTACGTTACGCTGGAGCCATGCTGCCACACGGGACGCACCCCGCCTTGTACCGAAGCGATCATCGAGGCCGGAATTTCACAAGTTTTTGTAGGCGCGCGCGATCCGAACCCGAAGGTCAATGGTCGCGGCGTACGCGCGCTCAGAAACGCCGGCATCCACGTGACGGAAGGGGTGCTCGAGGCGAGCTGCGGCGAGATCAACCGTGCCTACAATCGATTCATCACGACCGGTATGCCGTTCGTGACCGCGAAGGCCGCGCTCACCATAGACGGAAAGATCGGCACGGCCGGAGGTGATTCGCGTTGGATTACCAATGCGGCGTGCAGGCGATACGTCCATGAGCTGCGCAGCAATGTTGACGCGATTATGATCGGCGGCGGGACTATCCGCATGGACGATCCTCGGCTCACGGTAAGGCTCTCAGGCTGGCATGGAATTCAACCGAGGATATTGATCGTTGACGCGAAGCTCGATATTCCGCGTTACTCGAATATCATGAGCAGGCCTGCTGGGTCTCTGATCTTCGCGACTACAAATCAAGCTCCGCTTTCGCGCATAAAATGGATAAACGAACGCGGTCATCGAGTGATCGTATGCAGGGCCACCAAGGACGGGCGCGTATTTCTTCCGCAGGCCATGCGCGAGATCGCGAAGCAGGGTATCGGTTCAGTGCTGCTTGAAGGCGGCGGACATCTCTTTGCCGACGCCATCTCGCGCGGGCTTGTCCAAAGGCTCGTAGCGTGCATCGCGCCCAAGCTGCTTGGCGGCGGCTCCCGCGACTTCCTGCCGGGCCTCTCCGTTCGCGCCATGAAGGACGCGATCGAACTTGAAGGCGCGAGTGTGAAGACCTTCGGAGACAACGTCGTGGTCGAGGGCACGCTCTCTGCGATTGCTGGAAAAGCTCGCCGTACTTGATCCAAACTTCTGATTTTACGATTCACGATTCACGATTCACGAGTCCCGAGTCACGCGGTTGTATTCTGAGGTGTCCACATGTTTACTGGAATCATCGAAGGAGTCGGAGCGGTGCGATCGGTCCGCCGCAAGGGCGACGGCGCGGAACTCGAGATCGGTTGTGATTTCGATCTCGAGCGCACAAACGTGGGCGACTCGATTTCCGTGAACGGATGCTGTCTCACCGTAACCTCTCGGCTTGGCAAGAGCTTCTGGGCGGACCTTTCACCGGAGACGGTTGCAACCTCAACGCTAGGCGCTCTCAAGGAGGGCGATTCCGTAAATCTGGAGCGTGCGCTGGTCCTGGGCAGCCGTCTCGACGGCCATATCGTTCAGGGCCACGTCGATGGTGTTGGTAAAGTCATTGATATTGTTGGAGAAAAGGGTAGTCGTGAATTTATTATTGAAATACCTGACAACCTTTCTCGCTATGTTGTCGAAAAGGGTTCTGTTGCAGTTGACGGAGTATCGCTGACCGTGAATCGTGTGACAGACAACCATTTTTCGGTCATGGTCATCCCGCATACGCAGCTCAAATCGACGTTTCAGCTGATGAAGCGCGGAAACAGGGTGAACTTGGAAGTTGACATTATAGGTAAATATGTTGAAAAACTTACGTTTTTGGACAGCGAGCAGTACGAAAAAGGATCGAAGATCACCAAAGAGTTCTTGAAGAAGCACGGATTCTAAAACCCGTCGATCGTCGTTTGTCGTTCGTAACCCTTGGATCTCACGGCCTGCGAACGACGAAATACGAACGACGAAATACGAACGGCGTAAAATGGCCATTATTAATTTCACAACGAACAACAGCACCTCGCTCGCATCGGTCGAAAAGGCCATTGAGGAGATGCGTGCGGGCAGAATGGTGCTGCTCGTGGACGACGAGGATCGCGAAAACGAGGGAGACCTCACCATTGCGGCCGAACATGCCACGCCTGAGGCGATCAACTTCATGGCGCGCCATGGCTGCGGCCTCATCTGTCTCGCCATCACCGAGGAGCGCGCGAGCGAGCTCGATCTGCCGCTCATGGTCTCGGACAACACTTCTGCATTCAAGACCGGTTTCACAGTATCCATCGATGCAAAGGATGGGACTACAACCGGCATCTCAGCCGCGGACCGTGCGCGCACTATACAGGCAGCCCTTGATCCGCGATGCATGCCTTCCGATCTTGCGAGGCCCGGACACATCTTCCCGCTGCGCGCGCGCAACGGCGGAGTGCTCGTGCGAACCGGCCAGACCGAAGGCTCCGTAGATCTGGCGAAGCTCGCGGGGTTGACGCCCGCGGCGGTCATCTGCGAGGTGATGAATGAAGACGGCACGATGGCGCGCATGCCGGATCTGGAGACGTTCGCGGAAAAACACGGGCTTTTGATCGTAAGCGTCGCCGACATCGTGCGATATCGCATGCGGAAAGAATCGCTCGTCAGCCGCTGCTCCGACGCGCGCATGCCTCTCAAGCAGGGCGACGACTTCCGCATCTACACCTATCGCACGAAGATAGACGAGCATACGCACGTGGCGCTGGTGAAGGGCGACATCGAAGGAGAAAATTCCGTTCTTGTGCGCGTGCATTCCGAATGCCTTACAGGAGACGTATTCGGCTCGGAGCGATGCGATTGCGGCGTTCAGCTCAACCGCTCGCTCGACATGATAGCGTCCGAGGGAAGAGGGATACTGCTCTACATAAGGCAGGAGGGCCGCGGCATCGGGCTGCACAACAAAATCCTCGCGTATGCGCTGCAGGATCAGGGGCTGGACACCGTAGAAGCCAACGAAAAACTCGGTTTCAGGGCGGACCTGCGCGACTACGGCATAGGCGCGCAGATCCTGGTTGATCTCGGCGTGCGCAGTATCAGGCTTATCACCAATAACCCCAAGAAGGTTGTAGGGCTGTCCGGTTACGGGCTTGAAATAGTCGAGCGAGTGCCGATCGAAATAGAGCCGGGAAGGCACAACAGATTCTATCTGCAGACAAAACGCTTAAAGCTCGGGCATCTGCTCGAAAAAGCGTAAACGAGGTGCATATGCCGAAGATCATCGAAGGACAGTTGTCAGCAAAAGGGCTCAAGCTCGCGATCGTTGCGGCGCGTTTCAACGACTTCATTACCAGCCGCTTGATCGAAGGGGCGCTGGATGCGATAGCGCGAAACGGCGGAGACGCAGAAGGCACGACGGTCGTCAAGGTCCCGGGCGCTTTTGAGCTCGCTCTTGCGGCAAAGAAGGCCGCCGCTACCGGCAGCTACGACGCGATCGTTTGCCTTGGCGCCGTGATCAAAGGCGGCACACCACACTACGAATACGTCGCTAACCAGATGGCGCGCGGAATTGCGCACGTAATGCTGGAAAGCGGCATGCCGGTCTCGTTCGGCGTGATCACTGCGGACGATCTCGAGCAGGCTATTGAACGCGCGGGCACCAAGCACGGCAACAAGGGCTTCGAGGCTGCTGCTTCGGCGATAGAGATGGCAAATGTGATCAAGGGAATTCGATAAGGGCGAATGAAGGTTTGAATCTATGGGTATCCGCAGACAGGCTCGCGAAAGCGCACTCCAGATGCTGTATCAGCTCGATGTAGGCGGGCAGAAAGCGCGCGACATCATCAATACTTTCTGGCAGGGAAGCGACGCGGCGAAGGACGAGCGCGAATTCGCAAATCACATCTTCGAAGGAGTTTCCGGCGAGCTGGAAGCGATCGACGAGACCATCGCAGCGCATTCGCTCAACTGGAAAATCTCACGCATGGCCTCGGTGGACAAGAACATCCTGCGAATGGCGGTCTTCGAACTTACTCGCTGCCCTGATATTCCAGTAAAGGTGACGATAAACGAGGCGGTTGAGATAGCCAAGCGCTTCGGCAGCGCTGAAAGCGGCGCATTTGTAAACGGCATCCTTGATAACATCGCCAGGGGAATCGTAAAAGACGTCGTGGCGGAGGACGATCCCGATGCCTGAAAGCCGCAAGATCATAGTGGCGAAGTCCGCTGGCTTTTGCTGGGGCGTACAGCGCGCCTTCACAAAGGTGCTCGATGTGGCGGTGCAAAACTCGAACGACCTTCCAGTCTACACTTACGGCCCTCTCATCCACAACCCGCAGGCGGTCCAGATGCTGGAACAGAAGGGAATCGGCGTGATAGAAGAAATTCCCGATCGCCTCGACGGCACGGTGGCTATCCGCACCCACGGAATTCCGCCCGCAGAGCGGAAGCGGCTGGAGGCATGCGGAGCGCGCATCTGTGACGCAACCTGTCCGGACGTGGGCATCATTCAGGGGACAGTCCGCAGACACCTGAGGCTGGGCTTCTTCATCATTATAATAGGTCATCGTGAACACCCTGAGGTCAAGGCGTTGCTCGGCTTTGCGGAGAAGCGCGGTGCGTGCATCAACTCAGCCGACGAAGTCGCTGCACTGCCATCCGATCTCGGCAAGGTCTGTGTAGTCTCGCAGAGCACGCAACAGCGCGAGAAGTTCAACTCGCTTGTGGATCTGATACGCGAGCGCTATCCCGATTCGGTCGTCTTTGACACGATCTGCCGCTCCACCGACATGCGTCAGGAAGAGGTGCGCGAGCTGGCGCAGGAAGTGGACGCGATGGTGGTTGTGGGCGGCCGCAACAGCTCCAACACAAACCGCCTGGCCGAGATCTCCAAGGCCATGGGCACGCCGACGTTTCTCATAGAGACTGACGATGAAATCTCGGATTCGGATTTTGCCGGAATGAACGTCGTGGGAGTAACCGCCGGCGCGTCGACACCGAGCTGGGTGATCGAGAGGGTTGTGGAGCGATTGAAGGCTATTTGAGTCTATCGGACATATCGATATGAGTGAAATTAAGCGAAAACTGTTTGGAACCGACGGCGTTCGCGGCGTCGCGAATCGACACCCGATGGAGTCGCGCATCGCCACGCAGCTGGGTCAGGCGATTGCCGCCGTCTATCGCGAGACAGCGGGGCTCAATCGCATTGTCCTGGGAAAGGATACGAGGCTCTCGGGTTACGTCATCGAGTCGGCGCTCATATCGGGCATCTGCTCGATGGGAGTGGATACAATGCTCGTTGGGCCTCTGCCGACTCCTGGAATCGCGTTCATCGCGCACAGCATGCGCGCCAAGGCTGGCGTCATGGTTTCGGCGTCGCACAACCCGATCGAATACAATGGCATCAAATTCTTCGACAGCAAGGGGTTCAAACTGCCCGATGAAATCGAGCTCAAGATGGAGGAACTCATCTTTTCTAACAGACTCGACGATATGCGTACGCCGCCGGAAGCGATGGGCAGGGCGTTTCGCATAGACGATGCCGGCGGCCGCTATATCCAGTATCTGAAGAGTACTTTTCCGCAGAACCTCACGCTCGACGGAGTGCGCATAGTGCTCGACTGCGCGAACGGCGCTGGCTACAAGGTGGCGCCCACTATTTTCCGCGAGCTCGGTGCGGAAGTCGTTACGACGGGAATTTCGCCCAACGGACTCAACATAAACTTCGATTGCGGAGCACTTCATCCGGAGCGCATGGCTCGCATGGTGCGTGAGCACAATGCTCACGTAGGTATTGCGCTCGACGGCGACGCGGACCGCGTGATCATGTGCGACGAAAACGGCGAGATAGTTGACGGCGACGCAATAGTGGCTGTCTGCGCCATGCACCTTCATGCGAAGGGCTCGCTCGCCAAGGATACGGTTGTCGGCACGAAGATGAGCAACATGGGACTTGAAGTGGCGCTGGCGGCGCACGGCATAAAACTCCTGCGCGCCGACGTGGGCGACCGCTACGTCATGGACGTAATGCGCGCAGAGGGGCTCAATCTCGGAGGCGAGACCAGCGGCCACATAATCTTTCTGCACCACACGACCTCCGGCGATGGAACGCTTGCTGCGCTGCGTGTGCTATCCGTGATGATGCAGCAGGGGCGGCCGCTCTCCGAAGTGCGCCGGGTCTTCACGGCCTTTCCGCAAGTGACCTTAAACGTGCGCGTGCGCGAGAAGCGTCCGATAGAGAAACTCGAGCGCGTCTCCGCGGAAGTCGAAAAGGCGCGGCGGGAACTGGGAGATAAAGGCCGGCTGCTGGTTCGGTACAGCGGCACTGAGAAGATCGCCCGCGTGATGGTGGAGGGTGAGAATGAAGCGAGGGTGACGGAGCTAGCCCGTTCGATCGCCGATGCATTTGAACAAGAGATTGGAGAAAAGTAGATTACAGCAGCAAGCAAAGCGTGAAATGCAGGAAAACTAGTCTTGGACGCGCGTTGCTTGCGTTTATGATGTCGAGAGGAGAACCTTTTGCTCCAGAATCTTCGCGAGGCATTTGAAAAAACCTTTGATCGCATTTCGGGGCGTGGAAAATTGCGCGAGGCCGACGTCCAGGAGGCTGCGCGCGAGATCAAACTGGCGCTCCTAGGGGCAGACGTCCACTTCGGCGTAGTGAAGGATTTTGTCGATCGCGTCGCCGCCGAGGCGGTAGGTCAGCACGTGCTGGATTCCATCACCCCCGTACAGCAGTTCATAAAAATCGTGCACGACGAGCTGGTGCGCGTGCTTGGCGGCGAGCCCGTGGCGTTCGATTTCGCATGCGCGCCGCCGCTGGTATGTATGCTGGTCGGCTTGCAGGGAAGCGGAAAAACGACTACAGCCGCGCGTTTTGCGCTCAGGTGCAAACGCGACGGACGGCGGCCCTATCTCGTGCCTGCGGACGTACACAGGCCGGCCGCCGTGGATCAGCTCAAGGCTCTGGCCGCTCAGGCAGGCGTGGATTGCTGGCCCACCGAAGCCGGTGACAAGGCGGTTAAGGTGGTCAAGGCTGCGATGAAACACGCCGAGAAGATCGGCTACGACACTATCATTATAGATACGGCCGGCAGGCTGCACATAGATGAAGCGATGATGGATGAGGTGCGCCACATCGCAAAGCAGGCTGAGCCGCAGCGCATACTCTACGTTGCCGACTCCATGACCGGCCAGGACGCGGTGCGCTCGGCAAAGGCCTTTGACGAGGCGCTGCCGATAACGGGGGTCGTGCTCACGAAGCTCGATGGCGACGCGCGGGGCGGGGCGGCGCTTTCGATTCGCGCCGTGACCGGCAAGCCGATCGTCTTCTGCGGCATGGGCGAACGCCTGGACGATCTGGAACCCTTTTTCCCGGATCGAATGGCAGGCCGCATACTGGGCCGCGGCGACGTGGTATCGCTGGTCGAACAGGTGGCCTCCAACGTGGAAGCAGACGAAGCTGAGGAGCTGGGCCGCAGGGTCCTCTCCAGCCGTTTTACTATGGAAGACTTCCTCACCCAGATGAAGATGCTCAAGAAGTTGGGCCCGCTCGACAAGATCATGGGCTTGATGCCTGGCATGGGAAAACTCACCAAGGATATCGATCCCGCGGAGATGCAAAAGGAGATGAAGCGCAAGGAAGCGATCGTACTCTCCATGACCCGCGAGGAACGGGTAACCCCCCGAATTTTAAATGGTTCCAGACGCAGCCGTATAGCCCGCGGTGCGGGGGTATCGGTTTCGGAAATAAACCGCTTCATGAAGGAATTTTCTGCCATGGAGCAGATGATGAAGAGGTTTGCCGGCGGCGGGTTCGCCAAAAATCTTCTTAAAGGCTTGACTTCTCGCGCCTTTTCCTGATACGTGGCCACCACAGTTTTTTTGGGCTATTAAAGCCCCGGTTCAGTGGGGCTGTTTTTTTTACTTTATTTATGGAGGAAGCATGGCGGCGAAGATACGACTTTCCAGGAAGGGCAAACGCAATGCACCATTTTACCATGTGGTGGTAGCCGACGAAGGCAAACCGCGCGACGGGAGCTTCATCGAGGTGTTGGGCACCTACGATCCCACGCACAAGGAGCATCGCTTCACTGCCAAGAAAGAGCGCATCGAGTACTGGCTCAGCAAGGGCGCTACACCGAGCGAGACCGTTTCCAAGTTGATTCGCACACTGTAACCTCTTTCGCGGAGGCAATGTTATGGCAGACGATCCCATGCGGCTGTTGATTGAGACGATGGCAAAGGCGCTCGTGGATAAGCCCGAGAGCGTTGAGGTCTCGGAGGTTGAGGGCGAACAGACGACCGTGATCGAGCTGCGCGTTGCCAAGGAAGACCTTGGCAAGGTCATCGGCAAGCAGGGTCGCACCGCGCGCGCGCTTCGCACGATCCTCTCTGCTGCTTCGACAAAGCTGCGCAAGCGTTCGGTCCTCGAAATTCTGGAGTAATCGGGGAGAGATCGGAGAAGTTGTGGGCAGCACAGAGTATGTGAGCTGCGGCCGTATAGGTCGCGCCATAGGTCTAAAGGGTGAGTGCGCCGTATTCTGGAACAGCGGGCAGAGTCCGGTTGATATCGGTGGCGAGCTCTTCATTCCTGATAAAAAAAATCAACGACACACAGCCTATCGTATGGTGGCCTTGCGCACGCAGGGCCGTTTTGATGTCGTGCGTTTCGAGGGAATCGACGATCGCCCGGGAGCTGAGACGCTCACCGGCTCCGAACTGTACATTCCGGCGGATCGGCTGCCTGCGCTCTCGGATGGAGAATACTACTGCTATCAGATACTGGGGATGCTCGTGGTTACCGAAGACGGCTGCGAGCTGGGACGTGTGGTGCGCATCTTCACAGCCGGCGAAAACGACGTGTATGAAGTGCTCCCAGAAGGAGCTCGCCGCGGAAAAGAGATCCTGATTCCCGCGATCGATGGCGTGGTGCTCTCGATCGATATCGACAAAGGCACGATGATGGTCAGGCCGATGGATGGCATGTTCGACTGAGTGGAACGTGATTCGTGAATCGTAAATCGTAAATCGTAAATCGTAAATCGTAAATCGTAAATCGTAAATCGAAAGGCCTCAAGTACTCGGACGGTTTTACGATCCACGATTCACGATTTACGATTCACGATTTACGGATTTTAAATGCGCTTCGATATCGTCACAATTTTCCCCGGCATGTTCGACTCCGTGCTCCAGGAGACCATCCTCAAGCGCGCGAGGGAGAAGGGTATCGTTGAATTTCATCTTCACGATATCCGGGAGCACACGCACGACAAACATCGCAGCGTGGACGATACGCCCTACGGCGGCGGAGCCGGAATGGTGATGATAGCGGGGCCGCTCTGCGAGGCGGTGGAGGCGGTTACGCGAACCGGCAATTCGCGCAGGGTCTTTCTCACGCCACAGGGAGAGCCGTTCACACAGAAGATCGCTCGGGAGTTTGCGGAGCTGGATCAGCTCATCCTCACCTGCGGCCGTTACGAGGGGATCGACGAGCGTGCGCGTAAGATCATTGCCGAGCAGGAGATATCCATCGGCGACTACGTGCTTTCCGGCGGCGAGATTGCTGCGATGTCCGTTATCGATGCGGTTACCCGCCTGATTCCGGGCGTGCTGGGAAATGCTCAGTCGATATCCGAGGAGTCCTTTGAAGCCGGCCTGCTTGAGTACCCGCAGTATACACGGCCGGAGGAGTTTCGCGGCGAGCGCGTTCCTCCCGTACTTCTCACCGGCAATCATGCGGAAATAGCCCGATGGCGCCGTGCGCAGGCCCTAATGCGGACCATGAAGCGAAGGCCCGATATATTCGAAAAACTTGAACTTTCTCTGGACGATCGTGAGCTCATCTCTGATTTTTCGCAACCGGACAATACTCGTGGTTGACAAAGAAGGGGGAAACCGGTAAAAGCCCCCGGCTTTTCGCACATTTATGAGGAGTTGGTCATGAACATTCTCGAGAGAATAAACAACGAACAGATCCGCAAGGATATCCCCAGTTTCCGCGCTGGCGACACGCTTCGAGTCTATTGCAAGATTCGCGAGGGCGATAAAGAGCGCCTGCAGCTCTTCGAAGGCGTCTGCATCCGCAGGCATCGCGGCGGGGTAAGCGCCTCCTTCACGGTACGCAAGAATTCCTACGGCGTGGGCGTGGAGCGCGTCTTCCCGCTGCATTCGCCGCTCATCGATCGCATCGAAGTGGCGAGCATGGGCAAGGTGCGGCGCTCGCGTCTCTACTACCTGCGCAAACTCTCCGGCAAGGCGGCGCGCATCGAAGGCCGCGGGGCGTTTGAGGCAGAAGAGGTCGCCGGTGAGGAATCCGCAGAAGCGAAGGCGGATGAAGCAACAACCGCTTCTTGATCTTCCGCCTCCAGATCCGTTTCGATTGGAAAAAACCTTTCACGCGCAGGGAATCAATATCATTGCCGGCGTGGACGAGGCCGGTCGGGGCTGCCTTGCGGGGCCTGTCGTGGCCGCCGCAGTAATCCTCAATCCGCAGGACTCCATCAAAGGACTCAAGGATTCCAAGATGCTCTCCGCGAGGGAGCGCGACCGCCTCTTCGACGAGATAAGTTCGCGCGCGCTCGCCGCGGGCGTGGGAATAGTCGGGCCGGATGAGATCGACCGCATCAATATTCTCCAGGCATCGCTGCTTGCCATGCGCATCGCAGTAGATGAACTGAAGGTGAGACCCATGCAGATATTGATCGATGGAGACCAGCCGATCGAACACTCGATTCCGCAGAAGGTGGTCGTGAAGGGTGATAAGATCTCAAACTCCATCGCCGCCGCGTCGATCATCGCCAAGGTCACGCGAGACAGACTCATGTGCGATCTCGAAAAAAAATATCCTGCCTTCAAGTTTTCCGTACACAAAGGCTATGGCACAGAGCTGCATCTCGCGGAGCTTGCTCAGCACGGCCCGACGCCGATACACCGCAAGACGTTCAGAGGGGTTATGAATATTGACCTTGAACTCAGGTCAGGCGCCAGATAGACGCTCTCAAGAGGGGGAGGTGGAGTGATGAAGAAATTCAAGTCAGCAGAGATAGTGGCGACCAAAGAGGGAAAGCAGTATCATATCGGTTGCGGGCCGGGAGACGTGGCGCCCAACATCCTCCTCTGCGGCGACCCGGCGCGCGCGCATCGCGTTGCGCGATATTTCAGCGAGGCTGGAGAACCGATCACCGCGCGCGAATACGTGACCGTCACTGGAAAATATCACGGCATGCCGATGACGGTAATGGCAACTGGTATAGGAACAGACAACACCGAGATCGCGTTCATAGAACTCTCGCAGATCGTGAAAAATCCCACGATTATCCGCATAGGTTCGTCCGGCGCATTGAAGAAGGGGATAGAGCTGGGCGAACTCGTGATATCCACAGGCGCGGTTCGCCTTGAAAACACCTCGACCGCATTTGTCGTGGAAGGATATCCAGCGGTCGCAAACCACGAGGTAGTGCTGGCGCTGCTCGAGGCCGCGCGCCGCAATCGCTTCCCGCATCACGTGGGGCTTACGGCGACCGCGCCCGGCTTCTACGGCGCGCAGGCGCGAAAGGTGCCTGGCTTTCCTCCGCGCGATCCCGAACTGCCCGCAAAGCTCGACGCCATGAACGTATCCAACTTCGAGATGGAGGCATCATGCCTCTTCACGCTGGCAAGCCTCTCCGGCGCGCGCGCTGGCGCTGTGTGCGCGATCTACGCAAACCGTCACAAGAACGAGTTCATCGACGGCGAAACGATGGATGCGGCGGAGAAACGCTGCATCGAAACAGGGCTCGCTGCGTTTGAGGTGCTCGCGATGATGGACGCGGCAAAAGAGGATTCAAAGTGGTGGACCCCTTCGATGGGGCTGTGACTGTCAGCGAACTACGTCTGTTGCTGCAGCGAATGCGTACATGCCTCCTGACAATGCAGCGTCAACGGGATTATCCGTATCAACTACAGCCTCGGCTTCAGCCTCTTCTGCAGCCGGGGGTTCAGCCGAGGCGGAAGAATTTGTTTCTGTCGTCGAAGCGCTCGGCTGGCTGCAGCTCGGTGTTATTAGTTTCACTGTACCTTTTGTGCCCCAACCGACGACTTCAACCGGGATATATACCTCCGGCGGCGTCCAGTTGTAGCGATCCAGGACATCCTTCTGAGCCTGCAGTTCTGGCGGGAGAGGCCTGCCGTGTTCAAGATATTTGCGCATCTGTATATCGACCTTATCGGAGTTGATTCTCGCCGGACCGGGTGCGAGGTACGTCATCTCTTCTTGTGAATGGAACCACGTCTGCCGCATTCCCAGATAAAGTATTTTTGCGTCCTGCGGCAGCGTGAAATCGACGTAAGAGTTTCGATCCTGATCCGACAGGTCCGGATTCGTATCCAAGGCTGCAAAGAGCGCTCCGGTCAGTTCCGAAAAAGTGGCTAGGCCATTGGGCGTCATCGTCATAAAACTGTTCGCCCCAGTGAATATGCGGCCTGATTGCACGATCTGTTCAGCTTCAGATTTACCGCATATCCTGCGGAAGATGCGTTTGTTTGGAGTTTCGAGCTTGATGAAGGAGGGCCAACCACGAACTATGAATTTTGTATGCCGACTGGATGCGTCGGCATGAGTAGTTTGACAGACATTTCTCCTGGCGAGATCGATCCATGCGTCTGCGAGCCACCGGCTGATGAGCGTTCCGTTGATTTGATGGGCAACCTTAGCTTGCTGAGCAACTTTGGATTCGTCCTCAGCTTGCTGAGCAACTTTGGATGCGTACTCGACTTGCTGGTCAGAGCTGACGAAAAGCAAAGCCCGCAATGCAAAGGAAGACATCCTTTTCAGGATTTCATCATCCGTGAATTGCCTGCCGGGCTTGATCGAGGCCTTTGCCCGCGCTGCAGACTGGGCAGGCGTTGCGGCTGTGGCTGGCTGCGCCGCAGGCTCCTGGTCTGGAAGCGGATACGACGAAATCGTTATTTGTTGCATACCGGGTTCTGACATAAACTGGATATTTCCTGACATAATTCCTCATTTCCAAGCCGTTTTATCTATAAGCTGTTCAGTTATCGGAAAAGGGCCGCCGAAGTTGCGTCATTTTTTTGGTCCCGTCAAGGTGTCAATATCATGACGGAGTAGACGCATCTTTCTTCCGCTTTGAGAAAATTCCCGAAATGAGAGTTATGCGCATCTCCGTCGTTCTATAATATTATTAATTATCAACTAGTTGGCTGGACAGTTTATGTTTAGGCGTGGCATGAAATCTGCATAAATAATCGTTGGTTGGTAAGGAGCGCGGGAGGGGGGCATGAAGGAAAAACGCGAGATGGAGTCGGACATTGGTGCAGAATCTATCCAAAGACCGTCTCCCATCGAGTTGATTCGGATGATGGAAGGTAAGTCCCGGCGTGTTGAAGGAGGGGAGAAGAGTTCGGCTGACAGCATGTTGGCGGTCTACAAGGACAGACTCACATATACGTTTATTCTGGATGATGAAGTGGCTTCGATCCACTTCGATCGCTCCCGTGGCGAGATCTTTTTCAGCGGGCATAATATCGCGCACATGGAGTTGAACACGAAGCAGCGAGGGGCGCTATTGGCCCTAACCGGGATTTTAGAGGCAGATGAGCAGGGAAAAGAATTTTTATCCGCGTACTGCGCAACTTTGGATAGGTATCTTGCCGATAAATAGTTGAGGGGTGATCCCTGTTCAAACCCCTCCATTGATTCATGATCAACTTTATAAACAAATTTTCAAGAGTTCAGCCGCGCGGCAAGGCCGGTTCGGCCAAGGGTGCAGAGCGGCGTGAAGATCTGCCTCTGGATCATCAGCTGACCTTCAGTCCGGAGCCGGACGAGAAATGGACATTTGAAGAAGGGCGCGGGATCCTGCTCAATGGCGAGGATGTAAAAGGGATATTGTCCGAAAATGGGAACAACGTCCGAGCGCTCTGCGGAGTGTCGCAGGGCCTGTACGATTATCAGCAATTCGTCTGGGGAAAAAACGGCGGCAAGGATCGCGCTGCGTTCAACGGCACGGTCGCCTCATTGCAGGATTCAATACAGGGCAGACTTGGGAGCATCTACGACGGACTCACTGCAGGAGTTCACTTCGAGTGCCTGGGCGAAGACTTCTGGGTCAATAATGTGAACATTCGTTCCGTGCTCAAGCTGTACGTCATGAAGCCCACCGAGGCCGCGCGTTGCTACATTGAAGGGCTGCGCGACAAACTCAGCTTGATTCTCTCGCGCCAGCAGTCTAGCACGAGATACGATGCGGTTCATGAGAAGGCGGTACAGCTCTTCAATGAGATCTCCATGGTGCTGGAGTGTGTGCCGGCCGCTGGTCCTCCTCGCCTCTGCGCTTAGTGCAGGCGTTGCCGCCGGCGCAATCTTTGAATTCCCTACATTTCTGATCGTCATCGCCGCAACAGTTGCGTGCGTGTGCGTTGCCGCTGCGGCGCTGACGCAGAAGCGCGTCCCGGACGTGGCGCTTGTTTTGCTCGCCGTCGCTCTCTTTGCATTCGGCTCAGCGCGCGCTGCAGATGCGCTCCGCAGCGCGCGAATTATTACCGCGCCGCTTGATGGAAAGGCGAAGCTCGCCTGCGAAGGGAAGCTGATCGGCGATCCCGTGCCGCGCGAGTGGGGCGCCAGCATGGACGTGCGCCTCGAGGCGTGCGGCACGAATGACGCGAAGACGCGCGCACAGGGGTCGGTAAGGCTCAATGCGCGTGAACACGATAGCGCGCTCGTATCGGGCGACCGTGTGAAGTTTGTGGCGAAATTCTCTCTGCCGCGGGAGTTCAAAGATCCCGGCGCGTTCTCCTATCGAAATTATCTGATCACGCACGGAATAGCCGCGGTCGCTTCAGCGAGCGGCGCGGTCAAGGTTTCGGGTGAAAGCATTTCCCATTCGCCGCTGCGGTGGATCGCAAAGGCGAGACGCGTCGTGGACGAGTCCATAGCAGCCTCAGTGCCGCTGCCCGCACGCGCGATCGTTGATTCGATGACCACGGGCTACAGATCGAGGATGACGCCCGAGTTGAATGATGAATTCCAGCTCGCAGGGCTTTCGCATATACTCTCGATTTCAGGACTTCACGTGGCGTATGTGGCGCTGGCGATTTATCTTATGATGAGATTCACCATCGGCAGGTGCGCATGGCTGCTCGTGCGAATCCCGCTGCAAAGACTCGCTGCGCTGGTGACGATACCCGCAGTCTGGCTCTTCGTGATATTCGCCGGCAGCGGCACGGCGGCGGTGCGCTCAGCTCTCATGATCACGGTCTATCTGGCGGGCGTCGCAGCAGGGCTCAGGCAGGATTCGCTCACAACCATCGCAGCGTCCGTCATCGCGATTCTGGTGTGCATGCCGCTCACGATTCTGGACGTATCGTTTCAACTCTCAGCTTCGGCAGTTGCCGGAATCGCAGTGATCGCAGGTCCGCTCAGCCGACTGTTAAAGCTCGATATGCGCGGGGGATGCATTGCGGTGCGCGCTTTGAGATGGATCGGGGCGTGCGTAGTCGTTTCCTTCGCGGCAAGCGTTGCGACGGCGCCGCTGGTTGCGTATCACTTCAAGATCTTCACCGGCGTCGGCCTCTTTACAAATGTCATAGCGATCCCGCTTGCAGGCTTTGTGTTGCAGCCGCTCCTTCTCCTTGGGACGCTCGCCGCGCTGATTGCGCCATGGGCCGCGCACTGGGTATGGGCTGCCGCGGGATATGCAGCAGAGGCGCTCATGGCCATCGCTCATGTGTCTTCGCAGATCGGCGGCCCTCTGAGCGGGGGATGGGCGCCGTCGGCTGTTGAAGCCGTGCTGGCATATGCGGTGATCGCAGCCGCGCTCCTCTGGAGGCGTCTGCCTGTGCGCCACGCTTGCGCGCTCTCGCTGGCGGCGCTTCTCTGCCTCGACGTTACGTCGTTGCGCGTAGCGCCGTTTTTCGATCGTTCGCTTTCGGTCACGTACTTCGACGTGGGACAGGGCGACGCGGCGCTGGTGCGCTTTCCCGGCGGCAGCACGATGCTCATAGACGGAGGAGGGGTGCGCGGGTCGGAGTTCGACGTGGGCCGCAACGTGCTTGCGCCGACCCTGTGGCGCATGGGCGTGCGCCGCATCGACTGGATGCTGCTCTCGCATCCGCATCACGACCACTACGCCGGGCTCGCGTACGTTGCGGAGCGGTTTGCTCCAAAGGTACTCTGGACCAACGGGCTTGCGGCGCCTCCTGATGAGAAGGGGGAGTGGGACGCGTTTGCCGAGAGGCTTGCGGCGGCGCGCGTGCCGATGGTGCCCGTCGAAGGTGACGGAATGGAGTTCAAAATCAATGGCGCTACGGTTCGCATCTTCTCTCGGGAAAAGGATGCAGAGGATTTGAACGACACCTCGCTCGTCACACTCGTCAGCTACGGTTCCGAGAAATATCTCTTCACGGGCGATCTCTCGAGCAGGGGCGAGTCAGAATTGATGGCGAATTATGGGGATCTTGCGGCCGGCGTACTCAAGGTCGGTCATCACGGCAGCAGGGATGCTTCATCGTCCGGATTTCTTGCAGTGGTGAAACCAAGGATCGCCGTGATCTCCGCAGGGGAAGGCAATCGTTACGGGCTTCCCAATCGCTACGCCCTGGAGCGCCTTGCAGATTCCGGCGCCAGGATTTATCGCACGGATCATGACGGCGCTGTTACGGTGAAGACCGACGGAAAAAACCTCGAGGTCTCCACGTACGTGCAAAGGCGATGAATTGATACTGCGTCACATCCCGGTGGCGTTTTCCCAAGAGATGAACTTCCAGCCGAAGGGACCTTTTTCGAGCGTGGCGTCGATGCGCTGGACCGAGCCGTCTTTGAGCGTGAGGAAGGATTCCACGGCGACCATGTGCTTGTGGATTTCCTCCTGGCCCGTGACCTCCACTTCCTTCACCCCGATCTTACCGTAGACGGTTTCGGGGAATTTCTTCGCGTATTTTTTGAAATACTTCGTGATGACGGCGGAGCTGCGCTTCTGAGTGGGCATGCGCGCGCAGCCAGCCGCCAGGAAGACAACGGCTATTATGAGCGCAACGGCGCTGAATGAACATTTCTTCATGAGGGAGCCGCGTATCATGGCCTTGTCCTGCGCGCAACAGAAGAGTTATCTGCCGTCGTTCGGTATCTCAAGCGACTGGCCGGGGCTCAGTTGCCTGCCCACGTGGCGGTTCGATTTGAGGATGGATGCGGGCGTTACGCCGTACATAGCCGCGATCGATGGGAGCGTCTCTCCGGTCTTAACAACGTGATGCAGGGGGCCGGTGCTGCTGCGAGGCGCGCGCGCTGCGGAGGCGAGGAAGAGTTCTCCCTTGCCCTCAGGCACGCGTATCTCGTACCCGGCAGGCAGCAACTTTCGGCCGCTGATCACGGCGCTCGTGAACGCGGGATTCATCTCCGAAATTTCTTCCATGGAGATTCTGG
The DNA here is from genome assembly GCA_021810905.1 of bacterium. Classification (GTDB taxonomy): domain Bacteria; phylum UBA10199; class UBA10199; order 2-02-FULL-44-16; family JAAZCA01; genus JAJZQH01. The sequence goes on from JAJZQH010000009.1 coordinate 120,418, forward strand.
AAATGCGCGCTACATCCGGCAGAGACATGTGGCAGGGGGCGCGGACAGCTTCGTAGCGGAGCGGCCGGTCATATTGGATCTTCCCGAAAAATTTATCAGCATGCTCGGCCGCGTCATATGCCGCGAGGTACTCCAGGAAAAAATTGCGCGACGCAAATCCATAGGCCGGATGCGAGAAACCGCGAATGATCCTCGCGATGTCATTTGTGCCCATGGCAGCCACGGCCTGCTCGAGCCTGCCGCGGCCCGCGTTGTAGGCGTTGACCGCAAGCGGCCACGAACCCAACGACTGGTAGTTGCGCGTGAGCAGCCTCGCCGCAGCGTGCGTTGCCTTGATGGGATCGTTGCGCTCGTCGACGATATCGTTGATGTTGAGGTAGAGCTTGCCGGTGCTGCGCATGAATTGCCATACGCCTGACGCGCCCACCGAGCTTGTTGCGCGTGGGTTGAACATCGACTCGACAAAGATGATGCGCGTTAGTTCCTTTGGCAGGCCGTAGCTCTCGAAGATCGACTCGATCTCGCCCAGATATCGGCCTGAATAAGCGAGGCCGGGAATGAACTTGTCGCGCTGGCCCAGCTGCGCTCGCACGCCGTCGTCCTCCGCCGCCCTGCGGAACGCATCGGACTCCTTCACGTTCGCGAAGAGTTTCTTGACGGCCATTTCCTGCTCGCTGAGCGAATTTGAAGGGGGATTTGTCGAGAGCTTATTGAGGATCGCCACGATCGACTGCCGGCGCTCCTCGATGCGATTCTCGCGCCATCGCGCCTTCTCCACGTCGTTGAGCCTCGGGTCGGAATCTATGTCGGAGAGGTCGACGACGTCGTAGACTATGCCGAGATATCTGGGGTGATGAAGCACTATCACGTTGCGGTCGTACTTTGTATAGATGTCGCGCCAGAAGGCGACGTCCGCTTCAAGGCCCGGCGGCGGTGCAAGCCACGGTTTTTCCAGGCGGCCGCGCTCGCCGTCGATGGAAGCGGTGGGTCGAGTGGCAAGGCTGGACGCGCGCAGTTCCTGCAGCGCGGGAGGCTTCGTTTTGTTGTTCGCAGCGCCATCCAGTTGAAGCGCCTCCTGCGAGGCGCCGTCGCCATACGGGTCGCCGGCGGCGAGGTCGCGCTCTTCGTTGCCGCCGCTCTGCGTTACCAGAGGCTCCGTGCTCTGGTCGTCTATCGCTGCTCCTGCGCCGCCTGCCGCCATGTCGTCGTCAGGCGCGGGAGCCGTCGTCCTGATGCTACCTTGCTCCGCACGGGAGAACGGATCTTGAGGCATGGGTTCGGGATCGAATCGCACAACGGTTCCGTCAGCGGTGCGTCCTTCCCTCACGGTGCGCACGCCGGTATCTATCGGCACTATCGAGGATATGTTTGCCAGAGGCGTACGATCTGCGGCCTGCTGGGGCAGGGCGCCCGCTTTTTTGAGCTGATCCGGGAGCACTATCAGGGCGAAGCACGCGAAGCCCGCGGCGATGCACGCCACGAGCAGCGTGTCGATGATCCGCCGCTCGCGAGAAGCCGTCATGGACCAACCTCAGCTATGGAGCGCACTACGTCGAGTTCAGCCTGGTGCGCGCCCCATACGCCCTTGGGCAATCCGTTGGCGAGTATCGCAAAAGCGGCCATGCGCCCGTCGCGCATCGGCACGTAGCCGGCAAGAGTCGATACATTGTTGAGAGTTCCGGTTTTTGCGTAGACCACTCCCGAAAGCTCGGATGCAACGCGGTTCCATTTCTTCATCGTGCCGTCGACTCCCAGCACGGAGAGCGACGATATGAATTCGTTGCGCACCGAATGGTTTTTGTACATCGCAACGAGCACCTTCACCAGCTGCTCGGCCGAGATGCGCGTGCGATCCGAAAGACCCGATCCGTTTTCCATATCATAGGTGCCGCGCGGTATGCCGACTGATGCGAGAAATTCCGCCACAACGTCGACGCCTTTTTCAGTCGAACCCGGCGCCCCGCGGCGCGCCCCGCCCAGGTGCTTTAGCAGCTGCTCGGCCATGAAGTTGTTCGAATGTTTGTTCATGTCGCTTACGAGTTCCGCCAGAGAGCGCGACGGCTCGATCGCTATGGTGTGCGCGTTTGAAGGGACTCTTCCGTTTCGTATCGGCCCCTGCACGGAGATACCATTCTGCGTAAGGACGTAGGCAATTACACGGCCGGCGTAAGCGACCGGATCGGGCACGCTCCGCCAGAATGTCTGCGGAGCAGCGCCTGGCGGGACTCTGCCGGTGACGATGATGGTCTCTCCTTCGGCGTCTTCCTTGATAGCGATGCTCACTGCGAACTTGGATCTGGTCACAAGTTTGTTCACGATCTTGTAGCCTTCCACGGGAGGCGCCAGCTCGACTGTGCCTGCAGAACCTGCTCTATTGCCCGGCCCCACCGTGACGCCGATGCTGTTGAAATTCACGGCAACCGCTCCGGTCTGCGCCGTGTATGCGCGGCCGTCATTGCCGGACTTGTGCGGATAGTAGTGCGAATCAAAGAAGGATTCGTCGACCGTTATGCCGCCGGTGACGCTGCGCAATCCCCTCGAATGAAGGTCCTGCGCCATGCGCCAGAGTTCTTCGGTGACCAGCGACGGGTCGCCGTTGCCTGAGACGTAGAGAGTGCCCGTCGTGCCATTGACCGGCGGCCGGTCAGAATAGAAACCCGTGCTCATGTGATAATTCGGGCCCAGCAGCGAGAGCGCCGTGGCAGACGTGAGTATCTTGGCGCACGACGCTGGATTGAGCGCCAGATCGGGTTGATAGTCGGCCATGATGCGGCCGGTCGCTGCATCGGCCACTACTATGGAGGTACGGCTCGGATTGAAACCCGGATTGCCGAGAGCGCCTTGGATGTCTATGACTCCCCATGAGACGGACGCGATCAGAGAGGCAACAATGAATGCGGTTGCGCAAATAACTGATTTTCTGTTGATGTTTGACATAGTCAGGGTTTGTTCGTAGAAATTCCGCACCATTCTAATGAAAAGATTCGCCGGGGGCAAGGGTGATTCAGCCAGCAATGCGAGAAAAGCGAAGAATGCCAGCAAGGCAAGCAATGCGAGAAACGCAAGCAACGCTGACTGGATCGTGCGCTTTCAGCGTTGGTGGTGTTCATACGATTTGGCTGATTTCCGCCATCCTGGCACTTGTCTGTATTCTTTCCGTTTCGACGAGCTGCAGGCAGGCTGTTGCTGCAAAGGGAGACATCAACATCGCCGTCGCCGCCGGTCCCATAACCCTGGACCCCAGACTCGCCACTGACGCTGAGAGCGATAAGATATCATCGCTCATATGCGACGGCCTTCTTGGGAGGGATGACGACGGCGGCCTTACGCCCATGCTCGCCGATCGGTTTGAGCGCATTTCAGATACGTCGTACAGATTTTTTCTCCGCGATGGATTGCTCTTTCACGATGGAACTCCGCTCACTGCTGAAGACGTCGTCTATACGTTCAGTTCCATTATGGACGGTTCGATCTCATCCCCGTTTCGCAGCTCGTTTACACGAGTGGCTGCGATCGAGGCGGAATCGCCCACGGTCGTGCGCTTAGATCTCAAGGAGCCTTTTGCGCCGTTTCTCTCCTATCTCACGCGCGGCATCGTGTCGAAGAAGGCCGCCCTCGCTGCAGGCGCATCGTTCGGGACTCACCCCGTATGCGCGGGTCCGTATAAGCTCGTCCGCTTTTCGCCCGATAACGTCGTGGAGCTGGAGGCCAATGCCGCATATTACGGCGAGAAGCCCCGCAACGCGCGGCTTCTCTTTGACGTGATCAAGGACGATAACGTTCGCGCGCTCAAGCTCATCAAGGGCGACGTGGATCTCGTGCAGAATGGAATTCCCGCGCTCATCATCGATGGAATTACAAAATCCGGCGAGATCAGGATGAAAAACGGCGACGGTTCAGTGATGTCGTATATGGGGATGAACCTGACTGATCCGATACTCTCAAATAAGAAAGTACGTCAGGCGATTGCATATGCGATCGATCGCGACGAGATCATTTCGCACAGGTTCAAGGGGATGGCATCGAAGGCGAACTCCATACTCTCTCCGGCGAACTGGGCCTACGACGGCGAGCTGCCGCAATATCCGTTCGATCCTGCGAAGGCCATGCAGCTTATGGACGAGGCCGGGTTCAAGGACCCGGACGGCCCGGGACCTCTGCCGCGCTTTCGGCTGACCTACAAAACCTCCACGGTGAAAGAGCGCGTGGAGATTGCGCGCATGATCGCGCATCAGCTGGAGAAGGTCGGGATCTCAGTGCGCGTGGCGCCGTACGAATGGGCGACTTTCTACCGCGACGTTCGCAAGGGAAATTTTCAGATCTACACCCTCTCGTGGGTAGGCGTGTCCGACCCCGACATCTTCCATGAGGTTTGCGGCTCGTCGCAGTTTCCTCCGAACGGGCTGAACCGCGATCGATACAAGAATGCGGAGGTCGACGCCCTGGTGGAGCAGGGGCGCACGACCATGGATGAAGGGGAGCGCAAGAAAATTTACTCGCGCGTTCAGCAGATCGTCTTCGACGATCTTCCGTACGTTCCCCTCTGGTACGAGAAGAACGTGGTGCTGTACCGCAAGGGGCTCGAAGGCGTGCGTGTGCGGCCGGACGCGTCGTACAGGGTATTTATGGACGTCGGGAAAAAATGAGGCTGGAATGCAGAAGCCAGAATTAAGAATCCATAAGTCAGAATACAGAATACAGAATACATCAGACTTCTGAATTCTGGCTTCTGTCTTCAAGTTTCCAGTGGAATGAATATGCTGCGTCGTTACGTCATACGAAGGATCATCGGTTTATTGCCCGTGATGCTTGCCGTTGCGTCGATCGTCTTCTTTCTCATCCATGCAATTCCGGGCGATCCGGTCGACCTCATCCTTGGCGAGCGCGCGCTGGTCGCAGACCGCGCCCAACTTTCACAGAGGCTTCATCTCGACGAGCCCGTTGCGGTGCAGTACGGCCGCTTTATGGCCGGCCTCGTGAGAGGCGATCTCGGTTCGTCGATTACGGATGCGCGTCCCGTCGCATCCCTCATAGCCGAGCGCTACGGCGCCACACTGTTGCTCGCCGTGTGCGCGATGTTCGTGGCCGTCGGCATTGCGATTCCTGCGGGCGTCTTTGCGGCCGCGCGCCGTGGCTCATTCTGGGATCAGGCCGCAATGCTCGCGGCGCTCACCGGGATTTCCGTTCCCAACTTCTGGCTGGGGCCGGTGCTCATTCTCATATTCTCAGTGCATCTTGGCTGGCTTCCGATAGAGGGCAGGGATTCGATCTCATCGATCATCCTCCCCGCAATTACGCTCGGCGCGGCGCTTGCAGCGATGCTCTCGCGCATGACGCGCTCGTCCATGATCGACGAGATCAGCAAGGACTACGTCGTCACCGCGAGGGCCAAGGGCGTTTCGGAGCGCGGCGTGATCTACAGGCATGCGCTGCGCAACGCGCTCAATCCCGTGATAACGATCGTCGGGCTGCAGGTCGGCACATTGCTTGCCGGCGCAATCATCACGGAGAAAATATTCAACTGGCCGGGAGTGGGAATGCTCCTGCTCGATTCGATCAGCCGTCGCGATTATCCCGTGGTTCAGGGGTGCATACTCGTGATCTCGTTCGCGTACGTCATCGTAAACGCGCTGACCGATTGCCTGTATCGGGTGGCGGATCCGAGGGTCAAATTGTGAGGACAAGTCGTACTTTAGTACGTTGGTACGTTTGTACGTTAGTACGTTGGTAGAGCGTGTGAATGACGTGGAAATACACAAGAATGCCTGTTCATTCACAGGGTTAACTAACGTACCAACGTACTAAAGTACGAACGTACCACTGTACTAACAATTTTAAACATGAAGGCTTTCACATCCAAATTAGGCTTTGCTATTATTGTGGCCATGGTGCTGGCGGCATTGTTTGCGCCGTATCTCGCGCCATATGATCCGTCTGAATATCACCTCGATCTCTCGTTTGCGGGTCCAACGTTCGCGCACTGGTTCGGCAATGACGCGGACGGAAGGGACGTGCTCTCGCGCATCATCTTCGGCGCTCGCGTGTCGCTCGGGATCGGCATTGCTGTCGTGGGGATTTCGCTCGTGGCGGGCAGCGCGGTGGGGCTCATTGCGGGTTACGCCGGCGGCATCGTCGATCGCATCTTCCTCTTTGTCTCCGACGTCTTTCTTGCGTTCCCGAGTTTTCTCTTTGCAATAGCCGTTGCTGCATTCCTCGAACCTTCGATCGCCAACGTGGTGCTGATCCTTTCTCTCAAAGGCTGGGTAACCTACGCGAGGCTTACGCGCGGGGAGGCGCTTTCGATGCGGGAGCGCGATTTTGTCGCAGCCGCGCGGGCGAGCGGCGCAGGCGCGCCGCGCATCGTGCTCAAGCACCTCTTTCCGAACATGATCGGCCCGGTGCTCGTGAACGCGAGCTTCGGCATGGCGGGCGTGATAATGATCGAATCCGCGCTCTCGTTTCTAGGGCTTGGCGTGCCCGTGGACACGCCGTCATGGGGCGCGATGATAGACCAGGGCACGCAGTATCTTCTCATCGCCCCCTATCTATCTATCTTTCCGGGCATAGCGATCATGCTCGTTGTTCTCGGTTTCAATTTCCTCGGCGATGGGTTGAGGGACAAACTCGCGCCTAGAGGGAGGTGATGTGCAATGACGACAGTCGGTCAACTCATGATGGTGGGCGTTGAGGGCACGAAGGTGACTTCCGAGCACAAACTCTTTTTCAAGGAGACCGGGATAGGCGGCATTATTCTCTTCGGGCGCAATTATCGCACGCCCCAGCAGCTCAGGGATTTCATCAAGGGCATGCAGGATGCATCCGAGACTCCGCTCATCGTTGCTGTGGATCAGGAGGGCGGACGCGTCGCGCGCCTGACGGAGCCGTTCACGAAGCTGCCGCCGATGGCTGCGCTTGGGCGCGCGGGCGAGCGTGGAATCGAGCTCGCCCGCGAGATTGGTGCGCTGCTAGGCCGCGAGCTCGCGGCTGCGGGCATCAACCTGGATTTTGCGCCGGTGCTGGACGTCGCGACGAATCCTTTCAATCCCGTGATCGGAGACCGCGCCATGGCGGGCAATGCGGCAGAGGTAGCGGCGTTCGGCTCCGAGTTCATAAACGGGATGCAGTCGGAAGGCGTGGCTGCCTGCGGCAAGCACTTCCCGGGGCACGGCGACACTGACGTGGATTCGCATCTGGGTCTGCCGCTGCTTCCGCACACGCGCCGCCGCTTTGAAGAATGCGAGTTTATCCCGTTTCGCGCAGCTGCCCAGGCGGGCGTTGCCACGATGATGACAGCGCACATGCTCGTGCCGAATCTCGACGCCGATGCGCCTGCCTCGATATCGAGGCGGATCACGACCGGCATGCTGCGTCGCGAACTCGGCTTCAACGGACTCGTCTTCACCGACGACCTCATCATGCAGGGGATCGCGAACTGCTGTACCATGCAGGAGGCAGCATGGCGGAGCGTGGATGCGGGCGCCGACGTCGTGCTCGTATGTCATAATCGCGAGAAGCAGCGCGAGGCGTTGGAGGGCCTGCGCCGCGCGGTGGGAGAGGGACGTATCGGCATGTCGTTCATGTCGGATGCACTCGCGCGCATCGCCGCGTTCAAGGAGCGCTTTGTCATGCACGAAGGCGAGCCGCCGCCGCTGGGCGTGATCGGCTGCAAGGCGCATCAGAAGCTGGCTGAAGAGCTGCGTCAGGCGTGAATCGCGGTTCGTGGATCGGGGATCGTAAAACCCTCGGTGTTATGGATGAACGCTTTCAAGCGTGGTAATTCTGGTTTCATGATCGTCAAGGCGCGCATTGTTTCCGTCGATCTTCCGTGAGAGCCGCGTCTCCATTGCGCGCATATCATCTTTAATCCCCGCGACGTCGGTCTTGAGCCCTGCGACGTCGGTCTTGAGCCCCGTGACGTCGGTCTTGAGTATCTTGATCTCTTTTGAATGTTCCCGAAGTACTGCTTCAATGATGTCGAATCGAACATCCGTCTTTTGCTGTACTTCGTCGATCTTGTTGCTCAGTTCTTCCTTTATCGACATCATCCCTTCGGTCACCTGCTGCATCTGGGAATTGAAGTGCTCGATGATGACGGCATTGTAATGCCTGAACTCGTCGCTGGTACTCAGTTTCCTTCCTGAATCGGGTGCTGGCATTTTCTTTATCATATCTTCCTGCCTATCAGCGCTTGCGTTCACCTGTCAACCGGGATTGTTGCTTTCTCTTGTCGTCATTTTGAGGTTTGTCCTGAATGAAGCGAAAGACCCAGTTGTTACCTCGCTTACCGAAGCCTGCCTGCCGGCAATCCCATGCAACTCATTGAATTTATCGCGCTATTCAACTCTTTTTACCTGCACGCAACTTTGGCCATCCCTGCAGCCGATAATGAGGATGAGGGGAAGTCATCCTCATTGGACGTCATTGCATAGAGAGGTCGATATGAGATGTGGGGGACAATCAAATCCAGTATCGTCTTCGGCGACATATTACGTTGTAAGGACGGCACAGAATGGCGACCAGACTATTTTTGTGCCTGCGGGCGATCTGCCTCCGCCTAATGCCGAGCATGTCGAAGGCGGTCTGGGTGATTATAAAGGGCTTACCGGCACTTATTACGTACTGAAGAACAACAATCCTACACCTCCGCCTCGTCTGATGTCTGCAGGGAGTGTGGCGAGATTTGCAAATGATAGCGATCATGCAAGAAAGATCATGGCGTGGGATCTTGAACCTCGCGGAGTAGTCACAAGGAATGATTCTAACGGCGCGAAAGTTGAAGAATACGATAAGGACGGAGGAAAGGGCGCACCTGCTCCTGTCAGAGTAGGTGACCGTCTTGCATATACCGAACGTCCCGGCGATGGTTCTGCCGTGTATCACTATGAATCTGGCGATAAAAGAGAAGTGAGTAAAGACGGTACAATAATTCGAACAACGAATTCTGATAACCCGGTAGAACCTCAGGTAAAAAGCGTTGCATGGAGCCAAGCGGATAAGCAGTGGATCGTTAATTATGATGACGGGACTTCTAAGTTGGCAAAGGTTCCGCCTGATGGCTGGGCCCCCCCATCCGCGAGCGCTCCCGCTGCTCCTGCCAAGCCGGCTGAGACACCGCCTTCATCCAGAAAGATCGTGATTGAAAATGTTCCAGGAATAGATCGCTCAGGGAAAAGAACAAATGCACCTAATCCTGGCGCTATCTTGAAACAGCTTGAGACATTTCAATGGTTCAATGATCGAGTACCGCCTAATCCTCAGATCCGTATGGCGGCAGCTCAGCATCTTGCCGAAACTGCGGGGCCAAAAGGGGACTCAGACAAATCTGAAATCGACGAGGAAAAGGCCAAAAAAATCTTGGCAGATGGCGAGTGGTTAAGCAAGGAGCAGCCTCCTGCCAAAGCGGATACCAGGAACGCAGCGGATCCAAACTCCACAAATGACGAAGCAGCTAATAAACCTGCCGTCAAACCCGCGGGCTCTCGCAATGCAGGCACCCGAGTAGCCAGCGCTGGCGCCAGAATTGTCCCAACAAATGAACGGTTCTAGAGTGGTGACTGAAATCCTCATTCTTTCTCTCTGTCAGGCGTTGACTTCCCGTCTCTCCATTTAATCCGCCATGCGATAACCAAAATTATCGTTTATTATCATCTAGATGCATTGCCCGCCCCATCAGACGGAGCAAAAGATTGGTGAGGGAGCCTCCGAAAAGGAGCTGGCCCACCTCTTGCATTATATAAGGCCGTAACACACGCCCTTATTGGGCGAAATACAGTAAAAAAGGCGTTATTTCAATAGGTTGAATGATGAGGATGGCTTGCTGAGGTGGTGAGAGGAGTCAACGGTGGCCAAGGGGATTGAAAATAACTTTGCTGATAACTGGCAGAAGGCTTCCAGCTCAAAGGATAGCTATTCCGCCAGGATCCATCAGCAGGGTGAGATGGCCAGAGCCACCACTCAGGCCATTGAAAAGGCAAAGATCAATTCAGCCCAGAACGCGAGCCTGAACGATCCCGCCAAGGCGGCCAGCGAGAAACCGGCTCCGACGGTTAAGGAACTCCCCAATGCGGTGCAGGGCGCGCGGGTTGAGACTCAGGAGCATGCTCAGGCTGTAAAGAGCCGCGAGCTCGCCGAACAGAATTTCCAGAACGTCCGCCGCGACGCGCAGAATCTGAAGAGCCTTGAAAAGAATGTCAAAGATCCTGCCACAGCCGACACAGCGCTCCGGGATGCGGTTGCGCAGAAGCCGCAGTCGCAGGCAGCGGACCTCGGAAGGAATTTAAATCCGCTGCTTCAGCATGGCGCGGCTCAGCTCGCGGCCAGGGATGCTTCAAAGAACGTGGCGCGGGATAAGAACGCCGTAGAAAATCGTCCGCAGACAAAGGGCGCCGAGAAACCGGCTCGCGAGGGGGATGCAGAGAAAGCGGCAGCGCCCAAGCTCGCACAGTCCGACGCAAGCCAGCCGCAGCAGGCCGCATCGATGGAGGCCGCTCGCGCGGTTGCCCAGACGGAGCAAAAAGGCGAGGCCGCGGTTGATACGGAAGAGACGCGCGAAGGCGACGACGACACGCGGACCGAAGATGGCGACGGCAAATCGACCGTGTACAGCGCGAGGGCGGGCGGCCGCGAAAAGAGCCGAGAACTCGGCGCGCTCCTCGGCGGTTTTGCAGGCGGCAATACGGATGCCGGCAACGGCGAGGCTTCAGATGCGCCGGCAGCTATAGCGGCGGATACAAAGCCGGAGCCGCTGCCAGAGACCGACCCGAACTTCCACGTGTTCAATGAATTCGATTCAGAGGCCGTTGGCCCGCATACGATAAAGGGCAAGGCCCAAGTCTACAGCCGCTCGGTGGAAAAGAAGCTGCGCGAGATAGCGAGCTTTGACGTGGAGCTCGGTAAAAAGATGCAGTCCCTGTCGGAGCGCATTGTGGGCGAACTGAGTGACGGGCTGAAAGACGAACTCAAGACGGCAAAATTTTTGAACTCTGTATACGGAGGGGTAATTGGTTAGTTTCAATGACATAGGGTTGAGATCGACATTGGACAGGGCAGGCGCATCCTGGCAGAGCTCGATCAACTCGTTCGGCGCAGGCATCATGCCGGATGCGTCGGACGGCGGCGATTATCTTTGCAGCTATCTCGCAGGCGGCCTGGGCACTCTGCTGTCCGCTCAGATGGTCCAGAATTTCTCGCAGCAATTTGCGCGTTTTGGATCGCTCGCCGCGTTCTTCCCCGGCGCGGGCAGCGCGATCGGCGCAGCCAGTTCAGCAGTCGCTGGCGGTATGGCTCTCGGTTTCGTTGCTCCGCCAGTCGCGGCGCCTGTCTTTGGCGGTTACGCACCTGTGGCCATGTCTCCTGTAGCGCCTTCAGCTCCGGCGGCGGCGCCTTCAGGCGGCACGAGCATACACGCAGGTTCGGACGGCGACAAAGTGAGCAAGAGCGAGAAGCCCGATGCGGCGAAAAAGACGGAGGAAATCGAAAAGATCGAGAAGCAGTACAGGAATACTCTGACGGACAAAGGCTATTCCGAACCGCTGCTCAGTGAAATTATCAACGACGCGAAGACTGCAGCGGCAGGAGAACCGAATCAGTTCAAGCGCATCCTCAATGCCGTGCCTTCGAGGAAATTCACGGAACCGACCACGGCCGATGACGGCTCGGTGAGCGGAAAATCGATAAAGGCGCAGCAGCAGCAGTGGGTCAGGGACTTCGGCAAGTGGCACACCGAGCAGATCGGCAAAGTGGGCGACGACAAGGTCCGCACGCAGATAGTAAACGACGTAGCTGGCGTGAAATCCGATGCGACGTATTCGGTCACCTTTGCGCCGGAAAAGCAGCCCGAGAAGGGACAGAAGCGCTACCAGGTATCGGAAGTGAAAGGCACGGGGGATCTGGAAAAAGGTGCGTACGTCTACTTCAACGAGAACACGAAGAAATGGTATTACGACCAGAAGATGACGAGGGAGATTGCGGCGCCGGCAGAGAAACAGAACCCTGGTCAGACCGCCTCCTTCACCGTTCCTGGCGCGAGCGATTACCTGAATATTTCGTCTGCCGGTACTGAGCAGCGGAGTAATGGCACGCAAGTCGATCGGTTCAGGATCGATGGAGCCGTTGGTAAGGATGCGTCGAAAGCTTCCGAGTCTGCAAACGGTGACTATGTTTACAGGACAAATGACGGAAAATGGCTGTACAAGGATGCAAACGGCAAAGTAGTAAAACTTGAAGACGTCGAATACATCAACAGCCGCCTCTACTTCAAGCGTGGCGGCGGCGCACTCGATCCCTCGTTCGCATCGCCAGAGCGCGGAGTGGAGTATATCAGCGGTCTGCGCGCCGAGGAGAAGAGGCTTACGGATCATAGCGCCAAGCTGCCGGAAGGTGACAAGGCCCAGCGTAAGGAGCGTGCTGAGAAAACAATTGCCGACTACAAAGCGACGATCCCGCAGCCGGCGAGGGACAAGGTTACTCTGGAATACAACGCGGAGAAGAACGAGCTGATCGTGAACTGCGCGGCTGAGAATTGCCGCGAGGTAACCAGAGCCATGGGTGCTGGTGATAAATCACAGGCTGCAGGTGATATGCGCACCAAGCGCAACGCCATATTGCACGAACTTCCCGCCGGTACAAAGGTCTACGTGAACCCGGGCAATCCGCCAGCGGCAAAGGATCAGGTGGAGCTGGGCGACGAGCCCGCCACGAACATATGTAAAGCGTTAGCAAATCAGACGCCGCGGCGGCTTGGTGTAGAAGGCGCCGTCGACCTCTCGAATATTGCGAAGCAGGGTTCGGAACTCGAGAATGCGATCGGCGCACGGCTCAACACGGCGATAGCAGATGCGAAGAAGAGCCAGACCACGCCGAACCCGAGCGAGATCGATTTCACGGGCGAGGTCAAACTGCCGGAGGGCAAGATCGATTCCGCAGCGTGGGAGCGCATACGCACGCAAGTAAGCGATGCTAATGGAAAGGTCCCGGTCCATTTCGCGAATGTCATAAATCTCAGCAATGAAGGAGACGGCTATAAGGTTCAGCGGAAGAACGAGAGCACGAACGTTCAGCTCAACAACATTCAGCTCGTCAGGCAGCTCAAGGCCTACGGCGCAACGGTAAACTTTGATGGAACGAACGTGGTCGTGACTTGCGATGCGGCGCACAAGGCCGAGGTTCAGAGAATTCTTGAAACGGCGGATCCAAAGAACAAGAAGGAATTCAACGACGGGATCAACAAGATTCTGGCCGAGAACCAAGGCGCGAAGTTCATGTGCAACAACAGCGAGCTGACCGGCGCCGACAAACACGCGGCCCTGCTAGCGCAGGTAAAGGCGATGACCGCCACGGCCGCACCCGCAACGGCGGTTGACGCGGCGACGCCGAATGCAAATGCAGGTTCGGCAACTCAGCAGCAGCCCGGCAGCGATGCGGTCAAGAAATTTATCGAGAGCGACGTACGCGCGAAGGATCTCAAAGATCATGGTTGTGAGTTCGTTTACGATGCGGCAAAAAAACCGCCCGAACTGCAGATCAGTATTCCGAATCAAGATTACAGAAAATATGCCGCATACACCATTGCCCATGTGGAGGATAAAGATGCTGACCTCGCTACGATTGCGATATTCAATCAGGGGTTGAAGTCCGCACTTCCGGCTGGCTCGAAAGTCTTCTTCGACGGCCGGGAACTTCAAGTTGCCGGTGATAACTACTGGGACGCACTGGCGCAGGCCGCCCGCTCGATGAATGCGTCCGCCCCTGCGGCCACGAACTCGACGGCTCAGAAGACTTCCGAGGCACAGGCCCCGGCATCTGTGTCAGCCGCCGCAGCAAAGCAGGAGGCCGCGCAGGATGAAGGCACTCTGAAAATCGCTAACGGTTATGATTTTGCCGGGAGCGACGCGTTGAATGCCCTTTCCGGCGAGAAGCTTGAAAATGCAATATTTCAACAGATTGAGTGGGACATTAAGAATTCAGAGACGAAAAATCCTTCCATGATCGATCTATCTGAATCCTATATACACGTAGTCCCTGGCAAGGTGGACGAGAATACATTGTCCCGCATTCAAGATCGGTTATCGAAGAAGTTCGGCAATGCAACTATAAGAATGCCTGAAGTGATTACGGACGAAGCCAGATTTAAACAGGCGTATGCGAATACCGTCCTGCAGAACAACCCGCTCGTCAAACAGCTCGCGGATTCCGGCGTCACGGTAACCTACTACAGGGAAAACAATACCGTGGTCGTGACCTGTCCTCCGGACAAGGTCGAGGACGCACAGACGGCACTTTCAGGAGAGTTTGATGCGGATCTCGTAGACCAATTTAATGCTGCCATTCCTGCTGATGCCGAGTTGACATTCAATGGCAAGCCGGTCGGCATACAAAATGAGGGCTACTACGCAGCGCTGGAGCAGGCGGTAAAAAATGCCGATGATAACAATGCCTCGCATACGATCAACGACCCTATCGATCTAAGCAATATGATCTTTGAGCACGATATTTCGCACGACAAAAAACGGGATCGCATCGTCACCGCGATGGTTGCTGAAATATTTGAAGCTGCGAAAAAACAGGGCGTCGCGCTGCGAGGGAATGTGGATGTCACTCATATCCAGCTTCCGAAAGATTCCGGCATGACGGTTGATGACTGGCAGTACATTACCAACGAAGTCCAGACGTTCTTCTCCAGAACGAATGGACCGCTGTATCTCTCCTTCAACCGCGATGAAATCGCGGGACAGCTTGCGAGGGGAGTCAATGAGAAGCCTGATTCCAGTTCATCCTCGAGCCCCGTCGTCGAAGCGATCAGGAATGTCTGGAAGGCCCGAACGGCATGGATAGCGGCATCCAACAGGCATTCGGATGACGTCGGTTCAAAGTGCGATGCGTTCCATCAGGCCATCGCTTCATTCCAGGCAGAAGTCCAGCGGCTCCGGCAGCTCCCGAATCCGACCGATGCGGAGAGAAAGCGGCTTGAACTCGGTGAGAGATACGTGGAGAGATTCAGCGGACCTGGTTTTCTCAACGGCGATCAGAACGTCATAATAGTCTGAAGAACTCATCCTAAAAACCGCATTCAGGTACGCGCAGCCTCCAGCGTGGAGATGCGCGCTTCGTGGTTATGGAGACGCGATGATTGCGGGTCGATTTTCGCGGAGAGGCGTTGTTCCACGCCGTTATTCGATCCACTGAACAGAATATGGAATATTGCATTGCCTAACTTCGTGGCATCGTATATTTATTGCGGGTATGAAGAACGAATCGATAATCAATGCCTTGCGCCATGACAGCCGTGTGCTGTTCGCTTACCTCTTCGGTTCTGCGGCGCGCGGCAGCATGGGGCCGCTGAGCGATCTGGATATAGGCGTGTATCTCGATGAGCATGTCGATATGTTTCACTATCGTTTGAAAATCATCGAATCGATAACAAGGGCAGTGGGCAGCGAGCGTATCGACGTGGTCGTACTCAATCAATCGCCGATCCTCTTGAAATTCGCGGTGGTCAGGGACGGCATCGTGATAAAGGATCGGAAGAGAGAACGAGTTGTGTTTGAATCGGCCGTGCTTCGCGAATATCTGGATACAAGTTATTTGCGGAGTGTCCAGCGCGAGATGCAGAAATCACAGATTCAGGGAGGGACGTACTTTGGTTGAGGGCGAGATCATCTCTGCGAGGCTGGAGCGGCTCAAGGGCTATCTCCTATTGCTCAAGAACGTCAGGAAGCTGGGGCCCGCTCGCTTCAGGGAAGATCCCTTCGTCCGTGGCGCTGCCGAGCGCTATCTCCATCTCTCCATCGAGTGCCTTCTGGACATCGGCAATCACATCATCGCCGACCGGAATTTTGAAAAACCTGAAACCTACGCAGATATCTTCGAAGTCCTTGCAGCGCATCGCGTGATCTCCGGGAAGCTGATGCGCGAAGTCGAAGGCATGGCGGCGTTCCGCAACATCCTCGTGCACGATTACCTGAAAATCGATCCTGAAAAGGTCTTCGGCGTCATCAAGGAAAAACTGCCGGCCTTTGAAGCGCTGGCCAAGGTCTATGCAGGGCTCCTCTAATTGCCTGCACTCTTCTCTTGCCTTGTGAACGGCCCTTCGCCTAGATTGAATTCATGACACCTTATCTTCTCTTTATCGCAGGCCTTGCAGCGGGCGCGGGTATTGCGCTCGTCTGGCACTTCTCGCGCGCGAAGGGTTGGGACGTGGAGCGCGAGGTATCCTCCGCGCGGCTCGCGGATGCGGAGGCGTCGCTTGCGCGCGAACGCGAAGACTTTGGCAAGGCGCTCTCCAACATACAGCTCACGTTCAAGGGAATCTCGTCCGAGGTATTGAAGGAGAGCCGCGAGGAGTTTCTCAAACAGGCCGAGCCGCGCATCGGCGAACACGTGCGGCCGCTCACCGAGGCCCTCGCGCGCTACGAAACAGCGGTGCGCGAAATCGAAAACAGGCGCGAGAAGGCCTACGGCGGCATCACCGGCGTGCTCGACATGCTCAAGCAGGGCCAGCAGGCGCTCACGCGTGAGACCGCAACGCTCGTCTCTGCTCTGCGTTCGCCCACGGCTCGCGGCCGTTGGGGAGAGGTCACGCTCCAGCGCGTGGTGGAGGTGGCGGGCATGTCCGCGTACTGCGACTTTGACGCGCAGTCATCCGTGAACGCGGTTGACGGGAGACTCAGGCCGGATCTGGTCGTGCGGCTGCCGCAGGGGCGTTCGGTGGTGGTGGATGCAAAGGTCCCGCTAGCCGCGTACATGCAGGCGATGGATGCCACCGATGAGGCGACGCGCGCGGCGCATTTTGCAGCACACGCAAAGGCCGTGCGCGCGCATATGGCTGCGCTGGGGGCGAAGAAATACTGGGAACAGTTCACGCCCACTCCTGATTTTGTGGTGCTCTTTCTCCCGGGTGAGTCGTTCTTCTCCGCGGCGCTCGAATCGGACCGCGCGCTCATAGAGGACGGCATGTCGTCGCGCGTGGTGCTCGCCACTCCCACGACGCTCATAGTCATGCTGAGATCGGTGGCCATGAGCTGGCAGCAGGAGAGGCTCACGGAGAATTCGCAGCGTATATCAGAGGCGGGCAAGGAGCTCTTCGACCGCGTGGGAGTCTTCGCAAAACATTTCGAAGCGGTCGGCCGCGGGCTCGAATCCGCGATAGGCAGTTTCAACAAAGCGGCGGGCTCATGGGAATCGCGCGTGATTCCAGGCGCCAGGCGCCTCAAGGAACTGGGCGCCACGCGCAGCCCCGACGCGCAGATCCCGTCCGTCGAACCCGTTCAATCGCTCCCAAGACAACTCTCCCCAGGCGATCCCGAGGTTTCTTGAAAATTCAGAGTGCTCCTGCCTCAGCGGGCTCAATTCCACGGAGTGTGCGAGGGTTCCGTGCCACAGAGTACGCGGATCACCCCGCCCTCCCGGCGAATGAGTCGACACGGAGTCGAATTCAGCGCGTCAAGCTAACGTTGGAGCACTTGCCTATGCGTTCCTGTTCATTCGGCGGGAGGGCGGGATAATCCGCTTGCTATGTGCTACTCCGCAGGCTGTTCTCGTCAAAGGGTGAGATCTTCTTGCCGCTATCGATGATGATCTTTGCAGTGAAGGCGTTCCGAAACAGACGGTCCCGGAACACCATCAAGAAACATAGTTGTTCAAGTTCCCTGAGGAATGCATTTTCAGCGTTTTTGACGTGAGTGCATGTTGAGCGCGCCTAGAGGAGGCCGGATTCAGCAGCCGTAGAATAATACCGGCCGACGTAAGGCAGGCGGATCGCCGGCGTTTGAGGCGAGCCGCCGGCGATCAATATGCACTCACGTCAAAAACGCTGAACATTTGAACCCGAGGACCCAACCTTGCTCCATCTCAGGTTTAGAGGAACACCGAGAGGCTCTGGTTTGCTATGCGGCAGGAGATTGTGGAGCCGCGCGGGACGCGGAATGAATGGCCGTGGCCGTCCACGTACACTGAGGCGCGCTTGGTCTCCGAAAATATCTCTATCGATGCGCCTGCGGGCAGTATCCCGCGAGTTAGATTGTATCTGCTTCCCGGCATGGGGCAGGGCTCGCGCACGAGATACTGTATGCGCCGAGACTCGATCGGCATCGCTTTGCCGCCGGCGGCGTTGATTGCGGCAGTCGACCCCGGACCTGCTGCTATCCAAATGCCGGAGCTTCTCTGCGTTTCTTTTTTATCGCCCACCTTGAGAGTATAACGAGCGGCCTCGGCCGGGGAATCCGCGGCAAAGAGCACGTCGTTGAGCGCCATGCATGCAATCGCCTTTTTGTCGATCGTGGTTTCGATCAATGGCAGGTTAAGCGGCTTGATACGGCCTTCGCAGATGCGTTCGATGAACGAGGTGAAATCTGAAGCCTTTGCCGCGCAGAAGAATCCTACCGAACTATCGGGCGATGCGTTGACCCCGAGCAGCGGTACGTTGCCCGCCGCATGAGCGGCGGCAAGGAATGTGCCGTCGCCGCCCACCGGCACGATGAGGTCTGCCTTGAATCTGGCGGGGATCTCCTCCCGGGATGATATTCCGTATTCTATCTTCATCGCCGAAAGCGAGCGTTCAACTGCGGAGAGCGCGGCCGCATGCATCTTGTCCAGCGCCCGTCCTGCGTTGCGGTCTGCGCAGGCGGCATCCCCGGCATGGAGCTTGATTACGATGAGAACGCGATTGAGTTTCATGGTTGTAGAGTATATTAATTGAGGCAGATGCTTTTGCAAGGGTTGCCATGATATTCGGTTCAAAGCAAGCAAGTAAGCGGGTTGCAATCTTCGGGGGCTCTTTCAATCCTCCGCATATCGGCCATACCGCTATCTGCAGGTGGGTCTTTGAGCGGAAGATGGCCGATGAAGTCTGGGTCGTGCCGTGTTTTATTCATCCCTTCGGCAAAGAGCTCGAATCGTTCGATCATCGTAAAGAGATGTGCGTGCTCGCGTTTTCCAGGCTTGGCCTTCCGATCCGTGTGCTGGATGTGGAGCGCGAACTCGGAGGCGAGAGCAAAACGCTTCGGACCGTGGAGCACCTTCGCATCACGGAGCCGGATATCAAATTCCTGCTCCTTACCGGCGCCGACGTGAGCAGCCAGTTTGCCGAGTGGCATGATTTTGAGAAGATAGAGGCGCTCGTGGAGATCGCCCATATCCCGAGGGGCCCCAAATCGCCGATACCCGACGTCAGCTCGACGGAGATCCGCCGCCGCATAGCCTCCGGGGAAGAGTGGCGCGGCATGGTGGAACCCGAGGTCGCGATCTACATCGTGACGAAGGCGTTGTACCGTTGAACTGGATCACTCGTGTAAGGAGATGCCGATTACCGGCTGTGCCTCGACGTTGGCCGATCCATCCGGCAGGGGCTTGATTGCGTCGACATGCACGCCTAAAGAGAGTCCGGACCCGTCGTCCTTGCCGTTGAACGGCAGCGTGAGATCAAAACCTGCAGTGCCGCCTATACCGGCCTTTGGCGCAGATACGCCGCTCGCGAATATTCCGCACGTCATCGGCCCGATCGAGAGCCTCACCCACGTCGGCTTGTATTCGATGCCCAGCGACGCGCAGATATCCGAACTCAGCCCTGCGTCGGAGTCTGGTTGGCTCTGACTCGGCATATTGGCGATGTTGCCGGGTTTCATCTTTGGAGACACAAAGGTTGCGGCAGAATAGAACTGAATATCTTCGGACGGTTCGTCGTTCCAGCTGGAATGCACGCGCACGCCGCCGCGGCTGCCGTCCTTTGATCCGTAATAGAGCGAGTGCGGTATGAACTGTATGTCCGTGCGTTCGACCATGCCGCGATCGAGTGGATCCGGCGAGAGCGCGAGATGCACGCCCGCGTTGCTGCCGCCCCTCATGAACGCCTCGCTGTTGTCGGCAGCACCTCCGGCCATGAGCAGCGAGCTGATGACGTAGATCGGGATGGCGACGTACATCTTCCTGCGCCTTACCTCGTCCTGCGGCAGCGAGAGCCGCTTGTCGGGCTCTTCAATTCCTGCGATCGCGTACCCGATAAGTTCCGCGCCGCCCATGAAATCCGTGATGGCGCCCGCTGCCGACTCCGTGCCGCCGTTTGCCGCAAAGATGCCGCCGCGGATGATGCGCATGGCGGTGAACGCGGCCATCCAGCCGCTGCCTGCTCTAAGAGGCGCCGCGAGGGGGCTCCCCATTCCCGATGAGAATGCCGCGCCTGCTTTCAAAAAATTGATATCGGTTGTGGAATCCGGCTGCGCAGAAGGATCTCCGGTCAAATTGTATTCGGCAAGGGCCTGCATCGGCGTTGAAAGGGTGTTGTTCGTGGCATAGCGCTGCACGCCCTCGAGAAACATCGTACCGAAACCATGACCGATACCAAGAGGTCCCAGCTCCGTATCCGAGTCCGCGCCCGACGTAGTGCTGCCGTCGCCGTAGCCGATACCTGCAGTGATGAGCAGGTCGAGCCGCAGGCGGTTGTGCGAAGAGTCCTTGCCCGCGTACTGAACGCCGGAATAAAGTCCTGGACCGATTTCAAGCACCGGGCCGCGGCCGCCGCCAGGCCTGAATTCGCCGGTGAAGGTGTAGCGCGTGCCTATGTTCCAGGTGCTGGCGGATTCCTCGGCAGATGGAAATTCCTCTCCGAGCACGTTTCGCGCCGGCCTGATGAGAGTGGACGTCCCTCGTCCGATCAAGTTGAAAGTCGTGATGTTGAGAGCGGAGGTGAAATCGCCGTTATCATTGAAGTGTGCATATCTGCGTGAGATATGGCCGATGCCCGCTTCAACGGCCCATGTTGAATGCTCTCTTGTGGTACCTTCCGAGCTGGTGCTCGGCGTCAGCTTCGACGTCGTATTGCTGAACGGAAACTGGAGCCTCAGCACGTAGCGATCGTCGAAGCTCTCCGCGATGTGCAGGTTGAGCGCGGGAGTGTGGCCGATGCCGCTCTCGGAGACGGAGGTTGAGACCGGCAGGTGCAGCGTGTAGTCGCCCGTGATCCCCCATTTCTTCGACAAGGGCTCGCTGGTATTTGAAGGCACTGGTGTTAATATCTCGTCGCCCATGATTGGCCTCCTCAGTTTGAGCTGCGTTCGATCGTTGTGCGCAAGGCTTGCAGACCTGAGGATGAACCTGCAATATGCGCCGTTCCAGCGTTTCGCGTCATCAAATGACGCGCACAATCTTTAATTCACTATCGACTGCTGCGACTTCGCGTCACGGTCGTTGAGCATTGAATCATAGCAGCGCGCGCCTTCGAACTCTTCAGGGTTGCCTGCGGGGTCGCACAGCCATCCCTTGAGCACAACGAACATCATCACGTCCTTGAACGCGAACGTGAGGTCGTCGGAGGAGCCGAACTTCGCGGCGGTGATTACCGTGAGAATGCCGGTCGCAGGATCGATCGACTTTCCCCGCAGGAACGCCTGACCGCCGGTGAAATCGTTGCCGGTCTCCGGGCATCCCGCCGGGATCTTGCCTTCCTCGTCCTTCCAGAGCAGACCGTCCAGATACCGCCAGGTGCTGTATTTCTTCCCTCCCACCACGCGGTTCTGCGTGTTGCTCTCGCAGATCTGAGGAGTCGCCAGCGACTTGTCGTTGAGGTTGATCTTGTATTCGTTCTTCGCGAGGTCGATTCGCGCATCGGGCAACACGTTCCAATCGGATGCGCTTGACGCCGGCTTCAGTACGCTAGTTGTGAACGCCAAGTGGAAGATCGCGTCCATCGGAGGCTTCGGACCTGCCTGCCCGTTGGGGTTGTTAAAAATTGTAGGCCCGAAGAATCGAAGTCCCGTCTCTTCAAAAGTGATCGAGCCGTCCACGGAACAGTGGCCCGTATCCATGTCATAGAGGTTCTGCGGCTGGTCGACTTTGCTGCAAAGGTTTGCGTACTCGCCTCCCGGCATCTCCTGCGATGAATGAAACGCAGGGCTGTCGAAGCGGCCGCCCGACGCGTAGAAGAACGCGCACGCGCCTTTGCCTTTCTCCGCGGCTCCAGCGTCCGTGAATGCGCGAAGGCCCTCAGGGTCGCATGGATCGACGATCAGGCAATCGGACGGATTCGAGGGCTTTTTTTCTTCAGCCCCGAGCGGTCCCGGCCAGGAGAGCGTGGAGGTGAAGATGCGCCAGCCGTTGGCCCGCATGCCGTCCGGCACTCCCGGATAATCCTCGAATATACCGCGGCTTCCAGAGGGCCGCGACCCATCGTAGATCAGATTCGCGTAATCGAAGAGGCCATCGACGCCGTAGGCTTGCGAAACAGGATGCGTATCCACCGCGCGGAAGACCGCGGTGACTCCATCGTTGGGAGTGGAGATCGTCTTCTTTCCGTCCGCTGACTTGATCGTCATTTCATCGAACGGATCGAGTATCATAGCGCTCGTGAATACCTGAAGGTCCGTCTGCTTTGACTTGCCGCTCGCGAGATCCGCCGTCGCGTCCTGCCTGGACGATACGGCTGAGAGTCCGGGGAACTGCGGGTTGAGTATCGCCGCCATGGTCTGCGTGATGCGCAGCACGTATTGACCGGAGAGCGGTTCGATGGCCGCGAGAAGTCTTACGGTGAACACTGTTTTCTTCGGGCTTCCGTCCGGGTTCTGTTCCGGCAGCCCCGCGGCGGTCAGCTCCACGGCTTCAACGGAGAGCGAGCCTTCGTACAATTTTTTCGTATCGTTCCCTTCATCGCGGTGAAAATCCACGCAACCGAAGAGCGGCATCGTCGCCGTTGAGTACGCGCCGGGCGCGAGATCGAAACCTGTTCCTCCGATCTGGACCGGATTCAGATCGAACGACTCGCCGGTCATGTTGCCGGTGGATTCGTCGACGATCGGTATGGAACAGCGCAGACCTTTGCCCGACGGCGGAGAGACCTGCGCTATCTTCTCTTTCGTGTCGAGCCAGCGGAAGTTCGCGGCGTCAGGTCCGCCCAGCGTGATCGCAGTCACTCTCAGCGCCGCGCTGGATGTGTCTGCCGTGCGCAAAAAGAGCGGTGAGGCCATGTCCACTGTCGCCGCGGTGATCCCCTTGAACGGGAACGCCTCGCCGGCCGCCACCTGTTTTGTTCCGCTGGAGGTCCTGAAGTAGAGCTCCAGCGCGGGCGATTCCTTGATCTCGGTCGTGCCTGAAATCTCCGAAGTGATGTCGCCCTTGTCGGTCTTGATTTTGAGAATCGCCTTGTCGGTCACCTTGCTTCCGACTCCCGCCTGCTGGCCGTCGCTGCCCATGAGGTCCGTAGGAGTATAGGTGATGACCACATAAGCCGTGGTTTCCTTATAGCCCGGCTGGAACGGCGGAAGAGTTATCGGAAGAGGCGTGCCCTGCACGGCCTTGTCGGCGAGCGCGGCTGCTACCTGTTTCTGGATGTCGGAAAAATGATCGGCAACGAAGATCGCGTTCGACGGGAGCGAAAACTGGCCCGTGGATTTGCTGCCCGGCTCCTCTTCGAGCGTGATCGATGCAACGCTCATATCCGCGACTCCCATATTGCGCAGCGCCAGCACCTGCTTGTGCGCGGCGAGCGAGATATCCGAGGAACCCTTGAGGTCGATGGTGTAGAGCGGCGCCGCGTCTTTCTCGATCGGATTGCAGGACGCGTCCACCTCTGCCAGCGGCCTGCCCGACGTGGAAACTGAGAGCAGTTCGCACGGCATCGTCGCCGGGTCCGCGCATTCGCCGCAGCCCGTCCAGGCGTTGCTCTCGCCGCACTTGATCGCGGTGCACAGGAAAAACCGTCGTTCGGCGTTCGCAGGCACGTCCGAAGAACCGATCGGCACGCCGCTCACGTCCGGCGCCGTGACGTTTCCGCTGTCGTCGACAATGCTCACCGAACCGCTGCCTGCTTTCGACAGGGCGACGCCGGTCAGCTGAAACGAATCGCTGCCGATCGAGAGCGTCTCTGCCATCTTGCCAGGGTTGGAGTCGGACTGCGTCGGCCTGAACGTCACTTTCAACACAAAAGACTGCTGCGCCGCGAGGGTGCCCGTGAGCGGAATCATCGCGGAGAGATAGAACGGTCCCTTGCGCGTGGGGATGGCGAGCTTCTGAGGTTTTGCTCCGATGTTCTTCACCTTGAAGGAGGTTGTGGTTTCATAACGCGGTCCCACGTCTGCGCTGCCGTCCGATATGTAGGTGCCGCCGGATACTTCCATCACCTGCTCGTCAGGGAGCGGCGATTCCGTCTGATGCCCGTCCTGAGCGATATCAACGCGCTTGACCTCCACGGAACGTTCGCCTTCGCCGCCGCACTCGGAGAGCGGAGGCGAAATCGAGCCTGTGAAAGTCGCCGTGAGCGAGGCGCCCTTGAGATATTCGTCCGCCGCGTCTATGACGTGGCCGAGCGTTGTGGCGGTAACGAGCTTCATCGCCCCGGATGCGTCCGGAGGAGAGCCTGCGATCGAAGGGAGGAATTCGAGTTTGTCCGTGCTTCCGGTGGTGAGTGTGAGTCCAGGCACCTCTCCCTCGATACCCAGTGCGACGATGAAGAGCGAAAAATCTTCTATGGTCATGTTTCCGGATGCGTCGACCGTGCCCTGGCCAGCGTTGGCAGCGCCGTCGCCGATGCCGCGCGCGTTGATCGTTATCGGAGCAGGCAGGCCGTGACCTTCGACGTTGATATCCGGAAATTCGCTGCCGTTCAGCGTCAGCGTTGTGCCCGATACGTGTATCGGAAATGCAGGCACTTCAGCGCAGAGCGGATCGCTCTCATCTGCGCCTACCTCGAGTTTGTCGCCCTTGATCGCCACACAGAGCCGTGACGTGAACGAAAGGGTGCATTGCCTCGAAGCGGTGCTGACCGACGGCGCAGGAGCCGCGCCTTCGTCGTCGCCCGGCGGCGGAAAGTATACCGGCGTGTAGTCGTCTCCGGCACAGCCCGAGAGGGATGCGCCGGCAAGGATCAGTAAAGCCAGAATTGTCGAGAAAGGTTTCATATCAATGACACGGCTGTTATCGTCAATCCGCTGGAAAAGTTGCGCGATATCCTCAAAATCTGCGCAAAGGGACCACGGCCCGGAAAAAGCCGCAATATGCGGTGTTCCGGCCCCATGCGTCATGAGTTGACTCGGCGCACCTTTTTTCACGCAACTTTTTCAGCTAGGTGACGACAAGGTAACCGATCATGACTAAATTCATGCGGCACAATATTATTCCCCTCCTTTGTAAGGAGGGGATAGGGGAGGTAGATCCCGGATCTACCCCACCCCATCCCTCCCCTTACAAAGGGGAGGGGGGATGCTTCATTATATCAGTGTCAGTGCGCAGGATGCTGGCGCTTCTGACCGCGCTATGTCTCATCACTATCCCGGCTTCGTCCGATGCGGGTCTCATCGACCTCGCAAAGCGGGTTAAGGTGTGGTGGTCCTCCCGGAGCATCGGAGTCATAAGCCTCGCGGAGGACGGCGGCGCCCCGACTGATGACGGCGGCGATGGAGAGCAGCCAGCGGATACCGACGGCGAAGGCGGTGCAAAGCCTGGTACCGGAACTCAGGCGATTCCCGGCATGTGCCAGGCGCCGCAGGAACCTGCTGAAGTCCACTGCGAGCTCGGCTCCGAATTCCTGTGCGTGGAGACGCCCCCGGGTGGAGTCGCGGGAGATCATGTCGTCATCCGCGGCACGATCGACAGGCAGGGGTCGGTCCTTGCGAGCATGCGGATAGCGGCGCAAAACGAGTACACCAAGACGACCTCTTCCATCGACACATCAGCGCCCGCCGAGAGCGGATGCCTGGATGACAACTCCTCCGATCGACCATTCTGCCTCGACAAGGACGGAAGATTTTCAGCGGAGATAAAACTCCCTGAGAACGGACCGTACACGATATCGGTCAGCGCGTCGCGTCTCTCAGGCGAGTCTCTGGAGCGCAAGGTGCGCGTGAGCCGCGTGATCGCGCCGCTCTTTGACGAGAAGGCGCTGACGCTCGAGCCCGACGTGCGCAAAGATTCGACGGTGGATGCGCCGCAGGTCATGGTTTCGGTTTCGCTGCTCGGCGACTGCCAGTTCTGCGACTTCATTGGGGCTGCGACGCACGGCGTCGCAGTTTCGGTCGAGAACGTTATCAAGGACAACTCCGGCAAGGAGCGCCGCATCTCCTGCTCTACTACCGTGGAACAGGGCGGGCAGGGCAAGTTCATGGTAGGTGTGCCGGTCGGCGCAGGCACCAATACGCTGACCGTGAGCGCGTGCAACGCGGCGGTTGAATCGAACTGCCCGAAGGTGAGCGGCATCACGTTTACAGGCGCCGGCGGCGCGGTCCCGGACGAAGGAATCACCTTTGTCTCACCCCCGCCGCAGCCTTCGTACGATTCTGCAGAGTATCCCACTATCCCGTGGAAATTCAGCCTCGCGACCGGCGGAGAATGCGTGGACGTGCGCGTCAACCGCGAGGCACCGCAGGAACTCTGTCCTGATGGAGGCGGGGGATTTTCCACGACGATCTCGCCGAAATACGGAATCAACGTCGCCAGCATTTCGCGCAAGGGTGGGGCGGAGGAGTTTGCCTGGACCTTCGGCTGGGGTTCGATCAAGAGCCCTTATGCGGGAGAGGGCGGAACTGTCGCCGTGCCATCGGCTGCAGAGCTGGGTCTGCCGGCGTCGACGGCGAAGGAGATGTTGCTGCCGCTCATCAACAACTATCTCGCCTCGGACGAATTCCGCGCGATGCTCAATAGCGCGTTCGAAGGCGATCAGGATTCGTCGGACAAACCGGCGGATGAGCCTGTTCGCGAAGCGATTCCCGGCTGCGAAACTTACGGCGGCGGCGACTTCACGGTAAAGGTGAGGGGCAAGCCGCAGATCGGCGACGCGGCTATCACGAATTTTGCGATGTCGAAGGACAAGGTGGATCTCTCCCTCGTAATGGACAACGTGAGCGCGGGCGTCAATCTCATCCCGAACAATGGACTTCCTCCGCTCCCCCTCATCGTCTCTTTCCTGAGGATGGGAATCGATCTATCGCTTGTGATCGGGAAATCTGCAGACGGCCGCATGACAGTTCTCATGTCGAGCCCTCATGACGACTGCTCGTTCAAGGCCGGCAGCTACTGCACGCACAAGCCAGCGGCGCTCATCCCGGCAAATTTCATGGGCGGTGCGGACGCTACCGGCGGATTCATCAAGTGCGACGTATCGCTGGCAGAGGGCAAGGCTCGCGAGGCCTGCGCCGCGATCAACAATCTCAACGCGCAGACCGGCATCGTGAGTGAGAAGGTGCTGGATGCGGTGAACGACGCTCTTTACTGCGGCGGCTCCGAGTTCCTCACCCGCATGGCGCACCGGGGAATAAACCTGGACCCGATCTGCATCGGCGGCTGTAGCTCCGGAACGGAAGGCGCGAGCGCCTTGAGCGCGCTTCCCGCTGTCTCCGTCCCCGTCGGCGTATCGATCGGCGGCGGTTCGGGCATATCGCAGCAAGGGTTGCTCCTTGAGGCCGGCGTATCCTTCGGCAATGCCGAGACGTATGCAAAGACCCCGGCTTCCGTGCGCATTCCTTCTGCAGGAATAATCGCAAGCCGAGGCTTCGGTGAAAAAGTTTTCAATTCCGCGACAGACGGAGCCGGAGACTTGAACCTCGCACTCTCGCTGGACGCCGTGAACTCGCTGCTCTTTACAGCCACTGTACAGGGCGATGGCCGGGATGTTCGCGGTCTGCTCGATATCGACGTCACGGAAAAATATTTTTCCGATCTTGAATTCGATTTTGTAAAGGAGTGCGACGAGTTCACTCCTCCCAAGGAGGGGGAAGAAAAATCAGACGCTCCCAAGGCCGGGCAGTGTGGTGAACCCGAAGGCAAGGCGAAGGAGAAGTCCACCTTGTGCGCATTGAGACCCAGGGTCTCGGAGCTGCTCGGAAGCGCGCTCACATCTTACGGCTACTTTCCCGGCAATTATCCGCTCCTGGTTGCGGTGCGCGGAAATCGCGCACTCCCGCCGCGCGTTGAGGCCGTCTCGCTCGCCGAGCTCCCGGTCGTGAAGAATGCCGATGCCGGCGGCGTTACGACAAAGGCCGCGGATTCAACCTATACGCCGTCCGGCTCGCTGATGGCGGTCGAGCTGGGAGGGCTTACGATTTCGTTCTATGCGTTGCAGATCGATGAGAAGCAGCAACCCGATAAGTACGGAAACCTGCCGATAAAGCTCGATGCGCAAGGGCATCCGGTCATAAAGTCTATGTTGCCTGAGGATTCGGACCCCTGGAAGGGGCAGATCATCAGCTTCGATCTATCGGCGCTTATTGGAATCGAAGTCGGCGACGTAGCAGCAGATCCGTGCGACGCGGCGCAATTTTCGCTTCCGATACGGATACTGTCCGACAGATCGCGGCTCGTTTTGACGCCGATCAACGGCTCTAACTCAACGACCGTGCCATCCGCGGGGCTCGTCTCGTTGCTTGCCGAGGAGCTAAAATACGCGCTTTCAAGTTTATCCAACGCGGACAAACCGTTCTCCATTCCGCTGCCACGCTCCGTTCCGTTCAAGGCCGATGACGAGGGCATGTTCGGCGCGCTCGGGCTCGCCAAGATAGACTTGGGAAATGACGGGCTAGCCCTCCGCGTCGAAAGCGATGCGAACAAGCTCGTCGCCGCGATCACCGCCAGTATCACGCAGATCCTCCACAAAGGCGGCAAGGAAGAGCAGTATAAGCTTCCTTGAGATGTCCGCAATATTCCAAAATTTATTTGGCCTTAATTTTCTCTACTACCCATCTTGCTGATATAATTGAACAAATCACTGCGGCTGATGAGCGGTGTCTGTCA
This sequence comes from bacterium, assembly GCA_021810905.1. Classification (GTDB taxonomy): domain Bacteria; phylum UBA10199; class UBA10199; order 2-02-FULL-44-16; family JAAZCA01; genus JAJZQH01. Next base: position 149,119 of record JAJZQH010000009.1, read on the forward strand.
GATTGCTGCAGGATCACTCGTAAGGGCCTCGCACAATCCTGTCCGGTAACATCTTTGCCTATGAGACTGCTTATATAATATATATCTAGTCGGAGGAATACGCCGCTCATAAGTTTTGTATAATATATATCGAATGAAAGGCTCCGATTTTATCGATTCGGCAGCACAATTTTTTTTGCATTAATCCGATATAATTCCCAAAAAACGCATGATTTTTTGATATAATAATGTAGTTTTTGAGGGGGGGATCCTTCGTTCAAATCACGAATCGGGTTGCTTGAAATTTATCCGAATTCTGCGGACGCCAGGGTTTTCTTCGCTGCCTGATTGAAATTCCAAGTCGCAGCATTTGAACATCTTATCCCTCTCTTCATGCGTAAAAAAGAGGGGACTGAAGGGCACGAAGGAGAATGGAAATGGGCGGCGCTCTTGGGAAAATCAGTAGAAAGCTAAGAAAATCCAGGCGAAGAGATGCGAATCGTACGGATGACATCGCAATAATCGGAATGGCATGCCGCTTTCCAGGCGCGAATAATTACAACGAATTCTGGCACAATCTGATGGGCGGGGTGAATTCCATCAAGGAGATACCCCCCTCTCGCTGGGACGTGGATA
>JAJZQH010000010.1 GCA_021810905.1 bacterium
CCTTTGTGGCGAGCTTATTCTCGACCACGGCATTGCGCTAAAAGCGCTTTATTTCATTGAGACTGGTTTTCACACCAGATCTCATGGGGGAGGTTGACTCCTTTCATACCATCTCGGCGGGAGGGTGGTAGCCTCGCGTACTTCCTGGCACGGAGCCTCCGCGTACTCCGTGCCACGGAGCTCGCCGAGAGGCGGATGCCACGTGCAGCCGCATGTGGAGTTGAACGGGTTTGCTGGAAGAAGTTACTCTACGCCGCCGCCGGGGGTTACGGTGACGACTCCCGTCCCTTCTATTTCGATCGTTCCCAGCGGCGGGTCGTCGATCACTTCCTTGCTGATCACAAATGTAGTCGTGGTCTCTTCGTTTTTGATGTCTGTGACGATGGAACGCAACGGCGGCCTGGCCTTTTCTATCGCGCGCGCCAGAATTTTCTCCGGCTCGCCACGCGTGTCGAATTTGGCGCCGGGCGCGTCGGTAAACGAGCACCTGGACTGCCAGTCCTCAGTTATCGGACGGCGGAACTGCAATGCGATGCTGCCCTTGTCCTCGCCGTTTCTCTGGAAAGTGACTTCATACGGGACCTTGGAAATTCCGATTTCGAGTTTGCACTGGCCGGTCGGCCACTTTGAGAGGAAGCCTTCCACGTCCGCGTTGATGTCCGCATCGCCTCGAATTACTGCTGTGTTCGCGTTCGCCTGTCCTTTTATCTCCCAGCGATACTTCACGACGAAGTTGTCTGGCGAGTCGTTGAAGACATAATGCGCGCGTATCGCCGCGTTTATTTTCACATCCCAGCGCGTCTCGCCTTCAGTCGGCGCTGTTTCGACTCCGGGAGTGGCTGTTTCCGCCGGCGCCGCCGTTTCCCCCGGCGGAACAGCGCGAATGACGGGAATGCGCGGTGCAGCCGGAGGAAGGGCTCCTTCCTCTTGTCCTTCTTGAGCGCCAGGCGCCGCTATCGGCGGCACAATGCCTTGTTCTGCCGGCGCCTCTTCCGGCGTTTCCTCTTCCGTTATCGCTTCTTCGTTGTCCTGGCCTCGGACAATAGAAGGCATGGAAAGGCTGGATAGAAGAATACCGATAAAAAGAATTGCCCGGATGCGAGAACTGAATCTTTGCATGACCGACGATTCTAGAGGATTTTAGTATTTCTTCAAGCGAGTTTTCCGCCCAAAAATCAGAAGTCAGAATACAGAAGTCAGAATCCAGAAGTCGGAATACAAAATAGCATTCTGACTTCTGGATTCTGACTTCTGATTTTCATGGATTTAGGTTGCATATGCGCGGGTGGTGGGCTATAGTGCCGCCTCTCTCGAAGGTCTTGCGAATAATTTAATGATTTCAAATGGTTACGGTCTCTTTTTGCCGTGCCGCGGAAGTTCTTTTTTCGGAAGGCGATATGATTGAGAGGTATTCAAGGCCTGAGATGGCATCCATCTGGAGCGACGAGGCCAGATACCGCCTCTGGCTTGATATCGAATTAGCCGTATGCGAGGCATGGGCCTCGCGCGGCGAGATCCCCGCGGACGCAATATCCACGATAAAATCAAAATCAGATTTTGACCTCGGCCGCATAGCCGCGATCGAGGAAGAGGTGCGCCACGACGTGATCGCGTTCCTCACTGCGGTCGCCGAAAAGGTGGGCCCCGACTCGCGCTACATCCACATGGGCATGACCTCATCCGATTTGCTCGACACCTCATTCGCGGTGCAGCTCACGCGCGCGGGCCGGCTGATCGCAGAGGATATCGCAACGCTTCGCGCGGCCATCGCAAAGCTCGCGCACGCCCACAAAAATACGGTGATGATCGGCCGTTCGCACGGCATTCACGCGGAACCGATTACCTTCGGACTCAAGTGCGCGGTCTGGTACGACGAGTTCGGCCGTCATGCATCGCGCCTCGAAGAGGCGATAAAGGGTATAGCAGTCGGCAAGCTCTCGGGCGCGGTGGGCACTTTCGCGCATATCGATCCAACGATAGAATCGGAAGTCTGCGCACGCTTCGGCCTTTCTGCGGCGCCTGCGTCCACGCAGATCGTGCAACGTGACCGGCACGCCCACTATTTTGCGGTGCTCGCGGGAATCGCCGCCTCTATCGAGAAGGTCGCGGTGGAGATCAGACATATGCAGCGCACCGAGGTGGGTGAGGCGTCGGAGCCTTTCGGAAAAGGGCAGAAGGGTTCGAGCGCCATGCCGCACAAGCGCAACCCGATCCTCTGTGAGAATCTCACGGGGCTGGCCCGCGTGGTCCGCGCAAACGCGATGGCTGCTTTTGAGGACGTGGCACTCTGGCATGAACGCGATATTTCGCATTCGTCCGTGGAGAGAATCATAGGTCCTGATTCAACGATCCTTGTCGATTTCATGCTCGCCCGCATCACCCGGGTCATAGATGGGCTGGAGGTGAATCAGGAACGCATGAAGCAGAATATGGAACTCTCCCACGGGCTCTACAACTCGCAGGAGGTCATGCTCGCGCTGGTGCGATCCGGAATGACGAGAGAGGACGCGTACCGAATCGTGCAATCCGCGGCCATGCAGTCGTGGAAAGACGGCAGGTCATTTGAAGAGATCCTGGCGGAAAATAAAGATGTGACGGCAAAGATATCTGTCGCAGAACTGAAGAAACTCTTCGACGTGAAAATTCATCTGAAACACGTGGATACGATATTTAAACGAGTGTTTGGCGAGTCATAAAATCGTGCGCTCGTGCGATGGTACGTTCGTGCGCTCGTAACGCGCAACCCGGGAGTTATCATGCAGGCTAAAGTCTATGTCACATTGAAGAAGGGCGTTCATGATCCGCAGGGCGAGGCGGTGCGCCATACGCTGGCCGCGATGGGCCATAAGGATGTGGCCGGCGTCCGCGTTGGGAAGTACATAGAGGTGGCTCTCTCCGACAAAACTCATGAAGAGGCGGAAGCGACGATGAAGGAGATCTGTGAAAAGCTCCTCGCCAACACTGTGATTGAAAGCTATCGATACGAAATATCGTAACTCGTGCGTTAGTGCGATCGTACTCTCGTGCGATCGAAAATCTGGACAGATTTTACAAACGCACGAACGCGCGCTTTTTAACGAAAGTTCTAACGAACGAGTCACGGACTTCTTATGAAATTCGGAATCATTGTTTTTCCAGGAAGCAACTGCGATCACGACTGCCTGCACGTGGTCACCAAGGTCATGGGCCAGGAGGGCTTCTTTCTCTGGCACAAGGAAAAGGACCTGCGCGGCGCGGACTGCCTCATTTTGCCGGGCGGCTTCTCGTACGGCGATTACCTGCGCTCCGGCGCTATGGCGGCATGTTCTCCGATCATGGATTCCGTGAAGTCGTTCGCAGCGGGCGGCGGGCTCGTCGCAGGCATCTGCAACGGATTCCAGATCCTGCAGGAGGCGCGGCTCCTTCCCGGCGCGCTGATGCGAAATCAGACCCTCAAGTTCATCTGCAAGGACATTTATATGCGCGTGGAACGCACCGACACGCCGTTCACCGGCGCGTGCAGGCCGGGCGAGATCCTCAAGGTCCCCATCGCTCACATGGACGGAAATTTCTTCACTGACAAAAAACAGATCGAGCGCCTCAACGAGCAGCGGCAGATTTTATTCAGGTATTGCGATGAGGGCGGCCGCGTTGACGCCGACGCGAACCCGAACGGCTCGATGGAAGCGGTTGCCGGCCTTATCAACGAGAAAGGGAACGTCTGCGGGATGATGCCGCATCCGGAAAGATGCAGCGAGTCGCTGCTGCGCAACCGCGACGGAATAAAGATATTCGAATCCATCGTCAATTGGGCTGCGCGCAAGGGAGCATGACATGATGGCAGATACGACAATTACCCCGAAGCTCGTGGAAGAGCATGGCATCACCGAAGAGGAATATCGCCACATCGAATCGGTGATGGGCCGCACGCCCAACATCACTGAACTCGGCATCTTCTCGGTGATGTGGTCGGAGCACTGCTCGTATAAGAGTTCCCGCGTCTATCTCAAGAACTTTCCCACCACCGGCTCGCGAGTGCTGCAGGGGCCGGGCGAGAATGCCGGAATAATAGACATCGGCGACGGGATCGCAGTGGCCTTCAAGATGGAGAGCCACAACCATCCTTCCTTCATCGAGCCGTATCAGGGCGCGGCCACGGGCGTGGGCGGCATCCTTCGCGACATATTCACGATGGGCGCCAGGCCGATCGCCAACATGAACAGCCTGCGATTCGGCGATCCCACTCACCCGCGCACGCGCTATCTCGCGAAGGGAGTCGTGGCGGGCATCGGCGGCTACGGCAACACGATGGGCATACCCACGGTGGGCGGCGAGGTCGCGTTCGATCCGTGTTACAACGGCAACATCCTGGTCAACGCATTCACGCTCGGCGTGATGGATTCCTCGCGCATCTATCTCGGCAAAGCGAGCGGCGTGGGAAATCCGGTCATCTACGTCGGTTCCAAGACCGGCCGCGATGGAATCCACGGCGCCACCATGGCGTCGGACGTCTTCGGCGAGGGCGGTGAAGAGCGCAGGCCGACCGTGCAGGTGGGCGATCCGTTTACGGAGAAGCTCCTGCTTGAAGCGTGTCTCGAACTCATGGCCACGGACGCGATCGTGGGCATTCAGGATATGGGCGCCGCCGGGTTCACCTGCTCCACGTTCGAAATGGCGGACCGCGCCGGGTCCGGCATGGTCGTCGATCTCGACAAAGTTCCCAAACGCGAAGAAGGGATGACGCCGTACGAGATCATGCTCTCGGAATCGCAGGAGCGGATGTTGATCGTTGCAAGGCAGGGGCGCGAGGATGACGTGAGGCGCATCTTCGAAAAGTGGGACCTCGACGTAGCGGTCGTGGGTCAGGTCACCGACGACGGCCGCGTCCGCGTGATGAGCGAAGGCCGCGTGGTGGCCGATATCCCGGTTGCGCCTATCGTGCACGAGGCTCCGCTCTACGAACGCCCTGTGGCGGAGCCTTCGTGGCAGCGCGAGGCGCAGAAGCTGGATATCGAGAGCGTCGAGATTCCCGCCGACATGAACGAGACGTTCCTGAAGCTGATGGAATCTCCGAACCTCGCCTGCAAGAGCTGGGTATGGGAGCAGTACGATCACATGGTGATGACAAATACCGTCGTTACCCCCGGCGCAGACGCCGCGGTGCTCAGGCTCAAGGGAACGGACAAGGGCATCGCCGTCACCACCGATTGCAACTCGCGCTACTGTTATCTCGATCCGTATGCCGGTGCGGCGCTGGCCGTCGCCGAGGCAGCGCGCAACCTCTCCTGCGTGGGCGCTACGCCCCTGGCGATAACCGATTGCCTCAATTTCGGAAATCCCGAAAAACCGGAGATCATGTGGCAGTTCAGGCAGGCGGTCGCGGGCATATCCGAGGCCTGCCGGCAGTTTGATACCCCGGTCACCGGCGGCAACGTGAGCCTCTACAACGAAACAAAGAGCGAGGCCATCTATCCCACGCCCACTATCGGGATGGTTGGGCTGCTGGATGACGTGAACAAGCATGCGACTCCATGGTGGAAGGATGAGGGCGACGTCATTTTGCTCCTCGGCGCATCGGAGCCGGACCTCGGCGGCAGCGAGTACCTCTATGCGATTCACAAACGCGTCGCAGGACGTCCACCGCAGGTGGACTTCGATCGAGAGAAGGCGGTGCAGAACGCGGTGCGCACCTGCATACGAAGGGGACTCTTACGCTCGGCGCACGACGTTTCCGAAGGAGGCATCGCGGTTGCGCTCGCCGAATGCTCCCTCACGCGGCCTTCAGGCATGCTTGCGGCCACTGTAACGCTCACCGACGACGTGCGTCCCGATGTGCTGCTCTTCGGAGAGTGCGGCGCCCGCATCATCGTCTCCACCACACCCGCAGACGCGCAGGCAGTGATTGAGATAGCTCGAGAACTCGGAGCGCCTGCCAGGGAAATCGGCAGGGTTGGCGGCCGTATGCTCGCCGTGAACAATTTGATATCCGTTGCGGTCGCGGAATTGCACCAGCGCTGGAGCAGCGCAATGCCGAAACTTATGGGTGAATGACATGTGGTACGTTGGTACGTTAGTACGTTAGTACAACATAATAATTTTACCAACGTACCAAAGTACAAACGTACTAACGTACCACTTGAATAATAACTGGTATTCATATGTGCGGAATCGTAGGCATCCATAATCACCCCGAGGCGTCCAACATCGCCTACCTCTGCCTCTATGCGCAGCAGCATCGCGGGCAGGAGAGCACGGGCATCGTCTCGTCCGACAAGGGGATCTTTCATCAGCACAAAGCGATGGGCCTGGTGGCGGACAGCTTCGACAGCACGCGCATCAAGTCGCTGGCCGGCAGAAACGCCATCGGCCACGTTCGCTATTCCACCGCGGGCAGCTCTTCCATCGAGAATTCGCAGCCGTTCGTCGTGAGCGCGCGCGGAGAGCAGCTGGCGCTCGCGCACAACGGCAACCTCACGAACGCACTTGAGCTTCGCAAGAGGCTGGAGGAAGACGGCGCGATCTTCCAGTCCACGATGGACAGCGAAGTCATCATGCACCTTATCGCGCGCGAGCGCGGCAAGACGCTCGTGGATCGCATCGCAGGTGCGCTCAGGAAGGTGGAAGGCGCTTATTCGCTCGTATTTCTGTCGGACGGCGTGATGATAGCGGCGCGCGACCCCCGCGGCTTCAGGCCGCTCGTGATCGGGCAGATAGGCGACGCGTACGTTGCGGCCTCTGAAACGTGCGCGCTGGATCTTATCGACGCGACCATCATGCGAGAAGTCCGTCCCGGAGAGATCGTGCTGTTCGAGCAGGGCGGTATGCGCTCCTACGACGCGCTCGTCGACGGAAAGAACAAGAAGGCGCACTGCATCTTCGAATACATCTACTTCGCCAGGCCCGACAGCCATATCTTCGATCGCGACGTCTACACGATCCGCAAGGGATTCGGCCGTCAGCTCGCAAAGGAGCACCCGGTCGACGCGGATCTTGTGATCCCGGTTCCGGACTCCGGAGTTCCTGCGGCCATCGGCTACGCGCAGGAGGCGGGGATCCCGTTCGAGATGGGACTGATACGCAATCACTACGTCGGGCGCACCTTCATTGAGCCCACGAGCGAGATCCGTCACTTCGGCGTACGCATCAAGCTCAATCCCGTGAAGGAATTGCTCGCGGGCAAACGCATCGTCGTGATCGACGATTCTATCGTGCGCGGAACCACGAGCATGAAGATCGTCAAGATGCTCCGCAGGGCAGGGGCCAAGGAGGTGCACATGCGCATCTCGAGTCCGCCCACGTGCTGGCCATGCTTCTACGGCATAGACACGCCGACCCGCCGCGAACTCATCGCCGCAAAACAGTCCGTGAAGGAGATACGCGAGTTCCTTACGGCGGATTCTCTGGGCTACCTCTCCCGTGACGGATTGTACTGCTTCGAAAAAAAGGGCGAGCGCGAGTGGTTCTGCGATGCATGCTTTACAGGGGAGTATCCGGTGGACCTCGTCGATTCGCCGGATATAATGGAACAGGCGATGGAAGCAAGGCGAGGGTGTTGAGCAACGATGAAGAGAATCCTCATAACAGGCTGTTCGGGTTACCTCGGTTCGATGGTCGTGCGTCTGCTCGCCGAGCGGGGCGGGTGGGAGATCTTTGGCATCGACGTGCAGAGGCCCCAAGATGAATCCGCGTATGCCGGTTTCGCGCAGGCCTCAGTTACGGACTCCAGGGCAATGGCAGCGATCTTCGAACAGGCCAGACCCGACGTAGCGGTCCACCTGGCGTTTGTCGTGGACGTAACCCATAACCCGCGACGCGAAGAAGATATTGCGATAGGCGGCACGAGAAATTTCCTCGAAGGGGTGCGACAGTCCGGCGCGCCCAAGGCCGTGCTCGTGACGAGCGTTGCGGCGTACGGCGCACACGAAGACAACGACGTGCCGCTCACGGAATCGTCGCCGATCAGGGGTAATGCGGGCTACAGCTATTCGCGGCTCAAGGCAGCGGTGGACGACATCGCCAGGGCGTTCATGAACGATCATCAGGAATGCGAGTTCGCCATCTTGAGGCCTTGCCTGTTTGTCGGCGCGCACACCCGGAATCACTTCTTCGACCTGCTGAAATTTCCGATCGTGCCCAGGGTTATGGATTTCAAAGGCGTGCGCGATCCGCTCTTTCAGTTCATACACGAGGACGACATGGCGCGCTGCCTGGTGGCCGCGATAGAGAAGCCCGCGCGCGGTATCTACAACGTTGCGGCAGAAGGGGAGCAGCCCTTTTCAAAGCTCGTTCGTCTCACCGGCAAGAGATCTCTTCCTCTCCCATGGTTTTTGCTCTATCCCGCGACCGCGCTGCTGTGGGCTCTGCGGCTCGTCACCTCTCCGCCGGCGCAGCTCTATTTCATAAGATATCCGTGGATCATGGACGTCTCCAGAATGCGACGCGATCTTTATGTCCCTGTTATGAACGGGATAGATGCGTTCAAGGAGTTCGTTGAAAAACAGATCAACAAGGATAGCAATATCAGGAAAGAGAATATGCGGTTGGGAGTAATTGATTGATCTCCTGCTTGTAATCCTCATTTTTACAGTCGGTATTCTGACGCCCGGGTGCAAGTCAACCCGTCTGAGTCGTTTTTTAAGATGCAATGATTAGATAACCTGTTGATATCCAGCATTATTCAGTGAGTGTTCTGCATGCTCCAATATGGCATGTCTCTTGCTCATTATTGAATGGGGAGACAAAGGCCTATGAAGATCTTCAAATTCAGAATTTCGGCGCTGTCGCTTTTGTTCGCGCTGTCGCTCTGTGCCTGCGGTGCTGGCATCAATCCGATCGAGGGTAGCAATGGCAGTGGCAATGGCAATCAAAACCCGGTTACCCTTGCGGCTCCGGTCGTTACCCAGGTCCCAAATTCTCGCGCTACACTTACATGGCCTCCAGTCGACGGAGCGGAAAATTACCAGTCGAGCAAAGACGGCGCAGGTTTTGCGACGATAACTCCCAACCCTTGTTCTCAGGGCACTTGCACGCTCACAGTGCCGGGACTTTCCACCAATGCCTCTCATTCAGTTGAGATTCGCGCCATTCAAGGGAGCAACAACGCGTCGGATGCTACGTCGGTGACCATCGATACGACGTTCAAGGTAGCGCCTTATTCTCCGCCCGTCCCTGGCAATGAGGATGCGAATTTCGGCGCCATCATCGTCACTAACGATATCAACGGCGACGGTTATCAGGATCTTGCTGTTGCGGGGAGATACAGAAGCGACTTTCCGACGACCGGGCAGGTGGATATCTTCTTTACCGGTCCGAACTTCATAGATGCGAACAGAAACATATCTGTTTCCAAATTCATATTCGGCACGGTTGGCGACGCGCATGGCGCCGCACTCTCCTTTGGTAAAGTCACGGGCAACGCGCAGGGAGATCTGGTCATTGGACAGTATACCGACGCAACGGACTACGGCAAAATCTTCGTCTTCAAAGCCTCCACTTTAAACGCCGGAACAAGCTTCGATTCCAACACGCAGCGTGATTTTGTCATCGCTTCCGATCCTGACGCGGCATTCGCAAGGGCCGAGTTCGGCAGGTCTCTGGCCGTTACGAAACTCAACGGCGATGGATGCGGCGATATCGTTACGGGCGCCCCGCAGTGGGTGGATGTAATCGCGAGTCCCTTCTACTTGGAGGGCAAGGTTTATCGCATCGGCGGCTGCATCAGCTCCGACGTGAGCGCCACCGCTGCAAATGAGATCTACACTGGTACTGTAGGAGAGGCGCATGCAGGGGCCGGCGTTTGGAATGTTGGAGATATCAACGAGGATGGCGTCGACGATGTTCTCTACAACAAAACGCTCGTGAATGGCCCGCCTGCTTCGGCTACGCTTGCCTTTGTGGGGGGAGCCGATCTGGCGACTTTTGCAAATGACGGCGACACTGGCATGATGGCCTTTGCACTCGGCAAAATTGACGGCGACAATTACAACGATTTTGCGGTCAGGTTCGAGACCCTCGATGCATTTTTCAACAGGGGCGGCTTTGTCTATATCTACAGGGGCTCCGCGTCCGGTCCTGTGGCCACGCCCCTTGAAATATTCGATCCGCTCCAGCGCGGCTTCGGGACCGGGGTGGCGTTCGGAGACATCGATGCCGACGGCCAGGGAGAGCTCGTTATCGGCAGCCAGACCGCGGTTTCGATCTATGAAGGGCCCGATTTTGAAGACGGCGTGGATGCCACGCTCCCCTACGGCTGCGAGAGCGTACAGATTATGGACGCCAACGCGGACGGCTATCTCGACCTCGTCTGCGGAGACGTGGCCTATGATCCCGACGGCGACGGTCTAACCGATGGCGCTCTGCTGGTCCTTTTCTGATGCAGGATTTGAGTCCGAATAAATCACGCAACTAAATTACAAGGACGCCGATAAGTGTGTAGCTGCATTGCCGCACCCGGATGGAGCGGCGCGTCTTGAAAAACCGTGCGTTGGTGCGTTAGTGCGATCGTGTGATCGTAAAACTGGACAGGTATTACGAGCGCACCATCGCACGAACGCACGAAGTTATGCATGCACGATTTGACTCCAGCGTGAGCAAAATATGATGCTGATAACATCTTCTCACATTCGATTCGGTCTCATTGCTGCGCTGGCGGCGTTGTTCTTCTCAGCATGCACTGGCAGCAGCCAGTTCACCGGCTGGCAGACCGAGCAGTTCGACACGACAAAGGTCACGAAGAGCACGACAAAGACGTTCGTACTGGGCAATTCCTCGGGCGATGCGGAGCAACACGTCCGCGCCATCGCATTCGACCGCGGCAGCAATTCCGCAGGCAATTTCAGGATCGATAAGGTGACGGTGGGAGACCAGGCCGTGAGTCCGGTCGACATCGTTATTCCTCCCGGCAGCTCGCTTCAGGTAACGGTCACATATGCTCCTATGAACCTGGACATCTCGCAGGCATCCTACGGCGGCTGGACCACCGGACAGCAGGAGCGCTGGATACCGAAGCGTCCCGAAGACGTGGGCAAGGAAGGGGAAGAGCCGATCATACAGCGCGCAATCATCGAGGCTGTCTACGATCATCCCGGCGAGGGGATCTACTACGTACAGCTGGTGGGGGAGGCAGAGCCGGGCCCCAACGGTGAACAGGAGGCGGGCGGGGCGTTTGCAACGTGTACTCCTGGCAACGGTACCGCGTGTTACACCGGAGGGTTCGCGCTGGATATCCCTGACCTGGCTCCGGGCGGACCAAAAGATCTCACCCTTACCGGTCCCATCCGCATGGCCTTAAACGGCGGCAACGTCACGCTGCGAATGGACGACTTTCCGTACGCGATCATGTACCTGCGCAGCGAGGATATTCCTCAGTTACCTTCCGGCGTGACTGCAACGCTCGTGATCAGCGGAGCTCAGGGCGAGGAGGCCGCCGGCACGTTTGACGGGACGAGGCTCACGATAGACGGCGTGATATTCAGGATCAGGGTGGCGCTCGGCGAACTCACGGTAGATCAGATCAAGCAGGGCATGTCGGCACTGGTCGATTTCAACGTGCCGGATCTCACGATTGAAACTACGAAGCCCCTCTCGCAGGGCGCTATCACGCTGCACCTGGAGACGAGCCTTCCTGAGAATCCCTCAGGCAACCAGCTCTTCGATCAGTTCCTATCCGGCGCGAAGATCACCGCGATAATGGACGGCGAGCTGGCGTTCTAAAAGCCGTGATTCGTGAATCGTTAACCCTTGGTAAGAATTTCCTTCGTAAGCTTTTTGCCCATCTCTACTCCCGGCTGGTCGAAGGGATTGATGCCGTAGAGCGCGCCCGCGTATGCGGTTGCTGTCTCGTAAAGCATGAAGAATTCGCCGAGGTGGTGTGCGTCTATCGTGGGGAAAGTCACCGTGAGCGACGGCCTGCCTGCGCGCGCAAGTGCTTCCGTCGTGGCGTGCTGCTCCGCGCGCAGGATCGTTCCGAGGTCCTTTCCTTCGATGTACGAAAAGGCTTTGTCAGCTCCGCTCACGCGCGTGGCCTTGTCGTCAATGCGGAATGATTCAACGCCCACGAAGGTGAATATCTTGTCCTTCGGTCCCTCCATGTAGAGCTGCACCTGCGAATGCTGATCTGTCGAGCCCAGCGCCTTGACGGGAGTCTGGCCGTGGCCTTGCTTGCCGAGGCTCTCCGCCCAGAGCTGGGAGTACCAGTCAGACGCGAGCATGAGCGCGTCTGAGTAGGGGATCATCACGCTGATTGCCTTGCGCTTTCTGGTGTCGAGATAGTGGTGATACGCGCCGATCTGATACGCAGGGTTCGTCTCGAGCGATGCGGCTGCGCACCTGGACGCCATGGAACGCGCACCGGCCACGAGCCCCTCGATATCCATGCCCGCGCATGCGGCGGGCAGAAGCCCCACTGCCGATAGCACGGAGAAGCGGCCGCCAAGCTTTGGCGGTATGGCGAAGGAGCGCAGTTTCTCTGCGCGCACCATGGGCCTCAGTTCCCCGCGCTCCGGGTCGGTGATGATTACCAGGTGTTCGCGCCACTTCTCGCCAACCGTGCGCTTGAGACGTTCGAGCACGACCAGGAATTGCGAAGCGGTTTCGGTAGTGGTGCCCGACTTGCTTATCACTGCAAAACACGTGCGCTTGATATCGACCAGATCCAGAAGCCCGGCGAAGGTCTCCGGGTCGATGTTGTCGCAGACAAAGAGCCTGGGTTTCCCGCCGCGCTGTTCCTTTGAGCGCAGATTCCAGTATGGCGGGAGGAGTGCGGCGGAAGCGCAGCGAAGCCCCAGCGCAGAGCCTCCGATTCCCAGCACCACGAATTCGTCGAATCTTGACGATATTTCTTTTGCCGCCTCAGGGATTCCCTCAAGGATGCGAGTGTCGGAGACGATGTCGTAGAATATGGCGTCCTGAGTCCGGCGCCATTCCTGCAATTTCTCGTGCGCCGCGGCCGTAGACTTATCGATCGCCGCAATATCCGTTGTGGTGAGTCCGCCCTCGTCGCCAACCGCTGCAGAAAACATGTTCTTGAAATCAATCTTCAGCATCTCTTCCCCCTTGTTTTACCAGTTCGCGCACGACCGCGATCAGATCGAGAATCGCCATCTTCACGGTGGAATAATCCTGCATCATGTGGCCCTTGGCAGACACGGACTCCTGAATTCGATCGAGCCGCTCCGCCAATTCTTTCTTTTTCATTTTCTTCCTCCTCAAATCCATATGCTCTTTCGCTCCGCCAGCGTCTTGTCCAGCATCTCCTGGATGGCAGCCTTTATCTCGTCCGCCTTTTCGTTCACAAGTTCCTCGTTCTCCGCGTCCTTCTCAGTAAAGCGGTCGAACTTCACGGGTCTTGCGAACGTGATCTTCCATTTGCTGGGAAGCGGCACTAATCCCAGCGGCCCAAGCCACGGGAACGTCGGCGTGAACGGCAGGAAGGGGAGTCTGAGCGGTTTTGCGAATTTGTCGGATTTCCAGATGATGGGGTGGATCTCCTCGCTGCCCACTATGGCGACCGGAACGATCGGCGCCTGCGTGCGCATGGCGAGCCTTACGAATCCGCCTTTTCCAAAGCGCTGGAGCTGATATCGTTCGTCGTACAATTTTCCGATGCCCTTCGTGCCCTCTGGAAAGACAGCGATGAGGTGGCCCGCGTCGATGAGCGCCTGCGCGTTTTCCTGCGACGCCCTGACACCTCCGATGCGCTGTATGAACGTTCCGAGTAGCGGGAGGTCGAAGACAAAGTCGTCCACAAGAAATCTGACGTCGCGCTTTTTTGTGTGGTTGTTGAACACGGCGAGCCCGACCATTGCGCCGTCATAGGGAAGGGCCCCGGCGTGATTCGCAACGAGGATAGCGGGGCCGTCCACTGGTACGTGGCCCACGCCCGTCGCTTCCACGCGGAAATATTGATGATAGAGGAACTGGACCAGGGGCAGCAAAAATTCGAGAAAGGTGTGATCCCTGCCGAACTTGTCGGCCCTGTCTCCCTCGTACCAGGATGCGATTGTTCCAACTATCGACTTTCCCGCGTCAGAGGCGAGCCACCTGGCGACGACGTGGCTCAGTTCGCTGCACAGCCCCTCGTGCGCGGGGACACTGCTGCGTTCGGGACGGCGCGTGCGTGGGCGTTTGCGGGTCATGGGCGGTCAGGAGCGGCTCCCGGCCGCGCGCGCGTAAAAGCGCCAGGTGATGATGAAGATGAGGCCGTCGACCACCGCGCCGACGAGGTAGTAGAACTGCATGCTGTCCACAAAGAGCATGGCGGTAAATCCAGCGGCAGAGACGAATTTAGCGAGAATGACGATATTGGCGTAGCCGGTGTTGCGCAGCGGTTTTGCCTGCGCAACGAGGCATGCGTAGGAAAGCGAGACGAGCAAGGAGCAGGCGAGCACGAGCCAGAACTGGCCTCCGCCCACGGCCTTTGGAGACTGCCATCCTGCGAAGACCCTTCCGATGTCGTTGAGGTAGTTGAGCAGGACGTCGGGGAGAGTTGCGAAGATCACGGCGGCGACGAGGAACGCGGCCGCCCAGATGCGCATGAGCGTGATAAAGGAGCGTTCCTGTCTCGTGAACCCCGAATCTCTCATGTCGAAGACTGTCGCAAAAAAATCGCGCCTCGTCAATTTCCGAGAGGCTGATTCTCGACCGGCGCGTGAATGCCCGCAAACGCCGAGGGGACGCCCCATCTGCCGACCTGACGACTGCGCCAGACGAGGTGGTGCTTGTGCATCCTCTCGCCCATGGTCTCTATGCAGCGTGCAGGCTGAGATTGCGGATAGGAGAGTATAAGAGGCTTCCCTCGCGTGATGGAATTCGGCACGAACGAACTCCTGGGCACCCAGCCGGAGAAGAAGAGCTTGATCCTTCCGCGCCACGCGTGATTCACGCGGTTCCAGATCTGCTGGAAGGTAACGACCGCATGCGCGCGGTCCCGCGCCATATTGATAACCAGGTGCACGGTCGCGGCGCCGAGCGTCTCGGCCAGCATGCCGATCATCCCCAGGATATCCGAGCGCGAGGTCGATTCGTGGTTCGCCACGAGCACGATGTCGTGCGCGGCGGTCAAAAAGCGAGTGACTCTGGGCGATAAGCCGGCCGCGAGATCCACTACGATGATATCGGAGCCGCCTTCAAGCGCGCCCAGCCGATCGACTATGGAGTCGATTGCGGAGTCCGCGGTCATGGCCAGCCCTGGGCGTCCGGCCCCTCCGGCGATGAGCCTCAGGCCCTTCGGCCCGAGTTCCACCACTTCGCTCAAGTCCCTCTCGCGGCTCACTACGTGGGAGATGTCGTAGCGCGGCTCGATGCCCAGCATGAGGTGCGCGTTCGCAAGGCCAAAGTCCGCATCCACGAGCGTCACTCGGCGTTCTTGTCCCGCCAGAGCCACGGCGAGGTTGCAGGCGATGAAGCTTTTGCCCGTGCCGCCCTTGCCGCTGGCCACACAGATCACCTGGCTCTTCGCTGGTTCAGGTCCGGCATCGGTCTTTGTCAGTGGAAGCGATTCGCACATGTGCGCTTCATGATGTGGATGCATACCTGCAGAAATCTTTGCTGTGGATAACTCGAATCGACTTGAATCCGTTGCCATGTCTCATCCCCTTGGAAGGAGTACTGGAGGTTGAATAACCTTCCTTCATCACTGCGCGGCAACTACCTGAAAAATGTTGCTTAATCAATAGTGGAAAACTTGCAACTTCAAATATCGGTACTTGAAACTATGGTTTAGATATGGCGTTCAACTTGCTGAAAACAAATAGTTAAATTATTATTTCCAGCACACAACTTCGTCCCACTGCTCAGCCGATAATAATCAAGAGACCAACGTCTATTATCTGGGGGCATCGATGCATTGCGGGGGCGATACAAGAGTTCCTTTATCCGTTAGCTCGGGTGCAGCCGTGCCCGATGGTCTGCCTGTAAACTACCCTGACAACGACGTGCAGGACGAAGGCATCGTGCCTGGCGCCAGTGACGGAAGCGTGCCTGGCACCGCGGGAGGTTCGACGCTGTCCTCGGAATTCCTGCGTGATCCCGACAAGTTAATATGAAGCCCTGACGGATGCCACGGGCCCTCGGAATTCCCTCTTTGCCTCCGCTCCGTCTGACGCCGGTGCTATCTCCTGTTCCTATGCCGACAATTATCGCCAGCAGATCGCATCATGGCTCAAGGTGTACTGGGAAAATCCGTCAGAGGACCAGGCGCTGGTTCATCTTGGTCAGGCGTATTACGGGCTTGGGGAGTACGACAAGGCGGTGCTCGCCTACAGCGCGTTCCTTGAGAATCACATGGAGGGTGAGCTGACGGCTCCTGAGTATAGGGAAACCGTGGTCAAAGTTCTGCAGCTCCGGAGGTCATGGAGCGGTTCAAGAGGGCCGTACGCGAAGAGAACGTCGATGATCTGTGGAAGCTGATAGTCATCGCAAAATATCACGGCTGGGGCACGATCCTCGATTGGGTGGAGGAGATGTCGGCACGAAGCACTGATCAGGACGGGGCAGCATGGAGATCGGAGCATAACGATCATAACAACGGCAGTCTGGACATCAACAGGATGTGGAATCGAACGTTGAAGGCGGGGCCAAACGGCACTCTCATGAACAGCATCCATGGCGTCTGGGGCCCTGGCCGATACGAGGTGGAGCGCGCCCTCGCGGCTGCTGAAGAAGAACGCACTGCCAGCGAAGAACCTCGACAGGTTCAAAAAACACCTGATCGCCCTGAATCCGGTTTCGGCGCGATGGTGCAATCACTTTCCCGATTCCTTGGTATTGACTCCAATGCTTCTCCGTCAGGATCTTGAGGCGACAGCAAAGGGCCCGGCATGATCGCCCGGCAGGAGGAGAGCCGCATCGCCAATACCGGCGCCATGCGCAGTGGCGAGATTCCCGGCAAGGGGCAGATCTGGCTCAGGCTCAACCAGAGCCTCGAAGGCCGCCACCAGTACCTGGCGCTCGGCATCTATGGAAAGTACGACGCGGCGCATGGCGCGTATTTTGAGGTGCCGGGATTTTCTCTCGGCGATCTTTCATCCGGCGGCGGGGCGAAGGTGAGCGGCAAGGTGACGGACGCGGATGGGCTCGTAGATATGCCCGTTCCCCTCGGCGCCAGGACCGCCAAGATGAGCGGCGGCCGCGTGAACTTTGAGCTCTCCGCATCCGAGCCTCGTGCGGACGTCATGAACATGAAGCTCTCCGACTTCCGCGCCATGTCGCGCGATATCTACGGCGAGCAGTACGATACACTCACAAAGACGGTGCCGGTCGAATCCATGCCGCCGGACGTGCGCGCGCTCATGGAATCCGTGGAAGGTATGACCGTTCGCGATGCGATGCGCACGATCCAGCGCTTCATGGTGGAGAACTTCGAGTACCGTGAGTTCGACGACGTGATCGAGAAGCCGATTCATGAAAGAATCACGCAGCGCGCGGAACGTGGCGAGCTCAGCGGTCCCAACGAATTCCTGAACTTCATCCTGCAGGCGCGCGCCGGCAAATGCCAGGAGATCTCGGAGGTGACGATGGCCCTCTTGCGCCTGGCCGGCATCCCGGCTGCGAAGTTCAACGGATACGTTGCGAACGGAAAAGAGGTCGATCGCGAAGCGCATGCGGCGGCGCTGGCCTTGATGCCTGCCGAGGGCAGTGGATTTCACGCGGAGCCGGTGGAGGGGGCATGGAAATATCTCTCCGAGGCGGATGCCGCGGAGGTCGGCAGCGCGTCTCTGCCATAGTTTGTGTCGTCGGAGAGAAAGGATGCGAACACGGAGGGCTCGGATGAAGCCGGTGAACTCGCGGCATCAGAGACATCAACTGTTTCTTCCGAAGTTTCTGAACCTGACAAACAACCTCCGTCCGCGAAAGAAAAGGACGTGGAGATGGAGCGCGTGATCGCGGATAAAGAGACTGCGCAATCCTCGGACGTGAAAGAACTCTGGCAATCGCGTTGGGATGCAGCGGGCGATGCAGAACGCGCGCAGATCAGCAAGGCGTGGGAATATTATGTCTATTGCCTCATGTACCGCGGCCACACGATGGGTGGAGTTCCCGTCGTCGAGATGATGCTCGATCACGCGCAGTATGCCCGCTTCCATCCTGCTGCGGCGCAACCGCCGTCGTACTGGATGGAGTATGCGCGCACGCTCGGCGTCATGCCTGAGGATATCATGAATTTCCAGCGACTCGGGCAGCAGCGCATTCACTGAAAAATTGTGAAAATTGTGGGCTGGCGGATATTCGCCGGATATTTCATAGAAGTTTGAGTTCGCAATGTTTCGCGATATGCGTGAAATCCTTATCTGCGGTTAACAAAATACATTCGTTCCTGATCGCAAGAGATGCAATAAGGAAGTCGATCGTAGCCGCCTGAACGCCCTTTGCACGACAGACATTGAAAAGCTCCGCTGCGAAAAGATGATCGTCCCGCCCGGTCTCGAGAAACGGGAAATAAATCAACGCATCCCTGACCTGGTGAAATTGTGCCGTACGACGAACCCCTTGAAGGATCTCCTGAAGAACGACTCCTGGCAGAAAAATACGCTCACCTTCTCTCAGAAGGATGGTGAGCTTTCGGAGTTCTTCTGTTTCACGATGTTGATTTCGTCTCAGGGCCTGTGACCAGACGGAGGTGTCGACGATATATTTCATCTGCGCCTCCGGGCGCGCTTGTAATCGTACTTCCCGTCCCAATCAACCTTTCCAAAAAGTTCGAGTATTCGTCCCTGCTGCCGGCGCTCGATGAATTCGCGCAAAGCTTCGTTGACCGTATCTTTTTTTGTGCCGAGCCCGCCGATTTCACGGGCCTTTTCGAGCAATTCCTCATTCAATGCAAGGTTCGTCGCCACAGGCCACCTCCATTTCTACACATATTCTTACACATTTATACACACATTGTCAAGCGTACGCTCGGCGTCGCCCGCGACGACGCCACAGATTTCCAGAGGCTCTGGCAGCTGCACGGAAATGATCTTCCGACTCATCTGATGGAATGACGAATTACAGTCGATCTATTTAGGCAGGAATCAGCACGACTCATCTCTTTTTTGCGATAAACTTCTCTATCTCTTTCGCGAATTTTTCGAAGTCTCCAAGGCGGCGCTTGTAGATCGCGTATACCTCTTCAAGGTCGACCTTCTCGTACATGTGAACGACGATGTTTCTGAAACCGACCATCTTTCTGGCGAGCGCGCCGGCGTCTTTCGAGATTACCCGGTGATGCTCCAGGATTTCAAATATCTCCCGGTTTGAAGAGGGCGTTCCCCATCCCTCGTCCGCAATAATATGGTTGCCGATGTCCACGGCGATCTCAACCATGATCTCCAGCAGATGCTGTACGCCGTTGTGCAGGAATGGATCGCTTCTGAACTCGCTGAATGATTTGATTTTGCGGCCTTCGAGGATCTGTTTTTTTTCGCGTAGGTCGGCCAGGAGCTTTTTGACGAGCATTACGTTGACCATCAGGCTGTCCTCCTCTTCTTCTGGCGATTGAAGTGAAAATTGAAGGTGGGGAGATAGTCGAAATATTCCTTGATGGCGTTCAATCTGAACTGTTTTGCAGCTCCCCGCTTTCGCTCGAAGAGGAGCTTTCCATCACGGGCGACCTGGTATTTCAAAAAACTCCCGGCGCTGTTGAGAATGACGACGTCCGCCTCACGACCCGTCAGTCCGCTGAGTTTATCCGCCAGGTCCAGACGGAGCGCGAGCCGTTTTTCCGGCGCAAGCGGGCGCGCGAGAAAGAGCCCGATGTCCACGTCGCTTGCCTTTCCAGCTTTTCCGCGCGCCTCGGAGCCGAAGAGGAAGGCGAAGTTGACGTTTCGCATGCGGGCCAGAAGGCGCCGAACAGCGGATGAAGTTGATGACATCATGAGTGAAACCGTAGCATATTAAAAACGTGAAGTACAGGATCTGCGCCGGCGCCTCAGATCATCTCGACAAGAGACATCATCCGTTTGTCTGCAGTTTTAATCCCTCCAGTTCGGATCGGGCTCGTACGGCGCCAAGCCCTTGAGCGCCTGGATGTCCATGTGCGCGATGATGATGGAATAGGCAAGATCGTAAAATGCCGGCGCTGACATGTTCTCTAGGACTTTGCCGAGTCTTGGTCCAGCGATGCGGACGAGATCCTGGAAACAGGCTTCGCGCTTTTCAAGAGGGAAAAAATATTGTTCTCCAGCCGGGTCATGGCCGGTGTGACTTTGATGGTACAGACCGTAGAGTGCCAGCGCATCGCCGGCATTGCCCAGATGCCTTGTAGCTCTCAGCAGCCTTGAATAGATGTCCGGACGGAGGATCGGGAGGGTGGAGCCCAGTTGCTCGACCCAGGATTCAGGCGGACAGAGAGCGAACGCCGCCTCGACCTCATGAAGGTCAGAGAGGCCGTGATACTCCATGAGCTCTTCAATCAGGATAATGCCGCGCTCGCGCGGAGCGGGCAGGAATTCCAAGGCCTGCCGTCGGCGCCTGACAGAGGGCGGCTCGGCGCCATCCTTGATGTTTCCCGCGAGCAGCGACCACACAAGTGCGCGGCCGGAAGATCTCTTCCCGGTGTATGCCTTGATTCCCGCCTCGCGCGCCTTAGTCGCGCGCATGCCTTCCGTCACGGCCGTCTTCGCCCAGGAGACCAGATCCCGCCGCTCGATCTTGAGGTCGAGCTTCGCTTTCGCGCCGATCCGTTCGAGATATCTCCAGGGCATGAAGAGCTCTTCATAGGCGGGAAATTCTTTTTTGAAGAGAGAGAGCATCTCCTCTGGCGATAAACCCGCGCGATGCAAGGCATTGATGAAGGCCCTTCCCGTTTTATAGGGATTGACTGTCAAACCTTGGTCGGATCTCCGCTTATTCAGCCGGTTTCTCCCGCGCGGCGCTTCGTTCTCGGATGTCGATTTTTGCGCG
This sequence comes from bacterium, assembly GCA_021810905.1. GTDB lineage: Bacteria > UBA10199 > UBA10199 > 2-02-FULL-44-16 > JAAZCA01 > JAJZQH01. Next base: position 20,860 of record JAJZQH010000010.1, read on the forward strand.
GGTATCGGGGAGAAATAGCGCGCGATCGCTGCATTCAGCGCTTCCAAGGTTCGAGCGCGCAAGGGTGTGCTCTCCGATGCACACAGCGTTTCCGCCGAAAAGCAGGCCATGCCTTCGCGGATGGATCGCCTGATATCTCGTTTGCCGAACCGGTCCCTTCCGGAGGAGGTCGAGGCGAAGATCCGGCACTGCAGGACGTGGGTGAGTTCGTGGATGAGAATTTTTTGAAGATCCGCGGGACCGACCATGGGATAGCTTTTCCAGTTGAAGAAAACGTTTCCCTGTTTTACCCATGCCCGCACGCACTCATCGCCCCTGTTAGCCCGCTCTGTGACCTCAATCATTTTCGGGCGACAGTGCGTTGTCGGGACCCCCCAAAAATCACTCACGCTGCGTTCCGCATCGGGAAGCGCACTGGAGATCCGGGCTGAGAGCCTCTGCGGATTGAAGTACACGCCGGAGGCGCGATCCTTCAGGAATAGGCCGACGTCGAGAAAGAGAGCGCATATTCCGCGATGCGCTATGTCGATCATCTTGAAAGCGTCAAATACAGCGTGCGATGCGTGGCTGATCAGCGGCATCCGGAATGAGGCAGAGCCTGTAGCCAAGGCGGAAAGCGGCCAGGCCGCCATGTGATCGTCTGCAGCGGTTGAGGAGAGGGGATATTCCTCGGGAGGCAATTCCTCAGATGAAGGGCAGTCACAGGATGAGAACGGGGCGTCATCCGCCTCTTCAGCGGCCGCAAAGAAAAGGATGTCCGGCAGATGAATGCCAGCGGCATAAGATGTAACGTTAAATGCGGTCTCAAGGCCCATCAACGCCCCTTCGATGGTTTCATGCCGGACATCCCCCGTATCGACAGAAATCCGCATTTGTTGCGCGGTTTCTACGGATCCCGGATGAAAAGAGGTGTGAAATGGGCGTCAGGGCAGTTTCGTATCCAGCTCCCTCGAAATCTTCATTGCACAGAATTTGGGGCCGCACATGGTGCAGGCGTGCTCGGGGACGTTGTTCGAGTGCGCGGCCTCCCAGATCTTGCGCGCGCCCGAGGGATCGAGCAGGAGCTCGAACTGGCGGTTCCAGTCGAGCGCGTAGCGCGCCCTTGAGAGCTCGTCGTCGCGCTCCCTTGCGCCGGGACGTTTGCGGGCGATGTCTGCCGCGTGCGCCGCGATCTTGTGCGCGATCACTCCGGCGCGGACCTGCGTGACGTCCGGCAGGCCGAGGTGTTCGGCGGGAGTGACGTAGCAGAGCATGGAGGCGCCCGCGAACGCTGCCATCGTCCCGCCGATGGCGGATACGATATGATCGTGGCCGGCCGCGATGTCCGTCACCAGAGGGCCCAGCACGTAGAAGGGCGCTCCATCGCAGAGCTCGATCTGTTTCTTTACGTTCATCTCGATCTGATCGAAGGGTACGTGCCCGGGCCCCTCGACCATGGCCTGCACCCCGGCCTCGCGCGAGCGCCGCACCAGATCGCCCAGAGTGGCGAGCTCCGCGAACTGGGCCGCGTCGGATGCGTCGGCAAGACACCCGGGCCTGAGCCCGTCGCCGAGCGATAGGGAGATATCGTATTTACGGCAGATATCGAGCAGCCTGTCGAAGTGTTCGAAGAGGGGATTTTCCTTTCCGTTCTTCTGCATCCAGCGCGCAGTTAACGCGCCGCCGCGGGATACGATACCGGCAGTGCGCCTCGTGGCCAGGGGTACGTGCGCGGCGAGCAGCCCGCAGTGCACGGTGATGAAGTCCACTCCCTGTTCGCCATGGCGTTCGATCACGGAGAAGAGTTGATCGACCGTAAGATCCTCGATCTCGTCCACCATCTCCGCGGCCTCATAGAGCGGCACAGTGCCCACGGGCACCGGGCAGCGGCCGATGATTCCGCGGCGGATCGAGTCGATATCTGCGCCTGTGGAGAGGTCCATCACCGCATCCGCTCCGGCCTCAAGAGCCGCGGAGAGCTTGCAGAGCTCGCCGCCCAGGTCCGAGGAGAGCGCGGAGTTGCCGATGTTCGCGTTGATCTTGCAGGAGCAGCAATGTCCGATGCCGATCGGCTCCAGGTTTGTGTGATTCACGTTCGCCGGGATGATGAGCTTTCCCGCCGCAACCTCTTTGCGAACGAACTCCGCGTCCAGCCGCTCCTTCGTCGCCACTTTGCGCATCTGATCCGTGACGATTCCCTTGCGTGCAAATTGCAGTTGCGTGGTCATTGAAATGTCCTTTCCCGTGAGTTCCTCGCCGTCGCCGAACGCCGTGCCACAGAGAACGCGCGGGCCCTGTCCCCTCGGCGGACGAGTCGACACCGAATAATTATCTGCTCGTGCAGCTAACGGTGTAGCATTTGCCTGGGCGTTCCCGTTCGTCCGGCGAGGGGACAGGACCAGCGCTTACTATGTGCCGCTGCGCAAGTCCAAAAAAAGACTCGTTATCAAGTGAAAAAACCATTTGCGAAGTGGTACATAGCAAGCGGATTATCCCGCCCTCCCGCCGAATGAACTGGAACGCGATGGCTCGTACCAAACCGTTAGTCAAATCATCTGATAATCACTCCGTGTCGACTCATTCGCCGGGAGGGCGGGGTGATCCGCGTCCTCTGTGGCACGGAGCAGCGTCCTCCGTGGCGCGAAATTCATTGGCGGCAATATCCCCGTTCTCGGCAAAGGCGATTTACGCACATACGGCTGTTACCCCGAAAGCCTTGCGTCCCAGTCCTTCCATACCGGGTCGTAGCCTTTTTGTGCGAGCATCGCGGCTACTTCATCCGGTGCGCGCGCGTCCTCTAGATGGAATTGTTCCCCGCTCCCGGGTTCAGCCGTGTAGCCGCCGGGTCTTGTCACCGAGCCCGCGCTCATCTGCGTGATGCCCAGCGGCAGGAGACTGTCGCGCAGCGCTGCGGGCTCCCTCGTGGAGAGTACGATGCCTGCGTCCGGGAGCGAAAGCCTCAGCGCCACTATCATCTGCGCCAGCTCCCGGTCCGACACTGGATGCGGCGGCGTGAATCCCGACGCACAGTCGCGTATGCGGGGAACGCTTACGCTGATTGCCGCGCGCCAGTGCGTGCGCATGAGTTCGCGAGCATGTACGATGAGCGAGAGCGCTTCAGCCCTCCAGTCCGCGAGGCCGAGCAAAGCTCCGATTCCCAGAAATCGCATGCCAGCGCGGCCGGCCGCGTCGATCGCATCCACGCGCGAGCCGAAGATGCTCTTGGGGCCGGCCGGGTGCATCTCGCGATACGTCCCTTCGTCGTACGTCTCCTGATAGAGGGTCACCCCATCCACGCCCGCTGCCGCGAGCCTGCTGTATCCAGCCTCATCGAACGGCTGCACCTCCACCGAAAGGCCCGCTGCCAGGGGCCGGATCGCGCGCGCTATCTCCTCGAGGAGCGATATTGGCATGGCGCGCGGGCTTTCGCCTGCAACCAGCAGTAGGTGTCTGTGACCTTTTGCGATCACCGCCTTTGCCTCTTCTAGCGCCAGAGCGGGGGAGAGAGTTCTTCGTTCTATGCTGCTTTTAACGTTGAAACCGCAATAGCGGCAGGAGTTGATGCATTCGTTGGAGAGATAGATAGGCGCGTAGAGTTTTACCGTCTTTCCAAAGCGCTGCCGCGTGAGCGCGTGCGCTGCCTGCGCCATCTCTTCAAGATGATCAGCTGCTTCAACTGTGAGCAAGGAGGCTGCTTCGGCGAGCGAGAGGTCCATCGCGCCGAGGCGCCGCTGCACACGGCTCCACGGAAGGGATGGGCTATTTTTGAGATCATCAAGAGGGTACATATAGTCACTGATCACGTAAAAACCCCGTGAGTGGGCTCGATGCCTCGGCACATTCGCTTTCAGGAGCGCATCCTGCCTCGAATGCCGCTCGGCCCGCCTCAACTCCCTGCCGGAACGCACTGGCCATGCGCACAGGATCGTCGGCGACGGCTATAGCTGTATTCACGAGCACCGCGTGAGCGCCCATCTCCATTGCCTCTGCCGCGTGCGATGGAGCGCCGAGCCCTGCGTCGACAACGACCGGCACGCGCGCCTGCTCGATTATAATACGGATGGAATCGCGCGTCTTGAGCCCGCGGTTGCTCCCGATGGGGCTGCCGAGAGGCATGACCGTTGCAGCGCCCGCGTCCGCGAGCCGCAGCGCCAGAACTGGATCTGCATTCATATACGGCAGGACCGTGAAGCCTTCTTTTGCAAGTATCTCCGTCGCCTTGAGCGTTTCCACTGGATCGGGCAGGAGATAGCGCGGCTCGGGCACGACCTCGATCTTGACCCATGTCCCGAGCCCCGCCTCGGCCGCCAGTCGCGCGAACAAAATCGCTTCGTCTGCAGTGCGAGAGCCGGAGGTATTGGGGAGCAGCAGATACCGCTTGCGGTCGATGAAGCTCAGGATGTCGGTAGCAGGCGAGGTGAGGTCCACGCGCCGCAGCGCCACTGTGACGATCTCTGCGCCAGAGGCGTCGACTGCTGCACGCATCGTCTCGTGCGAAGAAAACTTGCCGGTGCCGATGAGGAGCCTGGAATGGAATTCCTTGCCCGCTATAATGAGAGATGTCTGCATAATTTGACTCCAACGCAAGCAACGAACAAAAAATATAATGCGTGACGAGCGGAGCTCGGAACAAATAGCCTTGATCGTCAGAACGAAGTGACAACGCAAGCAAACTTGACGGCTGGTCTCGCAAAATCAACTTGTTGTTTACCGCGTTGCCGGCTTTGCTTGCGTTGTTTACGTTGCTGGCTGCCGTTATCCCCCTCCGATTGCGCGCAGGATATCGATTTTATCACCGTCAGCAATCGCGTGCATCTCATGCCTATCGCGCGGGACGATGGCGCCGTTGACCGCCACCGCCGTCACTTGCCTCGGCATGTTGAGGTGATCGAGCAACTGAGCCACGATCATCTCTTTTGAGAACTCCGTTTCCTTGCCATTGAGTATGATCTTCATCTTTGCCTCGCGATTCACGAAAAAAAACGCACCCGAAAACGGGCGCGCGTGTTTATTCTCCGCTTTCCTGCGCCAGGATTAACTGGATCAGGTTCCGAGGGTATCGGGCGCAGCGCCCGATTCTCAGCTTTCACGCACCCCTAGCGGTAAGTGGCGCATAGCAGGTAGGTTTCATGCTGTCAAAGGGTAGTGAGGTTGAAAGATTTTATGCAACCTGTTCGCGATGTTCCGAGGAGAGCGGACGGATATCAAACGTTCGCGTTTCGCCCGGCGTGAGCGGGTGGACCTTTAACGCAAGGTCAGGTCGCTCCTCGAGGATCTTGCCCAGCCAGCGCAAGGGCGCCTCGGGATTTTCGAGGGAGAGGCGGAACGTGCCGTAGTGGATCGGGATCATGTGGGCCGCGCGCAGATCTTCGAATGCGGTGACCGCCTCTGCTGGCGTCATGTGAAGCCGGCGCATATACCAGCGGGGGCAGTAGCTGCCGATCGGCAGGATCGCGAGGTCGATGCGGCCCAGATTTCCGGTTTCGGCAAAGTGAGAACCGTAGCCGGAATCGCCGCAGAAATAGACGCTGCCATCGGAACCCGGTTTCTTCACGATGTAGGCGTTTGATCTGGTGCGGTAAGTGGGAATGAAGTGGCTGCTGCTGTGAATCACCGGCACGGCCGTGATCTCAGTGCCGTCGGCGAGCTCATGCCTCGCAAAGTGCGAGAGCTCGATCACCGGATTTGACAGATACCTGCCGACCGCGCGTTCGCACCCCTCGGGAACTATGATCGGCACGCCACAGGAGATATATTTGTAGCTCGATATGTTCAGATGATCGCAGTGAGTATGAGAAATGAGAATTGTCGAGAGCTCAGGCAACGAGCCTGGCTCGATAGGCAACGGCATGCGCCTCGGCGAGATAATCACGCGTTTGCCCAGGTGTAGATCGGTGATAATCTTCGTCTCGCCCCATTTGATGAGCGTTGTGGCGTGGCCGATGTAAGTGCATGAAATTGTGCTGTTCATAAGCCGCGCCTATTACGCTGACATTACATTGATTGCAATATGAAACTCTGTGACGGGTTCAAACCGTGAATTGCGCGCAACTTTTTCATGCCACGGCCGAAAAGGATGAATCGATCGAAGCTGTTGTGTTGATTGAGCAAGAGCGAGAGCGAGAGGCCCATGTTCTGGCTGAAAGCGACAAACGCATTTGTTGAACCGGCATGGAGTTCGGAATCGGCTATGACGGCGAATTCCGAATCCGCCGACATTTCGGGTTCGACTACTGCATTGCCGGATACGGATGACGAGGCCCTGGAAGCTGAGATCGAGTCTGTGCAGCTCGATTCAGTGACGATTGCCAGGCAATCGACGGACCCCTTGAAATCCTATGGATCGGTATTTGGCTTTGAACAGCGCAGGTCGGAGTCGATGAGATTTCAGTATGGCGTACTCAAATCAGGCGATCCAGCATATCGCGAACTTGGCGATGCGCTCTGGCTCACGGCAGAGAGGTCCCTCGCAGGAGCTTCCACGCTCGAGGTGCAGGATGCGCTATTCTCTCATCTCATTGAGGATCTGAAGGCCCGCGGCGCCTCTTCAATCCAGGCCGCCGAAATCGGACATGGAGGACATACAAGCGTCCTGAAATCGCTTCTGAAGCAGGGGGCCTCTGTCGCTGCAGTTGAAAATCGTGCATTTGAAAGAATGAATCCGCGATCATTTGCCGCAGCGGACAGGCAGAGGCTCGCGTGTTTTCGCGATCTGAAATTCATGCTGCACTGTATGATTCATGGACCTCGATATCAGCTGGCAGTTCTCAATATGCCCACGGACCAGCGACAGATCGAGCTTGTCAGAATGGCGGTCGCCACAGGAGGGTATCTCGTCCTTCAGAGCGAGCTGGTGCTGGATTTCCTCATGCCCCTGGACACCGATCTGGACTGGGTGAAGATCATCCATTATCCGCAGAACGGACAGCATGGGCGCATGACGCTCGATTCGGGCGCGGCGCCATATGCCTTACGCGCCACCTTCTGCGTCTACAGGCGGATAGCCGGGCAGGGGCGAAATCCGGGGGTGTCCGCCAGAGGTCTGAAGAACGCCTACAGGGGAAAATGGATGCTGAGGATGGATCCCCATCATGCGATCTTGATGGATTTCGACTCGGGCGCTGTCAATGTGGCGCGGTTTCCGTCGGCCGATCGAAATGAATATCGCCTCATCGGTTCCATCGACACGAATTCAGGAGAGCTGCGTATGATTGCAGACGAATCCGCGAAAGATGTTTCGCTGCTTCTCAAAACCTGGCTCGAAAAAGAATAGCTCGCACCTCCAGGATCCATCGTTATACCTTTTGACAATGCGGGAGGGCGTTGTTAGAAGCCCGCATTCATTTATCGCAAAATTCAGGGGTTTTCAGGTGAAAGACGGGAACGGAAATATTCTTTTCCGGCCTACATGGGCCACGGTGGACCTGGCCGCGCTGGCGCACAATTACGATCTGATCAAGGCGCGCGTAGCTCCTCGATGCGGCATCATGGCCATGGTGAAGGCCGATGCCTACGGCCACGGAGCGGTGCAGGTCTCCAGGGCGCTGGAAAAGCGCGGCGTGCGCGCGCTCGGAGTTGCAACGGTGGAAGAGGGGCTCGAGCTGCGGGATGCCGGGATCAAGACGGAGATCATCGTCATGGGCGGACTCATGGGCATGGGTTCGCCTGCATCGAAGAAGATGGTCGAGGCGAATCTCACGCCCGTGATCAACTCCAGCGGTGTGCTCGAATCGCTCGATGCCGATGCCCGTGCAACCGGCCGCAAGATCCCGGTTCATCTCAAGATCGATACAGGTATGAGCAGGCTGGGCGTGCGTCCGGAGTCGCTCGATCATTTGCTCGGCAAGATAAAACAATGTCCGCACCTCCGTGTCGAGGGAGTGATGACTCACCTCGCTGAGGCAGATGTAGCGGATGTTTCCGCGCGTCAGATGAATATCTTTATGGCCAGCCGCGAGAAGATCGAGCAGACCATCGGCGCGATTAAGGTCTGGCATATCGCCAACAGCATGGCCGTATTGAGAGGAGAACCCGTGGACGTGCCCGGCGCATCCGAGGTCTGGGTGAGGCCGGGCCTTGCGCTCTATGGGGACTGCAACGGCTGCAATTTTGCGAAGGAGACGCTCAGGCCGGTGATGGGTCTCATGAGCAAGGCAGTGCTTCTCAAGCGCGTGCCTGCCGGAGCGCGAGTGAGCTATGGCGGAACTTTCACGACAAAGAGGCAAAGCAGGCTCGCGATAGTGCCGATCGGATATGCGGACGGCTACCCATGGGCGCTCTCCAACAAGGCGAGCGTGCTGATCCGCGGGCAGCGTGCGCCGGTCGTGGGCCGAGTCACTATGGACATGATCGTCGTCGATATCACAGAGGTGGATGGCGTCGCGGTGGGCGACGAAGTGGTTTTGCTTGGCGTGCAGGGCAATGAACGAATCACGTTGCACGAGCTCGCTTCATTGGCAGGAACGATCACCTACGAAATACTCTGCGGCATATCGAAGCGGATGCCGAGGGTATACGCTGAATAACGCAAGCAACGCAAGCAACGCAAGCAACGCAAGCAACGCAAGCAACGCAAGCAACGCAAGCAACGCAAGCAACGCAAGCAAACTTGAAAAAAGCATGTCTCGAAAAATCAACTTGTCATTCACGCGTTGCTGGCTTTGCTGGCGTTGTTTACGTTACTGGCAGACCTTGGTTTATAAATGAACTTCTTTGCCGATCTCCATATTCACTCCAAGCATTCTCGCGCGACTGCTCGGGATTGCGACCTCGAGCACCTTGCGATCTGGGCGCAGAAGAAGGGCATCGCGGTCGTGGCCACGGGCGATTTCACGCACCCTGCGTGGCAGGCCGAGCTCAAAGATAAACTCGTCTCTGACGGCAGCGGGCTCTTTACGCTGAAGGATGATCTGCGGGCAAAGGCGGACGAGCAGGTTCCCAAAGCATGCAGGGGAGAGGTGCGATTCATCCTCTCCGTGGAGATCTCCACTATCTACAAGAAGGGCGATCGAACGCGCAAGGTGCATCACGTGGTGTTTGCACCGAATCTCGAAGCTGCTGCACGGATCTCAAAGGCGCTCGCGCGCATCGGCAACATCGCGTCCGACGGCCGGCCTATTCTGGGGCTCGATTCGCGCGACCTCCTGGAGATAGTGCTCGAATCCGATCCTCAATCGTTTTTAATTCCCGCGCATATCTGGACTCCGTGGTTTTCCGCGCTCGGCTCCAAGTCAGGCTTTGATTCCATAGACGACTGCTACGGCGATCTGGCGAAGCATATCTTCGCTGTTGAGACGGGATTATCCTCAGATCCTGCGATGAACTGGCGAGTCTCCTCGCTGGATAGATTTCGCCTGGTCTCGAATTCGGACGCGCATTCGCCGCACAAGCTCGGCCGTGAGGCGTGCATATTCGATACGGCCATGGACTACGGCGCGATCGTCGGCGCGCTCAAAAACGGTGACGGCTACGTCGGCACGGTGGAGTTTTTTCCCGAGGAGGGAAAATACCATGCCGACGGACATCGCAACTGCAAGACGCGGCTCGATCCCAAAGAGACGCGCGCGCTCAAAGAGGCGTGCCCGGTCTGCGGCAGGCCCGTGACTGTGGGCGTGCTCAATCGTGTGGAGGTGCTGGCGGATCGCGAAGAGGGGTGTGCGCCACCTGCGACCGGAGGGAAGGTCATTTCGCTCATACCGCTTGTCGAGATCATCGCCGAGATCATGGACAAGGGGCCGGCGACCAAGGGCGTGGTCGCGGCGTATGAAGGAATGCTTGCGCGCCTCGGGTCGGAACTGGCGATCCTCTCCAGCATCGATACAAACGAGATCAGTCGCATTGCGCCGCAGGTCGTGGTCGAGGCGATATCGCGTCTGCGCAAGGGGAAGGTCATCCGCGAAGCGGGCTACGACGGCGAGTTCGGGGTGATCAAACTGTTCACCCCTGATGAACTGAGCGGGAGGGGAAAAGAGAAGTTGCTGTTTACGGTGCTGCCTTGAAATAACTCCACGATCTAGAGGACCATTTTTCCACCGTTACGGTAGAGAGCATATTCAGCGGTGGCTTTCCCATCCCCTCGTTTCATTGCAATTGCCGAGATGGCACCATTGGAATCTGTAATAAATTTCACCGAAGTGTTTAAAAAGTTGCCATAAGACCATACTCTGGACTCTGGTATGATTGCCGACAGGCTTCTCGCAAAGGAGTGATTGTTTCCACTTTCTTCATTGCCAAGATTGCAACCCTTCAGAACAATCAGCGCATTCTTGGAAATCAAGGTGCCTCGGAAATCTTTCCAGGTCTCCACGTCTGAAACATCCAGCATGTTTTCATCCTTCTTTGCATCAGAACCCAGTTGCATTCCATTTTGATTCGAATGTGCAGAGAGATACCAGACGGCAGCAGGACCGGTTCGAGCGGTCATGGCTTTCATTGTTGAGATCAGCTGGCGATCTGTTCCGGCCTCGGTAAAGACTATACGATAATATCTTGATAAGTGGTCATAGTCGCTCGAGGTGATGTTCCATTGCATCGCAGCATTGTGATCAGCGTAAGCAGTCGTTACGACCATCAGGGGTTTGGATGAGTCGATTGATTTTGTCTTGAGGTTTTTCAGCGTTTCTTCAAGATACTTTTTGGGATATCGATCAAAATAAATGATGCCGCATTTATGGACTAGCTCCCTGGTATTGCTCTCGCCAAGCTTACTGATGCCATGGGCTATGCCAACTATAATAGCTGGATCTGATGCAAGTTCTGGATCGATTTCTCGTGCGATTAATTCTGCATTATGGAGCTGCTTGATGAGATCATTATCAATAGAGATATCCATGGATAATATTTTCTTGCAGGAAAAGACCACGGAAGATGACGCAAGTACACGTTCGATCAAATAAGTACACGCATCTTCGAAGTTGGAACGTTCCGTACCGAAAAGGGCGTATTTATGTGCATATATCCTGAATAGGAATTGTTTCAGAGTTGAAATGTATAAGGCTGCTTCTTCAAGATTGTTTGCCCTGCCGATCGCTTTGGTCAGCCATAGTCCCAGGTTATTCTTGTTGGTATCGCTCATGCTGGAGCCATTAAAGATTTTATTCACAGATGAGATGATCTCTTTCCTCCTTTCGATAGGTCCTGCCGCTGTAACCTTTGCGAGGGCGGATATGAGATCGATACGCGATTCATGCATTCCATGCGTATCGCTCAAATAGAGCTCAAGAGTCTCAATCAATTCCGTCACTTCTTCCTGATGCTCAGGAGGGAAGTTTTTGAGCAGCGCGCATGAGGGAACGATGTCATGAGTAGCGTGTTCTTCCCAGAAGTGGATGTTGCGCTGAGTGCTCACGCTCCGTGTCACGTTTTGTAATGCCTCAGCCACATATGGTTCAATATAAAGTGATGGCACACTTTGACAATGTCCATCAGCGCACGCATCCGTTGCGGTGACCTTATCTGCCGGATCAACTCCGTTCTCCGAGATCCCTTCAGTGCATAAACCCAGAAAACAGATGATCTGTTTGATGGAATCAAACATAGATGGAAATAAATACGTGTGAGGGAGGGAAAGAAGATCGCAGACAGGCGTTCTCCCTACAGACTTCTTATCGGTTGTGGGAGTGCCTCAAGTTGTCACGGCCAGATTTCTTGAATCAGATTGTGTGTGTAAGTCTTTGATATAAATCATAAAAAAAACGGAAAAATTATTTCATGAATTGGTCGTCGTTTGGTCAAAACATCTTAAAAACAGCAAGATGGAGTCTCATGGTTGGAGGGTGTAATATTTTGAAATAATTGAGTATTTTTTGCTCCGTCTGAGGGCTGCCCTGGGCAACATCAAAGAATCGAACCCTGAACTGACCGGAAGAGGTCGCGCGAGTTCTTCGAGTCCTCGTATTTCATCAGAAAGAGGGAGCAGGTTTTCTCATTTGAGTCGTTTTTGTTCCGTCCAGGGGCTCAGGCTCGCTTTTTTTCTTCATTTCTCGAATATTATCAAGTCGATAGCGCATAATGCCTTTTTCTATCCCGCGCTTGCAACTTTGCCTGTCCGCCTGACTGATAATGAGATGTTAGAAGTAGCACTTCGCCATCATGACTTGTTTCATGAAGGAGGTGGCGCATGGCAGGTCCTGTGGGTTGATATGATCCCTGGGCCTATCATGGAGGAGAGGAAGATCCTGCAACGGGTCCAGTCGGTGGCAGGGATATTCCTCAGGAAGAGGCTGAGGAAAAGATCGATGCGGTCAAAGATGCAGCCCGGTCGGTCGGGGAAGGTTTCCAGTAAGTTGCAGACGGCCACGTGAAGGTCGAAGATGCCTTTTCTAAGACTGTTTTCGACGCAGGAGCTGCCCTGTGGAATAGCCTCAGGAGATATGCGAACAAGGACTGAACTCGCGACACAGCCTGTCAGCTGTTTTCATTCGAATCCGGATCATCAGATCTCAGCCGAATCCCCGCAATAAATCCTCGCGATATGGCGCAAAACTTCGCCCGCGCGTCATCCCCTGGATTTCCACATAGCCTTTGACAACCCCATTCCTCACTGTTACAAGCCGACCTCACGTTTTTACCGAAAAAACAGCTGGTTAGCATTCAGCACTCAGCATTCAGCTGTCAGCACACAGACTGTGATGTGACAGGTTTAAGCCGAGTGCTGAAGGCTGATCGCTATCATTATATATGGAACGCGTCCTCGCCATAGTCTCTCCAGTGTTCACGCCTCTCGGCCGCAGCCTGATCGCTGCATCGGGGGAGCTCGGCCGCTGGTGCGAGTTCGTGTGGCAGGCTATCCTGTGGACGTTCCGGCCGCCGTATCGTTTCGATCAATTCTCGAAGCAGATGGAATTCGTTGGCGTCAAATCAACCTGGATTATAGCGCTCACCGCATTCTTCACGGGCGCGGTCTTCGCCCTCCAGTCAGGCAAGGTCTACAGCCTCTTCAACATGGAGAGCATGGTGGGAGCCACCGTGGGGCTCTCGCTCACGCGCGAGATAGGACCTGTCTTTGCAGCCATCATGGTCACCGCGCGCGCCTGCTCCGCGATGGCCGCGGAGCTTGGCACCATGCGCGTTACCGAGCAGATCGACGCGCTCGAGACCATGGCCGTGAATCCGATCCAGTATCTGGTGGTGCCGCGCATCGTGGCGTGCACCGTCATGGTCCCGCTGCTCACCATGCTCTACGATTACGTGGGAGTCGTGGGCTCATACGTCGTTGGCATCTATCTCTTAGGGATCAACGAAGGTCCGTTCATGCACCGGCTCTACTATTACGTCGATGCGGACGATATCTGGTCCGGGCTCATCAAGGCCGCGATCTTCGGCTTCCTCATCGCGGCAATCAGCTGCTACATGGGTTATCACACCAGGTCCGGCGCCAAGGGCGTGGGCAAGGCAACGACGCGAGCAGTGGTCGTCTCCGCAGTCACAATATTAATAACGGATTATTTTCTGACGACGTGGATACTTGAGTACGTAATCAATAGACAATGATCGAGATAAAGGGTCTTCACAAGTCGTTCGACGGCGTTGCTATCCTCAAGGGCATCGATCTCGTGATCCCGAAGGGCAAGATCACCGTCATCATCGGACCGTCCGGCAGCGGAAAGACCGTGCTGCTGCGGCACATCATCGGGCTTCTCAAGCCCGACAAGGGACGCGTGGTTGTTGACGGAGTAGACCTCGCGGCGCTCGGCAGCAGGGAACTCAACGATTTTCGCAGGCGCTTCGGAATGCTCTTTCAGAACGCGGCGCTCTTTGACTCGCTTTCCGTGCTCGATAACGTGGCCTTCCCGCTCATCGAGAGCCACCGCGGAAGGGCCTTGCCTGACGTGGAGCGCATCGTGGAGCAGAAGCTCGCCCTCGTGGGACTGCCTGGAATAGGCCGCAAGATGCCCTCAGAGCTCTCCGGAGGTATGAGAAAGCGGGTAGGGCTCGCCCGGGCGATAGTCCTGGAGCCGAAGATCATACTCTACGACGAGCCCACCACGGGTCTCGATCCGATCATGACCGTTGCCATTGACAACCTGATTTTGTCCATGCAACAAAAGCTTTCGATCACGTCCGTGGTCATAAGCCACGATATCGATTCCGCGCTTCGCGTCGCCGATCAGATAGCCATGATCCACGACGGCCGTATTATAGAGCGTGGATCGCCCGAAGAATTCCGCCGCTCGGAGAATCCGGCGGCCAGGGAATTCCTGGAAGCAAGCGGCCGTAAGGCAAATGCGGGGGAGGTTCGGTGAGGCGCACGCCTGCAGAACTCAAAGTTGGAATCTTCGCTGCGGCGATCATTGCGCTGCTCGCGTGGTCCACGCTCCGCGTGGGCGACAAGACTTCCGTGCACGGCGGCGGATACGATCTCACGGTCTCGTTCGACAACGCCACGGGCCTCAAGATCAAGGCGCCGGTGGAGCTCGCCGGCGTGCAGATCGGAGTCGTGAAAAAAATTAACCTCCAGGAATCGCGCAACGCCCTGGTCACGCTGGCGCTCTCCGACGAGGTTAAACTGCCGAATGACAGCACGGCCATTCTTCGCACGCGCGGTTTTCTAGGCGAGACCTACGTCGAACTCATACCAGGAAGCCAGGGAAGTCCGCTCCTCTCTTCAGGCGGCGAGATCCCCAACTCCGAGCGTACGGGCGACATCAACTCGCTAGTGAGCCAGTTCAACCTGATAGCCGACGACATAAAACACGTCACCGGATCCCTGCGCACCATGGTCGGCGACGACGAGAACGCGCCCATCAACCGCATCGTCTCCAACCTCGATCAATTCACCGAGGCCATCAAGGATGTGACGCTCCGCAATACCGACAACGTCGACCGCATTGCTAACAACATCGCGGAGCTCAGCGCGCAGCTGAAGGAGATGATCGCGCAGAGCAGTGGCAACGTAGAGGAGTCGATGGACCGCATCGCGTCCATCACGCGCAAAATCGACGAAGGCAAGGGTACTGTGGGCAGGCTCGTCAACGACGAGGAGACGGTCGACAAGCTCAACGAGGCGGTGGACAACCTCAACCAGACGCTGGGTGGATTCAGGAGGCTGGAGGCGGAGGTCGGCTACCACGCGGAATATTTGACAAAGTCGCAAGACTTCAAGAATTACGTCCATGTCGCACTGAGACCTTCGCCCGACAAGGCATTCCTGCTCGATTTCGTGGCTGACCCGAATCCGAATCCCTCTCACACGGTGCGCACCACCGACGTGACCGTGGGCAACAATACGACTCAGGTCATCACTGATACCGGCACGATCGAGCGCAATAAGCTCAGGATCTCGGCTCAGCTCGCGAAGAAATTCTACGATTTTACGGTGCGCGGAGGACTCATCGAGTCCACGGGCGGCGTGGGCCTGGACTACGACAAGGGTCCGCTAGGCGTTCACTTCTCTGCGTTCGATTTTCAGAGCCGCTACGGCCAGCGGCCGCACCTCAAACTCATGGGCGACGTGGCCGTCACCAAGAACTTCTATTTGCTCGGCGGACTGGATGACATCATCGCCAGCCAGAACGCGAATGACTTCTTCGTAGGCGCAGGATTCAGGCTGATCGACGAGGATATCAAGACCCTCGGGCGCATGGGCGGAGCGAGCGTCGTGGCAAAGTGACGAATTTTTCCCCTCCTTTGTAAGGAGGGGCAGGGGAGGTAGATCAGCGCTGCATCCACGGTCTACCCCTCCCATCCTCCCCTTACAAAGGGGAGGAGTTAACGGAGGACGAATGACAAAAATTACTCGGGCTTTAATCAGCGTCACCGACAAGACCGGTGCTGTGGAATTTGCAAAGGCGCTTCACGAGCGCGGCGTCGAGATACTCTCCACCGGAGGAACTGCCGCCGCTATTCGAGCTGCAGGCGTGCCCGTGGTCGACGTCTCGGAATTTACCGGTTTCCCCGAGATACTGGACGGGAGGCTCAAGACCCTGCACCCCAGGATCCACGGCGGACTTCTGGGCCGCAGGGGAGAGCAGTCTCATCTCAAACAGATGCAGGAGAACGGAATAGTGCCGATCGATCTCATCGCGGTGAACCTCTACCGCTTTGAGGATACGGTGGCAAAGCCCGGATGTACGCTTGAGGATGCCATCGAGAACATCGACATAGGCGGGCCCACGATGCTGCGCGCCGCATCTAAGAACTGGGAGGACGTTGCGGCTGTAGTGGATCCCGCAGACTACGCCGCAATAATCGGCGAGATGGACGAGCATGGCAATTCGCTCTCGCGCGAGACCAGGTTCAAGCTCGCGAAGAAGGTCTTTGCAGCTACCGCCCGCTACGACGCGGCGATTACGACGTGGCTCTCCGGCGTCGAACTCGACGGCTCAAGGCTCGATATGCCCGCCACACTCGGGTTTACCTTCGATCTGGTCTCCGCCATGCGTTACGGCGAGAATCCCCACCAGAAAGCGGCGTTCTACCGCGATTCCGCGCTTCCGAAGGAACCCTGCCTGGGCAATGCGAAGCAGCTGCAGGGCAAGGAGCTTTCGTTCAACAACATAATGGACGCGGATGCGGTGCTCGAGATGGTAAAAGAATTCGCTGACGGAAGGTTCGCCGCTGTCATCGTCAAGCACGCAAATCCATGCGGTGCGGCCGTCTCCGACGAGTCGCTCGCCGATGCATACGCAAAGGCGTTCGAGTGCGACCCGGTCTCCGCATTCGGGGGCATCATCGGTTTCAACCGTCCTCTGGATGAAAAGACCGCGAAGCAGATCGCCGAGACATTCTACGAGGTGATTGCCGCGCCGCGCTTTGAAGACGGCGCTCTCAGAGTCCTTACTGCAAAGAAAAACCTCAGGCTCCTTGAGGTGCCTGGACTGGGCGAGTCGTTTACGCCATCAGGTTGGAATCTGCGCAAGGTCGTGGGAGGCCTGCTGGTCCAGGATCGCGACGTCTCCCGCGAATCGGTGAGAGACGCGAAGGTAGTCACGAAACGAGCGCCAACGGCGGAGGAGTGGCTTTCACTCGAGTTTGCGTGGCGCATATGCAAACACGTGAAGTCCAACGCCATAGTCTACGCCGCGGACGGCCGCACGCTGGGCATAGGTTGCGGGCAGACCAGCCGCGTGGACGCGGCGAAGGTCGCGGTGATGAAGGCGCGCTCCGCACTCAAGGGGTCGGTCGTCGCGTCGGACGCCTTCTTTCCTTTCCGAGACGGTATCGATGCTGCGGCTCAGGCGGGGGCGACGGCCGCGGTGCAGCCCGGAGGTTCGGTGCGCGACGAAGAAGTGATAGCAGCAGCGGACGAACACGGCATGGCGATGGTATTCACGGGTGTGAGACACTTCAGGCACTGACAATGAACCATATCCCCGTCATCGCTTGGGTCGCATTCAATCTCTTCATCATCGCGATGCTCGTGCTCGATCTCAAGGTCTTTCATCGCAGGCCGCATGAGATCAGGATGAGGGAGGCGCTCGGCTGGAGCGCGTTCTGGATAGCGCTGTCATTGCTCTTCAATCTCGGCGTCTATATCTGGCTGGGCCGGCAAGCGGGGCTTGAATTCCTCACAGGCTATATCATCGAAAAATCGCTGTCGGTCGACAATATCTTCGTCTTCCTGGTTATCTTCTCATATTTTCGCGTGCCGCCGCTGTATCAGCACAAGATCCTCTTCTGGGGCGTGCTCGGCGCGCTGGTGCTGCGAGCGGTTTTTATCCTCGCCGGCATTACGCTCATTAACAGCTTTCACTGGATCATCTACGTCTTTGGCGCGTTCCTCGTGGTCTCCGGAATCAAGTTCGCGCTCGAAAAGGACAAGGAGATCGATCCCGAGAAAAATATCATCCTGCGCATCTTCCGCAGAGTGATGCCAATATCGGATCAATACGACGGCGCGCGATTTATTACGAAAGTGGATGCAAGGCGTCTGGCAACGCCGCTTCTGGTAGTCCTTCTCGTTGTAGAGACTACCGACGTTATATTTGCGGTCGATTCGATCCCGGCGATCCTCGCCATAACGCGCGACGCGTTTATCGTTTATACGTCGAACGTCTTTGCAATCCTTGGGCTCAGGGCGCTGTATTTCGTGTTGAGCAGGCTCAAGGAAATATTCCACCACCTGCACTACGGCCTTTCGATCATCCTCGTATTTGTGGGTATCAAGATGCTGCTGGCGGAAGTTTACGAGATTCCTATCAGCATCGCCCTCGGCGCCGTAGGCGGAATACTGGCGTTATCCATCGTGCTCTCCCTTATTTTCAAACCTAAACCGTCTGATTAACGAGGAGCTTGCCTTGCGGTCTCGCTGAGTCTATTCTTATAGCGCATGAATTGCCGATCCAGGGGGATCCTGCACAAAGTTTCAACGCTTGCTCTGGCAGCAATGCTTCTCGCGGCAGCGCCAATTGAGGCGCCTGCGCAGGATGGGGGCGCTGCGGCTTCGGCGTCAAGTGAGCGATGCGCCCAAGGGTACGGCTACGACGCACCCACGAGCGAGTGCTTAAGATGCAATTCGCCATGCCCCACCGGGATGCGCGGCATCTGCGGCCGCGGCATCGTCGCGTGCACCGATGGGAGGGCTTCGTGCCGACCCACGATCCAGCCTGGAGAGCGCAGGGAAATCTGCAACGGCGATGACGACGACTGCGACGGAGTTCTGGACAACGGTTTTGACAAGGACAAAGACGGTTACACGACCTGCGGCGGCGATTGCAACGATCGCGATGCCGCCATCCACCCTGACGCTGTCGAGCGTTGCGACGGCGTAGACAACAACTGCAACGGTCTGCCGGACGACGGCTTCAACATCGGAGGCCTCTGCGCCGCCGGTATCGGCGAATGCAGGCGTGAAGGGAGACTCCACTGCGCGGCCGGCGGACTCTCGTCTGAATGCGACGCAAAACCCGGACCTCCCTCACCGGAGGTCTGCAACGGAAGAGACGACGATTGCAACGGGGAGAAAGACGAGGGGCTTGGCGAGATCTCCTGCGGAGTTGGCGTCTGCCGCCGTTCGATTCCAGCGTGCGTGGACGGGAAGAACGCAGTATGCGCGCCCGGTGAGAGCTCCGCTGAATTGTGCGGCAACGGACTCGACGACAACTGCGACGGCAGGTCGGATGAGGGGTTCGCGGACCTCGGCAAAAGCTGTTTCGAGGGAGTGGGCGCCTGCAGGATCGCCGGCAAGTTGGTCTGCAGCGGCGACAAGCTGTCGCTCGTATGCTCGGCAAGGCCTGGCGAGCCGCGAGCCGAAATCTGCGGCAACAGGACAGACGACGACTGCGACGGCGAGACCGACACCGACGTGCCCGGCCTTGGCGATCCGTGCAGCAACGGCCTGATCGGCGAGTGCGCTAGGGAAGGCAGGATGGTCTGCGACGCTGCCGCCGGGAGGCTCGCCTGCGATGCCCCAAAAATCCAACCGATTCCCGAAATCTGCAACGGCAAGGATGACGATTGCGACGGCGAGCGGGATGAGAATGTCACGAATGAATGCGGCGGCTGCGGAGAACTCCCAGGAAAGATAGGAGCTTCGTGCCACGTCGAAGGAGGAGACGAATGCGCCGGCGGCAAATGGGTCTGCGCGCCTGATGGGAGCAGAAACGCCCTCTGCGCTCTCGACGCTTCTGCTTCCGATGGCCGCGCCTGCTTAAGCGACGTCAACAGCTGCACTGGCGACGCATGCGCAGGCGGAAAGTGCGTCCACAAGCCGTACAAGAACGGCGTCTCCTGCGACGATGGCGACAGCTGCAGCGCTCGCGACGCGTGTATTGACGGCAAATGCGCGGGAGGCGAGCAGCTCTCCTGCGACGATTCAAACGCGTGCACTCTCGACTCGTGTGACCCAGTGGAAGGCTGCGTTCGCAAGGCGATAGGCGGCGGCATGATCAATGCCTGCGGAGGATGCCAGTTACTTGACGCGGCTCCTGGCAGCAAGTGCTCCCTCGGTGATAAATTCGGACCATGCGGCGAGGGCAGGAACATGTGTGAGCCCCGCGGAACGCTCGTGTGCGTGCAGGTGAACTTCCCGCATCAGGAGGGCTGCAATACAATAGACGACGACTGCAACGGGATGCCGGACGACGGGCTCGGTGCGACATCGTGCGGCATCGGCGCCTGCGCGGTCACCATAGACAACTGCATCGAAGGTAACCTCACGACCTGCGTTCCCAGGGATCCGTTGCCTGAAACGTGCGCCAATATGGGAATCGACGACGATTGCAACGGCATCGCCGACGACATAGCGAGCCTCGGGAAGGAATGTCCGATTGCGATCGGCACCTGCATTCTCCCGGGCATTAGAAAGTGCGTGGGTGACGCGGAGACGCCCGTATGCGTGCCGATCAACGCGCGCGACGCGGAGGATGAGGACGGCAACGGCGTCGCGAATTATTGCGACCACGGCGCGTCCGCCATGGAGGCGGCCGCGGGAGAGGTGCAGGAGAATATCTCCGGCGTGGGGCGTCAGACGGAGACGGTATCGCGCATCTTCGATCAGTCGCGCACTCGCGCGGCCATGCTCCCCTGGAGCCGCGTCTTCGATTCAGCGGTGATCAACTCTGACTCGCCCGACAGCGCAATACTGCTCGTCAGCGGTTCGAACGGAGGGTCGGCGGGGCTCGCGGTGATGCGCGCCAAAGACGCGTCGGCCGGCGGAGCGCTTTCGTTCCAGGTATGCCTTTCCGGTGCGGACGCTGCTCCGGAACTTCTGCTCGATACGCCGGCAGACGGAAGCCTGATCGCTACGTCCGGCGCGGGTTACCTGCGCTATGCGAAGATCGCTTCGCAAATACCTTCGCTTACCGCGTCAAGCGCGCGCTGCATGCTCGCCTCCGATCGTATCCCCACCGCCGCGGTGCGGGCCTGGCCAACCAAGTCCGGCGACAAGGACTGCAAAGTGGAGCGAATAGGCGCACTCGGTCTAATAAACGACGCGCCGGTTTCGTTTGCTGGCGCAGCTATCTGTTCGATGCCCGCGCGGTCGCTGCTCTCGAGGCAGCGCAGTGCCTTCGGTATTGATGTCTTCACGGAGGATGGGCAGGGCTCTTTTGTCCAGGAGTTCGTTCCGTTTGCAGAGGCGGCAGGAGAAATCGAAGGAGTGACGATGACTCCCCTTGGCGATCGCTCTCTCTTCGTGACCGCGTTTGTGAGTGGGAAGAACGTAGTGGGGGTGTGCAGGCCTGAGACAGGCGGCTGGGGATGCATAAAGAGGGAGAGCCCGGAGATGTCGGAGCCGGTCTCGTTCGTGCAGAAGATCGGAACCGGCGATGCCGCGCGAATAATAATGATAACCGCTGACGGCGCCGCATATGAGGTTGCCGCTGATGGAATTGGAAAGGGCGGGAAAATTACGTCGGCAGGCTCGATTGATGCGACCGGTGCGCGGGGTGATGGGGCGGTGACAGAAGCGATCTCCCTTATGCCGGATGCGAAAGGAGAGCTGAAGGTATTTCTGGGAAGGGATCGTCTCCTTACAGCAGCGCTTATGAGATCGTTGCCGAATGTGGCGGCCCAGGTGAGACCTTTGCCCCTCGAGCGCTTCGAACCCGTCGCTTCGAGCGACGACATTTTCCCTGGAGGCAAATTCAGCTTCGGCAGACCCAGGGCCATGGCGCTTATACCGCTCAAGCGTTTCGGCGGCAGGGATCTCTTTGCATCATTCGAAATCCACGGCGGCTCGCGGCCGGTTGGCAGCATGGGATTTTTCTTCTGGAACGCCAACGAGCCGCCTGAGGGGACCCTCGCTGATCTCGTCTTCGACGGCAGGAGGGGGAGCGCGCGCCTCGCATTCACCGATCCCACCGGAGACGTTCTCACGTATCGCGCCACGATCAGGGCCAGCCACGGCGGTTCGCTGGACAACTGGATAGACGGTCTCGAGAAAGGCAAACTGCGCTTCTCGGTAAAGGGAGACGCCTCCGTCGTGGGAATGTGGCCGGTCGAGATCAGAGTGGAGGCCTCCGACCAGGGCGGCGGTACCTCAAGGGCGCGCGCGGTGCTGCGCCGCGACGGCGCCGTGGAGTCGATCACAGAGACGAGCGGAACGCAGTAACGCAATTTCTTGCTTTTCAAGGGTCTTCCCGGCTATAGAGCCGGCCTTATCGGAGGCATTCGTGAAAATCCTCTTGGTGGGCAGCGGAGGCAGGGAACATGCGCTCGCGTGGAAACTAGCGCAGTCGCCCCGCACCGCAAAACTCTATTGCGCTCCCGGAAATGCAGGTATCGCCTCGTGCGCCGAGTGCATCCCGATCAAGGCGGAGGACATCGCGGGGCTCAGGGATTTCGCAGGACGCGAGGGAGTGGATCTTACCGTCGTAGGTCCGGAGGCCCCGCTCGCGGAGGGCATTGCCGGTCTCTTTGGCAAGGCCGGGCTCCGCACCTACGCGCCGTCGAGAGAGGCGGCGCAACTTGAGACTTCAAAGGCCTTTGCAAAGGCCTTCTGCCGGCGGCACGGCATCCCATCTGCCGATTCAGAGACATTCGATGATGCGGAGAAGGCGTATGCCTTCGCAAGATCCGGCAAGCTTCCTATCGTCATCAAGGCTGATGGGCTGGCGGCGGGCAAGGGTGTGGTCATCTGCAAGGAGCTTCGCGAGGCGGAGGATACGATACGCGGGATGATGCTGGACCGCAGGTTCGGGGGCGCAGGCAGGAGGGTCGTGATCGAGGAGTTCCTCGAAGGGGAGGAGGCCTCCTTCATCGCGATATGTGACGGAAGGAATGTCCTGCCGCTGGCGTCATCGCAGGATCACAAGGCCGCGTACGACGGCGATACCGGCCCGAACACCGGCGGCATGGGCGCTGTCTCTCCCGCGCGCATCGTCACAGCCGACGTCGAGCGCACGGTGATGGATGAGGTCTTGCTCCCCGTGGTGCAGGGGATGGCGGACGAGGGCATGCCCTTTGTCGGTACGCTCTACGCGGGGCTGATGATAAAAGACGGAAGGCCCAGGGTGCTCGAATTCAATGCGCGCTTCGGTGATCCGGAGACGCAGCCGCTGCTCATGCGCCTCAAGAGCGACCTTGTTGAGATATTCGAACTCGCCGTTGAGGGCAAACTCGGCGGCCACAAGCTGGAGTGGGATGCGCGTCCTACAGCGTGCGTCGTCATGGCGTCCGGCGGTTATCCAGGTTCATACGAGAAGGGCAAGGTCATCAAGGGGCTCGCAGATGCCGGTGCGCTGGAGGACGTCGTCGTGTTCCACGCAGGCACCGCGCGCGCTGGCGACGATTTCGTAACAAATGGAGGCCGTGTGCTCGGCGTGACGGCCATGGGCGCTGATATGCGCGCGGCGATCGATCGAGCATACCAGGCGGCCGCGAAGATATCCTGGGACGGTGTGCATTATCGGAAGGATATAGGCGCGAAGGCAGTACGATAGTACGTTGGTACGTTGGTACGTTGGTACGTTGGTACGTTTAATTGTAACTTTGTACTATACAAGATTTTGTACTAACGTACCAACGTACTAAAGTACTAACGTACTACTTGAGAGACAAAGGATATTACAATGGATCCCAAGGTCATCATCGTGATGGGTAGCGCCAATGATCTTCCCGTGATGGAAGAGGCGGGCAAGGCGCTCGCGGAGCTGGGCGTGGCTTACGAGATGCGCGTCGCCTCTGCGCACCGCACGCCGGAGAAGGCGGCAGAGCTCGCGCGAGGGGCTTACGGCCGCGGCATCAAAGTTATTATCGCAGGCGCTGGCATGGCCGCGCACCTGGCCGGCGCAATGGCCGCCAATACTACGCTGCCAGTCATCGGCGTGCCGCTGGAAGGGGGTGCGCTGGGCGGAATCGATGCGCTCCTCTCTACGGCACAGATGCCGGCAGGCATTCCGGTAGCCGCGGTCGCCATCGGAAAGCCAGGCGCGCGCAACGCCGGAATCCTCGCCGCGCAGATGCTCGCTCTCTCGGATGATAAATTGGCCCAGCGCCTGGTCGAACAGAGGGATGAGATGAAAAAGAAGGTCGAGGGAGCGGACGAAAAACTGAAACCGTGAATCGTCGTTCGTCGTTCGTCGTTCGTCGTTCGTCGTTCGTCGTTCGTCGTTCGTCGTTCGTCGTTCGTCGTTCGTCGTTCGATCTCGAAGGTTTTTTTCTAGAAAAACAACTTGTATTACGAACGACGAACGACGATTCACGAACGACGGGTGTTCAATGTCCGAGATAATACACATAGATCCAAAAGCGCCGGAGATTGCGGAGATCGAGCGGGCCGTTGAATATCTGCGCCAGGGACAGGTGATCGCGTATCCTACGGAGACGATCTACGGTCTTGGCGCGGATGTGCAGAACCGCAAGGCGGTCAAACGCATCTATGATCTCAAGTCGCGCGACTACGGACTGCCCATCTCCATCTTGGTGGCAGACCTCGCGATGCTGCGCGAAGTCGTGGCCAACGTCCCCGATCGAACCCTGCCGCTCATGCGGCGTTTCTGGCCAGGCGCACTCACGATCCTCTTCCCTGCTTCGGATCTGATCCCCAAGGGGTTGGTCACAAATACGGGCAGGGTCGGCATCCGCATCTCTTCGCATCCGGTCGCTGCGGCGCTCGTCGAACAGTTCGGCAGGCCGATAACCACGACGAGCGCCAATCTTTCCGGTTTTCCTCCGTCGCTCTCCGTAAGGCACGTGCAGAAATACTTTGGTTCGAAGATTTCGTGCATACTTGACGGCGGCGAGTGTGAGCCTTCGCGCGGCTCCACGGTCGTGGACATCGGCGACGACACCATGCGCATCGTCCGCGACGGCGCCGTTCCCGCCGAGGAAGTCATCAAGTGTTTTCAGGGAAATGACTAACTTCGGTACTTTGGTACGTTAGTACGTTAGTACGTTAGTACGTTAGTACGTTAAATTGTAACCTCGAATTATACTGGATTTTGTACCAAAGTACCAACGTACCAAAGTACTAACGTACAACTTGATGATTCACTCGTACCAAAGTACTAACGTACCACATGTTTTCCTCCATGATTCATTGCACATCAGAATATTTCACCTCATGTGGCCTCACGATCTGGCAGCCCGCAAAGGGGCATCGCTATGGTCCGGA
The DNA here is from genome assembly GCA_021810905.1 of bacterium. Lineage (GTDB taxonomy): Bacteria > UBA10199 > UBA10199 > 2-02-FULL-44-16 > JAAZCA01 > JAJZQH01. Next base: position 45,833 of record JAJZQH010000010.1, read on the forward strand.
GAGCCTAGCACTTGCTGATTTTGTGCGTGCGGGCGAGGGCGTTCGCATCGCGGAACTCGGCTCCGGCGTGGGCGTCATAGCGCTTTTGATCGCCTCGCGAACAAAGGGTGCTGCCGTTTACGCCGTCGAAATTCAGGACTCCCTGCACGCGATCGCAGTTCGAAACGTGAAAGGGAATGGTTACGAACGATCCGTTACGTGCGTGAATGACGATTACCGGAGATTCGCCGCGGAGAACAGAAACGCATTTGACCTCGTAGTCTCCAATCCTCCGTTCTATGCGGCGGGACCTGGGAGGATGAGTCCGAATTCTCAGAGGGCGCAGGCCAGGCATGAGATAAACGGAACAGTCGCCGACGTGGTGAAAGCCGCGCGCGATCTGCTCGTATCCGGCGGCAAATTTGCGGTCGTATTCGCGAGACGCAGAGTCGGCGAACTCAGGCGCGCGGCGGTTGATGCCGGCCTTGAGGAGAATCGTATTGAGGAACCTGAATCAGGAAGCTTCCTGCTGCTTGAATTTCAAAAAAATTAGGCACGCTTCGTACAGAAGCAGCGCTTCATCGCGCGCCTTGCCGCCTCGCGCAGCTCGGGGTCATGGATCTGGCGCGCCGCCTGATCGATGAATTCCAGCTCGTCTTCCGTGAGTTTATTTTCCGCCTGCCTGAGCTCCGCTTTTGAAATTTTTTCAGATGCCGGCAGTTCGCCAACTTCAAAGCGCACGTCCTTGACCGCCGCCTCAGGTGATATCTTTCGAATTCGTTCCAGCATCTCTGGTTTGAGAAAGTTGAGTTCCTGCATCCACGACGGATGAACCACCCGGACGATGAGCGTTTTTCCCCGCCAGCCCGAAGGCCTTGCAAATTCCGCTACCGATTCGCCAACGATCTCTTCCCATCGGTCCCAGAGCCAATATCTTTTTATGCCGTCGCGGATCTTGAGCCTGTCGGCGCTGTCGCCCAGGATTTCCGCGATACTCGTCGGTCTTTTCTTTTGTTCCTTCATCTCAGGCGTGCGTATCAGATTTGCCGCATGCAACGCAACATAGAGAAAAATCGGGGGACAGGTGAGGAGCAGATGTGATATCATATCATTCGAATCGAGGGGCGGGTGGAGCTGTTCTATCGTCCCCCATGCCCTCAAATACACGTTATTTCTAAGTTATCGGGCGATTTACGGTTGACAGGGCGGGGCATTTACGGAATATTGCCCGCCTGCTCGGGGGTACCCATGAAGAAAAAAGATATAGAACATTTCAAGAAACTCCTGCAGGAACGGCGTAAGGCAATCGTCGACGCCACGGAAACGGCCCGGGAAGGGGCTATGGCGGTCGAACAGGCGGATCTCCCGGATGAGGTCGACCTGGCCTCCACCGAGACCGGCCAGACCCTGAACTTGAGGCTGCGCGACCGCGAACTTGTGCTTCTCAAGAAGATCGACAAGACGCTACAGAAGATGGAGGACGGAGAATTCGGCGTATGCGAGCGCTGCGGCGAGGAGATCGGCGTCAAGCGCCTGGAGGCGAGGCCTGTGGCCGAATTGTGCATCCGCTGCAAGGAAGAGCTGGAAAAGGTGGAAAAGGGCTTCGCTGAGTAAAAATACATTATCGAATTGAGGACCCATCGCAAAGATGGGTCTTTTTTTGTCAGGGTACCCAGAAGCAGTGGTACATACAGGCGGTTTTTTTTCTAGCTTCTGAATGCTGACTTCTGAATTCTAGCCTCTATATTTTCATGGAACAACCGTGCTACCTCCATCATTCTCCGTTCGATCTCATCCTTCAGCTCATGTGAAGATTGGCATCCCATCTGCGCAGCCAGCGCTTCTACGAACGGCGCGGTGAAATTTACTTCGTCCGTAGCGCGCCCGAGCGCCAGGCGCGTGCGTGATAGCAACCTGCGGAAGAAGAAAAAATTGTCCTCCACCGCATCGAGTAGCTCGGACTCCATGAGCCCTTCGGCACGGAGCGCATCGAGCACCGCGAACGTATTCTGCCTGCGTAGTGCGATGGAATCGCGGCCGTAAAGCAGTTGATGGAACTGGACGATCGCTTCCAGGTCCGCAAGTCCGCCAGCGCCTATCTTGACGTTGATCACGTTCGGTCTGGTCCTTGCCCGTTCATCGATAGTGCGGCGCCGGATGTGTGCTATCTCCGCCCGGATATCATCCTCAGGCGGCAGCGGCGCGTCGTATGCTACGGCTTCGATTGCGGCGCGCACTTCGTCCACAAGCGGGGCGTCGCCGGTTATCGCGCGTGCCTTGAGCACGGAGCGGCGTTCCCATAGCGCTGCGGTTGCGTGATATGCGCGGAACGAATCGATGGTTGCAACAAGTGTGCCCGCATTTCCCGAGGGCCTCAGTTCGGAATCGATCTGATATGCACGCCCGTAGCGGCCGGGCAGGGTGATGGTCGTTATTATCCTCTGCGCGACCTTCGTGAAGTATTCGAAATTTGTGATGCGCTTTGCCCCGTCCGTCTCCCCATCGCCCGCGAAGATGAAGCAGAGGTCGAGGTCGGAGCCGTAATCCACTTCGGATGCTCCGAGGGATCCCACTCCCACCATCGCGAAGCCTGCTGGCGTACCGTCACTGAGTAGCGGAGTTCCGAAGCGTCCGTGAAGATGTTTTTCCGCCATCTCCCAGGCGCACGTGAGAACCGCTTCAGCGGCGAGCGAGAGCCGCATAAGTACGTGAGGCAGCTGCATCGTGCCTTCGATGTCGAGTTGCTGGATTCGGCGGACCTCCTGATTTTTGAACCACGCGAGCGACTCAATCTCTTCTTCCTCTCCGGAAGCGCGCGAGGCGTTGTCGCGGATCGCCTCCATCAGCTCGCTTCGTTCATAGTCGGCCTCGAAGATCGCGCGGAATAATCCCTCCACGCTGCGCCTCGTACGATCGAGCTCGGCCTGCATCTGTCCTGTCTCATGCAGCGCGTCTGATTCGTGATAACCCAGGCGTCTGGCGAGGGCCAAAAGCCCCTCGCTATCCTGCGGCAGGCGGTGCGTCTGCACCTCGTCCGCCACCTGCAGCATATTCTCCATCCTGCGCAGAAACGCGTACGCATCCGAGAGTCTCTTTGCGCCGTACGGATGCATGAGCCCCTCGCGCGCGAGCAGATCTATCGCCTCAAACGTGTTGCCGATGCGCAAGGCGGGACGTTTGCCGCCGAACATGAGACAGATCGCCTGAACGAGAAACTCCACCTCGCGGATGCCTCCCGCGCCGACTTTTACATCGTAGCTCTGCTGCCTGCGCGCTGCCGACTGCTCCATCTTCGTCTTCAGCTCCTTCATGTGCGAGATGTCGGCAACGGCGATGTGCCTGCGGTAGACGAAGGGTCTCACCGCCTCGATGAATTCACCTCCCAGCGAGCTGTCTCCAGCCACGGTACGGGCGCGGATGAGCGCCTGACGCTCCCAGTCGCGGCCGAAATACTGATAGTATCGCTCAGCAGCATCGAGCGAATTCGCGAGCGCGCCCTGCGGGCCTTCAGGTCTGAGTTCGTGATCCACGCGAAACACAAATCCCGCGTCCGTCGCATGCGAGATATACCTTGTGAGCAGGGCCGCAAGCTTTACGAAGAACTCATGGTTTGTGAGATGAACTCCGCCTTCGGAGGGCGGCACTCCTTCATCGGAACGATAGAGCACGATCAGATCTACGTCCGAACTCATATTCAGTTCGCGGCCGCCGAGCTTGCCAAGCGCGAGTATGCAGCCGCTGCATTCCATAGCGGCGCCTTCGGGAGTGCGGATGAGCGGCTTGCCGTGTCTCGCTGCAAGTGTCGCATACGCGCGGGCATACGCTGCGTCCAGGAGCGCGTCGGCGGCATCGCTCCACTCGGCCAGCAGTTCGCGCACAGGCGTATCGCCCGTCAGGTCGCGCATCGCAATCCGGGCCATCTCTTTGTATTTGAAATATCTCAGCGCGCGCATGAAGGCGTCTTCGTCACCGGCCGGAGCCGCGGCGTCGATCTCGCGGGCGAGTTCATCGATCATGACCTTCGCGGGTTTTCTGGAGTCTGCGTACGCCGATAGCGCCACGGTGTCAGCCCAGCAAGGGTGAGCGACGATGCGCTCGGCGAGCGCCCTGCTGTTGCCGAAGAGGCGAGCCAGGTTCCGCGAGCCCTTTTCATCCCATGGAAAAGGACGGCCGCTCTCCTGCGAGTACGCGGCTTCAAAGCGCGCGAGTTCGTCGAGACCGCGCGATGGGTCGCCGGAACACGCTACGATCTGTCGAATACATTCGTCCATTGTAATATGATCTATGAAATTCCCCTCCTTTGTAAGGAGGGGGTAGGGGAGGTAGACAGTGATCTACAACCGGTCTACCCCTCCTTACCTCCCCTTACAAAGGGGAGGGATTCGATTCACGAATCACGTTTTTTTCTCAGCCTGTCCTCCCAGCACATGGAGTTTCTGTGGAAGATGCATCCCTCGCACGGCGGATCGGCCCTCACAGCGTAATCGCGCGCCTCGATTCCGGAAACGATTTCGGCGATGTTCTTTGCGGCATTTCTCCTCCTTTTCTCGTCCATCGCGCGCTTTACTATGGCGCCCGCGGAAGGGAAGACGAGCCTGGTGGCGGCGACATCCTTGTGCGTTATGGCCTCAGCCGCGAGGGCGTATGCCTGCATCTGCAATTCGTATTCTTCCGCGCGCGCCTTTGCCTTTGATGCGTCCTCGATGCCGGTCTTGAAGTCGACGATCTCGTATCCTCCGTCCGCGGGCCTCAGCCAGTCTATGGTTCCGGATATGGTGCTCTCTCCGAAGATGAGTTCGAACGGCATCTCTCTGAAACCCTCGCCGAGATCCGAAGCGCCTGCGAGATCGATAGCCTCGATCGCATCTGCAACGAGCTCGCGTATGACCTTATCGTTCGGCTCCACGCCGTTTGCAAGGCATTCCGCCGCCGCAACTGCGCGAAGTTCATCCTCGTCTTTCGTCGAGCGCGCGAGCATCGCATGTACGATCGATCCATATACGTTTGGCTCCATGCGATGCGTATTGCCCCTGGCAACCTCGCTCGCGGGCAGCCCCAGGACGTACTTGAGATAGTAGAGCATTGGACAAACGCTGTAAGAGTCCAGCGCAGATACCGAGAGACGATGTGAGGCGCAGCAGCGCCTGCGTGCGCGAGAGATGGAAGGAGCATGCGCAGTCGGAATTGCGGCTCCTGCAGCCGCACCGCGGCCGGCATCGCCGGCATCGATCCGTTTCGCGAGCTCTCTGCCGCCGTGTTTTTCAAGCGCGCGCACGACCCAATCGTGCCACGTGTCCCTGGCCTTGAGATCTTCGTGTACGGGCAGCACGAGCGTCTCCGCGGCGCGGGTCATGGCGACGTACAACAGCCTCTTGGATTCCTTTTCTTCGCGCTGCGACTCGTCGTCGGAAAGACGCGTGAAGCGTTCAGTGGCGATGCGACTGCCAAAGGGTTGATCCGGATTTCGCTTTCTGAACGCAACGCCGCCGCCAGCGCCCGCGTCGCCCCTTGCGAATATCCACTGATTCCTGTTCGCAGGAAGGGGTCTCATGAGATCCGGCAGAAAGACCACTGGAAACTCCAGACCCTTTGCCGAGTGCACGCTCATGATCCGCACGGCGTTTGCCGAGTCGGCGCCGGATGGAGAATCGCCGAGCCGAGCCCCGCGCGCGCGCATCTCCTCCATGAAGGAGTTGAATTCCGAGAGCGTGGTGGGCACCTCGCGCTCGAGGTCGCGCGCTATGGTCACGAGCCGGTCCATATTGAGGTTGGCGGCTCCAGAGGGATCGAGCCTCAACCAGAGGGCTTCGAGCCCCGCATCGTTTATTATGCGGCGCATGATTTCCGACGGCCTCATGTGGGCCGCCATCGATGGCAGCTCGGAGATGAGGGCGAGGCGCTCGTCGCCTTTGACGGCGGAGAAGAGGCCGCGTCCGTCGCCGCCCGCCATGACCGCGAGCTCGTCGTCGGAGATGGCCGCGATCGGCGAGCGCAGCAGAGTGAGGAGCGCGACTCCGTCTTCAGGGCCGCGCGCAAACCTCGTCGCCGCCAGAAGATCCGCTATCTCACGGCGCTCGAGAAAGCCCCTGCCTCCGGACGACGTGCAGGGGATCAGCCTCTTTCTCAGTGCGCCTTCGTAGATGTCAGCGCTAGTCATCGCGCGCATGAGGAGCACGACATCGCCCAACTGCCATTCGCCTGACGCGGCCTTTGCCGAGATCATCTTTGCGATCGCCTCTGCCTCGCGTTCCCGGAGCGCGGCGACCTTCATGTTGTCGGATGAGGGGAGGGCGAGTTCAATGACAGATGACATGTTCGCGTCGTCGTTTGACGCCGCTTCCATTGGCTTTGGCGAAGCGGGATCCGAGAAGAGCCCATCCGCAAGGACCGTCTGCGAGATATTTATAAAATCGATGATCGACTTGCGTGAGCGAAAATTGTGCGCGAGCCGAACCGTCTCTCCCGACCTGCGGATTATTTCTTTGCGCACCCTTGCGAAGCAGGAGACGTTGGCGCCGCGGAAGCGGTATATGGACTGCGCCTCATCGCCCACTATGAAGAGGGAATTTGCGGACGGATCGAAGAGCCTGAGCACGAGCTCCGTCTGGATGTCGTTCGTATCCTGGTACTCGTCAACGAGGATATGTCTCCACATTGCTCGGCACGCAGCCGCAGCGGATTTGTTTTTCAGGAGTTTCAGCGCCCTTATCTCCAGCTCCTGGAAATCCAGGGCGCCCAGCTCGGAGAGCCTAGTCTCATACGCGCGGCCGATCTCGATGAAGACCGAGCGGAGCGCGTCCAGCGTATGGACCTCCCATTGCTCCGCGCCGTCGCGATCTTCGAGCGCGGCAGTCGCATGCCAGCGGAACTGCATCAGCTCCTCAAGCGCACCTACTGCGGATGAAAAACCCACCTCCTCGATGAGGCGTGCTGCGGCCGAGTCCTTTTTTTCGAGCATGGTGAGCAGCGTGTCCCTGACGCAGCGGCGCATGAGCAGGCCGGATGCATTTTCGTCGAGAAGATCGAATGAGGGCGCGAGCCCCACCGCAGGGCCGAAGCGGCGCAATAGCCTGGCAGCGAACGAATGGAACGTGCCGATCCACGCCTGATCGAGCCTGAAGCGCTCGACTGGTGGCACATAGCTGCGGAGCTTTGCCCTCAGCTCGCCTGCCGCCTTCTCCGTGAACGTGATGGCGACTATGCCCGAGAGCCGCGCCCAGTCTCCGCTGCCGGGCTGTTCGGGATTGCATCCCACGATCCTCAGGATGCGGCGGATGAGCACTGCGGTCTTGCCCGAACCCGCTGCCGCGTCCACGGCCATGGGAATCGAGATCGATTCGATCGCTGCCCGCTGAGCCTCAGTCGGCTGAAACTTTTTTGTGCCTGCAGATATCGCCATAATCGCAGAACGTGCAGTCCGCCCCGCCCGATGCGGGAAAGACTCCTCTCCTTATCAACGATGCGAACCCGGCCGCTCTTCTCTTCGCGGCTTCGAGCAGTTCGTCCATGCGCTCTTCGTCGACCTTTGCGTGCGAGCGGCCGACCCTGTAGCAGACGCCGTCGAACTCGCTCAGCACCAGCCCCTTTGTCTTGCCGGCGGTCTTCTTGCCGGCGCCAGCTGATGCCGCCTCCCTTATCTCCACCATCAGCCCGCCCAGAGGCAGGGCCTGGGGCAGAAGGGCGCTCTTCGCTGCGCTGATGTAGAGCGGCAGCTGGAGGTGCTCTCCGCTCTCGATGCGGTTCACCACCTGCTGCTCCTTGCCGGTCTTGTAATCGATCACGAGGAAGCGGCTCCTGTCCCTGTCCATATCGATGCGGTCTACACGCCCTCTTATGAACAGCGGTTCGTCGCCCTTTACCTCGATCGCCAGCGCGTTGCCTTTCGCCTTGGAAAACTCCCATTCGAATTCAGACGGAGTAAGCGGAGATTTGATGTGTCCCGCCTCATCAGCCTCTGCGCTTATTACGCAGAGCGCCATCTTTACGATTTCTTCTATCTCCCTCTCCTTAAGGCCGGGTTTTACGTAATCGAGCTCGGCAGCTTTCTCTTCCCAGATATTTTCGGCAATCTCCCTCAGCATTCGCGAGAGCCCGTCATCAATACGTGCGCCCGGCAGCGCGGAGAGCGCATCCTGCGCGCGCTCGCGCCAGAAGCGTGCCAGTATTTCATGCACGATCCTCCCGCGATCGAAGCCGCGGATCTGCGGCGTGTCCTCCAGGGGTTCAGCCGTGCACAGCACGTCCTGCGCGAAGAATGAAAACGGGCAGTTGGCGTATCTCTCGAGCGAGGTGGGGCTCATCTCTGCAGAGATAAACCTCTCGCGGACGAGGCGTATTGATTCGGCTGATGCGAGCACGCCCATGTAGTTTCCAAATTCGGACTCGAGCGGATCGTCACCCGCGATGCGCGCGAGCTCCACGGCCTCGATTTTCTTCGTGTCGAGCCGCGGAGCCGCATCGGAAGTTCGATCGATCACGTACGGCTGGAGGGGAACCGGTTCCTCTCCTGGAGCCACGAAGCGGTCTACAAAGGGCGAGGGAATCGTCTCTGAGCCTGTGTCCGTGACCGCCGGAATCACAAACGTGATTTCGCCGCTGCATTTCCTGACCATCGTCTCGAACGCGTATGATTCCTTCGCGTGCGAGTCTGAAGCGTCCGGAAATATCCTGCGAATGGACTCGTCTTTCCAGTCCCCGAAAAAGAGGCGCTCCATTCCGCGCGCCGGAAAATTTCCCTCGATCATGCGGGGCACGATGAGGCGAGACGCGCGACATGCGAGTGGACTTCCCAGCGCATGATGCGTGAACGGCAGCACGGATTCGATCATCGGAGCCGAGGCGGCGCGCGAGTGCATTTCATCGGTGAGAAGCTGCGCGTATTCCTCGCGGGTGAGCTTCACTGCGTCAAGAAAACCGGCCGCAGCGCGCAGCTCATTCAAAATTTCTTCGATCACCTCCGCGGCGGTGAGGCTGCGCGCTGCCACCCTGCCGCGGCCGCGCCGCTCCCTCAGGCCTGCCACCCAGGGCCTCACTCGCTCGTTCACGCGCGCCCGTTTCATCGCCTCTTCCACAAACAGCTCGATTGAAGCCTTTGCCGGCAGCTGCTCTATGAATTGCGGCGAGAGCAGCTCGTGCGCGAGCGGCGAACCGCGCGCTCCGTCGAGCGTGGGGTGTTCGGGCAATAGCTCCATGGAATGCGCCTCGGAGAGAAACCACTCGATGAACGAATCGCGGGGCCGCGACGCCACCACTATATCGCGCACGTCCATCTCTTCCCTTGCGACCATGAGGGCTACGTGCCTCGCCTCCTGGGCGGGAGAGGCGGCCTTGAATACCGAGACGCGGGGCGCTGCGGCGCGTGTTTCCGGCAGCTTCTCCTCGTCGTCTATCGCCGCGAGCCACGCGTCTCTCGCGCGCGAGAGAAATGAGGCAAAAGGCTTATCCGCGTCGGATTCTGCGCAGGGACACGTCACGAAGAGCTCCGCGTCCTTTACCCCCCGCGCCAGCGCGCGCAGCAACGCGATATGAAGCGGCGTCGGCATAGTGAATTCATCGAACGCGAGGAACTTCATCTCCGAAAGAGGGGCCGTGCCGTCGATTGCGTTCTTGATTGCCAGAATAGCGAGATCGCCTTCGTCCAGAAGACCGAGTTTTGAGAGTTCCTTTTCGTATGACTCGTAAGCCTTTACGAGATCGCGCTCGCGAAGGCTCGAATCGCCTACGTCGGATATGATTGAAGAGATCTCGTCGGGCCTGACGAGGTTTTCCTTGAGCGCGAGGATCGCGCGCGAGAAGTCTTTTGCAGCTGCGTACGAGCGCGCGGTTCTGCCGAAATAGGAGAGGGTGAGCCTCTCCAGGACTCCGTGCATCAGAAGCGCCGAGTGCGCGCGCGAAATCACCGGCAGGGCGGGTGATGCGAGCGCGCGCACGAAACCGGCCCAGTCCCTTATTGAGTCGCCCCTGATGGCCGTGCATTTCCCTTTTTTGCGCGAGATGAAGCGGCGCCTGAGCGAGGCGGCTGCAGCCCGATCAGGCACGACGATCGCGCCCGTGCGGCCTGGGTCGGAGCGCGCAAGCAGATCGAGCAGCTTCTCGCTCTTTCCGGAATTTATGGGACCTGTGATGAGACTGACCGCCATGTCCGTCAGAATCGCAGGAGCGGGCGCCGCGGTCAAGCTCTGGAGTGGACATCCAAAAAAATCCCCGGGCAGCGGATATCAGCCTGAGGATCGATAGAGTCGTGGATTTTCATTTTCGATTACAGCCAGCATCATCCTTGCGAACTCATTCCTCTCAGCGGCCTTGCGAAGGGCTTTGATCGCGCCGCTATTTCCTGCCCTGTGAAGATATACCAGGGCTTTGGCCGCATTCTTATTTCCTTGAGCCGCACGAGTGCCGTACGCGCTGACATCCAGATTCGCTATCGCGTTTCTGATCGAGCTTTTATCTGAATCTTGTCCGTAGGCCTCCAGGGCTTTCAATGAAAGCAGGGCAATGAGCTTTTGTTCAGCAGCTTGAGCCAGCGCGGGCAGAGCATCCTCTCGACCGTAATGATCGTAGGCCTGCATGAGCCAGAAAAAAACATTTTCGATGGGATTCTCGCTTCGCGCCAAGGTCGCGAGCAGGCGCAGTGCGTGCACGCTTCCCTCTTCACAACAATGCGTTCCAATCATGTCGACGACCTTCTGCCGGATAAGCGGATCTCCTGCGAGGAGAGCTGTCCGATAAAAATCAGCCACAGTTTCGCTTCTGCCTGCCAGAAAATCCCGGCGTATCCGTCCAAGCTCTAGACCGACCTCAACATCGAGATCGCCGCGAAAAAAGGCGGCAAGACACGTTTCAAGACGGTTTGGCCGAGGAGTTGCAACTATGGCCTCGCCATCATAACAGTCGATTTCAGACGTGACATAGGCGCCTTCAGCGTCACCTTCAGCGGAATCCACGGCCCATTCTTCCACATCTTGAGCAAGCGCATCGGTGGAGATGGCGCTGCCCGGAACCAGCGCTTTTATGCCGGGTGCATTCATATTCATTTCCTTTCCGCATGCAGCCTGATTTTCGTGCACGGACGATTTTCCGTCGGATAACTGCTTATCGTCGGCCTGTCAATTTTGTTGCTCAGTTTGTTGCGGCGCAAATCCGATACATTCCACATGAAAGATGAGCTTGCGTTCTCTTCAGAATGACCTGCCGCTCGCTCTCGATCACGCGCCCCCGATGTCCAGGTTGCCCACAATTCACTGGCCGCCGGCCCGGTTGCACCTGACACCCGCCGGCAGCGGACAATTTCGTGGACAACGTACAAAACTATAATACGTGACGAGCCGCAGGCTCGGAACCGCCATACAATAAGTGAAGAGCGTAAGCTCTGAATAAATAACATCTGCGGTCAGAACGAAGTGACAACCTGGACATGCAAGTCTCTTCTCCTGAAAAAATAATCTGCGCTATGCATTTTTTTATTGACGATATTTATGAACGCGATTTTCGATCTTGCCCAGCATCGTCGCCATCCATCAGCTCATGCCGCCATCATTGCATAAATCGCGCATATCCGCATCGGTCCTGCATTTGAGCGATCGAGCCATCTTTGCAGATTTCTCTTCTTCAACGCCTCTCCGCGCGTCCGAAAACTCATGTGGTATGACGATCTCATAACAAGGAGGCGCGACATGCAGATGCAACCATGCAGCTTGAGCGATGATCAACTGGTCGCAGAGATCAGGGCCATCGTCTCGCGGGAGTTCCTTTCTCTTGCCGAACTACTCTCGCTCCTCGCCGAGATGGACGACCGGATGCTCTACGCGAGGCTAGGCTTCTCCTCACTCTTCTCGTTTATCGTGCAGGAGCTGCACCTCTCCGAGGACGCTGCTTATAAACGCATCCATGCTGCAAGGGCGGCGAGGCGATTTCCCCTCATTCTCACACTTCTCGCCGAGGGCAGGATCAATCTCACCACCATCACGATCCTCTCACAGATCCTCACCGTGGAAAACCACGCGGAGTTGCTCACGAAGGCTGTGCACAAGTCCAAGTTCGAAGTCGAGAAGATCAAGGCGGCGTATGCGCCAAGGCCCGATATCCCGGACATGATGCGAAGGTTATCCACACCAACTCGCTCTGGAGCGAGTTGCGATGGTGGAGCGTGTACGGACGCATCTGAGATATTGCCGGACACAGGCACGGCACCTGTCCCAGCGGCATGCGAAGAGCATCATGCGGCAATTGTAACTCCCATCGCTCCTGCAAGGAGGGATGCTATCTCACCTCTCAGTGAACAGCGCGTTAAGTTTCAATTTACGGGTAGCGAGGTGCTCCGAGGCAAAATCGATCGCGCAAAAGAACTCCTGCGTCACAAGTATCCCGCTGCAAAACTGGAGGAGATCATCGACGAGGCGCTGAATGCGCTGCTCGAAAAAAAAGACCCGGAAAAGAAGATACAGCGTAAGGCAGGGAGGAATGTCCTAGGGCTTCGGCCGCAGAAGTCCGGCCATCAGCATGCACGATACATTCCGCAGCGAGTGAAAGATCTGGTCTGGCAGCGCGATCAGGGCAGATGCCAATATGTGGCTCCGGATGGAAGGCGTTGCGAAGAGCGTGGCTTCCTCGAATACGATCACATCAAACCCTTTGCCAGGGGCGGTAGCTCGAATGATCCTGATAATCTCAGACTGGCGTGCAGAACGCATAATCAGTTAGCCATGAGGACTGTGTTTGGAGGGCAGAAGCGTTATCCATAGGCGGTCGGGCGTCCGACCGCGAGCCGTTAAGCATAGCTGGGCGGGCGGATGACCGGCCGCCTGTGGGTAACGCGCGTTTCGTAACTTCTGTGGAACCCGCAGGGCAAGGCCTTCTTGCGGATTGTGGATCGTGCAACTCTTGCACCGCCTTTGACGCACGGGACGAGGTGTGGCACTCTGGCCGCATGTCTCTGGCTGAGCGCGACAATTGCCTCAAATGGGACGGCCGTTCGCCGGGCCATTACGAAGTCTACTACCTCAAACTCAATCATCGCGAGTCAGGGTGCGCGTGGTGGCTGCGCTACACGCTGCTCGCGCCGCAGCGCGGGAAGGGCACAGCGGTCGCGGAGGTGTGGGGCATCTTCTTCGACCCGAACGACCCATCCCTCAATCGTGCATTCAAACAGACTTTTCCCGCAGCAGAAGGGGCGCGCTGGCAATCTGAACCGTTCTCGTTTCGCGTAGGCGAAAGGGCGGAGCTCTCCCACTCGAGCGCGCGCGGCGAACTGCGCGACGGAGAGAGCTCGCTTGCCTGGGATCTCCGCTGGGAGCCGTGCACTGAAACGTTTTATCATTTCCCGATCGCCGCGATGTACCGGTGGCCGATACCGAAGACAAAGCTCCTCTCTCCTAACGTGGATCTGCGTTTTTACGGCTCTGTCAGCGTCGACGGCCGTACGTTCGTGCTGAGCGGAGAGCCTGGCCAGCAGTCGCATCTGTGGGGCAGCAAGCACGCGTATCAATGGGTCTGGGCCAACTGCAATGCCTTCGAAGGTCATTCCGACCGCTGCTTCTTCGAAGGCCTTAGCGCGCAGATAAAACTCGGACCATGGAAGGCGCCGTTTGCAACCCTCGTCGCGCTTGAGTTGGACGGCCAACGCTACTCGCTGGGCGGATTGTGGACGGCGTATCGAACGCGCAGCGATATCGCATTGCCCGCGTGGTCATTCGCGGCAAAGAGGCGCGATATAAAATTGTGGGGCAGGCTCTCCGCGCGATACGAGGATTTCGTTGGAGTCGAATACACGGACCCGGACGGTGAAAAACTCTGGTGCAACAACACCAAGGTCGCAGATTGCGAGGTCAATCTGGCGCGCAGGGTGAACGGGCGATGGACCGAGCCTGTCGTACTCGCAGCTTCGAGGAGCGCGGCGCTGGAGTTCGTGGCGCACCGGAAAGACCCTCGCATCCCGATCAAAATTTGAAGAGTCTGGCGAAGCTGACGGCTATTTCGATTTCCGGCGTCCGGGGTAGAGGCGGTCGTAACACTTGAGGAGTATGCCGCTGCCGTACTTGAGCTCCCTGGCTCCGCGAGTCACGGTGGCGATTGAGACTCCGAGAAGATCGCGGATCTGCCGCTGAGTGCGCCCCTCGATGAGCATCTTCACTATTTGCCAACGCATCACTATTTCCACGTATTCCGCAGGCGTAAGCAGCGCGCGCAAAAGCACGTCGAGTTCTGCGTCGTTCTTAGTGATTGAGAAGAGATGATCCAGATCTTTTTTCCAGTGAGTGTCCATGCTTTTGCGTACTAGTATGTGAAGCCATATGCGTCAAGGCGTTTTCCGTCCTCGACATTGACGAAACACGCGATATGGTGCAGACACGCAAAAAAAGGGGGGACGATATGGGACTTGGAATGATCGTATTTGCAATCGGGGTACTCGTAATTATTTTCGCCGCAGCGCTTTACAACCGCCTGGTGACCGGCCGCAATCGGTATAAAAACGCTTACGCTCAGATCGACGTACAGCTCAAGCGCCGATATGACCTGATCCCGAATCTCGTGGAGACGGCCAAGGGCTATATCAAGCACGAACGCGAGACGCTGGAGGCGGTGACCAAGGCGCGGAATCTCGCCGTGGACGCGAGCCGCGCGGCATCCGCAAACCCGGGCGCTCCGGATGCTATGAAGGGGCTCTCGCAATCCGAGGGCGCGCTCGCCGCGGCGCTGGGCAGGCTCTTCGCGGTCTCGGAATCATATCCGGATCTCAAGGCCAACCAGACCATGCAGCAGCTCATGGAAGAACTCTCGTCCACCGAGAACCGCATATCGTTCGCACGCCAGGCGTTCAACGACGCGGTCATGGGGTACAATATCAGCCGCGAAAAATTTCCATCGAACATGATAGCAGACTCGTTCGGCTTTGGACCCGCGGAACTGCTGGAGGTGCTCGGCTCGCCGGAAGAGGCAAAGGCGCCGAAGGTCTCGTTCACATCATAACTGCTGATTTCCAACATGGCACAACCCGGCACGATCAATTTCTTTGAGCGACAGGACGAGGCGCGCGGAAAGACAGGGCGCCTGGCGTTTCTCTTTGCGATCGCCGTCGCCGTGATCGCGGTGGCGATATATATATCAGTGCGCATCATCCTCTGGCTCGCATATTACAGGAAAATGACCGAACACGCCTTCGCGTTCTGGGACCCAGGCATGTTCGTGATCACGTGCGCGTGCGTGATCCTCTTCATAGCGATCGTGAGCAGCATCAAGATCCTGTTGCTGCGCGGCGACGGGAGCACGGTCGCAAGGATGCTGGGCGGGAGGCAGGTGCTGCCCGATACCGCCGATCTTTCGGAGAAGAGGCTCTGCAACGTGGTCGAGGAGATATCGCTGGCATCAGGTGTGGCCGTTCCCCAGATATTCGTAATGGACTCGGAGCAGGGGATCAACGCGTTTGCCGCGGGCGCAACACCCAATCGCGCCGCAGTGGCAGTCACGTCCGGCACGGTCGCATATCTCAACCGCGACGAGCTGCAGGGCGTGATCGCGCACGAGTTCAGTCACATACTCAACGGTGATATGCGGCTCAACGTGAGGCTCATCGGCGTGCTCGCCGGTATCTTCGGAATCAGCGCCGTGGGCTGGTGGGTGGTGCGCGGCGCTGGCGGCAAGTCGAGCAAGGGTTCGTGGCTGATAGTGCTCGGCGGAATCCTGCTGCTCGTCATCGGTTACATTGGGACGTTTGTCGGCAGGATCATACAGAGCGCTATCTGCAGGCAGCGCGAATTTCTGGCCGATGCCTCGGCCGTTCAGTTCACGCGCAATCCCGCAGGCATCGCGGGCGCGCTCAAGAAGATCGGCGGCTTAGCCGCCGGCTCGCGCCTGAGGTCGCCGAGGGCGGATGAGGCAGCGCACCTCTTCTTCGGCCAGGGGACGAAGGTCGGTTTTCTTTCATCGCTGCTCGCATCGCACCCGCCGCTGGCTGAGCGCATCATGAGGCTCGATCCGTCGTTTGACGGGCAATTCCCGCGCGCCGATGGAATTCGTCCCGCGCGCGATGCGGCAGCAGCGGTTTCTGCAGGCGCAAGATCCGGCGTCAGGGCAGCGGTGGATGTCGCCGCGAACCCTACAGCTGTCTTCGCGAGCATCGGCAATCCGAATGAAGATAACCTGAAGCAGGGCTCGATGCTGCTTTCACTCGTGTCTGACTCGATAAAGGCGCTCATCGCAACGCCCTCCGGCGCCTCTGCGGCAATCTACGCGCTGCTGCTCGGCGCGGATACGAGCGTGAAGGAGATACAGCTTGAGGTTCTGGGCAGATTCGTGCGCAAGGAAGAACTCGAGAAAATTCCAAAGCTCGCGGACGAGATCGCAGCCCTCGAGCCGCGCTGCAAACTCGCTATCGTCGAGCTCTCATTCCCGGCGCTCAAGCGGCTCTCGATAGACGAGCTCGACGGATTGGCGAGCAGGGTGGATGCGCTCGCGCGCGCGGATGAAAAATTCACGCTCTTTGAATTCGTGCTCCAGTGGATGATCGCGAACCGGCTCAAGGATTCGGGAAGAAGGTCGGGTCAGGTCGTGTACACAAACATCAAACCGCTACTGGGAGATGCCGCGGTCATGCTCGCCGCGATCGCAAAGGCCGGCAATCCAGCGGACGCGCTGCAGGCGCTTTGCGCGTACGACGGATGCGCGGCAAGGATCCCGGGCCTTGCGCGGATGACGGAGCGATCATTTGCCTCAGAGACTTCATTTGACGGCGTGGGGCGTGCGCTGAACCGCATGGCGCTCGCCTCGTTCGCGATCAAGGGAACGGTAGCAGAGGCATGCGCAAACTGCGCGCTCGCGGATCGCAAGGTGACTGCAGAAGAGGCAGAACTCCTCCGCGTATTCTTCATGGCGCTCGATATTCCACTCCCGCAGTTCGCACTCCCCGTCGATTGAGTTCATGCATGACTTCGCCGTGTCTAGGGTTGACAAGCTGTTGAAAAATGTGGAGATCATCGCCCCATGCCGAAATCATATAGCCTTCGCCTCATTCCTCTCTTGATCGCCATTGTCGTCCTTCAGTTCGCCTGCTCCGCAAAACCGGAGAAAAAGGCCGATCTGGAGGGAATTTTACAGAACCACGTACTGAGCGTGGGCCTGGAGGCGGGTTACATCCCATTTGAAATGCGAAATAAAAATGGCGACTACATCGGCTTTGACGTCGAAATGGCTTCCGCACTGGCCCAGGATCTGGGCGTTCCCCTGCGCATCGTGAATATGGGAGGGGAGGGATTGATCCCGGGTCTGCTCACCGAGAAATTCGACCTTCTCATCGCCGGCGTCACTATCACTCCCGATCGGGCAAAGACGGTCCAGTTCAGCGACCCTTATTTCACGACAGGTCAGAGCGCGTTGCTTTCGAATGATCTCAAGGGCCGCATCGACCGAGTGGAGCAGCTCAACGATCCAAAATTCGTGCTCACTACCGTGGCGGGAACCACCGGCGATATCGCGGTCAAGACGCTGCTTCCCCTCGCGACGCGGCGCCAGCTGGAAAACGCCACCGATGCAACGAATGAAGTCCGCCTCGGCAAGGCGGATGCCTTCATCTTTGACCTGCCGTTTCTGCAGATCCTGGCCAAGAAATATTCGGATCAGGTCTTTGTGCTGGATAAGCCTTTTTCAGAGGAAACTTTCGGAGTGGCCATGCTTAAAAACCGGCCTGAACTGCTCCGCCGCGTGAATGCATTCATCAAATCATGGAAGGAATCTGGCCGCTGGAATCAGTCGTACAAAAAATATTTTGTGACGATGGAGTGGCTGAAAGAAGTGAACCTCTGAATCATGCACAAGAAAGCCTACAATCTCCTCCGCTCCATTATCACCGGAATTATTTTTCTTGGCCTCCTGATCTATTCTCCCAGATTTTTTCGGATCGACTATCATTGGGATTTTTCCATCCTGCCCGGATATTTCTGGCATGATGGACCGGGATTGCTGCTGAGGGGACTCGGCAACACGCTCTGGATCTCGGTGGTCACGATTTTCCTGGGAATCGCCCTGGGCTTGTTGCTGACGTTCGGACGGATCAGCCGCGACAAAATGCTGCAGGCTCTTACCACCGGCCTCATCGAATTCATTCGAGGGACTCCTCTGCTGGTGCAGTTGTATATAGCGTATTTTTTTATCGGCACCGTATTGAATCTGCAGCCGATCACCGCGGGAATCGCGGCGCTGGGGCTTTTTGCCGCCTGTTATTTTGCGGAGATATTCCGTTCCGGAATCAACGGAGTCGCGCACGGGGAAATTCTGGCTGCCCGCGCGTTGGGGTTCAAGGAAAGGCAGATCTACCGTCACATCATTTTTCCGCAGGTCCTGCAGCGCGTATTGCCGGCGATGCTGGGGCAGTTCACTTCGATCGTCAAGGACTCATCGCTTCTGAGCGTCATCTCCATCACCGAGCTGGCCAAGGCAGGGCGCGAAGCCGTGCTCGATTCTTTTAAGAGTTTTGAGATCTGGTTCACCGTCGCGTTGATTTATCTGCTGTTGAATCTGTTCTTTTTCGGGGTCTTTTATCTATGCAGATTTTTGAAGCCAAAGATGTCCGTTTAAGCTTCGTGCGCGGACACGAGGTGTTGCGCGGCGTGAACCTCACCGTTCTTCGCGGCGAAGTGGTCGTCATCCTCGGTCCCAGCGGCTCCGGGAAATCCGTGCTGCTCCGCTGTCTGAACGGACTGGAATGCATCGATTCGGGGAAAATCGTCTTCGAAGGCGTCGATTTAAATCAAGCCCGCCGCATGGCGGCGCTTCGCCGCAAAATCGGTTTCGTCTTTCAGGACTTCAATCTTTTTTCGCACCTGAACGTGCTGCAGAACATCACCTTCGCGCGCGTTTTGCTGGATCGCATCTCGCCCGCGCAGGCGCAGGAAGAGGCGCGCGAATTGCTTGCCCGGTTCGGTCTTGCGGAAAAGGAGCGCGCCAGGCCGAATCAGCTCTCCGGCGGACAGAAACAGCGCATCGCCATCCTCCGCGCCCTGATAGGCAATCCCGACATAATGATCTTCGATGAACCGACCTCTTCGCTCGACCCCACCATGGTCAGGGAGGTGCTCAACCTGGTCGAGGAAATTACGCGCGAAAAGAGAACCATCCTCCTCGTCACCCATGAAATAAGGTTCGCAAGAAAAGTCGCCACGCGGATCGTCTTCATGGATCAGGGACGGGTCACGGCCAATACCACGGACATCGAAGGTTTTTTCAATCACCCTCCCACCGAGGGCATCGCGAGCTTCTTAAGCCACGTCCATCGCTGACACCCTCTCCCTTGAGGGGAGAGGGAAGGGTGAGGATGATCGGAGATGTATACCCCGCGGCTAGCTGCGGGGAGCTTTCACAAATTTTTTTACGGGGGATACGATGAGCGAATATCTGCTGTCCGCGCTGCTTGGAATGGTCGAGGGTCTGACGGAATTCCTGCCGATAAGCTCCACTGCGCACCTGCGCATCACCGAGGCGCTTTTCAATATGAGCCTTACGGACGGCTACTGGAAGATGTATACGATCTTCA
Organism: bacterium; assembly: GCA_021810905.1. Lineage (GTDB taxonomy): Bacteria > UBA10199 > UBA10199 > 2-02-FULL-44-16 > JAAZCA01 > JAJZQH01. The sequence continues at coordinate 65,331 of JAJZQH010000010.1, forward strand.
TTCAGCTCGGCGCAATCCTCTGCCTGCCTGTTTATTTTCGTTCGCGAATCGCAAAATTTCTCTCCACTTTTCCGCGCGGCGAGAGCGGCGACAGAACGGTGCTCACCCATCCGCTGAGCCTTACCATCGTTGCGTTTCTGGTCACCGCGATTCCGGCGTTTCTGCTCACCAAGGTGATCGGCAAGAATCTGGAGAGCCTGTACGTCATCGGCGGTTCGCTGCTCGTCGGCGGAGTCGTCATGTGGATAGTGGACGCGATTAACTCAAAATCGGAGAGGGCGGGTCCGGACGCCGCGGGAGGACGCGTGCACACCTGGCGCATGGAGGATATGAGCATCGGCCAGGCGATCTGGATCGGCGCATGTCAGGTCCTCTCCGCGGTCTTTCCCGGGACTTCGCGTTCGATGGCCACGATAGCGGCAGGTCAGCTCGCGGGAATGTCGCGGGCCTCGGCGCTCGAGTTCTCCTTCTTCCTCTCGATACCCACCATGGCCGCGGCCACGCTCTACGATCTGCTCAAGTCGCTGACAGGCAAGGGCGATAACCCGATCGGTGTCTCGCAGATCGACGCGCACGGGTGGATAGTCCTTTCCATCGGCTTCGTGGTCTCATTTGTCGTCGCCTACGCAGCGGTCGCGTGGTTCATGGCCTGGGTCAGGCACAGGGGGTTTGTGCCGTTCGCGGTGTACAGGATAATTCTGGGAATCGCGGTGCTGGTGTGGGTATCCAGGCTCGGCGGGTAGACTTATCTTGTCCTCAATATCTGTAAACGATCACGCAGCCAGTTGCAGAACTCCGTGCGCACCTTAAGTTCCGCTGATGCGGCAATATGCTTTTTCCTGAAGAAGTAGGTGACCTGAGAATCCTGAACGATCTGATCCAGATATCTGTGAGATATGGCTGCAATCTCTTCGATGGCTTCGTCCACGAGTGATGGCGCGATGTTGAGAATCGCGTTCAGGGCGAGTTCGGCCATCGACATATATACCTCTATGATGAGCCTCTCTCTCCTTGCGAAGAGATAGCTCGGCTTAAAATGCGACGGTCTCGGGTTTTTTTCCTCCCAGACTTTTTTCGGCAGGACGTAGCGATAGTTCGCCATCTCATCAAAGCGGCATTTCTCGATGAGCGACATGAGGAACGGCACGACCCTGGCCGTCTCCGCATTCATGCCCGAACCGTTTTGCAGATAACCTATGCTGCCTATGGCCTTGAGAGTTTCTTCGATGAGGGCATCGCTCAACTCTTTTTTATCTGGCGCGTATGTGTAGATATTGATGAGCCCGCAGAGCAGCGGGAGTGCGGGTGTCGCCTCGGTGCCGATTCTCGCCAGCACCCGCACGAGGCAGCGCGTGGCTCGTTCATTGCCCCAGCGCAGATCGCGAGTTATTGCAGCGACGATATCGGGAACAGCGGATGCACCCATTCGGACGAGTGCGTTTGTCTCTTCTTCGAGCGGGAGGATCACCGGCGTCACCAAGGATATGCTGTTCGTGTCGCACAGCACGATTCTCGCGAGATACTCGTCGACGAATGCCTCGTCTTCGGGTTTTCCGGAACAGAGGCGTCTCACAACTTCGAGGTATTGCTGCGGTTCTGCGCCGGGCTCGCTCGCAGGTTCATGGGATTCATCGGCAAAAAACTTTGTCTCTTCCTTCTGAGAGCGTTCGGAAGCGGATGAATCAGAATGAAAAAATAGAGCCGGGGTATGATGCGTCCCAAGCCAGTTCACCTGATGTGCCCTTATCACCGGAGTAAAGGTTGATTCCTCCGACGTGCCAGGCTCCGCGGAAACGATATCGGAAGGCACGGCGTCTTCAGGTCCCACGAAGCCGTGGTTGATAGCAGGCATCTCCAATACATCAGCCAGGTCGCAAGGAGCGTCCGTCAGCAGGATATTGCCCGTGTAAAACAGATCATAAAGATATGCCGAAGAAGCAGCCATTTTATTCTCCGATCCGACTCAGCTTTTATCGGCATCAGCGAAAATAAGGTGCTAGGTTTTTTTAGATAAAGGAGGAAAAAGGGCGTGCAGGGATTATTTTTTTGTCTTCCTAGGAGATTTTACCGCCACCGATCTGTCATAATTGTCAATTCTTACGAAAGGCCGGCTTGCGACTTCGCTTTCGCAACCACCTGTCGTATTCCTCCACCGTTTTGAAACGGGCGCGCGCGTCGTCAAAGTTGCGTTCGCAATCGGCGTGCCTGGCCTTGCGACAGACCGGCGGCCGGCTTGCATAGACCGCGCATCTGCCGGTATCGGGATCGCGATGGCGGCAGGGCAGGTCCATCTCGGCGATCCAGTCGCCGTCGCGGTCTATGTAGACGTGTGTGCGCTCGTGAAAGAGATACCAGCGGATGTCGGCATAATCTTCTTTTGTCCGCGGCCTGGGTATTTCCAGGGCCATTCCCGTGCAGCAGTCGCCCTTGCACTCGTTGCATGTGATCATCTTTTTCATGCAGACCTACTCGAGTTCGATGCGCATCGGAGTCTTGAGCGAGCGCGCGACGTAACAGTGTTCTTCGGCGATCTTCACCAACTGCGGGATTTTCGACCTGTCGGATTCGTTTGCGAGTTCGATGCGAGGCCGAACGACGATCTCCCTAAATTCCTTGTGTGTGCCGTCAGGGCTGAAGAGTATTCCCTCTGCCGTCGATGAGTAGCGGATTATCTTGATGCGCATCTTCTCCGCGACCGATGCCATCGTGAGGAAGAGACAGCTCTCCACAGCAGAGACAAGCAGGTGAGGGGGAGACCAGGCATCTGCCGCCTGATCGACCGCCATGAGCCCGGCCATGTTGATATCCGGGTGACCCTGAAAGATCGCCCTGGTCTTGCCGTCTTCGAATTTCATTTCCGTCTTTACTATAGTCTCGTTGCCCATTTTTTCACCTCCCGTTATTTGGGATGCCGGTATACGCGTGTGGAGGATTGGTATCGCGATTATGCCGAACTCGTCAATACTCCTCCATTGACGGCCTGAACTGCAGCGCCTCTGCGATATGCGAACTCTGTATCTGATCGGATTCGCCAAGGTCCGCTATCGTTCGCGCTACCTTGATTATCCGGTGAGTTGCCCGCGCGGACAGCTCCATCTTCGCGGATGCGCTCTTGAGAAATGACTTTGCGTCGGAGGTGAGCCTCGCTAGGCGCAGCAGGACGCGCGCGTTCATCTGCGCGTTGCACGCGGATTCATTGCCCATGCGGCTGCGTTGGATTTCGCGTGCGGCGAGCACCCGTTCGCGCACGCTGGCCGAGCGCTCTTCCTGCGCGGATTCCAGCAGCGCCTCGTGAGGCGGGGGACCCACCTCAACGTGCAGGTCGAGGCGGTCGAGCAGGGGGCCGGAGAGCTTCGATCTGTAGCGCCGCATCTGCTGGACGCTGCAGATGCAGGGACGCGTGGGGTGCCCGCGCCATCCGCACGCGCACGGATTGAAGGCGGAGACGAGCATGAAGCGCGCGGGGTAGGAGACGGAGACGCCCGAGCGCACGATCCTCACCCAGCCGGATTCGAGCGGCTGGCGCAGGACCTCGAGCACGTCTTTTCTGAACTCGACCATCTCGTCGAGAAAGAGCACGCCGTTGTGCGCGAGAGATATCTCGCCGAGCCTCGGGATGCCCGCTGCCCCGCCGCCCACGAGCCCCGCGTACGAGGCGGAGTGATGCGGCGCGCGGAAGGGCCGCTCGGTTGGAAGACCCCGGCGTTGCCTGAGCAGCCCGTGCCAGCTCTGGATCTTAAGCACCTCCAGCGCTTCATCCTGTCCCAGGGGCGGGAGGATGGTCGGCAACCGCTCCGCGAGCATGGTCTTGCCGGTGCCGGGCGGTCCCATGAGCGCCAGATTATGCCCGCCGGCCGCTGCAATCTCCAGCCCGCGCTTGGCGAACGGCTGGCCGCGCACGTCTGAGAGATCGATTTCCTCGGCGGCGGCAGCAGCTTGCACGGGCGCTGCGGGGAACTCCTTTGCAGCGCCGCCATTGATGAACTCCACCGCCTCGGCGAGCGATTCCACCGCTGCCACCTGATCGATACCCGCGAGCCGCGCCTCCCATGCGTTCTCCTTTGGGAGTATCACGCCGTCGAGGCCGCGGCACTTTGCTGCAAGCGCCATGAGAAGGGCGCCGTTCACGGGCTGCACGTTGCCCGTGAGCGAGAGCTCTCCCGCAATCAGGAGCCTTCTGCGCGGCTCGGGCCTGCAGACGCCCACAGCGGTCAAAAGCCCCACGGCGATCGCGAGGTCGTAGTGTGCGCCGGCCTTTTTGATGTCAGCGGGCGAGAGGTTGACGATAGTTTTTCTGTTCGGCAGCGAATAGCCGGAGTTGCGTATCGCGCTGCCGACGCGGTCGCGCGCCTCCTTCACCGCGGTCTCGAGCAGGCCCACCATGCTCCAGCCTGGGAGCCCCTGCATCTGCACGTCAACCTCTACCTTTACCATGGCGGCGTCGATTCCTGATAGCGATGCACAGAAGACGTGCGAGAGCATGATGCTTCATAAAGCAAGATGCATGCCCGATACGCGGCACGAAATTTCAACGGGTTAACCGCGCGCGCTGCTGCGACAACGAGCGGCGCTGCTGCGAAACGCTGCAGTGACGATTGCCTTGATTTTTGAGTTCAGCTCGGCCAGATTGACCGCCCCTTCTTCAAACTGGAGGAACAATGGCAGAGAAGATAGTGATCATAGGCACCGGTCCCGCAGGCCTTACAGCCTCGATCTATGCCGCGCGAGCGGACCTCAATCCGCTCGTGATCGAAGGCATGGAGCCGGGCGGTCAGCTCACGATAACTTCAGACGTCGAGAACTTCCCGGGTTTTGCCGAGCCAGTGGCCGGACCTGAGCTCATGGGCATCATGCGTCGTCAGGCCGAGCGAGTTGGGGCGCGCATCGTCACCGGCGAGGTAGTTGCAGCGGACCTGAAGCGCTCTCCGTTCAAGCTGGATCTAGGCACGCAAACTATCGAAGCGGAGACGCTCATCATCGCAACCGGAGCGCGGGCAAAATGGCTCGGCCTGGCTTCCGAGAGAAAACTCTACGGAAAAGGCGTCTCCGCGTGCGCTACTTGCGACGGCTTCTTCTACAAGGGCAAGGAAGTCGCGGTCGTTGGCGGCGGCGATACCGCGCTCGAAGAGGCGCTCTTTCTCACGCATTTCTGCAACAAGGTCACCGTCATTCATCGCCGCGACGAGCTGCGCGGATGTCAGATGCTGCAGGCGCGGGCAAAGAAAAACCCGAAGATCGCGTTTGCGTGGAATTCCATCGTGGACGACGTGCTGGACGCGGGGAAGGGCGTTGTGACCGGCCTTCGCCTGAAAGACGTGAAGAGCGGAGAGATGCGGGAGCTGACGGTCGATGGCGTGTTCATCGCCATCGGACACGAGCCGAATACGGCAATCTTCAAGGGGCAGCTCGATATGGATGAGCTGGGATATATCAAGACGCCAAAGACGAGCATGGCCACCTCAGTTCCCGGCGTATACGCGGCGGGCGACTGCCAGGACCGGGTTTATCGCCAGGCGATAACCGCCGCCGGTTCCGGATGCATGGCGGCCGTCGACGCGGAGCGCTATCACGGCGGGGAGCGCTAGGGTCCGCGGAGGAATTGAGTGAAATTCCGGCTATCAAACGTTGTTGCTATCATCGCGATCAGCCTTGCTGCTTTTTCAGCGGATGCGCGCGAGTACGCGAGCTTCGGTCCGATTTCCGCGCGCAACCAGAACCCTGTCTATATCCAGAATCTCACGCTCATCGCGCGGCGCGCGGAGGTCTTGCCCGAGGGCACGATGGAGCTGCGCATCGATTCCGCGTATTCCAATCTCTTCGAGAAGTCGCAGAACGCAAACGCGAGCGAGAATCTCGACATGGAGCTGTGGCGGCTTGGCATAAACATGGATTACGGGCTCACGCGCGATCTGGAGGTGGGGATCGAGATCCCGCTGATCGAGACGTGGGGTGGGTTTCTCGACGGATTCGTGCAGAAGTTCCACAAGTTATTCGGCTTTCCGAATGCGGGCCGCGAACTCGTGCCGAACAACGAATTCCATTATCGGATGGATGCCGGGGGCGGGACGCTCTTCGATTACCCTTCCAGCACCCCGTTCGGGCTCGGCGACATAACTCTTCGAGTGAAGAACCGGCTCACCGGCGAGGACAGCGACTGGCCGGCGCTCTCGTGGTTCGGGGAGATCAAGCTGCCGACAGGAAGCAAGAGCCACGGGCTTTCAAGCGGCAGCCCGGATTTCGGCGTGGGGCTTGCGCTGGATACGTCGTGGAAGCGGCTTCACGGCTACGTGAACGTGGGTTATTACGTGAACGGCGGGAACAGCGCCTTCGAGAGCTACATGCGCAACCAGGCGTTTGAGTTCATGGTGGCGGGAGAGCTGACGCTTCTGCCCACGTGGAGCATGATCGTACAACTCCAGGGCGGCACGCCGCTGCTCACGGGTACGGGGCTCGATTCGTGGGACGGCGTGCCCATGGATCTAGTGGTCGGCTTCCGCGGCAAGGAACGCGACCTTTTCGGCGAGTGGGGCGATCTCATCTGGCAGGCGGGGTTTGCCGAGGACATCACGAGCAAGGGCCCGTCGGTAGACTTCACCGCCTATATGTCCCTGGGCGTGCGCTTCGATCTATTCAGCCGAAATAAAGCCGCAGGCGACTGGCTGGCCTCCACGCTCCAAAGTACTCGCTGATCCTGTCCGCTCGGCAGGGAACGAGCTCCGTGCTCCAAAGGTCGCGGATCACCCAGCCCTCCCGGCGAACGAGTCGACACAACGCCAGGATTACGCTGTTCCTCTTCCCTTCCGGCGGGACGAATCGACGCCGAGCAAATCGGAGTTATGCGCGCATATCAGCGAATATCAAGCCACCGCGTTTCCGATCGCCCGGCGAAAAGGAAGAGGAACAGCTTGATCTGTGCCATTGCGTTCCCGATCGTTCGGCGGGAGGCGTGGATCCAAGCTCAGTATGTGCCACATGTGAGTCCGTGAGGGGATAGAATCAGCGCGGGCTGTGTGTCACTGCGTATATGTTTGGCGAGAGTTTAGTTTAAGTATTCTGTAGGCCAAGAAAAACCTGATAACGTAGATTATGTTATTAACGTAATCATTTGAAATAAAAGTAGTATTTTTTTATCTCAATTCCGCAACTTCGCCCCCTGTAGCAGCCGATAATACCAGAGAGAAGCTGACGTACATTATCTGGGGGAGTGCATGCATTGCGGGGGCGATACAAGAGTTCGTTTATCCGTTAGCTCGGGTGCAGCCGTGCCCGATGGTCTGCCTGTAAACTACCCTGACAACGACGTGCAGGACGAAGGCATCGTGCCTGGCGCCAGTGACGGAAGCGTGCCTGGCACCGCGGGAGGTTCGACGCTGTCCTCGGAATTCCTGCGTGATCCCGACAAGTTAATATGAAGCCCTGACGGATGCCACGGGCCCTCGGAATTCCCTCTTTGCCTCCGCTCCGTCTGACGCCGGTGCTATCTCCTGTTCCTATGCCGACAATTATCGCCAGCAGATCGCATCATGGCTCAAGGTGTACTGGGAAAATCCGTCAGAGGACCAGGCGCTGGTGCACCTCGGTCAGGCCTATTACGGGCTTGGAGAATACGATAAGGCGGCTCTGGCATACAGCGCGTTCCTCGAGAATCACATAGAGGGCGAGCGGACGGCTCCTGAGTACAGGGACTCCGTTGTGAAGGTTTTGCAGTTAAGGGCCGAGACCTACGGGGAAATGCTGAAGGTGTTGAAGGAAGGCGCCGAGACGGCAACGGATGAGGAGAAGGCAGTTCTGCCCGCTCTGATACGCGGATGCGAAGCGAGCATTCAGTCAGACCAGGCGATGTACCTCGCGCTCAACGCCGGCAAGGAGAAGGCGGAGCTGAAGAAGTTGGAGGAAAAACTGGCAGGGCTGAAAGACGCGCCAGTATCAGAGCGAAGGGAAATGCTGGGCCAGATCGAATTGCTGGGCAACAAATATATGAGTTCCGGGAATGCGAGATTTTCGGAGAGAAAAGATACGGAATTTGTGCGCAGACAGATGAGCGATCTTGCTGCCGAGGCCTACGGGATCATCGCCCGGACGGCGGCAGGGGATGCGGATCCTGCGATAAAGGGGACAGCCGGGCTTTTTGAAGCAAAAGGACTCCTGGCACAGGGGAAGTTGGAAGAGGCCGAGCAGTCGCTGCGGCGTCTTTGTAGCGAGGGTTGGAAGACAATCGGCAACGGTGATGAAGAGAAGGGACGAGAGGTCTTTCTCTCAAGTTTCAAGACGATCTCGGACTTCAAGGCAGAGGGCAAAAATGATGATGCGCAGAAGCTCATCGATATGCAGCCCCCCGGATTGATGGGCGCATACGAGCTCTTGACGAAGATGGATAACGACCACCTGGCAGCCATGAATCTGCTGGCGCTGGAAGGAATCGAGAAGGACCTGGAGGTGCAGTACAACCTGGAGGAAGACGGCAATCACGGATTCTTTGGTTATGGGGCTGAGGCCATCGACAGTCTCTTCCGCAGCGACGGAAAAACGATCCACGACGATGCACAGGAGAGACACGAGTCCATCAAGGCGATGTTTGGAGAAGTTCGGAAGATGCTCACGAGCGGAGAGGCGCACTCGATCCGTGAGGCCATCGGCATCCTGAAAGACAAAGGAACTGGCGATGTTCGTGTGTATGCGCAGAAATTCCATGAATACCATCCGCCGCTGGGCGTAGACGCCGTCGCGGATCTCATGCGGTACACCTCAAAGTGGCCGCCGGACGATGCCGAGGCGGTGGAGCTGCTCAAGGATTCACAGGAGCTTGTCGAAGGCGAGATGCGCATGGAGCTTCCCCAGTATATAGCCGTTCTGGTGGGTAGTGTTTCCGAAGATGAAGCGATCCATGCAGAGGCAGAGCGGGTGAAGGGTATCGCCTCTCAGGAGAAGGATTTCGTCGATGTGATTTGTACGCTCATCCACAAGACGCGGCTGACTGATGTTTTGGCGGAAATTGCGACGTTGAAGGCCGGCTCGCTGATAGCAGGGTCAGTGGTCAGGGCGATGGAACTGGAGAAGGCGGGCATGGGTGCGAGACAGGCCCTCATGCTCTCCACGCTCACGCGGACCGTTGTCATGACCAATATCCTCTTTGGCGTGAATACGATCAAGGAGGGAGCGGATCACGATGTTCGGAATGTATTTACCGCCGAGCACCTGGCGCTCTCCTATGCCTCGACGCTGTTGATGGTGGGCCCCTGTGAATTCGGCGGGGAGGCGGGGCAGGTATTCGGGCCGCGCATGGCGCGCGCGCTCGGTCTTGTCGAGCAAGGCGGGCGAGAGCTGACGCTGGGCGGACGTGCCGTGTCGTGGGGCACGGGTCATGCGATCGGATTTGGGACGATGCTCGGCGGGTCGCAAGTGTCGCAGCTGCTGCCCGGGCAGGGCGAGGCATCGTTTCAGGAGTCATTTGCCAGCAATCTCTATTCGTATGCGCTGTACACGAGCGCGACGGGCGGAGTGAAGATGCCTGGCGAGGTTGGGGCATACGAGCGGCAGCTGCATTCAGACCTTGCCATGTCCAAGGCGCGGATCAGGGCCGAGGGCCAGCTGAGAAACATGGGAGTAAAGTCCTCGGGCCGTGTGAAGGATGGCGAGGTCGTGGTCTTCCACGAGGGGAAACTCGCGACCGTGGCTGCGGACAAGGTGCCTGCGGGCGGGCAGGTTGTGCTCAAGGCTGGCGAGCCGACCTTCGCATCGGAGAGGGATCTCGGCCTCTACTATCAATTGCGCAACGTCTCCATGACGCACGCGGGCTTCAACGGCGACAAACTCGCGAAGCTGATCGCGTCCGGCAGGACAGACCTCGCAGGCCAGTACCTGCACGACTTCGGCCTCAAGCTCGCGACCGATAGCGGCAAGGTGACGGGCATCGTGGAGATGTCCGAGCACGAGAGGCTGGGCGTTCACGCGCCGAAGGTCTCGCGTGCACAAAAGCGCAGCATGTTCCTGAAGCTCGTCCTGACTCCCGCCTCGCTCATGCTCGGCGTCGGAGGCGGCGGGAGTGCAGGCGACGCCTCAGCGACTAAATCCAGGACCACTGAGACAAAAGCGGGCGCAAATCCCACGTCGACCGGGATGGCAGCTGATTCAGAAGCCGCCAAACAGCTCGCTACGCTGCGCGCCCGCGCAGAGGCGTCCCTGAGCGATCCGAAGCTGGACGTGCATACGGCGATCGATCGAGCGGAATCGCTGGCGCGCTTGGGCTCGGACGCTGGCCGGGAATTCCTCGCGCAACAGCTCACAGGAGCGAACAGGGTTCGCGCGGCCGAAGCGCTTACCGAAGTGGGCGACCCCCGCGGGCTCGATGCCCTGCGTCCCTCTCTCATATCAAATGATATGGAGAGGAAACTCGATGTGCTCCTAGCTCTGGAGGAGTCGCGCCATCCGAGGGCAGTCGAAGCCCTTGCGCCGTACCTTCATTCGGAAGTCGTCTCAGGCTTGCGATTCGTTGCCGCCAGATCGCTCATGAAGCTCGGCGACGCAAGAGGCAGGGAGACGATGCGCGAACTCGTGCAGAGCCTGAATGATGAACTTGAAGGTCTGAGGGATGAAGGTCTGACTGATAAGGGGAATGTTGCCGAGGAGCTCGGGCGTTCTGGAGATCCTCGGGATGTCGAACTCATAGCACCGCTCTTGACGCATAAATATGAATCCGTGGCAATGAAGGCTGCCGGTGCGCTGGCGAGGCTGGGAGATGCAAGGGGGGTAGAGGTCCTCTTGTCAATGATTCGAGTTTATCAAAAGGATGCTCTTAATTATCAGCTCCCGTATATTAGAACCCTGGGAGAGAGCGGCAACAAACTCGCGGTTGAACCTCTCATGGAGATGCTTCGAAATGAACTGGAGGTCTATGGGCGGGATCGGAGGTATGCGAGCTTGAGGTTGGCAACGATAATGCATGCGCTCGGTGAGTTGCGGGCTCGCGAGGCGGTCATCCTGCTCATGGCAGGTATCGGCGACCCTCGCCTCGCCCCTGCTACGATCAAGGACCTCGGGAAGATCGGCGATCCGGTCGCGGTTGAATCCCTCCTGCGCATCTATCAAAACTCCAAGGACAGCAACAGGATTGCTGCAGCAGAGGCGATCGTCCGCATCAAAGGCGCCGAAGGGTTGGAACTCCTGGAGCGTTCAGGGCCGCTCGACGCAGATGCGTTGAACCCCTGTCTCAAGGCGCTTGCAGAGGGAACGCCGTCGATGAGCGCGGAATCGACGGTTTCCGAAGCGCGCGCAAAGGCCGCGCGGATTCGGCCGGTTCTAAACCGTCTTCGCGGCGAGAGACCGGAATTCGCGCGCGGGTTTGCCAACCGTGGTCATCACCCGGGCCAGAGGCCCGAGAGCGATGGGTTCGATTTCCGCGAGAACCGCGAGACACAGCGCGGTCAGCCCGTGAGTAGGCCACGTTACGTGAACGGCAGATGGGTGGAGCCGGTATTTCAGCAGACCCAGGCGATCAACAGCATGATCATCGTGGACCCGCGCACACTCTCCTCCGACAACGCGAAGAGCGTGGAGCTCACGGTCGGCGCGATCTCGGAGATGAACATCCAGAACCGCGACGGAGTCGGTTTTATCATCGGCGACGGCAAAGACGGCCGCTATCAGCCGCCGAGTCAGAAAAAATATACGACTGAGAATGTTCTCAAGGCAGTGATGGAGTCGTCCTCTGCATCAAGCACGCCTCCCGGCGGCGCTATTGCGCTCATGGAACAGAACCTCGCGCGCCAGCACCTGCCGCGCGGCAGCCGGGTCTATATCGTGGCGGACTTTGCGCACGAACCGGACCTCGAAGGCGTGGGCCGCGTCATAAAGCACTTCGCCGCGGCCGGCGTCACCGTCGTGCCCGTGCAGGTAGGCGAGGGGCATATGGAGATCCCGCAGCAGGTCGTGCGCATCGGGTCGAGGAGATACGAAGTCGCGGACAGAAAGGCCGTGGCGGCGGAGTACAAGGCAAGGGAGGTCACCGCATTCTTGAGCAGGTATAACGGCGCCGCAGTTGGCCAAGTGGATAACGCGGAGAAGGCGGAATCCATTGTTGCGGCGGCTGAAGAGCTGACGCGATCCACGATCGCCGACGACGCGGTGAAAGTCGATGCGGAGTATCGAGGTGAAGAGGTGATCGATGTCGAGGAGCATGCCGTACCGCCGGACGTCATGAAGATGTTTAAGAGTGCTGTGCGAGAGAAGAGAGTGAACGATCTGCACGATCTGTTGTTCGTCGCGAAAGTGCGTGGATGGGGTGCGATCATCGACTGGGTTGAGGTGATGTCAGCGAAGGTCAGCCCGCAGAATTTCGATGAATGGAGTCAGCAGAATCTCGCTGACTGGTTTAGTTTCCAGCAATCGTTTGTGAATGAAGAAAGTCCGGTTCTAATGAAATTGGCTCGTCAGGCAGCTAACGAAAATCCACAGGGTGTCATTGATACTTTGTGGGGTCCGGAAATGCCCGATGTGAATCGAGCGCTTTTTGCCGCAGACAGACAGCGTACAGTATGCGATGAGACGCCAGTAAACGACTCTGCATCCGGCTTTGGCACGATGGTGCATTCGCTCTTCCAATTCTTCGGGATTGATGCCGGCCTCGCTCCCTCAAGTACTTCTGAAAGCGGGGAAGGACCTGCCTTGATAGCTCGTCAGCAGGAGTTCCGCATCGCTGATACCGGCGCCATGCGCGGTGATAGCCCCGGCAAGGGGCAGATCTGGCTCAGGCTCAACCAGAACCTCGAAGGCCGCCACCAGTACATGGCGCTCGGCATCTATGGAAAGTATGACGCAGCTTACGGTGCTTACGCCGAAGTGCCCGGATTTTCACTCAGCGATCTCGCTGTGGGCGGAGGGGAACGAGTGAGCGGTAAAGTCACGGACGCTGATGTTCTCATGGATATGCCCGTTCCCCTCGGCGCCAGGATAGTCAAGAGCAGCGGCGGCCGCGTGAACTTCGAGCTCTCCGCATCCGAGCCGCGCGCGGATGTCATGAACATGAAGCTCTCCGACTTCCGCCTCATCGCGCGCGATATCTATGGCGAGCAGTACACAACGCTCACGGAGACGGTTCCGCTCGAGTCCATGCCCCCGGACGTGCGCGCGCTGATGCAGTCCGTGGAGGGCATGACCGTGCGCGAGGCGATCCATACGATCCAGCGCTTCATGGTGGAGAACTTTGAATACCGCGAGTTCGACGACGTGATCGAGAAGCCGATCCATGAAAGAATCGCGCAGCGCGCGGAACGTGGCGAACTCAGCGGTCCCAACGAATTCCTGAACTTCATCCTGCAGACGCGCGGTGGAAAGTGCCAGGAGATCTCGGAGATGACGCTGGCGCTATTGCGCCTCGCTGGCATCCCGGCTGCGAAGTTCAGCGGTTACGTTGCAGAGGACAAAGAGGTCGATCGCGAGGCGCATGCGGCTGCGTTGGCCTTGATGCCTGCCGAGGGCGGTGGATTTCACGCGGAGCCGGTGGAGGGTTCGTGGAAATATCTCTCCGCGGAGGATGCTGCGGCGGTTGGCCTTGCGTCTCTGCCCGAGTTTGTGTCGTCGGAGAGAAAGGATGCGAACACGGAGGGCTTGGATGAAGCCGGTGAGCTCGCGGCATCAGAGACATCAACTGTTTCTTCCGAAGTTTCTGAACCTGCCAAACAACCTCTGTCCACGAAAGAAAAGGACGTGGAGATGGAGCGCGTGTTCGTGGATGAAGAGGCTGCGCAATCCCCGGATGTGAGAGCGCTCTGGCAGTCGCGTTGGGATGCAGCGGGCGAGGCAGGTCGCGCGCAGATCAGCAAGGCGTGGGAATATTATGTCTATTGCCTCATGTACCAGGGCTCGACGTTTATGGGCAGGCCCGTGGTCGAGATGATGATGCATTCCGCGCAGTATGCGGGTTTTCGTGCGGGTGACGCGAAGCCTCCGTCCTACTGGATGGATTATATCGAGTCCGCCGGCCTCACTCCCACGCCTCAGGATTTCGCGCGCTTCCAGGCCGTCTGGCAGCAGAATGCGCATTGACACCTTTCGGAACGACGGGTAAAATGGTTGCAACTTATGGAAAAATCAGTAGAAAAATCTATCCAGGCCTGGTTCGGTCAGGCGCGTGAGGACTTGAAAACAGCGCACGCCCTCCTCAAATCGAAGAGGTACACGTGGTGCGCTTTTGTATGCCAGCAATCGCTGGAGAAGTGCCTGAAAGCGGGTTACGTCAAGATCCACAAGAAAATTCCTCCGTATACGCATAAACTGGAATATCTCTGTCAGCTGCTTGATCTGCGTCCGCCGGAACACATCGTGGAAGTCATTATCAAGGTGGATAAATATTATATTGCTGCGCGCTATCCAACCTATAAGGAATCGATCAATATTTCTCGGAAAGATATTGCCGCCGAAATTTATTCTGAGACGAAGGAGGCCTTTCAATGGCTCTGCCGGATGTTCGCATTCAAAAAATGATTGATCGTTTTCTTACCGTGCTCCAGGAAAGCGTTTCTGTGAAGGCAGTGTATCTCTTCGGCTCCTTTGCCAGGGGGAATGCGGGCGAATTCAGCGATATCGATCTCGCCGTGATTTCCCCTGTCTTTGAAAAGATGAAACCGTTTGAAAGGCTTGTATTCTTGGGAAGGGTCGCGTGGGAGGCAGGCACGCCCAGAATCGAAGCGATCGGCTTCACCCCACGCGAATTCGCATCTTCATCGCGCCTCGCATTTCCTTCGGAGATCAAAGAAAAAGGCATTGCTATGAATATACCGCGGGCGGCGTAAGTGGGCGCTTCCAGGGAATATCTCTCGCCTGGTTCGGAGGCGTACTGGATGTCTCGTTGGGAACGCGCGGACGAATCGGGCCGCCGCGAGATGAGCAAGACGTTCGAGTTCTATTGGCATGCGCTGGCGTATCGCGGCCACACAATCGGGAATGCGGATGTGGTCGATCTAATGATCTGATCAGAACATTCCTAGAACGGAACATCATCCGGGCCTGAGCCCGCGTCGAACGGGGTGTTGTTTGTGCTTCCGCTGCCCGCTTCCGGCGGGCCGTAGCTGCTCTCGCGGCGGTCGTTCGGCGAGCCCAGGAACTGAACGCGCTGGGCCACGACCTCCGTGGTGTAGCGCTTTACGCCTTCCTTGTCGTCCCACTGGCGCGTGCGCAGGCTCCCCTCGATATATACCGGCCGGCCCTTGCTGAGATACTGCGCGCAGTTTTCGGCCTGCGGTCCCCACACGACGATTCGGTGCCACTCAGTGCGTTCCTGTTTCTGTCCGCTCTTGTCGTTCCATCGTTCTGTGGTGGCGATGTTGAAGTTCGTCACCACCTGACCGGAACCGGTGACGCGCTTTTCAGGATCAGCGCCGAGGTTGCCGATGAGGATCACCTTGTTCACGCTTGCCATGGGATTACTCCTTTCATTTGCAGAAAGACGCCGTATCGCTCGAAAGATTTACGGCGCCAGCTGCAAGCGATGTGTTTCATTATTTATTTTTGGCCTTTCCGATTTTGTGTTCGAGCGCCATGAGCGTACTCTTCCAGTCGCTGTAAGAGGCGTCGTTCTTCCATCGCGGCGTGAGGTCGCGGGCCGCGGAGAGCGCCTCGATCGCCCCCGAGATGTTGTCCTGCTCTAAGAGTACCTCTGACAGCATGATCTGGTTTTCCGGATAATCGGGCGCAATCTCAACCGCCTTGCGCAGATACTTCTCGGAGAGGTCCATGTCGCGCGTGATGCTGTCTGGTCTGCCTGCGGTTTGAGGCAGCTTCAAGTAGAGTTCGCCCAGCATGCGGTAGGCGCCGGCGTGATCGTAGCGGGCGTCGAGCGAGATCACTTTCTCGCAATCGGAGATCATCTGTTTGATGCCGTTCTGGTATCCTATGACGTGGATCTTATAATAGAGTCCCGTGTTGACCGCTCGCCAGTAATAGCAGCCGGCCTCCTCGGGCGCCGTCATAAGACAGCGCTCGGCGAGCTCCCTGCCGTGCATGGCCGCTGCCTTGGCCTTGCCGCGGTTGTCGAGTCTCATCGATTCGTCGGCCGCGTCCCGTGCACCGGCGATGAGCTGCTGCGTATTCCAGCTCGACCCGCCCGCATACTGGCTGCTCGCATCATGTGACCCTGCGCAGCCCGCCAGCAGCACACACGCGGCAACGAGCGATATGAAATATCTGATAAGCATGCGCGCGCTCCTATCATGCATCTGTCTCACCTTCAAGCTGATTCATCCGCATACACACATTCCTCCCTAGCGGAATTATTTTTTTCCGCCTGGAGCAAACAACATCTTCCACCTCCATTATTTTACCACTCTTTTACGAGAGCAGACTTATGATAGTCACAAAAATACGTCATGGAATACAACTACTTATGATTTTTTTTCAACGAATCATGTATGTGCTCTCGTAATTCGCCCATCTTGACACAGGGATATGCATCCTCTAGGGTGCGCCTTCCAAAATAGTTGTCGAAACGGCGGCGTACCCAAATGGTTAAGGGGACGGTCTGCAAAACCGTTATTTACCGGTTCGATTCCGGTCGCCGCCTCAAAAACATGGACCCGAAGGCAGCATGATATCTGCTTTCGGGTTTTGTGTTTTTCAGATGTTGCCCAGCGAGATTTCGAAAATTAACATGAAACTAGTTGATATTTTGGAGGTGCTTGTCTAATTCGTCAAAGGCGATGGGAACCTTGGAGACCAAGAGAAACTCGATCTGGTGGCTTCAGATGTCGCAAGATGATCTGTGGTATCTTGTTGGCCTTCTTGCTGCGGATGGTTGTTTGAGTGGTGATGGGCGTCATATTGACATCACAGCAAAGGAACGTTCTTTCTTGGAATCTTTGAAACAGCGGTGCGGGATTCCCCAGAAAATTGCGCAAAAGAAAAACGGACGCGGCCAAATTGCACATCGTATTCAAATAGGTTCTGTTTCGTTTTATCGTTTTTTGCTCGATATCGGCATGATGCCGAACAAATCGAAAAGGATTGGCGAGCTTCGTGTCCCGGATGATTCGTTTCATCATTTTTTGAGGGGCATCATTGACGGGGATGGTAGCATCCGGAGGTGGATCCATCCTTCAAACGGCGGAGAACAATGGTCGCTTCGTATCACTGGCGCCTCTAGGCCGTTTATGTCATGGCTCATGAGAGCGACACGGTGTCTCATGGGTGCGCTAGGGAAATTGCACGAAGAGACCAACGGAGCATCGGTGAAGTACATTTTGAAGTTTGGGAAGATAGCTGCTCAACGATTGTTGTCGATATGTTACCGAGAAGGGGATGTTTCTCTAGAGAGAAAAGAGTTGTACGCGCGTCGTTGTATTCAATCGGAAAGGGGGTGGCGTCGGAGCAAAACAGTCCTTGATCGATCAACGCTTTTTGCATAACGCCCGGGTGGCGAAACTGGCAGACGCAAGGGACTCAGGGATGGGTCTCCCCTGCGGCAACGCAGGGGTAATAAACTGGGTGAATTCGGGGA
This sequence comes from bacterium, assembly GCA_021810905.1. Lineage (GTDB taxonomy): Bacteria > UBA10199 > UBA10199 > 2-02-FULL-44-16 > JAAZCA01 > JAJZQH01. The sequence goes on from JAJZQH010000010.1 coordinate 82,816, forward strand.
AGCCCACCCCCTTCAATAGAAGGGCGGGTAATCCCGAGCCAAGCCGTGAAGGGACGTATCCGATTTTTTTGGTTAGGATGCGGGTTTTGCGGAAGGTGTAGAGACTAGAGGGTGAGCCCCAACGATAATCCCTCAATAGCGCCCAGCATCCGTTGTATCTACGGATGAAGAGATAGTCCATGCCGTGAGGAAACTTACGGGAACATGTAAAATCCCTCGGGGAGAAATCTCCATACCGGTTCGATTCCGGTCCCGGGCACAGAAATTTGGCGGCAGCCAAATTTCCCCGAAGAACGAAAAACGTGAACGAAGGACGTCCATTGCCGCAAAATTCGTAGTTCGTTATTCGTTCTTCGGAAAAAACTTAGTGATTCGTTCTTCGGGCAATGGGAGGTCGGATGCCTCATTTTGATCGCGATCTGTTCAATAATTTCATCGTCGAAAATCGCGTGGTAGGTTTTTTTGACAAGCCGATCACGCTCAAGTCCGGCCGTAAATCCAACTGGTACGTGAACTGGCGCACTGTTTCGGGCGACGCCTTCCTCATCGACAGGCTCGCTGATTTTCTCATCGACTTCATCCGCGACTCCAATCTTGAGCCAGACGCATTTTACGGCGTGCCGGAGGGGGCATCAAAGCTCGGGATCATTGCCACTTATAAATGGGCGAAACATTCGCCGGGCTTCGGGCCCGGCAGCCACGCGCTGCCCATGGGCCGCGGCAAACCAAAGGAGCACGGTGCGGCATACGATCGGTTTTTTCTCACGGCTCCGCGGGGCAGGATCGTCGTCGTGGAAGACGTGACTACCACGGGCCAGTCTCTTCTCGCGGCGCTCGATCAGCTCAAGGAAGCGCACGTCGAAGTGCTCGCAGCGGTGGGGCTCACGAACCGCATGGAGCGACGCGACGACGGTGCGAGCGTTGAGGAAGCTGTGAAAAAGCTGGGAGTGCGTTATATGGAGATGAGCAGGGCGACCGAATTTCTCCCGGCTGCCTTCAGGGAGTTCAGGCCCGGCGAAGAGATCGGCCGGGAGATCGAACGCGAGTTCGCGGAATATGGTTTGGAGCCGATTACACTCGTTGATCGTGAAAGGAGTCACCAATGATCATCACCCAGCCAAAGAGCATCATCCCCGCATGTGACGTAGGCCTGGAGCAGTACGAGCTTTTGCTCAAGGCGACTGCCGATCTTCCCGGCATCGGCGCTTACAAGATCGGCTTCGTACTTGCGCTTTCCGTGGGATTACCCAGGGCCGTGCAGATCGCTAGGCGCTATACCCACAAGCCTTTGATCTACGATCACCAGAAGGCCGCGAGCGACATACCCGACACCGGCAAGGCATTCGCCCGCGTATGCAAGGAGGCGGGAATCGACGCGGTGATTCTCTTCCCGCACGCGGGACCAGAGACCGAGCGAGCCTGGATCGATTACGCGCGCAACGAGGACCTGAGCGTAATCGTTGGCGGGCTCATGACGCACAAGAAATTCGTGCGCAGCGAAGGCGGATATATCGCCGACGAGGCTATCATCGAGATGTATGAGGTCGCGGCTGGGCTCGGCATCAACGACTACGTCGTGCCGGGCAACAATCCGGTGGCGATCAAAAAGATCCGGTCGATGCTGGAGCGCGAGCGGTCGCATCCGGTCTTTTATTCTCCGGGCTTCATGGCGCAGGGTGGCGAGCTCGCAAAGGCCATAGAGGCTGCAGGGGACAATTATCATGCCATAGTCGGGCGCGGCATCTACGGCGCGGCGGATATGCGCAAGGCTGCAGAGGAACTGTGTGCACAGCTGATGCAGAGCTGACGAATGGAGCCTATCATGCCAAGAGAGATCGAGGTTTTACTTTCGAAGGAGCAGATCGATGCGCGTGTGGCAGAGCTTGCGCTCCGGATAGATGCCGAATGTGGCGATGGCGAGATGGTGGTCGTGGGCGTACTCAAGGGTTCGTTCATCTTCATGGCGGATCTGGTGCGTCACCTGAAGCGGCAGCTCACCTGCGATTTCATACGCGTCTCGAGCTATGACAAGGACCGCAGCACGGGCATCGTCCGGATGGAGTTCGATCTCACGCAGCCGGTGGGTGGCAAGAACGTGTTGCTGGTAGAGGATATAGTCGATACGGGGACAACGCTTCGCCATCTGCTCAAACATCTTGAAACGAAGCGGCCAGCGTCGCTCAAGGTCTGCTCCCTGCTCTTCAAGGATATGGGCACGGATTCCCGCAAGCTTATCGATTATCTGGGATTCGAAGTGCCGCGCCGTTACGTAATCGGCTACGGGCTGGATTCCGACGGCCTCTACCGATCGCTGCCCTACGTAGGGGCGTTCAAAGAATAAACGTCAGACAACGTAAACAACGCCAGCAAGGCAAGCAACGCAAGCAACGCTTAAAACCTACAAGGTTTCACTTGTTGTGTACGCGTTGCTGGCGTTTCTCGCCTTGCTGGCTTTGCTGGCGTATTTGTTTTTTCTATCTTCTCACTAGCAGTTTGTTGACAAGCGCGATGAGGTCTACTGTCTTTTCGATGCCTGTTATTGGCGCTTCATTATCGCCGGTGAGCGTATCTTCTTCGTCGGCTCCGAATCTGACACCGTACGCAAAGCCGATCTGCATCGGCACTACGTATACGATGTTGCCGATGCGCGCGACGGAGTGAATTTCGTCGTCGAGCTCGATATCGAAGCGGAAAGCTATCGGACGATCCGCAGGCAGCTCTTCGGACGTTTCCACGCGAAGGCCGCCGGCGCTCAGGTTGACTATACGCCCGTCTATGGAGCGGGAGACACCTTCCGGTGTGACGTTTACTGGTATGGGCGGCGTGAAGGATACGCGGGGATACATACGGCGGTTGAGCTTGCGCACGCCTTCAGGCACGACCTTGAGCCTTAACGTGCCAGACATCTGGTCTGGAAGGGGTTCGTTGTCGATAGTTCCCGCGATTTCGTAAACGCCTGAGCCGTCGAGCGTGGGTATGATGCCGACCATGCTCTTACGCATCGGAGCTCCCACAGGAGTCTCGATGACGAGCGAATCCTCGCGGATCTCCCACAGCTTGAGCCGCATCGTATCCGTGCCCTTCATCATGAAGAAATGAACGTGCGCGTCTTTCAGCAATTCCCTCAGATCCGCTTCGGTCTTTTTCATGCGTCTCTCCCTGGATCAGCTGCGGCCTTCAAAGAAAGGCCGCCATTTTTCTTCGGGCGGTTTTTTCCCGAGCAGCGATACTGCGATAAGCAGCACCGCGGCCAGGGCAAACGCCGGAATGATTATGTACTCGCCGAGTTCATCGGCAGGAATTGCATAGCACCCATCAAAATACGCCTGCACGGCGGGCAGGTCAAACACGATCTTGGTGGCGATCGTCCCGAGCATTCCGCCCAGGATTGACGCGATCCCGCCGGCAGTCGTGACGCGCTTCCAGAAGAACGCCGCGAGTATCGCGGGTGTGAGACCCGCGCCTATCATAGTATATGCCGTGAGCGCCATGGTGAGGACGTTGGTGAAGTGAGTGAGCAGAAAATAGGCGATAACGCCGAGAACTACGATGCAGCAGCGGTTTATGACTACGATAACGCGCTGAGATATGCCGGAGCCCGCGAGCCTCTGGATGATGTCGTGCGTGATATTGGTGGCCGGCGCCAGCAGAAACGAGTTAGCCGTTGAGAATACGATCGACATGCCTGCGGCCAGAAGTAGGCAGCCCGCCCAGGGAGGCAGGCCCGAACGCGCGATGTCCAGGATCACGCGTTCCGCGTGACCCTCGGCCCCGAGGTTTGGGAACTTGAGACTTCCCAATACGGCGAGAGTGCAGATGAGCACATCCACGATGATGATTCCGATGACCCATCCGATAGCCGCCCTGCGCGCCGTATGCTCGTCCTTTGCGGAGAAAAATTTCTGATACATGGACGGCTCGCCAAGCAGGAGCATGAATACCGGGAAGAATACCGCAGCGGCCCAGATGACGTTTCTGCCGCCGAAGATGGAGACGTGCGTGGCCGGCAGGGCGGCCGCTATTGCTGTGGGTCCCCCGAGATCGACCATGAGCAGGGGTACCGCGATGATGATGCCGGCGAGGATCATCATGCCGTTGAGCAGATCCAGCGCTACGATCGACTTCATGCCGGCGAGGGAAGTGAGCAGGATCGCCATGGCGGCCATGAGCGCTACTCCGGACTGCCAGGGGATCCCGGCGACCAGCTCCAGTACGTATGCGCCGCCCTTGAACTGGTAGCCCACGATCGTCGTGCAGCCGATTATCAGCGCGAGCGAGCCGAGCAGCCGTGCGGCCTTGTTATAGCGTTTCTCAAGGATATCCGGCAGGGTGTATTCCGCGATGTGGCGGACGCGGCCCGCCAGCCGATAGACGACCAGGATAGCGATCCATGCGCCGACTGACATCCACAATTCGGAGAACCCCTGGCGATAAGCGAGCCCCGCGCCGCCGATCAAGCTCCCGGCGCCGGTCCACGTGGCGATAAGGGTCATGACCATCATGAACGTGGATACGTGCCGCTCGGCCACCATGAAGTCGCGCTGGTCGCGTACGCGCAGGCTGCGCCACACGCCGATGCCGACCATGAGCGTCAGATAAAGCAGGACTGTGATGAGATATACGTTCATTACTCCCCCATGAGGCAGAATTCAGAAGCCAGAATCCAGAATTTTTCTTTTATCTCACATGAAGCGGGATCGTTGCAACGGACAAGTGCAAACCGGGGCGGATGGAGGGGGTTATTCCTGAGTTTCGGACTTGTTTGAACTGCGGAAGAGGGGCTCCGTGGACTGCGAGCCGAGGTCGGGATCAAAGCAGGCGCGGCAGCGGGCCTCATAATGTTCCGATGCGCCGAGAACGACCTGGCTTGTTTCCATGGTGAGGCGCTGCGAGCGCGACGCCAGACCTCCGCAGACCATGCACACGGCCTTGAGCTTGAGAACGGACTCGGCAACGGCCATCAACCCGGGCATGGGGCCGAAGGGCTTGCCCAGATAATCCTGATCCAGTCCGGCCGCGATTACGCGCAGGCCTCGATTCGCGAGCCTCTGGCAGACCGTGACGATCGCGTCGTCGAAGAATTGAGCTTCGTCTATGCCGATCACGCGCGTATGGTCGCCAACCGCATCCAGGATTTCGTGCGCCGCGGCGACAGGGGAGCAGTTGAAGCGTCGCTCGTTGTGCGACTCTATGTGCTCTTCGGAATAACGCGTATCGAGAGCGGGTTTGAAGATTTCGATGCGTTGTTTTGCGATCTGAGCCAGGCGCAGCCTGCGGATCAACTCCTCGGTCTTGCCCGAGAACATGGGTCCGCAGATGACTTCTATCCAGCCGGAATGTCGACCGCCGTGGGTGTACATGTCGGGTTCCTTGTGCTCCTTATAGGAAGTTGATATTTCACGCAACCTTTGAATTGATCTGCCGATAAGAGTCCTGAACTCAAGGAGGATACAGCAGATGACGGCGAGGCTCACTCCATCAATAGATGCATCGACTTGGACCGAGGAATGTGTGTCGGCTGTATTGCCGGGCGAAGTCGTCAGCGATGACGCCTCTGTGACCCAGTATGAGGGCGAGACTGCCCCCACGGCACCTGCAGAAGTGGAATACGTTTCTGACTGTGACGTCGAGACCCAGCGCGAGATCGGTCGCGCAATGCTGGAATCGCATCAGCTGTACAGGCCTGGAGAATGCGCGAAAAACGTTCGGTGCTTTCTGGGAACCCATTGGAAGATGCCGTGGCTGGACCGGCTCTCGTTGATGGTGATCGTTCACCAGGACAAGAAAGAGATGGAGGATTTTTACGACCGCAGCCTGGATCTGACGCCGCACGCGGCACTCTTTACGTTGGACTGGATGCACCACGTGATACTGGAGTTCGGCGGCAGGGTCTATGATTTCGAGTACATCGGTGAGCCGGGTACGCCGTTGCCTCTATATGCCGAGGAAATGTTTGCAGGAGGAATATCCTGTTTCGATGCAGTCGTCATGCCGATTTCAGTGATGATGAAGAGGAGTCGCCGGCTCCCGCTCATCGAGCACCTCTTCAGCGGCAAGTATCGTAGGATCTCTGTCTCAGAGCTGGTAGAGCGATCAGCTCAGCGTTACGGGACGATGAAGCTCCTCGGGCTTGAGCGGCGCGATCGTAATTACCATAAGTGGGGCCTCATGTACGAGGATAGTGCTTTTAAATTCATGACGGAACAAGTGAGGAGTGCTCAGTTCGACATCCGATATGAGGCTGGCAAAGCGTTTACTCTCGATGCGTTTGAGGCGCTCCTGATGAAGACGCTTGCCGAGACAAAGCATGAGCGTCCAAACGTCGATAGAGGTTTCATAAACGTAATGTTCCAGGGCAAGGCGTCTATTTGCGAAGAGGATCTGCGCGCTCTCGTGGAACGCGTGGTGCGCCCGATGGGCATCAACGGTCCGATCACATTTGAGTTCTCATCAGTCCTCCATCCTTTTCCACGCATGGTCGTGATCGATTGACAAACCTGACAGAGCTGCTGGAACAGCGCTGTGTCGCTAGTCGTCTCCAGGCAGCGTGATGTCGTACTGACCGCTTTCTTTCACCGATATCGTGATCGGTCCGTGGGCAATCGTTGGTTCATCAATCTCCAGCAACCCGCGTTCCGTCTGATAGACCGCGGCGCCCGACGCCAGCAGTCGCTCGACTACATCTGCATGCGGATGACCATAGTCGTTTCCGTCGCCCACCGATATGATCGCGACATCCGGTTTCGCCGCATCGAGGAACGCCTGATTGCTGCTCGTATTGCTTCCGTGGTGAGCCGCACGCAGTACGTCGATCTTGCCGATCAGCGGGGCGAGCGGAGTCTCGATGTCAGGCGTTTGATATGGAGGATCGCCGCCTCCGCCGGTGATATCGGCCGCGACGAACATGCGAAAGCCCGCGTACGATATCAGCAAGGCGATGCTTCGTGCATTTTCGTCCGGCGGCTCTCCGTAATCGATTGCGGTTCCGTCCTCGAGCATACCGTCAGCCGCCACGACCTCCACATCGCAATCGCCAAGCTTGATACGGTCGCCGGCATGAGCGATGCGCCGTGGGTAAGAGTCTTGCCATGCTGTCCATCCGGTCCCGTCGCCGCCAGCGCTATTCTCCTCAATTCCTCGCACATATATATCTCCTTTCACCTTTATGTCGTCTGCGGTTCCGGCGAGTCCGTCCCTGCCGGCCAGAACCTCGGATAGCCCACCTGTGTGGTCTTCATGAAAGTGGGTGATGATGATCTGCGAGAGTTCGCGCACACCTCTTGATTCGAGCAGCGGCAGGATGGCCGCGTCCGTGGCTCCAGGCGGACCTGCGTCTATGAGCATCGCCTCGCCGGACGGGGCCTCGATCAGCGTCGCGTCTCCCTGACCCACGTCGATGGCGGTGATGCGAAGCGGCACGGAGGCATCCTCTTCATTATGATTGGAGCCTGGCTGCGACGATCCTGCTGAAGAGCCACGACCCGGCATGGATACGTGGCCGCATGAAGCGAGTAATATTATGATGAAGGCGATGACGGCATTTCTTCTCATGCGGACATTGAAAGCAGGAATCGTGCCAAAAAAATTTCCTTATACTTCAAGGCGAGGATTCCTTCTTACTGCCGAAAATCATGCAGTACTGCACAGATTCGCAGCACCTGACGGACGACCCGTCGCGAAATTGCGAGGGATTTTTCTGGCATGTTATTTGCTATGTGTAGATGCATGCACTTTCCTGGAATAATACTTTTGATTGCAGCAGCTCTTGCCCAGCCGCATGGTTCTTCGGAGAGCCAACGCGCGGTCATGCTCCCGCCGGTGGCCGAGGTACAGCGGCAGGCGGTCGCAAACGCCCGCATCGATTTGGCCGAGGCCTCGTCATGGAAGCGCCGTGCGCGGCAGGCCGCCTACGTCCCGCGACTGCAGCTCGAATACGGCCGACGCATGCGCAATGTGGTCGATGTGAACGTCAACGATAACGTCTATGTAGGGGCCAGCGGAGTCGTCGTAGGTCCGGAAGATGGAACCTATTCAAGCAACCAGACCGGAGACAACAGCTTCGGCGTGCGGGCGATATGGGAATTGCGCGATGCGGTCTTTAACACGGACGTACTGGCGGCCTCCGCCGAGATGCGCAATATCGCGCGTGAGCGGAATGCCCTGATCGCCGAAGTGAACAAACGTTATTACGTGGTGGAAAGCACGCCTGCGGAGGTCGCGCTCCTCGCAAGGCTCGTGCAGCTCAACCCGCGCAAGGATAAGGCAATGCACGAAATCTTCCTGCGAGGGGTTGCATGCGAAGAATCGATTGCGGAACTCGATGCGCTGACGGGCGGATGGTTTAGAAGCCAGGTTGAGGGGCCTGTCTGCGAAATAGACAAAATTTCTAAGAAGGAGGCAAAGCGATGAAGGGATATCTTATTTCTCTGAGCGTAATTGCCGTCGCATCGATGAGCGGATGCGGCCCCATCGACGTTTCGGGTTTCGAATCGCTGCTCTCGGCACAGCCCAAGGTCGTCTCCATCAGCCCGGCCAGCGGCGCCGCCGTATCAGACGACGCAAAGGTAGAACTTACTTTCTCCCGGCAGATAGATCCATCCACGGTGGATGTCTCTACGCTCGCCGTCTTAAGGCTCGATGATCCGGAGAAATCGAATGACGAACTCGCTGCTAAGGTAGAAGACGGTGATACAACCGGAGTCTCTGGAACGTATGAGTTCAACGAAGAGGGCGACTCCGTCTCCTTTGCGGCTGATGAGAAGTTCACGCCCGGAAGTGCGTACCTTGTGGTCGCCAGCTCGCGCATCATGAGCGCGGAGGGTCTTCCGCTGAACCAGAGGGCGGGTATGTCGCCCACTCCGTTCGCGAGCGCATTCAGGGTTGAAGGGGAAGCTGAATCGGCGGCGGCGGCCGATGTTTCCGGCGAGTCTTCAAGTGGAGGCGGTGGAGGGAGCGATTCAGGAAGCGGCACGGAAAGCGGCGCCGGCGGAGCGGCAGATCAGCGCGTTCGTCCGACGATTCTTGTAATAAACGAACTCATGTACGATGCCGTGGGCTCAGATACGGATGGAGATGTCTTCATCGAACTCTACGGCGATGCCGGAGGCGACATCTCGGGTTACAAGGTTGAATTCATCAACGGCCCGGATGGCAAGGCCACGGAGACAATTTCACTCCCAGACGATAGCGTCATTGCAGCGGACGGGATATTTCTGATAGCGGATGCGCGCACCGGCGTGCCCGGAGCCAGTGACGTCGCAGGAGCGGATCTTATCGTAAACTTCGATCCCCAGAACGGTCCGGATTGCGTCCAGGTGCAGAACGAAAAAGGTGAACCGCTGGATGCGATGGGTTACGGAACCCCAATTATTGCTGTGGCTGAAAACGGCCGACCTTGTTTCGAAGGCGCCCCGGCTCCCACGGCCGCCTCGGGTCAGAGCCTTTCGAGGAGCGGCGGCATCGATTCGGACGACAATTCGGCCGATTTTCAGGTCCTGACATCCCCCACGCCCGGTGTTATATGAATGATAAAATAGAATAGATATTCTAATATATAATAAAATATAACCTAGTTAATCTTTGGGGAAATCTTGCCGCATTTCCGAAAATACGCTTGCGCCCCAAGGGGTTTTGTATATACTCCCGCGCGCTTCAGGTGGTGAGAGTTTTTTGTTGAGTGGGCCCGCAGGTGGTGCCCATTTTTTTTTCGGATGCGAATTCATGTCAATCGACCCAAAAGTTATAGCGGCAAAGGTGGAAGAAGTGACTGCACCGGTCCTTGCCAATCTCGGCTACGACCTCATCGAGCGCGAGTTAGTCTTTGAATCCGGGCGATGGGTGCTGAGGCTTTACATAGACAAGGAGGGCGGCGTCACGGTGAGCGATTGCGAGCGCGCCTCGCGCGGCATCGAGGACATGCTTGCAGTTGAGGAGATAGTGCCGGCGCACTATGTCCTGGAAGTCAGTTCTCCTGGAATATTCCGTCCACTTCGCAGGAAGGCCGATTTTGAAAAATACGTAGGCGCACGGATGAAGATCAGGACCATAGAACCTATAGACGGCCGGAGCAACTTCAAGGGCGTACTCGAGCGGCTTGAAGGCGATACTTTAATGATGATCATCGACGGCACGCGATACTGCGTTCCACTCGATGCTCTCGACAAGGCAAGGCTGGAGCCGGAAGATATCCTGCCAAAAAGCAAGACCAACTGAGGAGGAAAGTGTCATGGCAATGTTTCAAGAACTGGGGCGCGTGCTCGATCAAGTGAGCAAGGATAAGGGTATACCACGCGATATGCTGATCGAGGCTGTAGAGGTCGCATTCCTCACTGCCGCCCGCAAGAAGTGGGGACATCTGGGAGAGCTGGAGGCGCACTTCAACGACGAGAACGGTGAAATCGAGCTCTTCCAATTCAAGACGGCCGTGGACAAGATCGAAGATCCGAACACGCAGATGAGCCTCGAAGAGGCGCACGAACTCGATCCGGACGCGGAAGCTGGCGACAGCCTCGGCGTGAAGATGGATCCGTCGGTATTCGGCCGCATCGCCGCGCAGACCGCAAAACAGGTCATCATCCAGAAGGTGCGCGAGGCGGAGCGCAACATTATATTCGAAGAATACAAGGGACGCCTGGGCGAACTCATCACCGGCATCGTCCGCCGCTTTGAAAAGGGCGACATGATTATCGATCTCGGCCGTACTGAAGCCATGGTGCCCAAGCAGGAGCAGGTGCCATCCGAGAGCTATCGCGCCGGCGAACGTCTCCAGGGTTTTTTCCTGCGCATCGACAAAGAGGGCAAGGGCCCGGCGGTAGTGCTTTCCAGGCGCAATATCGGTCTGCTCATAGGCCTCTTTACGATGGAGGTTCCTGAGATCGCCGAAGGCATCGTCGAGATCCGCGCGGCTGCGCGCGAGCCCGGCGTGCGCTCGAAGATCGCCGTGATCTCGCGCGACTCCGACGTGGACCCGGTGGGCGCGTGCGTGGGCATCAAGGGTTCCCGTGTCCAGAGCGTGGTGAACGAACTCAAGGGCGAGAAAATCGACATAGTCGCGTGGGACAACGAGCCCGCTCGCTTTGTCTGCAATGCGCTGGCCCCTGCCGAGGTAGTGAAGGTGATCATCCGCGATCGCGAGCGCGCCATGGAAGTGGTGGTGCCGGACGACCAGCTCTCGCTGGCGATAGGCCGACGCGGACAGAACGTGAGGCTCGCTGCGCAACTCACCGGCTGGAACATCGACGTCTACAGCGAAACTCGCATCGAACAGGTGGCCGCTCGCGCGCGCAAGGTCCTCTCCAATGTCCTGGGCGTGGACGACGGCACTGCGATGATCCTCTACTCGCATTCGTTCCGCAGCTTCGAGGATATAGCTTCGGGCGAACTGGATGACTTCAAACAGGTGCCGGGCGTAGGCGGCGAGGCGCTGTCCGGCCTCTATGAGATGGCGAAGGCAGCGGTAGAAAAGGGCCTTTCGACCCAGACTCTGATCGGAGAGATCATCAAGCAGGAAGAGGAACAGGCCCGCAAGGATGCGGAGGAAGCCGCGGTACGGGCCAAGGCCGAGGAAGCTGAAAAAGCCGCAAAGGCGTTGGAGGCTCAGGCTGATACCCTTGGCGCATCATCGGCTGAAACGGAATCTAAAGAGGTTGAGGATAAGCAGGCAGAGTAAACAGGATATATTGGCAGCCCAGTCGAAAGGAAGGGATGCATGTCCGTTGAGACGAACAAGGAAAATATCGAGCTGTCGTCAACCGAGGTAGTGGAGAAGCGGATCAAGCCTACACTGATCCGGCGTCGCGCCAAGAAAGTCGAGGCGCCTCCGCCTGAGGAAGAGGCGCCTGCGCCGGCTGTAGAGGCGGCAGCGGTTCCTGTGGAGCAGCCGGTCGCTGCGGCCGCTCCTTCGGTCGAACCAGTGCCTGCGCCCCGTCCTGCGAGGGTCCCAGGGCCGGTGGATATGAAACTTCCCGTCGCGCCGGCGAAACCGATTACGCCCGAAGCAGCCGCCACGGCGGCGGCCACTGCGGCTGCGCAGGGGCCGGACGCGAGGGCCACTGTGGGACCGCAGCTCGCAGCTCCAAGCGAAGCGGAACGCCGCATTGGAGTTGTCGGCTACATCGATCTCTCCGCTGCGCCAGGCGTTGTGCGAAGCGTGAAGGAAGACTGGCGCGAGCGCCTCAAGAAGGGGCCGCGCAAGAGAAAGGACCGCGACGAGTTGGAAATGGAGGCGATTCAGCGAGCGGGCGGGCTCAAACAATTCATGGGAGCGCGCGGCGACGAGGAAAGCGTGGAAGCCCCCGTGGAGCCCGTAGAGGCCGCCGCCCCTGCAACTCCGGACCGCGTCTTCCAGCCGGGGCCTGCTTCGAAGCGTCGCAAGACGACCGTTCGCAAGGAGTTCAGAAAGACCCAGATCACCGAACCCAAGGCCATCAAGAAGGTCATTCGAGTCGAGGAGGGCATCAGCATTTCGGCGCTTTCGCAGTCGCTCGGTATCAAGGCCGGCGACATCATAAAGAAGCTCATGTCGATGGAAGTGATGGCCACAGTGAACCAGCAGGTGGGCGTCGATATAGCCTCGCTCATTGCTGGCGAGTATGGCTTTACCGTAGAGCACACCGCCTTCAAAGAAGAGGAAGTGTTGGCGGAGCCGGAGGCTCACGCTTCGGCGAAGAATCTGGAGCATCGCGCGCCCGTAGTCACGGTGATGGGTCACGTCGATCACGGAAAGACCTCGATCCTCGATGTCATCCGCAAGAGCAACGTCGCGGAAGGCGAAGCGGGCGGCATCACCCAGCACATCGGCGCGTATGAAGTGAAGCATCCTAAGGGCATGGTCACGTTCCTCGACACGCCCGGTCACGAGGCGTTTACAACGATGCGCGCACGCGGCGCCCAGGTGACGGACATAGTCGTGCTCGTCGTTGCCGCGGACGACGGCATCATGCCGCAGACCGAAGAGGCGATTTCGCACGCGAAGGCGGCCGGAGTGCCGATTATCGTGGCGATCAACAAGATCGACAAGCCCGAGGCGCAGCCCGATCGCGTGAAACAGTCGCTGACCGAGCACGGGTTGGTGCCGGAGGAATGGGGCGGCGACGTCATCTGCGTCAACACTTCGGCCAAGACCAAAGCGGGAATCGATCAACTGCTGGACATGATCCTGCTGCAATCAGAAATGCTTGAGCTCAAGGCGGATCCTACCATCAGGCCCAAGGGAGTGGTGGTCGAGGCGTCTCTCGACAGGGGGCGCGGTCCGATGGCGACGGTGCTGGTGCAGGAGGGAACTCTCAAGGTCGGTTCGTATGTAGTGTGCGGGCCGTGCGAGGGCAAGGTGCGCGCGATGCTCGACTGGGAGGGGAGGTCTCTCAAGGAGGCCGCACCCTCAAAGCCGGTTGCGATTCTGGGATTGAGTGGCGTGCCTTCAGCGGGCGACGAGATGGTGGGCGTTGCCGACGATCGCGGGGCCAGGATGGTAGCGGAACAGCGACGTATGAAGTTGCGCGAACGCGATCTTACGGGTCCGGTCCATGCCTCGCTGGAGGAACTCTCCAAGCGGCTTGCAGAAGGCGAGCAGAAGGAGCTCGGGGTCATAATCAAGGCGGATGTGCAGGGCTCCCTCGAGGCGGTCTCCGACTCGCTCTCGAAGCTCTCCACGGACCAGGTCTCCCTCAAGATCCTGCACTCGGGAGTCGGCGGCATCACCGAGAGCGACGTAATGCTGGCTTCTGCTTCCGACGCCGTCGTACTGGGCTTCAACGTGGTACCTGACGGTATGGCGAGGGAAGCTGCGGACCGGGAAAATATAGAGATCCGCTCGTACAGAATAATCTACGAGATGATCGACGAAGTGAAAAAGGCAATGGAAGGGCTTTTGGCGCCGGAACTCAAGGAGGTCGTCCAGGGCCGCGCAGAGGTCAAGAACGTCTTCCGCATCTCGAAGGTCGGAACGATCGCCGGGTGCCAAGTCATATCCGGCAAGGTTCATCGCGCGTCGCGTGCGCGTCTGATCCGCGATTCGGTCGTCGTATTCGAAGGCAAGCTCGCCTCGCTCAAGCGCTTCAAGGATGACGTGCGAGAGGTGTCCGACGGATATGAATGCGGCATCGGTCTGGATGGCTTCAATGACGTCAAGGTCGGCGACGTGATCGAAGCGTTCCTCATCGAGAGCAAGGCCGCCAAACTTTAACTGCAGTGATTCGTCGTTCGTGTATCGTGATTCGTAAAGGCCTCAGGTAGTCGTGCGGTTTTACGATCCACGAACGACGAACGACGAACGACGAAATGATCGTCGGAATCTGCAAACTCGATCTGCGCATTCGTGGCTGCGGTTCTCTGAAAGAGAAGCGGCAGGTGTTGCGTAAAATAAAAGACAGGGTCGCGAGCCGCCTGAATGTAACGGTGGCCGAAGTTGGGAATCAAGACCTTTGGCAGCGCGCGGAGATGGGCTTTGCGGTTGTAGGCAACGACAGCCGGGTGCTTGAGGGTCTCATGGAGAGGACCTGCAATTTTATTGAAGAGCTGGATTTATCCGAGACGCTTGACCGCTATACCGAGATTATTCACATTTAAACACTGTAGCGCCTCAAACTTGCAGCACTTGAGTTTTACGATTCACGAATCACGTGGTTGCATAAACACTCAAACTCAATATATCTGGATCGTAGGTCTGAGGCCTGACTTCGCTATATGACACGACACCTGCCATATGATCGGGCCGAGCGCGTTGCCGACGGCATCCACCAGCTCGTAGCAACGGCCGTCGTAAACGACATATCCGATCCGCGCCTTGAAGGCGTGGCGATCACGTGCGTCCGTGTGACAAAGGACCTGCGCGTAGCCCGCATCTACTACCACACGCATCTCTCTTCGGACGAGGCGCAAAACCGCGCGGCTGAAGGTTTCAAGAGCGCCGCCGGCTTTCTCAGGCGCCGCATAGCGCAGACGCTTTCCCTGAAGTTCACTCCTTCGCTGGAGTTCTTCTACGACGAGACCATAGATCTAGGCGAACGAATAGACGAGCTTATCGCAGGAATCAAAGGGGGAAGCTGACATGGAAGACTACGCCGCTTTCCTGGAGAGGCTTCGTGATTCACAGCGGGTTCTCGTGGCATCGCACTACAGCCCTGACGGAGACGGCATAGGCTCCACTCTCGCGCTGGGTTTTATGCTCGAGCGGCTAGGCAAGAGCCCCGTGATGTATAATCGCGACAGCATACCGGATAATCTCCGTTTCTTGCCGGGCGCCGAGCGCCTCGTACGGTCGATAGATCCCAATGAGAGCTTTGACATGGCCATAATGGTTGATTGCGCCCAGCCATCCAGGGTATCGGATGAATTTGCTGCCCGGAAGAATCCTGGAGTGCTGGCCTGCATAGACCACCACGTGCTTGAGAACGCGGAGGCCGAGTTGTTGCTGCTGGACCCCACTGCGGCGTCTGCGGGCGAAGTCGTGATGAGGCTCATGAAGAGCGCTGGTCTTGTCATCGACGCTGCAGTGGCGAAGTGCATCTACACGACGCTCGTAGTGGATACCGGTTTTTTCAAGTATTCCTCGACCAATGCCCATGTCTTTGAGCTTGCGGCCGAGCTCGTGGGTAATGGTGCACAACCATGGGAAGTGGCCAAATACATGGAGGAGTCTTATCCCGCGTCGCGAATGAAACTGCTCGCGCGTTCGCTTGCAACGCTCGATATTTCGCTCGGTGGACGATACGCCACCATGGAGGTCACGGAGGAGATGCTCTTGGCCACCGGCGCCACGATAGAGGTATCTGATGAATTTGCGACATATCCGCGTTCGATCGCAGGCGTGGAGGTTGCGGCCCTGTTTCGTGATATAGGAGATGGAGTCGTCAAAGTGAGCCTGCGTTCCAAGGACATCGTTGACGTGGCGGCCATTGCGCGTTCCATGGGCGGAGGCGGGCACATGCGCGCCGCAGGGCTGCGCGTGCGAGCTCCGCTCGCGGAGGCGAAAGAGCGCATAAGGGCCGCGGTAGAAAGTGCGCTAGGGAGCTGAAAGAGAACAGTCGCAAGCAACGCGAGAAACGCCAGCAAAGCCAGCAACGCGTGCAAGATCAGTGTTTTTTTAACGTTGTTTCGTTGCTGGCATTTCTCGCCTTGCTGGCGTTGCCTGCAGGTCTTTTATGGATGGCGTCCTCGTTATAGATAAACCCGCAGGCCCTACCTCTCATGCCGTCGTCGCCCTTGTTAAGCGGCTTACGCGCGTGGACAAGATCGGCCATCTCGGAACGCTCGATCCAGCAGCGAGCGGCGTGCTTCCGCTTGTTATAAACGGTGCAACCAGGCATGCGAAGCGCCTGGCAGGAGATGAGAAAATCTACGAGTTCACGCTCTTCCTGGGTGTTGCGACAGACACGGATGACGAGAGCGGCAACGTGATATCGAGAAAGATTCCAGATGGTCTTCACTTCGACGACTTGAGCCGAATCCTGGAGCGTTTTACGGGGCGGATCATGCAGAGACCTCCGCTTTATTCCGCAAAGAAGGTATACGGACGCAGGGCCTGCGACCTGTCTAGAGACGGCATGCAATTCAATCTGCTGCCCAGGCCGGTCAATGTGGATGCGATCGAGATCATTGGCGGGACGTGGCCGGAACCGAGGTTGCGTCTGAAGTGCAGGGCAGGGACGTATGTCCGCAGTCTCTGCCGCGACCTGGGTGAGGCGCTTGGCTGCGGAGGTCATGCCAGGGCTATCAGGAGGCTCAGGAGTGGGGCCTATATAATAGATGAAGCGGTGCCTCCTGAGGCTCTAAAGCCGGGCTCCGACGCCTGGCACGCCTATCTTCTACCCGTGTGAGAATTTTCTTTACAGTCTGAAAATCATGTGTTAGCAGCGCTTCCCCTATGGCACTCGCACAGACAAAAAAGTCGGAAGTCATCAAAAAATTCAGCACCCACGAAGGCGACACCGGTTCGGCAGAGGTCCAGATAGCCTTGTTGTCCGAACGCATCAGTCAGCTTACAGCGCACTTTGAGGGTCACGTTAAAGATCATGCAAGCCGCCGCGGTCTGCTCATGATGGTCGGCCGCAGGCGAAAGCTGCTCAACTACCTGAAGAAGCACAACGAAGGTCGTTATAAGTCGCTCATCGGGGAGCTGGGCATCAGGAAATAGCCCGCGGCTTGGGCAGAGGAGAGTGTCCTGATAATTTTTTCGAACGCTCGCCAGTACAGGCGAGCGTTCTTGCAAGTTATCAGCGAGGCCCTCCTTCTCGGCGATTCAAGTCAGCAGGTCATTTCCTCAAAACTGAAATTATGGCGAAACGCTAACGCCCGCGCGCTACTATTGGTGTGCGTGCGTGGGACCATCGCGCCAGGAAGGAAGTTGTCATGCCTAAGAGAATAGAAACAAAACTCGGCGGCCGCACTCTCACTTTGGAGACAGGGCGGATCGCCAAACAGGCCGGAGGTTCGGTCGTAGTGCGCTACGGCGATTCGGTCGTGCTCGTTACCGCAACGGCGAAGTCCGAGACCGTTGAAGGCCGCGATTTCACGCCGCTCACGGTCGATTACGTCGAGAAGACGTTCGCCGCGGGAAAGATCCCGGGCGGTTTCTTCAAGCGCGAGGGAAGGCCGACTACGCGCGAGACGCTCACAAGCCGTCTGATCGACAGGCCGGTGAGGCCGCTCTTTCCAAAGGGCTATGCAAACGAAACGCAGGTTATCGCAACGGTGCTCTCCGCGGACGTGGATCACGACCCTGACACGCTGGGCGTGATTGGCGCGTCGGCAGCGCTCACAGTCTCACCGTATCCATTCCTGGGTCCGATCGCGTGCGTGCGCGTGGGCCGCGTGGGCGGAAAATTCGTGTGCAACCCGAAAGAAGCGGATCGCGATGCCTCCGACATCGACATGATCGTTGCAGGCAGCCGCGACGCGATCGTAATGGTCGAGGGCGGAGCAAAGATGGTGTCGGAAGATGATATGATCGAGGCGCTGATGTTCGCTCACGAGCAGATGCAGCCCGCCATCCAGGCGCAGCTTGAACTGCAGAAACTCGCCGGCAAGCCGAAGTGGGTAACAGTGCCGCCGCCGGACACGAGCGATGTCACTGCTAAGGTGCGCGATGCGCTCGGCAACAGGCTCGCCGAGGCGGTCACGATCCCCACAAAGATTGAACGCTATGCGGCGCTCGATGCGCTCAAGAAGGATCTCGTAGATAAACTCGTGCCAGAGGACGACGAAACCGGGCTCGAGAGCCAGGTCAAGGAGGCGTTCTCGGAACTCAAGAAGGCGTTCGTCCGCAAGATGATCGTGGACGACGGCAAACGCATCGACGGCCGCGGGCTCACGGAGGTGCGTCCGATCACGTGCGACGTGTCGCTCCTGCCGCGCGCTCACGGCTCCGCGCTCTTCACGCGCGGCGAGACGCAGGCCCTGGCCACGGTCACGCTCGGCACCAAGGAAGATCAGCAGCTCATCGAGAACATCACCGCGGAGTACTATGAGAAGTTTATGCTGCACTACAACTTTCCGCCGTTCTCGGTCGGAGAGGTGAAGTTCCTGCGCGGACCGGGCCGTCGTGAGATCGGCCACGGCGCCCTCGCGGAGCGCGCGATCCGCGGCGTATTGCCGGACGAGGAATCGTTCCCGTACACGGTGCGCGTGGTCTCGGAGATACTGGAATCCAACGGCAGCTCCTCAATGGCGACTGTCTGCGGCTCAACGCTTTCGCTGATGGATGCCGGCGTTCCGATCAAGTCGGCGGTCGCCGGTGTGGCGATGGGACTCATCAAAGAGGACAGCCAGACTGCGGTGCTGACCGACATCCTGGGCGACGAAGATCACCTGGGCGACATGGACTTCAAGGTCTGCGGCACGCGCGAGGGAGTGACGGCGCTGCAGATGGATATCAAGATCAGCGGCATCACACGCGAGATCCTTGGAAAGGCGCTGCGACAGGCCCGCGATGCGAGGCTCTCGATCCTCGATCACATGGAAGCCACGATCGCGAAGCCGCGCAAGGAGCTCTCTCCATACGCTCCGAAGCTCACGGTCATTAAAATTCCGATCGACCGCATCGGCGATCTCATTGGTCCGGGCGGCAAGAACGTGCGCAAGATCATCGACGAGACCGGCGCGTCGATCGACATCAACGACGACGGCACGGTAGTCATCGGCGCCGTGGATCAGGCATCAGGCGATCTTGCGATCAAGCTCGTGAAGCGCTGCACGGCAACTCCAGAGGCCGGCAAGTACTACCGCGGCAAGGTAGTGCGTATCGCGGACTTCGGCGCGTTCGTGGAGATCTTCCCCAAGGTGGACGGGCTCCTGCACATCTCGCAGATCGACAATCAGCGCATCAAGCAGGTTTCGGACGTGCTCAAGATGGGCGACGAGGTGGTGGTGAAGGTCCTGGAGGTCGACCCTGAGAGCGGCAAGATCAGGCTCTCCCGTAAGGACGCCATGGGCCATGAGGGAGAGGTGGAAGAGATGTAAAACCGTACGTTCGTGCGTTCGATTTAAAAACCGTACGATAGTACGATGGTACTCTGGTACGATGGTACAAAATCAAAGGGCTCCGCGGGAAAACCGCGGGGCCTTTTATCTTATCTTCAAGATCGCCCTCATCTTCCGGGAGTTGACGCAAAAAAATCTGAAAGACCGCAACTTTTCCATCAATAGTTCGATAAGGGAGTATAACTTGATACGACCTGATTGGAAGGTATCGGTATGTCAGTCCTCATAGGAGCAGAGTTGAACGCCTTTGCCGCACAGAATCTGGAGGCAGCAATCGCCGACGACGAGTTGGTCACGATCGACGGCGGCACGTTCATGATGGGCTCCGGGCCAGGAGGCGTAGATGAGAAGCAAGTGCATGAAGCTACCATCTCGACGTTTCAGATGTGCAAGGATGATGTCACCAACGAAAAATACGAACAATATCTCGAAAGCCTTGGTGACACGCGGTTTGCACTGATCGGCGCACACCCTGACACCGGAGTCGAACGGGTGTTGGCCATTGGAAGCAATAAACAAGAAGTGCGATCCGCAGCGGATACTATGCCGGTGAGTCAGTTTTTTCCCGGGGCAGGGGATATCCTGATGGTCGGCGGCATGAGTACCTTGAGGGACGTAGAAATCGGAGACCACAGATCAGCAGCCGATTTCGATCATCCCCGGCAGCCCGTTGTGTTTGTGAGCTGGTATGAGGCATTTATATACGCATTTCTGCACGGCGGCATGTTGCCCACGGAATGGCAGTGGGAATACGCTGCAAGGGTTATTCATGAAGCAAAGAAACCTCACGGAGTCGCCTTGGGGCATATATACCAGGGAAAGGAGCTGCGTGAATATGCAACCGCAAGCAGCAATCTGAGGTGGAATGAAGCCAACTACAGCACATCGAGGACTTCGATAGTTGGCAGCTATCCAAGACTTCCGAACGGTTTGAGCGATATGTGCGGGAACGCCTGTCAGTGGATGCAGAACTGGTTCGGCCCTTATCCCGTAGTAGCTGTGACCGATCCACCCGGTCTCAGGACTGGCAAAAAAAAATGTATGCGCGGAGGCTCGTTCAACGATGATAGGCTTTCCTTCCTTCGGGCGGCTCATCGCCTCAACTACGGTCTCCCCGATAAACGCCGCTGCTATATCGGCTTCCGGTGGGTTGTTCGCAACAGGCCGTACTTCACAGCTTTTCCTTCTGCAGGAATATCCCCTTGTCCACCTTTACGAAGAAATCCTGATAAAACTGCGGGTCGTCGATCTGATGCGCTTCCATGACCGCGCCCATGTTGTCGAGTATCTTCTCCTGGAACGAGACTCGCACGCGCGTCTTGATGCCGAACCCGGTGACGTTCGCGGTGGCATCGATGACCTTGAGCTTGCGCCAGCGGGGCGGCTCCTTTGGCGTGTTCGTGCCCCAGTTCCACGTGAAGCCGGGCCCTCCGCCGAGGTCGATTTCCTTGGTGGCGGAGAGGAAGCCCAGCTCAGCGTCGGCATTCTTGATCGTGAATCCGTCGTCCTGCAGCGTGTTGAGCAGCGCCTTGATGACGAGCTTTCCGTCCTTGGTGTCGAAATCGCGCGTCTGGAACTCGCGGATCTCAAGCTGGGTCTTGGGCGGCTTGGCAGTACCCCAGACGCAACCGGCGATGAAAAGAAAACTGAGCAGCAATATGAAGTTTCGTTTCATAATTTTTGTACGTTCGTTAGTACGTTAGTACGTTTATTGTAGCTTCGAATTATACCAGATTTTGTACTAACGTACCAAAGTACTAACGTACCACTGTTAATTTTCCTAGAACTTCGTAGCATG
Organism: bacterium; assembly: GCA_021810905.1. Lineage (GTDB taxonomy): Bacteria > UBA10199 > UBA10199 > 2-02-FULL-44-16 > JAAZCA01 > JAJZQH01. The sequence continues at coordinate 104,090 of JAJZQH010000010.1, forward strand.
ATACGTCACCTTGTCGACGCGGCCACGCTTGTCGAATTTGATCACGACCGTCAGCGTTTTCTGCGACGTCTCCGAACGCCCCGAGCCCCAGCTGCCGCCAACGAGGATGAGCGTCCAGTAGCCGCCGCTGTGCGAGTATGAAGCGCTCGATGCGATTTTGTCGTAGATCCAGGTCTCTTTCTCGTCCGCGTCTTTCGTGACGATATTGGGAGAGCCCAACGCCTCGGCTACGTCCGCCTGCGACATGCCGACCTTGATGTCGCGCTGAACCAGGCCCACGGTAAGTTCCCTTTCATTCGCCGTCTCGACCTTTTTCTTTGCGCACGCGGACACGGCGATAGCAGCAACGAGCATGGCAGCGATTGCGAATTTTTTCATGACGCAGCCTCCTGTTGGTACGTTGGTACTTTAGTACGTTGGTACGTTACCAGATTTTGTACTAACGTACCAAAGTACTAACGTACCATCGTACGACTCGTCATACTCGTCATTTCCTTGGAAACGCTCCCTTTACCATCTCCTGATGCAGCCTCTGCACCTGCACGCGGGTCTCATCGATACTGCCGTCGTTCTCGATGACGGCGTCCGCCACCTTGACCTTGCGCTCCAGCGGAAACTGCGCGGCCAGACGTAGCAGCGTCTCCTCGCGGCTCATGCCGAATTTTTCTTTGCAGCGTGCGATCTCCTGTTCCTCGTCGCATCGCACTACTATTACAGCGTCGAAGTCCTTTTCCCAGTGCGCCTCGTAGAGCAGGGGAACTTCGACGATAACGAAGGGCTTCTCTTCATGCACGAATTTAGCCACGCGGTGTTCTATGGCCTCTTTTACGTGCGGATGTATGATCGATTCTAGGAATTTTCGTTCGATCGGGTCCTGGAACGCGATGCGCGCGAGCTTTGCGCGGTCTATCACTTCATCGGCGCCTATGACGGTTCTCCCGTAGCGTTTGAAGATCGCCTTCCAGGATGCGCTTTCAGGCGCAATCACCTCATGGGCGATCTCGTCCGCATCCAGCACCGGCACTCCCATCTCTCCGAACATCCATGATACCGTCGACTTGCCGGTTCCTATATTGCCGGTCAACCCGATAAGTCTCGTATTGTGTTTCATAAGTTTTCCTCCGAGTTCGTTTTTTCCTCAGGCCTGCGCTTGAGGCTCAACAGTATGCCGATCAATGAACGCGTGGCGATCTCTCCCATGCCCACGAGTTTTTCTATCTCTTCTCCCGATTCCGTGCCAGCCGGCGCAGCCGCGATCCTGAGAGCGAGTTCAGTCGCTTGTCTCCATTCGGGCGAGAGCATTGCGTGAACCTGTTTGATCTGAGGATTTTCCTGTTCCTGCTTTCCCATCGCCCACGATACTGATTCTGCAAAGTCCTTCATCTCCCATTCATCCGTCAACTCGTCTTTTGTCCTGATGAGCTTGTCGAAGAGCCCCTCGCGGCCGGGCTCGTATTCGAGCGCTTTTTTGTATTCGCCGAGGGCCTTAGCCGGCTTGCCTTTTTTGAGAAGCGCGTCGCCCTTGGCTTCGTGTTTGGCCGCTTTTTTTTGATCCGGCCGCATTGTCATCGCCACCCCCGTTTTCCGTAGCCGAGGCCAGGATATCTCCGTTCTTCTCCCACGCCTTGCGGCGCGCGGCGACCGCCTCTTCCAGAATAGAGGGATTTTCCATCATTTTTCTCGCGAGCGCAAGGAGTCCTTCCCGGGTATTGAACTCAGGCTCGTCCAACACGCGCTCCACGAGTTCCGCGAGGATTGCGCCAATTGCCGGCCCCTCCGCCAGGCCTATGGCCATGAGGTCGTGGCCGCCCACAGCCAGATCCTTTGGTCCGAACGGCGGTTTCTTAGCCAGCTCCTCTTTGATACGCGACCGAAGCCTCAGTACGCCCTTGATGCCGTGGGGATGCTTGCCGCCCCTGTTGTCCGCGATGCGCAGGTCAAGCAGGAGGGCGATCAGATCCACGCCCACCTTTGCCACAAAGCGCCTGATCGCGCGGTCGGTGAAAGAGGCCTTTGTCTCGAACATGTGGCTTTCGATGAGGGTCAATACGCGCCCGCTATTGAGCCCTATGGTTGAGAGTTTGAGCCTCTCAATTATCCTGCGCGCAAGCCTTGCCGAAACGAGCTGATGCCCGAAGAAGACCACTCGCTTTGACGGCGGATGAAACCTCGCTGTTTTTGCCTTTCCGATATCGTGGAAGAGCACCGCGAACATGAGATCGAGATTTCCCTTATTTTCAACCGCCTCGTCGCCGCGGGCAGCATCCAGCGCCCTCATCGTATGCGAAAAGACGTCGTCGCCGGGCTGTTTGTCCTGCTCGATTCCCTTTACGGCCATAAGTTCCGGCAATATGCGCTCGAGCAGCCCGGATCGCAGCATCAGATCGAACCCAACAGAGGGCTTGGGCGCCGTCATGAGCTTGGCTAATTCCTCACCTATGCGCTCCGCGGAGACAGTTGCCACGAGCGGCGCGAACTCCTTCATTGCCTCCCACGTGCCGGGTTCGATCTGTAGATTGAAGCGGGCCGCGAATTGCACGGCACGGACGAGACGCAGGGGATCCTCCTCAAAGGCCCTTGGGAAGACCATTCTGAGTATTCCACGTTCAAGGTCGCTTCTCCCTCCGAACGGATCGATGAGCGTTTTGCCGTCCATCGCCATCGCCATTGCGTTGATCGTGAAGTCACGGCGGCCCAGATCCGCCTCGACCGGCATCTCCGGGTCGAAATCGACGTCAAAGTCGCGATGGCCGGCGCCCGTGGAGCGTTCGCGCCTTGGAAGAGCGATGTCTATGGTGATATCGGGGACCTCGTTCGGAGTGAACTTAATTATTCCGAACGACTTGCCTACGGCTGCGACCTTGCCGCGGCGGGAGAGCAGGGCGGAGATGCGCTTAACGCTCAAGTGGCGACAGAGAAGGTCGTGGTCCTTGGCCTTTCGGCCCATGAGCCTGTCGCGCACCGGACCGCCGACTTCGTATATCTCGCCGCCTGCCTCCAGAAGGGCATTCACACAGGCGGCGATGTCGCTGTTTAAGAGGGTTTTATGCATCGTGGGCAACAGGCGATCGCACCACTTCACTTCTCTTCCTTGAGATAGCTCACTACCTTTGCCTTCTCGGAGAGCTTCGCCATCCAGGCTCGGAAGAAGTCGACTGCGGGCATCTGACCGACGACCGGTTTATCACTCTTCACGGAATCGAGCAGATGAACCACGTAGAGCTTGCCGCCGCGCTCAATGGGTGCGGCTAAAACTGGATGATCCTTTGTGAGCGAGAATATAGTTATATAGTCATCAAACGTTCCCTGGCCGTCGATTAATGATGCCCGCTCTCTCACCGAAACAGGGCCGACCTTTTTGGGCGTAAGTTTGAGCGGCGACATCATGCCCTTCCACGAATGCGGATCGGTGGCGATGAGCATCTCTGCAGCCTGACGTGCTTCTGCAGGCGATTTGATCGTGCCCGCGTCCGCAAGCGCTTTTGGATCGAATACCACGACTTCGAACGTCCATGAACCGCTGTCCGCGTTGCCCTGTTGGGTCTTTGAGCCGATATCGCGGTCTACGTTCTGGAAGGTAGATTCCAGCGCAGTTGCCCGCATATCCTGGAGGATGAGGCGCTCATAATCGAGCCCATAGCGGTTCTTGAAATAGGGGAGAAACTCATGTTTGTAGAAAATGGGATCGAACTCGCCGTCCTTCTGGGCCGAGGGAGTTTGCCTGATAGCGTCGATGAGCTCCGCATCGGGAATAACGATTCCGAGGGAGTCGGCCTCCTGCTGCATCAGTTCGCGGCCTACGAGCTGTTGAAGAGTCACGGATTCCGCCATTTTGCGGGCGAATTCCGGCATGTCTTTGCCCTCAAAACTCGCGCGCATTCGCTCGTTGTTGCGGTCGAGGAAGAACTCGTATTCGGACAATGGGATAGGTGAGCCGTTTACGGAGCCGACAGAGCCCGTTTCGCCCATCTTGCCTGCTCGGGACGCCTTGCGCATCGAACTGTAGCCGAAGAAGAAGATGAAGGTAACGACGATAGCGCCGAGGATGACTTTGATCATCCATGAAGAGGCGTGTTTTCTAAGGACATCAAGCATGGGAGGGCCTCCGAAAGGTCAGTTTTCAACTCTCAGCTCAACCCGTAGCGTTCACCGGTTTTTACTGAAGTCCGAAATCTGATGGCTGGTTTTTCGGCGTCCTACCTGATGAGGTGTTATAAATCAACAATTTTGTTGATCTTTCAGGGGTGCTCTGTTAGACGGGGCCGTCGTTTTTTGACGGGGTGCACATCTTCCATCATAAAATAATTAACAGGGAGTGTCCGTTATGATTCTAGACCCCTTGCTCGGGTTCTTCTCCAACGATCTTGCCATCGATCTCGGCACTGCAAATACGCTCGTATATGTTAAAGGAAAGGGAATCGTAGCGGCCGAGCCTTCCGTCGTCGCCGTGCAGCGCGATCAGCGCGGCATCAAGCGAGTCCTCGCAGTCGGCAAGGAGGCCAAGGAAATGCTGGGCCGCACGGCCGGCACGATCGAAGCGATCCGCCCGATGAAGGATGGCGTGATCGCAGACTTTGAAGTAACTGAGGCGATGCTTCGCTATTTCATCCGCAAGGCTCACAATAGAAAGACGCTCATCCGCCCTCGAATCATCGTCTGCATTCCTTTCGGCGTTACGGAAGTCGAGAAACGCGCAGTGCGCGAATCAGCAGAGAGCGCCGGAGCCCGCGAGGTATATCTCATCGAAGAACCGATGGCGGCCGCAATAGGCGCCGGGCTGCCGATCACCGAGCCCTCAGGCAACATGGTCGTGGACATCGGCGGCGGAACTACGGAGGTGGCGGTCATATCGCTTGCGGGCATCGTCTTCTCAAAGTCGATCCGCATCGCAGGCGACAAGATGGACGAGGCGATCATTCATTACATCAAACGCAAGTACAACATGCTCATAGGCGAGCGCACTGCTGAAGCCGTGAAGATCGCAATCGGCACCGCTTATCCGGACGGCGAGATACGCTCCATGGAGATCAAGGGACGAGACCTCGTGGCCGGAGTTCCCAAGACTCTCGAGATCCATTCCGAGGAAGTGCGTGAGGCCATCGTCGAGCCGGTCAACGCGATCGTCGAGGCGGTGAAGATCACGCTGGAGCGCACGCCCCCTGAGCTTTCGGCGGACATCGTCGATCGCGGCATAGTGCTTACGGGCGGCGGCGCGCTGCTTCGCAACCTGGATATCCTGCTCCGAGAGGAAACCGGGCTGCCGGTCATCGTGGCGGACGACCCTCTCTCCTGCGTCGTGCTGGGTTCGGGTAAGGCACTGGAACGCCTCGATGTGTTCAGGGGTATCACGGTTACCTGAGTCGAAAACCGTTCTATCGTGCGATCGTACTTCGTGCGATCGTAAAACATGGACAGGTGTTACGAGCGCACGGTCGGACCATCGGACAGTCGCACCAGCGCACGGATTTTGACGAGCGCACGGGTGTTCAATGGCATTGATCCAGAAAAAGACACGATTCCTTCCGTTCCTCATTCCGGTCATACTTGCGCTCATATTCTTCTCCCTTTCGTCTCTGCCCACGCGACGCGCGCCTTGGTATGAGGAGGTCTTCTGGAACCTCGTCTCTCCTCCGCAGCAACTCGTGAGCGGAATCGAAAACGGGATCAAGGGCGTATGGAATCGTTATGCAGCCATAGTAGGCGCCGAAAAAGAGCGCGACCTTCTGGCGATGCGCGTAGCAAAGCTGGAAGAAGAACTGATCAAAGGAGCGGAGGTGAATGAGGAGAACAAACGCCTCCGCGAGCTGCTGTCCTATAAGGAATCACTGCCTCAGAAGACGATCGCGGCGCGCGTAATCGCCAACGATCCACGCGCGGAATTCAAGAGCATTACGATCGACAAGGGAAGCTCGGACGGAATTACCCCTCTGATGGCCGTGGTCGGCCCGCGCGGTCTCGTAGGAAAGGTCGGAACAGTGACCAGCGGATACTCGCGCGTGCTTATGATCACCGATCCAAACAGCGTTGTCGATGCGATGGTCCAGCGCTCGCGAGCGCGCGGGATGGTAGTCGGAGCCGCCTGGCGCACTGAGTTGAAATCGGGATATTACATTTCAAGGCTGGAATACTTAAGACGCGTCAGCGACATACGAAACGGCGACGTCGTTGTGACGTCCGGCCTGGACATGGTCTTTCCAGCCGGCATTCCGATCGGCACTGTGGCCGACATATCCGCGTCCCGCTACGGAGTCTTCACTGAGGCGAACGTGATACCCTTCGAGAACATGGCCGAGCTGCAGGAAGTGCTGGTCATATTGAGCAGCCCCGATCAGGGTGTCGCCAACTTTGCGGCGGAGAAGTAGATGCGTTTCTTCCTCCTAATGGCCGTGTACGGACTTGCCGCGACCGTGATCGAGACCACTCTTCTGGCGGGCTGGCCCGCTCAGATGTTGCGTTTTGATTTCATCGTACCGGCTGTCGCCGCGGTTTCATTTTATAAGGAGCGGCGTGAGGCGGTACCCGTCATCGTGTTCTACGGCATACTCATGGATGTCGCCTCCGGCGCACCTTTCGGGATGTCGATACTCTCGTATCTCGTGATCTATTCTTTCGTGCGAGCGATCATTGCGAAGATTTCGTTCCAGGAGGGAATAGCGCTGCTCTTCTGGGTGGCGATACTCAGCCTCTTCGACAAACTGGTCTGCGCCATTGTGATGCTGGTTTCCGCCGGTAATATGAAGGTGCCGGGAATAATTATCGAGCGAGCGCCTGCTCAGGCGCTGCTTGATGCCGCAGTCGGACTTTTTATCATACCGTTGCTCGTCCGGTATTGGAATCTTTCCTGGGAGAAGATCCGCAAGCCCAAGGGATTGCAGTGGAGAGAGATGCCGAAATGAAATCTGGCGAGAAATGCCAGTCAGGCAAGCAAGGCAAGCAAGGCGTGGATGACGCGGGTGAAACATCTCTTCATTCTCAACCTTTCTCGCTTTGCTTGCGTTGCTTGCTTTGCTTGCATGGTCGGTGGTTATGAGACTCGTTCAGGAATACACTCAAGATATAGAGCACCGCTTCAAATACGCTTATATAGCTGTGCTCATACTTTTTTTTGTCGTCGCTGCGAGGCTCTATTATCTGCAGGTGATACGCGGCAACTTCTATCATTTCTTTTCCACGGAAAACAGCATCAAGGCGATAAGGGTGCCTGCCGTGCGCGGAATGATTTTCGATCGGCGCGGGCAGGTGCTCGTGGACAACAGGCCTTCCTTCAACATCGTAGTGATTCCGCAATATGTCATCGACCCGGAGCGGATGATAGTCTCGATGTCTCAACTGCTGGCGATGCCGCGTGCCGATATCGAGGCCGTATGGGAGAAACGAAAACTACAGCCGTCGTATCAACCGCTCGTCATCGATAAAGACGCTTCCATGGACAAGGTTGCGTTGATCCGCTCACACAAGAACCCATGGTATGACAAGGACGATCCGTTCGATCTCCGCGGCGTGGACGTGGAGGTGCGCTACGACAGGACTTATCCGGAATCCAATATCGCCACGCACGTCCTGGGTTACGTTCGCGAGATCGATCCTGCGAGGCTTGACGAGGAGAAGGAAAAAAATCCCGGCCTCTATCACATAGGCGACATGATCGGGATTCGCGGGATAGAGGAAGAATGGGACAAGGAACTGCGCGGACAGGATGGATACGAAGAACACGTGGTGGATGCGGTCGGGCGCGAGGTGGACTACGAAGGCATCGCCTCTCAGCTCGTGCAGCATTCCGCGGAAGCAGGGCACTCGCTCAGGCTGACGCTGGATCGCGATCTGCAGGAGATGGCGCGCGATATGTTCGGCGACAGGAAAGGCGGGGCGGTTGCTATCGATCCTCGCGACGGCGCGATACTCGCGCTCTACAGCTCGCCGTCGTACGATCTCAACCGGCTTGCTGGCAGCGATGGCGCGGCATACTGGAACCAGATCTCCAGCTCGCCGGAAAAGTATCTGCTCAACCGCGCTATCCAGGGAGGTTATCCGCCGGGTTCGACCTTCAAGACGGTCACTGCTACAGCGGCCCTCTCCGAGGACGCCGTGAAACCTGACGAGCACGTTTCATGCGGCGGCGCGCTCGTGTACGGAGGAAGGCCTTATCACTGCTGGGCAAAGGGCGGACACGGCCCGATAGACATCCACAGGGCCATCGTCTCCTCATGTGACGTCTTCTTCTATAATATGGGCCTAAGGCTCGGCGTGGATCGCATCGCCAAATACGCTAACCTCCTCGGCCTTGGACACAAGACCGGCATTCCGCTCGGCGGTGAGCGCGACGGATTGATTCCTACCTCGGAGTGGAAACAAAAGCGTTTCGGAGTTCCATGGCAGAAGGGCGAAGACCTTTCGATCTCCGTAGGACAGGGCTACGATGTCGTCACTCCGGTTCAGAACGCCTTGCTCGCGGCCCACATCGCGAACGGCGGCAAGGAGCTCAAGCTGCATCTTGTGGAAGAGGCTTATGACGTGAACGCCAACCAGACGTACAAGTGGACTGCTCCTGAAGAAAAACGCATCGCCATCGATCCCAAGGTGCTTGAGATAGTGAAGTCCGGCATGGTTGGCGTTGTAAGTGAACCGGGCGGAACCGGGCACCGGCTCTCCGCGTACAAAGTCTCCATGGGCGGCAAGACTGGGACCGCGCAGGTGATCCAGCTCGACGGCAATGCCGTATGCAGGAGCGAGGTGTGCAAGGATCACGCGTGGTTCATCGGTTTTTCTCCTGCTGAAGGTGAGGCGGAAATCGCAATGGCCGTGGTCGTTGAACACGGAGGATTCGGCGCCGCTGCCGCGGCCCCGATAGTCGGCGCCATGATGCAGCGTTATCACGATATCGTGCATGGGACCGATGCGGGAGATGCGTCAAAGGAACGGTCGGCTCTTGATCTCTGGAAGAGCGTCGCTGGAGAGTCTGCAGGGGAGGAGAGCGACAGATGAAAGGCATTCCTAAAAAATACGCAGAAGGTTTCAACTGGCCGCTCGCCGCCGTTGTATCGCTGTTGCTCGTGATCGGGCTCGTCAACCTCTACAGTGCGGTATATTTCTGGGGCGAAGGAGGCTCCACGTCTCTGTTCTGGTCGCAGCTCATGTGGTCGTTGATCGGTCTCGTTCTTATGTTTCTGGTCATCATCAGCGATTATCGCGTCTTCTACCGCATCGCTTTTCCGGCCTACATCGTGATCTGCGCGTTGCTACTGCTCTCGATCGTCACCGGGTCCGCGGTCCGCGGGACGCACGGGTGGCTCAAACTGGGTCCGTTCAACATCCAGCCGGTCGAGTTCGCCAAGATCGCATACATACTGGTCGCGGCGCGCTTCTTCTCGGACCACCCGAACCCGGACGGATACTCTCTCTTTGATCTGTGGCGGCCCGGTCTTGCCATGCTCGTGCCCTTCGTATTTATCATCCTGCAGGGAGACCTCGGTTCTTCGCTCTTCCTTATTCTCATCTTTGTATCGCTTTCGCTCTTCGCAAAGGTGAAGAGGCGTACGCTCATCGCGTGCGTGATAGTGGGGATCATCGCGGCCGGCGGCGTCTACTCGTTCGGACTCAAGGAATACCAGCGCAACCGTATCTTCAGCTTCTTCAATCCGGAGGCGGACGTGCGAGGAAGCGGTTATCACCTCGTGCAGTCGAAGATCGCCGTGGGTTCGGGCAAGATCTTTGGCAAGGGCTACCTCAGAGGCAACATCAACAAGCTCAAATATCTGCCGGAACGCCACACCGATTTCATCTTCCCGGTCTTTGCGGAGGAGTGGGGCTTTGCCGGGTCGATCATCGTGCTGGGGCTCTACGCCGCGCTCCTTATGATGGGCATAGAAATCGCCTCAAAGGCGCGCGATCGATTCGGTGCGTTCGTCGCCATGGGAGTAGTGGCGCTGCTCTTCTGGCAGATCGCCATCAATCTCGGCGGCGTGCTGGGACTCATGCCGCTCACGGGAGTGACACTTCCGCTCATGAGCTACGGCGGTTCGTCGATGCTAGCGATACTCGTCTCGCTGGGACTCCTCTTCAGCATTCATATAAAGAGGTTCATGTTCTGAAGACCGTGAAGCGTGAACCGTACTACCTGAGAGATTCCCCCTCCTTTGTAAGGAGGGGATAGGGGAGGTTGACCATGAACTCCCTGCCGCATACTTCTCTTCACTAAGGAAGATGACTGTATGGATCGCTTCAAAACCCCGCCAATTTCCTGACGGCATTATTAAATTGATACGTGCATCCTCGGAGACCTCCGCTGGCTTATCGAGAGATAAGCTTCTGCTTTTCAACGGTATCGCAATTGGTCCATGCGCAGGCAGTACTGGCACATTCATTGCAAAAATATGACAAGGGTGAACAAGACAACGAAGTCCGCAAGGAGGGAGGGGTTATGGTAAATAAAGCTGATGATAGACCGAGGATATCGATGCCACACCACGAGCGGAGTGATATCCCGCCCGGCGTGAAAGATCAGATACAAAAACTGGTGGATCCCGGATATGGGATGAAAGCCGAAGAGGTGGATCAATTCCTGCAGATGCAGGGAATTCCTCCGGACACCTTCATCGATGTTGAAATGTCGTCTTCTGGTGGCAAATCCAGAACTGCAACTGTGACGGTTCATGATTTTTGTGTGGAGGACAGGTTCAAGGCATCTCATGGTTCGATAAATGAGAGGGTGATAGAAATCGTGGCAACAGTCGGTGACAGTTACAGGCGTTCAGATTGGTTTGATTGGAATTTGGCAGGCGGGGGAGGGATTGTTTCAGGCGCCAATCGGTTCGCCGACAGTGCCAGCCAGTTTATTGGCAGAGACTACAGGACACCGGAACAATATGTGCCTGGAACGCACTCTCCATTTGCAGACTCCCTGCGGAGAGGAATTAAAGCGGGTGAGATTGATGGCGATTCTATCATTCATACTTCCTATATGTTTCGAGCTAAGGACTCTGAAGGCAGTTTTCGCGATAGAATCGAGGTCATCAGACAAACCAATGATTACATCGATGATTTTATTCAACGCCATCCCGGATGGACAGTGCAGGATGTGATCGAGTACAACAAGGCGCTTTCTCCAGATGCAGGAAGGCTGCTGGATGGACTCTGCAATCGTGAAGATATGGGCACTTTTCGGTATGTTCTGACTGATCAGGTAGTAATCTATCTTCCGCCCCCCGCAGTCGCCGCGCGGCTTGAACGAGAAGGTCTCGCCGGCAAGCGGTGAACTCGTGAATCGTGAATCGTGGTTCGTGGTTCGTAAATCGTTAACCGTAAACCGGCAACGCTAGCGGGTCTCCACGGGATTCTTCGGCTATCCAGATGATATCATCTGCCTCAGAATGACGCGCCGGCGCACACGAGCGTTTCTACGATCCACGAACCACGATTCCCGATCCACGTCCTGAAAACCGCTTGCCATTTCAGAGCTCTTTCGTTACGGCGAAGATCCCTTCCATGACAGATGTTCATTTGAGATGCGGAGGTGTGATGGCTGAGAAGGTCACGTCAGATAGCCGCCCATTTGGAGCCAGAGAAGGGTTGACCCTTGAGTTCAAAGAGGCGGCAAACAATTTGCCGAAAAGTTTTTTTGAAACTGTTTGCGCTTTTCTGAATCTCGATGGCGGTTTGATCGTTCTGGGTGTCGCAGATGATGGGACGATTACGGGCGTTGATCCCGCAACGATTGAGAAACTGAAATCAGAGATCGCAAGTCTCTCCAACAATCCGAGCAAACTTGATCCGCCCTATCTGCTGTTTCCGCACGCAGAAGAGATCGCCGGCAAGTGGGCCGTCAAGGTACAGGTCCCTGCGAGTTCTCAGGTGCATCGGGTAGACGGCGTGGTCTTCCTTCGCTGTGAAGAGGGCGATTTCCGGATCACCGATCTGAATCGTATCGCTGGACTCGTCAATCGCAAACTCAGTTTCTTCACCGAGCAGCGCGTCCTCCCGTATCTTGAGATGTCGGATCTGCGCTCTGATCTGTTCGACAAGGCCCGCAGGCTCATGCGCGGTCGCGCGCCACAGCATCCCTGGGTCGACCTGCCTGCGGAGGAACTGCTCAATATCGCTGGTTTCATCCGTAAAGACATTTTCACCGGCAAGACGGGCTTTACGCTCGCCGCGGCCCTCATGTTTGGCACGGATACGATTATCCAGAGCGTGGCGCCTGGCTACAAGTTTGACGCGCTTTTGCGGCGGCGTGATACGGAACGCTACGACGACCGGCTTATCGTTCGCACAAACCTGATCGATGCCTTTGATCTGCTCATGGGATTTATCGAAAAACACCTGGACGATCCTTTTTATCTTGAAGGAACTGCGAGTATCAGCCTGCGCGATCGCATCTTCCGCGAGCTGGTGGCAAACATCATCGCGCACCGTGAATACACGAGTGCGGCGCCGGCAACGATGATGATCTTCAAGGATCGGGTTGAGTTCAAGAATCCAAATGTGCCCCACGGCCGGGGCCTGATCGATCCTGCGCACTTCACGCCTTATCCGAAGAATCCAACGCTGTGCAAATTCCTGATTCAACTGGGCCGGTACGAAGAGTTGGGTTCAGGTGTGAACAACGTGACCAGATACCTCCCGTTTTATGCCCCAGGGGCCGGTGTGCCTACGTTTGATGAGGAGGACATGTTTACGACGGTAGTGCCGCTTGCCCCGGTCACCGGGGAAGTCACCGGGGAAGTCACCGGGGAAGTCACCGGGGAAGTTGGTACGCTTCTTTCCATCATGGATGGCGCAATGAAACGCCAGGATATGCAGGCGGCATTGGGGTTAAAGCACGAAGACCATTTCAGGGAGGCTTATTTGGTGCCTGCGCTCAAGAGCGGCGTCATTGAAATGACTGTTCCGGATAAACCCCGGAGCAGCAGACAGAAGTATCGTCTGACGGAGAAGGGGAAGAGGATCCTGAAGGGAAGAAAATGAATGGTTCGATGCACGGATCACGATTCACGGCCTGAAAATCGCTTGCCATTTCAGAGCTCTTTCGTTACGCAAGGGCTCCTGCAATTCACAGATCATGGGGAGGGGATATGGCGGGAAACGTTACCGAAGTAAGCGATGCAAGCTTCAAGCAGGAGGTCCTGGATTCAGCAACACCCGTGCTCGTGGATTTCTGGGCAGCGTGGTGCGGTCCCTGCCGTGCGCTTGCTCCTACGATCGAGACGGTCGCCGCGGAGCAAGCTGGCAAGGTGAAGATCTGCAAGCTCGACGTGGATGGAAATCCTGCGGTGGCAGGGCAGTTCGGTATTCGCAGCATTCCCACGGTCCTGCTTTTCAAGGCCGGTCAGGTCGTGGGCCAGCTCGTAGGCAACGTGCCGAAGGGCGCCATCGACGATCTGATTAAACGGAACGGTTAGTAACTGCGAGAAGCCAGAATTCAGAAGTCAGAAGTCAGAATCCAGAAGTCTTTGAATGACTGTTCACATGCTATTCTGAATTCTGGCTTCTGATTGTTTGGTGGTTACCGTTATTTTTTATTATGTTAGCGGTTATATGCGATCCACTCCTTTAGTGAGTGGATCATTTTTTGAATAAAATCAAAAGCCTTGACATTTTGGGGCCTATTACCTAATTGATTTTCCGATCTTTTTGGATAAAGGCGAAAAATATAGTTGGCACGGTTTTTGGGGCCTTTAGCTCAGTTGGCTAGAGCGCTTGCTCGACACGCAAGAGGTCACTGGTTCGAGTCCAGTAAGGCCCACCCTGAAAGCAGTTCAAAGTTGAAAGTTCAAAGTTAAAAGCGGAAACCGGTGATCTGCCGGTTTCCAGATTTGTATTTATTGAAGGCAATATGACTGAAAAAGGCGACAAAGAGCTTTTGGAACTCGAGACGCTGAGGCATTCCGCTGCGCACGTGATGGCCGACGCAGTGAAGCGGCTCTTTCCCGAGGCAAAGATCACGATCGGACCTGCCATCGAAGAGGGATTTTACTACGACTTCGACTTCAAGCGTCCGTTCACGCAGGAAGACCTCGCTAAGATCGAGAAGGAGATGCACGGGATCGTGGCAGCTGCGCTCCCGTTCGTCCGCGAGGAGGTGACTCGCGAAAAGGCGCGCGGGATCTTCAAGGCCGAGCCGTACAAGATCGAGATCCTCGAAGAGCTTCCCGAGGGAGAGCCGATCACGATCTATCGTCATGGCGATTTCGTTGACCTCTGCCGCGGTCCTCATGTGAAAGATACGGGAAAGATCAGCGCCTTCAAGCTCATGAGCGTTGCCGGCGCCTACTGGCGCGGAGACGAAAAGAATGCGCAGCTGCAGCGCATCTACGGCACCGCGTTTCCCTCTCAGGCGGAACTCGATGAGCATCTTGTGCGCCTGGAGGAGGCGGCAAAGCGCGATCACAGAAAGCTCGGCCGCGATCTTGACCTCTATTCCACTATGGACGAATACGGCGGGGGCCTGGTGCTCTGGCACCCGAAGGGCGGGCGTATCCGCGATGCGATCGAGACGTTCTGGAAGGAGCAGCATTACAAAAACGGTTACGATATCCTCTACACGCCGCACCTCGGCCGCGCCACACTCTGGGAGACCTCGGGCCATCTGGATTTCTACCGCGACAGCATGTATTCGCCCATGGACATCGACGGCAACGACTACTTCATCAAGCCGATGAACTGTCCGTTCCACATCATGGTCTATAAGACGCAGATGCGCTCCTACAGGGACCTGCCGCTGCGGTGGGCCGAGCTGGGCACGGTCTATCGCTACGAAAAGAGCGGCGTGCTGCACGGGCTTTTGCGCGTGCGCGGCTTTACGCAGGACGACGCGCACATCATCTGCACGCCAGAGCAGATCGATAACGAGATCCGTGAGGTCCTGCGCTTCTCCATGTTCATGTGGAAATCGTTCGGCTTCACCGACATCAAGGCGTATCTCGCAACTCGTCCGGAGAAGGCGGTCGGCGAGCCCGAGCGTTGGGATCAGGCGATCGCGGCGCTCAAGAATGCCGTGACCGAGGAAAAGCTGGACTACGAACTCGACGAGGGCGGCGGCGCCTTCTACGGCCCCAAGATCGACCTCAAAGTCAGGGATGCGCTCGGCCGCGAATGGCAGATGACCACCATTCAATTCGACTTCAATCTGCCCGAGCGGTTCGACATGAATTACATCGGAGCGGACGGCCAGCGCCACAGGCCCTACATGGTGCATCGTGCGCTGCTCGGGAGCCTGGAGCGTTTCTTCGGCGTGCTCATCGAACACTACGCAGGTGCATTCCCGACCTGGCTGGCCCCCGTGCAGGCGGTTGTGATCTCGGTGAGCGAAGCACAGTCGACGTACGCCGCGAAGGTGGCCTCTATTCTAAGAGAACGGGGCGTTCGCGTGGACGTGGACGATCGCAACGAAAAACTCGGGTTCAAGATCCGCGAGGCGCAGGTGAAGAAGGTGCCCTATATGTTGGTCGTGGGCGGCAAGGAAGTCGAGTCGCAGGCGGTTGCGGTCCGCTCGCGCGCCAGCGGAGACCTTGGCGCCATGCCGGTTGCTGAATTTGCGGATCGCATAGTCAGCGAGATAGCTGAAAAGAAATGATGAAGGCCAAGGCTCAAAGTTGAAAGCTCAAAGCTGAAGGCTGATGAAAGAAAGACGACAACTGATAACAAAGGAGGTGTGGCTATTCGACCCCCATTTGGTGAAAGACCTGAGAGGCGCAGCGACGACTTGAGGACGAATCGCAGGATACGAGTTCCTGAAGTCCGTCTGATCGACGAGGAAGGAAACCAGCTCGGCGTGCTCGCTACATATGAGGCGATGAAGAAGGCGGAGGAGGCGGGTATGGACCTCGTCGAGATCTCGCCCATGGCCCGCCCTCCGGTCTGCAAAATCATGGATTACGGCAAATACAAGTACGAGCAGGCCAAGAAGAAGCACGAACAGAAGAAAAAACAGGTGGTGGTCCAGATCAAGGAGATCAAGATGAGGCCCGCCACCGATGAACACGATTTCCAGACAAAACTTCGCCATGTCAAACGATTCCTCGAAGAAGGCGACAAGGTGAAGATCACGGTGCGGTTCCGCGGCCGCGAGATGGCGCACGTTGACATCGGCCAGGAGCGCATGAAGCGCGTGATAGAAGAAGTGAGGGGAATGGGCGAAGTGGAGAGTTTCCCAAAGATGGAGGGGCGGCAGTTATTCATGATGCTTGGCCCCACGAAGAAAAAGACGTGATTCGTGTATCGTGAATCGTGGTTCGTAACCCACTCAGGTTTTACGATCCACGATCAACGAATCACGATCCACGAACTACGAATACAAGGAGAACCACATGCCGAAGTTAAAGACACGCAGGGGAGCGGCGAAGCGCTTCCGAGCTACAAAATCCGGTAAGATCAAACGCAAGCGTTCCAAGCTGCGCCATATCCTTTCGGCCAAGACGAAAAAACAGAAGCGCCATCTGCGTTCGAAGGCCTATGTTTCCAAGGCCGATCTGAAGAAGGTGAGGAAGCTGCTCGTTGCATGATAATGAGAATGACGTGATTCGTGGATCGTTGATCGTTGATCGTCACGGCAACGAGTACGAGGGCGGTTTTACGATCCACGATGCACGGATTGAAACAAGGAGAAAGATATGCCAAGAGCAAAAAGAGGTTTCAAGGCGCGCAGACGCCACAACAAGGTGCTCAAGCAGGCGAAGGGTTTTCACGGCGCAAGGAGCAAGTTGATCCGCACCGCCATGGAAGCTGTCGATCACGCGCTGCAGTACGCGTACGTCGGCCGCAAACTCAAGAAGCGCGACTTCAGGGGATTGTGGCAGACGCGCATAGCGGCTGCTGCGGCCCATCGCGGCACGTCTTACAGCCGCCTCATGGGAGATCTCAAGAAGAAGGGGTCTGCGCTGGACAGGAAGATGCTGGCGGAGCTGGCGACCAATCATCCCGAGGACTTTGCCGCAATAGTCGAGTGGGCAAAGGCGGTATAAAATTTCTCTCCCCCTTTGTAAGGGGGAGCTGGAGGGGGTAGATCTCGGTCTACCTCCCCTTACCCCTCCTTACAAAGGAGGGGAGGGGGTAATCGAAGGTGAAGGATCGCCTGCTACAAGAGATCGCTGTGCTCAGGCGCGAGGCAGAGGCCGAACTTGCTGCCGTGCCGGACACTTCTGCCGCCGAGGCGTGCCGCGTAAAATACCTAGGCCGGCAGGGGCTTGTGACGTCGATCCTCAAGTCGCTCAAGGATCTCTCGCCGGAGGAGCGCCCTGAGGTTGGGCGCGAGATCAATATCGCCAAAGAGATACTCGAGTCGAAGCTCGCCGATCTGCGGGAGCGCCTCAAGCACGCCGAGCTCGAGCGCAGCGTTGCGGCCCAGCGGCTGGACATAACGCTTCCCGGCCGCAGGACGAAGCGCGGCAAACGGCATCCGCTGAGACAGACAACGCGCGAGATTTTGCAGATCTTCACCGACATGGGTTTTTCAGTACACCGCGGCCCGGAAATCGAGACGGATTATTATAACTTCGAGGCGCTTGGAGTCCCCGCGGATCATCCCGCCCGCGACATGCAGGATACGTTCTACGTTGAAGGCGGATATCTGCTGCGCACGCACACGTCTCCCGTCCAGATCCACGTGATGGAAAACCAGCGGCCGCCGATATGCGCGGTCTTCCCCGGCGCGGTCTATCGCCGCGACAACGACGTCTCCCACTCGCCGATGTTCCATCAGGTCGAGGGGCTCATGGTGGATCGCAACATCTCGATGCGCGATCTCAAAGGCGTGCTCTCCACTTTCTGCCACCGCATGTTCGGGAGCGGAGTCGGTGTGCGGTTCAGGCCCAGCTACTTCCCGTTTACGGAACCCTCGGCCGAAGTCGATATCCAGTGCGTGATATGCGGAGGATCCGGCTGCCGCGTCTGTAAACAGAGCGGGTGGCTGGAGATTCTCGGATGCGGCATGGTCGATCCGGTCGTGTTCGAAAAGGTGAAGGTAGATACGAAGAAGTGGAGCGGGTTCGCATTCGGCATGGGCGTCGAGCGGATCGCCATGCTCAAATACGCTATCAACGACATCAGACTGTTTTATGAAAACGACATGAGATTTCTGGAGCAGTTCTGAAGGCCGTGCTTCGTGACTCGTAACGACCAGAGTGATGTTACGATCCACGATTCACGAACGACGAACGACGAAAAAAATGCGCGTACCATTAGAATGGCTAAAAGAATTCGTCGAGATTCGGGTCAAACCCGAGAGGCTCGCGCACCTGTTGACCATGGGCGGCATCGAGGTCGAGTCGGTGGAGAGCCTGGGCCGCGAGACGATCATGGAGCTCGGGATCACGCCGAATCGCGGCGACTGCCTCTCGATTGCCGGAGTGGCGCGCGAAGTTGCCGCCGTCACTGGCGCGCGTCTCAAACCGCGCAAGTTTGCAGCGCCGCGCGGCGAGGGCAGGATGGCGGACCGCGTTAAAGTGTCGGTCAAGAGCAGAAGCCGCTGCATACGTTACACTGCGCGCGCGATCGAAGGCGTCAAAGTTGGCCCCTCGCCATCCTGGATGGCGGCGCGGCTGGCGGCCTGCGGCATACGTTCTATCAATAACGTCGTGGACGCGTCGAACTACGTCATGCTCGAAACCGGGCACCCGCTGCACGTATTCGATATGGCAAGGATCCGAGGCAGCCGCATCGAGGTATCGCTCGTTGAGTCCGCCAGGCAGTTCACGACGCTCGACGGCGTCGTGCGCACGTTGGAGAAGGGCGATCTCGCCATCTGCGACGGAGAAGGTCCGGTCGCCGTAGCGGGCATCATGGGCGGCGGAGATTCCGAAGTCTCTCAATCCACGACATCAGTGCTCCTTGAAAGTGCGTGCTTTGAAGGCAAAGGCATACGGCGTACGTCCCGCAGGTTGGGGCTTGCGTCAGAATCGTCCCGCCGCTTCGAGAGGGGCGTGGATCCAAACAGCGTGCTCGCGGCGCTCAATCGGCTTACCGAACTTATCGTTGACACGGCGGAAGGAACGCCTGCCGCCGATTGTGTCGACATATATCCGGCGAAGATAGCGCCCGCGCGGCTTGCACTCACGGAGGACGCGGTGGAGCGCATGCTGGGCGAAAATATCCCGGCCGCTTCGATCGCAAAAATTCTTACCCGTCTTGGGCTTGATGCCAAACGCGGCGCAAAGGGACGCATCTCCGTCTCCGTGCCTACGTTCAGACCCGATATCTCAAGACCCGTCGATCTCATCGAGGAGGTCGCGAGAATTTACGGATACGACCGGCTCGAAGGAAAGACTCCTCTTGTCTGCATGTCGCCTATCGTAAGACCGCGCTTCATGGATCAGGAACAGGCGATATGCGAAGCGCTCGCGGGTGCTGGCATGAGCGAAGTGGTTCTGTATGGTTTTGTGGACGACCGAGCCCAGGCGCCATTTGCGGGGCTCGGACCCGCCGCGGTGAAGATCGCCAATCCGCTTTCTCAGGATCAGGGAGTGATGTGCACTTCACTTCTTCCGGGGCTTATGGACGCGGCAAGGCTCAACGTGAACAGGCAGCGCACCGATCTCAAGCTGTTTGCATTTCAGCATATCTATCACAGGCCGGCCGGCGCTGGTCCCTCCGACGAGCCGCGCTCGGTGGCAGGGCTTCTGCTGGGCCGGCGCGATCCATCGTCATGGGAGCGCTCGCGCGAACAGCTCGATTTTTACGATGCAAAGGGCGTTGTAGATGCAGTGCTCGATTCGCTCGGTCTCGTGCAGATCAGCGTATATCAGCGCGGCGAGCCGCCGGCGTTTCTTCATCCCGGACGTTTCGCGCATGTGCTCTGCGGCAATACCCGCGTCGGGGTAGTGGGCCAGCTCCATCCGGACGTGGCGGTAAAGTGGGGGCTCGAACATGAAGTCTTCGTCTTCGAGCTTCATTTCGATCTGATCGCGGAAAAAGCGCAGGCGGTCGTGCCGCGCTTCAGCGAGCTTTCGCGTTTCCCCTTTGTCCAGCGCGACATCGCCATCGTCGTGGACGAACGCATTCCGCTGGTCGAGGTGGAGAAGACGATACAGGAGAGCGGGGTCGAGCTTTTGGACGGCGTGAATATCTTCGATATCTACAGGGGCAAAGGTCTTGCCGAGGGCCGCAAGAGCATTGCGATCTCCCTGCGTTTTTCGCGCGAGGATCGGACTCTTACGGACGACGAGGTCGTTGCCGCGCAGCAGAAGATCGTTTCAGAACTTTCCAGGACGCTTAAGGCTGAACTCAGGGAGTAGGACGACTCAATTCGCGAAGGGAGGACGAAATGACTAAGGCCGAGATCATCGAGCAGATCTACGAGAAGGTGGGGTTCTCCAAGAAGGAATCGGCGGAAATCGTCGAGCTCGTGTTCGACACAATGAAGGAGACGCTTGAGCGCGGCGAGAAGATCAAGATCTCCGGCTTTGGAAATTTCGTGGTCAGGCAGAAGCGGCCCCGCATAGGCCGCAATCCGCAGACCGGCCAGGAGATCGAAATCACCGCGCGCCGAGTGCTCACGTTCAGGCCGAGCCAGGTGCTCAAGTCGGCGCTCAATAAGGAAGAGGGCGGCGAATAATATTGACGGACCTCTGGTTTTTTTCGAGGCCTTCGGAAACAAGGTTGCAGTTGATTATGACGGCAGTTTGTCGGATACTCCATTCTGCCTTGGAGGCCGCGCGTGGACAGGACAAGAGCGGGAAGGACTCAAATGCCTGCGATTCCAAATAAGCTCTACTTCCGCATAGGCGAGGTCAGCGATCTCGTGGGAGTGAAGCCCTACGTGCTTCGCTACTGGGAGTCGGAATTCACGGACATCAAGCCCTCAAAATCGAAATCAGGGCAGAGGTTATACAAACGGCGGGACGTGGAGCTCTTGCTCAAGATCAAGGAATTGCTCTACGAAGAACGCTTCACCATCAACGGCGCGCGCAAGCGGCTCAAGGATTTCAGCCGCGGCGAGGGCCGCGAGGCGGAAGAATCTGAGGAAGTTGTAGAATTTGAAGAACCGGCCGAGGCAGAGGAAGGCCCGCAGCAGCTTGAGGTCTTTGCTGTCGAGGAAGAGGATGAGGATGCCCCGGCCGAGAGCTCGGGCGATTCCGAAATACCGGAGCCGACAAGAGCCAAGGCCGTGGGACGCGACAACACCAAGACCCTTCTCAAAATCCGCCGAGATCTCGAGGAGCTCTTGAATATGATGAAGGCATAACGGGCAGGTAGCTTGGAACCAGTGCTTGCTCCGGGTGCAGTTTGCTTGAGGAATGATGGAATCGGCGATACCTGTTCTTTGCAGAGTCGGGGCGTAGCTCAGCTTGGACTAGAGTGCTTGCTTGGGGTGCAAGAGGTCGCCGGTTCAAATCCGGCCGCCCCGACTGTGCATTGAACCACTTGTCGCCGATTCCATCATTCCTCCCTGAAATCACGCTTCGCCGGTTGACTGAGCCCGGGGACCCGCAGCGCGGGTGGGCGAAGAAATCCCCGGAGCCGAGAGGCGGAGGGGGCAAATCCGGCCGCCCCGACTGAAGACTGGTGAATTTTTGATTCCTTTTGTGCAGGATGAGGCCCCGTTCGGGGCCGATTTTTCAAGGACGGCCAAATGATCCGTCTCATCAAGACAATCCACGAAGACTTCAGGATGATCTTTGAACGCGATCCCGCAGCTCGTTCGCGGCTTGAAATTATCCTTTGTTATCCGGGGCTACATGCCCTTGTGTTGCATAGGATTGCGCATATATTGTGGAAACATCACTTTAAACTTTTTGCGAGGATGATATCGCATTTTTCACGCTGGATCACAGGCATTGAGATCCATCCAGGGGCCACGATAGGTAAGCGATTCTTTATCGATCACGGCATGGGCGTGGTCATAGGTGAGACCGCAGAGATAGGCAACGACGTGACGCTCTACCAGGGGGTCACCCTCGGCGGGACGAGCTGGACCAAGGGCAAGCGCCATCCCACGATTGGCGATCGAGTTGTCATAGGTTCAGGCGCCGCGGTGCTGGGGCCGATCGACATAGGCCACGACAGCCGCATAGGTTCTTCGTCCGTCGTGATCCACGACGTGCCGCCGCTCTCGACCGTGGTGGGCATACCAGGCAAGGTCGTTCACCGGCGCGAGCCGATCGTCTGCGAGGGCTGCGACCATCACTACGACCTGCAGCACGGCACGCTGCCAGATCCATACGGCGAGGCGCTCGACGGCCTGCGCAACCGCATCGAAGAACTCGATCGAAGGATTGCATGCCTTGAGAAGAAAGAATCTCAGTGATGTTGCACTGCAGATGAATATCATTGCTTCGGGTCCTGTCGCCGGCCACCCCCATTTTCGGCATCGCCGCATCTCCCTTTTGCTCATCGTGGATTAGAAGAGGCGGCTGCTGGCGCAAATGGGGGTCCCCCGTCCGGCACCACCCGAAGCAATGATATTCATCTGCAGTGCAACAAAATTGGTAATTTCCAGAGGTCTTCACGCATATGCAGCTGAACAGGTCTTCCAAAGTCCTCGTTGCAATGAGCGGCGGTGTGGATTCGTCCGTTGCCGCGGCGCTCTTGTGCGAGCAGGGTCATGAGGTGACGGGTCTTTCCATGAACCTGCTCACCTGCAACGCCTCAGGCGAGAGGAGCTGCTGCTCGGCGCGCGACCGCGAGGACGCACGCGAAGTATGCCGCCAGCTCGGGTGCGCTCATCAGGTCATCGATTGCCGCCTCGATTTCAAACGGCGCGTCATCGACCCCTTTGTCGAGGATTATCTCGCCGGCAGGACCCCTTCACCATGCATCCTGTGCAACGAATTCATCAAATTTCCTTTTCTGTGCGATGAGGCGCGGCGGCGGGAGATACCGTTCTTTGCCACGGGACATTATGCGCGAGTGGTTCAGGACGGGGAGATATTCCGCCTGCTGCGCGCAAAGGACGCTGCAAAGGACCAGACCTATTTCCTCTTTGCGCTGAAGCAAGAGGAGCTCTCGCGCCTGATTTTCCCGCTCGGAGAGATGACAAAGACCGAGGTGAGGGCGTATGCGGCCGCGCGCGGGCTTGCGACCCGCGAAAAGGCCGAGAGCCAGGAGGTCTGTTTCGTGCCGGATGACGACTGCGCGCGCTTTGTGGAAGATCGCGCCGGCGCGAGGGTCTCGGGGCCCGGCGAATTCGCGGATCGCAGCGGCGCTGTGCTCGGGCGCCATCGCGGCGTGCATTCCTACACCATCGGGCAGCGCCGGGGTCTGCGCATCGCACGCGGCAGGCGCATGTACGTAGTTGCCATCGACTGCGCGCGCAACCGAGTGGTGCTGGGCGACGACGCGGATCTTATGAAGGACGAGCTGATCGCATCGCGCGTATCCTGGACTCACCCGTCAAATGCGCGTGATCAGGACGCTGTCGTGAAGATCCGATCCACGCACGCCGGCGTTCACGCGACCCTCAAGCTGCATGACGATGGCAGTGTGCGCGTCAAATTTGCAGAGCCCGTGCGCGCGATCGCCCCCGGCCAGGCCGCTGTATTCTATCGCGGAGAAGAAGTGATGGGTGGAGGGTGGATCACTTGCGAGGTCGATGTATAGGTGATAATCAGCTATAACCAATGAAAACGTCGATTAAAAATGCGCAATTCGACCTCCTCCTCAAAATGGGGGAGGGACAGCATCTCGAATTCAAACAAAACCTTTCATCATCGTTGGGTCGGGAATTTACTGCATTTGCCAATGCAGAGGGAGGGAGAATTGTCATCGGAGTTGATAATAATAATCGCGTGGTCGGAATAAAGCCAGGGAATCGGCTCTCATCCCAGATCGAAGACATCGCCAGAAATTGTGACCCTCCGGTCAAGATTTCAATTCGCCACGAAACTCATGATGAAAAAACAGTCATGATCGTCGATGTGCATGAGGGAGAGCGCAAGCCCTACTCTTGCAGTGAGGGATTTTTCCTGCGCGTCGGCGCAAACAGCCAGAAGATGAAACGCGACGAATTGCTGGAATTTGCACGCCGCGTCCAGCCATTTTGCTTCGATGAACAGGCGTGCCAGGCCTTTCAGTACCCGAAGGACTTCGATACCGATGCGTTCCGCCGGTACCTTGCCCGCGCAGAAATCGCGCGCTCCAGCCTCAGCCGTGAAGACATCCTCTGCAACTTGGGCGTGGCTATGCGCAAGGGGAAGCGGCTCATCTTCAATAACGCGGGCGTTCTGTTCTTCGCAAAAAAACCCACGAATTTTATCCGACAGGCGCAAGTAACGTGTCTTCTTCTTGCCGGGCTGGACAAGGTGCACATCCTGGACCGCAAGGACCTTGCAGACAACCTCATGGAGAACGTGCAGCAGGCGATGATCTTTCTCAAGCGCCACCTCTCGCTGCGCTACAAGATCGAGAAACTAAAGAGGGAGGAGATCCTGGAACTGCCCGAGGCGGCGCTGCGCGAGGCGGTGTTAAACGCCGTCACGCACCGCGATTATCACGAGCGTGGCGCCTGCGTCATGGTGGAGATCTACCGCGATCGAGTCGAAATAAGCGACCCGGGCGGCCTGCCGCCGGGGCTCAAGAAATCGGAACTGGGCCACAAGAGCGTTCATCGCAATCCCCTCATCGCCGACCTCTTTCAACGTATTGGGGAGGTGGAGAAGGTAGGCTCCGGGATCAGGCGCATGCGTGATGCTGCAAAAGCTGCAGGTGTGCCCGCCCCTCGTTTCGAGGCGACCGGATTTTTCACTATTACGTACCGAAAACCGGTTGGGACAGCAGGAATTGAAACGCAGATCCAGCAAGCGGTGGCCCGCGATGAGGATCAAGTCGGGACCAAGTCGGGACTAAGTCGGGATCAAGTCGATATCCTGATGCTCTGCCGCCAGGAGCGTCCAATGATCGAATTGATGCGCGCAGTTGGACGGCAGAACCGCACCAAGTTCCGCGACGGCCTCATCCGGCCTCTAATTGAAGCTGGACTCATCGAATACACCATCCCCGACAAACCTAACAGCCGACTTCAGAAATATCGCCTGACGGTGAAGGGAAAGAAAAACATCGGTAACGTAAAAGGAGGCAATCATGTATAAAGTTAGGAATATCGTTCTGATGATCTGCAGCCTCATCGTTGTTTTCCAACCCGCATGTAAGGGTTCCAGTCAGCAGCAGACCGCTTCCGAACAAGGACAAGAAGGCGCAGTCAACGCATCGCTCCCTGTCAGCGGGGCAATCTACTTTGTCGAAAATTCTTCAGGAGACCTCAAGCGGGCTGATCTCAACACAAAGGAAGTGACAACTATAGCTACATTTCTCGACAGCCAGAATCATCTGACCGAGCTCGATGCAATCGCCGTGGACGTGGCTGCTGGTGCAGTATATCTCAACAGCGGAGTCGATATTATTCGCGTGGACCTCTCAACTAAAACCTCCACAACGGTGGCAACCGGATTTGATCCACATCCTTCAACGATTTTTGTGGAAGGGAACGGAACCGCGCTCATAGGACAATCAGATAATACGATTTCGCGCCTTGATCTTGCAACCGGGCAAAACACTCTCGTGGTATCGAGCATTCCCGAATATACAGCGCCGGCAATGCTCTCCGATCTTGTGAGCGATGGTAATGTTGTTTATGCAGCTTTTTATTCTGTTGGAGAGGTAAGGGCCGTACTGCTGTCTGATGGTTCTGACAGCCTGGTCCTGAGCGTCGGAAGTATGAACCCTCGAAGAGGTGTGACTTCAATTCGATTGAGTTCAGATAAGAAGTATCTCTATGCTCTAGCTCCGAGATCCGGCGGCGATTCCAGCCAGAGCGATACTCTAGTGACGAAATTTGATCTCACTGCAAAGACGAGCCAGGATATCGTCACGTTTCCGTCGTTCTGCTGGGGGCTGGATCTAAACGCGCAGGAGACAAAGGCGTATGCAGCCTGCACGTCTGCGATCTATGAAGTGGATCTGGCAACGGGTCAGCAACAAATATAGTTGGATGGACTTAACGTCCCCATGGGTATCGATGTTGTGGAGTAATGTAACGCTTGATGAGAGACAATGATGGATATGCTACGCCGCACAATGGCGTTGTTCGTGCTCATCACGATGGCAACCACTTCAATCGGCTGCGTGACCAGGGTGCCGGTGTCGGTTCAGAATGCAAAGGCCGTGGGAGAGTCGCCTTTCGACGCCCAAAGGGAATATGAAATCACCTTTGCCGATGGCTACCGATTTCGAACTCGGGGCGAAAATCTGATGATGCGCGACAATCTGATCGGCATCAGGTTCGAAAAGGGAGAGACCTATAAATTTTATTCGAGCGATCAGATTCAACAGATCGTCGAGGAAAAATTTTCAATCGGCAAGACAGTAGGGCTTGCCGCCGGCGTTGCTGTCGCGGTCGTGGCAGGACTGATAACAGGGATAATCTTTGCATTCAAACCAGCTAATTCGGGCAAATAATGAAACTCAGAGAGACTCGGTGTGAAAAAATCGCACTCACAACACTCGGTTGCAAAGCCAACTGGGCCGACACCGAGGCGATCTCTCAGGCGCTTGCCAGAACTGGCTTTGAGATCGTGCCGTTCGATTCGCCGGCAGACGCGTATGTCGTGAACACCTGCACTGTCACCGCAGTCGCAAACGCGCAGTCGCGGCAGATGCTCAGGCGCGCGCGCCGTGGTTCTCCCAACGCGCTCATCGTCGCGACCGGCTGCTACGGGGAAGTGGACCGCGACGAGATCGCTG
Organism: bacterium; assembly: GCA_021810905.1. Taxonomy (GTDB): domain Bacteria; phylum UBA10199; class UBA10199; order 2-02-FULL-44-16; family JAAZCA01; genus JAJZQH01. The sequence goes on from JAJZQH010000010.1 coordinate 130,754, forward strand.
CGATCCCCGGCGTCGACGCCGTGTTCGGATCGAAAGACCGTGAGGCGCTGATCGCGTATCTCTGCGGAAAGATTGACCACCCTCCCCTTGATCCCCTCCCCTCAAGGGAGGGGAGGAGAGGCGAAGGAGCGGTGGGACCCGTCCCCATCTCGCGCCAGTCGCGTGCGCGCGCGTTCCTCAAGATCCAGGACGGGTGCAATCGCAGATGTGCTTACTGCATTGTTCCCAGGGCGCGCGGCCGTTCGCGGAGCATGCCTTTCGATGACGTTTTGGCCGCATGCACGCAGCTCTCGCGCGATCATCGCGAGATCCTGCTCGCCGGAATCGATATCGGACAATACGGCCGCGATCTACCCGGCAGGCCCTCGCTCTCCAAGCTCGTCTCGCGGCTTGCCGCGGCACAAGGCATGGCGAGGCTGCGCATCAGCTCGCTCGATCCATCGCAGATAGACGAACGGTTGATCGAACTCATCGCCTTGGAGATAAAGATCTGCCGCCACGTGCACCTCTCCATACAGAGCGGCTCGGATGCGGTGCTGCGGAGCATGGCGCGCGGATACAGGGCGCGCGACATATCGCGTGTGGCGAGTGAACTCGCGGCGCGCGTGCCTGGCATCGCCATTACCGGCGACGTGATCGCTGGCTTTCCGTGCGAGACGGATGCGATGCACCGCGAGACCGCAGATCTGCTCGAGTCGCTGCCCATCGCGGGGCTGCATGTCTTTCCATTCTCCGTGCGCGATGGGACGCGGGCGGCCTCGATGCCTGATCAAGTTGCGGCAGGCGTAAAAAAGAGTCGCGCAGCGGAGCTTCGAGGTATCGCAAGGCGCGCTCGAAAGAAATTCCTCGAAGGCTTGATCGGCGAGGCGTTTGATGTCATTCTCACGTCATCCGATACGGAAGCGGACGGAACGGTCCTGGCGGTGGCGGATAATGCAGTGAAGATCAAGCTGCCGCCCGGCGGAGCAGCTTACGGCGGGATGGCGCGGGCGATTCTCACGGAAGTACGGGATCTGGAGGCATACGGGAAATGGGAATGACATCAGAAGAAAAATCGATCATCAAGAAATTCGAGAAGAGGATCCACTACAGCTTCAAACACCGCGATTATTTGAAACGCGCCCTCACTCACAAATCGTTCGCCAACGAACTCAAGCTCCCGGCCACGGAGCACAACGAGCGCTACGAATATCTGGGCGACGCCGTGCTCGAGCTTTCGGTGAGTCACCTCCTCATGGAGCGATTTCCGGAATTTCCCGAGGGAGATCTCTCCAAACTGCGCGCCGCTATCGTGAACGAGGGGCAGCTCGCGGATATCGCTCGCCAGCTAGATCTGGGCAGTTATCTCTATCTTGGAAAGGGCGAGGACCAGACCGGCGGCCGCGAGAAGCCGTCGCTTCTGTCTGATGCGCTGGAGGCGGTATTCGGCGCGGTCTATCTGGACCGCGGATTCGGCAAGGCCTTCAAGGTCATCGAACGCCTCTACGAAGATATCCTGGAACGAGCCGGCGGCGTAGGCTTTGTGCGCGACTTCAAGACGAAACTGCAGGAGGTCTCGCAGGCCCGCTTCCGCGCCGTGCCGCGATACCGGCTGCAGAAAACGAGCGGTCCGGATCACGCCAAGACCTTTGAGGTACACCTCTATATCAACGATACCTGCTGGGGAGTGGGCAGCGGAGCCAACAAAAAAGCGGCCGAGCAGGCGGCAGCGGCCCAGGCCCTTACCAGGCTTGAGAATGAATAAGGGGATGAAATGCCTCAAACCATTCTCCTGAAAGAATAAAGGGGCAAATGATCCAGCCCGAACGACTCAAGGTCCTCAACGACAGCCAGATGAAGCACGGCCGCTATGTGCTCTACTGGATGCAGGCGTCCCAGAGGGCGCGGTTCAATTACGCCCTGGAATACGCGATCGAACGCGCCAACGAACTCGATCTCCCGTTGCTCGTATTCGTGGGCCTCTCCAAACACTTTCCGCGCGCGAACGAACGCCATTTCCGCTTCATGCTCGAGGGGCTGCGCGAGACCGCTCGCGCCTGCAGGCAGCGCGGCGCTGGCTTTGTGGTGCAGCTCGTGGAGCCGGCTGAGGGGGCCGTGCGCCTCGCGCGCAAGGCGGCGGTTGCGGTCGTGGATTGCGGGTATCTGCGTATCCAGCGCCAATGGAGAAAACGCGCTGCGGCCAGGATGCGCTGCCCGCTCATACAGGTGGAATCTGAGGTTGTGGTTCCTGTGGAGGTCGCAATCCCCAAGCAGGCCTGGTCCGCGGCCGTGCTCAGGCCGCGCATCGTGGCGCAGTTCAATCGATATCTCGTGGATCTCAAACAGAGGCGGCTCAAGGTGCGCATGGTTGCAACCGATATCGAGTCGCTGGACGCGGGAGATGTCGATGCGATCATCTCAAAACTCAAGCCGCGCCGCTGTCAGCCGCTCAAAGTTCCCGTCATCGGCGGGTACGCCGCGGCAAAGAAACTGCTGAAAGAATTCGTGGAGACGAAGCTCGAACGCTACGATACGGACCGCAACGACCCGACAAAGGACGGCACCTCCCGTCTCAGTCCGTACCTGCATTTCGGGCAGATATCGGTAATCGAGGTCGCGCTCGCGGCGCTCAACGCTAAGGGCAGGGCGGCAATGCCGTTTCTCGAAGAACTGATCGTGCGCCGCGAGCTGGCGATGAACTTCGCGTTCTACAACGATTCGTACGATTCATACGAAGGCGTTCCCGATTGGGCGCGCAAGTCGCTCGCTCTGCACGCGGCCGACAAACGAGAGTACCTCTACACCGCGAGGCAGTTCGAACTCGCGCAGACGCACGACCCGTACTGGAACGCGGCGCAGATGGAGATGGTCCACACGGGCAGGATGCACGGCTACATGCGGATGTACTGGGGAAAGAAGATCCTCGAATGGAGCCGCACGCCTGAGGAGGCGTTTGAGATCGCAGTAGCGCTCAACGATAAATACGAACTCGACGGCCGCGACCCGAACGGCTTCGCCGGGATCTCGTGGTGCTTTGGAACGCACGACCGGCCTTGGAAGACGAGGCCGATATCAGGCAACGTGCGATACATGAATGCAGCAGGGCTCGCGCGCAAGTTCGACGCGGATGCATACGTGCGGAAAATCAATGAACTCTGTTCACTCCATCGTCACCCTTGAAAACGCGGCCGCGCGCAGGCTTGCGGGCGGCTCGCTCTGGTTTTCAGAGCGCGACGTCATCGGCCGTACGCCGCGCATTGCTGGGATCGCGCGCGTGATCGACAAGCGCAAGCGTTTCCTGGCGAGCGCCTTTCTCTCGCCCGGCTCGCGCTATTTCCTGCGCGTGATCACTCGTGACGATGTACCGATAGATCGCGCGTTCTGGCGCGAGCGCATTCTTGCAGCTGACGAGCGGCGCAATCGCATGCGAGAGATTACGGACGCGTATCGCGTAGTATTCTCAGAGAGCGACGGAATCCCATCGGTCGTCATCGACCGCTACAATGATATCTTCGCGATTCAGATCACTTCATCGGGTGCGGAGACGGTCAAAGACGAACTCGTCGAGATCCTCGTGGAACTCTTCAGTCCCGTATCGATCGTTGAAAAAAACGCTATCGCCGCACGCACTGCAGAGGGCCTGGCGCGTACTGAAGGCATGATCGTCGGCGGGAAGAGCCGCACCATCGTGCGCGAGGCTGACCAGCTCTTTGAGGTGGACGTGCTCGCAGGCCAGAAGACGGGCGCGTATCTCGATTACCGCGGCTTTCGCATCAAGGCGCGCGAGCTCGCGCGAGGCGATTGCCTGGACGCGTTCTGCTATCAGGGCTGGTTCTCCTGCCATATCGCCAGGACGGCGCGGCGCATCGTTGCCGTGGACGCATCGGCAGATGCGCTGCGCGCGGCCGGCGTCAATGCCGCGCTGGGCAAACATCGCAACATAGAATTCGTGAGAGCGGATGCATTCGAATATCTGGCAGGCTGCGAACAAAGGTTCGACTTCATCCACATAGACCCGCCTGCCATGGCAAAGGAACACGCAAAACTCGCGGCCGCGATTCACGGATACTCAAAGCTCGCAGCGGGCGCGCTGCGCATCCTCAATGACAACGGCATCCTGATGATCAGTTCGTGCTCGCACAAAATTTCCGAGCGCATACTTGAGGAAACAGTCCTCAGTTCCGTTGCAAAGTCGGGGAGGAGGGCGGAGGTCCTCTGGCGCGGAATCCAGGACGCGGACCATCCCGTCATGCGAGGCCTGCCCGAATCGCTGTACCTAAAGGCGCTGGCGGTGCGGATAGGTTGAGTAAGGAGTGTCATTGCGAGGAGCATAGTTGTTTCCCCTCCTTTGTAAGGAGGGGCAGGGGAGGTAGACCATGGATGCAAACGAGGTCTACCCCTCCCATCCTCCCCTTACAAAGGGGAGGGGAGTTATTTTACTGAATTCCCTGAAACCCGCGGGATCCTTCGGCATACAAGGGAAACTCTTGGCCTCAGGAGGCCACGATGAAGGAAACCATAGAGCTCAACGAGCAGTTCGCGGCCGCGCTCCGCATTATGGAGGAGGGCAGCCGCAATCTCTTTGTCACAGGCAAGGCCGGCACTGGCAAGTCCACGCTGCTGAAATACTTCCGTGAAAACACCTCCCGCAACGTAGTGGTGCTCGCACCAACTGGCGTTGCCGCGGTCAATATCGGCGGCCAGACGATGCATTCGTTCTTCGGCTTCAAACCCGACGTCACCGTAGAGAAGGCGCGGCGCGCGGCAAAGCAGGCGCTCGATGAGGAGCGCGCCGAAGTTTACCAGACCATGGACACGCTGGTGATCGACGAGATCTCCATGGTGCGCGCAGACCTCTTCGATTGCGCGGACGCGTTCCTGCGTGCGGTGAGGAAGAAAAGATCCCGGCCCTTCGGAGGCGTTGCCGTGGTGATGATCGGAGATCTTTATCAACTCCCTCCTGTTGTCACGTCACGCGAGCGCGAGATATTCTCTCATCACTACAAGAGCCCGTACTTCTTCGATTCAAAGGCATACGAAAAGATGGACGTCATGATGCTGGAGCTCGAGAAGGTCTATCGCCAGCACGACGACGCATTTATCGAGATTCTAAACGCGGTGAGGAACAATACGATAGACGAGGCGGGGCTCGCCCTGCTCAACAGCCGCGTCTCTCACGCAGGAAAGAGCGACGGCGCGATATACCTCACCGCGCTCAACCGCGAGGCAGACGAGATCAACGAGCAAAAGCTCTCGATGCTGAAGGGCAAGGCGCGCGAATTCGAGGCAGCCGTATCAGGCAACTTTGAAGAGAAATCGTATCCCGCTGACCGCGTGATGAGGCTCAAGGTCGGCGCGCAGGTGATGCTGCTCAATAACGACAGCTTCGGCCGCTGGGTCAACGGCACCATCGGCACGATCGTGGGGATGGACGATGAAACGATCGGCGTGGAATTGCCGGACGGAAGCGTGGAGATGGTCGAGCCCTACACGTGGCGCATGTTCCGTTTCGATCTGGACGAAAAATCAAAGCGGATCGTCTCCGAGGCAGTCGGCAACTTCACGCAATTGCCCGTGATGCTCGCGTGGGCCGTGACGATCCACAAGTCGCAGGGCAAGACCTTTGACAGCGCGGTAATCGACGCGGGCCGCGCGTTCGCAGCTGGCCAGGTCTACGTGGCGCTCAGCCGTTTGCGCACGCTGGAAGGCATGACGCTCGCGAGGCCGCTCAAGAAATCGCACGTGCGCGTGGACTGGAGGGTGGTCAAGTTTCTCACCTCGCACCACTATGCACTCTCCGAGAAGGCGATGCCGCTCGATGAAAAAATAGCGATGATCGAGGAGGCGATCAAAGAGCGGCAGCTCCTTGATATCGTCTATCTCAAGTCCAACGACGTGAAGAGTCGCCGCGTGATCCGCCCGCTGGAAGTGGGCGAGATGTGGTACGGCGACTGGTCCTTCACGGGCCTGCGCGGCGAGTGCAAGCTGCGAGGAGAAGAGCGCAACTTCCGCGTGGACAGGATATTATCGATGAAGGTCGTGGAGAGATAGGCAGCGCCTCCGTGCGCACATGGATGCGGCATGAGCCGGACGTCATCGCGTGCTGCGGGGGCAGTCGCTCCGTTACTCGTCGTGAAATCTTCGCTGTCTTCATCCCATTTGGTGTCTTCCCGCTGGTCAGGCCCCAAATGGGTGAAGGCAGTCGAAGATTTCATCTCCTCATACACTCCGCTCCTAAACGCCCTTTTAGCAGCACGCGATGACGTCCGGCTCATGCCGCAATCAAGGCGCGCGCCGCCGCGGATGGATTGCTCGCGTCATGGATGAACCTCAGGACGATTTTTTTCACATTCCGCCTCAGTTTCCCTTGATAAGTGAACGGTGTCATGGATAGGAACTGCGTATGGCAGCAGGCCAAGGCGAAAAAACTCGATGCCGCTATTTCTGCGAATCTCAAGGAGCTTGGATATGGTCAGGAAGGGTAAGACCGAATTGCAGCGAATGGATCAGTCGGCTCAGGGGCAGCTTTTGATCTACCGGGACGGTGCGCGGCATCTTCAGGTCCGTGTCGAAGGTCAGACCGTCTGGCTCACCCAGCGATTGATGGGTGAACTTTATCAAGTCTCAGTGAAGACAATAAATGAGCATCTTATCAATATTTATGCAGAGGATGAACTGAAGGTGGAGGCAACTATCCGGAAATTCCGGATAGTTCAACCTGAAGGTAAACGCGAGGTTACGCGAGATATCGATCACTACAACCTCGATGCCATCCTTGCGGTCGGTTACCGCGTGCGTTCGGCCCGAGGCACGGCCTTCCGCCAGTGGGCCACTGCGCGCCTGTCCGAGCTACTGGTCAAGGGCTATACCCTTGACGACAAGCGCATCAAGGAAGGCAGGACCCTCGGAGACGAATATTTTGACGAGCTGCTCGAACGCATACGCGATATCCGCTCCAGCGAGCGGCTCTTCTACCAGAAGATCACCGACATCTACGCCACCAGCATCGACTACGATTCCAGGGCCGAGATCACCCAGACCTTCTACGCCACGGTGCAGAACAAGCTCCACTGGGCCATTCACGGCAGGACCGCTGCGGAACTCGTTGCGGCCCGGGCAGATGCCTCCAAACCTCACATGGGTCTATCCACCTGGAAGAACGCGCCGCACGGCCCCATCCGTAGGACCGATGTGACAGTGGCAAAAAATTACCTTGGCGAAGATGAGCTGCGCGAGCTCAATCGCGTGGTCACCATGTATCTCGACTATGCCGAGGATCAGGCAAGGCGGCACAAGCCGATGCACATGGCCGACTGGATCGCCAGGCTCGACGCGTTCCTCAAGTTCAACGAGCGCAACATCCTGACGCACGCCGGAAAGATTTCGCACCAATTGGCCGAAGACCACGCGCACTCGGAGTTCGAGAAATATGAGACCGAGAGAAGGCAACTTGAAGCTGCAAAGCCCTCGAGCGATTTCGACCGGTTCGTGGAAGAGGCGAAGGAGCTGGAGAAGCTGCCGGCGCGCGCGATCAAAAAGACGGCAATCAGCCGCTTGAAGAGAAAATGAACAAACTAAGAGAAGAAACTGTTTTCCAAATTGAATGGTGAAGTGTCCGAAAAAATCGGACAACTGACGCCAGGAAGAAGCTGGAACTGGAGACCGGCCGTAGCATCGTTACGCGCGGCAATTACCTCTCAGCAAAACACGCGCAAAAGAAAATAAAGTGAATTCTCTATGCCGGGTGTCTCCCAAAGAAATCCCGGATGCCGGAACCGGGAGCGCGCATCAGCGTTGATCCTCAGAAAAATGGAGCAGAATTTATCCATCACAAATGCTCCATTTGTCGATCCTTCACATAGAACATGAGTGTCATTGCGAGTCGTGATCGTAGATCATGGCGCGGCAATCTCCCGAACTCAGCGGTCAACATTTTTTCATCCGAACGAGCCCCTTTCCCTTGCAAAGTGAACGGCGGAGGGAATAGGAATGTGGGCAATTTCTTGGAGGAGCCAAATCGGTATGTCATCACCTTTTGCGCACAGTCTTTCAAGTGAACCTCCCGAAAATTGGCAATCTCTGCACGATCATCTCGAACATGTGGCCCATATGGCCAAAACTTTGGCAGAGCCCTTCGCCTCAGGCGAAAGGGCGTGGAACGCGGGGTGGCTCCATGATGTGGGAAAGGTACTGATTAGATGCTGATAATTGAATATCGGGACTGCCACCGGCAACGAAGAAAAATATGAGGTGCTGCAATGATCGAGCATTTCGCGCATAGCCATAAAGACTGGCCTCAGGAAGATTGGGAACCAGTCATTGAGCATCTCCAGTTCGTTGCAAAGCGCGCAGCCGAGTTCGGCGCAGTTTTCGGGGCAAAAGAGGAATGCGAATTCGCAGGTCTTCTGCATGATATTGGTAAATACGGACAACTCTTCCAGAAACGGATCCGAGGGAAAGAAAGTCAAATTGACCATTGGTCGCTCGGCGCTTGGGCTGCATTTAGCCTGGCCAAGAAAAAAGGTTTTGCCACAGCCTTCGCAATTCAAGGACACCATCTTGGGCTGCAGACAGCAAGCATGGATGCCATGCGTGCCTTGCACCCGCCAAAGTTACAAAACCCAACTTGCCATCCTCTTGGCCTCAAACTTTCAGCATCTGATGAAGTTGAGGTCTTGGCAGCTCTTGAAGGCGATGGTGGCGGTGTGCCCAAGTTACAAAAGACGATCTATGATTACCGCGCCATGACCGAGGAGGCGTGCACTGCAGCTGCCATGCTGGACTTACGGATGCTCTTCTCGACACTAGTTGATGCTGATTATCTGGAAACGGAAGCGTTCATGACAGCGAAGGCGCCGAGAACGCGCCGCTATCGGCTGCCTTCGTTGCCATTGAAGGAGATCGTCGCCTTAGCTGAGCTCAAGCGCCACATTGATCATCTACGGATAAAATCGACTGCTTCCTTGAATGTCCTTGGTGTACGAGATGATCTCCTAAATGCTTGCGAAACAGCTTCCATGCAAGTCCCTGGCATCTTTACCCTCACAGCTCCTACCGGCTCTGGTAAAACGCTTGCGATGTTGGCTTTTGCTCTAAACCATGCCGCGCAGAAAGAGCTTCGACGGATCGTGGTCGTTATTCCTTATCTCACAATCATTGAACAGACTGCGAAAGAGTATCGGCGCATTTTTAAAGATCTTATTCCAGAAGAAGATTTGAACAGATATATTCTTGAACATCACAGTTTGAGTGAGACGCACGCCAGGGACGATCGCCATAACGAGGATCCAGACGAACAAGATGAAAGCCGATCACGTCCTCGCTTGTTGGCCGAGAATTGGGATGCACCAATCATTATTACGACCAGCGTGCAACTTCTTGAATCCCTCTTCTCCAACCGCCCATCAGCCTGTCGCAAATTGCACCGACTGGCGCAAAGCGTGATATTATTCGATGAAGTCCAGACGCTTCCGCTCGGGCTTGTTGTTCCGACCTTAGCAACGCTCTCCCAACTTTCACAACGCTATGGGTCAACGGTTGTTTTTTCAACGGCTACACAACCGGCTTTCAGGCATCTCGATAAACATGTGGAATGCTTCTGCCAGGCTGGATGGAAACCTGAAGAAATAGTAAAAGACAATCCGCACATGTTTCAAACGCTGAAGCGAACGCTGGTTAAATGGCCAGACACTCTCGACAAGGGTGTGTCATGGACCGAACTTACCCGTCAGATGGCGAAGACGAGACAATTTCTCTGTATCGTGAATCTCAAGCGACATGCGGTCGAATTGATGCAAGCAATGAAGCCATATGAAGAAGATGGGCTTTTGCATCTTTCGACCAATATGTGTCCCGCTCATCGAGAGAAAGTACTTGATGAAGTTCGTAGCCGCCTTACCGTTGCTGCTCCATGTAGGCTCATCTCCACTCAGTGCATTGAAGCTGGTGTGGATGTGGATTTCCCAGTTGTCTATCGTGCTTTCGGTCCGCTCGATTCTATCGCGCAGGCTTCAGGACGATGCAATCGCAACGGAATATTAACTGAAGGCGTTGTGCATGTGTTCATTCCAGAGGACGAAGGATATCCGAGCGGCGAATATCAGAGGGCCGCTCAGGTTGCGAAATGCATGCTTCGTGAGAAAATAAGCGCGGGAATGCAATTGGACATCAATGAGCCGGACGTGTTCCAGAAATATTTCGAGCAGCTCTACGATCTTGCACAGCCCGAAGGCCAGAAAGCAGAATTGATTGAAGCGATTCGGGGACAGAACTTTGTTGAGACTTCCAAGTACTACCGTCTGATCGAAAAAGATACAATCAATCTTCTGGTTTCATACGACAAAATCATATTTGCAGAACTAGCTCAGGCCGTTCGTGCATGCGGGCTTACAAGTAAATGGATCCAAGACGCCCGTCCCTATGTTGTAAGCGTCTTCAGGCCTAGCGCCGACGTGGTGCTTTTCCAATGTCTGGAGTCAATCATGGTCGGTAAGGGACGGAAAACAGTAAGTGCTGATGATTGGTTCATTTATCACGGAAAATACGATCCCCAAATAGGACTGATACCTGAAAGCGCTTCTGTCTGGATTGGATGAGTGCCGTCTGCAGAAAGGATGTCAGTATGAAATCAAAGAATCATGTGTTGGATGTATGGGGCGATCTAGCGTGCTTTACTAGGCCGGAAATGAAAGTCGAGCGATTCAGTTATCCCGTCATTACACCTTCTGCGGCACGCGGGATCTATGATGCAATATATTGCAAACCAAAAGAATTTCGCTGGCAGTTGACTCGGGTCGAAATCCTTGCCCCCATTTTCTACATTTCTCTGCGGCGGAACGAAGTAAAAGATAAGATGTCGATTCGGTCCGTGCAATCATGGATGACAGGAAGCAAGGAACCGGAGCCGCTCTGGGCCGATGGAGACAAAAGAATTCTGGGTACCGATCAGAAGGGGCGGACTCAGCGCCAGACGATGGCGCTCAGGGATGTTCATTATAGACTCCATGCTCATATCCGAGCATGGCCAGGTTTCGAGAATGAGCTCAAAGGTATGGATGAACAGTTTGAACGTCGTGCTTCGCATGGCAAGTGCGTATATCAGCCGTACTTCGGCTGTCGAGAGTTTCCCGCCTATTTCGAACATGTTGGGGCGGATGAAGATGTATCTAAATTACAGCGCAACTTAAGCATGAATCTCGGTTTCATGCTCTACGACGTGTTCGACTTGTCAAAACCAGGCACGTGCAATGCGTATCCCGCAATAAGTTTGTTTCAAGCTAAAATTCAGAATGGCGTGTTGATGGTTCCAACTTACGAGAGCCGTGATGTGATCAAGACCATGAGGGAGGATATCTGATGCTAAACCTGCTCGTCGAATATGCCAAGAGCCACTATCTTGTCGCGGAACCTGGTTTCACATCCAAACAAGTACGGTGGGCGATTAATGTGTCCAGAGATGGGAAGGCTGCGACCGTTATCGAGCTTGGCAATGTCTCTGCAAAAAGAAACCCGGGACGACGCTTCAATCTATGCCCGGATATGTCGCAGCCTGAACTCACGGGAGGTAAAGCAGAGCGATGTCACTTTCTGATCGAGACTGCTCAGGTGGTTGTGCTGATATTAAAAGGAGACGAGGAGAAGAAGGAGCGTAAAAGAATAGAGGGAAAACATCGTTATTTTGTACAGTTAATGAGAGATGCCGGCCAGGCCGTGCGAGAGCTGGGGATTGCAGCAGGGGCGCTGGAATCCGACGTTCTTCTTTCGCAGGTCAGAGAAGAAATGCAGCGACAGAAGGTTAAACCTACCGACAAAGTTACGTTCTGCGTTGATGGTGTGTTTCCGGTGGAAGATGATGCTTGGCATGATTGGTGGCGCCAGCACCGCATGGGGCTGGCCTTGAAAAGCAGCTCTTCCAAGAAGATGCAAATGCCCTGCTTTGCAACCGGAGATCTCGTCGATCCTTCTCCAACCCATCCGAAAATTGCTGGGCTTGCAGATGTCGGAGGACAACCTAACAAGGATGCGCTGATCTGTTTTGATAAGGAATCCTCTAGGTCATACGGCCTTAAACAATCCGAAAACTGCGCTGTGGGAAAATATTCAGCTGCAGCTTATCGTGAAGCGCTTCAAGATATCTTAGAAAAAAACAGCAAGAAGCTTGCCGGAACTAAGGTCATATACTGGTTTAAAGAAACGCTGCATGAGGAGGATGATCCGTTACGGGTTGTACTAGGCGATGATTCCATTGAGGAGATCTCATCTGTTATGGAACGGAACGCCATCCAGCGTATCGGTAAACTTCTTGCCAGTATTACGACTGGAGAACGACCAGAACTTCAGCATAATTTCTTCTACGCAATAACTCTGTCTGGAGCATCTGGGCGAGTCATGATTCGTGACTGGATGGAAGGACGATTTGATCAATTGGTCGAGAGAGTCGCCGCATGGTTTTCAGCGATCCAGATGACGAACCTCTCGGGAACGAATCTGGCGCCGCTGCCCAAGATGGAACGTGTAATAACAGCGTTATTGCCCCCAAGGAAGCGAGAGCAGAAATACAAAGATTGGGTCAAGCCGGTCGGCACAGCGCGTTTAGCACTTTGGCATACGGCTGTTAGAGGCGATCCGATGCCGCGTAGCATTATCGATCGTTTGTCAGTGATTCATCGCAACGCGATGGTTTCTAAGGACTGGATTGATCTCCTGTGGGGGAATGGGGAAAAACAAGAACCTGCGCTGTTATCGTTGCTCTATGCCCGTATGGGCATTCTGAAAACCTATTGGACACGGAAAGGGGGGACTCAAATGGATGGACAGCTACAGCCGTATTTGAACGAAGGTCACCCACACCCAGCCTACCACTGCGGGCGGTTGATGGCGGTGCTCGCTGCTCTGCAGAAAACAGCGCTTGGAGACGTTGGGGCGGGCGTGGTGCAGCGCTATTATGCTGCGGCGAGCGCGACGCCTGGTTTGGTGCTTGGCCGGCTTGTGCGTACAGGGCAGTTCCATATTGGCAAGCTGGATGGTGGGCTTGCGTACTGGTATGAGGACAAACTTGGTTCTATTTGGGCCCGGATCAAAGACGCCATCCCTCCTACGCTGAGCCTGGAGGAGCAAAGCCTCTTTGCACTTGGATATTACCAACAACTTGTGGACCTGCGACTGAAGAAGGATACCGAAAACAATCAAACTGAAAAGGAGTAGCCCATGACGATCCCTATTTCAAACCGATACGAGTTTCTTTTTCTGTTCGACTGCAAGAATGGAAACCCGAATGGTGACCCAGACGCTGGAAACGCTCCGCGTATCGACCCTCAGGATATGCATGGCCTGGTGTCGGACGTTGCGATCAAACGGCGCATTCGAAATTATGTCCAGATCGCCAAGGGCAATGAGATGCCCTACGCAATCTTCGTGGAACACGCGACGAACCTCAATCGGTCAATTGCGCGTGCTCACGAAGAAACCGGTGGGATGCCTGATGAAAAAAAAGGGGCAGGAAAAAATAAGGTCGAGAAAGCTCGACGCTGGATGTGCGCCAACTTTTATGACGTACGCACATTCGGTGCAGTCATGAGTACCGGAGCCAATGCTGGTCAGGTGCGTGGCGCAGTCCAGATAGCTTTTGCACGTTCTGTTGATCCCGTGTTGCCCATGGATCTTTCCCTGACACGAATGGCTGTGGCAGAGAATGTCAAGGGAGCCAAGTCTAGTGAAGATTATGTTAAGTGGGAGGCTGAGCAACCTGAAGACAAACTCCGGACTATGGGCCGTAAGACCCTCATTCCCTATGGCCTGTATCTTGGTAAGGGTTTCATCAGTGCACATCTAGCACAGACTCCGAGTGACGACCGATGTCAGGGAACCGGTTTCAGCGAAGTTGACCTTGAGCTCCTCTGGGAATCTCTGCTGCGCATGTACGAGCATGATCGTTCGGCGAGCAAAGGCGAAATGAGTGTTCTAGAGCCCGTCATTATTTTCAAGCATGAGGGCACTGATACTGACCACGAACAACGCACCCGGCAGGCTAAGCTTGGATGTGCTCCTGCACACAAGCTCTTCGAACTCATTGAAGTGAAGAAGAAAATAGACGTGAGCGAGCCTCGCTTGTTTACGGATTATGAGATAACATTTCATGAGAGCCGTTTACCAAAAGGGGTGCGCGTTGGTTTTGCTATCGTTGATGAAGGTGGCACTGTGAAATTATTTTGGGACAAGGTGCCATCACAATGTCCCCATATCAAGGTGGATTGAGGGGGTTCTGCGTTGAATGCCGAGCATGAATCAAACAAGAGTAAATCGTTCCGTTTGCGATTTGCTGAGAACGATCTCACTCCACTTTCCGGGCTCAACCAGTTTCTCTACTGCCAGAGGAGGTTTGCCCTCATCCATATCGAGCGGATGTGGGATGAGAACCGTTTTACGGCTGAGGGGCGTATCATGCACGAGAAGGTGCATGAGCAGGACGATGAGATGCGTTCAGATCTGCGGATTTCGCGGGCGCTTCCCCTGCGATCCCTTAAGCTCGGTCTTTCCGGTATTGCTGATGTAGTCGAATTTCATCGCGAAGAGGGGTCCGATGTGTGGCGGCCTTTTCCTGTCGAATACAAACACGGGAAGCCAAAGATGGATGCCTCGGATACCGTCCAGCTCTGTGCCCAGGCTATTTGCTTGGAAGAGATGCTTGGCATTGAGGTGCCAAGAGGCGCTCTCTTTTATGGAAAGACCAGGCGCAGGCTTGATGTCGTCTTTGACGAAGAGCTCCAAATGTTGACAACGGATACCGCCAGGCGACTCCACGAGTTGATTCGAAGTGGAAAGACGCCGCTGCCAAAATACGAAGCACGCTGCGAAAAGTGTTCGCTTCTTGATAGCTGCATGCCCAAAGAAATCGTTTCTTCAAAGAGCGCGCGCAAATATATTCAAAAGATGTTGGAAGAGGAGCAGGCGCAAGCATGAAACATCTCTTCAACACGCTTTATGTCACAACCCAGGGTGCATACCTTGCGAAAGAGGGCGAGACGGTCGTTGTTCGCGTGGAGCAGGAAACGAAATTGCAGGTGCCGATTCATACCTTGGCGGGCATTGTCTGTTTCGGCCAAGTGTCATGCAGTCCTTTTCTTATGGGGTTATGCGGAGAGAGAAATGTGACGATTTCATTTCTCACGGAGAACGGCAGGTTTCTTGCGCGTGTTCAGGGACCTGTATCCGGTAACGTATTGCTTAGGAGAGAACAATACAGGCGCGCGGACGATCAGGTGTTTGCCTGTTCGACCGCCAAGAGCATCGTTGAGGCAAAGATCGCCAACTGCCGTAATATCGTCCAGCGTTCGGCCAGAGAACGGGAAGAAGGAGAAGAGAGAGCTGAGTTGGATCAAGCTGTTTTGCGGCTGGGTATGATCGTGAAAGAAGTCGATTGTTTAACAGATCTTGACGTTGTGCGAGGAAAAGAGGGCGATGCCGCGCGTGTTTATTTCGGTGTCTTTGATCGGTTGATTGTGGCGAACAAGGATACGTTTGTTTTTAAAGAGCGAAGCAGGCGGCCGCCGCTCGATCCTGTGAATGCGCTGATATCCTTTCTCTATACGCTGGTTGTCCACGATGTGCGCTCCGCGCTTGAAGGGGTCGGACTTGATCCAGCCGTGGGTTTTCTGCATTGTGAGCGACCGGGACGCCCGAGTCTGGCGCTTGATTTGATGGAGGAGTTGAGGGCGCCGCTTGCGGATCGTCTGGCGCTTACTCTTATCAACCGTCAGCAGGTACAGCCGAAGGGTTTTCAGCGTTCGGAGAGTGGCGCTGTGGCTATGGATGATGATACGCGAAAGACGGTGTTGACAGCATATCAAGAACGAAAGCGAGAAGAGGTGTTTCATCCGTTCTTTGAGGAGAATATTGCGATAGGTTTGATTCCGCATGCTCAGGCTATGCTTCTGGCGAGATATCTGCGCGGAGAACTTGATGCATATCCTCCCTTTTTCTGGAAGTAGGGTGATGCATGCTTGTGCTCGTCACTTACGACGTGAACACTGAGACGCCAGAAGGGCGCAAGCGGTTGCGACATGTTGCCAAGCTCTGTGAAAATCGGGGACAAAGAGTGCAAAAATCTGTATTCGAATGTCTTGTTGATCCTGCGCAATGGGCGGAGTTGCGGCATCGGCTTATTGCAAAGATTGACGAGGAGAAAGACAGCCTCAGATTCTATTTCCTTGGAAGTAACTGGAAACCGCGCATTGAGCATGTTGGGGCAAAGGCAGCGTATGATCCGGAAGGGCCGTTGATAGTGTGATGCGCGGACCCCAAGATCACATGAAAACCCGGGGAGGTTCGCGCAGATTATAACTCCTTGGATTGTATGAAGGTTGTTGCAGATAGGAAAAATATGCTGAGCACAAACAAACATCAGAGATGTGGTTCGCGAATAAAGAATAAATTTCTGAATTGTTTCGAAATGTTGTGAAGAAGGAGTCGCGCCCCTCGCGGGCGCGTGGATTGAAAC
>JAJZQH010000011.1 GCA_021810905.1 bacterium
TGAACTGCTTCGTATGATTTCGTCGTGGTCTTCTCATCCCTTGCTCCTTTCGGTCCGTGCCTTACACGAACGTGAAAAGCAAGGCTATCACTTAACTACTTGTCCAATCTTCCGGCTCCGGCTCTGAGAACCCGTTTGCCACTAAAAAAAATACGCTTGCCCAACAGGGCACATCATTCCACCCTACATCATGCTTGATTTTGTGGAGAGGAATATATTTCCAATTCATATTGTGAGTTTTTTTAAACCCATTCATGGACTGTCCTTTACGGTTCAACTCGATATGCGTAATTATTGCACAAACGAACTAAGTGGAATGTCTATGTGAAGACCATCAACTACGACTTTGGCGTTGCGAAGTGCGTCATTAAGCAGTTCGTCAACTTTTTCCGCAGTTTCTGCACTTGCAATGACATTTGTGACGATTTCTGAATGAGGAACTGATATTTTATAACCTGGTGAAACTTCATTCTTAATTATGATCCCGTTCATTTGTTCTATGTCCTTAACGCATTCGAATATCCCCTTACGATCTGAATAGATCGATTGATAACCGACGGCACAACGTTTTTTTTCAGGCAATATTTCTGGTTTAACTCCCAGCGTTGCAGCAGCGGACAAATAACAGGGACTGATTCCAGTACTCATTTCAATAATCATAGGATTTAGATACCCTCCATTGCGGAATGCAAATTCGAGCACATATGCATTCTTGTTACTGTCTATCCTGAATTCTGCATAGACTATTAACGTTTCGCGTCCGCAAGGTATCATTATTTTTTCATATACGGCTGCTGCAAGCCTTTGAATCTGCAGGTTCATATCTGCCAGATCATCTGTGTCTAACCAGGGCGCAGGCGTGACACACCTATTCTCTTCTATTCTGGATTCTCTCTCCTGAATAACTGTCTTAAAAAGCGGACATAAAAAAATAATTTCTCCTTTGTGAATACATATTTCCGCTTCAAGTTCGTAGCCAGCTATATACTTGCTTAACATCCATTTATGATCGACGTCATAAAGTAGCTTGCTATATTGATTGCAGGCAAGATCATCATGAGCGCTTTTAAATGCGTCCATGAAAGCGTCGGCTGTTTTTATTTTTCTGATACCGATATTAGAACCAAGCCTGTCTGGTCGTAAAATCCATTCATGGTCTCCATGCAGTTGCATTTTTTCATGAATTATCCCGAGATCTTCCTGTTGGCTGAATTTGATGAAATGCGCGCATCTTATCCCATTGCTTTTCATGAATTCCGCCATCGCAATTTTATTTCGAGCAACGTTTACGCACTCAGGCGTTAATCCAGAAATGCCAAGTGTCTTACGCACAGTTGCCGCATGTTCCATCGCAAGCTCGTAGATCGTATCCACAACATTGATTGAATGCGCGGCGGCTATCGCACGAGCTTTTTCAACCACAGCATCGATGTCAGTAAATGGCACAACATATCGCTTGTACTTTGGGACGTAATCATAATCCATGTTTTCAGGTTCCAGAAGAACCACTTCCGCCCCGAGCCTCTCGAGCCATGTCAGGTAGTCGTATTTATTAATACCGCCCGAGCCAATTATGAGGACTTTTTTACGCATTCCACCTCCCCGACGTCGGCGTCCATTGAATGATCAGTTTGCTACATTCAAGCCACAGCTTCGGCTATAACAAAATAGTTGAGTATATATATTGGTTAGCAATATCCGTACCATGATGCTGATTAATACAACTGCCTGATTCATCGGACTTATGGAGAAATTGTTGCTAACTTTCTGTGTTCGGGATGTTGAAATTCGGAACAGTTTGTGTGCTGATTTTGGAGCAACGACTCCTTAATTGCCGGATAACGGGTTTAAAAGGGCAATAGGGGGGCAATTCTGGGCAGAGGGGGGGCTTCCAAAAGTCAGGTGGATCTACTTTTTTCTCCTTACGCGCACTGCTGCCGGACGGAGGGTGGCTAGTAGGGCTAGCGAGAATATGAGCCACCAGAGGTCGAGGTTGGCGGTGTTGATGCGGGACTGGTCGACGATCAGCGTGCATGCCTTGGCTGCGGGTGCACCGGCGCCGCCTGCCATTGCTGTGACATTTTCCGGGTTGGCGGCTACTGCAACGCTGTCAGCGCCGCTCATGGCTGCTGCGCCGCTGTCCGTGTTGTCGGTGCCTGAGCTATCGTCGTCAACAACGCTGCCTGCTCCCGAAGAGTCCGAGACACCGCTGGTTGTGGGGATATCATAGGGCGTGGCGACGATGGCAATCCAACCGAATTTTTTAATAAACTGCCGAGATATGCCGGCTGTGCCTAATTCAGGGTCCGAATACATTGCTACAAATGATTTGGTGTCATTAAATGCCTCATCGGGTATATTGATCTTTATTGGACCCTGCCTGAGCGTTGCAGGATCGATTTGCGTTCTTAAGTATTTTGTCTGACCCCCGTTTTGAACTTTAATCACATCGCAAGCCTGCTTGAAACTATAGTTGGTGCAGTTTGATTTATTTTCACTGATAAATAGCTCTATGGTCGCAGGTCTCGTTTCATTGTCCGGTATCTGCACCTGTAGATACGCGGGTCGATCTTCAAAATCATAGACGTCTTCGCTATCAGGCACCTCGGCTGGCTTGCCCCCTTTCGTATCCCAGAATGCAGGAGCCTGCGGAATGCCGGCGTCAATTTTTACACCATTGGTTCTAGACTGAAGGTTGACATCACCGTTTGCATATATCCTGCTATCCTGAATATCCGTTCCCTCAAAACTGTCGTGCACATGCACGCCGATCTTGTTGTTGCTGATTTCAGATTCGTTGATGATACTCACCTTGTCGGCCTGAATGTTCACGCCCTCTGCACAATTTTTTGCCGTCACTCCATCGAGCGTTGCACTCGGAGATTTGACCGTGATGCAGGAGCCGGATTTCTGAGCGTCGCCGGTGATGACGGTTTTAATCGGTGGCGTACCTGAGTACGTGCCGATGACAACCTTACCTGTTCCATCGATCACGATACCATCCAGCACGTTGGAAAGCTGAATGCCTTCGAGATATAAGGTACCTGTGCCGTTGTGGACGATTTTAATGAATTCCCCCTTGGCCTTATCGTTTAAAGAATTGTCTCTTGCCAAGTTTAATCCAACGACATGAATATCCTTTGATTCAGTTGAAGCAATGTTAACACTAAAAGTACCATTAAAATTCGGACCAAGCTGAACATCTTTAAGTGATAAAGCGCCCTTGAAACAAACCTCATAATGCCCGCTCACGGAATTTGTTTTGTAATTGGTCAGGGCGTTCTGAATATCTACGACTTGTGTGAATTTGTTTCCCATTTCATTGAGGAGAATTGCCTTGTCGCAGCTCTGCAATGCTGGCGGCGGCTGCTGTTGCCCGGGAATGATCACAGCTGATTGTTTAGGCGGCAGCTGTTGTAAGGAAACGCAGAGTCCTGATGCAGGCAAGAGGAGTAAAATCGCGAGTGCTGTAATTGCCAATATCCTTCTCATAGCGTCCTCCCCCAAAAGCCGGTAATAAGCGCGACATACAATAGATAAGCAACAGGCGTGCCAATGGGAGGAGTGAGATATTATCTATATAATACAATAAGTTATACACAGTCGCATAAACATAAAGTGGGTATATATCTACTTTTTGGCGGAGGTAATTTTCAAAATGAGAGAATTGAGAAGTGGATAACTTTTCGCCAGCAACGCGAGCAAAGCAAGCAAGGCCAGCAACAACAGGCGCGGGGCTATTTTGGTTTGTTTGCGGAAATAACGGAGATCAGCCTTTGGATTTTTCTTGAGAGTTTGTCAGTGCGTTCAATGAAGTCTTCAACATTGGAGCCATCGGCTATTTTCAGTGCTTGAAAAATGTTCAGGTGCGTTCTCAACTCGGCAGATGAACCTTTTGCGATATTTCACTGCCCTCTGCGATATTTGTCGGAATTCCTCGCATTACCCTAGCTCTGATTTTGCCCTCGGCCTTTCGTTGCTGGCGTTGCTTGCATTTCTCGCGTTGCCGGCGCTGTTGCCGTTACGGCATGCTCGTTGTCGTTACCATATCCACCAGTATCGGAGGCGGCTGACCAGGGTACATTTGCTCGAACTTATCTATGAGCTGCCTGGTGAGCGTGTAGCTGATACTGCCGGAATAGGTGCGACCAGGCAGTGAGAACAAATTCTTGTCATACGTAAGCGCTATTTTCCTGACACCCGTGTTGTCCCGCAAGTTCAGGAACTTGTCCGTGCTGGAATACGCAATTCTCCACTCCTCAGGGCACATGACCGCGCGGTCAGACACATTGTCTCCGTCAAAATCTGCTATCAACGGATGACAGTCCTGGCCTCCATAGATATCCTCTGGAGGAGGCGCTTCAAGCGATGAATACGATCCATCCGTGGTTATCTGCCACAGGCCGTTAGCGCCTTTGAGATTGATCATGCCATTCACGCTGGCCAGCGGAACCATGTCGTTGTTGCCAAAGATATGTGGAACGCCTGACAGCCAATCCAGTTCAGTATGGAATTTGATCCCATCCTGCGGAATTATGTACATCCTTCCCTCATCCGTTAGTCCGTCAGGAACTTTCAGCCCAAAGAAAATTTTACCGACCTCATTGAAATCCTGTGGGAGCGGCAGATACGCCCACCCAGGTGCTTGTGCGAGCAGTTCGTTCGATATCAGCTGAGCAATCCACGCATAATGCCCAAGCGATCCTTCGGTTCCATTGCCGTAATCAACTCTCACATTGCCGTCCGAACACACGATACCGATATCGTTGTAACCGTCGCCATTATAATTGCCTATCGCGGGCCGGCTGTAATTCGAATCATCCGGATTCATCTTCAGATCGTCCGTCCACTGCGCGGAATAATCCAGCACCCAGTCCCAGCCGTGCCACTCGCCCTTGCCTATGAGATTCGTGTTTGTCAGCGCCACGTAGAATTTGCCGTGCTCCTTGTCATACGCCACAAAGTCCGCGCGGCCGTCTGAGTTCATATCCTCTACGTACGGCCAGACCCATTTGCCGCTGATAGGGGTGAAACTTAGCTGCAGGTCCCATGCGCCGTAGTTGTCGCCGCCGCTCCCCTTACTCGACAGATCCACGGACCACTTGCCGTTCTCAAACTTCACAAGGTCCGCGCGACTGTCGCCATCAAAATCGTAGGTCTTTGCGATCTTCGTGCCTGCCGGGAATACTTCTTCGTCCGGGCACGACGGATCGCTGTTTGCACCATCAAATTCCTTGCACACGATCCCCACTCCAAGCTGCCGCAGCGCTACCATCTGCGATGACGTGAGTTGATCGTCGGATGCGAGCTGCGGATACTGGGAATGCATCGTCGCAAGGAATTGATCCACTTGCTGCAGGGCAACATCTATACGAGGCTGTTTTCCTATATTGCATCCGCTCGTATCCTTCTGCGTCACTCCTGAGCCCACGATGATCTCGCGCATCTTGAGCGGCATAAGGTAGCGCTTGTGGCCGAGGATGTTCCTTGCGTAGCTCTGCACCAATGCTGCTGCGCCTCCCACCATGGCCGCCGCGGATGACGTGCCGCCGAACATATCAACGAAGTACGCGTTCGGATCTGTGTTCGGCGGTTTGGGGGAACTCGTGCCGTTCCATGCATAGGGACCGTAAGGATAACCCGTGGTCACCACACCCTGGCCCCAGGCAAAAGAGTTCACGCGCGTCCCGCAATTGGAGAAAGATATCTTATTTTCGTTTGCGCCTTCGGATGCGCCCACCATTATTGCGCCTGCATCGTCCGTGGCCATGTTGTGCGCAAAGGTCCACGAACCTGTGTAGAGGTCCGGGTTATTGAGGTTCATCTGCCCGTTACCGCCGGCTTCAATGACCGTAACTCCATATGCCGTAGCTTGCTGGATTGCGTCGTACACATCGGGCCAGAGCTCTACAGGTACACCGCCATATTCACAGGCAGCGTCCCATTCTGGCGTACAATTAAGATTTGTGTATTTTCCAGGAAGCCCAACTTCAATAACCCATACTGATCCGGGCTCAAGATCGTTGTCGCTGTCGCTATTGACCTCGTCATGCCCGTCCGTTGAAATCCTCAAGTCGCCATCAACGCTGCTTGCCATCGATGCCATCAGATAATTTGCCGAGGGCGCAAAACCCGTCACCCCGTGGCCGTTGTCCTTTGCCATCAATATGCCGCCGACTGCCGTACCATGCGCTATCCATGAATCACAATCAGGAAGTTCTTCTGGAAACCCAGGCGCGCAATCCGGAGCATAGAGAAAATTACCTCCATTTGCCCAGGCGATCTTTTGCAGCGGCTGAAAATCTGCATGATCGAAATTCATCCCGGATTCATTATCCACCAGATACACATTCTCGCCGTGCGTTCCTGCGCTCCACGCTGCCAGCGCGTTCAGGCCGCCGCTGTTTGCCTCGTCATACAGATAACCCTGCTGGCCCGTGAGGGACGGCGTTGTGTCCAGTACACCAGCGGGAATGGGCTTGAACTGAGGATACACATACTTGACACCAGATACTGCCGAGAGCTCGCGCATGATCTTCACGGCCTCGTCCGGGTCGCCTACGTCTATCGTGTATGAAGAATTCCAATCCGGCATCTTCTGCCCGGAGAGACGCTCCAACCGCGCGCGCTGACGATCCACCTCTGCCTCGGGCGCGCTAGTCACGCGCTCGATGAGCGCTGCAGGATGCGCATCGAGCACCTGCTGCATGGGCGCCACTGCCGCGTCCTGACCCGTGATGCTAACGAGTTTGTAGACCGCTGGCGCCTGCACGGAATCCGCGGAAACGCTCTTCTGCGATGGAGGCGCGAGCTCATCCTTCGTCACTGCGCCCTCTGCCTGCCCTTCGACTTCGCTCAGGGCACGCAGCCGTACGCCATAGGTTTCATCAAACTTCACCGCGAGTTTTCCGGAAAATGCTTCGGTATATACGAGGTCTTCAAGTTCTGTGAGCTGGCCGAGATCGGCATCAGGACCCACGGTTGCCGCGCCATCGCTCCCGCCGCTGCCGCCGCAACCGGCATACAAAAAGAGCGCGGCAATTGCACACGCGCTCGCGAGGATTATTTTTTTTGCTGTACAAACCGATAGCCGTTGGCTCTTCATGGTGAACCTCCTTATTTCTTAAGGAGTTGGCTATGTGGTAACATCGCGCGACGCACCGCGCAAGCAAAATACCAGCCCGTGTCAAGAATAAATTAAGGGCAACCCTATAGAGTCATTTTCGTCAATAATCTCAAAAAGTTGCGTGATATTTTAAGTGTCGGATAACGGGGTTATGAGGGGCAAAAGGGACAAGTTAATAGGATCGGCCAGGTTAAGAGTCCAACCACGGTCTTTTCGTCAATGGGCTTTGGAATAACTGCTATTGCTCCTGACTCTTTCGCATGGCGCGCGGAACAGAGTGTAGCCAGTAGGATCAAGACGCTTGAATTGCACGCAACCACAACACTAGGTCACGTAGCTCAGCAAAAAATCCGTGTATCTGCGCATGATTTCCAGATCGAGATATTCATGGCACGTATGTTCGTCGGACATCCCCGTCGGCAGGATCAGCGATTCGATTCCGTGCTGCATGAAGATGTGCGCGTCCGAGCCCGCCCTATTCCTCCGCAACGCAAACAGCAAGCCGGAGAATTTTGCAGCCCGCTCAACGCTTCGAACGAATTTCGATTCCGGAGAGATATACAGGACTGGATATCCACCAATGATCTTCAGCTGATAATCAGGCAGCAAGACGTCCCCGCGATTCCTCACGGAATCGCTTTGTCACCCTCTTGACGATCGCTTCCACCTCTGCCAGAAGCTCGCCGAGCCTCTTTTCGGAAAAACTCCGGATCTCCAAACCTGCGTATGCCTCATCGGGCACGACATTGAGCGCCGAGCCGCCCTTCACGGTACCGATATTCATCGTCGAATCATCGTCGATCCTTCCGGTCGGCATCTCCGACAGAATCGCTCCCAGCACCTTGATGGCATTTATCCCGTTTTCGGGATCCACCCCGGCGTGCGCTGACCGCCCGACGATCCTGCACGAAAGTTTATGGGACCCCGGAGCCTGATTGCAAAAACCGTCCCTTTGAGATGAATCGAGCACGAAACAGCGCTTCGCCTTGAGGATACCATAATCAAAATTTCTG
Source organism: bacterium (assembly GCA_021810905.1). Taxonomy (GTDB): domain Bacteria; phylum UBA10199; class UBA10199; order 2-02-FULL-44-16; family JAAZCA01; genus JAJZQH01. The sequence goes on from JAJZQH010000011.1 coordinate 8,140, forward strand.
GCGCCCTGCATGCCTATCTCCTCAGCGACGGTAAAGACAAACTCCAGGTCCATCTTCGGTTTGAGTCCTTTTTCACGGATAACTCGGATCAGTTCCAGCAGCATGGCGACGCCTGACTTACAGTCTGCTCCCAACACCGTTGAACCGTCGGACCTCACGATGCCGCGCTCCACGATCGACCGAACACCCCTTCCTGGCGCGACGGTATCCAGATGGACAGCAAAGGCAAGGGGAGCTGCGTTGCATTTGCCCGAGGAAATACGCGCATACAGATTGCCGGCATTGCCGCCAATCGCCGTTCCGGCATCATCTTCCTGCACGTCCTCGCAGCTCAGCCCAACCAGCCGCTCCCGCACATAGTCCGCCATCTCCCGCTCATCCAGCGACAGGGAGGCTATGCCCGCCATCTGAACGAACGAATCCGCCATGACATTGATATTGATCATCTAGCCTCCTTCGCCCACGATACGCGCATTTGGAACGGGTTAGATGCGCCCCATGCCGCCAATAGCCCGGCTTTCTCTCTTTCCGAATCCAGGCCTATGTACGACACGCCATATGCATCATCAGGTTTTCCGTTTTTATCAAAATCGATCGAGTTAATATTGCCCAACGGCTTTTCCAAACTAGCATCAGAAACAAAATATTGGGCAAATTGTCGAACATAACAACTGAGGTAATCCTGGAGACAGACCGATTCTGTTCGAGCACACGCGACGCGCTTCCTCGCCTGGTATTTATCCATGCCTCACTGCATCACGAATTTTTTCAGCTCCTCTTCTTCATACGGAATCTGGATGTATCCGTCAGCTCCTAATTCCCGGGCCCTCGGCCACGCGTCCTCTTTTTGCATTCCGGACATCATGTAAACTTTGGTAGCAACGCGACGCTCTTTTATGTGGCGCAATAGGTCGTAGCCGTCCTGAGTGAAATCGCCCAAATTGATGTCAGCTATCACCACGTCGATTCTCTGTCCTTCGAAGATCCTCATGGCATCGCTCACCCCGCAGGCCTCGAACACCTGAACTCCGCCAAGCTTTTTGAGCTGAAAGCGCAACGCAATACGCATGAAGTCTTCGTCGTTCACAATCAACACTTTGCGAGCAGCCCCCTCTGCAGCTTCCTTACGCGCATAAATATCATCATTCCCGTTATTTGCACACATACTTTGGCTCATTTCCTGTAATGACAACAATGTTTTTTCCCGTAGCCACGCATAAACATTTTGCTTTTCAGCCTTCATACAAACTATCGCAGAATATCAATAGGCACAAATCCTGCCATGTTTTTTGGCAAGAGCTTGACACCTAGCCTCTTACACTTCTTAAGCACAGTCTCATCCTCATAACGGCTTGTTACAAGGACAGCTTCTTTAGCGATACCCAATTTTTCAATCACATCCAATCCGGATAATTTGCTGCCGAATAATTCATAGTCAAACAGATAAAGTAACGATTGGTGAATCGAGGCCGTTGACACACATTCATGATGCCAATAAAGAAATGCCTCACTATTTGTGAAATGGACGATGTCATTTTTATGAATGCCCTTATCTACTAATCTCTTTTCCCAAACTCCATGGATAGAGTCATCGTCATCAAGGATAATAATCCGATGCTGACTCTCGGATATACCGACCGACAGAGACTGTAAAAACCAGTGCGGCGCGGGCTGCTGAGGTAAAGTAATCACCACCCTGGTTCCCTTCCCAATCTCGGATTCAATCATGATATTTCCGCCCCACGACCTGATGGTTTCCTTGGCATGGTAAAGACCAAGTCCGGTGCCACTTGTATCGTGTCCTTCTTTCCCATACGTAGCTCCGCGTTGCATGAGTTTAGGAAGGACTTCTGGCGAAATGCCCTTACCATTATCAGCGACGATAATCGTTATTTGCCGCTCATCATCGGGCAAAGTGCCAACGGTCATTGAAAGCGTAATAATTCCGCTTTCATTTTCAAACGCATCGATGGAATTGTTTATCAAATTTGACAGAACTCTTTTAAACGCACCTGGTTGTATCCTTGAAAACATCCCACAAGCTTCGTTGGACAAGTTTGACTCAATTGTAATCCCGGCGAACGCCTTGTATTGAATTCGTTTTTCGGAAACGAGCGATTCAATGACCGGTGATAACAAAGTGGTTTCGGACGGCTCATCAGCGGACTGTTTATCTTCAGCTCTTTTTGTTTTTTTAAGCGCAAGCTGGTTCGCAATATCATTAATCCGTTGTAGCGCACTACGAATCAGAATGCGCACTTCCTCAGGGACACCCTGCATGCTTTGGATAGCAATATTTAACGCAGCCAAAGGAGACCGAATATCATGAGCAACCTGTGAAGCAATATGCGCTACCGCCTTATTTTTTTCAGCATCAATCAATCGATTTTGATTCTTATTAAGCCTTACGATCATACCATTAAATTGCTCTACAATTTTTGAAATCTCGTCACGCCCTCGCACACTGATGCTCGCAGTGAGATCACCAGTCTCACCCACCCGATCAAGCCCTTCTTCCAATTTACGCAAACGGCCCACAAGTCTTTTCGTGAGAATGCGAGAAAGGACCCAGCATGCAGACGATAATACGATCAAGATCGATACGATAAAGAGTCGCAGCTGATTCATTTTATTCAACAGTGATTCGGCGGATATAGTCGCGCTCAGCACATAATAATATCGACCGTTTTCGTCAGTGAGATTTTTATTTTTACATTCGCAACACTGTTCCATGCTGCCTTGCACAATTTCTCTGAAATGCATCGAATGCTCGTCTCCATACCGAGTTCGCTGTATTTGACCTAGCAATTTATTTGACGGAGTAGTGAGGCTTATTGAGCCTATTTCCTTATAAGTCGTCACTGTGTTCGAAAGGGTCTCCTCGATAAAATTCAACATCATGCCAACTTCCACGATGTATTTTCCTGATGCCGTCGGCAACATCGTAAATTTTTCAGGTTTTCCAGTTGGCGTCAAAATGATCGGTGTCTGCTCCAGAGGTGAGGCGCCCGTAACAAGCCCTTCGTAATTCTTACAATAGTCGAATAAATTCGCACGTGTCGATTCAGCAAAACCATTCGAACTCAAGATAAACCGGCCGGTCTTATCGATGATATGAGCCTCATCGACGTTAGATTCTGAAATCATCCTTATCAGGCCCCGCTGATCCGCGATTTGTCCCGAATTAAGTTTGTCTCTAATAGCGATAGCGGAATTCAGCATGATCAGATCTGTCAAACGATCGAACTCTCGCAATTCATTTGCAATCGTTTTGACCAGTGATTCGTAATGAGATTTATACTGATTCGTTAAAATAGCTTCGGCTTTTAAATAAAGACAAAGCAAGGCCAACAGGCCAACGCAGAATGAAGTCACAAAAAGCGATGTGAATATTTTAGTCGAATATCTCACATTTATTAACTGTCATGTACTTGTGGGACGTCGCTGGAACGCTACTCGTAGATCAACTTCGTGCTCATGGCAATTCCCCACTCAGGTGTGTCATCATTCTGATAAAAGGCCTTTGTCTGTTTTTCGACAGAGTTCAACAACCATATATATATGCGATATATGATTCTGAGTTGCCATTTATAATCGGGTTTTCTGCGGTAACGGCGCATATACGAAAACGGCCAGGCATAGAAAGATTCTATAAAATCATGGTCGCGATCAAATAACTTAGCGGTTTTCGAAATGAGCACCATATTGCGCAATCGCTGCGCCCGCCATTCCTTGAGGTTATCTGCAACATCGAAATAGATTATTGAGTTCTCAGGCTTAACGATCGGCTGAACGTTCTGGGATCGTATGCGATCGCGATTGATAGCAACGAAATAATTGCTGAAATAGGCGTCGTCTGCGACATCGTTTGACGGTAACGTCGGGAAATCCTTGACCCAGGCTGCCATTGATTGTCCGGAGCACATTTTCGGCGGTGCAGTGGGCTGTCGGTAAGGAAGCGAAAAGATTTGATACAGCAACCATTCTTTCAGCACTTTCAGCAGTGAATGTTTTTTATTTTGACAGGCCAATAATCGTTTGGATTTAGCTAAATAATGCGAACCAACAAGCACGGGGCATTCATATTCTTTTGTCTTAGCAATAAGTGCGGACAAATTTTCACTGATGGATCCAAGTTTAATTTGCACGTCATCATCCAGCAAATGCAGTATATCGCATCGTTCTTTTTTAGCATAATTCAGTATGATATTAATCGCTTCATTTTTGCTCTGCTGATCGTGTTCTAATAACTCAATCTTCATCTGATCCTGTTCTTTTATAAATAGCTGAATCGTATTTCTTGTCTTCTCATACTCATTATCGCGCACTCCGTTCAAACAGATTGCCAGCGAGAGATTCGGATACTCATCGCGAAGATGGTTTATTTCTGTCAGGTAATGGCTTAGCGTCTTGCTAATATAGGCGGAGGACCTTGTTGTCGGCACTCCAATTAATATTTTCTGCTTCCGTATTATATTCTTCATTATAATTATCTTGAAATGCGACGTGGACGATTACTCAATTATTGCTCCATACTCTTTCTGGATTCAATGAATAGCAATAAACGTACCAACACTTAAATCGGCACAAGTATCTAATTTATCGGACTTCTCTCAAAATAGTTGCTAACTTTCCGTGTTCGGGATGTTGAAATTCGGAACAGATAGTGTTCGTGAATCGGAATGGATTAAGTGCGCCCTCGGACCGCGCATGCGCCTCCAGTCGACCTTGCCTATCATTGCAATTGCATTACCTCACCAGAATCTCCACGCGCCTGTTGCGGGCGCGGCCCTCGGTTGTCTTGTTGGAATCAAGAGGCGCGGTCTCGCCGAGGGATTCGACGTTAATATGAACTGCATCTACGCCTTGCCTTGACATCCTTTCGGCCACCGTCTCAGCGCGGCGTCTTCCAAGCCGTTCGTTATAAGATGCGGAGCCGATCGAATCCGTATGGCCGCGGACGGTCGCATTCAAATCTTCATCCGAGGCCATCGTCGCGGCTATCTTATCAACCTCTGAGGCTGCTGCTTCCGAAAGTTGTGAGTCGCCAAAATTGAAGAATATGAGTTCGCTGATCTCTTGATCTATTTTTTCAGCCTTCTCCCGATGAGATTCGCGCCAGCGGCGGCCGGCGTCGAATGAGATCGATGCGAATGCATGCCAGGACGGCGAGCCGAGCGCGTCCGTAACGCCGCGGCCTCCCCCTGCCTGCAGGGCAATGCCGTTCGAAAATCTCTTCTGCACGCCGCCTCGCGCAATGACAGGTGTGGTGATCTCGCGCACGTTTTTCACGACCGTATCGCCTTCCACGTCGGCAAAAAGATCCCAGGATTTCTTTTGAAGGGGCAGAGTATATTGAACTCCGGCCCCGAAGGTCACTCGATCGTCGTCACTGAGATTCCATGAAGCGCCGGTGACGTTGTTTCTCACCTGAGTCTCCGCAGCAATCCGATAGCCCGCGTTTGCAACGATATACACGGGTTTGAAACTCTTATCCGCGATAAGCCGGAATTCGCCGGTGGGGGCGCTCCATCCCGTGAAGCGGCCGGGATCGCCGGTCGGAAGCGTGAGCCGCGCGAGAAAACCGAGGCCTGCGCTTCCCTTTGCGTCCTTGAAGGCAAAGGCCTTTGCATCGATGATGAGATCTCCGACGCCGGTTTGCGTGAATCCATTCTGCATGTTCACATTCATGCCGCGCTCGTAAAAGACGACGGGCACGGTCAGTCCGAAATCCAGGCGCTCGCCCACGCCGATAGCAGCCGACAAATCTCCCTCTATAACTTTATCGACGATCTTTGCCGCGGCGTTGTTCACCGGATTGCCCGCTTCGATGAGCGCGCCCATTCCCTGCAGCGTAAAGCGCGCCGCGGGTTTGAGATGTCCCGGCGTCTGCGTGCCGTAGATGGAGTAGACACCGCTGCCGTCCGCAGTTGGATGGAACGTCAGTACGTTGAAACCGTCTAGGCCCGTATCCTGAGCCGCCGCACAAAACGGCAGCAGAAAGACCAGGGCGAATACGGCTGTGCATAATAATATTGAGACTCGCATAAGCAATAAACACTGAGTTTTCCTCCCCTTTGTAAGGGGAGGTTGGGAGAGGTAGACCATGGATGCACTCAAGATCTACCTCCCCTTTCCCCTCCTTACAAAGGAGGGGAAGTGCATTAACGCATCGGCTCCGGAATCAGCGTGCATCCGCCGCCACCGCCGCCGCCATCAAAGCCCGTGGGATTCGTATCGTCCAGGGGATTGTTGGGATCGGTTTCGCCCGGATCGACGCGGCCGTTCAGATTTTTGTCCTCCTGAGGATCGGTCAGGCCTCCGCCGTCCGTATCTGCCTTGGTCATGTTGGTGACCGTTGCCGGATCGCTGTCAAAGACGAGATTGCCCGCTGCATCGTCGGTACTCTTGATCGGGCCCTCGCCGTCAGGATCGTCTGCCGCGGCAGCCACACCAACCTCAAGCCCGTCATTGAGTCCGTCATTATCGCTGTCCGGATCGAGGGCATTGATGAACCCGTCTCCATCGGAATCCGCGAGAGCGGCCGTTTCCCTGCCATCGATCACGCCGTCGTCGTCGCTGTCGACATCATATGGATCAGTGCCTGCTTCGATCTCTATGTCGTCCGAAAGCCCGTCGCCGTCGCTGTCCATGGCGGACTGGCTGAACGGAATGCCGCCGCTTGACGCCTCGTACGCACCAAGCTCCAGGGCCTCCACGAGCCGGGAGAGCTCCGCCCGCACGGGCGCGATCTTCTCCGCATCGAGCACGACCAGTTTGTCAAACGCGTCGAGCGCCTTTGAAATCTTCTCATCGAATCCCGCGCTGACCGCTCCATCCCATCCACTCAGGATATCCTGGAGCATAGCCTTTGCACCATCGCTCGCTGCCGCATCTGTTCTCAACCCGTCGATCAGCGCGCGGCAGTTCGCCCACTGATCGCTCCAGGTGGATGAAATTTCCTGTTTGAAACTGCTGGTCGTCGTGTCGGTAAGGCCGCCCAGCCACGAAGTAGTGAGAGTCAGAGGTAACTCGATCGTTTCGTCGTCCAAAGGCAGGCGCAGGAAATAGACAAATTTTTCTTCCTCATTCCGTATGAGCTCTGCGCTCCACGACGCGTTCGCCTGCGAAAGGTCTGCGCCAGCGGTCCCCACTAACGCGGCACGCGCGGGCACGGCAACCGATGCCGAGGCGTTTGCAGGCCGGTCACGCGTTGCGACTTTTACTGCGAACGAGATCACTTCCCCCGGCGAAGGAGTCTCTTCAGCAGGAAGCAATCGACCGAAGAGTTCATCCCACGTTTCGCCCCAGCTCTTTACCTCGGACGAGCCAGCGGCCGCGGTCGCATAGGCCGAATCCCAGCCATTCATGGGAAGACCGACGAGCAGCGCCGAGCCCTTGCCGAATGTTTTTTTTGCGACAACCGTCGAATCATCAGCGCTAAATAGCGGCTCGACGTTTCCGTCAAAGGAGAACAGCGGAGACAGAGTCAGAGTCGGCAATTCACTCGCATCGCCGGCGGCTCTCACCAGGCGCGTGGCGCCACCCTGCGGAACCGCATTGACGCCGCCGAGATTGCTCCACAACTTGTCCCACGCGACCCCCGTAACGCTCACGGCGCTCTGCAGCAACATCAGGGAGTCGCCGTTGTAGATGCGCGCGGCAAGTTCGCGCATCAAACCGTCCACGAATTCAGTGCCGTCAAAATGATACCCGCTTCCGGCGCTCGCGAATGCGAAGACGTTGAAGGCGTCGCTCCGCATGGCGTTCAGGAATTCCTGCTGATCCGCGACTACCTTGAATGGCCAACCGCGTTCCGCGCAGAGCGATTGAATGGAGCGCACGTCATCGAGATCGGCCGGCACAATTTCGGGCCGTGAGGCGTCCGCCAGCGCGAGCATGAGGATGCGCGGCGCCTGCGAGAGGGTCATACTGCTATCGAGGACGAGAAGATCGAGCAGCTGTTTGTGTTCGGGCTCGGGGTGCCCCAGCAGATCCGTGCTTCGGTAGAATACGGAATGCTCTCCAGCAGCGAGATTTCGAAGCGCGAACGGAATCGAATACGGTTGCCACGCGCCGGCGTCTATTCTGTATTCGGTCGACTTGAGGCCCACGATGTCGTCATGTGCGTTGAGGCGGATTTGCGTGGATGGAGTTGCGAGTTGTTCCTCGCCCGCAACCTCCTGACTCTTCTCGATCGTGGTGACCGGCGGGCTGTTGTCGACCGTGAGCGGATAAGCAAGCTCGCGGCGGTTCTCAAAATCGTCCACCGCGAAATAGCGGATGAGATGATTGCCCTCTTCATCAATATTGAACTGCGGGAGCGAAAGTTCCGCCGTACCGCCGGACGTGGCCGTCACGGGCGCACCGGAATCTAGGCGATATTCCAGATAGACGATGTCGTCGGCTCCGCTTGTCGCCTTGATTCGGATAGGCGTCGTGTGATCGACGAAGAGAGTTGCCGCGTTGCGATATTGCGGCAGTCCGACATCCAACGTGACATTCGGCGGACTGCCGTGCAGCACGAAGTTCACATCGCGCTTGTCTTCCGCGTTCGCAACGCGATCCACGGACCAGTATCTGCCGGTGTGTTCTCCGTCGCCGATGTCGCCGAGAGAAAATGAGTTCAACGCATGATACGTGATCGAAGGACTCGTAACCTGAAAGTTCGCATCCGCAACGCCTGCGCCCTGATCCGCCGCTGTCATCTTGAGGAACGTCGCAGAGCCGGACCAGTGCGCCTTGCCGTCGATCGTGCGCTGCACGCCCTGGATATCGAGCTGGCTCGAGGGCGGATCGAGGTCCACGGATACCGCTTTCTGCCGCGCATCTTCCGTGTTGCCCACCGAATCGACGGCCCTGTGTGAGACGGAATGGGCGCCCGCGGCCGCTATGCCGAACGGAGCTGCAAAGCGCTGCCAGTCCGCGCCGTCGAGCTGATAATCTATGTGGTCCACGTCGCTCGCCATGTCCGAAGCCGAAAGCGCTATCTTCGTCACGCCGCTTATCCAGCTCACGCCGCCGGCATCGTCGTACGACGGACCGACGAAGCTGAGCCTGGATGCAGGAGGCCTGCGATCCAGGATGAGTTCACCACTCTGCGGGGCCGAGGAATTGCCCGCCGAGTCCGTTACCACGATTGTATAATGATACCGGCCGTCGAATGCCCTCGCGTCCGAGAGATTGGCGCCGTTCCATGCGAGCTGACGCTCGACCGGCGGAAGTGAGGCGACCTGCGATACGGAGGCTATGAGCGCCTGACCTGCAAACACGGAGAGCTGGGCCGCGACGTCCTGCATCGCGACGTTATCATCGACTCGATAACCGATCTTCGCCTCGCCGTTCTGTGCAAGCACCCCGGTCACGGCGACGGATGGCGCCGCGGTATCCACTATGACCATACCCTCAAACGGCGCGGCCGCTGCGCCACGCGCATCTGCGATCACGAGTCGCCATGCGTGTTCTCCATCGGTGACGAGCTGGCCGCCGGACTTGCCGTCCCACGAGATCGCCAACTCCCCCGCAGGCAATTCCTGCGATTGCACGAGCGCTCCATCGACGATGAGCTCCGCACGAACGCGCTCGCCGAAAGCTCCGCTGACCTTGACGCGCCATGCAGTCTCATCCTTGACGCCGTCGCCGTTCGGAGAGAACGAGGAAGGACTCGAGAGAAGCGCAACCGCGGGCGCTGCCGCGTCAAAGCGCAGATGCATATGCTGTGGCGATTCGGCGTTGCCGACCCTGTCGATCGCCCTAACCTCGAGTTCGGCGATTCCGGCGCCGGAATCATTCACCGCGAACGGACCGCCATAGGGCATCCACGTACCGCCGTCCACGGAATATTCAATCCGGTCGAGCCCTGCGGGCATGAGGCCGCCGTCCTCAGCAGCGCAGCTGAACCGTGTATCTGCGGCGACATATTCGTCGTCGCCCGATTTTTCATGGCTGCCGGAGATCGCGATGTTCGTCGTCGGAGGAGTTCGATCGAAGACCACGGGCTCGCTGTGCACGGATTCCGTGAGACCGTAATAATCGATGCCGAAGAATTCGATTTCGTAGACCCCTTCCTCAAAACCTTCGAGCGTAAACGGTGCGTTGAAGAGTTGATAATCCTTGTCGTTCACCCGATAGCGCATCTGGTAGACCGGCGCCGAGCCGTCGGCAGGCACGATGTTGAGAGGAGTTGCCGGGCCGATCCACTGCTGATGCCCGTCCGTATAATGTGGATCGTCGATATCAAAGCGCGTGACGATTCCTGCGCCCTGGCCTGGCTGGTTCGGATCGATGATCGTAATAAACACCGTCTGCTCGGGCTCTTCATTGCCCTGGTCGTCCTTTGCAGAGCATGAGAAAGAATGTCGGCCTGGCGGCATCTGCGCGAGATCGATCAGCCCCTGGTATGGCTGATACTGTTCCTCATCCCAGCGATAGCGGATCTCCGTGACGACGCTGCCGCGATCCGCCGCGTCTTCCGCTATGAGCATGATCTGGCTCGCGGGCGGAACGACCGCAAGCGAGCCGGGTTCCACGAGCTGCTCGTTCACCACGACTTGAGTCACGGGCGCCCGGCTGTCGACATAGACGCGCACAGACGCGCTCGCCTCTTTGCCGCTCTGCGTTCTGGCGTTCGCCTCGATCTGATACCAGCCTTGAGTTGCGCCTGGCGTCCACTCGACGTCGAACGGCGAGGTCGTTGATGACGATATCGCCTGCGCACTCCCGCCTTCTGGCGCCGCGGTGACGGAGAGGCTCTCGATCCCATCCGAAGGATCGACGCCGCCGAGCGAACCGGTGATATGCACGACGCCGCGCACCACGCTGTCCGCGGCCGGCGCGTCAATCGTCAGTCGCGGATAACCGTCATCTTCGCGCATGATCAGATAGCGCGAGAAGTGATTGAGCATGCCGGAGATACGGAAGATATCGTCCGACGATCCGGGCGTGCCGCGATCGTCCCACGTGTTGATCGTCGCAAGCTGCTCGAGCTCACCATCGTCTTTAAGATTGTAGATCGCCATCACGGGAGGATCGTTCGCAGTGATGCCATAAACGCGATCCTTCACCTCCTGCGGATCATTTGCATAGAGCGCCTCTACTTCATCCCGCGTAAAATAGACTTCCAGCTGTGGCTGATACGTCGGATTCAACGCGATATCGTCCGGCTTGATCTCGACGATCGGCCCTATCGGATTGATGCCCGAAGGGAGATAGAGGCCCGGAGTGTCGGTCGGTATTGGAATCACGGTCACGAGTTCGTTGATGGAAGAATCGCATGGGAATGGACCGTTCGCTGGGCACAGGCTGTATTCGTCGAAATAGATTGAATAACGCCGCCAAGGTGAACTCACCACGGCAGGCGCATTGGCCTTAACGAGCGAACCGATGGAGACGTTCATCGTGTCCTCGCTCTTCAAAGCCCCGTTCGCGTCGGTCGCGCGCAGCATTACCGTATATTCGTGCCCGTTCAAGCGAGAGACGTCCCACCACGCGAGAGTATTGTTTTGCGCGCCCTGCCCTTCAGCTATCCTCTGCCAGGAATTCGTCTTCGGTTCAAAATAGCGAAGCTCCCACGCTTCGCCGCCCACCGCCCCCCTGATCTCGATGAAGCGCTTCGGAGCGGCATCCGGCTTGAGCTTCAATTTGAATGAGTCGTTCACGTTCTTATTGCTCTCGGAAACGCCGTCGCCGTCCACGTCGCTCGTTCCATTCGAATTGACGAGCATATCCGTGAGCATGAAGGAATCGTTCACGCTTCCATCGGGATAGCGAAGATCGATGGTCCACTCGTTCACGTGTGCAACGTCCGAGAACGTGTAGAGCGTGGGCGAATCTTTCACGGGTTGATTATACCTGGGATGCCCCGCATAGAGCGAAAATGGCCCGCTGATCGTCTTGAACGGCGCCTGAGTATCTTCCTCTATTCCCCGCGAGAGGCACCGCCGGGATTGATTGTCGACCGCGGTATTCAAACCTCCATTGATATACTTCGCTCCGTTGAAGATGCAGGCGGACGATGCCAGATATGGATCTGCATTCGTCGTAAAACCGTCGGGAATGAGATCAGCGTAGAGCTTCGGTGAAAGATATTGCCGCTCATCTATAGGACCATTCGCGTCGCCGAGCCAAGCGCGAACCGCGTTTCCCACGGCGATGGTTCCGTATGAAGCGGTTTGAGTCCAGGCGACACCGTTGATGCTCGGAGTGAACGTGAGACCGTAGGAAGAGACCACACTGGACACGATGTACGACTGGCCGCTCGACGTTGCGCCGTTGTATTCCGCCACCAGGACCGGATCTGTGACTGAATCGATAATCGAATTGCCGCCGATGACATACGGTCCCCATGGCTGCGAAAGGAGCCTGCTAGCGTTCGCACGGATACGCACGCTGCCGCAGGTTACAGGTGCAACGACATTTCCATAGTTCCACTCGTACCACGAGCCGCAGATGGTGATCGGCCCGTTAGGGCAGAACGTGGGGAAGAGGGTGTTTTCAGGAGTGTGTTCATATCCGTACGAATGACAGAGCGACAGATCCTGGCCGTGAGAACAATTGTTCACGAGAAAAGTCTGGTCAGCTGCCGAAATGCCGTTATGCCCGCTCGGCCTCCCCACCAGCCCTACGCCGATGCTCAAGCTGTCGGAGGCAGCGGCCGGCTGCTCGGCGATGTCGAAAGGGGCCGTCACTGACCTCTCACCCAGAGGCGTCCTCAAAAGCATCGTGACATTGTCTGGGACATTGACGCTGGAAATCCTGTAAGAAGTCACCGTGTATCCGCTGTCGAAGAAGAGATTCGATACTGGGACGTAATCCGGCATAAGACGGAAATCCTGCGTCCGGCACCCATATCCGTCGCCGAGATCTTCAATCGTATTGAGCGGTACATTCTCGGGCGTGACGACGGTTTCCAAAGGCATATTCTGCTCGATCAATTCCGTGCCCCTGGCGCTGATTTCGTACGTGAAGGGAACGCGGATCGTTCCGCTTCCATACGCACGCCATTTGAAATCCGACGAACCGTTGAGCGGAAAATCGTTCAGGGGATCGTCGTCGTCTCGAAGCGTTCCGGCGATTACATCAGGATCGGTGCTGCTCTCGTCGCCTTCGCCGACGAGCATGGTGACGTCCGCATAGAGCCCGCCTCCCCCTATCGAGAGGGCGCGCACCGCAACGCTTTCGTTCTTTTCAACCACATCCGTGCATCCGGCATCTATGCACTGGGCCTTGATCTTCACGGTATACGTCTTGCCGGACGGCACCACCACGCCCTGATCGCTGGCGCCGTTCCACGACACCGCGCCGATCTTGTCCACGTTCCCGTCGATCAGGGTGCGCACGAGCGCGCCGTCTTCGTCATAGACACCGACGTTCAATTTCGCGTAGCGGTTGAGGTTGTAGGACGCCGTGAGCGTTTCCGCCTGTACGTCATTTCCGTTGGCGTCGGTTATCATGTTGAACGGATCGAACACGTCCGACGAGAGCGCGAAACCCAGGATCGCAAGACCTGCGTTGTATTCGGTGGCGACGGTCATGTGAATGTCCGAGGTCGTCTTCGTGTCTCCGCCCGTCCCGTCCACCGCGGTGGCGGTCACGCGAGCGCGATAATCGCCCACGTCGACGCGCTTGTTGACGTTGTCCTTGCCGTTCCACGCAAAGGAGTACGATCCCGGCGCGGTCGCTCCCATGGAGAACGACGCGGCCACGGGGCCTATCTGCCCGCCCGCCACCTTGTAAATCGTGACATTGACGTTCGAGGTCTCGTTGGCGAGTGCGTACGAAATGACCGACTCCGGAGACTGAGTAGAGATATTCGCCGGCGAGGCGTTCACGTTCGAGAGTTTCGGCCCGATGTTCTCCGGATCGTTCGGGTCCGTGGAAGGATCGTTCGGATCGTACGGCGTTCCCTGCGCCACGCTGCGCAGATCCACCACGAGCGAATCGAAATTCACGCGCCCCACGGCATTACCGTTTCCGTCGACGACCTTGAGCAGGATCGTATAGAGCCCGTTCGGGGTCCGCGCTGAATCGGTCGTATCCCATCGCGCGAGCAGACCGTGCTGCACCGGACGCACCGAGACGTTTGACGCGGGATAGACGGCGTCAGCCGGCTCGTTCGCGCTGTTGATGGGCGATTGATGCTGCAGCGGCACAGGTACGGTGAGCCACGGCGATCCTGCCTCGCCGGCGGCAAGCGCCGTTGCTTCATCCACCTTCCAGATGCCGGGGCGATAGTAAACCTTGTACGCGAGGAAATCGAAGTTGTCGTTTCCCTCGCCGATATTCGGATCGGTTGCGATACCTTCGATCCCCGTCACTCCGTAGACGACGGGATAAGCGCCGTCGTCGCGATTCGGGTCGGTCGGGAGATCGATCTGGGCGCGCACGCCAAAGACGATGAGCGGCGTAGTCGCGCGGGATGCCAGACCCAGGTCGTTCATCGCGGTGATGCGCAGGAAGTACAACCCCTTCGCCAGCGGCTCGTCGTCATTCCTCGTGACCGTGCCGTGGGTATTGACTCCATCAGCACGCACCGAATTTGCGCCAGCGGACTGATGCGCATTCTCGACAACGCGGAAGAGCTCGTTGCCCGCAGCGTCGAGAAGGTCCACCGTGACGACGGCATCCGTGGAGAGGATATACGAGAGCATGGCATCATCATTATATCCGTCCGCGTTCGGGGTAATCACCTTCGGTTGGGCAACGACTTCGTCTATCTGCGTTATCGGCATCTCCATCTCTGCTAGGATGCGATCGTAGACGTGCACGTTCTCGCCGAGCGTGAGCTCTGCAAAGCGCTCGCGCGATGTCTTGTATACCGAAGACGAGTCCCAGCCGGAGATCGACGAAATCAAGCCTTCGTAGAGATCGAAGGCCACGACTCCCGCGTCGAGCGACGATTCGGCCTCATAGGGGAGATGCCAGTCCCAGCGCCGTACGGACGTTCCATCGCGATGCACCGAATATACAGTTCGATCCGCGAGCAACACGACGATCTCAGGTTCCATGTCCAGATCGATATCAGCGATGAGCGGGCGCGCAGCCGGCACGGCGGGAAGCGGGAAACGCGCGACGACGTCGCCGTTGCGATCGAAGGCGAGGAGTTCGGGCGCTGACGTTCCGACCACGAGCTCGGGTTTCTCGTCGGCGTTCACGTCGATTGAGGCTGCACCGCCCTTGAAAGTCTGGGCGTTGAGAGATGCAAAGGCATGGTGCGATCCGTCCGCTTCCCACTCTACGATCTCGCCGCCGGCCTGATCCACGGCGTAGAGAGAGGACCTCCCGTCATTGTCCAGATCCGCCGCAGCGAGCCACGGCGCCGCGTTAAAATCCGCGTCATATGCGTCGAGCTTGGTGAATCCCGCGGCGTGACGAAAGACAAAGACCTTGCCGGACGTCGTTGTGAAGACCAGCTCAAGCCTGTTGTCTCCATTGATGTCGGAGATGATCGGCATAGCGGCGATGGAACCCACGCCCTGCGGGAATGCGAAACGCCACGTCGTGAGCTCCGTGCCGTCGCCGCGCAGCACGCGCATCTGTTCGGCGCCGCCCGCTGACGCGAGCACGAGGACGATCTCGAGCTTTGCGTCGCGATTCACGTCCACCAACCGCGTCATGGGCCGCGCCTTGAGGCCCTCATCAAGAAAATTTACGACCGGCCAGCCGGAGATGGCCTCGCCCTTTCGATCCCACGCATAGACCCGTCCGTCCCGCGAGACGCTAACGCGCTCGATGGCGTAAGAGTCATCGATATTGCCGGCGGAGATGCGGGCATGGGCATAGCCGGCGGCAGCGCACAGGGCCGCTATCAAAAAAGATACGCCGGCGATTTTAGTTCTCACGTTCATGAGTCGCTCGTTCACTGCGCTTCGAGATACGCGTTGATCAAACTCATATCGACCTGCCGGATCTTTTCGTTCCAGATAACCGTCAGATAGCGGTCGTCGCCGGAGATAATGACTGACGTCGGATCCTCCGATCCATTCTCATCATCATCATCTTTACAAGATGAATAGGGGATCTCATCCTGTTGTTCCCCGCCAAAATACACACCTATATTGCAGTAATGCAGCACATAGTATCGCTCTGCACGTGAAGAAGGATAGGCTTGAAAATCCTTGAGCTGGCTGATATTCGACAGATCCAGGGCATAGACTCGATTCTCTACCCATATCTCATCACGCACAAGATGCGGCAAAATTGACCAATAACTGCTTACCCAATCTTCAGCCAATTTCGAAATCGAGCCGTTATCTTCAAACCGATAGACAGCAAGCTCGCCACCTTTTGCAGCTACAGCGATCCGTCGATCGGCACGGAAAGCCATGACCGGATGTCTTTCTGATGAGTAATAAAAATCCAATCCGCATGAACAATCGACGGACATATCCGAACGATCGAGAACGCAGACGTCGGACGATTCCTTCCAAATCATAAGGACCTTCTGTCCTGGGCCGCTGGCGAGATCGGCCACCGTATCCACGTTCGGATGCGTGGTCTGACCCTGCAGCGTGCCATCTGGCGCCACCACTGTAATAACGTTGCCCTTTGCCGTGATAACAGTCCCATCCGGCGCGACGTCAAACGTGTCCGCTGCGGTTGGAAGCGGCTTCGGCGTAATAAAATCCTTGCCGCTTATGGAATAGATCTGGAGCTCAATTCCCGGCTTGAAGAGCATGTAGACGTGATCCGTCACTGGATCATGAACCACCTTGAGCAGATCGGCCTCTGAATAAGGAAGCGATGTGATCCATACATCCGGCATGTCGTCAAAAAGAAAAGTTGGGTTCCATCCCGACTGAAGCGAATAAATCCCCTCAATCTCTATCGTGCTGTTCTTACAGTAAGCAGAAATCGTCACTTCAATTTCGTTTTCCGACTTAAATTCCACTGGAAGATTGTAACCATAGCACCCGGCAAAATGTGCTTCCGTATCTTCAGTGAAGTTAAACCCTCTTATCCGAACTTTGGTTCCTATATTGCCGTTTAACGGATCTGCATTCGTAACGAGCGCATTATCACCTCCGCCTTCCGCAACTTGTCCGATCAATGGCGTTGACAAGAGCGATGCGTCCCCCTCACGATTCAACATCAGGCTTGTCCTGTCCAAGGGTCTCATCTCGGCGTCTTCGATCCGAAGTTGCACCTTGCCGCTGTCAATGATCGACGATTCGTCAATCGTCACCTTCCCGTCAGTCGATAACCATGCACCTGATGCATTGGCTATCGCTTCATCGATCGGCATTTGATTGAATACGCTGATATCCTTGGCGGTCAGCATAAGGAGTGTCGCTCGATCAGCGTCGTACGTGTAAAAATTGTCCGCGCTCATCTGAATAGTTTCATTTCGGAAAAAATGCTTCAGAGGGATAACAAGCAGCATGCTGGTCGTGTTCTCTGCATTCCACATCGAGACATACGCGATCATACGCTGAGCATCGATTTTGATATAGCTATCCGACATAGAAACATTCTGATCGAAATTCGCTTCCGTGGGAGCCGCTGATGAACCGCCGCAGCCTGAAACAAGACACAATAATCCGACGACGGCCATGGGCGCACACGAACGCCTGGAAATACCACGCATTGCCGCCACGATCATGAGCACGATCACTCCGAAGGCGAACGACGCGCCGGCGCCGTATCCTGATCCTCCAACAAGTGCGCATCCGCCGCTGCCGGACGATGGCGGTTCATCTGCCAGCTGCGGCAATGCCTGCGGCGAGAACGGAGTTTCAGCGACATCTTCATCGCTCACCGGCAGGGGCGTCTGAAGATCGGTCGCATCGAAATTGCTGAATATTTTTGCGACGTCGATGATTCCATATCCCCAGCGGTTGTCTGGGAAGACATCAACCACCCTTGAGTTGCGCGCAATGAGCGTCTCTATCTGCGATGTTGTGAGATCTGGCTTACGCTGGAGCATCAAGGCAATCGCTCCGGCAACGTGCGGCGATGCCATACTCGTGCCGGCCATCGCAACGAACCTCCGATCATTGTCAACGGCATAACCGGATCCGACGAGCGAATTGATTGCATCGTAAGAAAGCGCGGAAATGATCATCTCGCCTGGAGCGGTGATTTCAGGCTTTTGCCCGGTGCGTGAGGAATCGCCAGATGGCCCTGGGCTGCTGAACGGCGAGAGAGAGTCTACGGGAGTAAAATCGCCTGAGATGCCGACGTCTCGCATGAGCGGCCATAAATCATCGCGTGTCGCAAACGACGCCACGGAGATGACCTGCTGAGCTGTGGCGGGAATACCCACGGTGCGCCTGCTGTCGCCCGGACAATAACGATGACCTGACGACAGATAAACGCCGTCACGTTTAGTAAAATACGAGCCATATGCGGCCCACGCATCAAACGCGCCGCTTCCTGATGCGATCAGATCGAATGAATAATTATCGATGGATATATCGTTGCCTTCTGATGCTTCAATATAGAGGACTGTATGCTTTCTGCCGTTCTCGGGGTTCACGGTCTCCGTAGATTCAACCACGACATGGAGCCGTCCATCGTCCATTTCGGAATCATAAATACTTCCTTCGGCTACGATACCGGTCTCTTCGTACGATCCATATTTATCCACGCCCAGACCAAACGTGAGCGCCGCGCCTTCACGCTGCCATATATCGATCAACGCGTAGCTGCCGCCTGAGGACAAACCAAGGAACTCGAACCTGCATTCGTCCCCCTGCAGCTGCGTGGATGCGTGCACGCTCGCGATGACATCATCGCTATTACGGTTGTAGTTGCCGGCTGATGCGACTATGGCCCGGCCTGGAGCCTCGCTTATCTTCGCATCGAGCGCCTGCTCCAGCAACGACGTGCCGTCGTGCGCGCCATATTGCGTTCCGAGACTCATGTTGATCACGACCGGTTTGCCAGCCTGCGACGCCTTTCTCATTATATAATCGACGGCATCCACCAGGCTCGTAGAGAACGCACCCGACAATTCGCTCGCTATCTTGACAACAATCAGCTCGGCGCCTGGCGCCATGCCTTCGTATTGTTTGTCACGACCGGCTGCGATCCCCGCCACATGAGTACCATGCCCGACTTCGTCCTTCGATGGACACGTCTTCTCCTCGATATCCTTGCGGAAACACTCGATGCCGTAGGTGCCCTCAATCTCCGAGGGTGCCGCGAATCCCTCTGCGGTCTCTATACCCTGATCCCATATTGAGATAATGCGTGAATTGCCGTCTGCGTCGTTGAACACGGAATGGCGCCAGTCGATTCCCGTGTCGATGATCCCTATGATCACCCCCGTTCCATCATACGCAACTCCGTCGACCTGCCCGGCCTTCACCGCGGTCGCACCTATAGCCGGGAGGCTCTTGTCGAGCATGGGCGCGAGCTGTTTGTCGGCCTCCGCGTATTCGATCTCACCGGATTTTGCCATCTGCTCCAGGAGCTCAATAGATATCGTAACGGATGCGATCTCCTTGGCCACAACGCGAGCGTTGCCGCCGGAGGCATTGACGGCAGCGACTACGGCTTCAACATCACGAGCTTTCACGAGGGCGCTGACGAAGCCATCGCGCGCGCCACTTGCCGCTTCTTTTCCGCTCCCCGCCAAATGCCGCTGCTGGCCAAGATACAAGACCGGGTCGATTGAGTTAGAGGCGCAGACCGAGAAAGATGCGGTCAACATCGCCACAGCGAGCACAATGCCGGATGTAAGCCTGTAGAGAGATGATTTCATATATCGTCCGTTCCGGGCATATATCATGAACCGCCCACATGGTATCCGTTCACAGCTATTTTTTGTTCTCACTCCCCTTCGGCTTCCACGTCGCCGCTGCCTTGTCGCCCAATGTGGTCACGTAACTGAAGAACGGCTCCTTGAGTTCACCCTCCCCATAGAGACCTGCGTCCGGCATTTTGCAGTCCTTCATATTGTCCGCGATCGACTTCATCCGATCGTCTATCCGCCGCGATCCTGACGAACGAATGATTTCAAATGAGACCTGCTCTCCTCGCTTGTTGTAATCGATTTTGGCCGTGACGTATTTTCCACGGCTGTTGAGTTTTTTATTTTCCTGCTTTCCGAAACTGGCAGCCTCGCATTCTTCGAGAACGTTCATCGCCTCATAGAGTTTACTTGCCGAGGGTTTCTCTTCCTGCTTTCCGACATAAAAGTCATAGGTCTTTGCCTCAGGGTCGTCTTTCGACCTGTCATGCCCCTTGAGGGTCTCTGCGAATCCGACCTGACCATCAAGAAGCAGGTGTGCCAACGCTCCCGCCGCGAGGTTTTTCTTTATGATCTTTACGCCCAGATCGACGCCGTCGAGATCCTTGATACGAATCTTTCGAAGTTTTTTGTCCCTGAGATCGAGATATACGATACCATAATAATCGGTGGCAGGTTCAAGTTGGCGAACATAGAATATCTCGTTCGTTCTTATCGGCCTGTGCAAAACCTGCCTGCCGTATTTAGCATCAAGTGCAGCGCTCATCCTGAGCCCGTCATTCTCGACGGTCTTGCCCGCGACAGAACCTGCAACGCGTTGTACGTGCGGATATACATGCACGGCATGCAGATTCCTGTCTCCATCAGATACGATGTCAACATGCTCCACTGAAACCGCATCGCTCCCTACGTTCCGAACCATCACCCCAACCGGCAGAAAATGACGCCATTCTCGATACAGCTGAAATTTTTTGCGTTCCTCTTTGGCTGAATACGGATGAACGGAAACGATGGCGCCGACTTCCGGTAGTTCGACAACCGATTTCATGAAATCATCGGCAAACGATTGTTTTGTCATTGCAAACGCCACCATCATTCCGATCAACAACATGCTCAAGCGTTTCATTTAGACCTCCATTAATTACGTTTTCAATCCTGAATTGCCACTCCGGCGATGAATATTGGTGATTACTCATGTCAATCACATATCGCTTGATTCAATGTCTCCATTATCAACTATTCTTCAAGCAGGTTATAATGATTAATATTCCGACGCTTAGAAGAAATATTCCGCCCACTAAGGCGACATTAATAAATACTCTCTCGGATATCTTGATTCCCCAGAGCATATAATTTGATTTTACTGTCCAACGAGCCAATCTCATGCGCATTATTATGACTGATACGCCAAACATCATAAAAAATAGTGCGATCAATAGCCTTTGCATATCTATGCCTCCAAGTACCATTTAAAACATCATTCAAAATTCCCAGATTTCAACTACATCAAATACGGTTATGGTAACTCCGGGTGTCACGAATCCACCTTCAACATAATCTCCATCGGTCGATTCAAGTCCAAAACCAACGGAACCTCCCCCCCAGAATCCGGCCTGAAATTCAACATTCCATCCCTCTGAAACTGAATCAGGAGAACCTGTGATGGAGACATTTATTGATGGAGGCATGACCCCTCCACCGATATATCCATAGATCTTGCTACCGTCGAATAACAAACCTCCAGTAAGACCAAGGCCATATCCCGCTGAAACATTAATATTAACGTATCCATTTGATATTTTATTGGTTCCAAATGGATCAAATGAGTTCAGTGAATTGTTCATGACATATGCATACACATTCATCCCATCCACGTACCACTCCGGATCCCTCTGCAGGAATCTTCCCAGCTCCGGCGCATACATGCGGTTGCGGTAGTAATACAGCCCAGTCGCCTCGTCGTATCTACGCGATGCGAAGCGGTACGCGTTGCCGATCGTGCTCTCTGTTATCACTTGACCGAGCTCATCCGTGATCGTTGCTGCTCCGTACGGATCATACGAGTAGCGCTCCACGAGGGCGCCATTCTCGTCCGTGATCGCTGCTATGTTGTTGCGCATGTCTGCGTGATAGTAATACGCGTGATTGTTTGAGATCATCGCTATCGGGCGGTCGATGCCATCATCATAGATAAAACTCGCCGTGAGCGTGCCGTCCGTGACTTCCTCTATCTCTTGCCAGCCATCGTAGATGAATTGAGTCACCGTGCCATCCGAGCGCAGCTCCGAGATGCGGCGCTTGAGGGCGTCGTATGCGTAGGACGCTACGAAGGTATCGTTCAGGGAATCCCGCACCTCGGTCACGAGATTGCGGTCGTCGTATTCATAGCGATACTTTCCATCGTCGATGAGGTTTCCTGCCTCGTCGTAGATACATCTGTCGCTCAGAATTCTCATGGCAGTCCAACAGCCCTTAGCAAGCAGCTTGGTTGGACCATATTTTGAATCGCTAAGATCCATAATTACCGTCTCTATTTCTCGCTCAACGTCCAAACCTGACTCGTTATGTTAAGGCAATTTTTTATTAAGAAATTGGCAACTACTGCTTGTAGAAAAGTCTCTTAGATATTTTCAGGGTTTTTGCATTGATCCAATACTGCACTTCCATCCCGATTATAGCCCTATGTTGTTTTGACATTTCTTTCTTCGAAAGCAGATACGGGTGAAAGAAAACGATGATATCGTCTCCCTCTTTATAGAGCTCGATATTGTATTTTTTTAACTCTTTTTCAGCTTTGCTCATTTCCGACGTCGTCATAAAATCAGAATACGCGACAGACCACGCATCGAGGTAAACACCGGGAAATCCATACTTAGTATTAATTTCATGCAATGACACAGTTGAACATCCCAAACAACATAACGACACTAAGGTCGCCGCACTTATCAAGCACCTATTAATAATATTCACATACCCTCCTTTGATGTAATTTGGCGAAATTCATCACGGTTTTTTTGGACTCCTTGAAACCGATCCCACTTTTGTTATCTCACTTGATGAAACGTCAAAACGATACACATTCCCTTTGGGGGTTCCCAGATAGGCATCGTCATTATAATATTTTGCCAAATCTTTATCGCGAGGCGAAAAATGTTCGTTATCGTACGCCGGATTATTATCACCATGTGTATGATAGTAGGCAGTTGTTCCTGTTCCGGCCGGGGACTTTGCGTCATACGGCTGGACTTGTTTTACGTCTCCTGCAATTGGTTCCGTATATGAATAATAATCTGCTCGTGAATGATAGATTAATCCGCCATACTCCCTACCCTCTGCAATTGACCTCAGATTAATATCTGTAACTGCTGCCGCCGCAGCATCATCTTGCGTTGGATAGTGGTCACCAGGTAGTTCGCCAAATGGATCAGTCCATTTTATGGGATTATTCCTTACGTATTTATACACATTCATCCCATCCGCATACCCCACAGGATCCCGCTGCAGGAATCTGCCCAGCTCTGGCGTATACATTCGGTGACGGTAGTAATACAGCCCTGTCGCCGCGTCGTATCTACGCGATGAGAAGCGGTACGAGTTGCCGATTGTGCTCTCTGTTATCACCTGACCAAGCTCATCTGTGATCGTCGCTGCTCCGTACGGATCGTAGCTGTATCGCTCGATGAGAGCGCCGTTCTCATCCGTGATCGCGGCGATGTTGTTTCTTGTATCCGCGTGATAGTAATACGCGTGATTGTTTGAGATCATCGCTATCGGGTGATCTATTCCGTCGTCGTAGATGTAACTCGCCGTGATGGTGTTGTTCGTGATTTCCTCTATCTCTTGCCAGCCATCATAGATGAATTGAGTCACCGTGCCATCAGAGCGTAGCTCTGATATTCGACGTTTCATCGCGTAGGATGCGGATTCGTGAGCAACGATCCACTCGCTATCTGGATGCAAATTTATAACGCTATATGTCTTATCGCTGCGGTGCATGTTTAAGCTCTCACCTTTTGTCCAATGTCCAGACTTGACCCGTTTTCGTTTCTCTACAAAACAATATTCAACCCTTGCCGATAACGAGTCGCGACATTTTGAAGCCACTTTCTAACTAGACAGCCATTCACAGCCCCATAAGCATACGGAAATGTCTGAATATTCCGAGAAATGATGCTGCAATAAATGCACATCCAATTAAATACATGACAATTCGAGCTTCGATGTATCGACACTTACTAATCTCTGAAAGCTTCCTTCTCGTTTTGACGATCTTGGTTTCAAACATTCCTGCGTTACAGAGCAAATTCACAGTTACCACATGGTTCTTTAGGATCAGGAACACACCAAACCCCAAAAGTGCAATCGCCGCAGCCAGCCCCATAACTGCCTTTACGATATCCATATGTCTCCTCATGATTTAATGATAATCAATTAATTAGTCACCAAGCACTACCAAATGGGATATCTGCACTTATCGTTGCCGCAGCTCCGAAGGCGTAGCCTCTGCCGAGGCTTCCTGAAAAGCCAACGCGATCAACGCCGATCATTAGCACTGCATCTCCTCCCCATCCGCCACTGCCACCAGCTAGAGCTCCTTGAACATAGGGAACATACGGCGGACTCACGGGATCAGATGAACCACCAACCGATACCGAAACACCGGCTCCGACGCCAAGCCCGACTCCGGGACTAATTGTTACATCACCCGAATGGCTAATAGATAGCGTGATGGACCATCCTACACCTTCACCATGGAATGATCCCGCGGCAGAAATTCGAACATCAGCATTGGCCTCACGTGCCAACTGCTTCCCTATATCATATGCTTTCTGGACATCGTGATTAGCTATAGCGTCACTAAGGGCTTCCAGATAAGTAGCGCTTCTCTCCCTATTTAAATGCACGATCGGCGAAGCAGTATTTTTGTCCAATCCATATGGATCAGCCCATAGTACCGGATTGTTGCCCACATACGCATACACGTTCATACTATCTGCATACCCCACCGGATCCCGCTGCAGGAATCTTCCCAGCTCCGGCGAGTACATGCGATTGCGGTAGTAGTACAGCCCTGTCGCCGCGTCGTATCGCCTTGATGAGAAGCGGTACTCGTTGCCGATAGTACTCGTTGTCACTGTGTTGCCACTGTCATCCGTGATTGTGGCCTCACCGTATGGATCATACGAATATCGTTCCACGAGCGCACCGTTCTCATCCGTGATCGCGGCGATGTTGTTTCTTGTATCCGCGTGATAGTAATACGCGTGATTGTTTGAGATCATCGCTATCGGGTGATCTATTCCGTCGTCGTAGATGTAACTCGCCGTGAGCGTGCCGTCCGTGATCTCCTCGATCTCTTGCCAGTTGTCGTATACGAATTGAGTCACCGTGCCATCTGCGCGCAGCTCCGAGATGCGGCGCTTGAGTGCGTCGTATGCGTATGCCGCGACGAATGTATCGTTCAGAGAATCTCGCACCTCGGTCACCATATTGCGGTCGTCGTACGAATAGCGATACTTTCCATCGTCGATGAGGTTTCCTGCTTCATCGTAGGTGAAGGATGTGTTGACTGGCGCGCCGCCGTCGATGCCCTTGTTCATGGATATGTACTGATTGAGAGAATTCGGGACATAGGTGCGCGCGACGTTGAGCGCGGTATTTGCGGGATCGCGGTATTCCACGCGAGAGATCCAGTTGTGAACGGGGTCTATTGCGTAGGTGACATGCTTTGAGAATGCGCCGGGCATCGCTTCGCCTATGTGCTGCTCAACGGACGGCACGCCCTGCGATGCAGCGATCAGGCGATCGACACTGTCGTATTGATACAGCTCGCCCTTGCCCTGATCGTGCAGCCGCTTCTCATACAGCTTCTGCCCCGCACGGTCGTAGCCGACTTCATAACCGGAAATGATATTGTGCGACGCATCCTCGACCTGCGTGGACGCGGGCCTCGCGGCTGCGTCGTACGACTCACTAAGCGCAAGACCGTTGCCGAGCGTCACTTTGGCATAGCGATGGAGACCGGCGTACTCAGGTTTCGCGAGGATTCCGAGCGAAGCCTCGGCGACTGACGAGATCCTGCCGATGCCGTCGCGCTGATACACGGCCGTGGCCCCGTTCTGGCCGGCGACGGAGAGCACGCGTCCTGCTGTATCGAACGTGCGCGTCACCGCGATGCCGTCTTGTTTGCTCAAATCGTTGCGGCCGAATGAGTCGAAGCCCTCCTCAATCGTGCTGAACGCAACGCCGCTCCCGTCGCGGCTGATAGCCATGCGCATGCGGCTGAGTCCGTCGTATGAGAAGTCATCGCGGCGCAGGGTCGCGCCGTTCTTCGAAACCGTGCGCAAAGTCACGCGGCCTGCAGGGTCATATATCTTTCGCACCACGATGCCGCGCGGATCGATCTCGCGCGCGGGCCTTGAAGCGCCGTCATACTCGACGCGATA
Organism: bacterium; assembly: GCA_021810905.1. Lineage (GTDB taxonomy): Bacteria > UBA10199 > UBA10199 > 2-02-FULL-44-16 > JAAZCA01 > JAJZQH01. The sequence goes on from JAJZQH010000011.1 coordinate 34,279, forward strand.
CGTTGCGCCGTCTGGGAGCTCAGTCGCGATCCTCCTGTCCTGCGCGTCGTACTCATATGATGTAGCATTGCCATTGGCGTCCGTAATCGCCGCGAGATTTCCGTTGTCATCCCACGCGTACGAGGTCTGGATCGTGCCGCCCAGCGTTCCACCTCCGGAGCCGTCGGTTCGCAACTCCTGCGTGAATTTCACCAGGCGATTGAGACCGTCGAATGAATTGCGCTGAACGTTGCCCGGTCCCGCGTCGCCCCCTGAATCAAGCCCCAGCGCGCCCTTTGCGTCCGCCTGCCATATCAAATTCCCGCGGCCGTCATACGCCTTGCGCTCTATATGCCCGAGCGGGTCTTCATGCGACACAACGCGGCCCATGCCGTCATAGGCGAACCTCTCCACGTATTCATGCGTCTGTCCGCTCGACTCGTCGAGCTCGCGGCGCTTGACTTCAATCGGCCGCCCCATGCCGTCATATGAGGTCAGCACTTCGTTTCCCGCCGCGTCGATAGAGCGCGCGAGCCGCCCCGCTGCATCATATTCGTGGATCACTGAATTGCCCAGCGCATCGGTCTCCGAGACGACGCGGCCAGCGGCGTCGTACGCCGAGGACGCCTGATGATACGTGCCGGCAACTCCATTGCTGACGCTATAATCCCTGACCGCAAGCCTGCGGCCGAGCTCGTCGTAGATAAAGCCCTGGTGGGAGATGAGCGTCTGCGGATCGCCGCCTGGATCGGGCTCGCCGTATTTCGACACCGCGACCGGACGATCGAACGCGTCGTACTGCGTGAGCGCCGCGGCGCCCGCCGGGTCAACGACTTGGACCAAGCGATCGTGTCCATCATATTTGTATTGCGTCACGCCGCCGGCCCCGTCCGTCTTCTCCGCGAGATTTCCGTTAGCGTCATAGCGCCGCGTCTCGATCGACTCCGCCTCGCTGCCCGAGCCCCTGCGCACGCGCATGACGAGGTCGCGCTCGTCGTAGTCCGTGACCGTGCTATTGCCGAGCGGCTTGATCACGCGCGTGAGTCGTTCGCCCGGATCAAAGCGGAATTCGGTGATGACGTAGTTGTCGGGCGTGGTCTCGTCCTCGCGCAGGATCGGCCGATTGAGCATATTGTAGGAGGTCTTCGTCGTGATCCAGAGGTCGCCTGCGTCAACGCTGCCGGGCCGGTCGGCGCGCACGAGGTTTCCTTCCGCGTCATAGGTATTGCGGGTGATTGCGCCCGCCGCGTCTGCGGTCTCGATGACTCTGCCCAATTGGTCGAATGTGTTGTGAGCAACAGCGCCGCTCGCGTCCGTGATCTTTATGGGATTGCCCACGGAATCGTATTCGTACGTCGTTCTCAATGCGAGGCCGGCGGGATCGACGGTCTTGCTCTCGAGCAGCCCCCTCTGATTTCCCAGCGCATAATACGAATAAGCAGTCTCGGTTCCTACTGGATCAATTTCCGAAATCAGCTGACCATGTTCATTGGATCGCATGAGCCTTCGCACGACCTGCTCGTTGCCATGCAGGTCGTGCACGAGCGGCTCGTCCACTCGCACCGCATTCCCACGCATATCGTTCACGACTCCGTCCGCGTTCAGATCTCCCTGTGCAAGTGGGACGTCCGCAAATATGGCTGCTGCCACTGCTTCGGATACCCCCATCTCAGCGGCTAGCTGCGCCGTCGTTGCGCCCTCCTGATAGTCATACCACATCGTGCGCGTGAGGCCTGCCTTCGTCTCCGTAAGCGGCTGCATGGCCAGCGGCTCGTATGTGAACGAGGTTTCAACGACACTTCCGCCGCGCGCAGCGTCCGGCACGCGTCTGATCAGCACGGGATTTGCAGCGAAGAGCCTGTCCACCGTGGAATCGCCGCTCTGCATCTGCTGATACGCGACCTCTATTTTATTGCCGGCGGGTTTTGTCGCGGAGGTAGTGAGTCCGTTGAGATCGTAACTGTAGCGCGTGACGAATTCCGCTGGATCGCCCTGCCTGAGCCCGCGCGTATATTGATGGATCGCGAGCGCGTTGCCCTGGCAGTTGAATTCGTGCAGGCGCTCGTTGCCGTTGCGGTCGATGATCCGAGTGCGGGAGGCAACGCGATTCACCTCTTCCTGCGTCTCGCACGCGGGCCAGGCGCCCATCATCGTGGACTGAATAGTGAAGATGCCGTCGCCGAATCGATGCCAGACGAGGCGGTCGGAGAAGCTGTACGCGAATTCGACGTACTTCTGGCCAAGCGAGTCGGTGACGGAGATGAGGTTGTGGTTGAGCATCTCCTTATCCAGGGGATAACCGGAGGAGTATGCATACGTCGTGGTCGTGCCGTTGGGAAACGCCGCGGTCGCGGGCTCGGTAAATGATGTCAAATTGTTCGTGATGTCATAGCCGAATCGGAGTTTCCGGCCCGTAAAATCCTCCACTTCAACGAGGTGTTTGCCGCTGTATCTTAGCGAGATCGTCCGATCCAGCGTATCTATCACGCGAACCAGATGCCTGTCTTTTCCGCTCCCCTCGTATTCGAGCCGCATGCGGTTGCCGAAGCGGTCCTCGATGGCCGTGCAGAATCCGTCGGGCGCATAATAATTCGTGACGCCGTGATTATCGCGAATCGTCACGGTCCCATCGTCGTGTCTCACGAGCCGATCGAAATAACCGAGCGGCGCGCGGAAATAATTGCCGGCCTCGTCGTATTCGTACGCATCGAAGCGCGCGTTCCCGTCGAAGCGGATGTAGCAGGCGATATAATCCTCAGGCTTTTCGTTCCATTTCACTTCCGCGCAGCAGGTGTCCAGCGGATTAGCCTCGCAGTAGGCGCGATCGATCTTCAGGAGACGCTTATTGTAGTTGTGATCCCAGTTGTAGCCGATAGGCCCGTCGTACTCAATGCGGCTGCGGTAGGTGCGTACGAACTCAAAATCCATTCCCCGGCCGGGAATCTTGAGCGCGCGCTCCACGTTCAGCACCTCCGCATTGTGAAGCGTGATCGGATCGCCGTCGGTCGTGCGGGAGTCGGGGGTCTTGGAACCGGCGCGTTCTTGGACCTGTCGATTTGCGGTATCGACTGACTGCGTACGATCGCCGGAAACCTCCATATCCGCCGTCCTGCCGCCGACAAATACCTGCTCCACGACATCATACTTTTCGAAGCTCGTCCCTTTAGCAGGATCATTATCAGCCCAGCTATCGCTTGCGCTTCCCGGGTCATTATTTGCGGGAGCACCTGCAATACTCGTTCCGTCACCATTTTCCTCGTCTAATCGATCGCTTCCTAAAGATGGCAACGAACTAATGATCGAGCCGTTCATGCCCGCCTGATCCCAATGCATATCCTCCGCAGGCACATTTGCAAAATTTACAAGATCATACAAACCGTCATACGTAGGAGAAAAAACAGCTACAGGCATATCATATGTTCGATAGGGAGGTCTCGATGGCTTTGACGAATCATCATCATGATCGTTCGTATTATTAGAACTGCCGCCATTCCCCTGGCCTGTATCGCCACCGCGTTGATCCTGCCCTTCGCCGCACCCATCACCAGCACAACCGCCTTCGTCACCGCCGCCATCACCTTCGTCTGAAGGATAGGGCAGAACGACGCTCCCGCCACCGCTCTTACCCGCATCGCCTCCCCACATCTTCGCCTTAACCAGATACCAGCCGAAAATATCGCGTGAACCGAAGGGATTGTTCGAAGCATAAACGTATGGATTCGTTCCCTCATCAAGTGGATCTGGAGAGATAAAACGCCCAACGAGAGGATCATAATATCTACCGCCAAAATAGACGAAACCAGTTTCACTATCATAGCGTTTCCCAGCGAAACGATAATTGTTCTCGTTATTCGCAATTGAAAAATTCACATTCCCGAACGGATCGTAGCGATAACCCGATGTCACATTTCCCTGTTCGTCCATCGTCAGAAGTGTAGACCCGATTTCGTCTACGCTGAAAAAATCGACGCGTTCATCATCAAGAGCTGCAATACGATGTTCACCGATGTAGACGAAATCCTGAATCGATTCACCCTCGGCATCAAGTTCTGTCAGCGGGTCAAGCGATTCACCATAGATTGCATATTTCGACGTATCGGAGCTTGATATTTTTTCACGGCGGCCATTGTTATCATACGAATATTCATGCTTCGAAGCAGCCGCGCCCTCGGCACCCCTTACTTCCACGCGTATCAGGCGACTCGCGCCGTCCCATACGAAGGACTGCCATTCGAGCGACCGTCCAGCTTGAACATGTTTGCGCTCGACCAGCCTGCCGAAGCCGTCGTAGTTATAATGCCATCCGTCGTCGTCATTGTAATTTGCTTCGAGAAGCAAAGGCCTGTTCGAATCATAAATGTACGTGATCTTCTTAAACTTGTCGCTGTAACTTATACGATTGCCATCGGAATCGTATGCATAACGTTGCTCATTATAAGGCTGGTCTTCTCCTGAATGATAATAAGACGCAACTGTGAGGCGATCCGCATTATCATAGTCATAAGTTGTTCGCGATGAATCATGATGGACCGCCTCAATTCGGCGTCCTCTGTTATCGTATGCGTACTCAACATGATAAAGCTCCTTACTTTCCTTTGAAATCAGGATTTCAACAAGGAGATCACCCACATATCCATATGTGGTTATCACTCCGTTTCCGTACTCAATGCGACTCAGCCGATTGCGAGCGTCGTAGCTGAAGCTGGCCACATTCGGACCATCGATCGAGTTAAGGCGAATCTCATCGATGCGCCCTGTCGAATCGGTCAGATAATATACTGCGCGTCCGTCTGGGTAATTCAGCCGATAGGTGCGTCCCTTTGTGTCCTTGATCATCCCTACGGCGTATGTTGAATTGAGATCCGCAAGAGTGCGCTTCAGAAACGCCTGTGTCCCGCCGGGATCATAGGAATAATTCGTAATATTTCCATTCGCATCAGATACGGAAGCAAGCCTTCCCAAACCATTGCGCTCAGAATCAGAAGCATCGTATTCGAAACTCAGTACATACTGAGCTCCTCCGCTGACTCCATAAGTTGCCTTGTCCATGCGGCCATAACCACCCTCGTAGGTATAAGTATTCTGTTGACCATCGGACAACAGAGTACTCTTTGGCATTCCTGTCGGACTCCAGGAGCTTACGCTCGTTTTGGCACCGGTGGATAACGAAGATGAAACAAGGCGCGAGAGGCCATCATATACCCAGGTTGACGTGCGACCAGACGGGCTCATTTTCCGTATGAGATTCCCAATCTCGTCATACGCGTAATTTAGAGCGAGCATCAAGCCATTATCATCGATGCGTTCATCGCGCAGGAGTTTGCCGTCAATCGCGAAATATCGGTTCCGAACATCGTTTCCACCAATGAATGCAGCACGCCGAATGGCATGAGCGGGTTGGCCTGGAATCCAGCCTGCATCGACTACGTCATAGGAAAAGCTCATCAGCCCTGTATCTGATGAATTAACATGCGACATTCGCCCAAGCGCATCGTAGTGATATTCCCTTGAGCTCTCTCCTTCTTCAATTGAATGGAGGAATCCTCGGTCGTCATAGTTGAAATTAGTTGTGATGCCGTTTATGTTGCTTGTTACAGGACGACCGAGTCCATCGTATGACAGAGTATCCACAGTTTTCTTAGCGCGAACCTGATCGAAACTGGTGATCGTTACGAAAGGCTTTCCTTCCGATCCCGCGACATTGTACTTGTATTCCTTAAACGAACCATTCACGCCATATACGACTCTTCGAATCCTGCCGGCATCGTCATAAACATAGGAGGTCGCTCCGTTATTTGGACCCGTCTCACGCACAATCCTTCCGAAGATATCATAGGCATATTGCCAGTTATTGCCGTTGACTGTTTTCGAAGCAGGATAGAGCCCCATGCCATCATAGACGATATCGGCTTCCTGAATCGCCTTTGATGCGCCGCCTTCGGAATAACTTTTTGTCAGCTTATTAATATTTCCTGAGCCATCATAACAGTAGGATTGCAAAAAAGACTTATCGTCATCTGCAACGCTCGATGAATTCAGCACAACAGAAGGTAATACTTTTCCGCAGCCATCTATGCCGCCCCAGTTAAAGCTCGTTGTCCTGGTTTTATTATCGGCGTTGACAGTGACAAAGTGCTCGTCTTTTTTTATCACATAGGACGGATCCGAAATATTAACGGTCACCTCAGCTTCGGCAAATTGCGAATAATAAGTCAGCGGCAACACGTCTAAATATAAAAACTGCGTTAATGCGCCGTCAGGTTCGCTCACTGCAACGGGATTGAAATGAACATATTCTGTGGTCGTGATAAAGTCCGCGCCACCGTATCGCAGGGCATGAGTCGTAACCCCGCGAACAAACGAACGCGTCGTGCCGTTTATCAGGTCTTTTCCATATGAATACTTGAAATCCTCTTGAACACAGGAAGGATCGTCGCAAGATGCGTCGAGGCTGAACGAAGGCATTGCCGCTGTCCTGACCAGCCTTCTCCTCAACACCGGCACGTCATTCAGTTGAGTAAAAAGGTAACTCGTTTCTCTCCCATCGATATCGTAGCTGACCGTCAAACGATCCATGTCGCCGCTGCTTTCCCATGTAGGGTCTACAACAATCTCCTTTTGAAGAAATTGGTCTGAATTGTTTGCGTTAGGCCACAGCGTAACCAAGGCCGTCCGACTCATACGTCCTTGATCATTTTCCACGTTTGGCGATGCGCCATACTGTTCATATCTCAACACGCCTCCCGTCGGATACTTCAACTGGAGAAATGATGAAGGTCGATCGGCAGGCTCAGGTTTCAGACTGGATGCGAAACGCAAAGGAGTGGGAAAAGGCAATGACTGACTTGACGGTTCGTAAGCAAAATTCATCTCCTCGCCAACGCGATTCACATAGCGTACGATACGGCCGGCGATATCTCTATCATAGCTATCGCATGCAGATTGAACAGGTGTAGAGTTTTCTCCCCATGTCGGTCCACAGACGCATAATTTATCGGCGCCGGCGCATTCGTAAATTTTTACATGTCGAGAGGCATTGCCGAGAGTTTCCTTAATATCCACACTATTTCCGTCATGAGAATATGTGTACTCTCGTTTGTTGCCGAATGAGTCTGTCACCTCGTTCAGTTGAAACACGTCTATTCGATAAATAGAGACGCGTTCCTTAATCGCTTTGTTTTCAGGATCATTGACTATGCATTCTCGAACGCCATCTTCACAATAGACGACATCTATTGGAATGAAGCTGCTGTGAAATATGCCTCCATATTTTTGTGGCTTAAAAAAGTTAATTCGCCCCGATGCCTCAACGTATTCGATGCCGTCGATACTATCGTTGGACCATGAAATGTGACCTTCCTCTCTTTTTTCGCAGTTAGAATCGATAGTGGGATATGGATTATTGAGCTGACACATGCCTTCGGGTTTGTTCGTAATTTGATTTTTCCCGATATAATAACGCATCATGCCATTCGAACGCCTGTTAGGCGTCACATCGCTGCCAGCATAATCGAATTGCTCCAGAGTGCCATCATTGCGTACCAGATAAGCTACTCTATCACCGTAAAGAGGTTGACCAGGTTCTTTAACAACGTATGGAAACGTGAACGTAATCAGAATTATTCCGGCATAGTCACCCCATCGCAGCTGCATTCCGTCTGATGCAGATGGATACCAATAGATGCGATTCTTCAGTTTGCTCAGCGATGTTTCATAAACAATCTTGCCCATCGAGACAAACGGATCGAGCACTATACTTTCTCGTTCGTCTTTCTGAGTGAGCGCTAATGCAAAATTGTCCGACTGAACGACTTCAAATTCGTTCAACAACTGAGGGTCGGTTGCGAAAACGCGACCCACTTCAAGATTTGCATTCATCCGCCCAGGTATCGAGAGGTCAGTCTTCGAGACTGAAAGCCCGCCGGTGTACAAATCAATCTTCTCGCCGTTCGAAAGTGCGTCGAATGGTTTCTCGGGAAAGGGGCTGTATGTGTTGAAATTGAAAAAATCGCTTCCTATTATATTTCCATCACCCGGAAGCGCGTGGGCTGTGAATGCGATGAGCAGAATTGACGCCGCAAGCCAGCAGGCTGCGCGAAAGAATGATCCGGAAGGTTTGAAGCGCAAGAAGTTCACTCAAGTCCCCTGACTGACTCTCATGCGATGTATCCGGACGTATCGGCCAAAACTATCAAAAGTTGCGCGATAAATGTCCAGAGGCGAACATATATAATGATAGGGCACATGAACATTAAGCAATTGGCATGCCATTGGCCGCCCGCGCTGCCCGATTCCTAACATAGCGATTATTAACGGTTTTTATTTCGAGATCAAAGGATGACCCGTAAGATCACTGTTCGGCTATTCGAAAAAGTGAACAGGCTGTTCAAAATACTGAACCAGAAGGGCAATCCGTACCGAGCAAGGGTTTTGAAATGAGTTCCCGTTACCTCACCGTCAGCGTGGTTACCGGGTCTTCCTCGCGATAGAGTTCGATCATGTTGGCCGCGAGCGTTTCTATCTCGTCGTCGCGCGCGCGGATGCAGCCGTGGGTGCGGGCCTCGTAGCGGTTGTTTCTGCCGGCGTGGATGAAGAGCTGCCGATTCCACGCGGTACGATTGGGGCCGTCGTGCGGCGCACCGATGCGGATGCGGATCCTGCCCTGCGATACGTTGTAGTCATCCTGCCACGTCCCTGCCCAACGCTGTCCCGTCATGACGCTTTCGCCAATGGAATAGCCCTCGAACCCGAAGCGATTGTAGAACGATTCGCGATATTCTTCGGAATAGAATTCGGGAACTCCTATTGCGAACGTGCCGTCCGGCACGGGTCCTCTCGCGCCGATTGTGAGCGGGTCTGCCTTTGGTCTGGTCGTGTTGTTGGCCGCGTGGTATCTCGTGATCTCTTCGTCATCCCCGTCATAGAGAATGAGCTCGTCGTTCGCGCGCTCGAATACGAGGCTCGCAAGACCAAGCGGATCGTAGAACGTGGAAGGATCTCCGCGCGCGTAGAGATACAGATTGGGCTCGCCTTCGTTCAGATCGGCCCGGCTGCTGACAAACGCGCGTCCGAACGGGTATGCGCCATAGCGCGCGGATGTTGAGAGCTGGCGATTCGGCAACGTTGCGGTCGAAGCCTCGCCCTGCCAGCGGTGATAGGAAGGCGACGGCGCGAAAGAGACAGCAGCTTCGGTTCGAAGTCCGATCTTCATGCCCAGTGGGTCCGGCTGTATAAAACGCATGAGCCTTGGATCGTAGCTTCGGTTCCGCGCGTACATCAATTCCGGATCTCCGCCGCGCAACATGCCGGCAAAGCCGAATGGCGTGTCGCCGTGCTCGCAGCGCTCCATTGCGCCGTACGGTCCGAAGTCGCAGAGTTTGCGAATCGTTCCCTGGATTTCTTTGGCGCGGGCGGAACCTGAGCGGTCAGCTATGAAAAATGCGGCGCCTGCTGATGAGAGCGATGCGACGGGAAGCGCGGATTCATCCGCATACACGAACTGCTCCATGCCGTTGTCGCTCGTCACCTCCGCGGCGAGCTGCCAGCCGTTCCATATCAATTCGCGGTCGACGTCCGCCGACGATTCGCCCACGCGCCTGCCCAACGCATCATATTTGTATTGCGCCATCAATCCACCGTCTTCGAGGATATCGGTGAGGCGGCCGAAGGCGTCATAGCGATATTCCCACTCGCCGTTCTGCAGGAGATTGCCGTTTGCGTCGTAAGTGAGGGCGCGTGGGATTGCCGCGCTGTCGCTCGCGATGAAACCTGATGAGGCGCTGATATCAGTCAACTCGCCCAGCGAATTGTACTTCATCTGCGTGACCGCTCCGTCCTCTTCAGATGCGATTACATTTCCAACGGCGTCATAGGAAAATCTGCGCACCCTTTGCCTCTTGTCTTCCGGAGCGCCGGAGGGCGAGTCGATTGCGGATATGAGCCTCCCCATGTAATCGCGTGAATAGACGCGCGCGACGCCGAATAGCGAATCGTCTTCCTTGCCGACTCGACCGTTTGCATCGTATTCAAACTTCCACGCGGCGAGAGTACGCCAGGCGCCCGCATAGCGCCTGAAAGTCTGTCTGCCCCATGAATCGCGCGTGAGTTCGAGCGTCAAACCCCTGCCGAAGTCTGCGTTGACCATGTTTCCGGAAGCGTCGCGCGTAATCGCTGCAATGCGCCGACTGCCGGCCAGCACCGAGCTGATTGCGCCATCGGCGTTGCGCGCAAAATAGGCGGGAACTCCGCCATAGGGCTGCTCGGTAGAGAGCCTCCCCGCATCGTCAAAACCCCGGACCATCCACCTGTTTCCAGCGAGCTCTGCAATCGGCCTTGATAAGGAATCATAGACAAAGCGCGAGATCGCATCGTCCTCAGCTTCTTCCGGATCGTTTTCATCGACTGCGTATATGAGTCTATCGAGCCCGTCGTATGCAAAACGCTGCTGCCGAGTGCCGATGACGCCCGCTGCGGGCACGATGTAGCGCGATGCGAGACGGCCGGCTGCGTCGTAGTCGATCAGAAGGGATGTATTGTCGCGCTGCAATACTGCGGTGACCCGGTCGGCTGCGTCGTATGAAGTGCGCCGTTCGCTCGCGTCTGCAAAACGCTCGACGATCAGCCTGTCCTGAGGGTCGTAACCGAATGCGGTGGCGTTGTTGTTGGCGTCGATTAGGCGCACGAGGTTGTTGTTCTTGTTCCACACATAGCGCGTTACGGCTTCGGATGACTTTTCCTCTCCAGAGTTATGCGCGGCGATGCGGCGGCCCAGATCATCCACGTCAAAGCGCACGAGCGATCCGTCCGGATTTGTCACAGCAACGAGGTTTCCCTGCCCATCATAGGAAAACTGCCTGGGCATTGACCAGCCGGCATTCATACGGATCAGTTTCCCCGTTCCGTTGAACGTATATTCGGTGAGGCCAAGTTTGTTATCGCCATCCGCAATGTAAGATGCAGTGACGCGACCTGCCGCGTCGCGCGCGAATACGCGACGCACTCCCGCGGGACTTGTAATTGAGAGCACGCCACCCAGGCCGTCGCGCTCCACGCTTGTGCGGTTGCCGAGCGGATCAACGAGCGCAGTCAAATTTCCTCCTGCATCGTATTCAAACAGCTCATCGAGCCAGCGCGATGCGTCGGAATCCTCACGAAACAGCCTCCGGCTTCGCTTCACCATGAGTCGCGCATCGTACTCAAGGCGTTCCTCAGCGAGCAGCGCGCCGTTTGCGTCGATCGCTCGAACCGCTACTACGCGACCCATCGCGTCGCGTTCAAATTCCTTTCTGTTGCCAAGCGCGTCAGTCTTGGCGGCGGCCTCGCCGAATCCGTTGAGCGTGTACTCGGTGCGCGCTCCGCTCCCGTCAATGAACGCCGTGACTTCTCCATCCTCGTTGCGCGTCACGCACTCGCGCGATCGTTCGAGAGTCCCCTCTCCTCTCACGATACATACAAGCCTCCCTTCAGCATCGTATTCGTATGCGACGCGATTTTTTTCAGGCAGCTCAATGCCAGCGAGCCTTCCCACTGCGTCATATTCATAGCGGGTAATCGCCTGCTCAGATGCGGATATCTGTACATTCGAGCTTATCACGAGATCGAGCGAATCGTATTCGAACGAATGCACGACAGGCGCTCCCTCGCGCTCTATCTCTGCGCGCACCATATTGTCGTTCGCGTCGAACGAATAGCGCACCGGAGTCATTCCTGAGCGCTGCTCGCGCACCACTTGATTGAGCGCGTTGACTGAAAATGTCGCAATTGTTCCGTCAGGCGTGGTCTGCGAAATGATATTGCCGATCGGATCATAGTTGAAGGAGGTTGTAGCCAGTTTGAGAACGCCCGCGGCTTTTCGCTCCGACGAATCGAAGGCATCGACAATTATGGATTTCAGATATCCGCCGCCGGAATCCGTTGCGCAAGCTGTTCGGTTTTTCCTGTCTGCCGTCGCAACGATTCCATCTCCGTCCGGATCGCAGGCGGGATAATACTCGTATCGCGTCATCACGCCGCGAGCGTCCTGCTCCCCAACCGGCCTGCCGAACGCATCGTATGCATAATGCGACGTCATGTTCCAGACGGCAGCAGGTCCTGCGCGCATATCAATCGCTTTAAGGTTCGATGCAGAATCGTCTCCGTACTCAAATCGCTCCTCAGCGCCGTCTGCAAACGATACCCATGCGATTCGGCCAAAACACGGCTCGTGCGAAAATTTCGTCACGCGCGGTTCTCCCTTGCCTGCGGGATATTCATCCACCTCCGTAAGCAGGCCGCGCTCCGCGCCGCTGCCATATACGAAGCGCGTACACCTGCCTGAGGGGAGACAGTCCAGCGTGCGTTCGCCATCTTCATTATATTGGAATGATTCGAGGAACTTGTATGATCCATTTTTCCACAACCATCGTCGCAGCAGATGCCCTTCGGTATCATGCTCGTAGAGTCTTGTTGCGCCCAGCTGGTCAGTGACCCATGTGCGGCCGATTGCGCCTTGCCCTTTATCGTCATGCATTGCGGATGCACCGTATTGCACGGTCATCCATGCGCCGCTTCCGAAGCGCTGTGCCGCGACACGGCCTTGCTCGTCGTAACGATTATGGAGAAAGACTCCACCTCGCGGATCCATGACCATCGTGAGCGCGTGCGCAAGAGGGGCCGGCGCGTCAGCACGTTCGTAGCGGTACGCAGTGAGCCTTCCTTTTTTGTATTCGGGAGTGGCGGGCGAACGCACCCCGATAAGCCCCTGCGAATCATCGTATTCGAATGAAATCGTCCGTCCCGCGAAATCCTCGATCGCTGCGACAAGCCCGTCGGCGCGGCGTGCAAATTCGATGCGCCTTCCTAATGCGTCTATCACCGCCGAGAGCAACCCTCTGTCGTCGTACTCGTAGGAAATCTGGTTATTGTTGCGATCGCGTTTTGAAAGCGGCACCCCCTGCGCGTCGAATTTCGTGACCACTCCTTCGCGAGCCGTGAGTTCGTATCCGTCACTCACTCGCGTGAGCTTTGAGTACACGCCGGGCGGAGAAATAAACGCAACTCCGTCCGCCGCAAAAAACGACTTGCGCCCCTCTTCATCTATATACGTAAGCCCCTCTCTACCGCCATCGTTCCACGGCAAAAGCCGCTCCGCAAAATTGTGCGTCCATCGCCAACCGAGCTCGCCGAGGAAATCGGAGCGGCCGCGATAGGTGCGCATAAAGCGAAAATCCAAGCCTCGGCCCGGAATTACAATATCGGTCACGCTCTGCACGTATTCGCCGTTGTGCAAAAGCACGGGATCGAGCGCGCTCTCCCGCGACGGATTGCGCGCGGGCGAACGCTCCACATCCAATATTGCGGCAGCAGGACCGAGCATGTGAGCTGCTTCGAGAACGCCCGCCGCGCCTTGCGATACGAGTTCCGCCGCCCTTTCGTTGAGATCCGCGAGGTCGCGCTTTACCTTGCCGGTGACGCCGCGCAGCGCGTCGGAAGGCCGCCAGTCGCCGGGCTTTCCGAGCAGGCCTTCGTCGATTCCAGCAAGCTTTTTAAGCTCATCCCAGTTCGCCGGCAGACCGCCCAACCCGTCGGGAAGCGCGCCCTCCGCGAGTTCGCGCGCGCTATCGAGGCCGTCCTGAAATTTTGCGATTCCGTCGCGAAGCGGATCTGTCAGCTGATTCTGAACGTATTTGAGTTCATCCTCAACGCTGCCGACTATATTATCGAGTTCGCCGCGCACTTGATCGATGGGCTTTGCGAGCAGCGCGTCGATGTTGTCCAGCTCTCCCTGAAGTTTTGAAAGCGGCTCCTTTATCTTTGCGAGCGCCGCATCGAACGAAGCGCCGGCACCGATAGATGCAGCGAGCCCGCGCGCAAGAGATGCCAACTGCATGATCGTCATATTGAGCCACTGTTTATTCTGAATCTGCCAGACCATCACGCGCGTGACTTCGACGGCGCGCTTGAGTTCGTAGGCGTCGACCACGGGACCGCTGAACGCCCGCGCATAATGGCCAGCGGCGGTTCCGGCGAGGATTGCTGCATAGGCGGGGGTTGGAAGGCGAAAGAGCGTCTGATTCAGAAGCGACGACTGGAGTTTGTTGAGTGAGTTTCCGGGGAAATACTGCTGCGCGCGGGCGGCATATCTCTCAAACGCTTCCGGGCCGGCCTTGAGCGCCTCTATCGCCTCGGGCGGAAGGCTTCCGCCGAGCGCATCCTCTATGCGGCCGCGGATCGCAGCTACGGTTCCATCTCCGATTATCTGCGAGAGCCCCAGTGCAGCGGAGTCCGCTATGGTGCCTACGTTGAACGCCTTGTGGAGAGTGCCGCGCATGTCCGTGGGATCTATCCAGAGGGGCATGCCTGTTGAGGACATCTGCTCTTTGAGACGCTTTATTGCCGAATCGTACATCGAAGTTGCGGCTGCATCTATGCGTTCGTTGAGACTCATGTTGAATTCGCGGACGACGCGATCCGCTATCTCCGCAGCCTCTTTCAGATGTTCCTCTCCGATTGCATTGCCGAGCAAGTCGCGCACGATGATGTCGCGCGCTTGTTTTGGCAGCCACTCCTTGATGCGCGTCTTGAGATCTGCCGCGACCCGCGCCTTGAGCTCCGCGTCCTGTTTGAACAGCGCCGAAAAATCGAGACGAGATCCGCTGCTGCGGCCTTTGTTGATCGCATCTGCAAATGCATCGCAGAGCCATTCGCTCCCCTCTTTGGATAGCGCCTGCTGGATCGCTGCTCGTGCGCGGCCCTCGACAAAGCCCGCAACACCCTCGAGCGAATATGCGCTCGAAAGCGCGGATGAATCGGCACCGGAAATAAACGCGGTGACCGGGCCTTGTTGCGAACTCTGAACCTCGGCTGACATAGCGTTGCCAGCGGTGAGAGCGGCCAGGGCGGAACATAATATAATGATGTGGATTCGCAGAGATCTCATGCTTCAATTGCTAAGCACGATGCGTGCCAACATGAGGGATAAAAATAATCGTGGAATTTCAACGCTCTGATTTTTTGCACATGCGACGAACTGCCGTATTTTCGGCGGCACTGCACAGAAACGCAGCAGCAGTAATCAATGCATTTATTATTTATCGACTTCAGATCATCTACAGGAAATTGCGGACTGCTCTCCGAATGAAGCGAAGCAATTCTTTGACTGGCCTTCGGCCAGCACCACCCTCGCCTCTACGGTGCGGCCGCTCGGCGGATGCGCAACCTTCACCGAATAGGCTCCAGGCTTCACCTTGACTCCGGCCAGCGGCGTCTCGCGCCCCTGGGCCACGCCTGAAATGGAGGCTATGCCCCAGGGCTTTGCGGTAATGGAGATTGCAGCAGCTCCAACTCGCTTGAGAGCGAAGCTCTTCACGTAGGCGGGGCTGGCCGGCCCTAATCGAAACGATTCGGATATTGGCGCGTAACCCGCGGCAGAGAGCTCGACGCGGCAGTCGATATCGCCGCCCGTTTGGATATTTTCGATGGTAAAAGGCGTTACGATCTCGCGGCGCTCCGTGCCGAGCAGAAGAATGCCGCGCGCACCTGCGGGTGCGCTGTCGATCGCCACGGCCCCTGCGACAGCGGGCGGCACGCCGGGCGTATCAGGACGCTGCTGCACAATCTGTGCGGCAGCGCGATCCGTTGAAACGGGACGGACGATTCCCAGCGCCGATACCCTGGCATGCGGCACAAACGACATGGCGATGAACATGAAAGTTGCGGCGGCACTTCGCCAGCTCAGCGGAAAGATGAACGAATGCCTGTGCGTCTCGGCAGGCAGAAAGCACGGCTCCATCGCGCGCGTCTTTGCGCCCGTATGCTCTACGACATCTGCGCGCGGCGAAGTCCTCGCTGTGCCATCAGGGAACACATCATGCAGGTATGCAGCGAGATCCAGGCTGGAGCTGATCTCGCCAACCGATCGAGCGGCACGCCGTACGTCGGAGAGCATTTCCGCTGCGCTCTGATAGCGCGTCTCCGCCCTTGGCGAAAGTGCGAGCATGATAGTCGCGCGCAGCTCCGCGGAAAGCCTCTCGATTCCCGCGAGTTTGATCTCGGCGTGCGCCACCGTGCGCAAAAGTTCGACGTCCGTCTCGCCATCAAATAGCCGCCGGCCGGTGAGCAACTCGTACAGCAAGATGCCGCACGCGAAGATATCCGCGCGCGCGTCGATCTGTTCGCCTCGCGCTTGCTCCGGCGCCATGTAGGCGTACTTGCCGCGGATCTGGCCGGCCGTGGTGAATCGCGTGCGATGCGAGCCCTTTGCGATTCCGAAATCCGTGACCTTCACCTCGCCATTCCACGAGAGTAGTATGTTCGAAGGCGATATGTCCCTGTGCACTATTCCCAGCGGCCGTCCCGAGGCATCCTCACACCGGTGTGCGAATTCGAGCGCCGTGAGCACCTGGCTTACGATGTAGAGCGCGTGCGGAGCGTCAAGCGGGGCGGGCTCGCGAATGATGTGGGTGAGGAGCCTGCCGCAATCGATTCCGTCCACAAACTCCATGGCGATGAACGGAGTGCTATCCTCGCTCCCGAGCTCGTAGACCTGGACGATCGATTGGTGCGCGAGCAGACAGAGCACGTTCGCCTCGTCCACGAGCATGTGCCTGAGTTCGTCGTTTTCGTCCCATGAAGGCAGGAGCTTCTTGATGGCAACGGTCTTGATGAACCCGCTGTCGGACGTGAGCAGCGCGCGATACACCTCGGCCGTGCCGCCGTTGGCAACTTTTTCAACCAGAGTGTACCGCCCGAATCTGCATGGAAGGTTCATGGCAGACCTATTATAATGATAACGGGATCTAGATAAGCAAATGGCGTGCCACCGGGTAGGATATAAAAAACGCAATAGTTTCAACGGATATAACGCGGCAAGAAATTAAAACCTGTTCGCGGAAGAACACACATGTGCGGACAGCTGCGCTATTTTGGTGCCAGGCACGATGCGCGCGGCTTGGCTGGGAAGCTAAGCGCAAACCGAGGTGCCAGGCACGTAGGGTCTCTGCCGAAAATACAGCAGCGCTGCCCAGAAACGCAGCACTTGCGCGGTACGATCACTGAATAATTAAAGGAATTTTGTTGGCCTGAGTCTTGCTTATGCTATTCGGCATGGGCAGACCACTTCGAATCCTGCAGGCTGAATATCCATACCATGTCACTACCAGGACAAATGGCAGGGTCTTTGTCTTCAAGAAGTGGACGTACAAGATCATCATCAATGTCCTAGTAGAGGCTGCAAAGCGCTTTGACGTGCATATTCATCACTTCAAGATGATGACCAATCACTATCATCTCACGCTCACGACACCGATAGCCAACATCAGCGATATCCTGTGGTTCATCAACAATCAGATCGCGAAAAAATACAACCGGAGGATGGGGATCACGGGGCATCTTTGGGGCGAGAGGTTTCATTCGACTATCATCGAGACGGATAAACACGCCGTGAGATGCGTAATTTATCTCTATACGAACGGGGTGAGAGCGGGAATGTGCAACCGTGCATCAGAGGACGAGCAGTTGAGCACGTTTGAGTTTTATGCGCGCGGGAAGAAGGTAGAGTTTATTGTAACTGAGGACGATGTGTATCTGATGCTTGGCAAGAATCGGAGAGAGCGGCAGGAGGAGTTTGTGAGGCTCGTAGATCAGCCGATGGATGAGGAGGAGATCGAGGCGATCCGCAGCGGTCTTCGAAAGTTATTTTACGGGTCAGCGGATTTCGTCGAACGCATGAAGGCGAGGTATTTGAACAGGCAATAGATAACTGCGAGTTCTTATTGGTTCCAGCGATGCAGAAGTTTGCCCGGCGACGCGGGCCACGCGAAGTAAACCACCCCAATCTCCAATCTTAGAATACGAACATAGCTCAATCTGCCTGCCTGCTTGCCATAAGGACGAAATACGTCTGCCATGATGGAAAAAATACCACTATCTTGACTCTCAAAGCCATGTCGAAAGGCTAACATGCCTGGCACCTTTTCGGAGCCGGCATCAGGCGCCATCTCACGTGCCTGGCATCTCACGTGCCTGGCACCTTTTTACTGAAAATGCGCAACTTTATTAGCAGGTGGCCGATAAGTGGGCATGGCGCGCGACGATATATGGAGGATCAAGCCGATCATCAGGGTCACATGGCCGGAGCCAGTGATCGACTATCCGCCTGTTCCGAAAGAGCTCGAACCTGCCCTGCGCGGTCATCCTGAGCCGGCTGTTGACTGGAAAAAAGTGCCGATCATAGGACGTATGTGGCGAAGGCGACCGCTGGCTGCGCAGAGCTTATCGCTCGCGGATCGCGCAGGGGCGCTTGCGGCCGAGAGGCGCTCCTATGAGTCGAATCTGCTCTATCGCATCGCGTTCTCTCGGGGAGAGAATGACCCGCGCATAAGCGCAGCGATAGATCGAATCACGGAAAAGGCGATCGGTGCGGTCGATAGAATTGAGCTCAGATCACATACCTGTCCGAACGGAAGCCCTGTGACATCTACCATAGGCTACACGGTGTCGGCACGCGCGTTCCTTGAAACAGCTCTCGGCAGCAGGCTCACGCTTATGGATGCAGTTGATTTGCTGGACATTGCCTCACCGCTCTTCAGGGTGAAGGAGATCCATCTCAATCATTACATGTCCGAGGACGGGCTGCCGAGGCTTTCTATTAACGGCATATACGAGCGGAATGAAGGCAGCAGCACTCCGCTCGCGTGTTCTGTGGAACTTGAATTTCACGACGGAAAACCCGTAATCACACGACGCAACTTGAGCGTCAGTTGTGGATTCAGGAGGATGGCGATCGGCACGCGACGCCTGCTCAGGACGGTTCAGTTCGCACAACTGCACGGAATCGGGAACTGGGAGGACGACATCAGCGAAGATGGGCTCTTCGTGTGGCCTCGCCTGGGCGCACCGATGACTAGCGAAAGTCTTGAATATGTGCTCGGCAAACTCAAGAAGCTCGTCGAGAATGGCGTTGTCGGACACATCGATCTTTCGGCGAACGGTCCGTACGAGATCGCCTCCTTCATACTGAAGGAAAAGGATGTGCTCGATACGAATGCGCTCAAGAAGTGGTATCGGCACAATACCCGCATCCGGCCGCACGATATCGATACGCTCTCTCCACCTTACAGGGTCGGACTCGCGGCGCTGCGCGGGAGCGTCATCTACGCCGACTTCGTTCCGAAGAAGATCGAGGCGGAATTGCTCATTCGCCACATACCCCGCCGTCTGGAATCGGGGTTGATACATGGCGAAGCGAGATCAAGGCTCGACGAGGATCAAAAAATAAGGCTCACAGAAGCGGCGGACGGCCTTGCCACGGACTTCAGCAGTGCGCTCGTACGCGAGTGGGTCGTGAAATCTGTCGAGGAAAGTGCAAATGAGGACGCCGGCGCTTCAATAGAAGCGGATGGCTCCGGACTGTGGATGCCGGGCAATGAGTTTGCGCAGAATTTTGACGGAGTTGTCGAACCAGCACTTCTCTCGGCGGCAACGCTCCTGAAGATGTAATGCAGAGATTTTCAACCTCAGAGTCTATACCTGAGCCCCACACCTGCCCCCCACATCGTGCCTAACGAGAATGAGTTTCGGCAAGTAGTGGTGAGTTTTCCGGTCTGAGTAGCCGTTGCGCCTCCATTGCCATTCGGTGTGGCGAGGATCGAATCTTCGTCTGCTTTGTAGGCATAGCTGCATGGCTGATCGGCAACACCGCCCATGATGAATCCGCCGGTTATGTCATAAACAAAGCTGAATGGTGAATCCTTTTTGAAGGGATGAGAACCCTCCACTACCGCAGCCAGGTAGGCGCCGTTGAAGAGGCGGGTGATATCGTGTTCGCGCATGCGATAAGCGGTGTGCGTGGAGTTGACAGGCGGATTCGAAGGTTCGACGGGTATGAGATCGCTCCGCTCGTCGTTACTCGTGAGCCTTGCATAGCCGCCTTCGACGTAGAATGCAGTGGATTCGTTTGCCACGCCGACGCGAGCGCCGATCATCGTGAGGCCCGGTGTCGCCATGGTCAATGCGCCGCCCGCCATCGTGCGCGTTCCATTGGCAGAGGCCCTTCCGTACCAATCGAGCGTAAGCCGGCCGCAGAAATTCGATTGCGAGAGCGGTTCGCCGGCCAGGCGTGAGAACGTGCGATAGCAGAGATTTATCGAAGAGCCGATCAATGAATTGTACTGCTTGTACAGATCAAAGAGCTTCGCGTGCCTCGCGTAGCAATCGTCATCCGATTTGCATTCCTGCTTGCGCATATCGGCGAGCGCGTTGAGGCATTTATTGTAGAATGAGACGTCTCGCGCGCCGCTCTCCAGCTGCTTGTCGGTAATAGAGAGGATCTCCCTCTCGATCGCGTCTCTCACCTCGGGCCTCTCTCGCGCGATGGCCGTAATCACGATCTCCTGTTCAAGCCTCCCCGCCTTCGGACCCATATTCTGCACAAGCGCCGTAACGAGATCTATGCACTTCGGGTTAGAGAGTTTCTGAAACTTTTCCCAGAAACGGACGGAGACCGCTTCATACGAAGATTGCTGCTGCGGCCCACATTGACCGCCGCGCTCAGATAGCTGCGCAAATGCCTGCCACCGCGCCTTGTCGTGCGGATCCTCGATCCACGCCATGCAACGCTCATCTATCTCCGCGGCGGACGGGCACGACGCTGGCGGTTGATCCGTTACGGGAAGCGCTGCGGCGGCGCTGCTCGCCGCCGGCGGCGTTGTGACGGTCGCGGATTCTGTCTTGCCTGGAGAACCCATAACTCTCTTCCTTTCACTCCCCCGTACAGAACAATTCTCAAATTAAAATCTCACGTTCACGGCGCTACTGCTTCTCGCAGTGGACATAGAGTTCACTCCACTTGTTTCCGGTGAGGGTTGTCATATCCAGCGGCGCGGCCTGATCGACCGTGGTGCAGTCTGCATTGCAGATCACTTCCATGCCGAGCTCGGACTCAGCTGCCGGATACTTCTCATTGCCGTCGCCTATCGGCTGCGGCGCGTTAGTGATCGAATCGTGGAAGGTCATCGCAAAAAGCGCGGCGCTTTCGAAACCCCCTATGCCCGCATCGGACGGTAGTTTGAGAGTGCGCAAATTGAGGAAGTGCTTTCCGCCGCTCTCCGAGACCGTCAGTTCATATTGACCGGTGAGGTCCCCTGCCCATCCAGGAATTGCCGAAGTCCAGTCCGGATAGTACTGTTTATCCGGCCAGGTTGAGGCTCGATCGTTCTGACGCGCATTCTCCAGCGCCGGGTCGGTGCCCGCGCTGGCCCTATAGCGGAATAGGCCGGTGAACCCCGACGCATTCGACGATACGGATGAAATCGATTCCATGATCGAGGAGAACGGGGGCCCGTTCAACTCCTGGGCTTTAAATATGCACTTGAATGAATTCATGACGCCTGAGTCATCGGCATCGGAACCTGCCTCTACGTACGAATCGGGCTTAGCATCTGCCGGTGCGTCCGGGCTCGCGTCAACGACGTCGGCCTTTGCATCCGCGGGCGGATTTTCAGAGATAGCGTCCTTGCCGCTGTCACCGGAAACGCCTCCAGTGCCGCTGTCAGCGCCACCCGTGCCACCTGTCCCTGCGCCGCCATCATCCTTTCCATCGAGCGGGGCAAGAGGCGCCGGCGGCTCTCCGCTGCTGCATCCCCAGTGAATGATCGCCGCTATCACAGCGCCTGCAAAAACCAATGCACCCATAACTCCCTCCTCAGTCCGCGTTGATCTATCAATATTCCGTAGCGCCTATATCCGGCAATCCATCCGAACGGCTCTTCCCGTCGATGTCCGTCGTCACTCCGGTGCCGCCCACTCCCTTATCCTTTGCAAACACCTGGAAGGCGGCCAGGAGTTCCGCCGCGTCAAAATCAAAATACGATGGCTGCAGATTCTGTTTCAGCACGTTCCCCCTGCGATTGACCTGGTTGTTCTGACACTGCGCCGGCTGCGGATTCTGTTCGCATTCGTTGGCAACGGAGAGCGCCACGAACTGTGCGGTGTCCGGATAATATGCGAGCGGCATATTCGTTGCGCCGAAGTTGGCGTTGACGAGATCCGCCACGATCTCCTTCGCGCAGAATGACGCCCCGCACGCGGATGGCATGGAGAGAATCGCGTTGTTGGCGTTGGCGCCGTACACGAGCAGGATGTCATCAATCGTCGAGAACTGAACGTCGCCCCTGTCCGATGACACGGCGTGCAGCTCACCGCCGTTGCCGTTGATGAGCACCGTGTTGTGTACGGATGAAATCGTGGAGCCGGCGCCCATCATCGTGAGATAGATGCCGGTCTTTGTGGCCATATCCGCCACGGCGCCGGGCATCGAGATGGCGTTGTTGACGATCGAGAGTTTGATAGGACGAAGCTGCGATGAGGCGTTGATCCCGCGCACGGCAACGGTCTGGTTGTCCGGCGTGGCCAGCGCGATGCGATTTTGCGATATCTCAAAATCCGCGTTTGGCTGCGGACAAATAATACGCACGCCGGTGGCGGACGTTCCATAGGCCGCGAACGAGATGGAGTTGCCGGTCAATGACGCGTCCGCTGCGACATCGGTGCAGCGGTAGAGGATGCCCGCGGGTCTGTCCGCGCCGTCTATCGAGACGGCGCTGTCGGAGATGGCGAGCGACTGTACGTCCTCAAGGCTGATCCCCGTGAAGACAGTGCCTGGAGAAACCTGGCCGCTGCCGCTGTCGATGGTCACGCGGGATATATCCACGCCCGCGCTGTTCAATACTTCTATCGCCTTCAGGTAACTCTCGTTTCCGTTCGAGGCCATCCAGAAATAGTTTGTGTCGTCTTCCGGAACGATCTTGAGACCCTGCACATTGTCCGCGAGTACGCACGTCGCGTTGCCACACTTGCCGCTGTTTTGAAAACTGCTGTCCGTGACGGAGATCTCGCTGCTGTCGGTTGCCTGTATGTCGCGGCACGCGGCGCCCGCGGCGCCCGGCGTCTTGATCGAGAGATTGTCCAACGCGATACGCTGGGACGCGTTTATCGCAATACCCATGGAGCCCGTTGCAACCGATGCGCCCGTGATCGCCAGGCACTCGATGCGCACGTCCTGCACGGAGCTCAGCAATATGGCCTGAGACTTGCCGACCGGCGTCTTGAGTATCGTGTTTGCGTTGCTGGCATTGAACGCAGGAACTCCATTTTCATCCACGGACGTTACGCAACCCTTGATCGTTATCCCGCTCTGAGGCGCGATCGATTCGGTGTAGGTACCTTCCATCACGTACACGTTTGTAAAACCGTTCTGCGCCGCGATGGCGAGCGCGCGGCCTATCGTGGCCACGGGCATGTTCTGTGAGCCGTCGCGAGCCGCGGAATCGTTGCCTGATTTTGAGGATACGAAGACCGCGCTCTGCGGCGGGGGCGGTGTTTTGCCTGCCACCGGGATTTGAATGAGCGTGGGCGAACTCGCGACCGCGTTATCGTTGGTGACGACTAGTTCAAATTCGAGAGTTGTCACGGTGTCCGGTACGTAAAATGACATCACCGCCGCGGTGGCGCCCGAAAGACCCGTGAGGGTGCCGCCGGTCTGCCGCCACGCATAGGACTTGATCGGAGTGCCTTCAGGATCGAACGAAGTGCTGCCGTCGAGCGTGACCTTCTGCCACGGCGCGGGCGATGCGGGCGACATGGAGATCACCGCGACCGGAGGCAGGTCCGTAATATCGGCGTTCGCTTCGACCGCGCTATCACCGCCGCACGACGTGTAAAAAAGCCCAGCCGCAAGGAAGAACATGATCGCGGCAATATTGAGATTCATTTTGCGGCCATGCCTTGTCATCCGATCCTCCTCACCTTCCACCGCTCTTGTTGAGCGCTTTTCGTGCAGCCAGAAATTCCCTGCTCAGTTCGCTGTAGATCTTCTTCTCCTTCGCCGATTTCTCAAGCGCGTCGAGGCGTTCCCTTGCAACTGACGCGCTTGCGAGCTCTCCGCTGCGCGCCTTTATCGCAGCGAGCGCTTCGCGATATCCCTTTATCAACTGATCATGGAGGGCGCCGCTGAACTTGTCCTCAAGACCTACCTGACTGGCAAATCCTCCGATCGTTGAGATCGTCGCCTGCAGGAGCTCCACCTTTCCTACATCAAGCTCTTCTTTGACGTCAGTCCGAACCAGTACAGAGGAAATCACTCTGAAATAGCAGTCGAAAAAGGCCTCACCGATAGCATTGCCGAGACCATTCTCGCCGGCCTGATAACCTTGAGTGTTTCTGATTCCTGCCGCGTCCAGAGCCTGGCCGAGCTTCTTAAATTCTTCATTTAATGTGCCGAGATCTTCAACCGTCCAGTTCTTTTCAGAAAGCGTCTGGATCGCAGCCTTGCATATATCCTTCAGGCGTTTTGAGAATTCCGGATCTTTGACTTTCTGTTCCCTGCCGCACTTTCCGGCGACGTTGATCGCGGCGGAAACGCCGTTAACGGAAGCATCTCCCGAAGACTGCTCCGCCATGAAGATCGGGATGTAACAACCGAGTTTTCCGGAGATATCGAGTGCACGGGCCGCAAGAGCAGAATCGACACCGCGAGGAACGCCGGCGGCATCGGCGGCCTTTGCTATCTCTTCGTAATGACTCCATACTGACTGGGCGTCCTGATCCTTTTTGATATCGGCCATCCTGGACCAGAAGACCGCAATGTAGTTTCGAAGCGCAGCCACGGGCGCACGATTGAATTGAGCGCCATTGATGCCTACCCTCGCAAAGGCCTTCTGTACGCGCTCGTCATTTGCGGCCAGCTTCGCACCTGCGGAATCCATCACATAGTCGTTTTTGTCGTCCATTGAAAATGTGCCGTTGCCGTCGTCGACAAGCGTGACATCCTCACCGAGCGGAATCCTGTTGCCCGCGCCTGCGTCCGGATCGCGAGATTTGAAATTGGGCGACACCGATTCTTTCCAGCTCGCCGCACAACCCGCAGCAGCGAGCGCCGCCAGCACGCCCAGAAAAATCACAGGAACCATATACTCCCCTTTCCTGACACGTGAACAGACATATACAGGAGGAGATACCCCTCCAATACTATTCTCGGCATTACTCCGAGGATGTTGCGCGTTTTTTTCAGGCTTGTAACATCTTGAAATTATAATGTTTTTCAGAAGCAACGGCGGTGTTTCGCGTTTTTCACCCTATGATGAGCCGGCGAAGCACCTTGAGATTGTGGATATCGGACTTCACGGCATCGCCCTGCTTCGGCGTCTCCAGGAGCATCGGCACGTGCGCGATGCGCTTGTCATTCATGATACGCCTGAAGCCGGCGAGCCCGATCTCTCCCTTGCCAATATCCTCGTGACGATCCTTGCGGCCTCCGAGCTCTCCCTTGGAGTCGTTGAGGTGCATCGCTATGAGATTCTCGAGCCCGATCGCGCGGTCGAATTCTCTCCACGTCTTCTCGTATCCTGCCTTCGTGCGAAGCTCATAGCCCGCGGCAAAGGCATGGCACGTGTCAAAACAGACGGCCATCCGCTTCCCGCCCTTGACTATGCGAATGATCTCGGCAAGCTCATCGAACGAACTGCCAATCGAGTTGCCCTGTCCCGCTATGGTCTCCAGCGCTACACCAGCGCGGCAGCCGGCCGTGGCGGCTAGGACTTCGGAAAGCGCCTCCGCGATCCTCCACACGCCCCATTCAAGCCCCATGCCCTTGTGCGAGCCGGGATGCACGACGACCCATGGAATACTCAGCAGCTCCGCCCGATTGATCTCCGCCTTCATCGCTGCGACTGATTTATCGAAGATCTCTTCGTCAGGGGCAGCTAGGTTGATGAGATACCCCGCGTGTGCGACGACAGCGCAGATGCCCGCCTTGTCTCTATTATAATGATAAGCCTCGACCTCGTCCGGCGTAAGCTCTGGCGCTCGCCACTGCTGGTTGGGGCCCGTAAAGAGCTGAAGCGCATTGGCGCCAATCTCGGCCGCGATCAAAGGCGCGTTGGCAACGCCGCCCGCGATGGAGCAATGCGCGCCGAGGAGATGAGCGCCTTTCTGTCTCTTGCGCACGTGCATTTAGAGAATACTCGATGGGTCTGACTTCAGATATTCAATGCCTTGTTCAAGATTCCACATCATGACTTGTGCCTTGGGAAATCGTTTGGAAAAGGCCTGCATGCCCTTATGCCTCATCGGCTTCTCGCGAACGCCGATCTCGATACCGATAACGCCCTTCGGCGTCTTCAGGACATAATCGATCTCAAGATTGCCTTCGCGCCAGTAATACAATTCACAACCCGCCGCACGCGACAGATGGGCGCCGATCATGGATTCAAAGACGCGGCCATACCATACCGAATCAGAGAGCCTTGACTGAGACTCGTAGGCATGTGTGAGCGCAGGATTGAGCACCACGATCTTGGGAATAGACGCTCGCACCTGTACCGCAGAACCCGAATATTTCTGCAGCGTCCGGATCAGAAAACACTGCTCCAGGATCTCCAGATAGTGTTTGATGGTCGAGACATTTCCGCGATCCTGCAGCTGGCCCAACATCTTCTGCAGGCTGAGCGTCTGCGCGGGGTGCTGCACGGCGAGCTCAAACGTCTGTCGAAAGAGCGCTGGCTTGGTAACCGAAGAGACACCCAGGATGTCGCGGCTGATGACCGGCTCGATGATGCTCTGGCGGATATAATCGCGCCATCGCGCCTCATCGTCCGCAAACGGTGCAGCGCCGGGGTAGGCCCCGAACCGCACGAATCGATCAAAGTCCCAGCCGAACTCCTGCTGAAAATCTGCAAGCGACCAGTGAGGCGCGTGGAGCAGCTCAAAGCGGCCTGCAAGACTCTCTCCCAGACCCTTCTTCAAATAGAGACTCGATGAACCGAGCAGGAGGATCTTCAATCTGCCAGTACCGCGTTCCGGATCGAACAGCGACTTGATGGCCTCGCTCCAGCGCTCGACCTTCTGGATTTCGTCGAAGATGAGGAGCGTGCCCGGTCCCTTGAGCCTGGCCTGCTCCCAGTTGAATCTGATCCATTCCGCATTTGGAGGGGTGATGGAATCTGCCGTTGCCATGACCTTTGGGCCGGTCCACGCATCGAAAATCACCTTGGCAGTTGTAGTCTTCCCCACCTGCCGGGGTCCCAAAAGGACCTGAATAAGAGGGGCCTGTTCTTGCAACCGCTCAGATATTATTCTTTTTAATTCGGTAGTTATCATGACACTCCTGATTTTAGGAGATCGACTTCCTAAAATCAAGAGATATGTCTAGCAGGCATATGATGCTATTTCCTGCGGCGAGGTCTGAGCGAGGGCGAGGCGTCGATCACCTCGCGGAGCGTGTGCGTGACGCCTGCGAGGTTCATCAACGTCACAGCGGCAGAATCGAAAGACATCGCGTCAGCCCAGGAAAAGCGGAAGGCATTCCGCTCGCGATAGTGTCCCTTGATCGCGGGCTTGAGGAGGTTTTCGAGATCGATCTCAACTTCTTCAAAGGGGATGCGATCGAGGACCTCTTCCGGCAGGAACCCCTGACTCACGAGGATGAGGAGCGCCGCAATGCGATGGTGGCCGTTGAGCAGGAGCCTCGTGCCATTGCCGATCGATTGACTCACCAGAGGAAGACGGTATTGGGAATTGTCATTAAGCGCTTCGTACTGCCATTCACGCGTGATCTCTTCGAGTTGGACGTCTGTCGGCAATTCGCCGTGTTTCCATCCGTTTGACTCCAGGCTCAGCATAATTCCGGAGGCAATGGATTGAAGACTGTCGAGATACTCTTCCTGATCTTTCACGCCATGAAGAGGAAGAATATCGCTCAGCGGCAACAGACTCACGCCTTTCGATTTTCCTGATCCCATCTCACCGAGTCGTTCCATCATCGTCCACTGCCACCTGCTCACTTTCGGCAACGGTCCGTCGGCGCTGACATTCGGAAAAGGTCGCTGCGTCGCAACAGCCCTGGCCTCATAGGCATCCCCCAAACGCTGCAGGATCTTCCAATCCTGGTAGATCGTTCCGGCAATCCGCCTTGGCTGCGTGTCATAGGCACGCTGAACTTTCCGCGCGGCACGATAGGCTTCATGGAACAGACCGAATGAAGAAAGCAGGGAAAAAACTTCAAAGTATCGCAATTTTCGTTCCTCCCAGATTTCATGAAGGTCAGTCAATGAATGAACCTTTCCGATATCGAGATCCTTATCGAGCATGACTTCGGTAACGACCTTCACGGCCTTGATCAAAAGAGGCCAGAGATCCGGCGATGCATTCGGGTAAAGAGAGGACCCCGCCAGCATATTACCAAGTATGGATGTTACCGCCCTCTTCGCCTCCTCTGGATATCCGGGCATCTCGTCGATTGCCCGGAGCGCGGGAAATTGTTTCAGATCGAGCTCTTCGATCTCTTTCGAAAGTACGCGCCGGCCTGGAGGCGAAATCCGCTCTAGCGTCAAGAGCGCACGCACACTCTCTGACGTCAGTTCCCCTGCTCTCTCGAAGCACTTATCGCTTGACCAGCGAGGATCGAAGAGGGATTGCGACCCCGACTGCTCCATTCTCTCCAGCACTTGATACCAACGACCGGTTTGCAGAGGCTGGACGATATCGCTGCCGCGAACTTTCCGCTCCAGCACGAGCAGACGAACAAATGTATCGAGCGGAAGATCGAGATTGGCCAGGGCCTTACGCATATCTTCGGCCACTTCGGGGAATTCGTGTTGCCACCCTTTAAAACCCCACATGCATTTCAGAAGTTGTTGTTGAGACCTCACATCTCCGATCTGGTGGCAGAGTTTGATCGTCAAGAGAAGGGGCAATGCGTGTTGATGAAGTCGCATCCAAAAGAACTGACCTTTTGGATCGCATTTTTTTCGCATCTGCTCCCACAATCCGAGGCAGTCCTCCACGCACGCATCTTTCACGGCGTTGACCGCCGCAAAGAGCCTCGCGCGCGTATCCGCATCCGGCTGCAGAGAGGAATAGACACCGCGCATGTGCGGAGCGATCGTCTGGTGTGCATCGGCCGCAAAGATTTTAAATCTTCGACTGGCGTCGGCACGAGGCTCGAATGATAACGCGAGTGGCTCGGCGACTTCATCGGCTGCCGTCATGAATTGTTCTGCACCATCGGGCTCCAAACCGGCACCATCGAGCGACGGATCTCCACCCAGCTCGGCCAGGTTTTCGGCCGGCGGCGTCAGGGAAAGCTGGATATTGAGGATCGTCGTCATGACTTCCCCGTTATCGGCGCCTGATCGGGAAAGTTGCGTGTTTTCATCGTTTTTCGTCGCACTCGACAACGCGCTTTTCATCACATATAGGACCCCTTTGTTTTTCGGTATATTCTTGATCAGTTGGATCGGGACGCCTTCCGAGGCGCTCGGAGGGCGTCGCTTTCGAAGCCTCGAATAACGCGACGCTCGGAGGGCAGCCAAGCCGCCGGCGTGTGAGGCGGCGCAGGCGTGCCTCGGAAGGCGTCCCGATCCAACTGATTCCTTTCATGCCGGAAACAGAAGGAGCATCAATGAACCCCATGGGCGTCACAGCGGCGTTGGCTACGGCAGTGAGCTGGGCCGCGTGCGCGCTTTTCTTCACGTCGGCAAGCAAGCGCGTGGGGACGCTCTCGATGAACCACTATCGCACGCTCTTCGGCGCGCTCCTCCTTGCCGCGGCCCACATCGCCACTTTCGGCACGATCATACCTGTCGCGAATCATCATCAGATGTCGCTGCTCCTGACGAGCGGCGTGATAGGCGTGGTCGTGGGCGACATGCTGCTGTTCCAGTCCTATATGGACATAGGCCCCAGGCTCGGCGTGCTGATCATGAGCGTGGGCCCGATAATCACCGCTTTGCTCGCGCGCTGGTTTCTGGGCGAGAGGCTCGGAGGGCTGGCGTGGCTCGGCATTCTGGTGACGCTTGGTGGAACGACGTGGGTCGTGGCTGAAGAAAATCAGAAGGAGCTGGCGCAGAGACACCAGCACCTCGTCCGGGGCATATCGTTTGTGATCCTCTCCTCTATCTGCCAGTCAGTGGGATACGTCATGGCAAAACCCGCGATGATGGGCTCGGACGGCGTCGATCCTCTCTCTGCAACATTCATACGCGTGGCAGCGGGTGCAGTGGCCTTCTGGATAATCGGCTTTGCCAAGAGTCACACCTGGCGCGCGCTCTGCGACTTCAAAAACAAGCGCGCGATGCTCATGACCTTTGGCGGCGCGGTGCTGGGACCGTTCATCGGAATCTGGCTCTCGCTCTTCGCCCTGAAACTCATCCCCGCAGGGGTCGCGTCAACG
This sequence comes from bacterium, assembly GCA_021810905.1. Taxonomy (GTDB): domain Bacteria; phylum UBA10199; class UBA10199; order 2-02-FULL-44-16; family JAAZCA01; genus JAJZQH01. The sequence goes on from JAJZQH010000011.1 coordinate 64,463, forward strand.
CTCATTTCCACGATGCCGGTAATCATCCTTCCGATGGTCGTCGTGATTCACCGCGAGAAGGTTTCATGGCGCGCAGTCATCGGCGCCGCCATAGCGGTAGCGGGAGTGGCGATACTGTTCAATTCGTAGATCGTATTTTGCAGTTTCGATTCACGATTTACGGATCACGGAATCTGTTTCTTCACCTCTGCCAGCGAGTCCTTGATTATGTTTGCGGCCTGTTTGAGGTCTTCGTCCGTGTGGCGGTACGCTATGTAGGAATGATGGTACGGCTGCATGAAGAGGCCGCGGCGGACCGCCTCTGTGAAGAAGAGCTTGCGCCGCTCCTTGTATTTCTTCTCAGGGTCCGCAGGGAAGGTGATGTAGGGCATTGGCGGAATCCCGGAGAGGTGAGCCGGTACGCCGGACGAATGGATGATCTCGTGCACGCTCTTGAGGAACGCGGTGCCACGTTCCCAGATTTTCTCGGGGACCTTCTCGCGCTCGAGGATCTCAACGGTCTTGAGCGCTGCCACGATCTCCAGGCTGTTCGGGAAGAACGTTGAGGATATGAAGACCTCGCCGTCCGTGAGAGGCTTCATGATATCGCGGCGTCCGCAGACGATTCCGATCGGATAGCCGTTTGCTATCGCCTTGCCGAAGAGCGCGAGATCCGGCGTCACCTTGTAACGCTCCTGCGCGCCACCCAGCGAAACGCGGAAACCGGAGCGTATCTCGTCGAAGATGAGGACCGCGCCGTGTTCGGTCGCGAGCCTGCGCACCCCCTCAAGAAAACCGGGCTTCGGCTCCTCGACGGGCTTTGCAAGTGGATGCCCCACGGGCGTTATGATTATCGCAGCGACGTCGCCCTTGTTCTGCGCGAGCAATTTTTCCAGGGAATCGATATCATTATAGTGGAATTCGAACGTGTCTTCGTAGAGCTTGGGCGGGATGCCGCCGTGCGTCTCCACGCACCAGTCATGCCAGCCGTGATAGCCGCAGCGCAGGATCTTTGCACGTTTGGTAAACCCACGAGCGATGCGCGTTGCAGCGGTGGCCGCGTCGGAGCCGGTCTTCACGGTGAAGCCCTGTTCGAAGCACGGGATAATTTTCTTGAGCCTCTTCATCAGTTCATTCTGCACCGGCTGGCAGAGATTGAAGCAGAATCCTCTCGAAGCCTGCTCTGCAACAGCTTCGTCTATCTCAGGCTCGCAATGCCCCAGAATGATGGGGCCATAGGCGCAAAGGAAATCTATATATTCGTTTCCGTCAGGATCCCAGATGCGGCCGCCCTTTCCCTTGCTCAGGAAATACGGATACTCGCCGGGCACAAAGTTATACGGCCTTCTGATGCCCAGCACTCCGCCGGGAACTAGATCCAGCGCCTCGTTCCATAGCTCTTGAGATTTGGTGAAATTGAGTTTGTTCATGGAAATCACCTCAGATTCACTCCGTGGCATGCCGCTTATGTTTTTTTCGCAATCTGCTGCAGATCCCCGAGAACTTCAACAGATTTGTTACCGGTCACCACGCAGCACGCGCAGGTCCTGCCACAGCCGGAAGCTCCGTGCCACAAAGGACGCATGGGCCCTCTCCCCTCGGCGGGACGAATCGACACCGAGTGACGATCAGTTCATACGGCTAACGGTAAAACACAAGCTATCGCGTTCCCGTTCGCCCGGCGAGGGAAGAGGACCCACGCTCGCTATGTACCACTACGCAATTGTTAACGGCACAGAGCCCACGTAACCTTTGTGGCACAAAGCCCCTTCTTGTGAACCATTTCGTTTCGGTTTATACATTGCGTATGACCCTCTTTTCGCATGAGATGCACAGGCTGATGGCCAAGCGCATCCGAGAGGTGCTGCTCGTTTCCTCGCCTTACGATCTCTATATAATGGAAGAGGAAGGCATACTCGCGGACAGGGTCTCCGACGAATACACGATGCTTCATCTCACCAGCGCGCCGGCGATCACGCGCGTATCTACCGCCGATGAGGCGCTGGCAGCCGTGAAAAACAAAAATTTCGACCTCGTGGTCACTGGTCTCCGCGTCGGAAAAAAACAGAGCTCTGTGGAGATGGCGCGGGCGATAAAGCAACTGAAGCCTGCGCTTCCCGTGGTGCTTCTCACTCCCGAGACGGGGCGAGCCGCGGGACTTCTGAAACGAAAGGAATCGTCGCCGTTCGATAAGACCTTCTACTGGCGCGGCGATACGCGCCTCTTCCTCGCCATCATCAAGAGCCTCGAGGATCAGCTCAACGCGCCGCACGACTGCCTCATAGAACAGGTGCGCGCCATCATTCTGGTTGAGGACTCGCCCCACTTTTACAGCGCGCTCCTGCCGATGCTCTACACGGAGTTAATGGTGCAGACGCGCGAGCTCATCGCTGAGGGCGCGACCGCAGAGGAAAAGCTCCTGCGAATGATGAGCCGACCGAAGATCCTGCTCGCCTCCAGTTACGAGGAGGCCGCGGAGCTGTACGGTCGATATCGCGACAACGTCATAGGCGTGATCAGCGACGTGAGGTTTCCGAAGGGCGGCGGACTCGACCCTGACGCAGGCTACAAGTTCACGCAGCTCGTCAAGTCGGACAATCCCGACATTCCTGTCTTGCTCCAGTCTCAGGACGTCTCCAACGCGGCGCGCGCCGAATCGCTCGGAGCCTCCTACGCGGACAAGAACTCCGTGCACCTGCTCTCGGAACTCAGGGCCTTTATCAAGGCATACTTCGGTTTCGGCGACTTCGTATTCCGCATGCCGGACGGAAGCGAGGTGGGACGCGCGCCAACGCTTCTGGTCATGGAGAACATCCTCCCTTCGATACCGCCCGATTCTATCGCCTATCACAACATGCGCAACCACTTCTCGAGCTGGTTCTATGCGCGCGGAGAGATGGAGCTGGCAGCCAAGCTGAAGCCTTTGAAGATATGCGAATCTTTCACGATTGAGGACCTTCGAAGGACGCTGATAGAATACCTCAAGGCCGCCCGCATCATACGCCAGCGTATGACGATAGCGCGCTTCTCAGAGCAGAACCTCGACCTCTCAATGCCATTCATGCGGATCGGAGGCGGCTCCATCGGCGGCAAGGGCCGAGGCATCGGCTTCATGACAAAGCTCCTCTCGGATCCTGAAGTCGCCAAGCGGTTCGAGGGCCGAAGGGTCATGGTTCCCCAGACCGCGGTGATAGGAACCGACGTCTTCGACAATTTCCTCGATCGCAACATGCTGCGCGACATGGCCGTAGAGGAGACCGACGACGCGAAGATCGCCGCCGCCTTCCTGGCTGGAGAGCTGGACCACAGGATACTTGCCGACCTCGCGTCTTTTCTCAAGAGAACCGGCCGGCCGCTCGCGGTGAGATCCTCCTCGCTCTCCGAAGACTCGCTTTCCCAGCCGTTCGCCGGCATCTACACGACTTACTTTATTCCGAACAATCACCCGGAATTGGAGACGAGGCTTCAACAGTTCGTCTCCGCAATCAAGCTCGTCTATGCGTCCACGTTCTTCTCCAATCCCAAGTCATACATGGAAGCGAACGGCGTTTCGATCGAGACGGAGAAGATGGCCGTGGCGGTGCAGCAGATCGTTGGCGAAGAACACGGCGGCTACTACTATCCCGACGTAGCCGGAGTAGCGCAGTCATATAACTTCTTCCCGGTCGGTTATCTAAAGCCGGAGGACGGAATCGCCGAGCTCGTCATGGGATTGGGAACCATGGCCGTGCGCGGCGGCCGCGCGTTGCGGTTCTGTCCCCGCTATCCCGCGATACTGCCGCAGTTCGGGCATGCGCGCGATATCGCCGCGCGTTCCCAGCGCAATTTCCATGCCCTTAAACTGTCCGAGAGCGCACCTTCGCTCTTTACAGACGAAACCGTGACGCTGGCGACGCTTGATCTGACGGCTGCGGAAAATCACGGCGTGCTCTCACAGCTGGGAGGCACGTATTCTCCCGAAGACGATATCATCTACGACGGGCTCGCGCGCGAAGGCCCGCGCATAGTCACGTTCTCCAGGCTCCTGTCGGGCTCCCTCTTTCCGCTCCCCTCTGCAATTTCAGAGATGCTCGAAGTCGGAGCCGAATCGATGGGCTGTCCCGTGGAAATCGAATTCGCGGCGCAACTCCCGCGCGCCGGCGCGCCGCCCTGCCTCTATCTATTGCAGATCAGGCCTCTCGTCTCCGGCGAAGAAGCGGAGGAAGTCGCGGTCGAAGGAGTGGACAGCGCGGACTGCATCGTCTCCACCGGCAGGGCCATGGGAAACGGCGTGTTCGGAGGAATCCACAACCTCGTATATGTGAAACCCGCCGCATTCGAACCCGAAAGGACAGCCGAGATCGCGCATGAGGTCGGCCGGATCAACTCGGAGATGGTGGCGCGCGGTGAGACGTACGTGCTGCTGGGTTTCGGCAGATGGGGAACGGTAAACCCGATGCTCGGAGTACCGGTGGCCTACTCCCAGATATCGCATGCAAAGGTGATAGGCGAAATAGCGACCGCAGAACTCGACGTTGAACCTTCGCAGGGCACGCACTTCTTCCACAACATCGCGTCGTGCCGTATCGGTTATCTTTCCATAGACGCTGCGAAGGGAGATGACTTCGTGGATTTCGGCTGGCTCGAATCCCTGCCCGCCGAGTCGGAGAGCGAACTGGTCAAACACGTACGGTTCGCCGATCCGGTAGTAACGAGGATCGACGGCCGCTGCGGAAAAGGCGTGATATTGAAACCGCGCTGAGTTTCCATCCACGCCGCCGATTCCACGCCGCTCGCGGATTCCGACCTCTCGGCGGGCTACGTGCCACGAAGTACGCGCGGTCTCCGCCCTCCCGGCGAATGAGTCGACACGGACTGGTAGTCAGATAATAGGGCTAACGTTCGAGTATTTGCCACCGCGTTCCCGTTCATTCGGCGGGAGGGCGAAAACCGCGCTTGCTGCGTGCCTCTCCGCAAATTTGTTTCAGGCAGAAAGCGAGCTGTTCAGATCGACAATCGCTTATCTATATCGGTCATCTGGTCGGGGAATTCTACGCCCGCCTCGTAGACGCGCTCGAAGACGGTGGGGTGAAATGAGCGCGACCAGCGGACGATTCCGTGGATCGCAAACGCGGCGAGGTTCGGCGGAACTATCACTACGCGCTCTCCCTCCTTGAGAGGCGAATGGGAGCGCAGCCTCATGCCGAGAATCGAATAATCCATTACGCGCGCTGAGTGCCAGAGCACGTCGTGATCTATGCAGAAAGCTACGACCGCATCTATGTCATGGCGTGAGACTCTCCGCCGCTCTTCGCCTGAGGCGGTTTTGCTTCCGGCCGCCGGCCCCGTGGCGCGAATCGTCGCGTCATAGCGGGCGCGAGCATCGGGATCGGAGAGCACCCCGTAGGCCTCGTTGATCTGAGCCGCCTCCCGCTCGTCGCCGCCCAGATCGGGGTGTTTGCGAAGCGCCTGCATCTGCGCCCTGTAGGCCGCCGCTATTACCTCCGGGGCAGCTTCTGTTGTTACTTGTAAAATTTCGTAGTAGGTGCGAGCCATTGTGACCTCGCATTACTTATCGCATGTTGCGAAAAAAGGTTGTGTGAAATTTGAGCCATCGGTCAATTTTTTGATCTTTTGCCGCGCTGATGGTCATTTTCTCACCAGCCAGGCCATCAGTGGCCTGGCGAAGGTTCTCCCTTTGCTTCCATATCGCAGGTTGGTATAAGGGTACTCATATGACGGCCTCCGGGCAAGCCAAAATAGCCATAGTCAACTGCGAAAAACCCCTTATAGATTCGCTTTCGAGCGCGCTTTCAGCCGCGGGTTATGAGGTAGTAACGCCCGATGGCGGCGTTTCGGCGCTTGCGCTGATAACCCGCGAGCAACCTGACCTCCTCATCCTTGAACTCATGACGACCGACCTTTCCGGGTATGCATTACTTGATATAATGAAGGCCAAGGGACTTTCCATCCCCGTACTCGTAGCCACGACCCCTGAACTTATAAGCGACAACCTTTCGCAGAAGAGTATCGCGGGACTTCTCATCAAGCCGATAGACTTCGATCGCATGCTCATGCACGTGGCCGCAATACTGGATATTCAGAAGGCGGCGAAAAAAGCCGCAGGTATGGCTGCCGCGTCGGCGATTTCCACTCCGGCAACTTCACTCGGCGAGAGCGAAGCTCAGGAATTTGCGCCGGCGCTGTCCGAATCGGACGAGACCCTGGCGGACGTTGAGCCGGAAATGGAACTCAAACCGATAATACCGAGGGCCAAGCCCCTCGTCCTCATCGTCGACGACGAACCGGACATGCAGACGCTGCTTTCGGACCTACTCTCTTTCAGCGGTTTTGAAGTGCTCACGGCGGGCGACGGCGTGGAGGGCCTAAAGGAAGCGCAACGCAGGATGCCCGACGCCATACTGCTGGATATAATGCTGCCCAAACTCGACGGGTTTCAGATGTGCAGGCTTCTCAAATTCAACGAGAAATACCGCGACATACCGATCATAATGCTTACGGCCCGCAGCCACCCCAAGGACCGCGAGCTGTCCGAGGCGTCCGGCTCGGACGGCTACATCGTGAAGCCGTTTGAAAGCAAACAGCTGATCGCCGAGATCAAGCGCGTGATAGAAGCAAAGCGTGAGCGTCAATAGTGATGAAGTTTCAGGATACCACCTTGGCCATCTGATCGAACACGAACTGCATGAACCTGCTCTTGTCCTCGTTCGGCATCCCACGGATCATGATCCCGGTTTCGTAGCTTGTAGGTGATATTTTGTTCTGCCACATGACTTCGCCGCTCGCCGTAAGCGGACGATCGTCCTCTTCGCCGAGCAATATTTCCAGATCGAGCAGCGTGCCGTTCTCCAGGGGCCCCGGCGTCATGAGCCTCAAGCCGCCAAGGCTTATGTCGCTGGATACCGCCTCCCGCGGATCGGCCGGCTGCCCCCCGGATTGCCCGGAGACGCGGTAACTCACCGTGAGGGCCAGATCGAGCCGTGCAAATTTTCTTCTATCAGCGCCGTTTGAACTCATGATCGAGTTCTTTGTAGATGAAACGAGCAAGGCGAGTCAAGCTCTCAACTCAAGGGTGTAATGCGCAAGCACAAGCAACGCGGAAAGGACAAATCTGTCGCGCAATATTCTCGATCATCTTTGTTGCTTGAAAAAACCGAATATTGACAATCACCTCTTGTTCGGGAATCAGGGGTTTTCATGAAACTCGCAATAGTCCTCGTCGAACCGCGGGGCGACGCCAATATCGGCGCAACCGCGCGCGCCATGAAGAACTTCGGGTTCTTCGACATGCGGCTCGTGAATCCGGTGCCACACCTGACTTCTCCCGCCTACACGTGGGCGGTCGATGCGAAGGATATCCTCGAATCCGCGCGCGTATTTTCGTCGCTCGACGATGCGCTCTCCGACGTGGCCTACGCAGCCGCGTTCACCAGGCGCACGGGCCGCGGCCGGAAGCGCCACATGGCCATCTGCGAAGCAACGCCAATACTCGCCGCACGTTCCTGCGAAGGAGGGGCGGCATTGGTATTCGGCAGAGAGGACAAGGGGCTCAGCAACGAGGAGATAAAGCGATGCGACTCGGTCTTGGAGATACCCACGTGTGCAGATCTGCCCTCTCTCAATCTCGCGCAATCGGTGTTGCTCGGATGCTACGAACTCCGCAATGCGCTGGAACGCGCAGGCGGACAGGAAACAGCGAGGCACGAAATAAATTCTCGCGCTGAAGAAAAATTCGTGTCCCGAGCTGAAATTTTGTCGTCGCTCAACCTGATCGATTCAATGCTCGAATCCCTTGGCTATGAGGATACGCCCGACGATCCGCTTAAGTCGAAGATCCTCGCGCAATTCGAGCGGATCTTCGGACGCGCCGGACTCACGCCGCGCGACGCCGGCATGATAGAAGGCCTCACGGCAAGGGTTTCCGATGTGCTCTCGCACAAGCTTGACAGGCGGCGCTGAATCATCTCTTGTCCCTTCATGCTGCAAAAAATTCTAACCAATCAACGCGCCCGTCACGCCATCTGGGGTACGCTCATCGGTCTCTGCTCGGCTGCGATCTTCGTCGTACTCCTCAGCGCGGGCCTTCTGGATTCCCTCGAATTCAAGACGTACGACCTTCGCATGAAGGCGTCGCACCACGCGGCGCGCGGCAGCGGCGAGAACGTCACGCTGCTCTACGTGGACGAACCTTCGCTCACCACGATGAAGGACATGGGCATCTCCTGGCCGTGGCCGCGCGAGCTGTACGCGGGCGCGCTTCAGTTCGCAAAACGCGGCGGCGCAAGGGCCGTGCTCTTCGACCTCTTCTTCTCGGAGGACTCCTCCTACGGCGTTGCCGACGACGCGGCCTTTGCAAAGGGAATCGCAGAGGGCCCGCCTGTCTTCTTCGTCTTCTTCGCCAGCAAGAACGAGGGTCAGGTTCCTCCGGATGAATCGGAGGTAGTCGCGCGCGCGCGCATGCCGTTCGGGGGATCTCCGCCGGCATTCCTTCCAGAAGCGCACTCGCTCATGTCCGTGCCGATCCCCGCAATCGCCGAACACGCCGCCGGATTCGGCAACGCGCAGACGCAGCCCGACTCCGACGGCATCTTCCGCAGGATTCCGCTCGCGTTCAGGATGAACGACCTCGCCCTGCCGCAGATTTCGCTCGAGGTTGCGGGCTTTGTCGGCGATTTAGGCTCCATCGAATGGACCTCTCGGTCGAACCTTGAGATCGACGGGAAGCGCGTGCCGCTGGACGGCTCGGGCAATCTCATGATCAATTATATTGGCGGCGTGGACGCCTATCCCGTCTACCCTCTCGCCCAAGTCCTCATCTCAAACCAGCAGATCGCCGAAGGGAAAAAACCGGATCTCGATCCGTCCGTTCTCAAGGACCGCGTCGTCATCATAGGCGTCGCGGCTCCCGGACTCTATGATCTCAAGCCCACGCCGCTGGCCCATGTCTATCCCGGTCCTGAGGTGCACGCGACCGTAATCGATTCTCTGCTGCGCCGCTCGTTCATCACGCCGCTTCGGCTCCCCGCCCAAATCCTCATCGTCATGGCGATGGCGCTTGGCGCGGCTGCCGGGCTCTCGCAGATTTCGCGGCTCTCCCATATCATCGCATTGATCGCGGGCATCGCGTGCGCGTACGCGGCCCTGGCGTTCGCCCTCTTCTGGAAGGGGCTCTGGATCCCGATCGCGGCTCCACTTGCGGCTCTCGTGCTTTCGTCCTTCGCAGTGATCCTCAGGAACTATATGACGGAAGGCCGCAGGCGGCGAGCGATCAAGCACGCATTCGGGCAGTACCTCTCTCCGGCGGTCGTGAGCGAGATATCAAAGGACCCGGATAACGTGCGCATGGGAGGAGAGGAGCGGGAAATCACGATCTTCTTTTCCGACATCGCAAATTTCACGACCATATCGGAGACCATGACTCCTACGGAGCTCGTGAGCAGGCTCTGCAGCTATCTCACTGAAGTGACGTCAGTCATCACGCGACGCGAAGGGACGCTCGACAAATACATCGGCGACGCCGTGATGGCGTTCTGGGGGGCCCCGCTGCCCATCGCCGATCACGCCGCGCACGCGGTGCTCTCTGCGCTCGACGTGCAGAAGGCGCTCGAGGCAATTCCGGAGTTCACCACGAGGATAGGAATCCATACGGGCAGGGCCGTGGTCGGAAACGTGGGATCGGATCTGCGATTCAATTATACGGCGATCGGCGATACGGTTAACCTCGCTTCGAGGCTCGAAGGACTGAACAAGAAGTTCGGCACGCGCATCATCATAAGCGAAACCACTTTCAGGGAAGCCGGCGATTCGGTGGAGGCCCGCATGATCGGCAGGGTAAGGGTCAAGGGGCGTTCGGAGCCGATAGCCGTATACGAACCGCTCTGCGCAAAGGGCGAACTCGGCGCGACAGCTGTCGAGGCGCTCGCAAAATTCAGCGCGGCGATGGAAAGATTTTTTGCCGGGGATTTCGTCGGTGCCTGCGCCGCATTCAAAGCCATCTCCGGCGGAAACGACTCGGTCGTTGCATACTATATTTCGCTGTGCGATAAGTACGTGGCGGAACCGCCGGAGCATTTCGACGGCGTGATTACTTTCAGTGAAAAGTGAATGAAAGCAGAATTCAGAAGTCAGAATTCAGAATCCGGAATGGCATGTTCAGAAGCCCTGGAGGCCGCAAACAAACACTGGCTGACTTTTTCTTCTGGATTCTGTCTTCTGAATTCTGACTTCTGTCTCAGGAGGAACTCATGAAACGTATTTTCATTGGAACATGCGTGGCGCTGTCGCTGATTGCGGCCACGGCGCACGCCGCGAAGCAGCTCAGCGTGCAGGTGCGCGAGGTGCAGGTGAAGGGCTCGGCCAGCTACATGACTGCCACCGTGGGAACCCTGCATTACGGCGACGCCATCGAGGTGACCGGCGAGGAGGGGAGCTGGTACCAGATCGCCCAGCCGCACGGATTCATTCCGAAAAATGCAGCCGGCACGGCTAAGGCCTCCGTCGATGCGAGCAAGAACTACGCCGCCAAGGGTGTTTCGCACGACGAGACGGCGCTGGCTGGCAAGGGCTTCAATCCCCAGGTCGAGAGCCAGTACAAGAAGGATAATGCCCAGCTCGCGGCGGCCTACGCCCAGGTCGACAGGGTAGAGGCCATGACCGTATCGCAGCCCGTGCTCAGCCAGTTCATTGCGAGCGGGAAACTCAACAAATAATTTTTGTGTCATTGCGAGCGAAGCGCGGCAATCCCCTATAATCCCTTGTCTTCAAGGGATCGCCACGTCGCCCCTACGGGGCTCCTCGCGATGACACCACGGAGGACACAATGAAACGCTTCTTCATTATATTCGCATCCGCAGTTGCAATCGGCGTGACGGCACATGCGCACGCATTTGACATCGGCCAGGCGGTATCCAGCGGCATCGGCGGCGTTCAGCAGATCGCCGAGGCGTCGAAGGACATCACGCCGTCGGAGGAGCATTACATAGGCCGCGCCGTCGCGGCGATGATCATCGACCAGTATCCGCTGCTGGGCAACGCGGCGCTCGATCAATACGTAAACAAGGTAGGGCTGGTGGTGGCGTATCACTCGGACAGGCCGGTGACCTACGGCGGATATCACTTCGCCGTGCTGAGGAGCGATGAGGTAAACGCGTTCGCCGCGCCGGGCGGGTTCATTTTCATCACGCGGGGTCTTCTTAAATCCATCCAGAATGAAGATCAACTTGCCAACGTACTGGGACATGAAATCGCTCACGTGGCCGAACGACACGGCATAGGCGCGATAAAAAAATCCCGCTGGACCAAGTTCGGCTTCTACGCGGCGGGCGAGGTCGGCAAGCAGTACAGCTCCTCTGAGGTAGGCCAGCTTGCGGCGGAATTTCAGAGCGTGGTGTCGGACGTAGCAAAACAGGTCATCCAGAGCGGCTACAGCAAGAAGGATGAAAATCAAGCCGACGAGCTCGGCATGAAATTCGCTGCTGCATCGGGCTACAGCCCCAAGGCAATGGAGGACTTCATCAAGTCGGAAATCGCGAGCGGTTACAGCTCAAAATCCGGACCCTTCTCTTCCCACCCCTCCCCCGATAAACGCCTCAAGGAGGTCGAGGGCGATCTAAAGGATATAACGCCGGACAACGGCGTCGATCAGGCCAGGACCGCGCGATTCAAGCAGACGCTGGCCGCAATGAGGTAAAATGCGCTTCAAATTCCTCTTTGCGCTCTCGGCAAAGATCCTGCTCTTCGTAGGCCTCGCCATGGCGGCGCCGCTGGTGATATCGCTCTACCTTGGCGAGAAGGATTCGGCAGCCATTGCTATCGCGATGGCGGTGACCGTATTGCCTGCAGCGCTGGTGATGATCGTCGTCAAGATACCGCCTGACGATCTCACCCACCGCGAGGGCATAATGATCGCCTGCCTCGTCTGGCTTCTCACCTGCCTGTTTGGAGCGCTGCCCTTCTTCTTCGCAAAAATGGTCGGGCCGATGACTCCTGAAAATTTCATCAACTGCCTCTTCGAATCGGTATCGGGCTTCACCACGACCGGCTCGTCAGTGCTCGGCGGAAAATTTTCCATAGAGAAAGTCGGCACTGGCCTGCTCTTCTGGCGTTCCCTCACGCACTGGCTCGGCGGCATGGGGATCATCGTGCTGGCCATAGCGATACTGCCGATGCTGGGCGTGGGCGGCATGCAGCTCTTCAAGGCCGAGGCCGCGGCTCACCTGCACGAGAAACTGAGGCCCCGAATCCGCGAATGCGCCATCACTCTATGGACAATATACGTCGTGCTCACGGTCATAGGCATTGTGATGTTCATGGGCGGCGGAATGTCGCTGTTCGAGGCCTTCTGCCACACGGCTGCTGCGCTCGCCAGCGGCGGGTTCTCGACTCGCGACGCATCCATCGGTGCGTTCCACAGCCAGTATATTGAAATCGTCGCGATGGGGATCATGTTCGCCGGCACCGTGAGTTTTTCCGTGCATTACGCGGCCTGGTCCAGGAGCCTCAAGGCCTACTGGCAGGACAGCCAGTTTCGCTACTATGTCGCGTTTCTGGCGAGTGGATCGATTCTCGTTTCCTTATGTCTGTACGTGAACGGCACCTATGGCAGCCTTGCGGAATCGTTTCGCCAGGGAACATTCAACTCCGTCTCAATAATGACGACCACCGGTTTCGCCACGGTAGACTGCAACAACTGGCCTTCTTTTGCGCAACTTGCGATGGTCCTCTTCATGTTCATGGGCGGATGCGTTGGATCCACCGCAGGAGCCATCAAGGTGGCGAGGGTCGTGTTGCTCTTCAAGTTCGCGCACAGGGAGATCATTCGGTTGATACATCCCACGGTATTTGCCTCGGTCAAGCTCGGCGGAAAAGTCGTGCATCGCAACGTGCTGGAGAGCGTGGCAGCGTTTTTCGGTTTCTACATGCTGTTCTACGTACTGTCCGTCCTCGTCGTTTCATTTGCAGGGCTCACCTTCAGTGAAGCCGTCAGCGGAGTCGCAACGACGATTGGCGGAGTTGGCCCGGGCTTCGGCAGGATAGGAACTATGGGGAATTTCTACGACATCCCCATTCTGGCCAAATGCGTATTCATCATGGATATGCTGCTCGGCCGCCTTGAAATCTTCACGCTCATCGCAATCATGGCGCCGACTTTCTGGAAGAAATAGGAGGATGGCATGAGCGTTCTCATAATCGGCGGAGGTGAGATCGGGCGCTTCATCGCCGAGAAGCTCATCGAGGAAAAAAAAGAAGTCATCATCATCGAAAAGAACGAGCGGCTGATCGACGAACTGGAAGAAGACCTCGACGCTAAAATAATCCTGGGCAACGGTGCGGCGCCGCACGTGCTGCGCGACGCTGGAATCGCCGGCGTAAACATGGTGATCGCCGTGACCAACAGCGATGAGGTGAACCTGCTCGTCACCCTGCTCGCGAGCCTTCAGGCGCCCCAGGCCAAGCGCATTGCGCGCATACGCGACCCGCAGTTCGATATCGAGGGCGAGACGATCCAGGATCAACTCAAGGTCAATCTCGTGATCAATCCGGACAAGGAATCGGCGAACGCGATCCTCAAAATCCTCGAAGTGCCGGGAGCGCTCGACATCATCGATTTTTTCGACGGCCGCCTGAAGCTGGTCGGCACAAAGGTGCGCAGAAACAGCGAGGTAGTCAATCGCCCGCTTAGCGACCTGACCGAGTTCTCCGACGGCGGCGCCTGCCTGCTCGCGGCTATAGTGCGCGGCGGCCAGCTCCTGATTCCGACCGGCGAGAGCAGGATCATGCCCGGCGACGCCGTGTACTTCGCAGCAGAAGTCAGCCGCGTGGCTCAGTCCATGAGGCTGTTCGGCCACGAGATGGAAAAACCGTCCTCGGTCATGATCTCAGGCGGCGGATTCATCGGCATGCACCTCGCCGCTTCGCTCGAGAAACTCGGCGTCGGCGTGAAGATAGTGGAGGACGACCCCAAGCTCTGCTCGATCCTCTCGCGAAACCTCAACAAGCCCATCATCCTCAACGCGTCGGCGAGCGACCAGGAACTCCTGCAGGAGGAGAACATCGACCGCATGGATGCGTTCGTAGCGGTAACCAAGGACGACGAGGAGAACATCCTGAGCGGACTTCTTGCGAAAAAGATGGGCTGCCCGATGGCGATCTCGCTCTCGCACAAGCGCGCCTACAGCAGGCTGATCTATTCGCTTGGAGTCGACGTCGTAATTAACCCGCGCCAGCTCGCATCGGACACGATCCTTCACTTCATCCGCAAAGGAAAGGTGCTGCACGCCATCTCGATCATGGACGAGGCCGAGCTGATCGAAGTCGAGGCGCTTCCCACCTCCGACATCGTGACCAAGCCGATTTCCGAACTCAAGCTGCCCAAGGGCCTTATCATACTCTCGCTCAAGCGCGGCGACGAGATCATGGTGCCCCGCGGCCAGACCGTGATCCAGCCCGGCGACCGTGCGCTGATAATCGCCCGCCAGGACGCAATCGCCAAGTTTGAGAAGATGATCACCGTGAGACTTGAGTATTTTTAAAAGCGATAAATCTATCGAGCACGAGCCGTAGCACCTGAGCATCACGGTTTCGGGTCCTGTCGCCGGCCACCCCCATTTGCGGCATCACCGCATCCGTTATGGAGTTCATGCGAATATTGAAAGCGGCTGCTGGCGTCAAATGGGGGTCCCCCGTCCGGCACCACCCGAAACCGTGATGCTCAGGTGCTGTGGCAGGTGAATCCATTTTGCGCAGTGGCACAGGACGAGAGGATTATCCATGAGACTCAAGGGGAGTGACGCCCTGCCGTTGGTGCGGCGCGGGCCTTGTCGCTTCGCTCTGACGATGGATGTCCTTCGTTCCTTCGGAACTCTGTAAGAGTTCTTGTACGTTGATCATAGCACCAGGCCGCGGCTAAAGACAGGACGGTCGGAAAATCAGCGGAACGGAGAAAGCTCGTGGGTAATCTGTACGTGTCCCTTACGGATTCGCCCTGGCGAGCTCTTCGTCGACCATGGACATGATGTCGTTGTAGAATGGCATCTTTGATAACGGGAGATGGAAATATTGCCCACCGCGAATCGCCATGCCGTTTTTCAAGGGAATATCAGACAAGATATTGATTCCGTTGATTGATCCATCTTCGTCATAGAGAATCTCAAGGCTCTTGTTGTCAGCCGTAATATTCCCTTCCTTGATCAACATTTGAACCGCTTCAGCAAGGCCCATCTCTTCAACCCCACCATCTTTTCTGATCCACACCTTCTCTTGTGGCAGAAATGAGATCAGAAATTCCATGGAAACGGGCAGTCGATCCACGACAGCGGTTATCGGAAGTGCCATGCGATCCGGGGTGACACTGCGAACTCGGCGATTCATGTCCAAGGCGAAATTGTGTGTCTGCATGATGTATTCACCACCAAACAGCTTTAGGGCCGCTGGTGGCGTCGATACATCAAGGGATATTGCGGTGAACCCGTCTGCGTCGAACCGGATGTCGCTATTGTTTGGAAGCCGATATCCTTGATGGGTAGTTGCGGTCGCAAGCTTTCCGAATATCGAAACGACTCCATCCGCATTCGCTTTTGCTTCATTATGCTGTTCGTGGTCTTCGCCATTCAGAGGGCGAACAATCAGCGTGACCTCGCTGCCCTGATAGTGAACGCCGTAAATCGTCGCATCGTTGCTGTATGACAAGCGAACCTTCAAGACAAATGACTCCTTCCACCACATATAATCAAAATGAACATCTCTCACGTCATCTGCCTGGACCTCCGAAAGCGGTCTCCCGTCTGGCGAAAGGACGACCTTCTGTCCTGCTTCGAATGATATGCCACGCACTGAGACTCTTTTTGCAAGCGTCGCAATGAATGGCTCGCCACTCGGGTAGAGGATGACATCTGTGTCAGCCTTCAGGAGCAGGCCAGCATATGCTGCATCTTTGGCAAGCGTACCTCTTACGGGAAGTCGTCCTCGGAACCGTACTCGCGTTCCACCCTTGAAGACGATGTCTTTGCTCTTGTCGACTTTGGTGTCCGCCTCGAGCGTCCCTTCAAAGATACCAGCTCCGTCAATCGTCATGACGCCACTCGCGGCAAATGAAATGCTGCCCCCAAGAAGATTGGTGGTGGCAGTTACTGATGCCAATATTCTCTCAGGCTTCCCGTCTTTGAAAACGATCTCAGTTCCGCGTTTCAGCTGAATACTAAATGAACTACTGGCGATTACATCCATGATTAATTCTTTGTCATCGCCTAGCTTTGCTGAGGCAAGATTGTGCGGAGCCTCGCGCTCAAACTTGAGAACCGTCCCTGCAGGCATAAACCTGCCCTGGATACGTTCTCCCTCCACCAACGTCCCTTCATAAACTGTGCCGTTGCGGTCCATGAGCACGCGCTCGTTTGCGGCAAAGACCATCTCGTCTCCATTCAGTTCACTGCGGATCTCGCTGAGCGGCGTGCCTTCTCGCACCTCGCCGGTGTCATAGAAGGTGATCTTCGTTCCAACCTTGTATTTGATCCCCTTGAACTCCGCGTCTGAGGCCAGCATTCCCTCCGACACCTTCCCGTGACAGCGTTCATTAAACCGCACTTCTTCTCCCGCCTTGTACGTCGCCTCCGGCGTGACGAGGTCCTTCGACGGCCATGCCTTCGTGATGCTTCCGTCCTCCCGCAGCATCAGGCGCGTGCCTGCGCTGAAGACATGCCCGCGGATCGTCGCATCTGCGCCGAGCACGACTGTGTATGGCGTTCCATTGTTACGAAATTCGATGCGCGTTCCTGCCGGGAACTCATTGCCATTGATCATCGCTTGGTCAGCGAGTGTCGCGTCTGGAAAGGTCCAGCGTTTTGCATTGAGAGTTTCAAGTTGTGCGAAGATATTCGGCGCAAGCCGTCCCCTTGCGAGCTCGGAAGAAGAGAGCAGCTTGTCGTGATTCGCGTCGATCTCGTCGAAGGTGGAGGCATCCAGCGCCGGCAGCTCGGCAGCATCGAGTTTCCCGTCGTGATTCCGGTCGTGCTCCTCATAGAAGGCGACCAGATCTGTCAGGGTCCTGATGTCGGCGATCGATGTCATATATCAATTAAATAAATGGGTTAGGTGAATACAACTCCCTGTCACATTTCTCCCATCTGTTCTTATTATCGGCACGATTCTAAAAATGTTACGCGATTTTTTGAATCGCACCAACCCGCAAAAAAAGAACGGGGAGCGCCTGCCTGCCGCAGGCAGGTCCCGTTCTCAGAGAATATTCGAAGATGAATCCCGGGTCCAATTTTGGGTCCGATCGAGTCAAAACCAGCCGTTTCTCCTTCGCCCCCATAGAATTACATTTGCATGGGGCCCTTGCGGTCAGCTTACAATATAAACCCTATCGCATTGATATTCATTGATATATTAAATTTCATCAAACATATTTAATATTCCTGACCGTCATCACTTAAATATTAAATATATTTTATAAATAGACTTTTTTGCCTTACTCATATAAAATATGTTTTATGGCAAAGATGCTCTGGGGGAAGATCTACTTCAAGGAAACCTACGCCGGGAGGCTTCAGGAGGACCCCGGCGGCAGGGTAGTATTCACCTACGACGCCTCCTATCTCGAGGGTGATCAGCCGGCGATCGCCCATACCCTTCCGCTAAGGCCCGAGCCGTATATCTCCGAGGGCGGGCTGCCCCCCTTCTTCGACAACCTCGTGGCCGAAGGATGGCTGAAGAGCGCCCAGGCCAGGGCGCTTGGCGTAAACCCGAACAACCGCTTCGCGCTTCTCCTCGGCTTCGGATTCGATCTCGCGGGCGCAGTCTCCGTCATCGACCCGGAAGCGCAGGAACATAAGGCCCTTGACCATGCCGACGAGGCCACCCTGGCGGCCCTGCTCGGAAGGGCATCCCTCTCCGGCATACAGCGCAAGCTCCTGGTGGTCCCCGACGGAAAAAGCTATCGCCCGGTAAGGCCCGGCGAGCTCTCCACGTACATCGCGAAACTCCCCTCCGGCAATCTGGCGGACATAATTGAGCTCGAATATCTGACCGCGCAGGCCATCCGCAGGCTCCTGCCGGGGGATGATGTCGTGGACATGGGGATCGTCACCATTCCATCTATAAAGGAGCAGGCGCTCATCGTCCCGCGCTTCGATCGAACTCCTACGGCCAAGCGGATCCATTTCGAAGAATTCAATCAACTGCTGGGCCGACATTCGGGAGATGAAAAATACGAGGGCGCATACGAAGACATGGGAAGGTTCATATTGGACACACCTGGATGCATCCCCGCCGAGGCGGATCGCCTGATGCAGCGCATACTGGCATCGCTGCTCATGGGAAATACGGACGCGCACTTCAAAAACTTCGCGATGTTCCACACGCGCGACGGGCTTCGCCTGACGCCGTCCTACGACCTGGTTGCCTCATCGTTTTACAAGGAGTACCAGTCCATCGCCCTTTCGGTAGCCGGCATCGAAAGCCTGGCCATCGGCAAGCTCAAGCCCAAACACCTGCTGGAGATGGGAAAGGGGTTTGGAGTTGGGGTCGACGCCATTGTCGCCGCGGTGGAAACAATCGGCGAACGCCTTTCCGCTGCACAGGAAGCAATATCAAAATCGGACGTCGGTCCCAAACGTTTGCGCGATGAATTGATAAACAGAATGGAGAAGAGATGGAACGGCAGTTTCAAACTAACTGGTCAGCTATTGTCGAAGAGGCAAGACAAAGGCGTAAGACGCAAAAGCTGACCCAGAAAAGACTGGCGGCCCTGGCCGGAGTAAGCGCCCCGACCGTCTCCCGCTTTGAGGGCGGCGAGAAGGACCTCCAGCTATCGTCTGTCATAAACATCCTCACCGTGCTGGGCATGATAGACGATCGACATCTCATATTCCCCGAGCCGAAGGAGAGATACGATTTCGATCGCACTATCGTGGCATTCAAGGGCCAGGACGGGGAAAAAATCGTACAATGCGCCATCAGCCGGGAAGCGCTTGAAGATCATTTTGGCGGCAACGACAAGGACTCGCTCAAGACATTTAGGGAGAATCGCGAGGGCATAGAACACGAGGCTCGCCGAAAGTATCTCGCGGATCGGCTGGAACCCGACGGCTCCGTTCTGATTCGTACAGGCGATCTATAGTTTCCAAAATCGTGAATCGCGAAACCAACAAGCGTAATGGCACATAGCAGCGCGGGTTCCGCACTCCCGCCGAATGATCGGGAACGCACAGGCAAATGATCCAACGTTAGCCTGACGCGCTGATATCAACTCCATGTCGACTCATTCGCCGGGAGGGCGGGAGCCGCGCGTACTCTGTGGCATGGAGCCTCGCATTGGCACGAACTCCGCTCACCGTGAGGAAGAGCTAGGGAATCACTCGAAGTTCTTGGTGCGGCCGTACTGGCGGCGGAATAGTTTTGCGCGGGATTGCGAGCTCTGGCTGGTGATGCGGCACTCGTCGTCGATCTGGTGATCGTCGGCGCACCGCAGGCAGAGCCACTCTTTGCCTTCGATGAGCCTGTTTCTATGGTGATAACGCTCCACGTCCGGAGCGCTCTTGCCGCAGGCGTCGCAGACGATGCGCAGCTGGTCCTCGCGCATCTTCTTGCTCTCTTTCACGTGCCTCGCCTTGACCTTCTCTTTTTCGATCTCCTTGAGCTTATCCTTGGAGATGAGCCCTGCGTCCAAGAGCGCCTGTTTCAACTGATGCCCCATACGATCCTCCACATCGTGCTATCTTACGCCGCCCTCTTCTATGATGAGCCGCGGCGGATCCGATGAAATATATGCGCGCACGCCGATCGGAAGAGTTATATTCTCGATTCCGTGACCGGACGGCAGACCAAGCACTACCGGGAAACGCGCATCGTGGAAATATCGCCGCAGATAGCGCAGCAGCGCGCGCCGATCGCCGTACATGCAGCCCTCCATATCCGAAAACACGATGCCGCGCAAATGTTCGAATTTTCCGGCGAGCTTCAGATGATTGAGCCCGCCGTCGATGCCCATATGCCCCTCGTCCACCTCCTCTACGAAGAGGATGCGGTCCCTCGTATCGATCTCAAACGACGTGCCCAGCGTCTGGATCATGCGCGAGAGGTTTCCGCCGATGATCCGGCCTCGACCGTATCCGGGGCGGATCACCTCCAGATCCCTGCCGTATATATCGCCCAGCCGCGTCACCTTTGTGACGGCTTCCTGCAGCGCTATCTCAGTGGCCGGCGGCATCCCCTTGTACAGCTCCTGCGCCACAGTAGGGCCGTGAAACGTGACCCAGCCGTAGCGCATGTGAAAATAGAGTATAAGCAGCGTGATATCCGAAAAACCGATAAAAACCTTGGGGAAATTAGACAGATCGACCTGCTCGAGAAACGGAATCACCGAGATCGATCCGTAACCTGCCTCAGCGCAAAAAATGGCGGTTACGGACGGATCGCGAAACATCCTGATTATGTCCGCAGCCTTCTCCTCGTAACGCCTGGAGCGTTCGCGGTCCGAAGGCCGCTTTGCGTGCGTGAGCACGCGCTCCGGCACGATCGGGTCAAACCCCCACCAACCCAGCTTGCTGATACCCCTCTTTAGTCCCCGTTTTTCAAACGATGAAGCCGGTGCAACGATACCTATTCGGTCTCCAGGAACAAGGCGGAATGGCTTGATGGGTCGCATTGGAGCGGAAGTATACAGGGTAAAAAGCGAGAAAGGCAAGCAAAGCAAGCAACGCAAGCAAAGCGTGACCTACCAAGTCGATCTTTACAAACCAGTCAAACCTTGCGTGCTGCTTAATTTTGCTTGCTGCTTAATTAATGATACGCCGCCCAGAAATACGGGTTGGAGCCCAGCCTGAAATAGAAGGATGCTGCGGAGTAATAAGGTGAGTAAGGAACGAGTGGATAAGGCGCCATCGGTATCACCGTGGGCGGCACCACGGCCTGGCTCGCCATGGCCTGCATCAGGGCGCGATGGTCTTCATCGTACTGGCCCGAGGAATAGACCGCTGCCGTGCCTATCGTCCCTTTCAGCGGCACCATGCACGCGGCAAAATCGTCGAGCCGGTCCATGCGGGTGGGACAGGTCCCTGCCGATGAAATCGACGAAATCGCCGTGACAGCCAGAAAAAGAAGCGCTGCAAGATATTTGGACTTCATTAGATGTCCCGATACACGCCCCCCGACCCTGCGTCCATAATTATTATCGGCATGATTCTCCATAAGTTGCGCGGATTATAATGAAAGATCCCGGCGGCAAGCTGCGGGAAATCATCAGATTGACATGGGGCCCCATGGAGTATCTAATGCGCGCGATGAAAGCACGCCGCCTGATTTTGGCCATCCTTTCGATTTCCTTCATAATAATGGGCTCTTATGCCCTGCTCTCATCGCCACT
This sequence comes from bacterium, assembly GCA_021810905.1. GTDB lineage: Bacteria > UBA10199 > UBA10199 > 2-02-FULL-44-16 > JAAZCA01 > JAJZQH01. The sequence goes on from JAJZQH010000011.1 coordinate 85,803, forward strand.
TGCGGCCGGGAAACCGATCTACCGAATTACGCTCGATGGCGACATAATCAACCCCGCATCAGCCGAGTACATCATCAGCTCGATCGACAAGGCCCAGGCGGACGGTGCTGAGTGCCTCATCATCGAGCTCGATACTCCGGGAGGGTTGCTCACTTCCACGCGCGAGATCGTCAAGAAGATCATGAACGCAAGCGTGCCAGTCGTGACCTATGTCGCCCCCATGGGCGCGCGGGCCGGCTCGGCAGGCGTCTTCATAACGCTCGCATCGCACGTTGCCGCAATGGCGCCGTCCACGAATATCGGCGCCGCACACCCGGTGGACGTGGAGGGCAAGAAAGAACCTTCGTCAGATTCGTTTGAGGAACTCATAGGCAGGATCTTCCAGGGTGAAAAAGGAAAAAAAGAGGTCAAAAAATCCGCTCCAACGCAGGAACCGATGGAGCAGAAGATCCTGAACGATACTCGGGCATGGGCCGAGGCAATAGCCAGGGAGCGCGGCCGCAACGTACAATGGGCCGGAGAGGCGGTTACAGAAAGCGTGTCGGCCACGGATACCGAAGCGGTGAAAATGGGAATCGTGGACTTCATCGCAACCGACATCGCGGACCTTCTGCATAAACTGAACGGGAGATCCGTCTCTGCGGGCGGGGCAACGATGATGCTCAAAACCGAAGGCGCCAGCGTCACCGATATCCCCAAGGGATTGCGGCTTCGCCTGTTGATCGCCCTCGCCCATCCGAATATCGCCTATATCCTGCTCATGCTCGGCTTCTACGGGCTGCTCTTTGAGTTCACGCATCCAGGAGCGATCTTCCCTGGTGTCGCGGGCGCCGTATCGCTCGTGCTCGCGTTCTTCGGGCTCGAAGTGCTGCCGACCAATTACGCGGGCATCGCGCTCATCGTGCTGGCCATCGGCATGTTCGTGGCTGAGATCAAGGTAACCAGTTACGGACTTCTTACGCTAGGGGGGCTCGCGGCCCTCGTCGGCGGATCGCTCATGCTCTTCAGCTCGCCTCACGATTTCATGCGGGTTTCGCTTCCGCTCATCATCGCGTTTTCGCTCGCTACGCTGGTCATCGCCCTGTTCCTCGCATTCATCGCCGCGAAATCGCAGCGCCGGCGCGCGGCCACCGGTATAGAAGGGATGATCGGCTCTCGCGGCAAAGTTGTCTCCTGGCAAGCGTCAACGGGCAAGGTCTTTGTGCACGGCGAGACGTGGGACGCGATCGGAACGGAATCGCTCGCAAAGGGCGAAAAGATAGAAATCGTGGAAGCGAGAGGCATGCAGCTCGTGGTCAAGAAGGCAAACGACAGCAACGAGTCATCCTGACAACCAAGGGGGAGGAAATCATGTCTATCACGTTTTCGCCTGCATTGATCTTCGGCATCTTCATCGTGCTCTACCTGCTCTCATGCGTAAAAATTCTGAAGGAGTACGAGCGCGGGGTAATATTCCGCCTCGGCCGGCTGCTGCCAAAACCCAAGGGGCCCGGGATCATCTTCGTCTTCAAGCCGATCGACAAGATGGTGCGCGTGAGCCTGCGCACCGTGACGCTCGACGTGCCGCCGCAGGACATAATCACCAAGGACAACGTCTCGGTGAAGGTGAGCGCGGTCGTCTATTTCCGCGTGATGGACGCCAACCGCTGCATCACGGAAGTCGAGGACTTCGGCTTTGCCACGAGCCAGATGTCGCAGACGACGCTGCGAAGCGTCGTGGGCCAGCGCGAATTCGACGACCTGCTCGCGGAGCGCGACAAGATCAACGCCTGCATCCAGGACATCCTCGACAAGCAGACCGAGCCGTGGGGAATCAAGGTCTCCAACGTCGAGATCAAGCACGTGGACATCACCGAGGAACTCCGCCGCGCCATGGCCCGGCAGGCCGAGGCCGAGCGCGAGCGCCGCGCCAAGGTCATCAACGCCGAGGGCGAGCAGCAGGCCGCGGTGAAACTGGTGGAGGCGGCCACGATGATGCGCGATCACCCGATGGCGCTGCAGATGCGCTACTTGCAGACTCTGGTGGAAATAGCGAGCGAGAACAACTCCACCACGGTCTTCCCGATCCCGATAGATCTGCTCAAGGCATTCACAGAAAAGAAATCCTGATCCTGCTCAGTAATCCAAGCCGTCTGCTGGCGAGAGCGCCAAGAGTACGCTGGTCCTGTGCCGTTAACAACTGCGGAGAGGCACATAGCAAGCGGATTATCCCGGCCTCCCGCCGAATGAACGGGAACGCCTTGGCTTTTGTTCCACCGTTAGCCGTATGATTTGACTTAAACTCGGTGTCGACTCATTCGCCGGGAGGGCGGGGTGATCCGCGTACTTTATGGCACGGAGCCCCCGCGTGCTTTGTGGCACGCAGCTCGCTCAGGCACGGACTACCTTATTCCTCCGTGCTGTCGTCTGCCGCGGCGGAAGCCGTGGGCCTTTCGGGGAACCACTTCTGGATTACGTCGATTATCTGGTAGGCCTGTTTGGCGTTGGAGATATTGAATTTGCTCTGCGGCCGAAATTCTCCGCCGCGCTTCTGAAAACGCTGTATGCGGATCTTGGAAGGGCCGAATTCGCCCGTTTTGCTGTCGAGGTCCTGGTAGAGGAACATTATCGTGGTCCAGGAACCGCGCGACAGGACCTCCTTTGAAAGCTCCTTCACTTTCTGTTTGCCGTCCGTCTCGTCCGTCCAGTTGATTGTGATTTCGTCGATGTTCTGGGCCATTAGTTCCCCCTGATGATCTTTCCGCGTTCGTTGCGGGCAGGTTGTAGAGCCAAAACGCCTCCGTGGTCAAGCAAAGATACCTAATCTGTTGAATTAATACCTGCAGGTTGTAATATCTGACGGATCTATTTAACGCGCAGGGATCCGATCGATGAAACTTCGCACGAAAACGAACATCGTAGTAGCAGCTGTTCTTACCTGCCTCTCCGTTATCATATATTTCTCGGCTCATTTCATTCTCCTTAAAAAATTCGAAGCTATCGAAAATGATCGGATGAAGGAAAACATCGCGCGCGCGATCAACGCTATCAATGCGGATATGGAATCTCTCGATTCGCACACCAAGGACTGGGCGTGGTGGAACGATGCTTATTCCTTCATGGAAGACCGCCATGAAGCCTTTATCACTGACAATCTCATGGGCGCGTCCCTTGCCTCCTTAGGCATCAACGGGATCCTCTTCTTCACAAATGAGGGACAGCTGGTGATAGAGCGCGCAATCGATCTACAAAATGAGCAGCTCGTCCATCCACCGCCGGACGTGGCGGCGGATATCAAGGACAATTTTACCTATTTTACTCCAACCGATTTCAGCGCGGGCGTAAGAACAATCATTTTGCCCAAGGGATATCCGGCGCTTATCTGTTCACGCCACATCCTCACCAGCGACCGAAAAGGCCCGAGCCGCGGCATACTTGTCATGACGCGCAACATCGATGAGGCGCGCATCCAATACTGGGAAAAAATCGTCCACCTTCCCATAACTTTATTCAGGACCGACGACGCTAATGCACCGGCCGATGTGCGCAAGGCGCTTTCCTCTCTGTCCGTTCCGCACTCCACGAAAGTGATGCCGATCGGCGGCGATAAAATAGCGGCATATGCGCTAATGACGGATTTTCAAGGCAAGCCCGCATTCGTGCTCAAGGTCTCATTGCCCAGGGAGATCTACAATCAGGCGAGCACGGCCATGTCGTACTTTCTAGTAGCGCTGTTTGCCGTGGGCCTGCTCTTCTGGTTCCTCTCGGCGCTGCTGATCGATTGGACCGTAATCGTACGCCTGCTGCGCCTTGAATGGGGCGTTGGCGACATCGCATCCAGCGGGGATCATACCGGGCGCGTGCCAGTGGAGGGGACGGACGAAATATCCGACCTCGCCGTTTCCATCAACACCATGCTGGCCGCGCTTGAAAAATCCCAATCCGACGTGACGCTGAGCGAATCGAAGTACAGGACCATCTTCGAAACCACGGGAGCGGCAACCTCGATCGTAGAAAGCGACGGAACGCTTTCCCTCGTCAACGCTGAATTCGCAGAACTCGCGCGCGTCCCCAAGGAGGAGATCGAGGGAAAGAAAAAATGGACCGACTTCCTGAGATACAAGACTGGCATCAGGCTGACGGACATTCACTGCGACGCGTCTGGAGAAACATGGCCCACCGAAGGCAATTTCATCTTCGTTGACGCGTATGGAGAGAGCCATACCGTGAAGAGCATGGTTGCCGAAATATCCGGAATGAACGCAAGGGTGCTGTCGCTTGCTGATTTCACCGATTACAAAAAGATTCAGGACGCCCTGCATGAGAGCGAAGGAAAATACCGCACGCTGGTCGAACAAAGCCACGACGCCATATTCATGCTCCAGGGCGACATGCTCATATTCGCCAATGGCAAAACGAGCGAGATGACGGGCTACAGCCATGATGAGTTGCTGATGAGACCGATATGGGACTTCATCCATCCCGATGACAGGGAACGCCTTCGAGAGTACGCACAGCGGAGGATGACGAACGAAACCGTCCCGGACACGTACGTAGCTCGTATCGTCAAGAAGGACGGCGAAGTACGGCATTTAGAGTGCGCCCTGCAGGAGGTCGCTTACAAGGGAGAACGCGTGCTGCTCTTCACGGCGAGAGACGGTACGGAGCGCCAGCTTGCCGAGGAAGAGCTGCGCAAGGCGAATGAAGAGCTTGAACGCGTCAACAAGGCGAAAACCGATTTTACATCAATCGTATCGCACGAACTGCGCACGCCGCTTGGTACTACAAAGCAGGCCATCGAAATCATGCTTGAAGGAATAGACGGGCAGGTGAACGAGAAGCAGTCCGAACGGCTCTCGACAGCCAAACGCAACGTGGACAGGCTGATCCGCCTGACCAACAACGTGCTCGACTTCGCAAGAATGGAAACAGGAAGAATGGAGATGCTCTTCGAGCAGACGGACGTGAACCAGCTCATGTCCGAAGTTCAGCAGCTGATGAAACCCGCCGCAGAAGCCAGAAAACTGAAAGTCCTTCTGGAGCTGCCGCAACAGGTGCAAATCATCAAATGCGATTCGGATCGCATCAAACAGATCGTGATCAACCTCATCGACAACGCGATCAAGTTCACAGGAGAGGGCGGCAGCGTGACGCTCCGTCTTGCCGGAGAAAACGGCGGAATCAGGATCGAAGTGGAGGATACCGGAAGGGGCATAAAGCAGGAAGATTTGCCAAAACTATTCGAACCTTTCAGACAGATCCGTACAAAGGGGACTCGTCCGGTGCAGGGGTCAGGCCTTGGGCTCTTCATCTGCAAACAGATCGTAGAATTGCACGGCGGGGAAATTGAGGTGGCCAGCGAATACGAGGAGTGGACGCGTTTCTCAATCCACCTCCCTGCGATTCCGCCCTTGCCAGGCTGAACGGCCTGTCTTCCGCCGGGTTTCACCTTTACGCAAATCCGTGCATCTGCTATAAAATCCACGATTCTTCTGGCATAAAAATAATTTGGTCATCGAGTTTTTTTCATTTGGATTTGGGATTTCCCGGCGTCTCGTCCGTTCCATGGACGCCGGTTCAGGGGGAGATCATGCATCTTGCAAAGGCTTGCCTGCGACTGCTGGCCGTCTCCGTCCTTATCTTCGCAAACAACGCAATAGCCCAGATATCGTGGGACGCACAAGCGCGTCTATGCGCCGACTATACCGGCCAACGCGCTCTCGATGCATGCCAACAGGCGCTCACCTATGCGCCTGAAGATTATCCCGACGCGGCTCGCGCGGAGATATATCTCGACATGGGAATCGCTCTTGGAGAACTCAACCGCAATTCCGAAGCGTTGTACGCCCTTCAAAATGCGGTCAAACTCGATCCCGAAAACGCAAAGATCCGTTACAACCTGGGCGTTGCGCTGGACGCACTCGGCCACCACTGGAAGGCCCTGCTCGAGTATCGCAAGGCGGTGAAGATAGATCCAAACTATACGATCGCCTGGGGCAACAGGGGCGTGGACGCGTTCAACACCGAACGTTACGAAGAGGCGCGAACTTCGTTCGAGACGGCGATCGATCTCGATCCGTCCTACTTCGATTCCAGGCCGGCGCAGGAGAAGATGTACGGGAAGAGCATCGAGATCGCGCCAAAGTCCGTTGCGTACAGAAGGGAAGTCTCCGCCAGGTTTTCCCCCAATATCGGATATTTTCTGAACGTCGGCGACCAGCTCAACGTAAACAAATTCATGTATCTGCTCTTCGACGGCGGCGTGGACGTGCAGATATGGCAGGCGTGGTTCGCTACCGCCAACTTCTTCTATGGCCATACGAAGTGGCAGAACAACATGCAGGGCAACGGGATGAACATCTACGCGCCCACCTTCGGTGTAAAATACGTCCTGCGCGAGGATCAGTGGACGAGACCCAAAGACACCGTCCTGGATAAATCGAGATACTGGTTTTCACTTTCGGTCGGTCCGTATATTACCGATCTGTCGGGCGCGGCGAACAGCATCCCCTTCTCTGCCGGCACAAAAGAAGTCGATGTCGGCGCGAATGCCGCCGCCGGGGTCGAGTATTATTTCGTACCGAACGTTGGCGCGGGGCTTCAGGTAAAACTTCACTTTGTCAATTTCGACGAAAACTATTTCATAGTGACGGGCGGTCCATCAATCATCGGAAGATTTTGAAAGGAGACGTGATGAAAGGATTAACTTCATGGATCATAGGAATCCTCGTCGTCGCGGTCGTCTTGCTTTGCATCTACAAATACAACAAGATCGTCGTATACGATGAAGCGGTCAAAGAGACCTGGACGCCGCTTCTGGGGCAGCTGCAGCAGCGATACGACCAGATCCCAAAGCTCGTCAACGAAATCATCCTCTACACGAATCAAGAAGACGAGCAAACCAAGTCCCTTGCTGCAGCTGACAAGAAGTTTAATTCAGCCGAGGGCATGATCGATAAAGTAAAGGCGGCAAACGCCGTAGAGACTGCCCTGAACAACATCTTTCTGCAGGCCGGACAGCGCTATCCCGGCATAGAATCGCATTATCAGTTCATGGAGCTCAACAAGGGCTTCCAGACGACACTGCAGCAGATGGAAGCTCCCATGGGGGCCTACAACAAGATGGTGGACAGATACAATACCTACGTCAGGGAATTTCCGGGCGACTTCGTGGCGCTCGTTCTCGGATTCCATGGCGGCTATGACTATTTCAAAAAGGAGCAGGACTGAATCAACGGAGGAGAAAAAGCGATGAACATCAAAAGACTCATCCTCGCAGGTCTCGCAGTCGCAGCATTCAAAACCGGCTTCGGCATGCTCACGTGCGGCTGGTTGTTCAAATGGGTTTACGCGCTGCCGCCCGCGGCGATATGGCGCAGCATTGAGCTTATGCCGCCGGGCTACTGGGCCCTGCTCGATCTAGGCACGTTCCTCATCGCGCTCATCTACGTGATGACTTATGCCAAGGTGGGCTGCGTATTCGGCAAATCAAAGGCAGCGAGGGGCCTTCAATACGGTTTCTGCCTGTGGATCGTCTCAATGGCCCCTGGAATGTTTTACACCTATGCCTTCATGAATATTGCGGCGGGAGCGGTAATATATTGGCTGATCATGGGGCTTGCCGAGCTTCTGATCGCGGGGCTGATCATAGCATGGATATATCCGCTCTCTTCCGAATGCTCTTGCAAGTGATGGCCTCGTCTTGAAGGCCTGTTGCCCGTTCAAACACAAGTGTACACAGACTTCAACAGAGTGGACTGCGCGATCGTAGGCGCAGGGCCAGCGGGTCTTGCGGCTGCCATGCAGCTCGCGAGGATGGGAATATCCCATGCGCTATTCGAGCGTGCGTCGCCGGGAGGACAGGCCCTTGCCGCGAACTGGATAGAAAATTTTCCCGGCCTGCCCGAGGGAATATCCGGCAGGGAGCTGATGCGCAAATTTCTGGATCAGGCCGGTTCGCATGGCGTCAGAATCGAGCTGGGAGACGTAGTCCGCGTCGATAAACATCTCGAAGGCTTTCTGCTCTCGGCCGATGGGCACAGGATCGCGGCAAGCTCTCTGGTTGTGGCGGCAGGGCTCACGCCGAGGCGGCTTGATATCGAAGGCGAACAAGCGCTCGCCGGAAGGCGGTTTTTCGCATATGTAGATCCGGCCACGGTTCCGCACGCGGGAATTGAGGTCGTGGTCATAGGCGATGGAGATGCCGCGTTCGATCAGGCGCTCAGCTATTCCAAAAACGCGCGCTCCGTATCCATCGCGATGAAGCATGACTCGCCTCGCTGCACCCAAGCACTTGAGCGGCGGGTCAGAGACGCCGGCATCACCGTTCTGCCTTCGCATATCGCGAGGAGACTTGAGGAGAGAGGCGACCGAGCAGTCATCACGTTTGAATGCGGCGATCGGGAAACGACGATCGAAGCTCGGTTGGTCGTCGCATGCGCGGGCAAGGAGAGAAAACTGGACTTCTTGCCCTACGCATTGCAAGAGCCTGATGCGCGAGGCGTGTTCATGGCGGGGGATTGCCGAATCGGCCGAATGGGTCATGTCGCCATCGCGGCCGGAGAGGGAATCAAGGCGGCGATCGATGCGGCGGAGTATTTGAGGACAAATGGAAATCATCTCCAGACAGGGCGATCCTGAGCTCGCGGAAGTCTTCGTGGCGCGATTCCGGGGGAATGACAGATTCCTTGTGGAATTCGTGGACGCGCGCGATCCGGATGTTCCGGCTCACGAAAAGTGGGTCGTGATCGTATCCACGCAATTCGGCTGCCCCGTCGCATGCGCCATGTGCGACGCGGGCGGAGAATACCACGGCGGCCTGAGCGCTGAAGAGATCCTCTCCCAGGTCGAGCACGTCGTATCCCGGAGCAGCGCGGATCGGCTCGCCTCCGTTCTGAAATTCAAGGTGCAGTTTGCACGCATGGGCGAACCTGCGTTAAACCCGGCCGTCCTCGATGCGCTCCGACTACTCCCCGGGCGCTTCAACGCGCCCGGCCTTATTCCATGCGTTGCAACCGTGGCCCCGAGCTCTGCCGCTCCATGGTTCGAAGAACTGCTCTCGATCAGGAGGAATGTCTACGGCGGCAGGCCGTTTCAGCTCCAGCTTTCCATCAATTCGACTGACGATGCCGCGCGCGACAGGCTCATGCCCGTTCCAAAGATGTCGTTGCGTGAACTCGGGGCATACGCGATACGCTTCTCAGGGCACGGTCCTCGGAAGGTCTCCCTGAATTTCGCCATGGCAAGAGGCATGGCGATAGATCCAGGCGTAGTCGCGCGCCATTTCGACCCCGCCTCCGCGTGCGTCAAGATCACGCCGCTCAATCCCACCATCCGCTCCGCCGAACAAGGGCTCAAGAGCGGGCTTGAAGCATGCATCCCGGAGGACGTGGACGAGATCATGCGGGAATTCGGCCGTCTCGGATTCGACGTCATCCTTTCGATAGGCGATGCCCGCGAAAACAGCATAGGCTCCAACTGCGGTATGGCCGTCAGGAAGATCAAAGGCGAAGTCAGATGAAAAAAATTCTCGGCACAATCCTGGGCCTCACGCTCTTCTGTATCGCGCTATACGTGCTGATGCGAGAAATCCAGCGGTACGGCTGGAGCGATATAGTGCAGAATCTCAGAAATATAGACTCGGCGCACCTCGCGGTTAGCATGATGTTCTCAACGTTGTGTTATCTCGCCTTGACCGGCTATGACACCCTCGCATGGAAGCATTTCGGCCACCGCCTCGCCTATCTCAGGATCGCCAAGGCTTCTTTTGTGGGATACGCGTTCAGCCACAATCTTGGATTCTCGCTGCTTACCGGCGCTCCGGTGAAATACCGCATATACTCCGCATGGGGAATACGCGCGGTCGACGTGGCAAAGGTCGTTGCGTTCACAGGCTTCTCGCTCGCCATAGGATTTTCAACGCTCATGGGCCTTGCGCTCATACTCGAACCGCAGACGATAGCAACCCAGCTCAAGCTCCCGGTGGCGGGTGCGCGCCCGTATGGAATGCTGCTCGTCGCGGCGGTGGCGACCTATCTCGCGCTGAGCGCCTTCATTAAAAAACCGATCCGCATAAAAAAACTTCACATCAGCATACCCGCACCGCATATCCGCGCGGGCCAGGTAATCGTCTCCTGCTCTGAATGGATGTTTGCAGCCGCCACTCTCTACGTGCTATTCGTGCCCGGGTTGTCGATTCCATATACCGCATTCCTCGCGATATTCATTTCCGCGTACGTCGCAGGTTTCATCAGCCAGGTACCTGGGGGACTAGGCGTATTCGACACCATCGTCCTCATCTCTCTCAAGCCGATAGCGCCGCTGCCGACCATCATGGCCGCGTTGCTCGCCTACCGCGTCGTTTACTATATCATCCCTCTCATCTGCGCCTTGGCGCTGCTGGGAGTTCATGAACTCTTCCACAGGAAGAATAGGCCTGCTTCAGCGTGAGAGAGCCTCCCTGCACGCAGCCTCAAATCTCTCGATTTCCTGAACGTTAGCCCATCCGCGTTCGAAGGCCATGAGTGCTATCTCCACTGCCACACGCTCCGCCCCGTTTGCGTGCAGAAGTTTGGTCGCAAGGAGTTCCGTAACCTCTTTCATATCTTCCGCAAGGAATCTATATACGTTGTTATCTCTCTCACATGCGACGACGTTCCATTCAGGATCCACGTCGCAGTACTCCTCCCACGATGCGGCTATGGGTACTTCGTCCACGACGTATTTCTTCGACCCGCAACTGAGTTCAAGCCTGCCGGAGTCGGCCACCAGGCGCCACTTGCGCCATGACTCTCTCGAAAGAGCGATCTCCATGCCACGAAGCATGATGGGAAGGCCCGGGTTCGAATTAAAGAACGATCCGTCTACCATAGACCTCACGGTCGGGCCCATCTCCGGGCTTGATCGCAGTGCACACGAGAGTATCTCGGCCGCCTGCGCACCGGCGTCTACGCTCTCATAAGCGTTATCTTCCTCATTGGCCGGCCAGCCCAGAAGCTTCCACGCCCGTCCGCCGGGCCCCATGAATATCCTCCACTTATTATCCATTCGTTCCGGACAGATGTAGGCGGATCCGGTGTCAGACAGGAGAATGAGCACTTGCTTACCGTATGAATCCGGCCACACATCTGTCCCCTCGCATCCGTCGTCCCATAACGGGTCGAGATCATACGGTATGCGATAGACATCGAAACCTCCAAAGTTATCCCTCGACCTGCCATCCATTGCTGCAGCTGCTGCATCCGGCATATCGTCCTCCTCCCTGTTGTCAGGTATAATATAGCAAGCTGCGTGCCAGATACGGTGCGGCAATCCGGCCTTAAAGTGCGCTATAATGACTGGCGCCCGGCGACATCGGCTGGATCGGTGTGATCCGTGTGAATTCGCGTGTGCGCGGCGGCGTTTTTTTCTTTTGTGCAGCGACCATTTTTCCTCTAAACATAGTTGACTGAAACAAACATGAGGAACCATGAGATATCCGCTGAAATCCATCCTTGCCGCTACAATATTCATCTGCACTGTCGCATTTGCACCTCAATGCGCCAATGCATCCGAAGCCGCCGTACACAGCGCCAGTATTCGCATATGCTTTGTAAGCGGGGCCAACCCTAACGCCGTCGTGCTTCAGTGGAGCCCCCTGGTGAACTACCTCTCCGAGGCGATAGGGCGCCCTTTTGAAATCGTTCTAAAAGATTCATTTGAGGAAATGATCGAAGGCTATGCAAAGGGCGAAATCGACCTGCTCATGACGGGCGCATTCACCTACGTGAAGACAACCGCAGTTGCCGAAGCGAACCTCCTTGCCGCAGCGGAGCGCCCAGACGATTCAACCCTTCGCAGTGTGATTATCGTTCGCAACGACAGCCCTGCAACGAGCATCTCCGAACTCAAAGGAAGATCGTTCGCATTCACCGACGACTATTCGACGTCAGGTTATCTGCTTCCTCGCGTCTTGCTCGCCGAAAAAGGAATAGATCAGCCGGCCGACTATTTCAGCGACGTCGTATTCACGGGCCATCACAGCGAGTCCATAAACGCAGTAGCGTCGGGCCGTATTTATGCCGCTTCCATGGCCTCGTATCTGCTGGATTCGTCGCCCCTCAAATCCCAGGTCAGGGTAATCGACAGGAGCGCGATTATCCCTCCGGAGCCTTTATACGCTCGTACGTCGCTGGACGCAGTCACGGCCGCCGCGATTCGAGATGCACTGCTGACGATGAACGAACGCCTGTCTCCAGACGTCATGAAGAAGCTGCAAATCGTGAGGTTCATACCTGTCTCCGATGATTCGTACGACATAGTCCGCCGTTATGAGGCGATAGTCGAAAAGCTCCCGCAAATACCCTACAGCGTCGATTACGGAGAAGTGCCTTCCGAACTCTCGGCCGCTCGCGAACGTGCGTGGCACAAGGGGACTGCACTCATTGCAGCGGCGCCGATCTCCGCTGCACTGCTCCTCCTGGCAATATCATTGATCAAGCGCAAAAGGCTGGGGCGCGACCTGCGCATGAAACTGGCGGCCAGCATCACAGGCGCAACTGTTCTCGTATCATTCGGGGTCAGCGCCCTCTTCGCAGCGGCTCTCGCGCGCCGTATCGACAACATATCGCTCTTGTGGCAGCGTAACATCAACCTCTTCATCGCTCAGGCGGCGAAGGCGGCAGCTTTGCCAGGCCATGCCATGATAGAAGAGCTTGCGGACGGCCTTGCGCGGCAAAAGGGTTTCGTTTCCGTAAAGGTCTTTCGCAACGGCTTCTATATCGCCGACAGCTCGCATCAGGACGCGGGGCGTTCCGTCGTGCCCAAGATTCTCTCTGATACATTCCTTCCAATGCAAGAGGACGGCGAAGAACGTATCAACACCTCAGGAGTGATCACATCGGGCGGGAAGCGCTTCGCGATTGCGCAATTTCAACTCGACAGCAGCGCCTTTGGCAAAACCGCGTGGAGCTCGGCGCTCGCTAATTTTCTGGCGGTGCTGGGTCTGCTGGCGGGAGGCATATTCATGGCCCGTGCCTGGGCGCGCGCCGTAGCATCTCCCGTGGAAGGCCTGTCCAGGGCCGTGGCAGATATGCGCGAAGGCCGGAGGCCAACTCTCTCCATTCCGCACGGGCGCGATCAGATAGGCGATCTCGTCGAGGGATTTGAGCTCATGGAAGCGGAACTTCGGCGCACTGAGGAGATGTTTCGCTCAAAGTCCCTGGAGCTGGATGAGGCAAATCGCAGAATCGAACTAATGGAAGAACGCGAAGAAGAATTTGAAGAGCTGGAGGCAGAGTCCGATGCAGCACCGGCAGCAGATGAACATCATGCGGACGACTCATTCCGACCATCCGAAAATCCTACTGCGTATTCGATAACCGAAGGCGCCACGGCGGAGCTCAAGTCCCTGATAAGCGAAATAGAATCGGAACTCCCGAAGCTCAGAAAGCTGCGCTCGAGCCGCATCATCGGAAATTCTCCCGCTTTCCTGCGCGTGATCCGGGATATCATTATACGCTCGCGCGACAGCGATCCTGTACTGCTCTTCGGGGAATCGGGATCGGGAAAGACCGGCGTTGCTGAAGCTATCCATGCTCTTGGAGCGAGGGGATCTCGCCGATTTGTGGAGTACAATTGCGCGGAACTCTCGGCGGCGGACCCGGCGATAGTCCTCGGCAAGATGTTCGGATACGGAAAGGATTCCGGCCTGCCCGGCGTGCCTAAGGAAGGGCAGCGCGGCCTGCTTGAAGAGTGCGACGGTGCCACACTCTTCCTCGACGAGATCGCATTGCTCCCGCTCGCCACGCAGGGCGCGCTCCTGCTCCCGCTCGAAGGGAGGCCCTTCAATCCGGCGGCCGGCAAGGGCCAGCCGCGCAAGCCTGACGTGCGATTCATCTTTGCGTCAAACGTGCGGCTGGAGGATGAAGTGCGAGCCGGACGCTTCCGCAACGACCTGCTGCGCCGCATCCGCTCACGGGGATGCATTGAGATACCTGCGCTCCGGGAACGAATTGAAGACGTCGAAGCTCTGGCCTCTCACTTTTTTGACATTTGGCGCTCGGAAAAAGGAGTACAGCTTGAGTTCAGCGATCGAACGAGGGAACTTCTCAATCGGTATGACTATCGTCAGTTCAATGTTGCCGAGCTTGCCAGCGCCATCAAGGTTGCGGCCGACAATGCGCTCTTCAGGCGGATGAACGTGATAGAACCTGATTGTTTCGAAGGGCCCCTGCGGGAAGCATATGCACGGAGCGTGAAGTTCACGAACGAATCGCAGACCTTTGACGCAGAAGAGGCCAAAGAGATCGCTGTGCTGCGCAGACATCAGTTCCGCATAGCGCCGAGCGAGGCGGAGCTGGGTTACAGCGAAGAAGCCAAGACCCTCACCAACCATCTTCGCGGCATCGCGTTTAAGATACTCTCTCTCGCCGGCTGGAACTCGGAGGAGGCCGCCGTCGTACTCGTGGGAGAAACTTCCACGCCTGCGTTAAGCCGGATGCGCCGCAAGATAGACTTCTATCTGCGAAACATCGCAAAACTCACGGCTGAGGGCAACGAGCGACGCCTCTTCAACAACCTGCCGCAGAAGTATCGTTGTTTTGTCGAGGAAGCGATCACTCGCGCGAGGCCAAAGACGGGGAACGCGTGACTTCCGCCTTTTGCCTCATCCTTTCGATCATCCCCGCATAGCCATAATTGCGCATCAAGTAGTTGAACTGTCCGCGGTAGTTGCGCGATAGCAGCGCACCGCCCACGTCGTAATCCACGAGGCGATAACCGTCGGTCGACCTCTTCAGATAATATGTGAGATCGATCCTTTCACCATCAACCGCAACTCTGGCGGCAACCTCGACGATTCCTCTCTGAGCTCCGGCCTTTGCCGTTCCAACGGTATAATTCAAAACCCTGCCTTTGATTCTCTTTGAGAGCGCGTCGGCCAGTTTTGCGCGCAGGGTTTTGGAAAACAGATCCACGAACTCGGAGCGCTGATCGTCCGTGAGCGCTGTCCAGTGATCTACGAGACACCGCTGTGCAAATGCGCGAATATCGAAACTATGCATGAAGACGCCGCCCGCCTGGACGGCGTCCTGCCTCTCGATTATTCCGAGCGAAGACTGCGCGATCCGTTCCACGAATGCGCGCGGCGACGATGCGTTCCCCGCGGCCAGAGAGGCCGCGGGGAAGGCCATCGCTACGATCGCCGAAAATATCGTCATCATGATGTTACGAAACATATGAAGGTCCTCCTGTAGCAGCTCGCTCTAGTAGACGTACCGCCTGTACGGCAGACCGCCGACCTGCGTCCTCATGAACTGCGGAAACGCAAGCCGCACCCAGGAATGGCTCAGCGCGCGTATTGCATCCGAGAATGCCTTGGCCTGCGGATGCGTTCCAAGGTCGTAGTTGCATACATTCTGCATCAGGCTCGCGAAATAACTCTCCACCGGCTTGATATGGCCGTTTTCCAGGACGAACGGATCGGACTGGATGTCCGCGCCATTCACCTTCGCCTCAAAGACTCCGCTCAGATCGACGGCGATCTGAGGATCGACGCCTGAAATTGGCGTCGATCCGTTCATGGTTGCGGCTCCCGATGAAAGCATAGAGGCTATTTCGGAATAGAGCTGCGCATTCGCGGCATTCACGACGAGCACCGTGCCGGTCGAATCCGAGTTCGCCTCGGTCAGCGCCTGTGCCGCTGCTGCGAACCCGCTCGCCAGCCGGTCGCGGGCATCACTCAGCTGATTGTCGTCCCTCAGGTGAAAGAACTGGTTCAGCTCGTGCACGATCTGCGAGTTGTTGCCGATGAACACGCCCTGGGCGTCGTAGAAACCGCTCAGATCCATATCCATCGTCCACGAATTCAGCATGTGAATCGCACTCCGGGCAAACAGGCCCGATGCCTGCATCGCCATCAAGTCCGTGTGATTTATGTGCAGATCTCTATCGCTGAAGAGGAATTCCTTTGGCACGTCGAATGTTGCCGACGCATCCGTTGCCGCTGACGCGAGATCGTCTATGATCAGATCCAGCTCCGCGCCGATTCCGTCGAGGCTTGCAACAGCGGCTCCGGAGCGATAGCCTGACATCACGGCGCCCATGGCGCACTTCACGCCGGTCTTATACGTGCAATACCGGAATGGGAATCCGTCATAGGTCGGCTGCCTGCCTTCGGAGAGGGTATCGGTCAGCGTGCCGTTTAACGTGATCATCCCGCCATTGATGTCGAACAGCGTGAGGTCGCTGAACGTAAGCGATATTGTTTCTCCGGGGTTTGTGCCAATGGAGTCGATCGTCACGGAGCCGGTCGATTTTGCCGGATCGAGTTGAAAACCGTTGACGGCAAAATTTGAAAGAATGCGCACGTTATCGAGAACATTCCCGCCATCCTTGATGGTGCAGGTCGTGGCGGGAGTGATAACAACTCCCGCGCCGTACGCGCATGGAGCATCCACGGTACCCGTTAGGGGATCAATCGAACTATAGAACACAGCGAACACCTCTGCGGGGGTATCTCCGAAGTAGTCGTAGGAGGCAAACGCAACGCGCTGTCCGCGATAGACGCCCTGCTGATCGAGGTCAGACCTTGAAACGGCAAGCGGGCGCGTCATATCCACCGTGGCGCTCCCGGTGGCGTGAAGATCTATAGCCTGCGCGCCGTAGTTTGCATACTGCTGGGCGAGATATCCTGTGGAACCGAAGATCGTGTTCAGATACCAGGCGGACTGCCCGAACCCGTCGAGTATGTCAGTGACCTGCTGGCTCTCTTGAATCAGGAGCAGGCCCGTGATCGCGTTGCCGATGTGTGATTTAGTGACTGCTTCCGCTTCCGTAAGATCCTTGTCAGAGACGGATGCAGCGGCGCCTGCCGGCGCGCTTGCGATAGCGGCAGTGAATTCAACGTGCGCTCCCGCCACGTCACCGGCCTTCAGCTTTTCAATCCCTGCGTTATAGTGGCTGAGAGCATCGCCTACGGCGGATGCGCTTGAGGAGTCAGACGTAGAATCTCCTCCCCCGCCCCCGCCGCATGCAGCGCCGAAAAACATCAGGCTCACCGCTGGAATCATTATCCATTTCCATAAAATCTTCATGTCACCCTCCTCTGTTGGTGACATGTGTATTAGCAAAAGGCGTGCCAGATGTTTGTTGCTCGTGAAATCCAGTAGTTATCTATTGTTGGTGGAATACATGCCGTTTTCCTGAACATATACATGTTCGGTATTCGGATTAGTGTTCAGATTTGTGGACGGCAGGTGGACTTGGGCGTATCCCACGATTGATCGCGCACACGGCAGATCACACGCTTCACACGCAAAGGACTCGAATATTCAATTGATTCGACGACCGGAGACTATTTCAATTTCAATATTGGAATCGGCACATCATCGGTGATCTTGCTGATCCCATTCTCTCCATCGCGCGCCCATCTTACGGCGACCCCTTCGCACATCATTCCGGCCGATCCATATGCAAGCCCCATCTGCGTCTCTTTGAATTGCAAGATCGCATCTGCCCCGAAATCCTTCAAGGCATGCCTGCTCAACTTGGCAGCACAAGTAGAAAATATCGTCTCCTTCTTGATAGATACCTTACCGATCACGACGCATGGCTTGCTGCAGTTGCCGTCCGCTACGAGCTCTACTTCCTTTACCGCCTTTGCCTGGGCTTCAACCTTCTGATTTTTGGGCCTGTCAACTGCCGCCAGCGCTGAACAGGAAATCAACAACGTCACGACTGAAAAAACTGCAACGATACGAAGTGATTTCATCATTTTCTCCTTTCGAGGATTATTCAAATCGATTGTTGCACAATGAACGCTATACCCTCTTTCCTAACGCAAAATCACTGGAATCAAATCATTATCATCTGCGCCGCTTCTTTCGCTTAAACATGTTCAGGAGCAATGGGTAGAACTGGACCTTCTTCCGGTTGGCCATTCGTTCAACCGTTTTATCCACTTCGATTTCCGGATTGCGTTCACGCAATGTCACGATAATCTTCGCCAGAGCATTGACGCCGAACGGCTTGACATTTATCGGGATTGGATTCTTTGAATATTTATCGTCATCGTATATGCAAAGCAGATAGAGTCCATTGGACTTGTAACCAGGCTTTCCCCATTGAAATCGTATTTTCCTGATGCGGCTGATTCGGGTTTCCCTCTTCCTCAGGGTATTCCAGTAGACGAACATGTCTCCATCGATGCTGACAAATTGACTCCTGAGCCATAACAAAAAAAGACAGAGAGGCATGCAGACCACGGCATAAAATCCCCAGTCTATAGTTCCTTCGCGTATAACGATCATCGATGCGAGCAACGGCGTAAAGGAAAGAAGCGAGAGCAATATCCAGTTATCTCTCAACCGTACGCGTATACGCATTGCCTTATCTCCATGAATCATTCGTTATCAGCGTTTGCCTGGAAGCCGGTATTACCTAACGAATCGTTTAATATATCAGGTACAGGGTTATCCTTGGCCCAAGGTGCCGCATCACAATGTATTGTCAATTCATTTGTTTCCGATGACAACATATCTTTGACTGGCGAATATAGCAGTGAGCCCTCAATATATGCATCTTTGACAAAACTCGCAGCCACCATTTTTCCAGCCGTATTCGTCGTTATATTGTCGATCTGCTCATTCGCCAGTTTGGTGACGATTTGATTTTTCACCGCAAGCATGCTGCCTTTGCCCGTTGTGACGCCGGCCGCCTTTCCACCTGGCAGCAATCCGAATACGCCTCCGATCAATGTTTCATGAGCCAGGTTGTCCATATTAATTGATTCTCCACGGGTGAAGCGACGAATAACTTGTGTGGCAGCATTCCCCATCATGCTTGCGCCGGCCGACCCCAACACGGGGTTTACCGAATACAGAGTAAACTCGCCTCCTGCGGCGCCACCTACCGCAGCACCAACATAGTTCTCCCACTGAAGTTCAGATCCATTTCGATAATCGGCTATCCCCTGTGCGGTCATGCCAATTACCGCGCCTGCCCCCAAAGCTATTGCATCGTCGATGCCCGCATAGAGTCCGTCGCGATCAATATAATTTACGGGATTATTGATTGCGTAGGTGTATAGATTTATTTCCCATGGTTTTTTGAGCAGTTGTTGCGGCATATCAGTAAATATCGGATCCGGGCTCGTCCAGCGGCCCATTTCCGGCGCGTAATAGCGGCCGCCGAAGTAGATCAGACTGGTCTCCGCATCAAGCTCCTTGCCGGTGTAGACGTAGTCCGCTGTCACGGCGCCAGGATTGTCCGTGCTTCGATCGAGGCCGTAGGGATAACGGGATTCCTCGCGCAGCACGTTGCCGTTGGAATCGGTGATGATCTCCGCGCTGCCAAGGTGATCGTCTATATAATAGATAACGCCATGCTGCGGCGCTGAAGCGGATGAATCGTTCGACGAAGCACCTCCGCCTCCGCAACCGGATATGCCGCCCGCCCATGAGCCGAACGCGAGCGAAAGGACCAGTAACAGCGCGATGGCACGGCGGGGGTTGCGGGCAAAGGGAATCGGGAGGATGAGGGTGAGAAAGGCTATGGGCAAAACCGGCGACACCCTCCCCTCGCCCCTCCCCTCAAGGGAGGGGGATAGTAAAGCCGAAGTCAAAGGCTGGACTTCCGCGCGGGCTATGCGTTTGCCATCCACGAAGATGTACTTGTATCCCTTGCCGTACCGGATTTCGTAACTGGCATCAATGTAGTCAGTCTCATCGCTCGTTCCGTCCGGTCTTGCCACGTACTTGATGGCGCGCTTCCCATCGTAGTCGTAGGTCATCGTCACCACGGTGCCGTCGTCCTTGGTGACGCTCGTGAGCCGGTCTTCCGCGTCCCATGCGAGCGTGCGGCTCGGCATGCCGATCAACCTGCCATTTGCATCGTACTGATATGCGATATCATCCGCGGAGGTCTGCGCATACGGACCTGCTCCGTTCTCGCCATAGCGGACAGCATCAGAGTACAGGCGCGCATCTCCAAGCGTGTTCGCGCGCTGCGTGATATTGCCCACGTCGTCATATGCCCAGGAGAGGTTGCCTCCCGTCACATCAGCGCGCGTCAGGCGATACAGATCGTCGTAAGAGAACGCCTGAGTCTGCAATTTCTCCGGAGCCACGGCCCTGCCATCGTCAATCTTGAGAATGTTTCCGACACCGTCAAATCCGTAGTGAAGCTCCTGGATCGCATCTCCCGAAGCGCCCTGCGCAAGTTGATCGATCATCCTCCTGCGCACATCGTAAGAATATGTACGCGCGATGCCGCCGCCCAGGACTTCCGATACCACCTGCCCTGCTGCATTGTATATCCGGCCGGAGAGATATTGACCCACGGAATCCACGAGCCCTCGATCGTTGTAGGTCGTATCGACCGGGGATCCGTCCGGATAGGTAACGCGCGTCTGCCGATCCATCGCGTCGTAGACAAACGCGAGATCGTAGGCGTTCGAGCCGATCACACGGTGCTTTGCCGTGACGTTGCCTCTCGCGTCGTACCCAATATACTCCTTGCCGGATGCGTCTTCCACCCAGGCGAGCCTGCCCTTGAGATTGCCGCCATTGCCCCAGTCCGCGGACGGCGCGTCGTAGTGATACAAAACCTCCCACGTATCGTCGTCCGTGCCCGTGTAAATATTTTTTGCGAGGACCCTATTCGTCGTCTGCTCGTACTTGTATTTAACGCCCTCGCCGCCAGGTTTGCGCTTCTCTATGAGATTGCCGGTATCGTCGTATATATAGTCGCGATGTCCTGCATTCGGGTCGTCGATCGCCGTCATCCGGCCAAGGCTGTCGTAGGTCTGGGTGCGCAGATTTCCAGCGGTGTCTGTGATCGAGGTGATATTCCCAGCAGCATCGTACCCGAAGCTCGTTGGAATATCCTTCGTGCTGTCGCGATAGGAAACAGCGGCGAGCCTCGCCTGGCCGTCGTAGCGCTTTGTGGCCGGCGTGTTCGCGTGCGAAGATGAAGCGTCGGAATCGTCTTCGTCAAAGAACAATTCAGCCAGAGGTAAATATTGTACGAGTGAGTTCGTGCCGTCAGGGTGAACGGTCGTTACGATCCTGCTCAGGGCATTGTAGGTAAAGGAAGTGCCGGACTGCGCGGCAAGGGAGGCTTTGGACCACCCCCACCCTGCCCCTCCCCCCTCCAGGGGGAGGGAATCCACGCGGAATGGCTCGGCTACAAACGACTCCTTGCCGCGCGAATTGAATATGGATGCCTTGCTAACGATAAATCCGCCGCCAACGTCCGCCATTGCCTCCGCGCGGGTCTTTCCCAAGCCGTCTACATAGGTGTACTTGTCGAGCGTGTCAGCGGCGCCGGACACCTCGCGCGCATGAGTCGTAATCGTGGATACCGGCGCCTTCAGATCGTATTCGTAACCGACCGTGGGCAGCTGCGAGGAATCGCCTGGCTTGATTATCTTCGATAACCGGCCGAGCGCATCGTACTCATATGAAGTGATTGCGCCGTTTGGATCTGAATAAGAGATCGGTTTGCCGAAGACTGCGTCATATTCCGCGATAAAATCAAATACGGAAGGACCCGCAATCATCCTCTCGCGCACCGGGTGTACGTGATCCGTTTCGTCGTACGCAATCTCCCTGCGTCCTCCCGCTGCATCGAGTGTTGCGATGATATTGCCCCAGGAATCGTAACTGTTGCGCACCTCCGCAACGTAGCGGTTTTCCGAATCGAGCCAGCGCTCGACTCTCATGAGGTTGCCTCGATCCACCTGACCCAGGGGCAAGCCGGCGTACGGAGCGCCATCGTAGTAAGAGAGGGTATCGGAGATCGCCTTTCCGGTTGAGTCGTATGCTGTCGCACGGCTTAATAGATCGACGATCCACGCAGTTTCATTTGCGGCATAGGAGCGCTGCACGAAGATCTCGTCGTTTCCAAATGGAGTTGAACCATCGTCACTGGTGCTCGCCACTTCGCCGTGTTTTTTATCGAGCGTCACGTTGCCGTAGGAGTCGTATGAAAAATCTTCGCGCGTGTAGCGCGGAGTCGACGTCCCCTCAATAAATGACGTGACTGCCGAAGAGAGCGAGGCAAAGACCACGTCCCTGCCATCGGTTCCGTTCGCGAGCGTTGCAGGCGTCCACGTATTCTGAACGCGTTTCATGAGGACTCCGTTGCCGCCCGAGGCCGTTTCCGAGAGAGGTTTGCCCTTCAGCGCCTCATATTGTTTTCCCACGTCGAATGCCCAAGCCGTGACGAGCGTATCGATGGAATCGTCTCCTTGTTCCGTCTTGGAAGCTCCTGCGAAACCGCGGAATTCGCGTTCGATCCCGTCATAAAATCCGTCGCTGTAGATGAGTTCGCTCACCGATGTCACGCTCAGGCCGTCGTTGACGCTTATGCTCCTGATCACCTGCACGGGAAACGGCAAGGTCGTGGCCCACGTTTTTCCCCCGTTTGCCGCGCGCACCATCTCCGCAGTGGAGTTCGTATATGCGATGGCGACCTGCTTCCCGAGGCCGTTGTCGATTCTCGTGAGGAGCCCTGCATACTGGTCGCCGATCGGATCGAGATATTGCCATGCGCCGGCAGGACCGTGACTCACGTCCACCCACACGATGTCGGTCGTCCCGTTGCCGTTCATGTCTGCGAGTTCGACCTTCGTGTTGATCGGATCGACCGAGGGCGTGCCAGTGATCGAATGCCCACCGTCAAACGAACCATCGCCGCGATTGAGCCAGTAATCGATCTGATTGATTCCCAGGTAGAGGATATCGGCCAGCCCGTCGCCGTCGATGTCCGCGGCCCTGAGCCTCGTCTCGTCGTTCACGTGTGGCGCGGCGGCAATCGCAACTGACGCGTCAAAGCGGCCGTAACCGATCGCCGGCCAATAGACGAGCGAGCCCGAGCGCAGGCGCGCAACGTCGAGCAGCCCGTCGCCGTTGAAATCCGCCAGCACTATCTGCGTATCGGACAAGAGCACTTGTTCGTCTGGATCGATCTTCGGAAGCGGGCCCAGCCGCTCGAACGAGCCGTGGCCGAGATGAATCCATGCGCTCACGCCATTCAAATTCGTGCGCAACACGTCGATAAGCCGGTCGCCGTTGAGATCGATGAATTTCGTGTTTGAATCAGCGGGATCGAATCCCACAGGATTTTGATCGAAGCCTTCCGAAGTCAACCAGGACTCCTCACCGCTTCCAGGCAGAAATTTATTTCCGCCCGCGCCAAGCGCAACAACCAGATCGCTCACGCCATCGCCGTTAAAGTCGGCCAGCCGCACGCCCGCTTGCGAGAGGTCGTATGACGGGCTCTGCGCCATCACCTGCTGCTGGCTCCAGTTCACGCCGTCTTCATTGATATAGTAACGATGATCTGAGGGATTCGTGACTATTAAATCCGGCAAGCTGTCTGCATTGAGGTCCACGAGCGCGTTTTTTCCATCGATGAGGCCTTGGCCTGGCGCATTCTGCATCTCGACTATGCCCTGCTCCTGCGGACTGAAACGCGTATAGCCGAAGGCGAGCGGCGGCAGAGAGGTGACGCCGTCACTTCCTAACATCGTAACGCCGGCAAGCCTTGAAAGAATCGAATCAGGATCGTAGGAGAGCGCGTATGCGCGCACGAGATTTCCGCCGCGGCGCACCTCGATACGCGAGAGGCGTTGCGCCGTCGTAACCGCAAACCCGGCGCGATAATCCGCGAGCGCGTCGGCGCGCGCCTCGTAGGTGAATGAGATCTCGCAGACGACGCTGGCGCCGAAGTCGTTGTAACGGATTTTTGATAGATAGCTCTGGCCCTTATCTGAAATCCAGTCGAACGAGACGATGTTGCCGTTGGTGTCCTCCATTTCGCTGATATTCCAGGCGAAGATCCTTGTGCCGCCTGCATCTTGAACGCGCGTGGACTGCGTCCTGCCGAGGCGGTAGATGATGCCGCCTTTCGTGCGCACCTCCCAGCCGTCGCCGTCCTTTATGGCGCGTATGAACGCGCCCTCATTCTTGAGCCTGAAGCTGCCGTCTGCTATTGGGACGAGTTCTTCGCCCGTCGTTGCATCATTATATATGTACGCATCCGCGTTCTCGTAGCGCGGGAGACCTTTGTCGGTCTGTAGCTGAATGCGTGGCAGCGGCATCGACCAGCCGAATCCCACCGCTGAATTGCCGCGTCCTCCGTCGTAGGCGAGCTTCACGGAGGGCTTGAATCCGCCGCTTCCATCGGGCGCCTCGATCGTCACTCCGTATGATGCGGTCCCGCTGTTTGCCGAGGGTTCAAACTCCTCGCCCAGGCCCTGGACCGAGCCCGGGCCGGAGGGCAGCGAGATCACATTGGGCGAGACACCCGATTCGCCGGCCTGGGCGTAGACGGCCAGGACAACACTGAAAAATAAAACGGCTATGATGGAAACGATCTTTTTTATCAAAACCTGCTCCTCACAAGGTCGGGGTCTACCCCCTCCCAACCTCCCCCTTACAAAGGGGGAGGAGTCATAAGTTGCACTGTCCGAAGACATTCGTTGGCATATCGCTGCTAAGTGTGCGCGCGGTGTGCGTGATCTCTATGATAACGTCGTCGATGCTCGTAAGATCCATGTCGGTATTGTTAGGCGCTTGTTTTCCCGTCGGGATGACGAGAACCCAGCGCTCGGAGGCGACGCTGCGCCCGGCCAGCTCATAATCAGGCGTGGCTATGCCGAAACTGTTGATGCCGGCTTGTATATGAGCGGTGCGCGAATCCAGGCGATAGATGTTAATAAGATCCTGGCCGTTGTCAGGATTCGAAGCACAATCGCGTAGCGCCGAATCGCCTTCCTGGCGGAGCATTACGGTCGCCTCGTTGTCGCCTAGATAATCGCCGACCAGCATGACCCTTATTGATTTGATCCTGTCGTTGCACACGAGCGAGGAGAACTGTTTGTCGCTCCCCGATATGCTGGTTATGAACGGAAATTCCACGCTGCCGCTCGCGGTGATGTGCTTTGGATCCAGGAGCACGCGGCGGAAGATCTCCTCCGGTCCTATCACCTCTTTTGTCACCTCGTCCGTGACGGGACGCGTGAATCCCAGAATGTCCTCGCGCAGCGAGATCTGCGTGACCTGTTCGTGCGGAGAGCCAAAAGCAATTGCATAATCATCGTACCATCCGTCGAGGCATGTCAGAAAATCCTTGAGCTGCGATGCGCTGTCGGCCTGGAAGAGCTGCGATTCGATCTGCGGCAGATCCACGTTCAACTCATGTTCCAGCCCGCGCGCCGCGAGATAGACGTCGGAGAGCGCCTTGTCGAAATCGTTCGCAGCCATCAGCACCGAATGATCGCGCTGGATGCGGAAGGCCAGATTCGTGAGCGGATTCTGCACGCTCTCG
Source organism: bacterium (assembly GCA_021810905.1). Classification (GTDB taxonomy): domain Bacteria; phylum UBA10199; class UBA10199; order 2-02-FULL-44-16; family JAAZCA01; genus JAJZQH01. The sequence goes on from JAJZQH010000011.1 coordinate 111,093, forward strand.
AGCGCCTGGTCGAGCAGCACCTCGCGCTGATTCAGGAGCAGGTCGACACGCTGCAAGAGATCGGCGATTCGAATCATGCGCTGTTCGAGCCTTGCCTCGGCGAGCGTGAGATCGATATTGAGCTGCGCCATCTGAAGCAGCAATAGCTTGACCTCCTCCGCCGCCTGAATGGCGGCTATCTCCATCCCCTCTTCCTGAAAGCGCATCTGCTGCATCTGCTGGAGTCCGGTCTTCTGGCTTGTGATTTGCCCCTGCATGATGGACTCGTCAGCGCTTCGAGCGCCGTTGATGGCGCCAATTCCGGCGCTTATTCCGTTGCCAAGAAAATTAGCCCCGCCGGACAGCCCTCCAGCCAGCCCACCGGTCAATGCTCCATCAACAATCGAAGAGATGCCTCCAGTAATAATACTTCCAAGAGCGCCCCAGAAACTCGATCTCCTGAGCATCGCCGCTCGCACCTCTGCGGATGCCATGTCCAGCGCGCCCATCTGCGCGCCGCTTGCCTGTACGAACGCAAGCGTCTTGCCCTTGATGCCCGCGATCTGAAGAGCCACGTCGTTCTTGATTTTAACCATCTCGTTCAGATCGAGGATCTGTTGATGAATCTTCTCGATCTCAGTGTATTGCTGGTCGAGGTCGTTAGCAGCCACGGCCAGATCGCCGCCGCTCTGACCGCACTGATCGATCAACTGGACCGAATTGACCCCGCAAATCCTCTGGATCTCCGAATCGAACGTCTGATTGATCTCCGTAACGCGCTGCGAGATATCGTCGGTCCGCACCTGCATCTGCTCGACCGTATTTTGAGCGAGCTGCGCCTTATCCAGCGCTGCGTCGACGGTCTCGGCGGCTTTCTTGTGGAGCTGCGAAAAGTTTGTAGGGCGCAGCGAATCGTTCGAATCGAAGATGAAGGCCACATCATCCTTGTCAAAACCGAGCGGATTGAGTCCGGCCTCGAGCTGGGTCTCCACCGCGCTGACGGCGCGGAGTTCATCCGCCATCTGCGCGAGTTCGTATTTGAAGCTGCCGCCGCCTTTTGCGACAAGACGCGACAAAGCGACGCTCTGCAGAAAGATCGCCCGTGCGCTGTCCTGAACCCTCTCTCGCAACGCCGCGCGCTGATCCGCCTGGCCGAGATTCTTCCTCAGCTCGAGGCTGACGACTCTTTGCAAAGCCGACTGGGAGCTTCGGATGTAGCGCAGCGGAACGCGGAAGAGTTCGAAATCGTTACGCGCCAGCGATGCAACGGGCGCTCGATCCATCGCAGATATATTGCCCGCGTCGAAGAACGCGCGTTCGGCCTTTACGTAAGAACCGAGGCTTTCGTTCAGCCGCGAGAGCTCCAGGCTGAGAGGATTGGAGGCGGATTCAACGGAGCTGCGATATGCATCCACCAGCATGTCGTTACCCATGAACGCATAAAGGCGCTGCAGGTCGATCACTCCGTCGAGATAGGCGTCGAACTCCGAAGGCTGGGCCAGAGACGAGAGCAGGTACGCCTGTCCATCCGTCTGCAGACAGAGAAGCGCATTCAGATCCACGCACGCCTTGGCGCCAGTGCCTGCAGCGTCCTTTTTGCATTCCTCCACGAGTCCGAAATCGACGAACGCCTTTCCCTGCTGATCTATTCCCGAAAACGCATCTCCCAGCTTGTATGCCTGTCCGCTAAGTTCTTGCGTGCATCCGGCCATGTTCGAACGAAATTTCGCTTCGGTGTTGCATGAGTCTGAAAAGCCCGCGCATGCGCCAAAGACATTGGATGGTGCGGTGAAGCCCGGCATCTGCTGAGGAATTCCGGCAGTCTCGGAACTCGTCGATTCGGAGATGCGCGTGAGATAGAATACTCCTTCTATGGTTTGAGATTGAGGCATCAAACCTGAAACGATTTCCTCTACCTCTCCCTTGATAACTCCAGCCTCTGCCACATCACCGCTGAACGAAATCTCCCTGCCCACGGAGCGGCCGAACGGATCGTAATCCGAACCTTCCGCGATGACATCGGCGGAGCTCAGCAATATTTTTCTCTGGCCGGCGTCGTAAGATCCCTGGAGGCCGCGCGCTTCCGGAAATAGCAGCGATCCCTCTGAGAGGATACGGCCGCTCACCGCCCCGCCGTCCTGCGCCTTGATATCCACGACCAGCGGAACCTGGCCGATGGCAGGCTGCGTATACTGGACAAAACCGGCGTAGCGGCCGCCGATATCGTTGGAGACTTCGAGGATGACGTTCTGCTGGCCGCCGTCGGTCACCACGCCGATTGCGATCTGGTGATCGCCTGCTCCCAGAGCGGACCGATCGATCGTTACGGAAATCGTCTTTTCTCCGTAACTCGCGATCACGCCCGCGGGCTCGCTCACTGAAACAGCGCTGCGATACGCCTCGGGTTCGACCTGCACGCGGTACTGCAGCGCACCGCCGCCGGCCACCTGTACCTTGAGCGAGGCATTAGCCTGGTCCGGCGCGAGCTGAACGACGCGTTTGTCGAGGCTCCATGAAACTGGAGGCGCCGCCTTTATCGGAAGATCCGCATCGATATAGTCCTTGCTGGAGACGCAGCGGCCTCGCGCGGAGCAGAAAAGGCCTTCCGCGCAGGGAAGGTTCGGGCTGCATTCGGCAATGCACCTGCCGAGCTCGCAGTGCTCGGTGCTCCTGCAATCCGCGCTCACAATGCAGGCGCCGGAGAGCATGAGCTCGTCGCGCGAAGTGACGCTGTCGGCTACAAGCGTACCGTCGTCCACCGGAGGCGGGCTCTCGCCGGGCGCCAGGGCATCAATGCGATCTTGATATGATGATGCGCATCCGCAGGCGCATAGCGCGATGATCATGAATGCCGCGTTTCGAATCGCTTTGAATCTTTTCATATCGTTCCGTCCTCTCTCCTGGATCTGCGTTCGGTCACTTGCGGCAGATCGTGAGATAATTGGCCGTGCATTCGAATTTCATCGGCTCCGCAGTAACGTGATCCCATTTGCAGAAGACTACGCCGTCGCTGTCGGTGTAGACGTGTATGTGGTCGATGCCGGTCCCCTTGCCCTGGCTTTGGATATGGTTCACGCCGACTACCCACACGCATTGCGATCGTTCGAACCCTGAGGGTACTCCTACGGCCTGGCCATGGGAGACCGCTCCGCTGGCTACGCCTACGTTTGCAGATTTCATGATGCCGTCGGGCATCACGGCATCCGGGATAGTGCCCGTGGTGAACCACGATGCGTCAATTCCGCTGCCGAAAGCGTCCGGCCCGAATGTACCGCTATTGATAGCGCTCGCATCGATTCCTGGAGGCATGGCGTCAGTTGGAAATACGCCCTGAGTAACGAGCGATGCGGGGATCTGCTGGAATCTGGCCGCGTCGAGCGCGCCGCTTGTGATATGCCCTGATGCCGGATGTTCCGGTATGGCCGAGGCGTCTATCTCAAGCGGCAGGCGCAGAACATCCGCTTCAATAGCCCGTTCGGCGCGTATCGCTGCAAACTTCGATCCAATCGGCCATGCTTCGAGCATTGCCTTTCCGTCGATCGTTACAAATGCATAGGCTTCGTCCGCGGCGCGAAGGGCATCCTTGTTTCCGTCAACTGGCGTTCCGCTCAGGATCGGAATCCGAAACTCCCCCTGTTTCACGGCCACGCTTGAAAATTCCTCGGCGTAGAGCAGATCGGCGGGCTGCGCCGCCGGTCCTTTGTAAAACGCGATCTTCACATCCGCAGGGCCGCTGTATGCGCGGTCTTGCGAATCCGCCAGCGAGCCTTGGAAAAAAATCTCCGAAACGCGCTGTGCAAGGGGAACCACGGATGACAACGCGGAGCGTGCGGGCGCGAGTGCCGCGATGCTTGCGAGTGTCATGGCAATAACAAATCTCTTCATCGGATCATCCCTTTCTGACGCAGACTTTCAGATACTGCGCCGTGCACGGCACATTGGCGACTTCGGTTATCCAATCCTGGAGAACGGATTCAGTCTCCACAAGGCACATGGCGATCTGCCCCGCGTTGTAGACGAGCAGTCCATCGGCCTTGTAATTTGAAAGCGAGAACGAATTTAGCGCCACAATCTGTGCGCAGGCGCTGCCCGGCGGATCTGCGGGCATGAAATTGAACATATTGGAAGGGTCGGTCGTGCCGGACATGATCGAGATATCGTCTCCATAGAGTACCGTTGTGAAACGCTGGGGTGCGAATACGCCGCTAGTGATGTCCGCGCTGTCGATGCCGGCGATTAGCGCGGCATCAAGCGTGCCTGAAACCAGGATATCCAGCGTAAGAGAAGGTATGATCGCATCATTCAGATCGCCGGAGATTATGGAACGATCGAATTGAGGGATGCGCTCTTTGGGCAGCGGACCCGTCACCTTTGACGCAGGGAGCAGCGGGAGATCGGCGGCACTGAGCGTAAAATTGCCGGAGAGTTTTTCCGCTACCTTCGCATACTGTGCGCGAAAGACATTCAGATCGAAACCGAAACGCTGACGCGGTTCGATCGACTCTCCGTTGACGATAATTTGGAGATACAGGGCACCGGCCGCAGCGAGCTTCTCCATCGGCAGCGGCGCGCCCGCGAATCCGCCCAACGCGTCGCCTTCGCCCAGGCCCAAACGAAGCATCCCACGCTGGACGCGTATTTTCTGAAAAGCCTCCGCGTACAGAAGATGCCCGTTCGCGAGATCGCCTGCGATCCCCTCGGTCGGAGAGTCGTAGATCCACGCTTCAACATCGACGAGTTGATCGGCAAGCGGGCCATTGGCGCCGCTCAGACGCGCCTGATACTGCAGCACAGCTGGTGCGCTTGCGGTTGCTGCATGGGCATTCGATGAAATCATGCCTGCGATCACGGCGATCATGGCCATCGCAAACTTCAATCTGAAGATTCCCCGCAGCTTGCTGCGGGGTTTCCGCCACCCTCTCCCTTGAGGGGAGAGGGAAGGGTGAGGGTGATCGGAGATGTTGCCGGTGATATTTCGCATCCCATTTGATCTATACATGCTTCCTCCACGCGCGAGCGTTCGCTCACTTTTTGCAGACGTACATATAGTTGGCGGCGCATTCGTGATTTTCGCCGTCTCCCTGAGCTGAGTAATCGCAGTTGAGGACGTGACTTCCATCCAGGCCTACGCCTAAATAGTCCATCCCGTCTTCCGCGCTCGCCTCCATATTTCCCAGAGTGACGAGATACTTACACTGCGTGTCAGGATCGTAGCCGGATGGAAAGGGGAGCATCCGATGATTGGCGAGCGTGCCCATTCCGAACGTAAAATTGGATGATAGCTGCAGGCCTGCGGGAAAGCGTTCGATTGGCAGCTGCCCTCCCGCGATCTTTGATGCATCCAAATTATGCGGCAGCCTGTCGGCTGCCAGCGTCGGCTTGCCCGCACCTACAGAAAATTTTGATGCTGGGAGCGTGGCGAGCGAAGATGGCGCCACCTTGCCGGCGGTGAAATAGCCGGCGTCGAGCGGCGGGACCTGTGCCGCGCCGAACTGTCCTGACGTAATCTTGGATGCGTCATAGGCAGGCACCATCTCGGGCTTTATTGTCGGAAGTGATTCAAGCGAATCGGCCATAATCGCCCGCGCAGCTCGCACGGCTGCAGCCGTAGATCCCATGCGTTGTCTTGGGCTCAGCCTCTCGCCGTCGATCCAGAGTTCGAGATAGACGTTCTCTTTCTCAGAGAGCGCATCGACTGGCAACCCTGTCCATTTCGGATCAAGCGGCGAGCCTTCTCCGATAGCAAGATTGAACAGCCCGCCCGCCACACTTACTGCGCTATGGCGCTCGGCATAGATCACGTGCGAGTTGGAGATATCCTGGCCGATCCCGGCGATGAGCGAGTCGTAGATGCGCACCTCCACAGGGACCGTAGCAGAGAGATCGAGCCCTGCCGCGTCTGTGAGGTGACCCTGATACGGGATCGCCGTCGCGGCCGTTGCGATCGATGCAGCAAAATTTATGAGCAGTGCGCTGATTGCCGCGACGAACGCTATTTTGAATCTTTCGGTGAGCATCATAGATCTACCTCCCCTTCCCCTCCTTACAAAGGAGGGGGAATCGAATTAGAAACCCGCGCTGCCGATCAACTTGAAGCGCGTGCTCGTGAGGATATCGTTTCTGCCCGCGGGGCTGATCTCCGCCCTGTCGATAGTAAAGCTCGGGCTCTTGAAAACTACGGGGCCCGCGGGGTCCGTATCCGCGCCCAGCGCGTTGAAGCTGAACGAGACGAGCTTAGCAGGCGCGCCCGGATTCACGCAGCGGCCGTGCTGATCGCATGCCTGATCCGCAGCGCACTGAGAATCGGCGCGGCAGTCCTGCTGGCAGAGATTCGAGGCGTTGCAGTAATAGTTGCCAACACAATCGGCATCAGCGGCGCACGATACGCCGGCCGCAGGATAGAGCTCGCACTGATGAGTGGAATCGCAATACTGACCCTGCGGGCAATCGACGTCGCCCATGCAGCCGAACGCTACCGCAATCTTTTCACACGCGCCCTGCGCATTGCAGGACCTGCCAGTTCCGCACTCGCTGTCGAGGCTGCATGGCGGAATCGGATCTCCGCCCGCTACTTCGCACAGGCCCTGCTCGTTGCACGCGCCGCCCTTTCCGCACTCGGCGTCGGACTGGCAGTCGAACGTGCACATGTTGACGACGCACGAGAATCCTGCGGGGCAATCGTTTGCAGTCGCGCATTCGCGTTTGCAGAAACCGTTTTCAAAGCAATCGGTGGTTACGACTTCGCCCGCCTGTGTTCCCCCGACGTCGCCGTCTCCGCCGCCGGGCGTCTGCCCTGGAGCGGGCGCCACCGGATTCTCGCCCACGCTCGGGTCTGGCGAGAAGGAGGCGTCGCTACCTCCGCAGCCCGCTGCAAAAAATACGGCTGATGATATCGCGACTAAAACCAGCATCATGATTCTCGGCTTCAATTGGCACCTCCAACGTGAAAGGCAAATCTACCCCACCCCAGCCCTCCCCTTACAAAGGGGAGGGGGTATCTTGTCGTAGCTCCTTGACGACGATGTTCCTGTTCGCGCTTCTATTATCTTCCCCTTTCCCTTGAGAGAGGGGCAGCGCCTCGCCGCGCGTGGAGAGGACGAGCTGTTCTGGGGGAACACCGTGTCCTATCAGATAATCGCGCGCGGCGAGGGCGCGCTTCGTGGAGAGCTTCATGTTGTAATCGAATGACGCGCGATCGTCCGCGTTGCCGGCGATCACGACCCTGCGCGTGCGGTCTGCGGCGAGCCAGCGGATCACGTCTTCAAGCACCTCGGCCTGATAGCTCTGAATCCGCCACTGGTTCGTCTGCATCGGTACGCGCCACTGTTCCAGTGGTGCTGTGTTCACAGTTTTCGATACAACCGCCGGCTTACGCTTGATGAGATCGAACGTGATCCCGCAGTGACCCATGGCGCGAAAATCCGCGGCAGAGACGCCGTCGACGATCCGCGCGCCTCCGCCGACGTCGCAGGTGATTCCGTGGTTCCAGTTGCGCCCGACTCCTCCCATGAACTCGACCGGCGTCTTGCCGCTGCCTCCGTTCGTGAGGATCGAGCTGCCGGCCACGGTTGCGTAAGCGAACATCTTGTATGGGAGCTTTGCGCGAGCGCCCGCGCCAAAGGTGAGCGCATCATCATAGGTGAGCCCCATCGCCTGCACTTTTTGCACGGCGCGGTATCCGACGTTTGCCGCGAGATCGACGTGTTTGAAACTCTTGCTGAGGATCAGGCGCTGCTCGTAGGAGGCGTTGTTGCCGCCTGTGAAGAGCCTCTTGTTGCCTGTGGGGATACCGACGTCAGACGCGAGCGCGAGCCCCACGGAGCCGGGCTCGTCGCGCAGGATGCGCAGCTTGATGACGAAGCGAATATCTCCCAGTCCCGCGCCTGAATAGTTTGTGACGCTCGTGCAGCCGGGGTTCAGACACTTAGTTCCGTTCTGCATGAGCGCGATCGGGATATCCATGCCCACGTCGAGGAAATCAAAGAGACCGACTCCCATCACGAAGTCGGCGAGCACTTGGTTCTCCGCGAGGTCTGTGACCAATCCGCCCAGCGCAGGGTCAGAAAAAGATACGGTCCTGCGCGCATACTGGAAGTGTGCGCCAGCATACATGCTGCCCGGCTTGAGCACGTTGGCGGCGTCTACATTGAGTATCCCCATACCGTCGACGTTCGGCCTGAAGAAGAGCGCGTTGAATCCATCGACCCCGGTGTCATCCGCCTGAAGTGGATTTGCTGTGAGAAGAAGAACAGCCAGACACATCAATCTGATGATTCCCCGCAGCTTGCTGCGGGGTTTCCGCCACCCTCTCCCTTGAGGGGAGAGGGAAGGGTGAGGGTGATCGGAGATGTTGTCGGTGATACCTTGCAACTTGCTGCGGTGAACTTCCGATATGATTTTCGCTATCAGCTTCATCCCTTGCCCCTGTGACCAGGCCGTCTGTTGAGTCGCGCGGGCCGTGGTTGCGACAAGTAATAGCAAGATGCGTGCCAGCTGCGGTCGAGTCACAAAATACGGGGAGTTACGTGGATTGTATTGGAGGCCTTTGCGGAATCCTGAACAGGGTTCTGTTCAATTGTATTACATCTGTTCAACAATTCGGACGTCATCCAGGAGATCGAATGCATCGACACACACGCCTTCATTTCGTTCTAACGGCGCTCTCAACGAGTTTATCCAACGCGACAGAATCGTGTGAAAGGTGTGACGGCGAGGTGTGATCGGGCGATGATGCACTGACCTGCCTTTGTCTCGACCACATCCGTGCCTGGCACCATTGCAACATCTTGATCTCATGTGATTCATCCGTATTGCCCTCGCCATCGTCGTGGCCTATAGGTATGCGCATGCAGCCGCAGCGATCCGCCGAATTCCTGATTCGCAGGGCACGACGCGAGGAAATTCCCCGCATCCGTGAGGTGCTCGATGAAGCTGACCGCGAGCATATGGCGCGGCTCCATGAGGAGGTCGTGGAGGAATGGAAGCAGAGCATCGAGGAAGCGCTCGCCTCGCCTGACGGCGAGCTGATAGTCGCCGTCTCAGGAGGGACGATCGTCGGAGTCGTGCAGTTTTATTCAGATGCCAGCGCCTCGACGGCGGAGAGATGGCCCGCCGGATCATCCTGCATACGACTGCTGGGAGTGCTGCCGGCGCACAGGCGCAGGGGAATCGGCGCCGCCCTCCTCAAAGAGTGCATCGCTCGAGCCCGGAAGTATGGAACGCAGATCATCTATCCGCTCCTCCGTGCCTGGCACCGTTACAATATGTTGATATCACATGACTTTCTGGTCGCCCGAACTCTTCAAACCACATGATTCCAACAAAAAAAAGAACTTGATCATTTACCGGGAATCCCGGATAATTATTTTTGTACCGGGAATCCCGGTAAATGATCAATATGAAGATTCACCTGCCTAACAGTGCCTTTCTGGGAAATATCGACGCTTTCTTGCGCTCGTTTGACATGAGCGATCCCACAAAGTTGGAAATAACCGCAAACAAGAAATGGATCTCGATCCACCCCCTCGTCCTGGCAATGGTCGCGGCGCTGGGATCTTCAGTATCGCCCGAAAATATCGACTTCGAAAAACTCGAAGCAAAGTCCAAACATTACATTGAACGGATGGGGCTCTTCAAAATGCTTGGACTCGAGTCCGGCATCACGATGATCGAACACGAACCTGCGGGCCGCTTCGTTCCCCTCGCAAAGATCACGAATACAGCTGAGTTGTCCAGTATCATCACCGAGATAGTCCCTCTGCTGCACCTGAGCCCCGCACAGGCCGAGCCGATCAAATACATCCTGAGCGAACTCGTGAGAAACGTCTTCGAGCATTCACTCGCAAAAGACGGCGCCTTCATGTGCGCTCAATATTACGCAAATAGCAGCACGATCAGAATCGGGATCGTCGACACCGGCGTGGGCATCAAGAAAACTATCGATGCCTCCTATTCGACCGGGTCGGATCTTGAGGCGATCCGTCTCGCGCTGACGCCAGGCATTACCGGCACCACGAAAAGGATCGGCGGCACGGAATACAACGCTGGCGCCGGCCTCTTCTTCATCAAATCCATCGCCAAGGTCAGCAGGAATTTCTTCGTGATCTACAGCGGCAACGCGATGTATAAGTTGCTCCGGAGCAGCAGGGCGACAAAAAATATTCGGCTCTACAGTGACCCCTTCGACGACAGGCATTCGATATGTAACGATCTCCCCTCTTGGCGGGGAACGGCAGTTGGAATCGATATCGCGCTTGAGCCCCGGCAGGAATTTTCCCTGCTGCTGGATCACATCCGCAAGATTTATATGAACGCAATCTCTGAGCAAAAAAAATCAAGATACCGAAAGGCACGTTTCATATGATCTCCATCAAACTCTTCCCGATGGTCGGTGAATTTGCGGAAAACAAGGATGCTGCGAAGGAGATCAGGCTCCTCCAGATCGTCCCAGCCCTTGATGGGAAAGAAGAGGTCGTCCTCGATTTCGAGGGTGTGAATTCAGCGACTCAGTCGTTTATCCATGCCTTGATAAGCGATCTCATCCGAAAATACGGCAACGAAGTCCTCGATCGGATCTCGTTCCAGCATTGCAATGAAACCGTCCGGAAGATCATCGGCATCGTTGTCGATTATATGCAGGAAGCAGAATAGACGTTCGAAGGTCTACTCTCTCTTCAACTTTCTCACTTCTTCTGCTGTCGCTTGTGACGGTCGATCTCGGCCTTTGCGATCTTGATGAACTGGACGAGCGGGCGGTGGGCGGGGCAGCAGAAGGCGCAGCTTCCGCACTCGAAGCACTCGTCCTCCACGCCGAACTTCTCCGCCTCGACAGCCCGGCCGGCTTCGACGTATTTGGAGATGTTGTGCGGTTCAAGGCCCATGGGGCAGGCCTGCAGGCAGAAGCCGCAGGAGATGCACGGGCCGTAGGTTTCAGTGCTCACTTCGTCACTTCCCAGGAAGAGGATGCCTGGCGTATATTTCATGATCGGCACGTCGAGGCTGCCGATGGAGACGCCCATCATCGGGCCGCCCACGACGATCCGATCGAGGTCATCGGTGGTGCCGCCGAGATATGCCGCGATGTCCGCGATGCTTGTGCCGATGCGCACGAGCAGATTCGCCTGCCGCGCGATACCCTTCCCGGCAACGGTGATGACGCGTTCGAAGAGCGGGCGTCCGAGCACCACTCCATCGTAAACCGTCTTTGTGCTGTAGACGTTCTGCACGATGATACCTATAGAGGATGAGCGCTTGCCCGCGGGACGAACGCGGCCGGTGAGGCTCTCCATGATCTGATCCGCGGCTCCCTGCGGATACTTCACCTGCAGGACCCTGACGTCGATCTCCCACTTCTGCCGATCCTTCGCCTCGCCGATGGCCTGCTTCAGGGCTTCGACTGCATCCATCTTGTTTGCCTCTATGCCGATCAGGCAGCGCTGATTCCCGATGACGCGCATGAGAATCTTCGCGCCCTCCACGATCTCACGGGCATATTGAAGCATGATGCGGTGATCGCAGGTGACGTAGGGCTCGCACTCGGCGCCGTTGAGGATGAGCGTATCGACTTTCACATCAGGCTTCAGATTGACCTTGGCATAGACTGGAAATCCCGCGCCGCCCAGTCCCACGAGTCCCGCGTTCTTCATGCGGTTCAATAGTTCTTCGCGGCCCACCGTTCTCCATTCAACGGGCGCGCTCTCCATTCGCGCGCGATCAGCGGCGTCGGCAACCGGATCGGCGCTGAGCACGACCGCGGTATCGCGCGTGATCAGCGGATGCATCGCCTCTTTCACCGCCTTGACCGTGCCGCTCACGCTGGCGTGGAGAGGAGCGCCAAGTTTATCTCCCACCGTGCCGATCATCTGTCCCAGCACAACGGAGTCTTTTGGTTTTACTGTCAACTCGCAGGGGACGCCCACATGCTGCTTGAGGAAGAGCGTCACCTCGGCGGGACAAGGCATCGCCTCGATCGGCAATCCCTCCGTGGCTTCCTTGTGCTCGTTGGGATAGATGCCTCCGATCGGAAACGTGGATCTTGCGGTCTGTTCGTGAGTCATACTCGCTCATCCTTCTGCCGGCCGTCCCCTTCATTCCTGCGGGATGTTTCGTTCTTCGCTTCCTTCTTCGGCTCGGGCTGCGGCTGTTGGTCTTTTCTATGAAGGATGAAGGTGGGGCAGGCGGCCACGCACGCCTCATGGCAGGAAGGCCCGTAAGCGATGCAGGCATGGTGGTCGATCACGATGCGCGTTCCGTCCCAGGAGACGGCGCCTGCGGGACATGCCTTTACGCAGCGGCGGCAGCTGATGCAGCCGACCGAACACCTGGCGCGCACGACCGGCATCTTATCCCCGCTCCCGAAGCAGGTGATCACGACGCGATAGTCTCGCGGCACGAGTTCGATCGTATTCTTGGGACAGATCGCGATGCATTTGCCGCACCCAGTGCACTTCTCCTCGTCCACGTGCGCGATGCCGTCTTTCTCGACGTGGATCGCGTTGAACGGGCAGATGCGTTCGCAATCGCCGAATCCGATGCATCCATTCTTGCAAGCCTTCGGTCCGCCGAAGACGAGGTTTGCTGCCGCACAGGTTCTGATCCCCACATACTCAGCCTGCAAAACGGCGTTTTCGAAGGTGCCGTGGCACCGCACTATGGCGACGCCTGCCATGACATCGCCCGCCACCTTGCCGGTGAGTGAAGCGATCTTTTCAGCGATATCCTTGCCGCCTGGCGTGCAGAGGTTGGGTGAAACGAGGCGCTCCTCGACCACTGCCTCGGCATAGGCTCCGCAGCCCGCGTAACCGCAGGCTCCGCAATTGGCGCTCGGCAGGTTATTGCGGACCTCGTCGACCAGAGGGTTCGTGGGGACATAGAATTTACGCGCAGTAGCGGCCAGCGCCACTCCGAAGATAAGGCCGACGACGGCGAAGACCAGGACGCCCCACAGCGCTAATTGCATGAAATCCATAAATATTTCCTTTACCCTGATCCTGACGATCAGGGCAATACCTTAGGGATAACCCCAATGGTAACCTCTCAGCTTATCATTATACCACGCACACATGGAACTGTCATGGCATGCCTCAGCCATCACATAAACTTCAGGCCGGAGAAGCCGAGGAAGCTCATGGCAAACAATCCGGCCAGAATAAAGGCGATCGGCAGACCCTTGAAGATAGCGGGCACTGGAGCCATGTCCACCTTCTCGCGCGCGCAGCTCATCAGATACATCGCCAGGGCAAAACCAAAACTCGATCCAAACGCCAGCGCCAGAGCCTCCCAGAGACCCGCGTGGGCTGTGGCGTTGAGCAGGGGTATCGCCAGGATGATGCAGTTTGTCGTGATCAGCACCAGGAAGATGCCGAACTTCTTGTACAGCACGACGTTGACCTTTTTGATGATGGTCTCCGCGGCCTGGACCAGCGCGGCAACGATCCCTATGAATGCGATGATCTGCAGAAAGCCGAGCTTCAGCGGCACGAGCGCAAAGTGGTTCAGCACCCAGCACAAGAATCCCGCGAGCACCGCGACGATGGAAAACGTGACCCCCATGCCTATAGCGGTCTCGCGCCTCCGCGAAACGCCGAAGAAGACGCACAATCCGAGATAGCGCGTGAACACGAAATTGTTGATCAGCGCGCTGCTGATGATGACGGCGATGAGCACGGAAAAAAACGGAGGCGCGAGCGTGACGCTCATGCCGTTTGCCTGCGAAGAGAGCAGGTAGTGATCAGTGGCCGAGAGCGGCTCTGCCGTGGTGGCTATATAATGATGTTCGTCCTTCTTGTTGAGCGCGGTGATCGTGAGCGGGATGTCGGCGTCCTGTTCGTTCACGAGGCGCAGATTCGCGGCAGCGGGTGCCGGAATGTCCGCGTTGATCATGATTTCATGTTTGCCGATGACCTTGGCTTCAACCATGGGCGCCTCCACCGCTGCTGAGCTTCTTGCCGCGCATGAGATCGATCCAGTTGAACAGCGCCATAATCAGGCCGATGGTGAAGAACCCGCCCGCCGGGAGCACAGCAAGCAAAAGCGGCTTTGTCGGGATGATCGTGATTCCTAGGATGCTGCCGCTGCCCACGAGTTCGCGCAGGGATCCGGTGAGGATCATGGCGAGCAGGAATCCAAGCCCCATGCCGATGCCGTCGAGCGTGGAGGGCCAGATGGGATTCTTGGAGGCGAAGAGTTCCATGCGGGAGAGGATGATGGCAAAGGCCACTATCAGTTTCACATAGAGCCCGACCTGCGCGTAGATCGCGGGGAAGTACGCGGCCAGAATCATATCCACGGCAGAAACCCACAGTGCCACGATCAATACGAAGAGCGGCAGGCGAATGCGCGGATTGATGAATGGCTTCAAGACCGAAGCGGAGACGCTGGAGAGGACCTGCACGCAGAAGACGGCGACGCCCAGCAGCAGGCCGTTCTTGAGAGAGGTCGTGACCGCTACAGCGGGGCAAAGCGAAAGCGCCAGCCGGAAGACCGGATTTTCATCAAAGAGTCCCCGCATGATCAGGACTTTGGCGGAGGGCGAACTCATGGCAGGGCCTCCTTCATGTAGGGTGCGAGCAAAGCCAGGCGGCGCTGGAAGTTCTGCATGGTGCGCTTCACTCCGTTTGTCACCGCGGTGCTCGAGATGGTCGAACCCGTGATCGCGTAGATATTCGGATGTTTCGCCAGATCTGCCTCGTGCAGGCCGATCCACTCGTCAGCCGGAATCTCGCCTATCGCTTCCAGGGCCTTTCTCCAATCCGGCGGCAGAGGCTCGCGCACAACTTCCAGATGAGAGATCGTATCGCTGCTGCGGCCCACGAACTGATTCTTGAAATATTTCTGGATGATCTCCGCGCCCAGGCCCGGATCCTCTTCGTGCTCTACGACTTCCACTCCGCGAACGGTCATGTCGCTCTCAAGCGCCAGGAAGAAACGTATCTGGTTTTTGAATCCGAGCGTGGACCCTTCGACTATGTACCCTGCGAGTTTTCCATCTTTCTTTCCGACAAAAAAACGGCCGATGTAGCGCGCATCCGGCCGATCGGGACGATGCATCTTTTCCAGGGCAAACCGATCCTTCTCATCTTCGGTCGCGGACGGTTTTTGCAGATTCTCGGGTAGCTCGTTCAAACCGATCTTCTCGCCCGTGTCGGAAAATTCGATGAGGAATCGAGGAGTCAGATATCCGATCTCCGCCCTTCCATCCTTCATCGAGAGGTAGCGCCGGATCTCGAATATCTTCGCGCCTTCATCAAGGCCCAGGAGCGCGCGGATCATCGTTTCCTCGCGGGCCTTGAGATTCTTCTCCTTCACCGGTTCGGTCTTCATGTAGACCCAGCCCAGGATCAACGCTGAGATCGCGCACGCAAACGCGAGGCCCAGGGCGATCTTCACCATGTCCATCGCCGAAGGCGGGGATGAACCCGGAGCCTTCTGCTCCTGACGGCCGCACGCCGCGTGTTGAGGGCAGGTCGTGCAGTTGTGCGAATCCGAAGTTGCGGACGTCGTGCTCATGCGTTGACTTCCTCAAAGCGCGAGGCAAAGCGCCTCGGCGGGAACCATTCATTGAGTGCGGGTACCATGATGTTCATGAGCAGGATCGCGTAGCAGACCCCCTCGGGGTACCCTCCCCAGATGCGTATCATGCCAGTGAGCAGGCCGATACCCAGTCCGAATACGATCTGCCCGCGCGGGGTGATGGGGCTCGTCACGTAATCCGTGGCCATGAAAAACGCGCCGAGCCAGAGTCCGCCGGCCAGGCTGTGCAGCATGGGAGAAGCGCTGAAGAGCCCCATGAACACAGTGCCCGCGATGACGCTTAAGGGTATGTAGAGCCTGATGACCTTCTTATAGAGGAGAAAGGCTGCGCCCAATAAGATGAAGACGACGGAGACCTCGCCAATGCAGCCCGGGCGCAGGCCTAGCATCAGCTTCTCCCACGGTGCGAGTGCGCCGAGCGCGGTGTCCGGCATCTGCTGGAAGAGCGCGAGCGCCGCATCGAGGCCGTGCTCCTTCAATACCGCGAGCGGCGTGGCCATGGTCGTGCCGTCGGGGACGATCTGACCGAACTTGGGCACGAGCCACGCCGTGGTCATGGGCACGGGGAACGTCGCCATCATGATGGCGCGCGCGATGAGCGCAACGTTGAAGATGTTGTGCCCCAGGCCGCCGAATACCCCCTTGGCGAGCACGATGCCTAAGAATCCCCCGACAAAGGGCATGTAAAGCGGCATTCCAGGCGCGATGACGAATGCCAGCAGGATGCCGCTGCAGACCGCGGAGCCGTCGCGCAGAGTCACGCGCGTCTTCGTGAGCGCGCACATCGCCATCTCTCCGAGCGTTGTGCCGAGCACGGCGGAGACCGTAAGGGCCAACGCCTGCCAGCCGAAGATGAGGACTGCCCACACAAGCGCAGGCATGAGCGCAAGATTTACCGTCCACATCAGTTCGGCAGTGGAGCGACCGAGCGGATAATGGATATGCGGACCGAATGAGAGAGTAAGGCGTTGCTTCTGTTCCGCGGCCATCTGAAACCCTCTTGCAAAGCGAGTTGATTGAAATACTTAAAAGCGGTGTGCTATTAGCGGATTCCATGTGAATCGGTCAAGCAGTATAAAGGAGAATGAAATGCCCCTCGCGAGACGCGTTGCTGCCGTTATTGCCATGTTGATAATCCTCGGTCTGGCCCTTCTGGCGCATCGTTCCGTCGTCTTGTCAAAAAAGGAGATCCGGCTCAAGGGCGAGGCCTTTGGCTCGACTTATTCTATCGTCGCACACGCGCACTTCAATATCCCGGAAGATGAGCTGACCAGGCAGATCGACACTCGCCTCAAGGAGCTGGGCGCGGTCTTTTCCCTCTATGACCCGAACTCGGAATTGTCGCGAATCAACGCAGCCCCTGCAGGTGTGCGCGTGACCATTTCCGCGGATCTGCATCGAGTCCTGAGCGAATCCATGCGGCTCTCCGCGGCGACCGACGGGGCATATGACATCACCGTCGGGCCGCTCGTGAGCCTCTGGGGCTTCGGTCCTGGACGCGAGCCAGCTGAGGCGCCGAGCGATGCAGCCATTGCGGAAGCCAGATCGCACGTGGGTTATCGTCACATAGTCTATGACGAGGGCGGCCTCACCAAGTTGCGCGATGGCATGGTGCTTGATTTCTCTTCCAAGGCGCCTGGCTACGCAGTCGATGAAATCGCGCGGATATTGAGGGATGCCGGATGTCAGGATTACCTGATCGAGATCGGCGGCGAGATCGACGTTGAAGGCCGAGCGCCAACGGGCCAGCTATGGACGATAGGCGTCGAGAGCCCCGAAGAGGGGATGGCGCCCGGCGAGAGGCTGGAGGCGGCGATCCGCCTACCCTATGGCGCGGTCTCGACCTCCGGCTCCTATCGCCGCTTCAAGGAACTGGGCGGCCGACATGCGAATCACATCATAGATCCGCGAACAGGCGCGCCTGCATCCAGCGCCGCAGTAAGTGTCACCGTGCTGGCGCCGGCATGCACGGTGGCGGACGGGCTCGGCACGGCGCTGATGGTAATGGGAGTGGACGAGGGCTTGCGCTGGATCGCGCTGCATCCAGGACTCGAGGCGATGTTCCTCGTCAAGACCGGACACGGATTCGCGCGAAAGATGAGCCCGGGATTTGCAGAATACCTCACGCCGCTGGATTAAATTTTGTTCTTCCCCGACTCTTATTTCATAAAATTGACGGTCCCTGAGTCGAGATCGTAGAAAGCGCCTGCGACGGTCAGCTTTCCGGACTTCACCATCTCCGCGAGGAGAGGTTCTGATGTGCGCAGTTGTCTGACCGCGCGCTGGACATTGATGTGAGCGGCCTTTTCAACGAGGTCGCACTTGCCGCATTTCTTTTTGGCCTCATCGACCGCTGGCTCAATGGCCTTGACGATGTCCTCAATGTGGCCAGGCGCCTCGCCGCCCTTGACCGCGGCCGTTACCGCGCCGCAGCGCTGATGCCCCAGCACGATGACGAGCGGCGCACCGAGGTGTTCGGCCGCGTATTCTACGCTGCCGATGTTCTCGTCGTTGAGGATATTGCCGGCCACGCGCACGACAAAGAGGTCGCCTATGCCTTGATCGAAGACAACTTCCGGCGGCACGCGGGAGTCGGAGCAGCCGACGACTATCGCCAGCGGATGCTGGGCCTGCGCGACTTCATTGCGCCGCTCAATCGACTGATTGGGATGCATGAGATTGCCCTGTACAAAGCGTTTGTTACCGTCGACCAGCTGCTGTTTCGCGGCGGCTGCAGAAATATCTCCAGCAGGCCCGGCTGCCAGCGCAGAATTTGAAACAACCGCAAACGTCAAGACGAGTGCGATGAGAGCGACCCTGCAGATCATTGCCAGACGCATATCTCCCCCTTTGCAAATGACGCCAACTGTCCGTGACGGTTCCGTCAGCGTTGAAAATAAATCGAACTATTCATGATAAACAAGAGTTGAAAGCGCAGAGAGCAAAAATTCTTCCATTGTCATTCCGGTCACCTGTTTTGACGTGAATGGCGTACTGCAGATCACCGTCAGACGATCATGAGGAAAAACCTTTGAGAACCAGCTGAACTCGAGCGGGTTGGCCCCTCCCCTTTTGACTTCGATGAATTTTTTATCCGGTGTTACAAAATCGATTTCATGTTCCTTCGACGTCCAGAAGCTTATCGCTTCCGGATTTGATTGCCCTTCCAGGACGCTGCGCCGCCAGACTTCCTGCGCCACCAGCCATTCCATGAAAGCACCCTGTATTTCAGGCGCGAGACCTTCGAATTCATGCACTTGTCTCAACGATGACGGATGGAATGCTACGGCAACTGCCAGATTGATGAAATGAAACTTGCACGGCTTTCGCATGAGCACGGTTTTTTTGTTGGTCTCGATCGGCCACGACGGCATGACGGAGAGCAGATCGGAGAGTTGTTCTATATAACCGCTTGCAACGGTATTATTTGCGAGCCCCGCTTCGCGGGCAAGCTTTGCAAAGCCTACGGAACTGCCGCCGTAATTCATGATGACATGTAACAGCTGCGTCAAAGCAAGCCTGTTTCTCCCGGACGAAACGACTTCCCCCAAAATCCAGTCACGCACGATCTGAATAAAATATTCGGGAAGGCGCTCGAATTGACATATGTCGTTGCAGCCTACTGGAGAACCTCCCGTCATGAGATAGGCTATCCAGGATTTGTCTCCATGAATATCTTGAGCATTCAGCTTGAACTCCCTGTAAGAGATCGGAAGGAAGATGTATTCGTTCTTTGGCAGTTTTCCCTTTCTGCCGGGAAGTTTTTCCGAACCGTGGCGAAGATCGGACGCCTTTGAACCGGTCGTGACGATCAATACATTCTTCAAGAGGCCCTGATCGATGACCCGCTTTACCGCCTTTTCCCAGTTCGGCACGGCAGTGATCTCATCGATAAAGAGTCGCTTGACCCTGGCGTCCTCGGAATATGCCGCATCGAGATGGCGCATTTCTTCAGCGAGTTCATCCGCAGTTCCGATCTCGTCACCGTTCAAATAATATGAAGAACCCTTGCCGAACTCCTCGGCCGACCAGCGCAGGTTCATATCGAGCCACGTACTCTTGCCATACTGGCGCGGTCCGCGGATGATGATAAGGCCCGGTTCAGTGGGAAGCTCGTCCAACCCGAATTCGAAACGAAACTGGTGCGCCTTGGATTCCATCTCGACGATGCGGGGCCACATATCGTCCCGATCGATGTTTCCTTCGGCCAGGAGATGATTGATTGTCTTAACGTCCATAACGTTAATATACCTAACGTTCAGAACGTTAGCAAGTGGGACTTTTTGTCATGATTTATCGCGGACAGGGTCCGCATCAAATAAGTAGCTGATATTAAAAACTTTATTTTGCTCCGTCTTACGGTTTGTTACTCACGCCGATGAAGTGAGGCATCACGCAGCAATGGGTCGTCCTCTTGTCTTCACTTGATAAGAAAAAGAACGCGGGTCAGGGGAATCCAGTTCCTCTGGAGTAAATGCCAGCGCCTCGATCGATGTGTCTACCATAAGGGTCTTGCGGGAGAGGTTTTTGAGCACCTCCATCTCTGGCTTGCCTCGGAAGTCCTCAGATACGATCGCGAGATCGATGTCGCTCTCGTCCCTCGCTACACCTGCGGCATAGGAGCCGAAGAGAATTACCTGCTGCACGCGATAATCCTTCTCAACCTCGCGGCGATAGGCCCTTACAATGGCTTCTATCTGATCTGCTGTTTTAACCATGCAGATAACTCCTCCGTGCCTTGCATGAGACGGCGAGCTTCCGACGCATCGCAAACCTTTGAAAGGCTCTCTTTATATTCACCGTAACGTGCTTTTATATAATATGGATTAAGATCGGCAAGAAGAAGACGTTGCTCATCGGTCAATTGCGCCGTGAGGCCAGCTTCATCCGAGAGGCGCAGGAGATTATGAACAAACAGCGGAACCTTGCCTTGGGTTGCAATAGCCGCCTTGAACAATTTTTCAACAACCTGCTGACACATAAACGCAACGTAAAGATATCTGCCGCCGTTCAACAGATACCTGGCAGCATCCAGATCGTAGTCTGCGCGCTCAACCCATTGGACAACGATTGATTCCATATACGACATCATACTTCAGGGGGGCAATTCAATCAACCCGCTTTCAAGGCCACAGCCTCCGTGGCACAGCCGTAACATGTTGTCATGGTCTTTTGCGGTCGGAGTCGGTATCAAATAACCACATGATATTGAACATGTTATCCTGCTCCGTCTTACATTTGCCTTCTTCCTTTTTATTGGCCTAGAGCTAATCATATCGAAGGGCTGAAACCGCCCGGAATTCAAGGGGAGTGCCGTTGTCTCGCGTCGGGCGAGTACAAAGATCACAAATAGGCGATGCGGGGTGTACTTGGAGATATTGAGGCGGGTCCGCCTGTGCATCCGCAAGAAAGACGTTATTTTGCTCCGTCTTGCGGTTTTACGGTTTTCCGAAGAGCCAGCGCAGCCAGTTGAGGGGGTTGAGGTAGTGGTACCACGGCCTCTGCGCGGCTCGTTCGTCCTCTATCCATTGCAGCTCGTCAGCCACCATTTTCAGGACGATCGCTTGATAAGCGATGTCGTCATTCTCCTTCGGCATCCAAGTTCCGATTCCAGCATCGATTGTACCCGCGCGCAGGGCGTCGATCGCCTATCGCGCCTTTCCCCGACCGTTATCACGATCATACGTCCAAGAACAAAATGTATCGCCGGAGAGATTCGCCTTGATCGGCTTGCCCCTGACGTAGTCGACGCGAAACCCTCCGAGCTCTCGATAAATCCGCTTGCCCTCCTCAGATGTCATGGATTTTCGATCATATTGAAGGTAACCCAGCCCCAGAGGGCTCGCGGCGTTGTAAAGAGCGGCCAGCACGTCCCCTTTTTCCAGCCCGCGGATATCGACATATTCCCCCTGACTATCGTTCTCTTCTACCGGAGCCGACGGCGAAGGCCCTCGCGCAGCAAAAGCGGAGGAGGACTCTGACGACAGATAGACATCGGCAATTACAGCTGACTCCGCGACAGGGGCCTCTTCGTCCGCGGCGGGTTCCACGTCAACGCCATCAATTGCAGGAGAAGCATCGACTGCGGGATCTACTCCCGGCAGAAATCCTTTGATAGACGCACTCATGGCCAGTCCTTTCAATATCGCGCGCACGCGCGCATTTGAGCCTCACATCTTTCATCCTTATCGCGGAAAATTCAATTTTGTTGCGTGAAAAATAAACCCCAAATTCGACCCCAATTGTAACTGACTGATCTGACACATCAAAATCGGCGAAAATTTTCGAGATTTATCCGATTTCCGGTCGAAAACGCCGCTTGGAGAGGTTCACGTCCCCCGCGCTCTCACGCCCGGGACGGCTGCCTCGGAGCTGTCTGCGACGGACATCGCCATCATTTCGATGCAGCCTCCTTCGCAAGAAGGAAACAAGGGAGCTTCTCTTTTTTTGTCCGCGCTTCGTCGAAAAATATACTTGCCGCGGCCGACGTGCGCTGCCGTCCATAATGCGCCCCCGTCTCCTACGACAGATCGCGCGTCCTGCTCGCCAGCAATCTTGCGATCTTTGCTTGCTGATCGGAGAGCGGCCGCGCTTCGGCATTCTCCCATATCGAGAGGTACGCGTCCGCGAGTCCGACGGCTACGTTCGGATCGCGTTCGGTCTCCATCTGCCAGCCGAGCCAGTCATAGACGATCTGCGCGCCGGGCGGCACGAATTCTTCTACGCCGAAGAGGCCGTATCGAAACGCGAGGAGCCGCGCGCTCGGCGCAAGGCGCGTGTCCGCCGCCGTATCCAGCATGGCGAGCGCGCCGGCGACCACATAGGGGTCTGCCCAGTGTATCTCGTCGTAACGCAGCCTTTCCTGAAGACGCCTCTCCTCCTCGGCATTATGCGTAGGAGGTATATCTTCGAGCAACTTACAGTGAGGATCGTATGGCCCGCGACGCTCCCTTGCATGGCACGCCAGGATGCCGCCATACATCTGAATGAGGCGGATCTGCTCCTCTTCGGAAAACGACCGCATGCCTCTCCGCGGAGCGATGACGTCGGCCCTCTTCCGTACGCACCCGCACATTGCATCAATCTTATCGCAGACCATGAGGATTCCCGCCTCCTCCTCACTGGGGCCAGTAATGCCCGTACCCCTCAATGCATCATCGAGGAATTCGAGATACTGAAAACCTGGATGAGGCAGATGAAGCCTTGCGATCAGGCTGCACAGAATCGATCTCTTCGTCTCACTGAATTCGGCATCCTCTTCATCCATAAAGGTGAGCAAGCTGCCGACCATTCCAGAATTCACTCCTAACCACTCTATTTCTGAACCGGAATGGCACATTCTATCCATAAACTGATGCCAGAGGATGAGTGCGGCCTTTTGTTCCTCGGCACTCCTTCTCCTCGAGCTCCCGATCTCAAGCAATGCCCTCCGGATCCTCATCTCGTCCTGCTGCGGATCGATGCCGAATGATTCCAGTATCTGGCGTTCGGCAGCAGCATCTACAGCTGACACCGGCTCGCGTGCACCCATGCGGCTCATAGTCGCCATCTGCGCAATGCTCCCGATTACGCGTCGTTCTTGATGCACATCCTTCGCGCGTCCAACGCAGCCTTCAACCAGGTCGGGATTAGCGCTCCGCGGATCGAAGATCCATCTGCCGCCGGCTTTATAGACCGCGCTGCGCAGCGCCTGGCGGCCTGATGCGTACACGCTGGAAGACAACCTGGCGGGAAAAGACTCGTCCTCAATCTCTCCAACCGACTCGTAGCCCCTCTCACGTACGCCGTTGCGAAAGACGTCGAGTGCTCTTCGGAAATCCTCGGCGCCCGAGGCGGAATTTGCGCATTCCGAGCCTCCCACTTCATTCGCCGATGCATCGCATGCCTCTGCATACGCAGCAGGGCCCTCGAGCAAAGCATCCACCAGCGGGAGTTGCGCGCCGAGCTCATTAAAGACCGGTGATAAAGTCGTGTACATGGTTCCTCTCTACCCTGGCTCGTTGTGCGTTATAACACCTTGTCGTCAGGCCTTATAAGAAGTTGCTAAAAAAACATCGCGTTTCCGCCTGAAACAGGGTGACATTTTACCGTTGCAGTCGCTGGCTGCAGAATCTACGCAACTTTTGCCGGCGCGCCGCGAAAAAAAGATCGAGCCCTCTTACCTTTTATCGATGAGAGTTGACGATGCCGTTCATTACGCCATTGAATTCGTGCCCGTTCATCGGGACTTCCGTTTCGGCCTTCGAGGCGGAGGAGGAGCCAGCTTCGGGCGACTCGCAAGAGTGCTGCTCAATGGAGCCCGCAGCCGCATGGTCGGAGATCACCCGCGCCGGGGCGATTCCGATCCGCGCGATCCATCGCGATAAAAAAACTTCTCTCCCGCTCGATCGTTCTCCGGCATCGCCGACGATCTTCTCCGGCCTGCAGTTCATCGGAGCCGCCGGCTGCGGCTTCCTTGATGCCATTTTGAAAGATGACGTGGCCTTCTACGCTGCCGTGTCCGCCGTCGCCGTCTTGGCGATCGACATGGTGTTCTTCACGTATTGGTTGCTTATGCAGCGACGCCATTCGCAAGAGGACGCGCCGCCTCCGCCGATCCGTATGGGGGTATCGGCGCTCACGCTGCCGACGATCAGCCGGATCCCTGAGGACGATCTGACGCCGGAGAGCCACGCGGTGTTGCGGCCGAAGGACGCAGCGCGGATCGATGAAAGCAAGATGAGAGATCTCCTCGAACGACTCGTGAACGCGACGGCATTCGAAGACTCGAGCATCTCTCCGCCCGATGCCGATGCCCTCGACGGGATGGCGGAAGAGGCATGCATGAAAATAAGGATGCTCCTGAACTCCGGAAGGCTCACCATCCCCGTGATCATGGCGGAAACGGTCCTCAGGCAGTGGATCCTGCAAGAGGCGCATCGCGTGGCGGCTCTCGAAAGAGAGAACGCGTAGTGGTAAACCTTTGGACAACAAAAAGAGCAGGAACCGGCGCTCCCAACCGGACTCGAACCGGTGTCTTAGCCTTGAGAGGGCTATGTCCTAGACCGCTAGACGATGGGAGCGCCTGTTCCTGCTCAAGTGGGCGAAGCCTCTAGCAGATGCCCGGCGCAGAGGCAAGCAGAAAAAACCTTGTATTTTCGAGTGATTGCAGCTAGCCAGCGCGCATGAAATCCGCTTTTCCGCGAAACGCACTGCTCCTGCTCGGTCCCACGGGTTCCGGTAAATCGCCGCTTGGGAATATTCTCGAGGAGCGAACCGGCCGGCCTCACTTTGATTTCGGCCACGAACTGCGCGTCATCGCCGAAGGTCGCGCGACTTACGGACTCAGCGAAGGGGAACGCGAGTTTGTCGCGGGACTTCTCCGAGCGCATGCACTCTTCCCTGACGATAAATTTTCGATCGTGAAAAAGATCGTTGAGTCGTTTCTCAACCAGCATCCGCAGGCGGACGGGATAATCCTCAACGGAATGCCCAGGCACGTGGGACAGGCGATCGCCATCGAGCCGATGCTGCGCGTGACGGACGTCGTCGTGCTTTCGTGCTCGCCGGATATCGCAGCGGCGCGCGTGGAGAAGCGTTCGAAAGGGCTTTCCAACGACCACAGCGGGAGGCCGGACGACACGCCGGATGCCGTGCGCAGAAAGATCGAGATCTTCGAGCGAGAGACGCGTCCGCTGATCGAACACTACAGGTCGCAGGGCGCGCGCGTGACTGCAATCGAAATAGAGACTGATTCGGATGAAGCCGGAATCGCGGCGACTATAGATGGCCTGGTGGAATAGAACGAACTGGAGAAGATCGAAAAACAGGGCTCAGCGGTGATGGTGACTCCTCCTCCTGGAACGCTTGTGGAGGAGGAGTAGGATTCCACAGACGATTAGCGCAACGGGCAGGAAGGGCAGATCTATCGCAAGCATCCCCCCGATACCTGCCAGCAAAAAGATCGCGCCGATGATGATCCAGAAAGAACTCGTCGAGGCGCGAAAGATGCGTCTCGCTACGGCGCCTCCGAGGATTATCCCGCCCACGCCCAGCGCGCCCACGCCCTGCGGTATGGTCTTCACCATCAGCACTACCCCGATCCAGATGAAGAAGAGGCCCCAACAGACCGCGTCGATCCTCTGCCCTCGCACGCTCCTGCGCCACGCCGTGTTCTCCTCAATATGCTCGGTCATCTCGAATCCTCCTTCAGCCATGAACTATACGGTAATCAATTTGAATTCAATGCCCTTGCAACCGCACTCGGCGTCACATAGAAACCGTTTCTATAATGAAGAGGAAAGCCGACCTCAAGCTATCAGTTGCCATATCGATTGCGGCGCACGCCGCGCTCATTGCGCTCATCGCGTGGGGCGCATATCAATTCCTTGAGGCTGAATTTCCCGGCACGAACGCCGTAGTCGGCGTATGGATCGAAGGTCCAGAAGGCGGCGAACCGGGATCTGGCGGAGGCGGTGGAGGAGGCGAAGGCGGCGCTAAAAAAGAAATCAGAGAAAAAACGCCGGAAAAAAAGACTCCACAGGCAAGAGTCCGTGAAACAGAGCGCAAGGAGAGGGGCTCTATGCCGGCGATTGCAACCGTCGGTGAAAACGTTCCGTCGAGCGCTGAAAAAGGCGCCGAGGGCGAGGGCGAAGGCAAGGGCAAGTTCGAAGGGGCGGGCGCTGGAGAAGGAGGCACAGAAACGGGGATCGGCGGAGGCAGCGGCGGCAAGGGAAACCCCGTGCTCGCGGCTATCTGGAGGAGAATCAATTCGCACAAGTACTATCCAGGTTCGGCCAGACGCAGAGGAATAATCGGCTCGCCGCGCGTTACGTTCACGATCAACAAGGACGGATCTATTGGATGGATAAAGCTCGCCGCGTCGTGCGGCGAAGCGGAGCTGGATGCGGCAGCGATAGAGACCGTGCAGCGAGCAGCGCCACTGCCGTATTACGCGGGTGCAATCACGCTAGCGGTGAGGTACTCACTTGAAAGATAAAACAGCAAGCAACGCGAGAAACGCCAGCAAAGCCAGCAACGCGGAAAAGAACAAGTTGATTTTTTAGACCGGCTATCAAGTTTGCTTGCGTTGTCACTTCGTTCTGACGATCAAAGCTATTTGTTCCGAGCGCCGCTCGTCACGCATTATATTTTTTGTTCGTTGCTTGCGAAACTGGAGAACCATGCCGCTGCATACAACATTTCATCCTCTTGCCATAGGCCGGCTCGGGCTCAGGAACAACCTGATTGCCGCGCCGCTGGCCGGACTCTCGTCGCTCCCCTATCGCGTGCTCGCGATGGAGTGCGGGTGCGCGCTTGCGATCTCCGAGATGGTATCGGCCGAGGGGGCAATCCGCGCGCACGACCGGACGCGCAGGTATTTTGCAAACGACGAGCGCGTGAGGCCCTTCGGCGTGCAGCTCTTTGGCAGCGACCCTGCGTCGATCGCGGCGGCGATCCGCTCGATCGAGGGCGAGCCCATCGACCTCATCGACATCAACATGGGCTGCCCCGTGAAGAAGGTCGTATCAAAGGGCGCGGGCGCGGCCCTCATGCGCACGCCCAAACGCGCGGCTGAGATAATCCGCAACGCGCGCGCCGCCACGGACCTGACGCTCACTGTAAAAATACGCTCCGGCTGGGACGACGCTTCCATCAACTGCGCAGAGATGGCGCGCATCGCCGAGGACTGCGGCGCAAACGCCGTGTCCGTGCACCCACGCACGCGCATGCAGGAATTCAGAGGCAAGTCTGACTGGCGCCTCATCGCGGAGGTCAAAAGTTCCGTGCGCATCCCGGTAATCGGAAACGGCGACGTTCACACGCGCGACGACGCCTTGCGCATGTTCGCACAGACCGGTTGCGACGGGATCATGATCGGCCGCGCCGCAGTAGGCAATCCGTGGATCTTCGCGCAGGTATTGGGAACGATGGATTCGGAGCCTTCGACAGATGAGCGGGGCAAGGCTGCGGCAAGACACCTCGACCTGCTCTGCGGATTCATGGGAGAGCATCTGGCCGTGCTCAACATGCGCGCGATACTTCCGTGGTACGGAAAGGGACTGCACGGCGTCCACCGCTTCATGCAGAAATGCAACGGCATCGCCACTGCCGCGGAACTATCTCACGAAATACGACGATTCTTTCTGACGCATGAATGAAACCTGCGACATAGCGATAGTGGGCGGCGGCGCTGCGGGCCTCATGGCGGCAATCGCCGCGGCCGAAGGGCGCACTGCGAAGATCGCGATCATCGAACGCATGGACCGCTGCGGCAGCAAGATCCTCATCTCCGGCGGAGGCCGCTGCAACCTCTCCAACAGATCGCTCTCCGCCAACGACTACTTCGGCGGCAGCAGGAACTTCATCCGCAACGTGCTCGCTTCGTTCGGCACAAAGGATACGATCAGGTTCTTTGAATCCCTTGGAGTAGAGATTACCGAGGAAGACGAAGGCCGGCTGTTTCCGAGGAAAGGTGCGCATCACCTTCTAGCGGCACTCCTCGGGCGCGTGGGCGAACTCGGCGTGCAGCTCGTAACCGGTTTTTTCGTCGAACACATCACCTTTACGAACGGCATTTATAAAATTCACGGCCGTTCGAAATCGCTCTCTGCGTCGCGCGTCGTCCTTGCATGCGGCGGTTCGGCCTGCCCAGCCTGCGGCACCGATGGATCGGGTTTTGCCCTCGCCGCATCGCTCGGACATTCGATAATAGCGCCCACGCCCGCACTCGTACCGATAGAACTGAACGAACCCGATCTGCGAAAACTCGCGGGCATCACGATCGACGCGGAGCTCGTGCTGCGCGCCGGCGACGTTGAGACCGCGAACTCGCGCGGCTCGATGCTCTTCACGCACGGCGGCATAAGCGGTCCCGCGGCGCTCAATATCAGCCGTCACATCGCGCGTTCCGAGGCCGCAAACCCAACCCTTCTGCTCAACTCACTTCCAGGCCGAACGCTTGAAACGCTTTCGCGCGAGATCCGCGAATGGATGCGGCTGCATCCCAAGGCGGAAATAATCACGTCATTCAAAAAAATCCTCCCTGAAAGATTCTGCACGGCCGTCTTCAGGCGCGAGGGGATCGACGCTTCGAAGAGACTTTCAAACCTCTCGCGCGACGATATCAAAAACACTGCATCCGCATTCACGGAGCTTTCGCTGTCGGTCAAGGGCGTTGGCGAATTCAAGTCAGCGCACGCCACTGCAGGCGGCGTGGCGCTGACTGAAGTGCGCTATCAGACGATGGAGTCGCGCATCTCGCGCGGGCTCTATCTTGCCGGCGAGGTACTGGACGTGGACGGCATGACTGGGGGTTATAATTTCCAATGGGCCTGGAGCACCGGTTTTATCGCAGGCAGGGCCTCTTCAGCGGTCTTTAAAAAAAAGTGTTGAAGATATAAAAAAAACGAGCAACATCCTGAGCAGATGTGCGATACAAGGATTACCTGGGCAATACACCAGCCCCCGTGGAGAGTTCGATGACCGTACCCATGAGAAGAATTGAGTCTGAAGAGCTGACCCATCTTCTGGAATGGATCTTCGAAAAAGTCGGGCTCTACGATCCTCCAAAAGCCGACCCCGCGCAGCGCGAGCAGAATACGGTGACCATCGTAGACTCTCCGGCAATCAACCCTGAAGTCAGGGAGTGGCTCAAGCAGACTACTGGAAACGATTACGTCTCAGCGATGGCAGGCTTCGAATGCGACGGAGCCATCGGCCTCGTGCGCAACGACTCCGCAATAGACGATCTGCAGAAGGATGGAGACTCATTCCGGCTATGCACGGAATACGGGCCGGGCTCGATTGTGAATTCTGGCGCTGCACAGCCTGCTTTTTCATGCACGTACTTTTCCATCCCTGAAGAGATCAGCTCCCAGCTCATCAAGTTCGATGAGCCTCCTCTTTGCCGGCATTCTGTCGAGATCTCCAGCGGAAGGAGCGGCGCCATGAGCGCCGAGAAGGCTGCCAGCCTCTATTTCACGCTATCTCCGGACGTGCGTGATTCGGTCAGCGGCATGAATGCCGGCGGACTGCCCAGCGACGCATGGAGGCTCTCCTCCATGGGCATCGTGCGCGTGGAGAGTTCCTCCGAAGATGCGTCATTCTTTGAAGATGCCGCGCGCGCGATGACAGTCAAGCTCTCCCTGGCGGGAATTCCGGTCCTCGACCGCTGGAACGCGTTGTGCTCCGAAGGCGGCGGCGAAGATGGAACATCGGCTGCGGATAAGATCGCAGAGATGGTTGCCAATATATACAAAAAACCCGAAGCGGTGAGGACCGCAATTGCCTCCAATGCGGTGACGGCGAATCGCGCACGCCTGCTCGCGGAACTCGGTTATTTGAGGGAAGATCAGAAGAAATATCTGTTCAGCCTCGAAGGCGAAAACAAATCCAACGCGATGGACCCCGAAAAAATGCGCTGCGCCTCTGCGACCCTCCGCTAGACCTTCGACAAATTAATTTTTAGCCTCCCATGTTGCTCAGGACTTGGGAGCGGGCTTTTCAGATCGCCCTTCCACCTCAGCCAGCATCTTGACCAGCGCCGTCATCGATATCCCGATGACGTTCGTGAAACACCCGCGCACCTCCTGAACGAATGACGATCCCTTTCCCTGTATCGCGTATGCGCCCGCCCTGCCTCGCCACTCGCCGCTATTGATGTACCAGTCCAGTTCGTGGCTGCCAAGATGAACGAAGCGCACTTCAGTGCGAGTAACCTCTGACTTCAGTTCCGCGGATATCAGATCGCGCACCGCTATCGCGCTCGCCACCTCATGCGCGCGGCCGGAGAGCACCCGCAGAATCTCGCGCGCGTGCGCCTCGTCCCTGGGCTTTCCTATTATTTCGCCGTCGAGGCCAATGGCCGTATCCACCGCCACTATCACCGCGTCGAGCGAAGGAGGTACGGCCGCCTCGGCCTTTGCGGCTGCCAGCCTCTCAACGTACGCGCCGATCTCCTCTCCGGAAAAAGGCGACTCGTCTATCGAGACGACCTGCGTCTCGAACTCAAAGCCCGCATCCGCAACCAGCGCGCGCCGCGCCTCAGAAGCGGTGGCAAGGACGAGCGGCCGACTGAATTGAATGATAGCCATGCACCGATAATGCCGATCTCCGCGCGCAAGTGCAAGCGCCACGAAGCACTCCAACTCGGCGCGGAGTTACGTACCATAAGATTCGCTGTATCTCCTCCCGGCCGGCGTGACGAATCGACACCGAGAAAAATCAGCTCATGCGCGCATATCCGCGGATATCGTGCCTGCGCGTTCCCGATCGCCCGGCGGCCGGGAGGAGATACAGCTTGCTCTCTGCCAGTACGCATGGTGAGAGAGCAACTGGTTATCAAATGAAAACAAACTGTGAAGTGACGCGGAACTGATTCTGACACGGTGACATTACAGTTGACATCTCAAATTTGTGATGACTATAGGTAGCACAATATCCAATATGCACACTACCGCGCGACAAGAAATAAATGGTCGGTACAAGACACTCAGTAACAGCAAGTTGTCCGGGGCAACTTATACACCGCATAGACTTGCGCAATTTGTTGCTGAGGAGATTCTTAAGAAAGCGGCCAACCTCTCCAAGACAAATATTGTTCGTATTCTTGATCCGGCCGTTGGTGACGGCGAATTGCTTATTGCGCTGATATCTGAATTGAAAACTCGTGGCTATAACCAAATCGAGGCTACCGGTTTCGACACTGATACCCTGGCAGCTGAAACAGCCAAAGCCAGGATAACTTCATTATACCCGGACGTCACGACCTTGATTTCAGTCGGCAACTTTCTTGAATTGCTCGCAATCGAAACAGAAATGGCGCTCGATCTGTTTGCGAAGTCTCCGGATCCATTTCTTGGGACATATGATTTAGTTATTGCGAATCCACCTTATGTGCGAACTCAACTCCTGGGGGCACGTCAGGCCTTCGCATTGGCTGATAGATTTGGCCTTGAAGGCCGTGTCGATTTGTATCATGCATTTTTACTCGGCTTAGATCGAGTGCTTGGAAAAGATTCCGTAGTGGGCATCATTGTCTCGAATCGCTTCATGACCACGCGAACAGGGTCTGCGGTCAGGAGAGGGCTTTGGGATAAATTTTCAATTCATTGCATATGGGACTTCGGTGATACAAGGTTGTTTGATGCGGCCGTCCTTCCTGCGGTACTGATCTTTCGTCCCAAACAGAAAAAAACTGAAAAATTTGCTCAGACTTCTTTTGTTTCAATTTATTCTGCGCAAGAACGAACTCCGATTCGCAGGACAACATCTATTTTTGAGTCACTCACACAGCCGGGATCGGTTACCATCGACTCGACAAACTTTGAAGTTCGTATTGGTCATCTGCAATTCGGCGATGATCCGGGTAATGTGTGGAGAATTGAAAATGCGTCATCTTCTGAATGGCTGGATACCGTTACAAGAAATACCTACTGCAAGTTCCGGGACGTGGGTAAAATCAGGGTGGGAATAAAAACAACGGCGGACAATGTTTTTATTCGATGCGATTGGGATCAAATTCCAGAAAACAATAAACCTGAATTATTGAAGCCGCTGACTACTCACCGCATCGCAAGAAGGTTTAAAGCGACCACTGACGTTACGGCTGCGGTGCTTTATCCGCATGAGGTGAGAGGCGGCCGTCGGATATCTGTAGATTTGGATGAGTTTCCCAAAAGCAAATGCTATCTTGAAAAACACCGATCTCAGCTTGAGGGGCGAAAATATGTTATTGAAGCGGGAAGGCGGTGGTACGAAATTTGGGTACCCCAGGACCCGAGAGCCGGAGCCGGAAGATTGGACAAGTAGTTAAGTGATAGCCTTGCTTTTCACGTTCGTGTAAGGCACGGACCGAAAGGAGCAAGGGATGAGAAGACCACGACGAAATCATACGAAGCAGTTCAA
>JAJZQH010000012.1:0-5000 GCA_021810905.1 bacterium
CTCGGATGTTTCTCTGAAGAACAAGGGGTTTTCACACAAAAACCTCCTGTGAATTTAGAAGCTCAGACACAACATGTGTAACCTATGATCCCGGTCTAAATTGTTACCCATGATCCCGGTTGCACAGAGCATGCGTTGCCTCATGGCATGACCATCCCCCCGAAAACTGGGCCAGTTGAAACCGGACGAAGTCTGGGCTAGAAGCTCCCGAGCGGGGGCAAGGAGGCCTGGATGAAGCGTCAGCGATTTACGGAAGAGCAGATCATCGGGATCTTGAAGGAAGGCGAGGCAGGCAAGAAGACCGAGGAGATTTGCCGAGAGCATGGGATAGGCAAATGGGTGTATTACGATTGGCGGAAGAAATACGCCGGCATGACGGTATCCGATGCGAGGAAGCTCAAGGCTCTTGAAGAAGAGAATCGGCAGCTTAAGCGTGTTGTGGCAGACCTGACGCTGCAGAACGTGGCGTTAAAGGATGTGCTGGGAAAAAACTGGTAAAGCCCACGGCTCGGCGAGCGGCGGTAGTTTATGTCCGAGAGAGATATCGAAAGAGCGAGCGGTGGGCATGAACCGGCCAGACGAAGCAAAATCCTACGCGAAACCGGTCAGACGGAGCGGGTGTTTATCCATCCCCGCACAGAGGGACCAGCACTGCGATAGAGAGGCGTCAAAAAAAAGGCGCAACCAAAATGACGAACTGACGATAACAGAGTCAATCGTATGAGTGGCGTATCTACAATTGTTCCAATGCCGTTATGTTCATCGGGCCAATCCGATCCTGATTCGCGCTGCACCGAGGATGTGCCGGGTGTATCCGAAGGCAACGAGCCGGAAGATTCCAACCCGTGCGAAGAGAGCAGGTATTCGTGCGTCGATTCTCCGTCTGTTTTTCTGAAGAAATGCGCGGTAAAGACTAAGAAGATGTCCGCAGGAGATGCCGGGCCTCTTCGCATTTCTCGCGACGTCCTGCGCTCCTATCGCGAGCTTATCGGCGGCAAAGGATTGATGGCGTTCAAACAAAGGGTCTTGCCCATGGCAGCAACTATTCTTGGGGACCGGCCGGAATTGCGCGATGCCGTGCTCATGAAACTCATCGATGCGGCGAGTTACCTGAGACCCGCGGAAATCGACAAATTCTGGAAAACGACCGTCACTTTCGACACCTTTGATTTTCAGAGGCGGTATCTCGATCTGCATCGACCGAACGGGCACAAGATCGATGGCAAGGTCTTTCACGTCACCGAAAGAAGGATCCTCCAAATTGTTAAACAGTTGATTCCCCGGTATATGCGGGATGGCCGACCCTATAAACCCGAGCCGCCCGACGATTCCGTCGAGTCCGCATATTATCCCCATGATTATTACAGGGTATGCTTCGCTGATGGCACGATAGAGATGCTCTCTGCCTATCTTCTAGGCCATGCCACGCTTGCGCAAATATTTGGTCGCGGCGGCACAGAATGGCTCTTCGAGGAAAACGGCTTTTTTGTATCGGCGCAGTTTGCAATCGCCGTCGTCGATCGGGAACGCACCGCATACGCCGGAGGGCACGAGATTGAAACAATCTATGACGTCAATGGGAGGTGGATTGACGAGGCGACCATGGGGGACCGCGATGTGGGCGTTTATGAATCTCACAAATACGTTCCCATCGATGCTGTCATCGAGATTCCCTTTACGGTCATCACGGACGACCAGATTTCTGAGCTGCGGCGACAGGGGAGGGAATTTTATGCCACGAAAATCGCCACGGGACTGGCATCGCCCTTCTTCGAGATACGTGATGCGGAGCAGGCAGGCGATCTCTTCGCTGCAGTAAGACACCAGGAGCTCGCCGTAAAATATGCGTTGATGCGGTATGCAGAGAGGCTTTCAAAACCAGCAGGTCAGCTCTAGCCTGTCGATAGAGCAACTCCTCTCAGAACGGACCTATCTTGGTCACGAAGGCATTCTGGCTGCCCGTGTTGCCGGGATAGCTCTGCGCCGGGTTCTTGAGCGGGAAGTCGGAAGAGAATGTGAGCCCCGTCATGATGACGTTGCCCGAGGGATCGACGGCCAGTCCATAGGTGCGATCGCTCGCCGAGCCACCGAGATAAGTCGAGAAGGAGAGCGTGGCGCCATCGGCGCTCACGCCCATGAGGATCGCGTCCCACGAGCCCTGCAGGGAGGTGAAGAGCGCGTCCGCGGTGTACGG
Source organism: bacterium (assembly GCA_021810905.1). GTDB lineage: Bacteria > UBA10199 > UBA10199 > 2-02-FULL-44-16 > JAAZCA01 > JAJZQH01. The sequence continues at coordinate 2,195 of JAJZQH010000012.1, forward strand.
AAAGAGCTGCGGCGCCTGCGCTGGCGTGCTCGACGGAGTGTACTGCTGGCCTTCTGCATCGGTCTCACCGCCAACGAAGGAGATGCCGGCCGCATTTACGGCAGCGCTCGTGCAAAAACCGTCGCCCCCGAGAAAGGTCGCATACGCGAGCGACGGGGCGCCCGATTGCGAGGGATCGATCTTCACGAGATACGGCTGGTCTCCGGTGACGCCCGGCTGGAGATAAGGCGCGCTGTTGTAGATGGAGTTCGCCTGCGGGTTCATGGGAAAGTCCGCAGACTCCGTGCGGCCCGTGACCGCGATGAGTCCTGCGGGGTCCAGGGCCACGGCGTAGGCGTCGTCGCGGGCGTCCGCGGCGTCGGCGCCGAGGTACGTGCAATAGCGCTCCGCATACTGCGAGGCAGGGTCGCCAGGCAGGCTCGATGTGAACTGGATCACGAAGCCGTTGCTGGTGAAACCGTCCGGCGCGGGCGCGGGGCGATAGGCGTTCGCCGTGGTCGGAAAATCCCGCGATTGGGTGTAGCCCACCACCGTGATCAGGTCGCCTCCCGCATCAACCGCGATGGCGTGACCTTTGTCGTCCTTGCTGCCACCCAGAAAGCTCGAGTAGACCAGCGAATCCGCGCCGCTTTTCGCAGGATCGAGGATGGCCATGAATGCGTCCATAGCGGTTGTTGCGTCCTTGGACTGATTGAGCTCGCGCTGGAGCGCATTGGCCGTCACCGGAAAGGAGACGGCTCCGTTGCCTGCGCCGGAGTTCGTGGGGCCGGTGACGTACACGAGGCCCTGCGCGTCCACGGCGATGCTGTTGCCGTTGTTCGCGTCATCGGCAAAGGGGGGGCCCGCTGTCCCCTCCACGCCGCTTCCGCCCAGGTACGTGGAGTAGCGAATGGCGCCGTTCGAGTCGAAGACGGTGACGAAGGCATCCGATTGACCGTTGTTGTGGTCCTGAAACGCGTTCGTCGTGGGGAACGGGCCCTGCGCGTCCGAGGTGGTGAGCCCCATAACGGCCGCTCCTCCGTCCGGCATGACCACCACTCCCACGCCGATGCTCTGCCCATCGCCGCCGAGATACGTGGACCAGAGCAGGTTGCCTGCGCCATCGTATTTGGCCACGAACGCGCTCATCGTGCTGCCCGCCGCGGGTTGCGCCTGCCAGGCGTTCAGCACGGGGAGATCGCACGCGGTGGTAGCACCTGTCACGTAGATATTGCCCAGCGCGTCGACGACGGCGTTCTGGGCGAAGGTCAGAGCACCCACGGAAGGATCGCACGGCGTCGCTCCTCCGAGGTAGGTGGAGAAGATGAGCTGCGGGCCTGCCGGCGGTGGAGGCGTGGGCGGCGACGAAGAGCCGCAGCCCTCGAGGAACGCGCCTGCCATGAGAGCAATGAAGACGCAATGAAAGCGAAAAAAACGCCGCATCATGAGGGCCCCCTTTGTTGATGCGCGGCATGATCGCCTTCTTTTGCGGTCATTGCAAGGCCGCCTTGGAGGGGATGTTTTTCACGCAACATTTATCCCGGCTCGCCGATAAACATGAGGACTCAGGATTAACTTGATAAGAGGTTATCATGACTGATGTATATCGACTCACCGCTTTTCCCGGATCTGAAACCGCGCTGTCGGCCTGCGCGCTCGACGAGGCCACGGACTGCGACGCCGAGATCGTCTTCGAACAGAACGATTCTCAGGAGCCCCCTGTTGTTGATGAGCAGGAACCTCAAGGCACCGCGCAGATCACAAGTTTTTACAATGTAAAGCCTGAGGGAGGCGGCGTCGAAAGACTCGATGAGGTAACGTGCAATGGATTGCTCAAGGCATGTCATCTATCTGCGCATTCGGTGCTGATCAGGATGGAACCGACCCTTCCCGGAGATCCGAGGGAGACGATCGTCGACATCTGCGAGGGCGTGCGAACCTTTCTCGAAGTGCACAAGAGCCCGATCTTTGGGTTGCCCTCCAACAGCATTGATCGCGTCACAATCGCTATGTGCAGGGCAGCGCTCGACGTGTGGGACAAGGAGTTCGCGCGACTCAGGCCGGAGCAGTTCACGCTCTCCATCGAAACCATGGCCGCGATCGAATTCATGCGTGGGGACGAGGCATCTACACGAACGACCTCTGAACTCTTCCAGAAAGTCGACGACATAAGAACGAGCGACGCGACCGGTGACGCCCTCAGGGTAAAAACCATACGGAAATTCCTCGGACGAAAAATCAAAGGTTTTGCCTCTCTTCGGCCGGAGAGACAAAAAACCGCCATTGATACGGTGATCGAACTCTTCTGCATCGGTGGCAAACTTCACGTCCTCGATGACGCCATTTGGGATGTATCGACGCAGGAGGAGGTGCTGCTCCTGGCTACCATGGCGTTGAGCGTGGGCCTCCAGCGTCCTCGCCCTCCGCGAATCGTCGTCACGGCGCCATCGCCTGAAACCGCTGCTTCAAAGCTCATATGGAAAATCGAGAGACTTGGACTGCCGACGTTCGAAGCGCTGAGCCTATCGCAGAAGATCATCCTCGCCAAAAAGATGCTCAAGGCCCGAGAGGACCTGGCCAGTTTTCGCGGCCAGGGGTGATAGATCGACAACCCGGAGGGGTTTATGAGCGGCTATGTCTCTGCCTTCTTTCCCAATGCATTTGGAGCGAACACGATCGAAGGGTTGAATGACGACACTTCGCACGGCCTGGATGACAATTCGGGCATTGCCGGCGAACTCGCAGGCATCGACTCGGGGTCGGTCGATGCGTGGGAGATCCAGGAAAAACCGCCGGTCGCGATGATGCGATTCGAGGGATACGCTGT
>JAJZQH010000012.1:10000-142824 GCA_021810905.1 bacterium
GCTCGTTGCGGGACTTAACCCAACATCTCACGACACGAGCTGACGACAGCCATGCAGCACCTGTCTTGGGATTCCCCGAAGGGCACTCCCCTATTTCTAGGGGATTTCCCAGATGTCAAGCCCAGGTAAGGTTTTTCGCGTTGCGTCGAATTGAACCACATACTCCACCGCTTGTGCGGGCCCCCGTCAATTCCTTTGAGTTTCAACCTTGCGGCCGTACTTCCCAGGCGGTGCACTTAATGCGTTAGCGTCGGCACCGGGGGGGTCAATACCCCCGACACCTAGTGCACATCGTTTACGGCGTGGACTACCAGGGTATCTAATCCTGTTTGCTACCCACGCTTTCGCGTCTCAGCGTCAGAATCCGTCCAGATCGGCGCCTTCGCCGCCGGTGTTCCTCCTGATATCTACGAATTTCACCTCTACACCAGGAATTCCCCGATCCCCTCCGGACCTCAAGACTTGTGGTTTCGAGCGCACTTCCCGAGTTAAGCCCGGGGCTTTCACACCCGACTTCCAAGTCCGCCTACACGCGCTTTACGCCCAGTAATTCCGAACAACGCTTGCACCCTCCGTATTACCGCGGCTGCTGGCACGGAGTTAGCCGGTGCTTCCTTTGGAGGTACCGTCAAACCGCCTGGGTATTGTTCCAAGCGGATATTCGTTCCTCCCGACAGAGCTTTACGACCCGAAGGCCTTCATCACTCACGCGGCGTTGCTGCGTCAAGCTTTCGCCCATTGCGCAATATTCCCCACTGCTGCCTCCCGTAGGAGTCTGGACCGTGTCTCAGTTCCAGTGTGGCTGATCATCCTCTCAGACCAGCTAACCATCGTAGCCTTGGTGGGCTATTACCCCGCCAACTAGCTAATGGTACGCAGGCCCATCTCTCGCCGATAGCTTTCATGAAGAGGCCACCTTTCCACTCCGAACCTCGATTCGGAGGGCTTATGCGGAATTAGCTCCGGTTTCCCGGAGTTATTCCCCAGCAAGAGGTAGGTCACCTACGTGTTACTCACCCGTGCGCCGCTTTACTAAGGTCCCGAAGGACCCGTTCTCGCTCGACTTGCATGTGTTAGGCACGCCGCCAGCGTTCGTTCTGAGCCAGAATCAAACTCTCCAGTTATATCTATAGTGAGCCCGGGTTATTAAACCCGAGCGACACGACTTACAATTACACATTGGTTCTCAAAGAAACCAAATGAGCCCTTTCAAGCTGGCTTCCATTTGTCCGCTATTCAGTTTTCAAAGAGCGTTGGCACAAAAAAGTCTCAAGCTCCGAAAAACATTTACCCCGAGGAGCTTTGTAACTGCGCGATTTTATTGACATTTACTACTAATCGCGACCTGACTTCTCAAAGGGTGACGACGCTTCTACAGAAAAGGCCTATGACTGTCAATATATGATTTAAAAAAAATCGTTTTTTTTCTGTATCTGCTGGAGATCGCAAAACCGAATCATATTACTTCACCAATCAACATGTTGCATATGAATGTTAAACAATAGCCCCACTATCAACGCCATGGAAAGATAATAGCACAACGAAATTCTTTGTTCAGACTTCACTCCAACCTGAACGACGAGCAATGCCCATCACATTCTACGCCGACCTTGATGAGCGGCGCATATGTTGATGGTCACACGATCTTCCCGCCCCACAGCTGCTCCAGGAAATCCCGCCACGGCAGGATGACGATGTCGCCTTCCTTGCGCGGGCGTTTGTCGAGAGACACGATGATTTTATTTTTTGTCGTATATTCTTCGGAGAATGCATGAAGGCCTTTCACATGGCTGGATTTCACTTCCGGCGTTCCCTTCACTTCGATCGCTGTTTCGTGATCGCCCAGGATAAAATCTACCTCCATCTGCGACGTCGTTCGCCAGTAGGATAATGACGCGTCATTTTTCGAATAGTGAATATAGGCGATCAGTTCCTGAAAGATAAAATGTTCGAACACATGGCCGAATATCTCATTTCCCTGCTCAACGTTTTTTCGTTTGAGCAGATAATTCGCAACACCAAGATCAAAGTAATAGAATTTCGGCGATTGGAAAACGCGCCTCTTGGGCCTCTTCTGAAATGAAGGCAGGAATCTTCCGATCATCGTATCTTCCAATATCTGAAAATACTCCTTCACCGTCGGCGGGCTCACGCCGCACTCCTGCGCAATATTCTTATAAACGGGAATGCTCCCATTGCTGAAGGCGGCGACTTCGAGAAAACGGCTGAATGCGGGAAGATTTCTGACGACCGACTCGGCGGCGATTTCCTCTTTCAAATATGTGCCAACATAAGCCTGAATGAGCGACTGCGGATTATCCTTGATGTAATGTTTCGGCAAGAGCCCATGATTCAAGGCCCGCATGAGATCAAAATCATCGATCTCCGGGTAGACGAGTGGAAATAGTTCAAGTTTCAGCGCCCTTCCGCCGAGGAGATTGGCGGCCGTCCTTTTCAATTTTCTGGGACTGGATCCGCAAAGGATGAACGGGATATTGTGATTTGTAATCAGCCACTGCACCTCCCCGAGAAGCAGTGGGATGAGCTGGATCTCATCGATTACTACTTGATCCCTGACCTTTGGCCTTGCGAGCAACTCTTGGCGCATGAGCGTCGGATCGCGGTTAAGCCGCTCAAATTCGTCCGCCAGAAGCAGGTCGTAATAGCTCGCCTTGCCGAAGCGTTCGTGCAGAAGGGTAGATTTCCCGGTCTGGCGAGGACCCCATAAAAAGAAGCTCTCATCAGAGTTTTTTGGGATGGTTATTTTTCTTTTATACATGATTAAATAATATACTACTTTATTTAATCATGTCAAGATCATGTGTCTTTCAAGGTAGAAACAGATTCTCCGCATAGAAAACCGCGTGACGCCTCTGCAACAAAACCGTCAAAGTAACTTTTGAGGTTGAAACGTGTGAATTTACGGCCAGGGAGATCGCCGGGCATGAATTTTCGAAAGAGGTCCATCTGAACGAGCCTCGTAATGTCGAGCAAGGGGACCACGAGAGAGTCCTGTCATAACGCAGATTGTTGAGTTATCTGCCGACAAACTTCACCCTCACAAACCTCCGCTTGCCGACCTTGATCAGAGGCGTGCCTTTTGTCGTGAGTTTCGCGTTGATGTCCGCGATTTTTTCTCCGTCCACCTCGACCGCGTTTTGCTGGATCATGCGGCGCGCGTCGGATTTTGAGGAGCAGAGCTTCGCATCCACGATCACGTCCACGAGCGCAAGCGCGTCCGCATCAGTTGCGATTTCAAACTCAGTTATCTCATCCGGGATTTCTTTGCGGGAAAAAATTCGCTCGAATTCGTCGCGCGCCGCAGCCGCATCTTCTTCCGAATGAAATCTCTCGATGATCTCCATCGCGAGCGACTCCTTCGCAACCTTTGGATGCAGATCCCCCACCATCACTTTTTCTTTCAGCTCCTCGATCTCTTCGATCGAGAGATCGGATAGCAGATCGTAATACGTCCACATGAGATCGTCGGAGATCGACATGATCTTGCCGAACATCTCGCGCGGCGCGTCCGCGATGCCTATTGAGTTGCCGTAGCTCTTGCTCATCTTCTGCACGCCGTCCGTGCCCACGAGCAGCGGCATGGTGAGCACCACCTGAGGTTCCTTGCCATACGCGCGCTGCAGGTCGCGGCCCACGAGCAGGTTGAAGATCTGGTCCGTGCCGCCCAGCTCCACGTCCGCTTCGATCGCCACGGAGTCGTAGCCCTGCATGAGCGGGTAGAGGAATTCGTGCAGGCCCAGCGGATCGCCGGCAGTGAAGCGTTTTCTGAAATCGTCGCGCTCCATCATCCTCGCCATCGTGTAATGGCTCGCAAGGTTCACGACCTCCATGAAGCTCATCTTTCCCAGCCATTCGGAATTGTAACGCAGCTCGACTTTGTCAGGATCGAGGATCTTCGCCGCCTGATCGATATACGTCTTGAGATTTTCCGCTATCTGATCGGAGGTGAGCGGGGGCCTCGCCGTGCTCCGGCCCGACGGATCGCCTATGCGCGCGGTGAAGTCGCCGATGAGAAAGACCACCGTGTGGCCGAGGTCCTGGAACTGCTTTAGCTTCTGCATCACTACCGTATGGCCCAGGTGCAGATCGGGCGCCGTGGGATCAAAGCCCGCCTTCACGCGCAAGGGCCTGCCCTTCTTCAGCTTCGCAACAAGCTCCTCTTCGTCAACGAGTTCCACCGAACCGCGTTTGATGACCGAAAGCTGCTGTTCAATATCCATACCCTTCATCTATTCCCCCGCGTTCGCGTATCATTATAATGGTCCGGATCTCTAGCATGCCGCAAGGAGAAGCTCAACGATTTGATCTCAGCCGCATCGAGGCCGAAGCTGCATGAGCTGAAAGGCCTTCAATTTCCCCAAGTCTCGCGGAATCCGCGATGATCCCTCGCCCCTCTCCGGCATCGTGCATCTGCAGCCATGTGCGAATTCTCAAGAAGTTGAAGACCGAGAGCCCGCCGGTGAACCTCGCGGCGCGACCGGTGGGAAGCGTGTGATTGGGGCCTGCGCCGTAGTCGCCGAGCGCCTCGGTCGAAAGGCCTCCGATAAAGAGCGCGCCATAGTGCTTAAAGCGCCGAATCACAGCTGCAGCATCGTTCAACTGCAATGAGAGATGCTCGGGCGCAATCCTGTCGCAGATCTCTATGGCCTCATCGAGATCGCGTACGACAACGGCGAAACCATTCTTGAGCGAGGACTCGGCCGTAGAACGCGTCGGTAGAGAGGCGAGCGCACGGGCGATCTCGCGATTCACCGCATCAGCGATCTTCTGCCCTATTGCCACGAGGATCGGGACCGCATCCGCATCGTGCTCCGCCTGTGCGAGCAAATCCATTGCGACGAACGCAGGGTCCGAATCGGAGTCGGCAAGTACGACGAGTTCCGAAGGTCCGGCCTGCAGATCGATGCCAACAGTACCCGACACAATTCTCTTGGCGGCCGCGACATATCTATTACCTGGGCCGACGATGATGTCGCATGAGGGTATTGATCCTGCTCCATATGCCAACGCCGCAATCGCCTGCGCGCCCCCTGCGGCGAGCAACATATCCGCATCTGCGATCGCCGCGGCAGCGAGCGTGTAGAGCGATGACCTGGGCGATGCGACAATAACTTTTTTGACTCCAGCCGCACGCGCCGTAACTGCCGTCATGAGCACGCTCGATGGGAGCGGATACCTTCCGCCCGGCGCATAGCAGCCGGCGCTCTCAACGGGTTCAATAAATTGTCCGGCGCTGCCCCCTCTTATCTTCACCTCTATTTCCGAAACGCTCTTTCGCTGCGCGTCCGCGAATGCACGAATGCGGCCGGCGACTCGTTCGAGAAGTTCGCGGTCCGCCCTGGGGATGAAATCAAGGGCATCGCCAAGTTCTTTCCGGCCGATCAATAGCGGCGCACCAGCGGGAATATCGCCGAGTCGCTCCGCATGTTCGCGCAGCGCGGCTTCGCCGCGATTTCGCACATCGTCAACGATGTGGCGGGCAACCCCAAGCGTTTCCGAGTCCACAAGATCGTGATACCTGGGATTATATTTATCCGATGAGATGATCTTGAGCATAGCACTATCCCTTATCGAAACATCTCTCAGTTCTTGGCATCGCCGGTTCGCCTCGTAAGTTTTCGCGAGCGGAGATCCAATACGCGTTCGACATCGGATAACGAAACCCCGGAGCGAGCCAGTGCCGCCATTGCAAAATAGAGCAGATCGCCAGCCTCTTCGCTCACATGCGCGGGATCTTTTGCATCCGCAAGCTCTCCCGCTTCCTCACAGAGTTTCGCGCGCAGCAGGGCGGGATCCGACAACAGGCGGGCAGTATAGGATCCGGGTGGCGCATCTTTCTTGCGTGCGGCAAGGCGTCTCGCCAGCGCATTTAAGCCGCCATCACTGCCCCAGCACGTCCTCGTGTCGTTGTGACAAAACCCGCTGCCGCGCTGATTGACCACAAACCGGAGGCAATCCCTGTCGCAATCCAGATCGATTCGAATAAGATCCTGCGTCTGACCCGAGCTCTCGCCCTTGCGCCACAGCCCGCGCCTGCGCGAGTGATATACACCGCTCTTCGTTCGCACCGCCTCGCGCACGCTCTCCGCGTTCGACCACGCAAGTCCCAGCGCCACGCCATGTTCGTCGCACACGACCGTGGGCCAGAGCCCGTCCGGCCGATCCGAGGTGAGGGGCGCCGCGATAGCATCCGCCAGATCCATCTTTCCGGAATAGAGCGCCATGCCGATCTGCGCATCCGCACCCATTCGATCTATCTCGCCGATCTCCGCGGCCTCCGCAACGCCGCCCGCCACGGTTACGCGCGCGTGCCCCGCGGCATCGATCACCCGCCGCACCTCATCGAGGTCGATTCCCTGCATGCGGCCCTCGAGCTCTACGAACGTAACGAGAAAACCGCCGACCAGATCGCGAAGTTCCGCGAGGCGTTCGAGCACTGTCTCACTCGTCTTCTTCGTCCAGCCCTCGACGACGATTTCGCCGTGCACCGCGTCCAACGCAGCGATGACGCGATCGCGCGGAAGACGTGAGAGAAGTTCCGGCTGCGCCGCCGTGCCGATGATGATCTTCCTCGCGCCTGCATCCAGCCAGCGAAGCGCCGTATCATAATCGCGTATGCCGCCTCCGACCCTACAGTCATATTTTGCCGTCAACCTCTCGATGAGCTCGCGGTTATTCCCTCTGCCCATCGCCGCATCCAGGTCGATGACGGCGATCTCGCCGGCAACGGAAAACTTCTCGGCAATTGGAAACGGATCTCCAGCATCTATTGCCATCTCGCGACCGCCTATCAGCTGAACCGCCCTGCCTCCCATGAGATCTATTGAAGGAATCATCATATCCGCATCTCCATGCCCTTTGTCGCTAGTTCCTGTTTCAGCGTTGCAACGCTGTATTCCCCGAAATGAAAGATCGATGCGGCGAGCAGGGCCGATGCGCCGGCACGCACCGCCATGACCATATGGTCCGCATTTGCCGCTCCGCCCGAGGCTATGATCGGCAGCTTCACCGCACCTACGATCGCACGAATCAGTTCGAGATCATACCCCGCTCGCGTGCCGTCGCGATCCCACGAAGTCAGCAGGATCTCGCCCGCACCGCGCTGCGCCGCCTCGCGGGCCCAGGCAACGGCATCTATCCCGGTGCGCACGCTTCCGGAGCGCGTCACCACCTCGAAAAACCCTTTGGCATTTCGCGCCGCATCTATCGCCAGCACCGTACACTGACATCCGAAACGGGACGACATCTCGTCTATGAGATCTGCTCTCTCAACGGCAGCCGTATTGATGCTCACCTTGTCCGCACCCGCCTCCAGCAGTGACTCCGCGCGAGATATGTCATGGACGCCGCCTCCGATTGTGAGCGGGAGCGCGACCTGCGCGCGCACGGCCCTTACGGTGGCGAGTTGAGCCCCCCGCCCCTCGATCGTTGCGGAGACGTCCAGTATCGCGATCTCATCCGCCCCCTGCAGCTCGTACTCAGCAGCGAGTTCGGAGGGCGAACCCGCATCGCGCAATCCCTGGAACTTGACTCCCTTGACCACACGACCATCGCGCACATCAAGGCAGGGGATGATCCTCGTCGTCAGCATGAGATCCCCCCTTCCGCATGATATCTCATCGAGAGCTCCAGCCATCTGCCGATGATCCTGAGCCCAAGCTCGCCGGAGAGCTCCGGATGGAACTGGCATGCCAGAACTGCGCCCTTCTCCATGCCGGCAACAAACGGGCCGCCGTAGTCCGACATGGCAGTCGCCCAGCCTGCGACCGGCCGCTGCAGGCGATATGAATTTGCAAAGTAGCAATGGCCGGGCAGAAGCATACGGCAGGATGGATCCGGATCAATCCTGTTCCAGCCCAGCTGCGGCACGCGCACTTCATCGGGAAAACGATCGATCCTGCTCCCGATCAGACCGAGGCCTTTGACGTCCGGACTCTCTTCGCTCTCCTCGCAGAACAGCTGCATGCCGAGGCAGATGGCAAGCGTGGGCATCCCCTTCTCCAGGCGATCGCGCAGCGGAACGATCAAATCGCGCTCGCGCATACCTGCCATCGCCGCGGCGAGCGTGCCCACGCCCGGCAGAATCAGCAGTGGCGATGTGCTCACTTCGGACGCGTCGGAGGTCATGCACGGGTTCATGTTGAGCCTCGTCATCGCCGCGGCCACGGACGCCACGTTTGCGGTCCCCGTTCGCACTATGTAGACGTCGCTGCGAGCCACTACAGCACCCCCTTCGTGCTTGCCACGGCATCTCCGACAATCGCAACGGCCTGCCTCATTGCCAGCGCCAGCGCCTTGACAGCCGCCTCCGCCTGGTGATGGTCGTTGAATCCGCGAAGCACGTCGACGTGAACTGTCGCGCGCGCCGACATGGCGAGCGAGGCGATCATGTGAGGTATATTCTCGCATGAAAGCTCGCCTACCTTTTCGCGCATGAGCATGAGGTTGATATCGGCAAAGGGCCTTCCTGACAAATCGATGCAGGCCCTGGCAAGCGACTCATCCATCGGAGCAAACGCGAAACCAAAGCGCGCAATACCTCTCCGCTCCCCAAGGGCCTTGTCGATGGCGGTACCCAGTGCAAGCGCACAATCTTCGGCCGTGTGGTGATCGTCCACCGCCAGATCTCCGCTGCAGGACAACTTGAGATCAAAGCGCGCGTGTCTTGCAAGAGCGGTGAAGAGGTGATCGAGAAATTCTATGCCGGTAGCGATCTTCGATTCACCGCTTCCATCCAGATCGAGCTCAAGCTCAATCTTCGTCTCAGATGTCTTGCGCGAAATCGACGCCTTCCTTGAGTTCATGGCAGCACCTCCATAATTTCTGCGATGTCACCCAGCACACGCGCGGCCCCCGCCCTTATGAGGGCGCTGCGCGCTATCGACGGATCGTCGGCCGGCGCAAGCACGCCTATCGGGAGCGCCCCGGCAGCGCGCGCCGAGCGGATATCATCAGGCGTGTCTCCGATCATCCATGCCCGCACCGCGCAGAGCTTCTGTATGGCTGTACGCACGGGAGCAGGGTCAGGTTTGAGAGGTCCGTCATCCATCGTAACCACGGTTCCGAACAGGTCCTCTATTCCGTTTTCACTCAGAAATCGCATCGCATCCGATCGCGGCCTGCCGGTGACAATGCCGAGACTGCAGAATGAGGCGATGCGCGCCAGCATTGCGCGATCGAGCATGAGTCTCTCGGTTGAGCGGAAGCCCGGAACGTCTCCATCCCCTTGGTAGAAGCGCTCGAATCTCCGCGTGACCTCGCCCAGATCAGCGGCTACGCCGCGACCTTTGATGAGCCTCCATGTGAGCTCCCAGTCGTTGTTTGCATCGCCTCCGGCCTTTGCCTCAGTGATATCATCGAATGAAATATTCACGCCATAAGTCTCGGCAGTAGCCACGGTGGCGCGCCTGTACGAATCCGTGACGTCTGCGAGCGTGTCGTCCATGTCAAAGAGGATCGCCTCCGGTGCATGCGCATTTTCAAATGCGCGCAGGAGCCTGGAAAAATCGGCTTCATCTCCCGGCAGCGTGATCCTGAGTTTTCCATCAAGATTTTTGTCTCCGTCGAAAGAGCGCACGGCTATTCCCTGGCCTGCCAGCGCATCCCTGATCCAGCCGGAGTTCGCAAATTCAGCGAGTATGAAATTGCCCTGCGAAGGAAAACACTTTACCCCATATGAAGAGAGGAACTCATCCAGTTTTCTGCGCTCGAGCTTCACGCGATCCGTATACGTACGCACGTCGGCATCATCCGCTGCGAGTCGCTCAGAAGCCAGGCTGAGGGATATTGAGGAGACTGCATAGGGTTGCCCCACGCTGCGCATCCACCCGATAACCTCCTCCGGCCCGGCTGCCCATCCGACACGAAGGCCGGCCATGCCCCACGCTTTTGAAAAAGTCCGCACGACAAGCGCATTTGGAATATCCAGCGCAACCCGGGTCAGGTCCTCATCCGCGAACTCCCCATACGCCAGATCGACGAGCAGGAGCGCGGACGGAGCGGCAGCGGCAATCCTGATGAGATCGTCGGACGTAGCCACGAAACCGGTAGGATTATTCGGGCTGACTATTGCGACGAGCGCTGTCTTCTCGTTTATCTTCGAGAGCACCTCGTCGGCCGGAAAAGCGCGGTCGAGCCAGGGCACGCCGACGACGTCGCAACCGACGCGAGCGCAGTAGCGCGAAAGCATCTCAAAGGTCGGGAACGGGATGACGGCCTCGCGGCCGGCGCAGAGGACCGCGCGCACCGCGCGCTCGATCGCATCGTCTGCTCCTGCCGTGACGATAACGCGCGACGCGTCAATGCCATGCATCTTTGCTATCTTCGCTTCCGTCTCAGCAGCGGAAGGGTATCTGCGAATCGCCTCGCCGTCGATGCGGGAAAGGCGTTCGAGTATTGTCCGAGGGACTGGTTGTCCCTCGTTGCCGTCCAGCCTTAGATCCACGGGTGCGCCGTGCCTGGGCGGCCGATACGTCGGACATGACAGAGCCGCCGGACTCGGGCTCAATAAAGTTTTTCTCCGCTTCATGCCGCCTCCGTCACGGGACTATCTGTGAAAGCTTTGTCACAACAATGTCTGTTCCGCCGCGCCGCTTCACCTCCGGAACCAATGATGGCAGTTTCTCGCGCGGCACTGCGGCCTTGACCGCGTAGCCGGCCCCGCCGTGCAGCGGCGACATGGTCGGCTCACGCATGCAGGGCAGGATTTTTATCACGGACTCCAGCTTGTCGGCGGGCACATTGATCTCCAGCATAACGCGCCCCCGCGCCTCCAGCACCGAGCGCAGCACCATGGCCAGCCCCTCCATCGCTTCCCGCTTATGCGGATCGCGCATGGCAGCGGGGCTCGCGTAGAGCCGCGTCGATGAGCGCATGAGTTCGCCGACCTCGAGCAGGTTGTTTGCACGCAGAGTTGCTCCGCTCGATACCAGGTCGACTATGCAGTCTGCGTCTTCAGGAGGAAACACCTCCGTTGCTCCGTACGAACGGACAAAAGTTGCGTCTATGCCGATCTCTCCTATCCATTTGCGAGTCAGGTTCTCGAATTCAGACGCTATCACGAGCCTTCGCCGAGGCAGGGCCCCGTCTTCAAGCAGCTCTGCAGAAGCCGCAGCAACGAGTTTCACCGGCTCAAGCCCCGTGTCCAACAGCTCCACGAGATCGACACCCAGCTCGGCAACCCAGTCAGCGCCGGCAAAACCCATGTCGCGGGAGCCCAGGGAGAGCATCTCGATGATATTCTGCGGTTTGAGGATCTTTGCTTCGAAATTCGCCATCGAAAGGACAGGACGATATCCCCGGTTCGAGGTCCTCACCTGAACGCCCGCGTCGGCCAGCAGGCCCATCACTCCGTCGTGCATTCGACCTTTTGGAAGTGCGATCTTGACCTGCGATGTCTCTCTGATCATCTGTGGGCGCCTCCTAAGCGCCTGCGGCCACGGGCGCCCTAAAAAAAGCGACGCCGGCATGGCCGGCGTCGTGTGGAAATCAATTCAACAAAGGACCACCCTCAGCCAGCCCGCAACGAAAAGAGGTGGTAATGGTGGCAACCTGTGCAAACGACCTTCTTCATGACAATTTCCATGCCACGGCCAGACCTCAGCTGTCAAGGAATTCCGCGGCCATGTCGCGGCAAAAAAAACAGGTAAACAATGCTCTCGGGATTTGGCGCAGCGGTTGGGCATGTCTCCCGTCATCCGGCACGAAGAAAGCTGTGGTGAGTGGAAAACGGTAAAATTGCAGCGGTTGTGAGAAATGACGAGGGAAATGCCATTCACCCTGCGGGTGAATGGGGGTTGCAAAGGACGCGTTACCCACAGATCCTTCATCATCCGTCCGCCCTGCTACGCGGGAGGCTCGCGGCCGGACGACGAAGGATCTGTGGATAACGCTTCTGCTCTCCATACTCACTCCTCATCGTCAACTGATTATGCGCATGACAGAGGAGACGGATATTTTGCGGATCTTTCGAGCTCCCGCCTTTGGCAAACGGCTGCACATGATCGAATTCCAGAAAGCTTTGCGTTTCGCATCGCTTGCTGTCTGCGCTCACGTACTGGCACCTGCCCTGATCCCGCTGCCAGACAAGGTCTTTGACATGCTGCGGGATGTACCGCGTGTGAGCATCCCCGGACCTCTGGGGCCGCTGGCTCGGAGCGCTTTTTCTCGCCTTACGCTCGCCCCTCTTCTCCGGATCCTTCTTCTCAAGGAACGCATCGAGTGCCTCGTCGATGATCTCCTCCAGCCTGGCAGCAGGGTACTTGTGCCGAAGGAGCGCCTTCGCCCGCTCGATCTTGCTTCGGAGCTCCTCGCTTCCGGTGAACTGAAACTTGATCCTCTGCTCTGAGAGGGGCGAGATAGAATCCCTTCTCGCCGGCGTGATTGGAGGCGCAATCGCTGCACTACGTTCCTCGCATGCTGCTGAAACAGAAACCTCGACCCTGTCGGATGATGACTGCGATGGATCTGTGCCTGCTCCACTCCCGCAACTCGCTCTGGAGCGAGTTAGTTCAGGGAGTGCCCGTATCATGTCCGGGACATCCGGCTTAGGCGCATACGCTGCTTTCATCCTCTCCACTTCGAGCTTTGACATGTGCACGGACTTCATCAGGAGTTCAGCATGATTCTCCTCGGTGAGAATCGGGGAGAGGATCGTGACCGTGGTCAGGTTGATCCTGCCCTCTGAGATGAGGGGAAGGATAACGGGAAAGCGCCTTGCCGCCCTGGCCGCGTGGATGCGTTTGTATGCGGCGTCTTCCGATAAGTGCAGCTCCTGCACGACAAAGGTGAAGAGGGAGGAGAAGCCGAGCGTGGCATAGAGTCTTCTTTCATCCATCTCGGCGAGCAGGGACAAGAGCTCTGCGAGGGATCGGCATTCCTGGGAGATGAGCTGTTTTATCTCTCCAACCAGTTGTTCATCACTCAAGCTTGATGGATTCTTTCGCATGGCAGGCCTCCTTGATATGGAAGTTCTCTACCACATGAGTTTTTGAGTGAGCGCAGTCGCACGAGAGAAGAGAACGGCGCAAAGACGGCTCAATCCTTCAAACGCAGCGTTGATGCTGATATGCGCAATTCATGAGATGCTGGAGGTACAAATTTCTCGATGATCGCAAGATTGGAGAAAGGCGCGAATCGCACATTCAAAATGCGTCAACAGAAAAAATGGGGAGGGAGAATTATTTTTCAGGAGTAGGGATTTGCCTGTCCAAGTTGTCACTTCGTTCTGACGATAGTTGATATTTGTTCCGAGCTCCGCTCGTCACGCATTATAGTTCTTGTACGTTGTCACTTCGTTCTGCGGACAAAAAAAGAGAAGTAGCGGAGAAAGGGGGTTGGATAGAGGCAATGGGGAAATCTGCCGAAAGCGGCGCGGAGGCGATCATCCCGGGCGTCTGAGCGCGCGGAGCGAGGGGCAGCACTTCCCTCCACGAGGTGTTTTCGTCGAAAATCGGCCGGACCTCGAAAAAAATCTGGTCGATTTTGCCAGGAAAATCCATATCTTACCCCCTACTGTCGGATTTGGGGGGAATAAAACCACGCAACATTTTTGAGAAGGTGCCGAAAGAAAAGTGTGGGAAATAAAGGAGGAGATTATGGGCCTTGAGACGACGTTGAATTTTTCACCGTGTTCAGTCTTCGCATCCGACGGGCTGTTCGAGTCTGCCGTGAATGCCGAGGCGGAAGCAGATGGATCGAACCGCTGCGATGGAGATCAGACTTTCGATGCAGAAGGAGACGCCCCGGCATCAAGCCCTTGCGCTGAGACAACTTCCTCATACTGTTCCGGCAGCGGTGATGCCGCTCTGGAAAAGATGTCGCTGCGCCCGTCCGGCAACGTGCAGCGTTTTGCGACGAATGCCGCTGTCGCGGGCGATGGCGAACTCTCCGCAGGGAAGACTGAAAACGCCGACGATTTCGGACTCGGAGAACTCGATATCGCCTTCGTGGAAGAGCAGATGCGGCCGGGAAATTCTTCGATTGCTGGCTTCCTCGGCCGGGATGAATCGCTCCTCGATGTCCTCCGAACGGACGCTGCGACGCTCAGAGACTACGGCGTTACGCATGAGGAGGTCGCGGAGCTTCTGAGCCAGATCGTCTCCGGAATGACTGAGGATTATCAAGTCCAAGTCGGCGATGACGAATTCGATGTTCGAGTGACCGTATATAGGGGTTCTCAAGAATGCCCTTTCTTTAAGCATGGCGATGACGGCAAGCGCGTTCACCTGCAGCCAATCGACATGAGGCTCGATATAGGACATCGCGGTAGTAAGGATTACACGGTCACGAATGTGCGCACTGGACAATCCCTGAACTTCGGCGGGCTGCTCATCCATCTCATCCGCGTCCACAAGTTTTTTGAGGGGAAGGGGACCAGCTATCGCCTCCCGCCCGAGGACGTGATCAGATTCTTCGGCATGGAGAGGGAAGCGAGGTCCGCAACGGTGATCGAGACTCCTTCCTATCGCTACGAGAATTATGCCATGCGTATCTTCGGTGTGCTGTGGCAAATCAAATCTCTTTATTCTGGAAATATCGACATCGACTCGTTCACAGGGGAGGAGGGCCTGCGCGCATTTTCCGAGATCGTCGACCAGGTCGCGTTTGTCGCGCCCGCGATCAGGGATAGCTGGAAGCAGCGTGCAGCCGAAATCGTCGATAACCTCGGGACCAAAGACGAGTCCTCGATTCTCGATATCCTCCTCGGGACCAAAAACGTGTCCTCCAGGACGACTTGGGCAGCAAAGCGCGCGGAGCTGGATGAGTTAGCTTCCGAGATCGAGGCGGAGGTGATCCGATCCACGGGATTCGTTCCCCCTCAATATCATTGCAAAGCTACAGCGGCCAAGCTTCCGCCAAATTTGGGAAGATGACGAGAGCAGACCGGTTAGGGAGCAGCCCCTTTTATAGAGAAGTGTGTAAATAAAGGAGAAGATTGTGGGCCTTGAGACGACGTTGAATTTTTCACCGTGTTCAGTCTTCGCATCCGACGGGCTGTTCGAGTCTGCCGTGAATGCCGAGGCGGAAGCGGATGGATCGAACCGCTGCGATGGAGATCGGACTTTCGATGCAGAAGGAGACGCCCCGGCATCAAGCCCTTGCGCTGAGACAACTTCCTCATACTGTTCCGGCAGCGGTGATGCCGCTCTGGAAAAGATGTCGCTACGCCCGCCCGGCAACGTGCAGCGTTTTGCGACGAATGCCGCTGTCGCGGGCGACGGAAAACTCTCCGCAGGGAAGACTGAAAACGCTGACGATTTCGGACTCGGAGAACTCGATATCGCCTTCGTGGAAGAACAGATGCGACCTTTCATCGGACTTTCGAGAGCTGGCTTCCTCGGTCGGGACGAATCGCTCCTCGACATCCTGCGCGCGGACGCCGAGACACTCAGACGGTACGGCATCACGCATGAGGAGATTGCTGAGCTCCTGAGTCAGGTCGCCGCCTATTCCCGTAATACTGACCATTACCAAGTCAAAGTCGGTGATGAACGATTCGATGTTGATTTGAACATGTACTTGGGCTCTCAAGAATGTCCCTTCTTTAAGCATAGCGATGATGGCAAATACTTTCACCCTCATCCCATGGACTGGGACATCGACATAAGACACCGTGCCGGTTGCGATTACAAGGTCAGAAATGTGCGCACCGGACAATCTCTGGAGTTCGGCGGTCTGCTCATCCATCTCATCCGCGTCCACAAGTTTTTTGAGGGGAAGGGGACCAGCTATCGCCTCCCGCCGGAGGACGTGATCAGATTCTTCGGCATGGAGAGGGGGGTGAGGTCCGCCACATTGATCGAGACGCCTTCCTATCTCTACGATTATTATGGGGTCGGCG
Organism: bacterium; assembly: GCA_021810905.1. Classification (GTDB taxonomy): domain Bacteria; phylum UBA10199; class UBA10199; order 2-02-FULL-44-16; family JAAZCA01; genus JAJZQH01. The sequence goes on from JAJZQH010000012.1 coordinate 25,863, forward strand.
TCTTCCTTGTGCTCGGGAATTTTCTACGTCTTTATGATGAAAACAGGGACTCTGGCAGCTTCACGGGGGAGGAGGGCCTCCGAGCCTTCTCCGCAGCCATCGATCGGATCGCGTTTGTCGCGCCCGAAATCAGGGAAGATTGGAAACAGCGTGCAGCCGAAATCGTCGATAACCTCGGACCGAAAGATGAATCCTTAAAGGCGAGTTGGGCAGCAAAGCGCGCGGAGCTGGATGCGTTCTCTTCCGCGATCGAAGCGAAGGTGATCCGATCCGCGGGATTCGTTCCCCTTCGATATTGGTTCGATGGTACGGGTGCCTTGTTTTCGGAAGACGTCGAAAAGTTCAGGACGGCAAAGTTGCTGAGGGCGTTTGCCGATAAGGTTGGAGAGTTGATGAAGGAAAAAAGCCGGTTCGGGAGCAGCCCCGATTACAGAGAATGGTATTCGTTGCTCAATTGGGCTGACAAACAGACCTCCTCCGGAAACCTCTATGACTATCCGTTCCCCGCGGAAATCTATCAGCGCATCCGTGGGACGATCGAGCATATGAATGTGGTGATGATAGGAAGCGATTCGTACGAGGATGCCCGCTGGCAGCTGGATGCCCTTCTTGAACAACTGCGAAACCAGGCGGAGGCAGAACTGTCCGCCGCGCGCCAAGGACTTTCCATGAAAATGGAATAGTCGAAACCGTGTTTTATCTGGCGATGTCGAGGACGTTCGAAACAAAACGAGACATGCCCACCTGCTGCGCCAGGCGCTATCGTTTACCTACTTTATTATCGCAGGCCCCGCGGACAGCGATTCCTGGATCCTGCGTATCCCGCGCGCGCGTCCCGTCTTCTCGTCCACATCGATGATCACGCCTTCGAGCCGCACGCCATCCTCCGATACCTTGAAGCCCTTTCGCTCTCCCGTGAGGAAGCGATGAATCGCCACCTCCTTTGCGAGCCCTATCACCGATGCGTGGGGGCCGGTCATCCCGATATCCGAGATGTACGCAGTGCCGCCGGGCAGGACCTGCTCGTCCGCGGTCTGGACGTGCGTGTGAGTCCCGACGAATGCGGAGATCCGCCCGTCGAGGTACCACCCCAGCGCGCGTTTCTCGCTCGTGGCCTCTGCGTGAAAATCGAGCACGATCACGTCGGAAAATTTTTCAAGCTCCGGCAGGAGCTTGTCGATCGAGAGGAAGGCGTTCTCCGCCTTGTGTCCCTTCTCTTCCATATAGACGGTGCCCTGCATATTCACGACAGCTATGCGCGCGCCGTTCGAAGCGGAGAAATATCCCCAGCCCCTTCCGGGGAGGGATTCGTGAACGTTGTGCGGGCGGAGTATCGGGTGCGAATCAAAATATGGATGTATGGCGTCGTGCTCCCAGATGTGATTGCCTGCGGTGATGACGTTGATCGGGCTTTGAAAGAGTTCTTCAGCGATCGGAGGCGTGAGGCCCTTGCCGCCTGCAGCGTTCTCGCCGTTGGCGATCACGAAATCTATGTGATGCTCACGAAGAAGGCCCGGCAGGAGCTCGCGAACCGCGCGCCTACCGGGCCTACCGAAGATGTCGCCGATCACTAGGATTTTCATCAAGTGGTACTTTGGTACTTTAGTACGTTGGTACGCTAGTAGGATTGTACAAAAGTACAAACGTACCAACGTACCAATATGATTCATTTCGCATACTCTGTGGCCCTCGTTTCGCGAATGACCGTGACCTTGATCTGACCGGGATAAGTCATCTCCTGCTCGATCTTCTTCGCTATATCCTTGGAGAGGACAACGGCCTCGGCGTCGCTCACCAGATCGTTCACCGCCATCACGCGCACCTCGCGGCCGGCCTGGATTGCATACGCCTTTTCAACTCCCTTGAACGAAGTTGAGATGCGCTCGAGATCTTCGAGTCGCTTGACGTACGCCTCGAGCACCTCGCGACGAGCGCCGGGACGAGCGCCGGACAGGGCGTCTGCCGCGTCAACCACGAGATCGAGCGGCGAGGTCTGCTCCAGGTCTTCATGATGCGCGCCGATCGCGTGGACGACTTCAGGATCCTCGCGGTATTTCTTTGCGTATTCCATTCCGATGAGCGCGTGACTCCCCTCGACCTCGTGCGAGACCGCCTTGCCGATGTCGTGCAGAAGACCGGCACGCCGCGCCTTTGCCTCATCGATCCCGAGTTCCGCCGCCATCATCCCGGCCAGATACGCAACTTCCTTGGTGTGCTCGTATACGTTCTGCGCAAAGCTGTAGCGATATTTCAGCGAGCCCAACAGCTTCACGAGTTCAGGATGAACGTTCGGAACGTTGAGCTCCAGGCAGAGCGCCTCGCCAGCCTCCTTGATGGAGCCCTCGACTTCCTTCTCCACCTTGCCGACCATCTCCTCGATGCGCGTGGGATGGATGCGGCCGTCGGCTATCAACCGTTCCAGCGTGATGCGCGCCACCTCCCTGCGCACCGGGTTGAAGCCGGAGAGGATCACCGCCTCCGGAGTGTCGTCTATGACTATATCTATGCCTGTTGCCGCTTCCAGGGCGCGGATGTTGCGGCCCTCGCGGCCGATGATGCGCCCCTTCATCTCGTCGCTCGGCAGCTGCACCACGGATATCGCGCGCTCGGCCACGTAGTCGGACGCCATGCGTTCCATCGCAGTGGAGATGATGAGCTTGGACTTCTTGGAGGCCTCTTCCTTTGCCCGCTCCTCCACCTCGATGATCTCGCGCGCTGCATCCTGCTTTGCCTCGTCGACCATGGCATCGCGCAGCTGACGCTTGGCCTCCTCCGCAGAAATACCCGCAACCTGCTCCAGCTGTTTGCGGACATCCGCGACCATCTCCATGTATCTCTTCTCGAGCCCTTCGATGTGCTTTTTTCTGTCGGCCTGAGACTGCTCCTCACGGCCGATCTCCTCTTCCTTCTTCTCTATCAGGGCGAATTTCTTCTCGAGGTTGTCTTCCTTGAGCTGGAGACGTTTTTCGACCTGAGAGAGTTCGCGCAGCTTCTCCTGCGACTCCTTTTCGAATTCCGCCCTTGCCTTTAGTTGCGCATCCTTTGCTTCGAGTTCCGCTTCCTTTTTTATAGCGCGAGCCTGTCCCTCAGCATCACGAAGCAAAGAGGCTGATTTCTGCTCAGCCTCTTCTATCCGCTTGCGGCCTATCTGACGGCGTATTGCAATGCCGACGCCAAGACCCACACCTGCGGCAACGCATGCTGCGAGGATCGCCTGCCAAAGTTCTAATAGCACGGCCACCTCCGTTTATATAAAGCAACTTTCAGCAGAATGCTGAAAGCTGACGTGTCTACTGACACCTGATCACGCGTTTCTCAGTTACGATCCAGTCGAGCACGCGCTCGCGGACCGCTGCGGGAAGCCGCGGCACAACCTGAAATTCGTACGCCAGAGCTATCCGCTTGCCACGAAAACGCCTCAGGCACTCGTCATAAAACCCTTTGCCTACGCCCATGCGCCTGCCCTCGATGTCAAAGGCAACCCCCGGCACCACGAGCACGTTGAGCGTATTTATGTCGCGAAGCCTGCTCTGGCTGGAGGAAGGTTCCCGAAACCCTTCGCTGGTGGGAAGAAGCTCGGTCAGCTGCATGACCCGGAAATAGGCAAGGCCCTTTGTATCTGGAGCGAAGGCCGGGAAGTAGATCTCCTTGCGATGGCGGTCACCTTCGATGAAGATCTGTTCAGTGCGGACTTCATTCCGAAACGCGGCATAAAGGCCCACGCGCATTGCAGTGCGGATCTCTTCCATCCCGAGTGCGCGCCGCTGGATAAGGCCGCTCAATTCCTCGACATCGGAGGGCTTAAGCTCGTCGCGGCTCGACATCATCCTGTTGAAGAGATGCAGCCTGGACTCCATCGACATGGGAACCTCGCTCTCGATGGAGACGGCCGGAGTTTGAAACGTCAGGACGCCGACTGCAGTGGTGCAGTGGCGTTATATTCGATGTGCAACGACCTCAAAAAAAGTGTGAGATCCTCCAAAATTCATCGAAATCACGCTGCATTGGAATCGCAGCGCCCCTGACAAGCAAACCTCTTTCGAGGTGCAAACCGGCTCATCTCCCATGTGTGCTGCTGTACTTCCGTCTATAATTGATCCGAAAAAAAATTCAACAGTAGATCCTGCGACTCTTCCTTTTGAAGGGGACAAGATAAGGGGCCGGAGAAATCTCCGACCCCCTCAAAAATAATCCCCCCGCTCAGGCCGTGTGGCGTCCCATTTTGAACCTGACTCTGTCAGGTGGGTGATCGTGTTGCCGGTTCAGGCTTCCCTACCTCTAGGCAGGGCATGCACACCTCGGCAAGGTACAATCCCCAAAATGGTCGTGACGGTTCTAAAATGCTACAGCCAAGCACGCACCCAGTAGGGGGAAACCCTAAAGCATTTTAAAGAACAAATTATACTTGCAAATCAATTAGTTCTATTAAATCCTTAATCTTTTTTTCAGCCTTCGTAAACTTTTCGTCACGGTCGCGCATCGACTTGAAATACTCATCAGCAATATTCATGGCCGCAAGTATTGCAACGTTAAGCGATGCCACTGATTTTGTGCTCTGCATCACTTCGCCTATCCTCTGATCGACAAAACCAGCAATCCGATGTACATACTCCTCATCCGAATCGCTCTTGATCATGAACTTGTGGCCCATGATCGCTATCTCTGTCGTCTTCTTCACGCGTTGATCCTCTATGATTAATGATAAGTGGTCGCCAGAATTCAGTCAAGACATTTGAACTGCACTGACGATCTCTTTTTTCTTAAAATACGGCCAGTTCCAAATACAACCGCAACTTGAGTTGAAGAATACATAATGCACTGGTTTAGACAAGCGCAAAAACTATCTCTCGATTCGGGATATCTACCTCCTCCACCACGATGCGCACACTGTCCCCCACCTTGAAAGATCGTTTCTTGCGCCTGCCGGTAAATGTCATGCTTCTCTCTTCATATATATAACGATCGTCGTCGAGCGAGCTTATCGGCACCAGACCCTCGATGAAAAAATCGATCAATTCCACGTACAAACCGAACTTGGCAACGTGGGAGATTATTCCGTTGTATTCCTCATCTATATGGTCCTGCATGAAGAGCGCTGCAAAGAGCTTTGCCATCTCCCTCTCCGCCTCCATGGCAACCCGTTCCCGCCTCGAACAGTGTTCGGCCATCTCTTGAAGCCTGGCTTTTGACGAACCGTGAGGGGCATGACGCGTACCATGATCACCACCCCGATCTTTTAACAGTGCCTGGCTGAGGAGGCGATGCACAATCAGGTCCGGATATCGGCGAATCGGCGAGGTAAAATGGCAGTAGCAACTCGATGCAAGGCCGTAATGCCCTATATTTTCGGCACTATAGACTGCCTGGGACATCGACCGCAAGAGGCTGTGATTGACGAGGCGTTCCTCTGGTTTGCCTCGGACAGCTTTCACTACCTGCGCCAGAGTTCCGGGCAGAGGCTTGTCACCGACTCGAATCCTGTAGCCCAGGTTATTGAGCAATAAGCGGAAGTCCTGTAATTTTTCCGGAGGCGGCGGTTCGTGCACGCGAAAGACGCAGCCCGCGCCAGCGGATGTCAAAAATTCCGCAACCGCCTCATTCGCGGCGATCATGAACTCTTCGATCATCATGTGGCCTACGTGCCTCTCCGCGCGCACTATGTTTGAAATATCGCCCTGGATATCCAGGAGTATTTCGGGCTCAGGCAAGTCAAAATCGATAGAACCGCGCTCCGTGCGCCGCTTTCTCAACCGTTCGAAGCACTCCTGCATCAACTCCAGTTGAGGGATCAGCGTATCATATTGAGCCAGCGCCTTTGAGTCGCGCTCCAGGAGCACTTGCTTGACCGCCGTATAGGTCAATCGCTCGCGGCTGCGTATAACGCTGCGAAAAAAACTTTTCCTTATTGGATTGCCTTGAAGATCGATGTCGAGTTCTGCGGTAAATGTCAGACGGTCTTCGTCAGGGCGCAGGCTGCAGAGGTCGTTGGAAAGCGTCTCCGGCAGCATGGGAATTGCTTCTCCTGGAAAATAGACGGAAGTGCCGCGCTGATATGCAGCCGCATCCAGCGCGGTGTGAGGCCTTACGAAATATGAGACGTCAGCGATCGAGACCCAAAGACGGATCGAGCCATCGGCCAGCCGCTCGACCGCAACGGCGTCGTCAAAATCCTTCGCAGTTTCGCCGTCGATGGTCACGAATACAGTCTTTCTCAGATCGCGCCTCTCTGTAAGATCGAGATCCGCGGCAAGCGCGCGGGAGGCCCTCGCCTCACTCTCCGCGGCCTGAGGAAATTCGCGATGAAGCTGATGCCTCGCGATGACGGCCTCTCGCTCCGTCTCCTCATCGCCGCGGGTTCCCAGTATTTTTATCACCTCGCCCTGCATGGGCTCGCCACCCTCAGGATATTTCAGAATTCGGACGACCACGTTCTGCCCTGCCCGGGCGCCTGCCAGGTAATCGCTCTTAACAATGATTCTGTGATGTACGCGTCGATCGTCCGCTACGACAATGAATATGCCGCCCTGCCGCTCCAGACGTCCCATCAGCCGCGTAACTCTGCGTTCGACGACCCGCACTATCCGCCCCTCGCGCTTGTCTTCGCGTTCCGCAACGATTCGCGCCTCCACGAGATCGGTATGAAAAGCGCTGCCCACAAATCGGGCCGGAATGAACAGATCGCGGCCGTCAGCGGCCAGGACAAAGCCGTACCCATCGCGGTGCAGCCTGAGTTCACCGGTGAGTAATTGACCAGCCGGAGTTTTAACGGACGCACCCCCGCGCGACTGCTCGCGTTCGCCCTTTCCCGGTCTCGTCTTCGGCTTTGTGCGCTGCCGCCTGCTAAATCCCCGGGCAGCACCCTTTCGTCTTGATCGCATGGATTGGAGAATATGATGGGCTGAGGGAAATAACAAGGCATCAAAGTAGCAAGATCCTGGGCGACAAGAATTGAAAATATAGAATTTAGCCTTGCTTTCTTGCTCACTTGATGGAATCAAAATATTTAGCATTATCTGCAGGTTGCTTTCTCATGAAATCTTGGTATAAGCGACGGCATCCTTTGGGGGGATCCAAGATGGCCAGAGCAAAACCCGCGAAAAAAAACAAGAAAGCGCCCGCCGCCGGGAAGCGCGCCGCGAAGAAGTCTAAACCGGCCGTCTCCCGAAACAAACGCAAGGCCGCAACGGAGAAGCGCATGACAACATCAAAACCAACTTCGAAAAAAACCTCCACCAAAAAGCGCTCATTTGCTGCCGGGAAAAGCGCCGCAGTGAAGACTTTGGAAAAAGCGGTAAAGGCGAGAAAACCGGCCATAGCTGCCCTGAAAAAGGCCGTCGTGAGTGCGGCGAAATCCGTGCGCGCGTATGCGAAGGGACAAAAGAAAGCGATCAAGGTCAAAGAGGCCAAGACAATTGAAGAGATCGTCGCACGCCCCGTCTCTGAAAACGCTGAAATCGCAGCCGGCGAGGCCACCAAGTTCAACATCGGCGTCGTGCACAACGGCGCTGCAATGGCTGCACAGGAAATACCGTATGAATACGGCAAGGATCGCGTCGTGCTGCTCGTCGTGGACCCCAGATTCGTATTCACTTACTGGGAGGTGCGCTCGGATTCGCTCGACGAGGCCCGCCGCCGGTTGGGCGGAGACGGAAAACTCACCCTGCGCTTCTACGACATCACATCAACGGGCGTGCCGGAACAATCGCACTACTGGGACGTGGAGGTCTTCGATCGGCTTGGCAACTGGTACCTGAGGCTTTCGCATCCGGACCAGCTCCTCTGCCTTGACATAGGAGTAAAAAATCACGCCGGTCACTTCCACTGCATCGGCCGCTCCAACGTCATGAGGCTGCCTCCCCAGTCGCTCGCAAAACCCGGACCGATCAAATGGATGGTCGTTTCACCGGATGGCGGCAAGCTCATCTCGGACATAGAGGAGTACACCGACGCGGACATGGCGCTCCTCAAGAAAATACTCGGGCCTTACTTCTACGACCTGCTGATGCGCGGCCGGCTTGCATCCATAGCCGGATCGAGCGTCGAGGCCGTGTTCTATGACGTTTCGCTGCTGCGCGGGGAATTAGAAAACCTGGGTGCGTCACCAGGAGGCTCACCCGGCGGCTCCCCTTGGAGTGCGGCGCGCGCCTGAATCCACACCACCGAACCAACACAACATCGAGGCAAACGTGACGAAAGGCTATCTCTCATTCGTACTGCATGCGCATCTACCATATGTTCGGCACCCCGAGCATGAGGAGTTCCTTGAGGAACAGTGGTTTTTCGAGGGCATGACTGAAACCTATATCCCGCTGCTCGACATGTGCGACGGGCTTACGCGAGACGGCATAGATTTCCGCTTCACCATGTCGCTCACGCCGCCGCTTATGTCGATGATGACCGACGGATTGTTGCAGGAACGCTATTTGCGCCACCTGTGGAAGATGATCGACCTGTGCAACAAGGAGATGCACCGCACGCATCACGACCGTGCATTCAGACCCGTGGTCGAGATGTATCACCACAAACTCAACCGGGCGCGCTGGATCTTCGAGGAGAGATGGGGGCGCAATCTCGTGGCCGGCTTCCGCCACTTCCAGCAGCTCGGCAAAATCGAAGTCATGACCTGCGGCGCCACGCACGGTTTCCTGCCGCTGCTCCGCGTATCGCCGGAGGCGATCCGCGCGCAGATCCGCGTGGCGTGCGATCTTCACGAGAGGCACATGGGGATGAGGCCCCGCGGCATCTGGCTGCCCGAGTGCGGCTATTTTCCGGGGCTCGACGAGATCCTTTGGGAGAACGGCATACGCTTCTTCATAGCGGATTCGCACGCGATCCTGCACGCTGATTCAAGGCCCAAGTATGGCGTTTACGCGCCCCTCTTCTGTCCGTCAGGCACTGCGGCCTTCGGCCGCGATTACGAGTCGTCGAAGCAGGTCTGGAGCGCCAAGGAAGGTTATCCCGGCGACTATCGCTACAGGGATTTCTACCGTGACGTGGGCTTTGATCTGGATTTCGACTACGTGCGGCCCTACATCCATCCGGACGGAATACGCGTGATGACCGGTCTGAAATACTACCGCATCACCGGTCCTACCGATCACAAGCAGCCCTACAGCCCGCACGAAGGCCTTGAAGCTGCAGCATCGCACGCTGGCAATTTTCTCTTCAACCGTCAGAGACAATCGGAATTCCTGTGCGACGTCATAGGAAAGCCGCCCATCATCGTGGCGCCCTACGACGCGGAACTCTTCGGCCACTGGTGGTACGAGGGGATCGACTGGCTCAACTTCGTCATGCGCAAGACCTCGTGCGATCAAAACGACGTGAAGCTCATTACGCCCTGGGAATACCTCTGCTGGCATCCCAAGAACCAGATGGCGCATCCGTCTGAATCCAGCTGGGGCAACAAGGGATACGCGGAGGTCTGGTGCAACGGCACCAACGACTGGATCTACCGCCACCTGCATGAAGCGGCCTTCCGCATGACGGAGCTGGCCCGCATCTACCCCACGCCGGACGATAACCTCAGGCGTGCGCTCAATCAGATGGCGCGAGAACTTCTGCTCGCGCAGTCATCGGATTGGGCCTTCATAATGAACAGCGGTACGATGGTAGAATACGCGGTGAAGCGCACAAAGGAACATATCTGGCGCTTCACGAAGCTCTACGAGGACATAAAGAATTTCAGCCTCGACATGAATTTCGTGGGCGAACTCGAGTGGAAGGACAATATATTCCCCGACATCGACTACCGCGTGTATGCCTGACAGCTGAATCCTAATGACGAAATCCATGGATTTTTTCTATGGCCCAGAGCACGCTATTCTCTGAATCTCCGCAAACTGACTCCGTAGTCGGCGGCAAATATCGTCTCAGGAACAAGCTCTCCGAAGGAGGAGGCGGCGTCGTCTGGAGCGCCACGGATCAAGGCGGCCGGGAAATCGCGCTCAAATTCCTCAAGTTGTCTCCTTCAAAATCAAAACACGAGCTCGCCGAGAGATTCAAAAACGAATTTGCCATCCTCAAATCGCTCTCCCACCCGAACATCGCGCAGATCTACGACTTCGGGGTCGACGCACAGACCGGGCTCTACTTCTTCACCAGCGAACTGCTCACCGAGGGCGATTTCCGAAACATGATCGGCGCGCCGGTAGCGGTGATAGAGGAACTCTTGCTTCAGGCGCTTCGTGCGCTGGAGTATCTGCGCGCGCACAGGCTCCTCCACCTCGACGTAAAGCCGCACAACCTGCTCCTGCGCAATACCGGCGCGCATCCGGAACTCGCGCTAATAGACTTCGGACTTGCCACATTCCGCCCTCCAGACAGGCCCGGCGGAACGCCCAACTACATGGCGCCGGAACTCATAGCCATGCGCCTTGAGGACGCCAGCGGCGTGGGCTTCGGTCCGCCGGATCATCGCAGCGATCTATATTCTCTTGGCGTCACCTTCTACCATTGCCTGACGGGAGTGCAGCCCTTCATGATGACCGGGCTCGACGGACACATCGATATTATGGCGACGCTCAGGCGTCATATGGAGTACGAACCGCCGCCGCCATCTTCTCAAAGGCCGGAGATTCCGAAATATCTCGACCGCATCATAATGAAGCTCATGGCCATGCTGCCGGACGAGCGCTATCCCTCTGCCATCGTCGCGGCGCAGGCGCTCCAGTACAGCTCTCCCATAAAGCATGCGCCCGAGTCTCTTTCGACGTTGCTCGCCTATCTGCCGAAGCAGGGAAAACTCATCGGCAGGCATCGCGAACGGGAAACGATCGAGCAGACTCTCCGCGACGTCGTTGCGGCAGCTCCGCATGTCGCTCCCGCGATCTGCATCTTCGGAAAAAGGGGCGTAGGCCGCACGCGCCTGCTTCGCGCGATCAAGCCGATCGCGCAGCAGATGGAAATGGAGACGACGCTCGTCGGCGAAGGTGATCTGCTAACTGCCGATTTGATCGAAAAGATTCTCGAACAGGATGGCGAACGCGGAGTGCGAGCGCATGCCCTGATCATAGACGACATGGAGCGCTTTCTCCCGGACGGCGGCGGAACGACCGACCCTTCTGTGATGAACGCCTTTGCCGCACTGGCCAGACGATTGCGCATCCAGCACAGGTTGCCCGACGCGCCCAGACCGTACATCTCACTTTTGTTCACTCTGAATTCAGAAAAGATCGACCCGTTGCGCACGCTCCCGGAGCTCAACCTGGAACCGTCTTTGTGCAAGGTGATCGAACTCAAGAATTTTACGTCGGCCGAAGTTTCGGAATACCTGGGCGCCGTGCTGGGAGAAGAGCCTGCGGGTCCCGTCGTGGAGCAACTGGTCCAGTGCACTGGCGGCAACCCGCGATTCATCACCGAACACCTGGAACAGATGATCTCGGAAGGTCGTCTCTTCTCTCTCGCCGGGCGCCCAGACGCCTCTACGCTCGATACCATCGGCGTGGATTTTGCAAAAGCATCTCCGCCGCGCTCTCTTGCCGAAACCGTGATGGAGATGTTCTCGTCGCTGGGACCCGAGGCGCAGAAACTCGCGCTTACGCTGGCCTGCTTCGGAAGGCCTGCGGACGCGTCAGAACTGCGCGCGACGGCCTCAACCGGAAACGTCGAACGGGAACTGCTGAAGCTCGTGGAAGCAGGGTTAGTGCGGCGTTCGCGGCGCGACGGCCGCTTCTCATTCATCAACTACCTCTCGGCGCGCGTAATCAGCGATAACGCTTCAGCTGAAAGTTCCGAAACATCACACGACGCCATCGCCGCGCTCCTGAAGAAAAAACGGGGCACAAAACCCGAAGAGCTCGATTTACACCTCGCTTACGGCGGCCACTCTCGTGCAAAACTCGCGGCCCTCTCCCGCCTCGTCGAGCGTACCCTCTCCGCCAATGACGGACTTGCTGCGGCGGCGCATGCAGAGGCGATGCTCAAGATCATACCCCATGAAGACTTTCAGCGCCGCGCAGACGTCATAATCATGCTCGGCAAGGCATATGAGCTGGCGCACAGCGAGCGCGAAGCGATGGCATCATACCAGCGGCTCAAGAGACTCTCGGCCCCGGCAAATCTTCGGCGCGAATTCCGTTCGAATGCCGCGGAGAGAATGGGACTGATAGCAATGCGCCGTCGCGATCTGCGGGACGCTCGCCGCTTTTTCCGCGATGCGCTGAATGAGATCGGCGACGTGAGGGGAATGGCCGCATGGCGCGTGCTGATAGAAAACCGGCTCGCGAGCGTCGATATGCGCGAGGGAAAGATAGAAGAGGCGCTTGAACGCTTCCGGCGAAGCGCCGCGGTCGCGGAGCGGCGGCTGTCCGGCGACGAACGCAAAGCGATGATCAATAACGAACTGGGCGAGGCCCTGCTTCGCGCGGGAAAGGTCGAAGAGGCGATCACTATCCTCACGGAAGAGCTCGAAGCGACAAAACGCGCCCACGATCCCGAGCGAACCGCGAGCCGACACTATCTCCTGGGCAACGCCCTGCGGCATGAGTCGATCAAGCGATACGATGAAGCGCTCGATCACTATCGCCAGGGCCTCGCGCAGGCGCGCAAGCACAGGCTCATCGAACTGCAGGTGCGGCTGCTCAACGGACTCGGAAATCTCAACCTCATGACCGGCAAGCCGCGGGATGCGATGGAACAGTATCGCGAAGCTCTCAAGCTCGCGCAGCAGATCGAGAGCGAGACCACGAGCGTGGAACTCATGATCGGGATGGGACTCGCCTCGCAGAAGTCCGGGGATCACGACCGCACGATAGAATACCTGGAGGCGGCGCTCGATTTCTCGCGCGCACCCAAAGGCGCATCCGCGGGCCTCATCCGCCGCTATCACCCCACGATCTACGTCTCGCTCGCCGACGCCTATTTCCACAAGCGCGACTTCACGCGTGCGGAGGAGTATCTCAAAAAAGCGCAGGCGCTCGACCGCCGCAAGCCGCTCACGCCTGACATCCGTTACAGCCTCTACGGAACCTATGTTGAATTATATCTCGAACGCGGAGATAAAAAATCCGCAGAGAAGTTCATGCCCACCATCGAAGCCATCGCCAAGTCCTTCCCGCCCGCAAAGGACCACTACGCACAACTGGCGGCCAGGTTGATGCATTAATTACAATCTGACGCAAACATCCCCGTCGTTCAGACCCGGAAATGGTCATCGAGTTTCTACAAGCAGATCACTACAACGCCATCTACGGAGGCGCCGCCGCGCTGGCTCCGGAACTCCCGGAATATACGTATCTCCGTACCACGCACACGAAGGCAAGATAGGAAATCGTAAGAGAGAGAACATTCCTACGGTTCAACTTTGCAATATTTTTCGATAATATCGCCGACGGATTTGCTCCGATAACGGCGTGTCTACGGCCGCTGGAAGACCGCCGAGCACACGGGCTTGCTCCGTCTTACGCGGTTCTTTTGAACTCTCCGGCCGGATTTCGGCGTCAGCCGCCGCTGCCTTCCGACCAGTGGATCCACCGCTGGATCGGATTTCCGTCGAGATCATTATCGATGACGACGACGCTGCCGTTGTTGCGTGGCCTGCTCCTGACTTCCCTGTTCGTCCCGCGTTCTCCCGCGCCGCGGAATCGCTGATAGGCCTCAAAGATACCGTCGAGGCTGGGCCTGCGAGGCGGCATCAGTTCGCTGACCGCTCTGCTGATTTCACGAAAATCATATCTGATACCGGCAGCTTTGAAAATGGAGAGCAGATTGTTGAAACAGCTCATCTTCACGCGGTCATCGGCATCTGATTTGACCAGCAGTTTTTCCAGGCCGTACTCGGTGCCGCCCTGTTCGTCGAGCGACCTCCGGATGAAGAGATAGCCCTTGAATATTTCGCGAACGTCGTTCAACCGGCGCAGCGCGCGGAGCGTGGCCGCATGAGAATAGCGATTACAGACGAGCATCCGCAAGGGATCGTCTTCGTCGCGATCGAGGACGATCAATTTGACGTCAAAATAATCCCCCCTGACTCCCCGCTCCCACTTTGATTCAGGCGCATTCCTGATGATATCGCCGATCGTCCAGAGATCCTCGGCAAGCCTCGCACCTCCAATGACAGGGACCCGGAGGCCGGAGACGTCCTCGATCTCCCCGATACCCTTTTCACCCTCCATCTCAAGGTCCGCCCTGACGACGAGTTCGTCAGCCCACCTCTCGGCTACGTCGCGTTCGGTGTGCCTGACCGCGAACGAGGCATCTGTTGCAAAGGGCTCCATCATCCTCCATCGGATCGTGTTTTTGGAGGCGATGCTGGCGACGCGGAGGTCATTGGTCGCCGGGTCATAGACAGCGTAAGGCGTCCGCCTGAAGACGGAAACAGAAGACGAATTCAGGCCGACGGGTTCGGCAGGCGAAGGTTCCTGGTGCAGTGCCGCGGAAAACGCCGCCCTCCGGAAGAACACACTTTTGGAGGCTGGAGAATAAACACGGAGCAGAGCAGCAGAGAAAGGAACAGACGCAGAATCGTCCAGATACGTCGCGGGTACGGCAGGCGTTTTATCTCCGGTTCCCTCGATCGGTGACGATGACGCATCGTCCGAGATATCGCTGCTTGGCATGAAGGCGTCCGACGTTGCCAGGATTGGCTGCGAGCCCGATGTTGTGTCGCCAAAGCAAGCGATGCTCATGCACGGAAGCGCGACCATTTGTTTCTCCTCTGAAGAATCTCTCGCATGGCGCAACCGACGATCCGCCAAAAAGTTGGAAACGCAGGTGCTGATTCTATTTTCAACACATCACCGCCTGCGAGCCGGTCGGGCGAGCGTTTCCCGAATCGATAGTATTTCTGACGAGTTCAGCCTGTCGGAGCGTTCCCAGCCGAGCGCTTCCACGGTGCCGGGGAAGTTCCATAACAATATGGCGACAAAACGATAGGCGTCCCAAAACGCCTCAAGCGGATTCCTTGCGCCCAGGGTCGCGTAGTTCTCGCATACAAAACGAATCCTGCCTTCACGGCCCGCGTATTCGCCGCTGCGAAGCGCATCACAGAGTTCGCCGGCATCGCGCGCTCGTTCCACGGGTCGTGCGGTTTCAGCCGGCGCGATTGCAGCGTCATGCTTCGACGTCGACGCAGCCGACGGTGCTGGCACGCTATCTTCAGAAGCGGCCTGCCTCTTCTTTGGAATCTTGATCGGCACGAGTTTCATGTCGCTGCGTATCAGCGCCATCAGTTCGTCGCAGGCCCTGTTCCTGAAGGCTTCGGCACGCACATGAGAGATGCACTGAAATCTCCCGACCTCCTCGATCGAAAGCTTTTTCTCCCAGTACAACGTATCGAAACCGCGCAGGAGCCTGATCGTGCGGCGTTGATACTGCTCCAGATGCGCGATGAGCTGCTCCGGCGGCCTCTCCCTGGAGAGCCCTTCAATCCTGAGCCCGAGCCAGAGCAGATCTTCATAAATGATTTCAGCTCTCATCTGCAGCCGCGCGGCGATCTCTCGGTGAGACATCCGCTGAACAATGGCGAGATCGTAAAGCACGCGCTCCTCCGGCTTCAGGTTCCCGATCGCCTGCAGGCGTCGTGCTTCGGCGTCGCGGGTCAACTGCGATGCAGTCGCAGAGTCCGGAACCTCAAGCGGGATGAGCTTCGCGTCGCTTAGTATCAGCGAACGCAGTTCGATGTAGGCCTCATTCCTGCCAAAAACGCCTCCCCTCTGAAAAACATGCAGTATCCTCCGGATCTCGGTGAAAGACATCTTTTCTCCCCAATGCTGCGGATCGAGGCCGTGCAAAAGCATGACCGCGCGCCTCCGATACGGGTTCAGATGCGCGAGCAGTTGCTCCGGCGGTCTCCCTCTGGAGAGCCCTTCCACCCTGAGCCTGAGCCAGCGCAGCTCCGCAAAAACCCGTGCCGGGTTCATCAGCAGGCGAGCGGCGATTTCCTTTTGAGGGATGCCCTGAACATACGCGAGGTCGTAGAGAGCGCGCTCTTCCGTTGTCAGCTTTTCAATGACGGCGAGGCGCTGCTTCTCGTTCAGATGAAAGGGAAAAAAGGGCTTTGGCTTCTGGGGTCTCCCTGCGAGCACCTGCAGACGGGCCTTTGCCTTTCCCTCGATGAACGAAATCAACTGGCGCGATACCCCCATGATATCCGCAATTTCCCGCAGAACCATCCCGGAGCCGCGCAATTCGATCACGCGGCGCTGCGTCGGCGGCAATGCGAAAAGAAATGGCCGAAGTTCGGCATCAAAGGAAGCCTCATCCTCGGGCGATGCAACAGAACTCCGCTGCATCTCGATGAGGGGTTGGCGACCTCTCTCATTTTTCGGCGTTTCGTCCAGGGAAGAGACTCGAACCCTGTTTGCCTCCAGCGCCCCTTCCACCTGCTGCTCCGTCAATTTCGATATCGCGGCCAGCTCTTCGACAGAAGCCGCCTGCCCAGTTCTGGCAAAGAAATCGGCGAGCAACTCCTCCAGCATGCGCCCCCTCTTCTGTTGAAGCCTGGGGACGTTCACCGCCTTATTTTCTCTCTTGAGAAAGTGATTGATGAAATACCGAATCCACCACCCGGAATAGGTGCTGAAGGTAAAACCGCGATCCGGGTCAAAGAGGTCCAGGGCTCGAAGCAGGCCGATGTTTCCCTCCTGGACGAGCGTATCGAACGAATGCCCGCTCCTCGCATACTCCCTCGCTATTTTGCACACCCACCCCTGGTGCCGCGCTACGAGCTGGTGGCGTGCAAGCAGCCCTAGCGGGGAACTGCGCTTTGCGAGGAGATAGCGGCCGCGCTCTCGAAAAGTCTCGATGCTCGGGTGGGAGATGAAAAAACGCGAATCGGAATGACCCTTGACCCGCAGGGGTAGATTCTGGACCGATGTGTCGAGGGAGATGAATCCGTCTTTGGAACCTGGCGCAGCCTTCGCAGGCGAGCCCGTTTCCCCCGCGAAGGCGTAGGCATCTTCCGAGTCGCCTGCAGGGACGACGACGCCTTCGTTGCCGCGCACGAAGAACTCGGAAGAGGTCGAGCCCCCCTGCGAAAGATCGCTCTCCGTGTCCAGAGGCTGCTGCGTAAGCTCCAAGCCGGAGTCGAGGGTCAGATTCGCAGTCGCCTGCCACGTCTCATTCAGGGATGTCGGATATGCGCACATGCGAGCCCTTTTCAGCACTCTCCCTCGGAAGTTGCGCGGATTTCAAGCGCCAAGTTCACGACCGGCCAGGACGCGCCACTTTCCGCTAATGCAGCGTATGCTTATGTGGCTCGATCGGTTTTTCGTCCTTTGCAACGACATCATCTCCCGTTGCGCGAAGCGGCAATCTGCCGACCACGACTTCAACGGGCATTTCCCTTGCCAACTCCGCAGCCACCAGGAGCGCCCCTAGCGCCGCGGCGCGGCGTTGCGGAAGGGCGAACCCTTCATGTTCGCGGGCAGCTGCATTGCCGAGAGAAGCGAGAATGGACATCGCTTCCCGCGCTTCCCTGCCATCGAGAGCGGAATGTCCTCTCAAAGAATAGTCCTTCTGCCACTTCTCGATCGAGACGGCCTTGATCCGCTCGCGGATACCTGGATTGCCGGACCGATCAAGCAACGAAAGGGCTACAACGGCATCATAGTTCGTTGACGCCAGATCGATCAATCCATCGACCGGAGCAAGGCCCGCGAGCATTTCCAGCGCCTGAGGATGCCCGTCGTCATGGAATCGCGAAAGCGCGATCACCACTCTCGGTTCCTGCGGGGCCCTGCTCCGGAGCGGTTCCATATCCACACAGGTGACGATGGATCGTCCCAATGTTCCTTCATCAATAAGTTTGCGGATCATCTCGCGAGCGACGAGATGCCCTTCTGCATAAAGCCCGAAGAGACCGTCAATCGCTCTCTGATTGTCATGACGCACGAGCGCCCCCAGTTCGGAAACCGGAGGACAGTTCCCCACATCGTAAGCCCAGGTGTTTTGCCGGGCCGCGTCGACGTATTGCGCCGGGTCGTAGTCCTGCAGCAAGCGATGGGCATCGGCATGGCCCACGTCGGCGAAAACTTGAAGCACTGAAGGATTCAAATCCCGAGCCGCAATCGGGACGGCTCGCAACGATTGAGGCACACCGGCCACCTTCCATACGAGGTGGAGATTGATCAGGTCCGCGACGGCCGAATTGCTTTGCGCGGCCGCTGACGCGAGGGCCTGAAGCGCAACTTCACTCCCCTTCTTTGCGCGCTCCCATAGAATTCGTCTG
Source organism: bacterium (assembly GCA_021810905.1). GTDB lineage: Bacteria > UBA10199 > UBA10199 > 2-02-FULL-44-16 > JAAZCA01 > JAJZQH01. The sequence goes on from JAJZQH010000012.1 coordinate 44,032, forward strand.
GGCGCCTCATAATAACGGGCTGCGTCGACAAGCCTTGCAGCATCATAGTGAGATAGTGCCTCACGCGCCGGCTCGCAATAATGCGCGGCCAGCACGCACAGAGCCAATAACGGACGCTCGTCCTCTTTTGATTTCTGAATGAGCGCAGCGAGCCCTTCATCGCTGACCTGCAGTCTGCCATATGAAGGCCCGCCACGAAGATTGCGCGACGCGTTGTAATTCAATATCGCGTTCGCGTCTCCACTCTGGATGCGCTTCAGCAAGAGACTGGCGCCGATCATGTGGAAGGCTCCCCTTGTCAGGAGCTCCCGGGCCAGCTCAGGCTCGACGCGCGCCAGACCACCGGATATCAGGACATCGCCCGCATCAGTTTCCTGAAACAGAGATGACGTCGCCGGCCCCTTCTCAAAACGGAACCCGCAGGCACCGACCGCTTCGAGGTTCGTAATATCTGCACAATCCGTGCGCTTCACGCCAGTTTCCATCAATTCGTGGAAACAATTTCCGTCATCGCTTACAAAATAGAGGGATCTGCCTGAATCGTCGGCGCCCTGCTGAACGATCCAAAGAGGAGCGCTTTCGTCCTGATAAACCTCGGCCTCGGGTTCCGCCACTAACGATCTCTCCGAGAGTTGCGTCTGCATGCACGGAATAATATTCGCTAGGAGATTCATCTCCTGCCTCCATCATTTGATTAGACGTCGTTTCAATACTCATGGAGATAAAGGTTGCAAGAGACATTTTATCCGACGCACGTTCACTCTCAGCACCCCGAACACCGATGCAAACGCTCTTGGATAATTTACCGGCTGCAAGAGATGTTATTACCGAAATCAGGGAATCGGCCGCTATCACTATAAACCCAGACATATCAACAGCTTGGCAGCCAGGGGTGACATTCTTGCGTTGCAGTCAGAGTGACATTTTACCGTTGCGGTAACATTTCATCTTTTCACGCAACAATTTCTCAGGAACCTCGATAAGGATGTACCTCTATCTATGGACAGCTTTCTCACAATCCCTCTGCCGCAGCCAAAGCTCATGGTCGCGGACTATGTTGAGTCTGAAGGCCAGCCAGTCCCCGAGCACTGCGACTCATGTGACGACGCATTGGCGAGCGGCGACCCGTTCATCGTTCGCAGCGAACACCCGCAGGAATATGCAGGTGCATCGGGCCTTCTCACCAGTTTCAAGGTGACCGCCGAACGCCTGGAGGCAGCCCCGTCATATGATGACGCCACAGGCCGCGGATCGGCACTCGACCGGGCACTCTTGCGAATCCTCCAAAAGAAGCTCGCCGGCGGGAGCGATAAGGAATTTGAGTCGAATCTGACCGAATTGAGCGGCGATCGCATAGATCAATATTGCAGGCTGATGAATGTGCGCAGGGATGATTTTCTCAAAGATCTCTCATATTCATACTGGAAACTGCTTGGAGGTTACAACCAGAGCATTATCGCGGACAACGCCGTGCCGGGCCGCTATCACGTCTTCACAACCGCGGCGAAGGCGCCGTCCGTCAATTATAACTATTGCATGATCGAGGGGGCCAGGGTCATCCTCAGCAAGGGCAGCAATTTAGGAGGCCTGCTCGACGAGGACGCGATCATCAAGGGCGCCGCGACGTTCGTCGATTATTATGAATCCGTGAGGTGGCTCAAGAAGTTCGATCCTTCGCACTGCCCTATCATAGAATGCCAGTGGGTGGACGGCGTCCATTATTTCCTGCAGTATCACCGAACTCGAGACGCTGAACCGGCCAGGTTTAAGCTCACCGAAGGACGCAAAGGGGACGAGGTCGAGGCATTGTTCGTGAGGGGCGCCACGCCTCCTGAGGGGATCGTCGTCAACGCGGCCATCAGTACCGATTCTCAATGGAGAACGAAACTTTTTGAATACGAGGAGGCCTCGTATAATTGGGGTGAGGAAGTATATGATGAACTCATGACTCGGAGGCGCTGCGTCCAACTCATGAACAAGTCGTGTCTCGAGGTGCTCGCGTACAACGCGTGTGTGGGGCATTTGCCTCGATCTTTCATGTTCAAACCTCGAATTTCCGTTGTCACAAATTTTTCCGATGAATCCTTCCGGGGTCTCTCGCGTCAAGCGGCCGAGGAGACGCGGCGCACGGGAGTGCTTTTCTGTGTCCCGCTCCTGGTTCGCTCCGACGGCAGGCGGGCGCTCGCGAGGATACTCCGATAATCACGGGATGGGACCGCTGCTTGCGGGTTCCTGGTGGCAGGTCCCGTTCTCTCACATTGGACTGCTTTGAAATATTATGCCCCATTTGGAAGTGCCCTGATCATGAATGGGGGCAGTCTTGTCTATCTGACTTTCTGCAACGCGCTCTCCGCCCAATCGACGAAACGCTCGGCATCCTTGGCAATTTTTTCAGCCTCACTCTTTGTGACAAGCGATGGCCCATATTCGATATGACTCTTGATGGATATCACACGCGCAAGCCTTGAGACATCCGGTTGCAATTCCCGAGGCAGAGACTGTTTAAGGAGCTCGACGGCGTCCAGATGATTGGAGCTGGTGCATCTCACGCCGGTAAACGCCACGGTCAGCGCATCGTTGGCGCTTATGACGGCATGGACCGCATCGATGACAAGGGCATTCCAATTCTCCAGCACGAGATTGTTGCGCATGCTCTGCCGCAATTCCATCGAGCGTTTCAGATAATTCGCTGCATCCCTTTTATCGACGACGGCTGTTTTAATCTTTTTTGCAGTCATAGCTCAGCACCTCGCTTGGCGTTAAACCGTAGATCGCCTTGCCCTCGACAAAGACGTTCCTCATGAATCCTTTTTTTTCCTTAACTGATCTTTTCAACTCGGAAATTGCAACGACCTTGGGAGATGCGTGAATCCCGTATCGCGTGAGGATATCTGAATTCAAGGAAAGCAGTCGATCGAGATGGTCCGGTTTTATCCGGTCATCTCTGTACACAAAAAGCAGATCAAGATCGCTTTCAAAATGCTCTTCCCCCCTCGCAAAACTGCCGTACATGATGATCGAGAGGGGCTTCGGTTGAAGCCGGCGAGCGTAAAACGCACCCAAATCCCTCGGCCATCCATCAATTATTTCCCACATGGGAATCAGCGCATGCGCCACGAACCAGTGGCTCCTGTTGAGGGTATAGAGCCTGGCCCTGCCGGCGTTTCTGGACTCGATCAAACCAAGCTTTTCCATATTATTCAACGAATCGAGCACGGCCTGAGGTGAGTAACCTGCAGAAGCCGCGGCTTCACGGCCGGTCATCTCTTTCCCTGAAAAGCAGAGATGCTTGATGACGCTGAGGGCGATGGCGCTCCCGAGCAATCGGTTGTATGCTTTCTGGTATTCAGACATATGTCTATTATGGTAGACATATGTCTATTTTTCAAGCGTTTTCTTGATGAGGTGCTGATTTGAATTCTATCGTCTCCCCCTTCGCGTCCGCCACGATCTGCTGGCCTTCCTTGAATTTTCCTTCCAGCAATGCGCTCGAGAGCGGGTCGGCGATGTACTTCTGAATCGCACGCTTTAATGGTCTTGCGCCGTAGACCGGGTCCCAGCCGTGCCTGGCGATGAGGTTCTTTGCCGCGTCGGTGAGCGAGATCGAAAGCCCGCGCTGTGCGAGCAGGTGCGAGAGCCGGCCGAGCTGGATATCCACGATCGAGGCGATCTCACCCTGCTTGAGCGGATGGAAGATCACCAGATCGTCGATGCGATTTATGAACTCCGGTTTGAAGTGCTGCTTCATCGCGGCGAGCACGCGCTCGGACATCTTCTCCTCGTCTTCGGCCACGTCCGTGAGATACTGGCTGCCGATGTTGGAGGTCATGATGAGCACGGTATTCGTGAAGTTCACGGTGCGGCCCTGCCCGTCCGTGAGCCTGCCGTCGTCGAGAATCTGCAACAGCACGTTGAAGACGTCCGGGTGCGCTTTCTCGATCTCGTCGAAGAGCACCACGGAATACGGCCTGCGGCGCACGGCTTCGGTAAGATAACCACCCTCTTCATAGCCGACGTATCCCGGAGGCGCACCGATGAGGCGCGCCACGGAGTGCTTCTCCATGAACTCGCTCATGTCGATGCGCACCATCGCGCGCTCGTCGTCAAAGAGAAATTCCGCGAGTGCGCGCGCGGTCTCGGTCTTGCCCACACCCGTGGGCCCCATAAAAATGAACGAGCCGATCGGACGGTTGGGGTCCTGCAGTCCAGCGCGCGAGCGGCGCACCGCCGCTGCAACTTTCTCAAGCGCCTCGTCCTGGCCGACCACGCGCTGGCGCAGCCGGTCCTCCATGTGCATGAGCTTGTCGACCTCGCCCTCCAACATCCTCGATACCGGCACGCCGGTCCACTTGGAGACGATCGCGGCGATATCGTCCGCGGTCACCTCCTCGGTAAGCATCTTCTTATCCTTCTGGAATTCGGCGAGCGCCGCCTGCTTCGCCTCAAGGTCTTTGGTGAGCTGAGGGATAGTTCCGTACTTGAGTTCTGCGGCACGCTCCAGATTTCCCTCACGCTCCGCCTTTTCCTGATCGAGCTTTGACTGTTCGATGCGCTCCTTGAGCGCGCGGATTTCGCCGATCTGCGATCGCTCCTGCTGCCAGTGCGCCTTGAGCGCGCGCGACTGTTCTCTTAAATTCGCGATGTCGCGCTCCAGCACCGCGAGCCGCTCCTTGCTCGCGGGATCGGATTCCTTCCTGAGTGCCGTGCATTCGATCTCCTTGCCCATGATGTCGCGCTCTATCTCGTCGATCTCCACGGGCATGGAATCCATCTCTATGCGCAGCTTGCTCGCGGCCTCATCGATCAGGTCGATCGCCTTGTCGGGGAGGAAGCGGTCGGTAATGTAGCGCTGCGAGAGCGTTGCCGCCGCGATGAGCGCCGCATCCTGTATGCGCACGCCGTGATGTATCTCGTAGCGCTCCTTGAGTCCGCGCAGGATCGCGATGGTGTCTTCGACTGAGGGCTGGCCCACGTACACTTGCTGGAAGCGCCGCTCGAACGCGGCGTCCTTTTCCACGTGCTTGCGGAATTCGTTGAGAGTAGTGGCGCCGATGCAGCGCAGCTCACCGCGCGCGAGCGCGGGCTTGAGCATGTTCGAGGCGTCGATGGCACCCTCGGCCCCGCCGGCGCCCATGAGCGTATGCAGCTCGTCGATGAAGAGGATGATCTCACCGCTCGCCGCGGTGACTTCCTTGAGCACGGCCTTGAGCCTGTCCTCGAACTCGCCGCGATATTTTGCGCCCGCGACGAGCGAGGAGATATCGAGGGCAATCACGCGCTTGTCCTTGAGCGTCTCCGGCACGTCGCCCGCGACGATGCGCTGCGCGAGCCCCTCCACTATCGCGGTCTTGCCCACGCCTGGCTCTCCGATGAGCACGGGGTTGTTCTTCGTGCGGCGAGAGAGCACATGAATCACGCGCCGGATCTCGTCGTCGCGGCCGATCACCGGGTCGAGTTTTCCCTGGCGTGCCGCATCGGTAAGATCGCGGCCGTATTTTTTCAGCGCCTGGTATTTTCCTTCCGGGTCCTGATCTGTCACGCGATGCTCGCCTCGGATATCCTTGAGCACCGCGAGGATCGTCTTCTTGACCACTCCCTGCGCGCGCAGGAGATCGCCGGCCTTGGTTCCCTTTTCCTCAGCGATCGCGATGAGGAGGTGTTCGGTGGAAATGAATTCGTCCTTGAGCGCCTCAGCTTCCTTGAACGCGCGCTCGAATACGCGGTTGAGTGTGGGCGAGAGATATGCCTGCCCCGCTCCTGCGCCGCTCACCGATGGCGCGCTGCGCGCCGCTGCTGTGACTTCATCGGATAAGCGCGCGAGCGGCACGCCGATCTTCTTGAGGATCGCCGCAGCCACGCCTTCCTGCTGAGATATGAGCGCATATAATAGATGTTCAGGCGAGATCTCCTGCTGGTTCCATTTTCCGGCGAGATTCTGGGCCTCGGTCACCGCTTCCTGGGCCTTGATGGTCAATCGGTCGAAACGCATGCGTCCCCCCTTTTCAGATTCCTCAGCCCATATGAAGGCTTTGGGAGAAAAGATCAAGCCGGAGCCATAAAAAGACAAGGCCCACGAGCTCGATCTCCGGTCCAATTTGCCCACAATTCCCTGGCCTGTCGAATCCAGGTTGCGCCAGCGCACGTTTCCCCTGCGATGCTGAATGGCAAGATTTTTTTGCCGGATGAGGGCGAACTCTATGCGGAGGGGGTATCATGGCTCGGACTCCGCACGTGAGGGGCGAGGAAACGGCGCCTTGACTCTTTCGGGCGAATATTCTATTATAGTTAACAAATATAGTAAATTACTATGTATTTACAGACACTTAAATTTATTATGATTTCACGGAACCTGAGGCAGGCGGACATCTCACGGCTGGCCCATGTCTCGCGCGCGGCGGTCTGCAAATGGTTCAAGGCAAAAAACGGCGTTGCCAATGTCGAGACGCGGACGATCATGGCACTCGCCAGCGCGCTCGATCTCCCCCCTGAAATATTCCTCCACGAACAACGCGATATCTCCTCGCTCTCTTCACGTTTTCTATGGGATCGTCTCTATCCTTCCATGGAAGAGTTCGCACGTGCGCTCGCGCGCGGACAGCTGCCCGGAATCGCGCGGCTGGTGCAGGTGCTGGGCTTGCTCTGTGCCTCGCGCATTGCAGGCCCGAGGGCGATCGCGCTCTTCCACCGCTACAAGAAACTCATCAAGCCATCGCGGCGCGCCGAACTGGAGAAACTATGGCCCCTCTACTCACACTGACTCCACTCCCGCGCATGTCGAAGAAGGCGTTACCAGCTCCCCTCGCAAAGGCAATCCTCCACATCTTCGCAAACTGCGGGCGAGGTGTCTGGCTCGTGGGAGGGACCGCGCTCGCCGCGTATTATGCCGAGCACCGCCGTTCAGATGACATCGATCTCTTCGCGGGAAACCCTGATGCGTTTCGCGCCGCCGTGCTCGCGGTAAAATCCCTCAAGGGTCTCGGCGCAGAGCTTGAGCACGAATCGCAGTCGCCACTGTATTATCGTGCCGGAATACGCTTCCATGGCCATGAGTTCAACGCAGACGTCGTGCTGGATGAGCACGTCCACGCCGTCGGGGATGCGCACAAGACACAGGAGGGAGTCGTCGTGGCAAGCATTCAGACGCTTATGGCCATGAAGGTCGCCTGCCTCGTCAGCCGTTGTTCGGAGAAAGACCTCTTTGATCTGGACTGGCTTTTCGCCCATGCAGGCGAACCAGCGCCCGCGGAACTCGTTGAGCTGGGGTCCAGCATGGATGCGGGGCTCACCGTGGAAACTCTGCTCATAAGCCTCAAGGGTGCGATGCTCCGAAAGGACGCATGCGGATTCTTTCTCTCGGGGGCAAGGCTCACGCGGAACGAGGTCTACAAAAAAGTCGTCGCCCTGCAGAAGAAGCTCATTCATGCCCTCTTGGAATACGAGAAGAGCATCCCGCTTTCTTCGGATGCAGCGGCGCTGCGACAGGCGGTGAAGGAGATGAAAAAATTGATGCGAAAGTAAGGCCTATCCATCATCACGCCTGCTGCCTCCAGAGATACCCGACAAAAAAGACACGGCCCGCGAGAACCGCGGGCCGATCTCTGCCATATCGTTCCAACTAGAATTGGTAGCCAAAACCGATAGAACCAAGCATAAGTCGATCGCTACCGGAGGCAATGTCAGTTTTCGCACCTAATATCGCCAAGAAACCTGAGTTCGCAATATTGCTGGCAACACCGCCCTCTAAAGCGGGCATCACAGATGTCCCAATCGAAGCATATCTCAAGCCCGGTGAAAGCTGCAGGATCAATGAACCAATACTCGTAGGAATCTGGTAATCGATCTCCACTCCACCAAAAGCACGGACGCGCATCTCGGAATAGTTCTTCTCAATCTGAATATACCGAGGAAGGGGCCTCCCCTGAAGATCTGTGCATGCATCATATTCACACGGCCATCCCACACCCGACGTGGTTTGCCATTTATAGGATGCCTGAATCAGCGTGAAGGTGGTGCGAAACCCCAGACTCAATTTCCCCAAGATCGGCATTGTGCTCGCAACCTGAAAACTGCCTCCGTAGGCATTGATGCCCTGTTTGTCGTCGCCGGCATTGCCCGTATCAAAGGTAAGGGTCGGCATGACGCCGCCGACCTTTTCGTCTGCAGGCTCCTGTTTTACGGATGACACCCCTGTGTCAGGCACCCCCAAGGCACCCACTTCTCCTGAGCTCAACATAATTGTCTCCTACCCCCCGGGTAGTTGGCCCCCTCAGTATTATTATCGTCAAAAAAAAAAAAAACGTTGCGCGGTTTTTTTTGAACTTTTTTCGATCTTTCCCATTTTAGCGCCTGTGCCTGAAAAATCCCGTCTTTGACTCTTAAAACGTCTATCAGTCAATTCATTAGACAACATGCATATCATTACGTTTAATTTGTTGACAAAAAAGTATATTTAATTGTAATTTTTTGTTATGGAACTCCAAGAAATTCTGCGTTTGGACCAGCTTGCCAAAGAGGACAGCAGGCGTTACACGAAAAAACGAACCCCCTCGTATCAACGCCTTATCTCCTCTCTGGGAAGGCACTTCACTGGCATTGTCGGCCCTCGCGGTTCCGGAAAAACCGTCATCCTCAAACAGATGGCAGTAGAACAGGAAGGCGCCTGCTATCTATCGCTCGACTCCGTGGGCGAGTTGAATCTGTTTGAGACCGCAAAGACGCTCGTCGAAAAATACCACTTCACGCTCCTGCTCCTGGATGAAATCCATTATCACAAACATTTCGAGGGCGAACTCAAGAAGATATTCGACTTCCTGAACGTCCGGGTCGTATTCACCAGTTCCGTAGCTCTGGCCATCGCTGAATCAGCACATGACCTCTCAAGGCGCGTGCAGCTCATCACACTCTACCCCTTTTCATTTCGGGAATATCTGTTCTTTGCAAAGGACGCTCTGCTGCCAGAGCTCACAATTGATGATATCCTTCATCGAAGGTGGACGAGCGAACATTTGCAATGGGGCCATGCGTTTGAGAGTTATCTCAAGGGAGAACTGTATCCGTTTTCTCTGGAGGAACCTGATGTGCTTCCACTGCTCAAAAATGTGCTCGAAAAAATCATCCGACGCGACGTGCCGCTGATTATGCGGCTTGCGACAGATGAAATAGATACGATCTCAAAGGTGACGGCATTCATTGGGAGATCGTCTGTGGACGGGATCAACTTTTCCTCCGTTGCGAAAAATGTGGGAATCACGAAATACAAGGCTGAGCAGTACATAGAATTACTCGCTAAAAGTTTTGTCCTGAGACCGCTCTTCCCACACGGCACAAATGTCCTTCAAGAGCCCAAGGTGCTCATGTGCGTCCCCTATCGCCTCCTCTTCAAGCCGTATGATGAAGCGGTCGGCGCGCTCCGGGAAGATTTCGCAGCCGAGGCCATGACTATGGCCGGCAAAGAGTTGCATTACCTGAAATCGACGCGTGGAATGAAGACGCCGGATTTTCTGCTCCAAGAAGACGGTGGCGATCTTGTCATAGAGGTGGGAGGAAAGGGCAAAGGCCGGACGCAATTCAAGGATTTCAGCGCGAAGCACAAAGTGCGCCTGACGGACGGCGTCGACGTCGATGGCGACCGCAGGCCCCTGTTTCTTCTCGGGTATATGGCGTAAAGGAGTATCCATGAAATTTGAGATCAGAAGAGTCAGGGACCTTCGACATCTCGATATTCGCCCAAACGGATTTATATCCAGGTTAAACCGGGCGATAAATACGAAAAGAACTCCGAGTGACGGCGTCCGCATCGAAATCGCGTACGCCGCTTCCTTGCTTCTGCGGTTCGTGTAAGTTGAGCTGCCGTAACTGCCTCCACATTTGAACGCACTTTCGCTGGACAATCCCACGCTCTTTGGATAGGCACCCCTGTTCGCATTTCCGGGTTTTTCATGCCGATGAGGTGCTCATGCGGATGACCGAGGCCGAGCTTCAGGAGATCGCGCGGGATGAAGACGAGCGCTGGCGCTCCGTGCATGCCGCCGTAAAGTCCAGGATCGCGCGCGCGGAGCAGGACATGCACGGCGACCGCAAGATGGCGCGCGAACTCACCTCCCAGCTCGTAGCCAGCACGCGCGACGAGGACAAACAGTCGCTCGCCTCCGACGAGGCCGTGGCGCACGGGCTCTCAAAACTCCGCAAGGATATTGTCGACGATTTCACCGGGCTCGTTCGCCAGCCCTATTTTGCCCGCGTGGTCACGGAAGAGGCCGGTAAGAACGTGGAGTTCCGCCTCGGGACCGCGAGCTTCCCGGAGCAGCGCATCGTCGACTGGCGCAAGGCCCCCATCAGCCAGCTCTATTACAACTATCGCGAAGGAGACGAATTCGACGAGGTGATCCAGGACCGCGAGCGCGAGGGCCGCATTCTCGTCCGCCGCGCGTTTCAGGGCGTCGAGGCACGTCTGAACGTAATCGAGCTGCCCAGCGGCGTATTGCGACGCGAAAACGGCGCGTGGGTCACAGATCATCCAGACATGATGCTCTCGCGCGCAGGCGGCCATGACGGACACCTGCCGCCGATACTCTCGCTCATCACGCCCGAACAATTTGATCTGATCACCCGCGACGCCCAGCGCCCCGTCATCATCCAGGGCATTGCCGGGAGCGGCAAAACCACGGTCGCGCTGCATCGGCTCGCGTGGCTCCTTCACGAAGAAAACTCCTCTTGCAAGGCCGAGCGCTCGCTGGTGGTCGTGTTCAACCGCGCGCTCAAGGTCTACATCGACACCACGCTGCCGGAACTCGGCGTCGAGGGCGTGGCGATCCGTACCTATCATCAGTGGGTGCGCGGAGTGGCAAAGGAGATCGCCGGAGATCTGCCGCTCGGCTCGTTCCGGCGCAGCCGCGAGGCGGAGCAGTTCAAATCGTCGCCGCTCTGTCTGCACGCGCTGCGCGACTACGTGGAGAAAAATCCCTCGCCGCCCTCCGGCGGGGCTGCAGAGGACCTCTTTTGCTTCTTCGCGTTCATGTCGCGGCGCGACGAGATCTGGCCGCGCTGGAACACAGTGCGCACGCAGTTCGAGGAGCAGGCCGAGAAGCGCTCTTGCGACGAACAGGACGACACGATCCTGCTCAACCTCGTGTACGCGCGCGAGGGCTGCTATCCAGTGCGCTCTTCAAAAGCGCTCGCGGTCTGCGATCACATCGTCATCGACGAGGCGCAGGACTTCGGCGTCATGGAGATCCACGCGATGCTCGGCGCACTGGATGCGGACCGCACCGTTTCGATCGTGGGAGACGCAGGCCAGAAGATCGTGATGAACCGGCACTTCGGCGGTTGGGAGGAGCTCTTGCGCGAGGCGGGCTTCGTCGGCATGACGCCTATCGAGCTCACCGTCTCGCACCGCAGCACGCGCGAGGTCATGGACGTGGCAGCGTACGTGCGCGGAAAAGACAACCCGATTTCAGACGGCAAGCGCGCGCCGCGCCGCGGTCCCGCGCCAGCGCTCATTCGTGCGGAAGGCTATGAGACCGAACCTCACCTCATCGCATCGTGGATCTCGAAACGAATGGAAGAAGATCCCTACTCCCTCTCCGGCGTCATCTGCCGCCTGCCCGCGCAGGCCGAGCACCTGACGCAGGTGCTGCGCCGCATGGGGCATTCGTTTGTGCGCTGGGGACATCGCGACCAGTTCGATTTCTCGCCCGGCGTGACGGTCACGAACGTGCATCAGGTAAAGGGACTCGAATTCCGCAACGTGCTCATCGTCAATCCCACCGAGTCGCAATACCGCGCGGAGAGCGAGGAAGATCGCAACCTCCTCTACGTAGCGGTCACGCGAGCGGAGCAGCGGCTCGACGTGATATGCGTTGGCAAGCCCACGCCGCTCCTGCCTCAGCTGGCGCGGGGATGAATCGCTGTCATCGAGCTCCGCCCAGGATTTCAAGCCGTTCGTTCTGTGGCAGTCGCGCCAACAGGGCCGATTCGGTTGCAACGAATTCCCGACGTTCTTCCTCGCGCATGTGTCGCACGATTAGGGCCATCAGATCGACCGCACCATTATGAACCCTTGAAGAAATCACGCCGCCGTCTTCTTTATTGACCGCGACAACGTGGGTATGCGGCTGCACGGCTATCATCAGGACCGGCCTCGCCGCCGCAACCAGGTTGATTCCAAGATGAATATAGTTCTGATCGTGCGGCCAATGTTCCATGAGATCGGCAAGCAGCCCAAGATGATCTTCAAGCAATTGATCGCGTTCGACAACGGCTTCTGTATCCCCGGCGCTTTCGCCGCGGATCTTCTCTATCGTTCCGACTTCTTCGTCCACTCGCTCTTTAAAGGCGCGCTCAAAACGCTCAGGACCTCCCAGACGGCCGCAATGCGGCGTGTTAGCCGCCCATTTGAGGACCTCCGGGACCATGGCCGCCGCGCTCGCATCCAGGTCACAGATACCTTTAGACCAAATTCTCTCCTGGAATCGTTTATGGAGTTCAGGCAAGTATCTCCTGATATTTGAGAGCAGCATCGGGCTCTTCCTCTTATCCAGCCAGCTGTCCTGCTGTTCAGGCGTCATCAAATTCAGGATGCGCACCAACAGGTGGACGCCCTCCCTGGGTGGAATCAACGTGAGCCACGTCGCGAAGTTCCATTTCATCCCATCGCTGAGTTGAGACAAAAAAAGGTGCATACAGGTACTGAAGGAACCCGCGTTTGCATGCGTGTAACCATCCATCAACTCTTTGACCACGGCATCATGATCCGTATTCGGGGCTTCGGCTATCTTTCTCATGGCATCCCAGACTTCCGAGCGATGCGTTCGAAACTTGCCGAGCCACCCCCGAACCACATTCACCTGCGCAGCGGAATCGAGCTGCGGCCATTGCACAAGCTCGCGCGCGATCTGTTCCTTCCGCGCCTGGTAAGCGGCCTTCGCGCGCTGATCGGCCCGATGATTTCGCAACCTGAGTCCCGCGATCCCGGCCGCTAGCAGCGCCAGGGGGACGCCGACCCCAAGGGCGATCCAGTTGAGACTCGAAAGTTCGCCCTCTCCCGTCTGCTCGTTGCGCTCATAGCAACCCTGCGACTCAAACGCCAACGCGCCGGCCCCCAGGAGCGCCGATTCGGCCTTTGCGCTCGACCAGCGCACCACATCGCCCCGGCTCGAAGGCACGGGCCTGTCTCCGAATCTCCGCTGCGCCGCACGAATCGGCTCGGATGCGTCTTCAGCGGTTATGCCAGCTGGCTCGCATGCGACCGGCGCGGAATCCAGGGCCTGCTCCTCAACGCCCAGATCCAGCACGTCATCAGACGGCTGAACGAGATCGATGGCTGGAGCACACGACGATACAAAATCTGCAATACCGGAAACGGCCATTTCCCCTCCTTTATGAAAAGCACTTCCTGCTCATTCGCAGTGAATTATCGCCTGCATTACCACTTTGTTGCGTGGTTTTTTTTCGATTTTTTTTCGATTTTTCCCGGCTGTTAAGGATCGGCGGTCATGCGCATTTTCAAGCTGTGCGAAGAACCACGCCGCCGCTTGATCTCTATGCGTTTTAATAGCAAATACGTTACAAGACACCAGGAGAGGAGAAGCTCATGACCACCAAATGCCACACCGAATATCTCTGGTTCAACACGAAGAAGCTGCATGAATTCGTCAACATCACCGATGAAGTGGAGCGCATCGTGGAGAAGAGTAAAGTCGCTGACGGCATGGCGCTTGTCTCGGCGATGCACATAACCTCCGCGGTCTATGTGAACGATGCGGAGTCAGGGCTCATCGACGACATAGAGGAATGGCTGAACGAAATCGCGCCGATGAACAAGGACTATCGCCACCACCGCACGGGCGAGACGAACGGCTACGCGCATCTGTGGAATCTCACTCTCGGCCATCAGGTCATCGTGCCGATCACAAACGCCAAACTCGATCTCGGCCCATGGGAACAGGTCTACTACGCAGAGTTCGACGGCCAGCGCAAAAAACGAGTGATCGTCAAGGTCATGGGGATTTGAGGCGAGCTGCGTGCCACAAAGGACGCGACGTCCCCTTTTCTTCCGGTTTTACGGCTTAAAACCTATCCCTCGTAGACATCCTTGCGGTGCTTGATGACGACGATCGTCACGAGCTGTGCATCCTGATCGATGCGATAGACAATCCGATAATCCCCGACGCGCAATCTCCGGTGCCCCTTCAAACTGTAGCGCAGGGGCTTCCCCAGGCCGATCGGATCGATTACCAGCCTCTCCTCGATAGCCCGCTTGATGAGGTTTCGCACGCTCTTCGGAAGGCGGGGGATGTCCTCGTCGACTACCGACGCCAGGTATTCTATGCGGTAGAGATCACTTCCAAGCTTTGTCATGTGAGATCGTCCTCTTGGCCTTCTGCTCGCGCTTCATGGCGATGTCGGAGAGCAGCAGGTCCTCGTGGCGGTCGAGCGCCTCGACGATCAGCTCCTGCGCCACAACGGAGAGGGACTTGTCCTGGCTCTCGGCGATCTCCCCCAGCGCCTGCAACACGGCCTTGGTGAGGACGACGTTCAGCCTGGGGTTCTTGGTGGGCATAAGCCAGCAACCTCCTTTCGCACTCAAAAAAGTGTATCACTAGTGATACACCTGTGTCAAGAAGGCTTTCGCCTCAATGGGGACTCTGAGCGTCGAAGGCAGATCCGTCCTGGTCCTGCCTCCTCGTCCCGAATACGACACCACGCGCGTTAGCCTGACGTATTGAGTTCAACTCCGTGTCGACTCATTCGCCGAGAGGGAGGTAGACCCGCATCCTCGTGGCACAACCCCCGAATCATTAACAGCGCTCCGGTTGCGGATGACACGGAACGTTTTCTATCAATAATTACCAATATTTTGCTGTTGCTCATTTTCAACGAATTCAGGGTGCTGCCTCGTAATCGTCTATTTCACTTCATAAACGTCATATAACTCTTTGCAGCACATGATTTTTTGTGTTATAAGGATTGCATCTCAATGGGGGATAATCTAAATAACCAACCAAAACAAGGAGTTACTATGGACCGTACGCGGAAAGCCAAGTATTTCCTCTATCTGCTGTTCATCGTCTGTGCCGCTTCATTCTATCTCATCTCTTGCGGGCACTCTACCAGCGGCCAGATCCCTGACCCTGCCTTGGAGATGCCATCGCCCTCGATAAACACGACGGCGGATTCCGACGGCGACGGCGTGCCGGATCAGCTCGACAACTGTCCGCTGACGGCAAACGTGGATCAGATGGACATTGACTCGGACGGTCAAGGCGACGCGTGCGACGACGACATGGACGGCGACGAGATCCCCAATGTCAGCGACAATTGCGCAAGCGTGGCGAATAACGAACAGACGGACTCCGACGGCGACGGCGCGGGCGATGCGTGCGATACGTCGTTCGACGACCGCGATCATGACGGCATCGGCGACGCTATCGACAATTGCCCGGACGACCCGAACGCGAAACAGGAAGACATGGACAAGGATGGGATCGGCGACGTGTGCGACGACGACATCGACGGCGACGGGATACTCAACGCTGCCGATAATTGCCCGATAGTAGCCAATGCAAATCAAATCAATTCAGACGGTGATGTTTATGACGCAAATGATCCGAACACCGGCGGCGACGCGTGCGACATCGACGACGACAACGACGGCATCCTCGACGACGGCGACGGCAGCGGTGCAGTGGGCGACCACACCTGCGCGGCCGGGAACATGGCGAACTGCGACGACAACTGCCGCGTGAATGCGAATGCGAATCAGTCGGATCAGCCTGACGGCGACGGCATCGGCGACGTCTGCGATACGGATGACGACAACGACGGCGTCGTTGACGGCAACGACAACTGCCCGGTGAACGCCAACCCCGATCAAACCGACACCGACCACGACGGCGTGGGCGACGTATGCGATCCGGACGACGACAACGACGGCATACTTGATGACGGTGACGGTTCTGGCGCTATCGGCGTGGAGGCAGAGCAGTGCGTAGGCGGCGCTACTGTAGGTTGCGATGACAACTGCCGGCTTGTGGCTAATACACTGCAGGAAGACATGGACAACGATCACTACGGCGACAAGTGCGACGGCGACAAAGACGGCGACGGCGTGAATAATTCCATTGATAATTGTGAAACAGTCGCAAATGCAAACCAGCTAGATACTGACGGCGATCAAATGGGCGATGCATGCGATAACAATGACGACAATGATGCATGGTTGGATGTCAACGATAATTGCCCATTGACCTCCCAACTTGATCAAACAAATACAGACGGCGATGTGTATGACGCGAACGACCCGAACACCGGCGGCGATGCCTGCGACAACGACGACGATAACGACGGCGTGCTCGACGGACCGGACAATTGCGATCTAGTTGCAAATCCTTTGCAGGAAGACGAATCCGATCACGACGGCATCGGCGAGGCATGCGATCCGGATGACGACAACGACGGGATCTGCGATATAAATGAAACCGTCGCTGGTGTCTGCGTGCCGGGTCCGGCCCTTGGCGATAACTGCCAGTTTGACGTCAATCCCGATCAGACGAATACAGATGTGATCGTAGCCGCCCCCGGCGACGCCTTGGGCGACGTCTGCGATCCGGATGACGACAATGACGCCATCCTCGATGACGGCGATGCGGACGGCATCGTGGGCAATCATCCGTGCAAGAACTACGGCTCCAAGAAGTGTCAGGTGACGCCTGCGGATCCCACGTGCGCCGACGAAGTTACGCATACCGCATGCGACGATAACTGCGTATTCGCGGTGAATCCACAGCAGATCGACATAGACGGCGACGCCATCGGCAACGTCTGCGATCCGGATATGGACAACGACGAGGTGCTCAACGTCAATGACAACTGCCCATTCATGCAGAACACGGATCAGATCAACTTCGACAAGGACTTCGCCCTGTTCCACGGAACATTCGGCGATGCGACGGGCGATAACTACGGAGACGAATGCGATCCTGATGACGACGCGGACAGCGTGCTCGACTTCATGGACAACTGCCCGTACAACCAGGGCGCGGGCGCGGTGCCTGGATGCCCGGATTGACTCGACGATATAGAGGAATAAAAAATCCCCGCCCAAGAGGCGGGGATTTTTTTGTCCACGATCTACCTCCCCTAGCCCCTCCTTACAAAGGAGGGGAACATTCCCTCCCCTTTGTAAGGGGAGGGTCAGGGTGAGGTAGATATCTCTCTACAAACTAAACGCCAGGTATACGCTCGCGCGGCCGCGCTTGATGAGCAGCCTCACGAGATCGCCCTTCTTGAGTTTCGCGACCGCGGCCGAATAATCCTCCGGCGATTGTATCTTCGCGCCGTTGACTTCAAGGAGGATGTCGCCTGACCTCACCTCTGCCCCCTCAGAAGCGGAATCCGGTTCCACGCGCTGAATCACGACTCCTTTGAAATCAGCAGGCAGATCCAGTTCGCGCGCATCCTGCGGCGTGATAGATTTTACGACGAGCCCTAATGCATCGGCCTTGCCCGGCGCCTGCTCCCGTTCCTCCGGGGCCATGCCGGCAACTTTCCCAGTCTCCTGCTTGCCTATGCTGACTGTGAATTCCTTGCGCTCACCGTTTCTAATCGCTGTGATCTTTGCCGAGCTCTCGGGTTTTGCCTGGCTCACGAGCAACGAGAGATCGTACGGGTCCTCCACCTTCTCGCCGTTGAACGCGACTATTGCATCGCCGCGCATGAGACCTGCCGTCGCCGCCGGAGAGCCGCCGTACACTTCGGTAACCAGCGCGCCTTTCTCGTCCTCCTTCAACCCGAAGGACTTTGCGAGTTCAGGCGTGATCTCCTGAATGGCAACGCCGAGCCAGCCATGCGCGACGCTCCCCTTGGAGATGAGATCCGGCACGAGCGATGTGGCCAGATCGATCGGTATCGCAAAGCCGATGCCCTGGCCGGCCGCGTAGATCATCGTATTGATGCCGATCACCTCGCCCTTGAGATTGAACAGGGGCCCGCCGCTGTTGCCGGGGTTGATCGAGGCATCCGTCTGGATGAACTTTGCAAAAGGACCGCCGCCTATGAGCCTTCCCATCGCGCTTATCACGCCGACCGTCACCGTATGTTCGAGCCCGAAGGGATTGCCTATAGCCATCACCCAGTCGCCCGCCCTCATCGCCTTGGAACTCCCGAGAACGACAAACGGCAGATCCTTATCCGCCTTGATTTTGATGACAGCGATATCGGTCTTTTCATCGGTTCCAACGACCTTTGCCTTGTATTTGCGGCCGTCAGAAAGCCCCACTTCGATCTCGTCCGCCTGGCTCACGACGTGGTTGTTGGTGAGGATCGTGCCGTCCTTATCGATTACGAAACCCGATCCCAGGCTGTGTTGCGTCTGCTCGCGCGGGACTCCCTCCTTGAAGAACTTGTCGAAAAAATCCTCGAACGGATCTCTGGGACCATAATGAGGCATTGGCGTCATGAACTGTGGCGCACGAGCCTTTTTGCTCGTCGAGATGTTAACGACGGCCTTCTGCACCCGTTCGGCAAGGTCGGCAAAGGAACCCTGCTGACACGGGCAAATGGCGCCGCCCGCCTCCGGGGTTTGAGAAGGCTGGGGTGGCGCCGGATTAAACCACGATGTCTGCTGCGCCGTAATCGCGGGCGCGCTGGCCCGCACGATATCTACGCCCTGCCCTTTGCGCACGGCGCCCGTCCAGGCGAGCGTAGCCGTAACCGCCGCCGCAGTTATAAAAGAGACGCCCATCAGAGTCCATATTGAGAACCTCTTTTTCATTATATACCTCCATTATTTCTGTTTGCTTTTTTCCACGAACATCATGCGAAGATCATACAGAACATGCTCAAAGAGCCGCTCCTCATCCGGCGTGAGATTGCCCTTCGTTTTCTCGCGAAGGATTGAGAGGAGATCGATCGTCTCCCTGGCGAGCGGCAGATTTTTTTCCTCCTTGCCGGTGGAGGGATTGGCAAAGATACCCAGGTGAACCTGCGCAGACGTGGCCAGCGAGAGCACGAACGTCGTGAAATCTATCGGAGGGAGGCCGCCCGCTTCTTCTTTTGGAGGAGCTTTTTCGGCGGGTTCCGAAGCCGACTGAGGCGTACCCGTACCCTCGGCACTCTCTTTCACCTCCCCATTCTGGTCCTTGGGATTTCCTTCGGAATCAAAACGCCTGTGGTCCGACACCTTAACTTCATCTTCTTCGTGCCGTTTTTCGTCCATATCCCCCTCCTGCAGCCGAGTCCGGGCAGATACTCTCCGCACAAAACCTTGTCAAGACGGAGCCCCCCTGTAGTTTTAGAAGCGCACATCCCTCATCAGCATTTTTCCTTTGCGTTTTTTCGCCCTTTACCTACTATGCCGCGACATGAAACATACGGGATTAATAACGATTTTTGCATTCACGGCTCTCGCTCTCATGGCCGCCGGCTGCGGCAAGGAGATGGTCTCGATCGGCAAGGGCGATCCAAAGGGCGAGATCAAGGAATGCCTGGATCTTTCCGCAAGGAACAAGCACGAAGAAGCAATACAATGCTTTGAGATGTTCAAGGCGCGCTATCCGCAGACGGCCGAAGGCCAGGAAGCGGAGCTGCTCATCGGCGATTCTTACTTCGCAAGAAAAGAATACCTAGTGGCGGCCGAGGCGTATGGAGCGTTTTTGAGGCTCTACCCGAATCATCCCAAGGCGGATTACGCACACTACAAGATCGGCGTCTGTTATTTCAAGGAAAGCCCAAAGGCGATCGACCGCGATCAGGAATATCTGGGCACTGCCATCGACCACCTGCGCTCAGTGCTGCGCCGCTACCCGAACAGCGAATACCGCGAGCCTGCGGCGCGCACGCTTCAGGCCGCGCTCACACGCATCGCCAAACGTCAATATTACATAGGGCGGTTCTATTTCCGCACCGGCGAATACCTCGCCGCTATACCGCGATTTGAAGAAGTAGCCGAAAACTACGCACAGTCGGGCCTGGGCGACAAATCGCTCTATCAGGTGGTGCGCGCAAACCTCGCGCTCAAGCACATGGACGCCGCGCGCGAGGCCTACAGCCAGCTCGCATCGCGCTATCCAAAAAGTCCCTACGCGAAAAAAGCCGAACATAAAATGCTGAGCGCGGCAAAGTGAGGAGGCAAAGATGCATACGCTGAGAGAACTCATCGCGCGGGGCAAGCAGCACTTCGAGAACAAACAATACGATCAGGCGGAAGATTACCTCAGGCGCGCCGTAGAGGGTGACGCTAAATACGCCGACGTATTCAACATGCTGGGGATCATAGCGCACGCAGGCGGGAAATTCGCCAACGCCATTACTCACTTTGAAAAGGCCCTGTCGCTGAATCCGCGCTACACCGAGGCGCTGCTCAACCTGGCCGTGCTGTATAACGACCTCGGCCAGTATGAAAAGGCAAAGTCGCTCTACATTCAGCTCAGGGGTAAAAAGGGAAAGAGCGATTCCCAGATCGAACCCGTGCTGCGCGGCAAGCTCTCCAACCTGCACGCGGACATCGGCGATATCTACCGCTCCATCGGCCTCTATTCCCACGCTATCGAAGAATACCGGAAGGCGCTCAAGCTCAATCCCGCATATTTCGATATCCGCACAAAGCTCGGACAGGCGCTGCGCGAAGCAGGCAGGCAGAAGGACTCCTTGAACGAACTCAAATCAGTGCTTCGTCTGCGTTCTTCCTACGGCCCTGCGCTTGTGCAGCTTGGCGTCACCTTCTACACGATGGAAAAAATTTCAGACGCGAAGAAGGCGTGGAAGACTGCTTTAACGAAGGAACCTGAGAACTCCTACGCCAAGATGTACCTGCGGCTCTGCGAGGCCACCGAGAAGGCGATGAAAGAGGCAAAGGCAACTGCTCTCGTCAGAAAAAAACCACAGAAGGCTCACGCACGAAAAAGCGGTACAAGTTCCCGGAAGCGATGATGCTTCTTGCCCGGCCAGCCGCTCGATCCTGCACGGATCGCCTGCGGTACAACAGGAGGCTTTAGCCATGCCTCAGTTCAGACAGGATTTCATCACAAAGGAATGGGTGATTGTTTCGGCCGAGCGGGCCAAGCGGCCGGATCAGTTCCAGCATGAAAGGGCATGCCGCACTGACAGGCCGGCCCACGATGCGAACTGCCCTTTCTGCCCTGGAAACGAAGACAAGACGCCTCCGTCGGTTTACCAGCAAGGCGATGGAGCGAATTGGCGCATCCGCGTAGTACCCAACAAATTTGCCGCGGTGAACCCCGCTCTCTCTCCAAAGCGTCAACGCGACGGCGTCTTTCTTTCAGCAGAGGGCTTTGGAGTGGCCGAGGTCATCATAGAGAACCCGGCGCACAATACCTGTCTATCGCTCATGCCTCCGGAAGGGGTGAAGGGGGTCCTCGAGACATACAAGCAGCGCTACACTGCGTTGTCCGGGAACGAAGACATCGACCTCGTGACCATCTTCCGCAATCACGGCCCTGCCGCCGGCACATCTCTAGAGCACCCTCATTCACAGGTAATAGCGACGCCCATAGTGCCCCCGCTCGTGCGTGTTCTCATGCAACAGGCGCTCATCTATCACGATACCTACGGCGAGTGCCCCTACTGCGTGATGATGAATGAAGAGATCAAACGTGGTGAACGCATTGTAGCAGACGGAAAACACTTCCTCGTATTCTGTCCATATGCCTCGCAGTCGCCTTTCCAGATGCGCATCATGCCAAAGCGCCACCACTCCCGCTTCGACAAAATCAACGACGAGGAGATGGCCGAGCTGGCCCACATGCTGCAGACGGCGCTCAAGAAGCTCTACATAGGGCTAAACGATCCTGATTATAATCTGGTCCTGCACTCCTCACCCACGTCTGACGGCGAACTTCACTACGATCACTGGAGGATGATGATCATCCCCCGCATCACCACTGCCGCGGGCTTCGAGCTCGGCTCCGGAATCTTCATCAACACGATGCCGCCGGAGAATGCAGCCTCGTTCCTCCGCGGCGTAGCCGTCAATTGACCGGGCATGCATCCCGCAACCATCCTCATCATTGCTGTCGCTCTCTCCATGGACGCCTTCGCCGTTTCAGTGGCCAGCGGGCTCGCCATGGAACGGCTTCACGTACGGCATGCGATCAAGATCGCGACCTCGTTCGGACTTTTTCAGGCAATCATGCCGATCATCGGCTGGCTTGCTGGCGTCGGCCTCCGCGGATTCATCTCCGGCGTAGATCACTGGATAGCGTTCGCGCTGCTGGCCGGAGTCGGCGGGAAGATGATCTACGAATCGCGGCAGATCAAAGACGAGGAAGCGCCGGAGTGCATGAGCCTCCTCAAACTCCTGGTGCTGTCCGTGGCCACGAGCATCGACGCGCTGGCCGTGGGGCTATCGCTCTCGCTCTTGAAAGTGGCCATAGTATGGCCGTCGATCGTCATCGGCATCGTCACTTTCGTCTTCTCCTTCGCCGGCGTCTACATAGGCCGCAAGGTGGGGCACCTCTTCGAGAGCACGATCGAAATCGCGGGCGGCCTGATCCTGATAGCGATAGGCATCAAGATCCTCGTGGAACACCTGGGATAAGTCATCTGCCTCAACAAAGGGCCATACCTTCTTAGACAATCTCAATCCTGCGTGCGACGTCCTTGAAAAAATCACGTGACCAGACCTCAAGTGCCTCTGGATGCTGCACAAAAGGCTCCACTTCTCGCCTGGCTTGTTCCACCGAAAGCGTTTCAATTTTATTCGCGAGCATGGCGTGAAAGACTGCTGCGCTCAGCGGCTCGACATCTTTGTAATGCCCGCTCTGCCGCATCCGCTGTTCCAGGTGCGCAAGATGCAGTCCCGGGTGATTGGCAGCGAACCACACGAGATCGTACCAGTCGCGCCCCTTTATTCGGCTCTTCCATTGCCTGCAGAGGATCGCATGCATTTTTCCCGCAAAAAGATCGGGAAGGGAATATGTCCGCACGGAAAATGGAATCGGATGCAGCGCGAATTTTGTCTCAGTGGTAAAACCGGGCGGAGGATCCGTGTCTATCTCCAGCCTGATCTTCACCTGCTGACCGCGAGGAATGGCGCCAACTCCCTCCATGCCTGGCGTCAACGTCAGGAGGTGCTTCATGGTGCCTGCCTTGAGAAATGCGGACTGAACCGCACTCTCCCGATTTTTCAGCTTCGACGCCACATCGGCGTCGAAGCCGAATGAGCGGATCTCTGCCTTAAGCGCATCGCCATAGGCCCCGAGATCAAAGCCGGGTATCGGCTTGATCAGCGAAAAATCAAGGTCCTCTGAAAACCGATCCAGCCCATGAAAAATCCTGAGCGCCGTGCCGCCATAAAAAGCAGCCTTCTCGAAAAACTTGCTGCGCCAGAGTCCCAGAAGCGCCACCTCCTGCAGGATCTCCCGCAGCGCGCGAACGGCATCCTCAACGCGGCGGCAGTCGTATCGAGCGAGCATCTGCGTAATGGCCTCATGCATTTGCGCCTCTCTTTCGCCGCCGTATGACAGAGTGGAGGAGCGTAAGCTTTCGTGATCCATACCCTAGAGCGATCCGCTCTATCAGATCAACATCGAGCCCGGTTAACGCGGATTCATCGATGCGCAGATGTTTGATGAGATATTCCTGGATCTCCGCCTGGGTCCTGATTCCCGTTCCGCGATCCGCCTGGATCTTGTCCGCCAGCGCCTTCTCAGGCCTGGCGATCAGAAAAGCCCGCCCCCCCTCGATCTCCACGCGATCCACGCCGATTGGATACGCCTCCGGCGGAATCCCATGATAGATGAAGAGGCCGAGCGGCGTAGCAAACCGCCTGCTGCGCTTTGTCGTCACCGATGTGACCGCCTCCACCCTCTCAGGAATGAACCCATGGTATGAGAGCGCGTAATCCAGAGAAATATATGAAGGGCCATAGATCATGTTGGCCATGATCTCGCGAGAGAACGGCCGCCGCGCGTATGCCTCGCCGAAGATATATAGCCCCTTCTTGATGCGAACGATATCATTGCGGCGCAGGAGGCCGGTGATCTTGTCGCGCGGCCGCGCATAGTCCTTGAGCGCATCGAGGAGCATCTGATAATCGAACTCCTCGCCGGGGATAAGTTTTCGGAGTGCCTCCATCATCGGTCATAATATAGCATATTTTGACATGGTATGTCGACATATATTCGACATACTATGCGATATCTGCGTACATCTCGAAAAAGCGAAAATTCCACGCAACAAAAAAAAAAAAAAACGACGATATAGAGTAAGAGGGGCGTCAAATGGATGGCGTCCAGAACAAGGAGTTAAGAAATGAATATTCGAGATATCGTGAATGCATCCATTGATGCACAGCTCTTCGGGGTCAGGGTCGCTATATCCATCCTGACCTCGCCCCTCGCATGCTCGCCGGCAAAGAGCGTGCAGCCTGAGACGCCGGAATCAGGATGGGTAACTGCAGAGGGGATCACGCCCGAGATGCTCGAGCAGATGAGCACGGCGACTCCGGATGCGGGCGTACAGGAGGATACTTCGTCATCCAGCTATTTACCGCCGCCGAACAAACCAACAGCTGACTGTTGCACAAAGCCGTGTGAGAAACATATTTCATTGTTGTTACCTCGAAGTACCCCGGGCAACACACTGCCAGATTTTGTTCAGTGTGTGACCGATTGCAGTAATGCATCCGACCCATCTAAGGCCGCGATCTGCATTGAGGAAAAAAACAAGGCAGGAAAAACCGATATCGCCGAGTGTTACAGCAAATAAGAAAAGGCCAGCACGACGCAGGCCTTTTCCTTGCCTTGATCGGAATATTCTTACGCCCTCTACAGATACTCCCCCGTCTCCGTGCTGATCTTGATCGAGTCGCCTTCTTCGACCACGCCGATCAAAGCGCTTGACATACACACGTATGTGACTACAATTGTAGTCACATGTACAAGATCGCCATCGTGCCTGATGCTCTCAAGGAATTGAAAGATGTGCCGGCCTTTTATCGCAGGCTCATCATGGTCGCCATTGAAAAACAGCTGGCGCATGAACCCTCGAAGGCGACGCGGAACCGCAAACGGCTCGACCCGCTGGTCACGGGGTTTGAATACGAGCCGCCGCTATGGGAATTGCGCGTCCAGGACTGGCGCGTTTTCTATGACGTCGACGACGAGGAGCGCCTCGTCCTGGTCCGCGCCATCCGAAAAAAACCGGCGGGCACAACCACTGAGGAGATCGTATGAAAATGAAAACCGTAGCCCTGCGCAACATGAAGGCCGGATTGAGCGCGTATATCGACGAGGCGCAAAAGGACTGCATCCTGATTACGCGGCACGGAAAACCTGCAGCTATTGTCTGGGGCGTTGAGGGCCGCGACCTGGAGGACATCTTTTATATGACCAATCGCTCTTTCTGGGCGACCGTGAGAAAGCGCCGCGCGCAGAAGGCGATTCCCTGGGAAAGCGCCAAGAAACGGCTGGGGATCACAGTCTGAAATAGAAACCAATCCCAACTCACGGCTCTTTATGAAAAAGGCCCGCACGACACGGGCCTTTTCCTTGCCTTGATCGGAATATTCTTACGCCCTCTCGAGATACTCGCCCGTCTCCGTGCTGATCTTGATCGAGTCGCCCGCCTCTACGAATGGCGGGACCATTACTGTGAGGCCGGTCTCCACGACGCACTTTTTATATGAAGAAGATGCGGTCTGTTTCTTCACGCTAGGTTCAGCCTCGGTCACCTTGAGGACCACAGTGGTCGGGAGCTCCACTCCGATCGGGCTCCCCTCGTAGAACGTCACCTCGATCTTCGTGTTGGGCAGCAGATAATGGACCGCGTCGCCGAACATCTCGCGGTCCATCTCGATCTGTTCGAAGCTCTCGGTGTTCATGAGGTGATAGCGCTCGCCATCGTCATAGAGATATTCCATCTGATGCTTCTCGAGGAACGCTATCTCCACGTCTTCAGTTGCGCGGAACCGGTTCTCGAACTGCACGCCGGTCTTGATGTTGCGCATCTTGGCCTGCACCATCGCGCGCAGGTTGCCCGGAGTTAAGTGCGTGACGCTCATCACGCGGCAGAGTTCACCGTTGAAGATGATGACTGTGCCGGGACGTATTCTGTTTGCCTGTGCCATGTGTTCTCCTGACTCCTCCCCTTTGTAAGGGGAGGTCGGGAGGGGTAGATCGTGATCTACCTCCCCTGCCCCTCCTTATAAAGGAGGGGGAAAGTGTTCATCTCAAGAATTCTTCCACCGCCGCCAAGGCCTTCTCAAGCTCCGCGGCGTTCGGCCCTCCGCCCTGCGCGAAATCCGGCCTGCCGCCGCCCTTGCCGCCTACGAGTTCCGACACCCTGCCCACGATCTTTCCGGCATGAAATTTCGGCACGAGGGATTTGGAGACCGCCGCTATCAGCACTACCTTCTCCTCGATCACGCTGCCCAGCACGACCACGCCCTCGCCGAGCTTGTCCCTGTATTTTTCCGCCCACTCGCCGAGCGTGGCGCGGTCCGGCGCGTCGATTTTTGCGGCCAGGACCTTTACTCCCGCGACTTCCTTTATCCGGCCCATGAGATCGACAGCACCGCCACCCGCAACTTTGTTGCGCGCTGCCTTCAATTCCTTCTCCAGCAGCGCGACCTGTTCCACTAGTTTGCGCGCGCGGTCCGCCATCTCAGCGGGCTGCGCCTTGAGGACCTTCGCAAGCTCCAGCCTCTGCGATTCCATCTCGTCGATGAGGTGCTCCACGCCGCGGCCGGTCACTGCCTCGATGCGCCGCACGCCCGCAGCCACGGACGACTCAGAGAGGATCTTGAGCATGCCGATGTCGCCGGTAGCGCTCACGTGCGTCCCGCCGCAGAGTTCCTTTGAAAAACCTGAGACGTCGATCATGCGCACGCGGTCTCCGTACTTCTCGCCGAAGAACGCGAGAGCGCCGCGCGCGACCGCTTCGTCGTAGCTGAGTTCATAGGTGAGCACTGGATAGTTTTTTCTGATCGCCTCGTTCACGCGCCGCTCGACCTCGCGCAGCTCCTCGCGAGTCATGGCCTGAAAGTGCGAAAAATCGAAGCGGAAGCGCTTCGATTCCACGAGAGAACCGGCCTGCTTCACGTGTTCGCCCAGCACCTCGCGCAGTGCGCGGTGCAGCAGGTGCGTTGCAGTGTGATTGCAGCGCGTGCGCTCGCGGCGTTCCGCGTCGATGGCGAGCGTGAGCCTTGTGCCGCAAGCGATATAACCACGCATCACCCTGCCGCGATGCACGATGAGCTCAGGTACGGGGCGCGTCGTCGTCTGGATCTCGATCTCCAGCCCCTCCGCCACCGCAACGCCCGAATCGCCCGCCTGCCCGCCTGATTCGCCGTAGAAAGGCGTCTCCTCGGTGACGAATTCGATCTCATCGCCCTGCTGTGCCTCGTTCGCAGGTATGCCATTCCTTATTATCGCCAGCACTTCGGTCTCGGCGCTATCCTCGGAATATCCGACAAATGCCGATCTGACGCCCTTGCTTGCGAGCTCCTTATAGACGCTTGATACGACTTCTTCTCCCGAGCCCTTCCAGGCGGCTCGCGCTCGCTCGCGCTGAATTTCCATGAGCGTCTCGAACTTCTCCACGTTGACCGAAAGCCCTTGCTCAGCCGCGATCATCTGCGTCACGTCGAGAGGAAATCCGAACGTGTCATAGAGACGAAATGCCGTATCTCCCGATATGATCCCATCCCCTGCCTTCGCGTTAGCGGCCTCGGCGAGCAAGAGCTCCAGGCCCTTGTCCAGCGTCTCGTAGAAGCGTTCTTCCTCAGACGCTATCACCTTCTTGATAAAGTGCTCGTGCGTCGCAAGTTCCGGATACGCGCCGCCCATCTCCTCAAAGACCACGTCCGCAAGAGCGGCCAAAAACGGGGCGTTGCGGCCGATGCGCTTTCCGTAGCGTATCGCACGGCGCATGATCCTGCGGAGCACGTATCCGCGTCCTTCGTTCGAAGGGATCACGCCGTCGCCGATG
This sequence comes from bacterium, assembly GCA_021810905.1. Taxonomy (GTDB): domain Bacteria; phylum UBA10199; class UBA10199; order 2-02-FULL-44-16; family JAAZCA01; genus JAJZQH01. The sequence goes on from JAJZQH010000012.1 coordinate 71,980, forward strand.
AGAAAGACAGAGCCGCGCAGGTGATCCGCGATCACGCGCAGCGCTATGTCGGTCTCAGCAGATGCGCCGACCTTTACCTTTGCCGCCTCCGCAATCTCCGCGATGATCGGCTTGAAGAGATCCGTCTCCCAGTTGGAGCGAACGCCCTCGATTACCGCCGACAAACGCTCCAGACCCATACCCGTATCTATAGAAGGCGCGGCGAGTTTCGAGATCTTGCCGGTCGTGCCGCGGTTGAACTGCATGAAGACGAGGTTCCATATCTCCATGAACCTGTCGGACTCGAGGTCCTTCTCCGTAACCGGACCCGAGCCGAAATCCCACAGTATCTCAGAGCAAGGACCGCATGGACCAGTATCGCCCATGGCCCAGAAGTTGTCCTTCTCGCCGAGCCGGAAGATGCGGTCCTTTTTTACATGCGCCAGCCACAGCCGCTCCGCCTCGTCGTCGTCGCGGAATACGGTGACGTACATCCTCTTCGCATCGAGCTTGTATTCCTTTGTGAGCAACTCCCATGCAAACGCGATCGCCTCTTTCTTGAAGTAATCGCCGAAGCTGAAGTTGCCGAGCATTTCGAAGAATGTGTGATGCCGCGGCGTGTGACCCACGTTTTCCAGGTCGTTGTGCTTTCCAGAGACGCGCATGCATTTCTGCGAAGAGCACGCGCGCTTGAACTCCTTCTTCTCCTCGCCGGTGAACACGTCCTTGAACTGGACCATGCCTGCGTTAGTGAAAAAGAGGGTCGGATCGTTCGCTGGAACGAGAGAGGAGCTACGCACCCTCGTGTGACCGTTGCGCTCAAAATAGGCGAGAAACGCCTCGCGGATATCGGCTGATTTCATGATCGGACCGCTCCAAATTAGACCTAATAATCAATGAGTTACACCACACAGCAGGATCGTTTTCGAAAAAGACGCGGAACCCTAGCATCGCCCCGCCCAAATGGCAAGCCCGCGTTCTTAAAGGGCAATCCAATTTCGGAGCGATTGAAGCAACTTCGCCCATACTGCCTGCCGATAAACATGACATGAGCGCTCGCACAATTAACCTCGCTAAGGCTCGCGAACTGACCGAGTCTGAGCGGAATTTTCTAAAGCAAAATACAGGCCGCGACTACACCGCTGTAGTGCCTGGCACTCCGGGCGATGGCCGCGTGGGGCTTGTTGGCGCGGATGCGGTGGACCTTATCGAGATTGAACCGGCAAAACAGGTCGATGCAGGTGTGGTCGACGAATTTCTGCAGCTGGTTGGGATTGCGGAGGCAGATACCCCTCAGCGCACGGCCCTGCTCTCGCATACCGATATGAACGGTCAAAAGCCGGAGAGAAGACTGCGGATGGGGCCTTCACTCGAGCGATTTTTTGCAGAACATGATGCTCAACGCGGCAGCCAGATAGAAGTAATCCCGCGCGACGAGCCGGCTCCGGAACAGGCAAAACGCCTTGAGGCCTTCAAAAACCTTGCGTCTTCGATGACGCCTGAGATGAGCGAACGGATCCTTACTGCAGACTTTCGCCACATATCGCCTTTCGTATTCGGCTATACGCAGGAAAAGATCCAGTATCTGCGCCTGGGACGCGTCGATCTCTGCGAGGAAACCGGTTATCATGAAACCGCCCATCTGCTCACCGCTTATCTGGAGGAGAAGGACCCGTCATTCCGTCGAGAGTGGGATGCGATAGCCGGCGATACATATATAAGAGGCTGTTATGGTTATAATGACCATCCCTACGAAGATGAGGGTGCGCTGCTTGCTGCGGGCCTGATCTCCGGATACGGCGCGGAGGATTACCATGAGGACATCTCCGAACTGGTGAGCGCCGTATATACCGAGCCTTACCGCGTGAAGGCTGCTATGGCATATTCTCCGATATTTCGGCAGAAGATCGATTTCCTGTACAATCACCATTATTTTCGTGAAGACCACTACCAGTACCTCACCGACAACGGCCCTTATCCTGAAGTTCGTCAGCCGGATTGCGCATAAAAAAAAAACCCGCTGCATTAGGTTGCAGCGGGCCCGTCATCTCACTTCATTTTTGATAAATTCACTTCGCCGGTTTTTCCTTTGTCTCCACCTTTGCATCCGCCTTCGGCGCCTCATTTGCTGGAGCCTTTTCTGCGACGGTGTTCCTAACGATCCCGTGTTTTTCGAGCACGGCCTTCTCGAGCCGCGACATCATCTTCGGGTTATCCTTGAGATAGAGGCGCGCGTTGTCGCGGCCCTGGCCGATTCGCTCCTCACCGCAGGTGTACCACGCCCCGCTCTTCTCGATGAGGCCCATGTCGGTCGCCAGATCGAGCACGTCGCCCTCGCGCGACACTCCCTCGCCGTAGAGGATGTCGAACTCCGCCTGACGGAACGGAGGTGCGACCTTGTTCTTCACCACCTTCACGCGCGTGCGCGAACCGATAATCTCCTCTCCGTTCTTGATCGGGGAGACGCGGCGGATATCGAGCCTCACCGTGGAGTAGAACTTGAGCGCGTTGCCGCCCGTCGTCGTCTCGGGGTTGCCGAACATCACGCCTATCTTCATGCGGATCTGGTTGATGAAAACCACGAGGGTCTGCGATTTGGAGATCGTGGCCGTGAGCTTTCTTAGCGCCTGGCTCATGAGCCTCGCCTGCGCGCCCATCTGCGCGTCGCCCATCTCGCCCTCGAGCTCCGCGCGCGGAACGAGCGCTGCGACCGAATCCACGACGAGCACGCCCACCGCGGCGGAGCGCACGAGCATGTCGGCGATCTCAAGCGCCTGCTCGCCCGAATCAGGCTGGCTGATGAGCAGGTCTTCGGTGCGCACGCCCAGCTTGCGGGCGTAGTCCACGTCGAGCGCGTGCTCGGCGTCGATGTATGCCGCGATGACGCCCTGTTTCTGCCCCTGGGCCACGACCTGCAGGGCGAGCGTCGTCTTTCCGGAAGATTCCGGTCCGAATATTTCGACTACCCTACCGCGCGGCAACCCCCCGACTCCAAGGGCTATGTCGAGAGAGATCGAGCCGGTGGAGACCGCATCGATCCCCGCAACCAGGGGCTGGTCTTTGCCTAGGCGCATGATCGAACCCTTGCCGAACTGCTTTTCGATCGATGCGACAGCAAGGCCGATGGCCTTCTCGCGATTTTCCGTGCCGGGCATGTTGTTGCTCATGGGGAACTCCTTTTCGTGTGATGGTTTCAATTTGTCATTTGCCGCCGAGCGGAAAAGTCCGCAGGGCGGTGTAGATCGGCCCATCTTTCGTCAACTCGCTCTTGTAGAGAGTCAGTGCGTTTACATCGACCTCTCCGAATTCATACTCGGCCATCTTCTCCACCATATGAACGAGCGCATCGCAGTTCCTGAGAGGAGAACGGGCGCGGCCAAGGGTGAGATGCAGCCTCAATCTGCGCGGGTCGTGCGGCAACCCGAGTTCCTCGAATGCGTGCTCGAGCTTGGCGTGCAACGATATCACGGATTCGGTTTCACCGGCGAGCCCCGCCCAAAGCACGCGAGGATACCGCCAGTTCGGAAAGACTCCGACGCCGTGGCCCACCAGATGAACGGGCGCCTGATGCAGGACCTCGCGTTCAATCACCTGAGAGAGCTTACCGGTGAGCAGATCCTCCTCGACATCTCCGAAAAAACGAATCGTGCAATGCATGCGTTCAGGCTTCACCCACTTGACATCGCGCGCCTTCTGCGAAAGCAGGCCGATGACCGAGCCGAGCTCGGCCTTCATCTTCGGCGGTATGTCGAATGCGAGGAAAGAACGTATCTTCATATGAAAGTGTTTACTACAAGTGGTACGTTAGTACTTTGGTACGTTGGTACAAAATCTGATATAGTCCAAGTTTACAATTAAACGTACTAACGTACTAACGTACTAACGTACTAACGTACTAACGTACTAACGTACTAACGTACTAACGTACTAACGTACTAACGTACTAACGTACTAACGTACTAACGTACTAACGTACTAACGTACCACTTGCATTCATTTTCAAGATATTCCTTCTCACCATATCCAATGCAGTCCAGGCGACGATCTGCTTGAACCAGATGCGATCGCGCGAAAAGCAGTGAGACGTCACTTGCGTATTATCGGGCGTCGCAACCGCTATATGCACTGTACCGACGGGCTTTGCGTCAGTGCCGCCTGACGGACCCGCGATGCCTGTCACGCCGATACCTATTGATGCGCCGCTTATGCGCCGGACCCCTTCCGCCATCGCGGATGCTGTTTCTTTTGACACGGCTCCGTGCTCACGGACGATTTCTTCCGGAACGCCAAGCATCTCAATCTTGGAGCGGTTGCTATAGGTAACCAGCCCGCGCTCGAACCACGTGCTGGCGCCGGGAACGTCGGTGATGAGAGAGGCGATGAGCCCGCCGGTGCACGACTCGGCAACGGCCAGCGTCAAGCCGCGGCTCTTGAGTTGATCACCCAGCACCGCAGCGAGAGTGGTCGTGCCCTCCGCATAGACCACATCACTGAGCCGCTCGCGAATTGCCGCTGCGGCTCTATCCACTGACGCCTTCGCCTTCTCGGCGTCGCAATCTCGCGCAATGAGTTTGAGCAGGATCTCTGGAAAAAATACGCGGAACGAGAGCCTGGCACCCGCGAGGTCAACGCCCTGGAGTTTCTCGTCGATAGACGCCTCGGGAATTCCGAAGCAGCGGAGCACCTTCTCGGCATAGGCCGTGGCCGCGCGTTCCTTGAGCCAGGGAATAATGGAATCGTCGAAGATCTGATATAGCTCCTTGGGCACGCCCGGGAGGAAGAAGAACGTTGCGCCGCCAAGTTCCGACCTTATGCCCGGTGCGGTGCCAACCTTGTTCTGCAGTACGACGCCGCCCTTTGGGACTAGCGCCTGTTTGTCGTTGGAGGAAGACATCGGCCTGCCGACGCGCCCGAAGAACTCGCGGATCTCCGCGAGCACCTCTTCATGGAGGACTAGTTCGACGCCAAACGCCCTTGCCGCAGCTTCCACCGTCATATCGTCCGCCGTGGGGCCTAAGCCCCCGGTGACGATCACGCACTCTGCGCGCCGCGCGGCAGCGGTCAGCGCATCGCCGATCGCGTCGAAATCATCGCCCACGGATTCGTGCCGCACGATCTCGTGCCCCATGGGCGCGCACTTTGCCGCGATCCATGAGGTGTTGGTGTCGACGATGATCCCCTGCATCACTTCGTCGCCAGTTGTAATGATCTCGATCTTCACCACTTCACTCCCAACGACGGCAGAAGTATCTCGAATAAAATCAGCGCTATACTTGCGTACACGCCGGCTCCCACGTCATCGAGCACTACTCCGCGGCCGTCGGAGAAACGCCGCTCGATCCAGCGGATCGGCGGCGGCTTGGTGATATCGAAGATGCGGAAGAGGATGAAGCCCGTGACCGCAGCGGCGAACGAAGGCGTGTGGAAGGCCATGGTCACAAGATAGCCCGCGATCTCGTCGATCACTATCTGCGGCGGATCGACCTCTTCGAACTGCTCCTGGGCGCGAGTTGAAACCCAGATCGCAAATATAATGAAGGCGATGGTGGTGGCCGCATATGCCGCCGGAGGCAACGTGCGGATGAGCCAATAGAAGCCCACACCCACGACAGTGCCCCACGTACCGGGCGCCAGCGGGATGTAGCCAACATAACAACCAGTCGCAAAAAAGGAGATAAAGCGATTCATCATTCGTACCTTTTCAAATATGAAGCGTTTTCCAGGGGAAACATGAGGCATGAAAATTCAAAACCTGTTTTCATCACGGTTCCTGCCTCATGCTTCCTGTTTCATGTTTCCTGCTTCAGGATGTCTCAGTGCCCTAGCATCCGCGGTTCCAAATGACAATGGGTCAATGCATATGCCGTGCCGGGAAAAAATCTTTCAATATCAAGGGACGCTGAACATCAGCTGCACGAAAACGCAGCAGCAACTTCGGCAATTGGGCACCAAGTCGCGTTCACTTATCAAGGATTTTGTCGGCTCGAGTTACAAAGGCGGGGGATCTGCATATCGTCAGAAAGGTGCCAGGCAGAAAGGTGCGCTGGTGCCAGGTACATTTTTGCCGCCGAAAGTCGGTGCCAGGCACATTTTGAGACAGGGCGTGATCTTGAGGCGGAAACCGGCATTTTCCCATCCATGCGTCAATCTCAGACGCCCTAAAAAAAAGATATGTTCTCCGATTTCTCATCAGCCTGAAAGCCTATGATGACCGTTTTTCTTTTTCCTGGATAGATTCTGGATAGATTACAGACTGCTCCATCGATCCTGAGGCAGGACAATATTTCTTCACTTCAAATACCTAGCCTTCATCCGCTCCATGAAATCTGCTGACCCGTAAAATAGTTTCCGCAGTCCGTTCCTGATCGCCTCGATCTCCTCATCGTCCATCGGCTGATCCACCATCATCACGAACTGTTCCTCCCGCTCCCTTCTATCCTTTCCCAGCAGCAGGTATACGCTGTCTTCCGTAACCGTGAACTCCACCTTCTTCCCTCGTGCGTAAAACTCAAATGTGCTGAATCGCTCGTCCTCAGACGCCCTCCTGCACAATCCAGCACGCACTCCGTTGTTATAGATATAAAATACACATTTGTCCGCGTATTCATCATTATTGACTAAGGTTGCATGGTATCTTCCGCCCCAAAGATGACCGGTCACTCCCCGCTTCTTATTGTAGCGCTTCGCTATCTGGTTGTTTATGTACCACATGATTTCGCTGATGTTCGAAGAGGGCGTCTGCAGCTTCATGTGGTAGTGATTGTCCATCATCTTGAAATGCTGGATTTGAACGTCAAATCTCTTTGTCGCGTCCACTAGCACCCCTATGATGATCTTGTACGTCGGCTTCTTGAGCACAAAGACCTTGCCGTTGGTCCTCGTTGATACGTGGTAGGGATACTCATTCTGAAGGATGCGAGCATGCCTTGGCATGCATCTCAACAAAAGCAATTTTTGGGCCAACAAAATCCTCTTTCATATCAACGAACATCAGACCGCAGGTGCTGTGATTCTGTGCACCTCTGCAGCATTTTCGGCACCTCGCTCTCACCTGGCCGGCACCTTTTCGCACGGTTCCTGAATCCGTGCCTGGCACCGGTTTGGCACCGGTTTGCCGATTTGGTTTTGTTGAGACTTGTCTCAAAGTTGCCTGGCACCGAAATTATTGACGAAAATCCGAAAAAAAGTTCAACAATCCTTGCTGAACAACCTCTTGAAAACTCTGCAATTTTTTTATTTAACGGATTTGTTAAGTTGCCGAGCGCAACTTCGTCATCGAAAGAGCCGATAATCATAATGGCTCCTGGAAGCGCGAAGGGAATACCTGCACTTTGTCTTGATATCATATTGAGAGCTTCCGGAAGGAGAGAGTATGGTGGACGCAACGATGCGAAATTTCGTGGACCGCCACGATATCCACCCTGGAAACGGCACACCTGAACAGATCGACGCCGAAGCGATCGATCAGTCGTTCATCGACGACTTCAGGGCTGCTGCCTTACAGGATGCCTCGCCCGATACGGACGCATTTATCCTGATCCCTTCGAACCCCTGGTTCCTCGCTCCTCTCCACGTGGCAGCCCGTTCCGTTTCCAAGCATATGAACCTTGCGGCAACCGCGCGATTCGTCGATCGTCTCTATTCCCATTGTCCGGAGGCGTCCGATTCCGTGCTCTGCCGCGAGCGCCCGCAAAGCCTGCTTCCCGCGACGCCGGTTATCCGGACCGCCTACGCCGGCAGGGTTCGCGCGGAGATCGCCTTTATTTCCGACTTTGACCCCGCCGCAGGCAAGACGCTTCGTGTGATGTTCGAGAAGGGAAAGATCAAAGTGGCGAACTGGAATTATCCCGCGCCGGCTCTCGTCGATCCGAGGGAGCCGGAGACAATTGTGCTCATGCAACGGCTGTTCACCTCGGACGCGGATGGATACCCTGAGAAAGACTCTCAGTCGAACGACCTCTCCCCCGGTTCTCAGATGCACGGCTCATCATGGGGAATAACGCGCGTCCAGAGGAGCCGGGAGGCAGGATCCGGAAAGGACACCACCCTCGCCGAAACGCTGGTGCACGAATACCGGCATATCAGGCAATTCGATCCGACCGATCCGTCGAACGCTTCGCCAATCGATGCCGAGCACACCATATACTGCGGCGTGAGCTATGAGGACTATAGCTTTGTCGCTGAGCAGTTCCAGAAGATGCCGGTTCTGGATCGCTTCTTGATTCCTTATCTGCCGGAGCTCTTGAATCTGTCGACGTACTCTCTCCGTCCGAAGAAGTACTTCCACGAAGCGATCTTATGCGCGAATGCCAATGTCACGCAGAATTATCCAGATCTGGACCCAAAAGCGCCGGAGCGATTTCGCGGCTATTATTTCGACCTCACCGTCTTCCGCGATCTGAGCGCCAGGATGCTGGTGGGTATTTCCGCTCTGGACGGCAAGGCTCCACCCGCCGTTGGCGGCATGACGGAACAGGCCGTCAAAGAGGCTGCGGTAAAGGAAGGACTTCACCAACTTTACCAAAACGCCTTCGAACAGACCGAGGCGGAGGCGGTCGCTTCGGGAGGAATATTCGTCATGGCTGTCGAGGAAAATGAACGGCGACAGAAGATTGACGCGTTACTTGCAACGATCGGCATCGCATCCTATTTCATGCCGCTGCTCATCGCGCCGGACGATGTTGGTAAGTGACCGGTGCGCTACATCTTCGGCACCGGAAATGTGCCAGGCACATTTTGATGGAGCATCAAGCCCCGCTCACTTATCAATCTTTCTTTTCGATGGAGCTCAAACCAGTTGAATTGCCATCGCCGCGCTGATAGAGCGGGTGCATGGCCAAGGCACGCACTATCTTCTCCTGTCAGAACTGCGGGGCGCAGTCGCCGCGATGGATCGGCCGGTGTCCCGAATGCTCGCAGTGGAATACTTACGCGGAAGAGATCGAGGCCGTCGAGGCCAGGCGCGACACCGCACCTGGCTCGAACTCGGTTGCAATCCCTCTCACCGAGATAGCGGCTGACGAAGGGCATCACGTGCCGACCGGCATCGCGGAACTCGATCGCGTGCTCGGAGGCGGCACCATACCGGGAGGCGTGGCGCTCATCGGCGGGGATCCCGGCATCGGCAAATCCACGATCATCATGCAGGCGCTTGCGCGCGTCGCCGGCTCCGGCCAAAACGCGCTCTACGTCTCCGGCGAAGAGAGCGCCTCGCAGATAAAGCTGCGCGCGGAGCGTATGGGAATCTCCGATGCGCGGTTCGCGGTTCTGACTGAAAACTGCGTGGAGCGCATCATCGAGCAGATCCGCGACACAAAACCCGCCGTCGTTGCAATCGACTCTATACAGACGATGTACACCAACGACCTGCAGTCCGCGCCTGGCACCATCGGACAGGTGCGCGAATCCGCGGCAAAGATTCTTGCGCACGCAAAGAAGAGCAACACCGCATCGTTCCTCGTGGGGCACGTCACAAAAGACGGGGCGATTGCAGGGCCAAAGGTGCTTGAGCACATGGTGGACACCGTGCTCTACTTCGAGGGCGAGCGCGGTCATTCCTTCCGCATCCTCCGCACCATGAAGAATCGCTTCGGCTCCACCAACGAGATCGGCGTCTTTGAGATGACCGGCCACGGGCTCAAGGAGGTCTCCGATCCATCCGGCATATTCCTCGCCGAGAAGTCAAAGTCAGCGGCGGGCTCTGTAGTAGCTGCATCGCTCGAGGGTTCCAGGCCGCTCCTGCTCGAAGTGCAGGCACTCGTCTCCTCCTCCGGGTTCGGCACGCCGCGCCGGACCGCGATCGGTATCGACGCCGGCAGGCTCGCCCTGCTCATCGCGGTGCTGGAGAAGATCGAGGGGCTCGAGCTGCGCGATCAGGACGTATTCTTGAACGTGGCCGGCGGCGTGAAGATAACCGAGCCCTCGGCAGATCTCGCGGTCGTAGCTGCCATAGACTCCAGCTTCCGCAATAAGCCCGTTGATCACGAGACCGTCGTCATAGGAGAAGTCGGTCTCGCCGGCGAGATCCGCGCGGTGATGGGCGCGGACATGCGCATCAAAGAAGCGGAAAAGATGGGCTTCCGCAAAGTCATCATCCCCAAATCCAACCTCAAGGGGAAGTTCTCCACTAAGATTGAAGTCTTCGGCGCAGCAACGGTAACCGAATGCCTGCGCATGCTGTGAACTTCACGATTGCGAAGTGGCTCTCAGCAGGCGCAGACTAGGTTCCACAGAGTACGCGTGGGCTCCGTGCCACGAAGAACGCGAGCTTCCCGCCCTCCCGGCGAACGAATCGACACCGAATCTAACTCTGCTCTTGCAGCTAACGATGGAGCACAATCCACCGCGGTCCAGTTCGTTCGGCGGGAGGTCGGAAACCTCGCTTGCTACGTGCCATTCCGCAAATGTTCAGAGAAAAGAAAGGACGAAAACCACGCTCACTGCGTTCCACTGCGCAGATTATTTAGAAAGGCAGAAGGGGGCCGGGCTCAAAGAAGGAAGAGCAAGAGGGCAAACGCTCGTTGGGGGGTACTGGGCTAAAAACGTCGTTGTCCCTTACAGAGCCATACCAACGGCAGCCAATACGTATCCACCGACGTCCAGAAGACCTGAGCTATGGCTCGAGAGGCCCAGTTTCCCAAAAGCGCCGAGCAGTACAAAGGGTGAGGTTCGATCTTCCAAGGGAGGCAATAGGAATAGCCGACCTCCAACCATCAGGCCGCCCCCACCGAAATAGCTCTCGTCATGGCCGCCCTCGGCGTAGAGTCGCGTGTTGAACTGGAAACGTTCAAACGTCAGCGGACTCGTTAGCATGAGCCGTGCGGCAGTTCGCGAGCCGTCGGGGGCCGTCAGAATCTGCATGCCACCGCCGATCCTACGGTTTTCTTCGTGCGTACAGATGTCCATGTCCCTCATGCCAATGTCGTCGCAAGAGACATTTTCTTCTTTGTGTAGGTAGTACCCAAAATCGATCTCGCCGCCAACTGTGGTCCGAAGGGAACGAGACCAGTCGAGGACCGGCGAAAGGGACAAGGATGTGAGTTTTTGGTTGTCAGACATGGAATGCTCCTCGTTGGTTGTGAAAATGGTTCTATTATTATTATCGGTCGATATAAGAAATGGTTGCGTGTTAAATTCACCCAAATCCGACAGCAGCTGAAAGGTTTCATTGGTTAACAGCCTGCGGAGTAGTACGCAGCAAGCGCGGATTCCGTCCTCCCGCCGAATGATCTGGAACGCACAGGCAAGTGTTCCAACGTTAGCCTTATGATTCGGACAATTTTCCGTGTCGGCTCATTCGCCGGGAGGGCGGGAGCCGCGCGTCCTTCGTGGCACGAAGTCCGCGTAGTCTGTGGCAGAGAGCTCGCTCAGGCACGGAACCCGCGCTCATTCATTGGCACGTAGCCCGCCGGGGTCCTGGGGCCCCGGGTCCTGGCTGGGGTGGGGAGTCGCGAGCCAGGGCACCTCATCCGTCGTTGCTCCGTCTTACTAATTCAGTTTTGTAATCAACTGGTTATACGCTAGTTTTTTCGGGGACAATTGGCCGCGATCTTGCATTACTTTCTCCCGGGTACGCATTGAGTTTGATCCATCTATTATCATCACGGGGTGAGAACATGGCCGTCATTAAACCTCAAAAACAGCAGGTGCAGGGCGTAGGCGACTCGATCGGTGCGCGCCGCGAGTTCGTCAGGACAAACCATGGAAGCACCCCGTCTCTACAGCCGGCAAAACAACAGCCCCTCGACAAGTTCCTGGGCTCGGGTAAAAAACCCCAAAATCTTGAAGATTTTGCAGTCGGCTCCGACTCCTTTAAGAACGCCAGAGTTCCCTATAGTATTGGAGCACCACATAAACGTCCACAGCACCATTATGTGGAAACAGGCCTTGCCCAGCGCATCAACTCCGACACAAAGCGCCCTTCCGACTCAGCCATGTTGAATTTCCTCAACCGGGTAATCGATATGCCGACCAAGGATGTCAGGGCCACGGCACCGGCGGGAAGGCCCGCAATACCGGCAAGGCCGATTCAGGCGACGAAACCTGCCCAGCCAACAAAGCCTGCGCAACCCGTAAGTCCGCAGGCAGCCCCCACTGCCAGGCCTGCAAATCAGCTCATAAGGACCCGAGTAGCCCCCAACGCAGCACCTGTCCGCAAATAGCCTGAAACCCGACTATCCCCAGATATTTCCTTGCAATGCAGATGAGCGCATGCTAGGCCGCTTCGTCCTTTGAAAGCCGCCCGCGGCAAGCTGCGGGGTATCACCGGTAGCATCTCCGATCACCCTCACCCTTCCCTCTCCCCTCAAGGGAGAGGGTGGTGGAAACCCCGCAGCAAGCTGCGGGGTATCATCAGATTGAAAGGAGTACGAAATGAAGGAAGGAATCCACCCCAAGATCGACGACATCACCATCCGTTGCACGTGCGGTGCAGAGATCAAGACGAGCTCCACACTGTGCAAGGACTTCACCATCGAGCTCTGCTCGCACTGCCACCCCTTCTTCACGGGCAAGCAGCGCCTCGTAGATTCCACCGGCCGCGTGGAGCGCTTCCAGAAGCGCCTCGAAAAATCGCAGGCCGCGAAAAAAGCCGGCGCTCAGCAGTAGCTTTGCATGACGATTTTTTCAGTGCCCATGGGCCATAAGGCCTGTGGGCATTGTTGTACATGAAGACAGTGGATCGTGGTTCGGGATTCGTGGATCGTAAAATCGCCCGATTACTTGAGGCCTTTACGAATCACGATACACGAACCACGAATCACGAGAGACGAAATCATGTTCACCAAACTCCAAGAGGTCGAAAATAGGTTTGAAGAGCTGACAGAGCAGCTCTCCGATCCCGCCGTGCTCGCGGACCAGCAGCGCTTTGCAAAGGTCGCAAAGGAGCGCTCAGATCTCGTAGAACTTATCGAAACGTTCAGGCAGCACCGCCGGGCAACCGAAGCCCTCGCCGGGAATAAAGAGATAATCGCTCACGAATCGGATCAGGACCTGCGTGAGATGGCGCGCGCGGAGATCCCCTCCATCGAGGCTGAAATCGAAGTCCTTGAAAAAAAACTGCGCGTCCTGCTCTTGCCAAAGGACCCCAACGACGACAAAAACATCCTGCTGGAAATCCGCGCCGGCACCGGCGGCGAGGAGGCGGCGCTCTTTGCGGCGGATCTCTTCCGCATGTACGGCCGCTTTGCAGAAGTTAAGGGCTGGAAGGTGGAGGTGCTGGAGCAGAACGCCACGGGGCTCGGCGGATTCAAGGAAGTCATCGCCCTCATCTCGGGCGAGCGCGTCTACAGCGAGCTAAAATACGAAAGCGGCGTACACAGGGTGCAGCGCGTGCCGGCCACCGAGGCATCGGGCCGCATACACACCTCCGCGGTGACGGTCGCGGTCCTGCCCGAGGCTGAGGACATCGACATCCAGATCGAGGAGAAAGACCTGCGCATCGACGTATTCCGCGCGTCGGGTCCCGGCGGCCAAGGAGTGAACCGCACCGATTCCGCGGTCCGCATCACGCACCTGCCCACGGGGCTTGCGGTCGCGTGTCAGGACGAACGGAGCCAGCACAAGAACAAGGCGCGCGCGATGAAGATATTGAAATCGCGCCTGCTCGACATGGAACAGCAGAAGCAGGCCGATGAACGGACCGCCACGCGCCGCTCCATGGTTGGCTCGGGCGATCGCTCCGAAAAGATACGCACCTACAATTTTCCGCAGAATCGCATGACAGATCACAGGATCGGGCTCTCCATTCACAATCTGTCGGCTGTGATGGACGGCCACCTTGAAGAGATGGTATCTGCGCTTCGCACGCATTTTCAGGCAGAGGCCTTGAAAGGCAGTGATTCGTGATTCGTGGATCGTGATTCGTAAAGACCTCAAGTAATCGGGCGATTTGACGAGTCACGAAACACGAGTCACGAAACACGAGTCACGAACCGCCAATGCGCATCATAGACGCACTCACAGATGCTGAGCACCGACTCGCACAGAGCGGTATCGATACGCCGCGACTTGATGCGGAGGTATTGCTCGCGCACATCCTGGGCTGCGATCGCGCGCAGCTTCATATATCGCGGAACGACTCGTTGAAACCTGATGACATGGACCGCTTCAGCATTGCCATCGAGCGGCGCGCCGCACGAAGCCCGGTAGCCTATATCACGGGCGAAAAGGAATTCTGGTCTCTCACGATGCGCGTAACGCCGGCGGTGCTCATCCCAAGGCCTGAGACGGAGACTGTCGTAGAACAGACCCTGCGAGTAGTCGGAGATCTCAACCGCAAGCTTCGCATCCTGGACATATGCGTGGGCAGCGGCTGCATTGCCGCGGCACTTGCCAGCGAGCTCCCGAACGCGACGATAATCGCCGCCGACAACTCGGCTGCAGCGATCGAGGTCGCCCGTGAAAACCTCGCGTTCGCGGGAGATCGCATAACGCTCCTCTGCGGCGATCTCTTCGAGCCGCTGCAGGCGATGCAGGCCGGATTCGACGTCGTCACCGCAAACCCTCCATACATAGCAGAAGAGGATTACGCGGCGCTTGCCCCCGAAATAGCGGAGTACGAACCGCGCCAGGCGCTCCTGGCCGGCAAAAGCGGTCTTGATTTTATCGCGCGCATAATCGAGGATGCGCCCAGATTCCTGAAACCGGGCGGATGGCTTGTCATGGAGGTAGGCAGCACGCAGGCGCCGGAATGCAAGACGCTGGCAATCGGTTCCGACTGTTATGACACCATCTCGACGGCAAAGGATCTGGCGGGCATCGAACGAGTTGTAGTGCTCAGAAAAAATCTGTACTAACGCGCGGCTCACTTCACTATATGGAAAAACTCGTCATTCAAGGCGGCAGACCTGTCCACGGCACGGTCAAAGTCAGCGGCTCCAAAAACGCCGCGCTCCCGATCATAGCATCTTCCCTGCTTGCGGCAGGGAGCCACACTCTCCACAACATCCCTCGACTCAGAGACATAGGTACGATGGTGCGCCTCATGGAGCACATCGGTGCCGAGGCCGAGTGGGGAGATTCGCTCACCATCCGCACAAATCGCTTCAGCGCGATTGAAGCGCCATACGACCTGGTGAAGACCATGCGCGCCTCGGTGCTCGTGCTCGGCCCCCTCGTCGGACAACTGCGGCGCGCCCGCGTCTCCCTGCCCGGAGGATGCGCCATCGGAGCCAGGCCCATCGACATGCATCTGAAGGCGCTGGAGGCGATGGGCGCCAAGATCGAACTCAAGGAAGGATACGTCGAGGTCTTCGCAAGGCACCTTCACGGCGCGGATATAACTTTCAATCGCGTGACCGTTACGGGAACTGAAAATATCATGATGGCCGCAGTGCTGGCGGACGGTACCACGACTATCCACAACGCCGCCCGCGAACCTGAAGTCGTGGATCTCGCGGACCACCTCGTCGCGATGGGGGCAGTCGTAGAGGGAGCGGGCGGAGACCGCATCGTCATCCATGGCGTGGACGAACTCACACCAAAGCCGCACACGGTCATATCCGACCGCATCGAGGCAGGCACCATGCTCATGGCAGCCGGCATCACAGGCGGAGAGCTCTCCATTGAGAATTTTCCAGCCGCCATGCTGGAGACGCTCGTCACGAGGCTCAAAGACGCGGGTATGTCCATCACGGTCGAAGGAAACGTCGCCCATGCGCGCGGCGGCGGCAGGCCCAGGGGCATCAACGTCGCGACCGCGCCCCACCCTGGCTTTGCCACAGACCTGCAGGCGCAGTTCATGGCATACATGTCGATAGCAAATGGAACGAGCATCATCACGGAGACGATCTTCGAAAATCGCTTCATGCACGTCCCTGAACTGATGCGCATGGGGGCGGATATCGCAATCGACGGCGGCATCGCCGTGGTAAAGGGAGTTGCGAGCCTCAAGGGCGCACCCGTCATGGCGACCGACCTGCGCGCATCCGCATCGCTGGTGCTCGCCGGGCTGGCGGCGGAAGGCACCACCGAGCTGCGTCGAATCTATCACCTCGACCGCGGCTACGAACGCATCGAGGCCAAGCTACGGGAGTGCGGCGCGAGAATCGAACGCCAGGAAGATGCCGAGTGACCTGCGTCAGTTGACGTATCTTAGCCATTCACATCCGCCGTCCCCTGTGCTAGGATAGCTGAGTTATTCGGGGGGCAAGATGCTGCTCATTCCTCAGATCTATCTCAAAAACGGCAAGGTGGCATTCCGAGAGGGAACTCGCTCCGCCCTATTCCACGAAGACCCGCTTGAAACAGCGCGCGCCATGAAGGCGGCGGGCGCCGAACTGATGCACATCACCGACCTCAACGTGCAGCCGGTCGGCGCCTCCCCAAACGTTCCCCACATCAAAAGAATACACGAAGAGGCGAAGCTTGCCATCTATGTGGACGGCGGTTTCAAAACGCCGAACTCCGTAGAGAACTGCCTCAACGCAGGCGCTGAATTTGTGGCCCTTGGTTCCATAGCATACCAGCAGCCCGCATTTCTTGAACAACTCTGCAAGACTTTCCCGGGAAAGATCGGCGCTCATATCGACGTCAAGGCAGGGCACGTGACGATTCCGGGCTACGCCGTCGTGGCAAACAAGACCGCGTACGATTACGCGACGCGTTTCCTGGAGGACGGCCTGCGCTACATCCTTTATTCGGACGTAAAGGCCGACGGGACGATAGGTTCTGAAAATATTTCGAGCATCCTCGATTTCTGCAAAAAGGTTATGGCGCGCATTATCTGCACGTCCGAGGTGGGCACGCTCGCGGACGTGGAGAAGATCGTGAAACTGAGTGCGCCGCGGCTCGAAGGGCTGACTTTATCCAAGGCCCTGGACGAGGATCGCATCGACTTGAGAAGCGCTATCGTCATGGTGAACGATCTCATAATAGCCAACGGCAACGAGTCGACCATAGCGGAATTCTAGGAGGCCGGGATGGCTGAAGAGTGCATCTTCTGCAAGATCGCAAAAGGTGAAATCCCCGCAGAAAAGGTGATGGACACCGGGGAGCTCATGGCGTTCAAGGATATCAATCCCGTAGCACCTACACATATTCTGATAATACCCAAGGAACACATTTCTACGCTCAACGATCTCCCCCCTGAAAAATCCGCACTCGTCGGCGCCATGATGATCGCGGCGCGCGATATAGCCAAAAAGGCCGGCATTGCGGAGAGCGGTTATCGGGCGATCATCAACTGCAACCGCGGGGCGGGCCAGGAGATATTTCACCTGCACATGCATCTGATCGGCGGGAGACCGCTCTCCGCGATGGGATAAATATTCGTGAATCACAATTCCGCTCGTGGATCGGGGTTCGTGGATCGTGGATCGTCAAATCGCCCAAGCACTTGAGGCCGTTACGAACCACGATTCACGCAACACGATCCACGTAATTCAATGGATGAAATCATCTCAATCAATCCCGCAACGCTGGAGGTTATCGGGCGTACGCCGGCCACCTCTTCCGCCAAGGTGAAGGAATACGTTGCGGCGGCCAGGGCCGCACAGCCCTCATGGGAACGCCTCGGCTTTCGCGAGCGCGGCATTTATCTCCTTCGCGCGCGTGAGTACCTCCTCGACAACATCGACGCCATCGCCCACACGATCACCACGGATAACGGCAAACCGCTGGCCGAGGCGCTCACTGCGGAGATCTACCCGGTGGCGCACCTTCTGCATCATTTCGCCCACGACACCGAACGCGCTCTCAGGGCATATGATCTGCGGATCGGCATCATGCGCATGCTCATGCGCAGATCGCGGATCACGCACAAACCCCTGGGCGTCGTAGGGATCATCAGCCCCTGGAACTATCCGTTCTCAATCGCTGCAGGCGAAGTCGCAATGGCGCTGGTATGCGGTAACGCGGTGCTGCTCAAACCTTCTTCAGCCACTGCGCTCGTTGGCAATGCCATCGAAGAGGTTTTTGCAGCCGCGGATTTTCCACCCGACATCTTCAGGCACATCCCGGGCGATTCATCCACCGGCCGCGCGCTCATAGAATCAGGAGTCAATAAACTCGCATTCACAGGCAGCGTGGGAGTCGGCAGAGAGGTGATGCGCGCAGCCTCCGATCACCTCACACCGCTCGTGCTCGAGCTGGGCGGAAAAGATCCGATGATCGTGCGTGCTGACGCGGATCTCGACCAGGCCACCAGCGGTGCGGTCTGGGGGGCGTTCACGAACGCGGGCCAGTGCTGCGCGTCCGTGGAACGCTGCTACGTGCACGAATCGATCTTCGACGAATTCGTGGAGTTCGCGGTGAGAAAGGCGCTCGCACTCAAAGTGGGCAACGGCCTGGACCCGGACGTGGACATCGGTCCGCTCACCACGAGCGCGCAGCTGGAGCACGTGGAGGCGCACGTGCTCGACGCACGCGCCCGCGGCGCGACAATACACTGCGGCGGCGAACGTCTGCGCGACCGCATGGGCTACTTCTTCCCGCCGACGATCATCACGGGCGCGGATCACAGCTTCCCCTGCGTGCGTGATGAAACCTTTGGCCCGCTTCTGCCTATCATCCCTTTCTCCGAGGATCGTCAGGCGATATTGCTCGCGAACGACAGCGCCTACGGGCTCACGGCTTCGATCTGGACGCGCGATCTGAAGGCGGGGCAACGCATGGCCCGCGAGCTGTCAACAGGCACCGTCACGATCAACGACTGCGTATTCACGCATGCCCTGCCGCAGACGCCCTGGGGCGGAGTCAAGAACACGGGCTTCGGCCGTTCGCACGGACATTTCGGGCTTCTGGAATTCACTCAGATCCATCACGTTCACACGAACCCGCTGCGCCACAAGGACATCTGGTGGTACAAATACGACATCGCCTTCTACCGCGGATTCGCAGAGCTCGCCCGCAAACTCACCGGCGGCCTCATCTCACAGGCCAAGGCCCTGCCCGCATTCGCAAAACGCTGGCTCTCGCCAAGGCTGTAGCCATCTCACGCACGCAAGCTCCCTGCCAGTGCGCAGGCTCCGTGCCACAGAGTACGCGAGGGCCCCTCCCTTCCGCCTGGCGAACGGGAACGCGTCGGTCTGATATCCGCTGATATGCGCGCATGAGGTTGTTCTCTTCGGTGTCGATTCGTCCCGCCGGAAGGGAGGAGGGACAGCGTATGCTCGGCACAGATTTCGCTGGATGCGTGAAGCCCTGAGTTTTACACGCCTTTGAGGATTCGGAGGGTTACCGCTACTATTCCCATGATCGACATGATGAGCAGCGCGCCGTAGAAGACTCGCGTGATCCAGCGCGTGGGGCCTGGACGCGCGAGGTTGCCCCAGCTCCACCAGGGTATGAATTGATATGGCAGCTCTTCGGGTTCGGCGTCCTTTTCGAAGAAGCCTCCGAAGCCGCCGCCACCGCCGTGTCGCGCTCTCAAATGCTTCGCCTTTTGCGCGAGCTGCGCGTCCACCGGCAAGCCAAGCGCTTCCGCTGCACGCGCCTCTGCCTGGCCGCCCATGAACTTGCCCTGCGTGGGCAGCATGGACGCGATGAAGTCGCGGCCTCGCGACGCCGCAAGCGCAAGGTACATCAGCTCCTCGCCGGTGAGTTTGCCCAGCATCTCCGCCCGCACCGCATCGCCGGGCAGCATCGCCTTCAGCTTTGCGAGCGCTTCGGCGAAGATCGAAAAACGGATGAATTTTTCCACGCGGCCATCGGTCAGCCGCATGTCGCCGATGAAGATACCCTTCTCGCCGCGGGTAATCACGCCGCGCATGAGGAAATCCTGTATCTCATCGAAGAGCACCTTCTTCTGCACGGTGCGATCCAGAAAATTCTTGAAGAACGCCTTCCACTCGGCTTCAGTCTTGGGGAGGAAGTGCGGCTTGCCGTCCGCGCTCTCGTGCGCCACCTGCCTGCCCTGCTCGAATCGCGCGACCACCATCTTCTCGAACGCGGTGAGCATCTGATCCACGCGCTCTGCGGCGGCCTTCTGCTCGGCGCCGCCTCCCAGCTTGTCGCGGGCAGCGAGATAATTCGCGTACGCGCGATCCTTTGCCGACACGAGTTTACCATCCTTCATGAGCAGGCTGGAGGCCTCTTCCTTAGCAGATTTGCCGCCCTCCTTCTTGGCAGCATCCTTGGCCGCATCTTTTACCGCGTCTTTCACCGCTTCCTTCGCGGTCTCCTTAGCCGCCTTCTCCGCAGGTTCGCCCTGGAACTGGTCGCGGCGATCGTCGATGACGCGATCCTTGCCCGGCAGCCTGAACTGCTGAAAGGCCATGACCGCGTCGAGTTTTTTTACGAGGTTCTGGAAGAAAGGGAGCTGCTGGGCGAGCTCGAACGGATGCTGCTTCACCACCTCCTGGAACTGCATCTCCGCCTGCTGGATCTGTTCGGCAGGCGCGCCCTGATGCACCAGATCCATCCATTTCTGGAGGCTATCCCGGACTGAAACGTTCTGCGCGGCCGGGCTCACCGAAGATTTATCGTCCTGTGGCATACCTGCTGCTAACACGTTGATTTACCTCCGCTTTTTCTTAATTATAGCGGATTTGACGCAAAGGACAACACTTATCCCTTCATTATATTATCGTCAGGGAGTGACCCGAAAGTTGCTGGCAATAGGAATAAAAATCCGACCGTCTTATCGACTGCCCCATGATAACAAACAAGCTGCGCCTATGGAGCCTCACCAGGCACGTCCGGAGCCTCCGCCATCGGAGCGACATCTTCCTGCTGCATCATGCGGTCGTCCATCTCAATGTTTTTTTCCAATGCCAGCTGCGCCATCTGCTGCTCGCGCTCCTCTTCGAGGCGCAACTGCTGATCTTCCTGCTGAATGAGCTTGTCGTCAGGGTCGAGGATATCCGCCACGACATCCTGCGGCTCCTGTGACACAGACGCTTGCTGGGAACTCCCTCCGCAACCGGCTATCAGGAAAAGCGATAAGGTCGATATCAGTATAAGGATGTTCATTCTGACCCTCCATTCTCAAGCTGGTTTTTTCCACTGACCCGAAGACAGGACGTTGCCTGAGGCATCGAGCTTTTCCCAATCATAGCTCATCAGGACGCCTGTGGAATCGTAGACAAAATTTCGATATCTCATTTTATACAAGAGGATATCAAGGGCGCCGTAGTTCTCCCGATCGTACTGCGTCACTCGGTTCTTCTCGTCATAAAGATAGTTCGAGTTGCGATAGCCACCCGAGATGGCGCCAGCGGAATCGTAACTCGTATATCTGAGCACTGACGTATGTCCGGAGCTGTCGAACTCGTACTGATACAGATTCAAGAGCTGGCCGGCTGGACCGTAATTCGAGAGCTCATAGGAGTTCACCTTTCCTTCCGGCCCATAGGAATAATTGCGGACTTCGACCCTGCTGACAACATTCCCCGATGCGTCATAATTCTCCCGATCGTACTGCGTTGTACGGTTTTTCTCATCGTAGAGATAGTTCGAGTATCGGTAGCCACCAGAGGGGTTGCCAGCCGAATCGTAACTCGTAAAGGTGATCGCTGACGTACGTCCGGAGCTATTGAACTCATACTGATACCGATTCAGGAGCTGACCGGCGGGCCCGTAATTCGAGAGCTCATAAGAGCTCACCTTTCCTTCTGGCCCGTACGAATAATTGCGGACCTCGCTCTTGCTGACGAGATTGCCCGAGGCGTCGAAATTCTCCCGATCGTATTGCGTTGCCCGGTTTTTCTCATCATAGAGATAGTTCGAATACCGATAACCGCCGGTGCTGTTGCCTGCGGCATCGTAAGTCGTCAATCTCATGGATGACACGCGTCCGGAGCTGTCGAACTCGTACTGATACAGATTCAAAAGCTGGCCGGCGGACCCGTAATTCGAGAGCTCATAAGAGCTCACCTTTCCTTCTGGCCCGTACGAATAATTGCGGACCTCGCTCTTGCTGACGAGATTGCCCGAGCCGTCGAAATTCTCTCGATCGTATTGCGTTGCCCGGTTTTTCTCATCGTAGAGATAGTTCGAGTAACGATAACCGCCGGTGCTATTGCCTGCGGAATCATACGTCGTATACCCGAGCACCGTCCTGCGCCCCGCGTCGTCAAACTCGTACTCATACCGATTCACGAGATTGCCGTCGGAACCGAAGTTCGAAAGCTCATAGGAGCTCACCTTGCCCTGCGGCCCATAGGTGTAGTTGCGGACTTCGACCCGAGCGGTAAGACTGTCGGAAGCGTCGAAATCATCCCGGTCGTACTGCAACGTGCGGCCCTGGTCGTCATAAAGATAATTGGAGTACAGACGCCGTGAGGTCTGAAGTCCGTTTGCATCGTAAGAGACCGCTTCGTTCGTGAGCACGGCTCCCTTCTCGTTGAAGGTGTACGTTGTCCTGGTCACCAGCTTGTTGTTCGCATCGTAATCATACCGCACATAGCCCTGCGTCTTGCCGCTGCTGTAATACTGATAGTCGCGATACTCGAAGCGCCGAACGAGATTTCCGGCAGCGTCATAATCCGCGCGATCATACTGCATCACGCGGCCCAGCTCGTCATACGCATAATTCGAATACTCATAGGACTGCGTTACAGCGCCGTTCGAATCATACGTCGTAGAGACGTTTCCGGTGACCTTTCCCTTCTCGTTGTACGTATATTCGAGCTGTCGCTGCAGCGCACCGGAGCCGTTGTAGTCGCGCCTCTTGTATCCTGAGACGACGCCATTTGCGTAATAAGTGTAATCGAAATATTCATACTTGATGGTGACGTTCCCCGCGCCGTCGGAGATCGTCAGCCAGTACCCAGTGTACCTGTTGGAATCGGCATACGTGAACTGCTCGTAGCTGTACGTTGAAGTCACGTTTCCCGAAGCGCCATAGTTCGTGAGCGTATATCCCAGACTCCTGCCCTTCTCGTCGTAGGTATAATCGTCGTAGACAATGGAACGCGTTATGTTGCCACCTGCATCGTAGTAGACGACCTTGTAGTAGATAGTGCGGCCGCTCGCGTCTTTGAGCCTGACGTTCGAATCTGAGTTATCGCCGACTCCATCCTTGTCGGCATCCTGTGATTCATTCGGATCGAGCGGGAAGGCATCGGAGCTATCCGGCACACCGTCATCGTCGTCGTCATCGTCTTCGTTGTTGCCGATGCCATCCTTGTCCGTATCGAGATACTCGGAAGGATCGAGCGGAAAGGCGTCGACGCCGTCAAGATGGCCGTCGAGATCGGTGTCGGCCACGTTCGGTTTCGTTCCATACGCGATCTCGTCGCGGTTGTTCATTCCATCGGCATCGAGGTCGGCATCGCCATCAAGATAAGTGATGACCACGTCACCATTGGATGTTGCACCCGCGCCATTCGCGACGCTCACTTGATACGCCCCGGCAGCAAGCCTCGGCAGATTGCCTTCTATATAGGTACTGTCCGCAACAAGGCTGTTTTGCAGCATCTGCCCGCCGATAGTCACAACGGCATCCGAGGTGAATCCGGATCCGAAGACGGTTACAACCCTGTTGTCCTCATTGGCCAGTGCGTAATCGTTCTGGAGATGCGAAACATGCGGGACGCTGCCGCTCGCGACCACGCTTACATCAACGAGGTTCGTGAGCAGACGCGACGGGTAGATCATGAGGCGCAGCTGATAATGTCCCTCTGGAACAGCCGTCTTGAGCTGGGCGACGAGCTCGGTATCCGACCAGGACGTATAATTGAACGGCCGATAAAGTCCCACGCCCAGGATGAGATCAATCGTGCCTGGCAAAGATTCTCCCATATTCCCAAATCCCCTGCCCCTGATCGTGACAGTCTCGCCAGGGGTAAGAACGCGCGGAGATATCGAGTCGATCTTCGGAGAGAGGCCGGCATACTGATCGGCATTCGCGCTCCTGCCCGAGGGTTCCGGCTGATAGATGCTCTCATTATTGGTGACGGACATCGGGTATGCTCCGGCAAGCTCGTCCAGCATAACCGTTGCTATAGTAGTACTGTCGACGGGCTGACCGAGGAACACGATATTCTCAATGCTCGATGTGTCTTTATTCGGCGAAGAGATGCCCAGATCAAAGTATCCAGAGCCCTTGCCGATCATGTCGATGCGATAATCGCTCCCCACGCCCGCATTGGCGATGGAGACGACTTCCACCTCCTCGGAGCCGCCCTTGAGGACGTGATAGTCCACCTCCGGGATATCGTCGTTGAAGGTCCCGAACGGTCCAACGCCCGAACGCCTGCCCGATGCATCCGTGACCAGTGAGTCCACAGGGCAAGCGAGTTCGACGACCGTATGATTCGTCTCGGTCGGAGTCAGATAGTCAGCATAATAGACCGGAATGAACGCTGAGTAGCTCTGTATGGTAGCTCCCTGTCCCTTAATGACCTTGCTCAACATCTGCTTGCTCTCATTGAGATCTCCGCCGCTTGCGGCATTGAGATTCACGTTGCGATGCAGGCTCAGGTGGAGATGATTTGGCCAAGTCTTCAATCCTCCGGTTCCACCGACCTGACCGATCTTCTCTCCGACCTCAACGTATTTTCCGATAGCCGGTTGCGGATTGTCTTTGTCCCAGGCCTGCAGATGCGCGTATCGGAGAGTAAAGTTCGAATCGATATCGGACTGAATGATGACCTCATTGCCAAAACCGTCGTATGCCCCGCTGAACACCACGACGCCAGAAAAGCCGGCCAGCGCATCCGAGCCAGCATCGGCGTCGTCGGCTACGTTCCAATCCAGCGAGTCAAAGTCTCCTTTGACGTGATACTGGCTCACGCAATTCTTTGGATATTTTTTCATGAGACAATACAGGTGATCCGTCTTGGCCTGCGAGCTGTCCCAGGTGAATCCATCGTCTCCACTGCACGGTTCGCCGTCGGCATCTGAAGACTCGCCATTCGCGCACTTCCCCTCGACCGTGTACCATTCGAGATCGGTCTGCATCGGCGAGAAGATCCTCGTGTTGGAACCCGTTGGATCCAACTTGAAGTTGGCCGGATAACCCGCTATCTGGCCGTTGTTATAGCGAAGCCTGAGGTCGATCTTCGTCGTCTGCTCTATATTGCTTCCGTTCAACCCGACGTACCATTTGCCTGCCTTGGCATTGTAAATCGTAACGGATTCGAGCGAGCCCTCGAGGTATGGCGCAACGAGCACCGGATTTGTTTCGTCCAGTTCCGGGTCCTTGTCGGTCGCCGTCACCAGATCGGCGAGTTTCTTGACGTCATCCTGCGTGACCTCCGAACCCTGTTTCAGATAGAGATCGACGTCTGTTTTCTTCGAATTTTTTCCGACCCCGGCTATCTGCACGGTCAGCACGTCGACGTCCTCATTGAGCGTAAAGGAATAATTGAGCAGATCGTCCTGCTTGACCTCGATATCCCTGCAACCCTTGTTATTGCGCAATTCCTTTCTCGCGCAATAATCCCTGGCATCGCCGCTCACGCCCGATTCTGAAATATCGAAGAATTTCGTCTCGGAATCCGCACTGCATACGATGAACGGCAGCACGGCAAAGACGCAGGCATTGAGCTTGTATTCATACGATCCGTTCGCAAGCGACGCGACAGTTGCAGATGTTCCGCCAACCAGGGTCGACGTATCCCTGGCATCGCCGCTCTTTTTTGATTTGAGCATATAGAATGTAGCGCCCTGACTCGCGTTCCAGGAAATAGTCACGGAGTTACCCGAGACCGTATGGTTCATACCGGTCACCACGGCGGGTTTGTTGCTCTCCGCGGCTATTGAAAAACCGACCTTGTCTGACGAAAGGCCGTCATTGCTATTGAGGACGACTCGAACTTCATATGACCCGGGCGCAAAAAGATGCGTCCAGCTCAGCGTATTGTCGGCCGTTGACATGGGACCGATCGAATCGGAGTAATTCCAGGTCGGCGATGAATATTCTTTCCACGCCACGATATATCCCTGGATGTGTTGATCCACCGGATTCTGCTGCCACCGCACCGTCACATTGCGCCCTTCCGACTGCGCGACTCCTATCTGGCATACGACTCCAGCAACCTTCGTCAATGGCGATGAACTGCTTCCGGTCGAGGACTCGCACAGGCCGTTGCTGACGTCGCTCGTAATATCGGCGTAAACGTCACCGCCTGTCCATTTATGGATTTTACCTCCTGCATCGACGAGATCCGCGAGATAGTACGGCGTGTTGTTATTGTCATAGATGATGGTTGGGAATGTCGAGATATCCTGCGGCGATGAAATATCGCTTATCTTGGTCATATACGGATCGACGGAGGTATTGGTATAGAGGTCTCCCGATATATAATCATAAATGTCGCCCACGTACCCGTAGGCGCCATCCGAACCGCCCGTGCCGTTATACCAGGCGATCGGATAGTACCAGTTCTCGACAATCCTCTTGTCGAGATCGCATTCGGAGGTGACCCCGGCGATATTGGTGGCCCAGCGGTCGTTTAATTTTTCCACGGCCTTTTCAATGTTGGTCTTCCAGCTCCCCGAGACCGCCTGCGCACGCGTGGCGTCAGAGAATTCGATGTTGTCCCTGTCCGAGACGTCACCGCTGACGGGAATTGTGATCTGCATGATCCCGATTCCGATGCTCTTGATGCTCGAGCAGGTGGCGTCGGTGTCGTAGCCGTACTTCGCATCGCCTTTGGCATAGGCAAAATCAAAAGTGCCGCCGCAGTAAGTCTGAGAGCCATCGGCGTCCCAATATTGACGCCAGCCGGATTCCTTAAAGGCGATTGCCTTGAGGATGACAGGCGGAATATCATGAATCGCGGCGATATTCAGGATCTCGTCGCTGATCTCTTTGTAGGTCGGGTTGTCGGTGTCAACCGTCTGTATGCCATCGGGCGGAGTGGTCGGATTATTGACTGAAATCATCGCCCATATTTTGCTGGTAGACCATGAATTGTCCGCTGCGCGAATTTGAATGATTTCATTGGCAGGTCCGACAAATTCCCAGTCTTCCTGATACGTCCCGGCATTGGCCGGCGCCTTCATGCTGATGGAGAAGGTATAATTGCTCCCGACCGGCACTGTTCCTGAAACAGGCAGCGACGATATGGAGCTGAGTATGGCCGATGACTTTCTTCTGAGTTGAAAACTGCTGTCCCATGCGGATGTGCCGTTATTTTTTATTGTCCAGGTTTTTACAAAACCCGTTCCGGGCGAAAACTTCGTGCCGTCGGAAACGGTCTCGCTCACCCACTGCGCGGAATAGCTCGTCACCACATTGACCTTTGCCCAGATCGTGCTGCTCTGGCTCACGGGTATCGTGGTTCCGGATGCGTTGACCAGCTTCCAGTGATCCTCGAGATTCGTTCCGGATGCCGGCGCCTGCATGACCACATCAAAAACGTACTGCGCGCCAGGCGCCACGCTGGTCGACAGATGGACATTCGCGGTATTCTTGCTCAACGTGCCGCTGACGTGGACGAACTGATACGAGGTCGTCCAGGTGCTGGCGCCGTTATTCTTGATGATCCATCGTTTGGTGAAGTTCTGATAGGGACTCAGCTGATAGCCGTCGCCATAGGTCTCGCTCACGAACTGTGCGGAATCCGCGGGCTGAACGGAATTGATCTGGACATACACTTGCGTGCCGAATGCAGTGCTCGCTGCGTTCTTCATCTGCCAGTATCCGGTATAGGAACCGGCTGTCGCAGGCGCGGTCATCGCCACGCTCACATCATACGTTGCGTTTGGAGCTACTGATGAACCGATGTTCACGCACGACGGTGCGCCCATCTGCGCGCCGCTCACAAAGCAGAACCTGTAGCTCGTCGTCCACGTCGTACCGCCGGTGTTTTTGAGACGCCATGTCTTGGTGAATGACTGCCCTGCCGTGACCTGAGTACCGTCCGGTATGGTGACATCGGAGACAAAGCCTGCATCGTCCTGCGGGGCGACCGACGTTATCTGCACGTAGACCTGGGTGCCGAACGACGTGCTCGAAGCGTTCTTCATCTGCCAGTAACCGGTATAGGAACCTGCGGTCGTGGGTGCGACCATCGGTACGCTCACGTCATACGTCGCATTTGGAGCTACTGATGAACCGATGTTCACGCACGACGCCGCGCCCATCTGCGCGCCGCTCACAAAGCAGAACCTGTAACTGGTCGTCCACGTCGTGCCTCCCGTGTTCTTGATACGCCACGTCTTGGTGAATGACTGCCCTGCAGTGACCTGCGTGCCGTCAGGTATCGTGACGTCTGTCACAAAGACAGCATTATCCTGCGGAGCGACCGACGTTATCCTCACGTATACCTGTGTGCCGAACGACGTACTCGAAGCATTCTTCATCTGCCAGTAACCGGTATAGGAACCTGCGGTCGAGGGTGCGACCATCGGCACGCTCACGTCATACGTTGCATTTGGAGCTACTGATGAACCGATGTTCACGCACGACGCCGCGCCCATCTGCGAGCCGCTCACAAAGCAGAACCTGTAACTCGTCGTCCACGTCGTGCCGCCGGTGTTTTTGATACGCCACGTCTTGGTGAATGACTGCCCTGCAGTAACCTGCGTGCCGTCCGGTATCGTCACATCGGAAACGAACGTGGCATTATCCTGCGGGGCGACCGACGTTATCTGCACGTAGACCTGGGTGCCGAACGACGTACTCGATGCATTCTTCATCTGCCAGTAACCGGTATAGGAACCCGCGGTCGAAGGTGCGACCATCGGCACGCTCACGTCATACGTTGCATTCGGCGCCACTGATGAACCGATGTTCACGCACGACGGCCCGCTCATCTGCGAGCCGCTCACGAAGCAGAATTTGTAGCTCGTCGTCCACGTCGTGCCGCCGGTGTTTTTGATACGCCACGTCTTGGTGAATGACTGCCCCGCGGTGACCTGAGTCCCGTCAGGAATGGTGACATCGGAAACAAACGAGGAATTATCCTGTGGGGCCACGGAAGTGATCTGCACGTACACCTGAGTGCCGAACGCCGTGCCCGATGCGTTCTTCATCTTCCAGTAGCCGGTATAGGAACCTGCGGTCGAGGGTGCGATCATCGGCACGCTCACGTCATACGTTGCGTTGGGCGCAACGGATGAACCGATGTTCACGCACGACGGCCCGCTCATCTGCGAGCCGCTCACGAAGCAGAACTTGTAGCTCGTCGTCCACGTCGAGCCGCCGGTGTTCTTGAGACGCCACGTCTTGGTGAACGACTGGCCCGCGGTGATCTGAGTCCCGTCCGGTATCGTGACATCGGAAACAAACGAGGAATTATCCTGTGGGGCCACGGAAGTGATCTGCACGTACACCTGAGTGCCGAACGCCACGCTCGACGCGTTCTTCATCTTCCAGTAACCTGTATAAGAGCCGGCGGTCGTTGGCGCTGCCATCCCCACGCTCACGTCATACGTGGCATTCGGCGCCACGGACGAACCGATGTTCACGCACGACGGCGCACTCATCTGCGAGCCGCTCACGAAGCAGAACTTGTAGCTCGTCGTCCACGTCGTTGTGCCCGAGTTTTTGAGCCGCCAGGTTT
The DNA here is from genome assembly GCA_021810905.1 of bacterium. Lineage (GTDB taxonomy): Bacteria > UBA10199 > UBA10199 > 2-02-FULL-44-16 > JAAZCA01 > JAJZQH01. The sequence goes on from JAJZQH010000012.1 coordinate 101,355, forward strand.
TGGTGAACGACTGCCCCGCCGTAATCTGCGTGCCGTCCGGAATCGTGACGTCGGAGACAAAGGCGGCGTTATCAACGCCTGTAGCCTTTGATAACGCGTCGGACGATTCGGCCGACCCCTCTTCTGAGGGCAGCGCCTGATCATTGGTATCCGGAGTAGTCTGCTGAGATTGTTGAACCGAAGGAGATGGTTCAGGTTGAGAGGAGCTGCCGCAGGCAGTTGTTATCAACATCATTGCAACCAGGATCATGAGGTTGATGGTCCTGATAAAATGAGATGACTTCATAGCTCCCCCCAAGGTTGTCTCAAGGTTCGATTTGAATAAGATGAATGAATTTATTGCTGGAAGGGTGATTGAACTGATGTGTATCGACGGGATCTGAAATAATCCGACGAATCATGCCGCGGACAGGGGCACAATTAACGCAGCATGTCAACCTTTATTTCACCTGACGGCGCCCGGCGCCTTTTTGTAGGGCTTATTCATCGCTCTCCCTGTTTTTCCGTAAAAAGTTCCAGGGAATCCACCTGCCAGACATAGAAGCTCTGCTCAGTTGCGCCATCGGAGAGCACAATTCTTATATGCCCGTCGTAGAGATCGAAATGCGAATCAAAGGTCTCGTGCGCCTCGGCGATGCGTCCCGTCATATGATATCGAGCGCCGGTATCTTCGTCATGCCATCGTACGCGCATCTGCAGGCCGTCCCGCTGCCACTCGCGAAACCGCGCGAGCGCAAGCATGTTGATCTCTTTGGGACCGGCGTAGTGCACCTCGATGCGACGGCTCTTTGCCGCGATCTTCTCCGCAAACGTCGCAAGGGGCCAGCCCTCGCGCTTTCCCACGGCCCTCACCCACGCGTCGTAGGCGCCGCTTTGCATCGAGATGAGAATTTTCGAGATGTGGTTCTCCGACTTCCACACCCTCAGCTCTGATCTGAAGGCTCCGATGCCCTCGAAGATGGCCCGCACCGCGGCCTCGTGGCCGAGCAGGCAGAGCCCGTCTCCGTATGCGATGGAGACGGAATCGTTTCCCGGTTTGTTGGCCGACCAGAGCGCGCCCCTGACCTCATCGCCCAGGTGCAGATTCAGCGGACCGCCAAGCCGCGACATCCTCGGCGCCTCATCGAGATCAGATGCAACCGAGATCATCTCCGAGACGAGGCCCATCACCACCCCCTGCTCGCCGTCGAGGAGCGGTATCTGCTGGTTCGCCGCAGCGGTCCCCCCGTCATCGCCGATGACGGACACGTCGAGCGACGAATCGTCCGCGGATTCATAAACAAAAGTTGAATGCGATATGCTTGACGTTTCGATTGCCGACACAATCACCCGAGCCTCCCCAGCAACGCCTGTTTTATTCGCAGGGCCAGGTCTTCCTCCCACATCAAGCTGCTGTTGGAAACGACGGGACGTGCTCCGCCGAGCTGCGAAACGAGGATCGTCCGATCCCGCGTGATGCGATCATAGTGCGCCAGCGTCACCGTCAACTTGAGATGAGCGTCAGCGTTTCCAAATGTGAAGGGGCATGTGCCGGAAATGACGGACCCTTTCCCGATCCATTGATCGCGGAATTGATCCTCACCTGTTTTGACGAAGCGTCCCCCGACACTCCCCTCGTGAAAGCGGAGCGATCCAACAAAACCTTCGTAGCTCTGAAATACTCCGATGCCCGGACTGCCGCAGTAAGGATTGCCATGGGCGAGCACGGACTCGACAAAGGCCCTCGCGTCTATGATCACATGAGCGAAGGCAGCCTCGAGCGCGCCGAAGACCGGGGCAAAATCCATAGCGAAATGCCCGTGACCGATCTGCGGCGCCTCCCATGTGATGCAGGTTTCAAGGTGCGCCCTCTCAAGCCTCGCATCCGCAAGCTCGCCAGGATTTTCATGAGCAAATCCATCGATCGCGATCTCATCGAGGTCCGCTTCGCCATCGGTGGAGCAGGAATCTTCTTCTCCGGCAACGCCCGTAATCGGAGACGTGGTATACGACGTGACGTTTATGATCAAACCGGGCTGAGACATCATGTTCCTCCGTACGCTTATCCGGCGCTTACCATAAGCTCAGCGCAGGCTGGCAGCTATCAGACGCGCTACGTCTCTCACGGCGTGTTTCTCATGACCAGAGGCCCAGGACAAGAGAGGGATACTCTCCGCACTCCCCTCGCGCAACGCGAAGATGAACTCCGGAAGACATAAAAGCCCAGATGTATCCGATCGTTCATGGCCGAAGTAACCTTTGCTGAAGTGGCCAACGAGATATGATGCGATTCTGGACGGGCGACGGAAGTCGCCATTCTCACAAAAACAGACGGCGATATCCCTGGCGATCTTGCCCAGGTCCAGGAGGACGTAACCGAACCTCTGTTCCGGCGTCATGCTGGACAACTCCTCGGCGGTTTCGAGGTCGCAGATCAAGACCCTGTGTCCGTGATTATAGAGCACGCTGAAATTCTCAAGATGCGGATATTTGTGTACCAGACCTCGCTGATGCATTGAAAAGATTGCGCGTCCCATCCCCTCAAAGATCGCCGCGAGCGTCCCGGACCGATCTTCTTCCGATATTCCCCACCTGAGGCATCTTATGGATGTCTGCAAATACCCGCTGAAGACCCTCATTTCGTTTCGAACCCTTGATCCATATATAATGAACCCGATTTTTTCCTCAGACTGCGCGCCGAAGCGCAGGCCTCTATAATATCCGTAGCAAATCACTGCATCAGTCAGTCGAAACCCGAGCCTTTTGGCTGCCGCTATTTCTCGCAACAGATCCCTCTCGCCGCACGCCCCCTCAGGAGCGAACGTGGGGATGTCAAGATACGCCTCTCCGCCGGCGGAGATCTCCATCGGATACTGAACGCACCCACGCCCAAGATGTGGCATCAACACCATGTCTGAATTCAATCGAGGAGATATGCCTTTACAGCGAAGCCTAACTATCTCCTCTCCATCGTGCTTGAATGTTTTGGAGAGAAGGAAATCGGTACTGCGTCCCCTGATGATTCCTGTTGAGGTTATGATGCGATGCAATCTTTGCCGATCGCATGCGCTCAGCTGATTATAAAGTGGAGTAAACTGAACGAAAACAGTTCTGCGGTTTATCGCACTAAATACGTATGAATCGACGGGCCTGCCGCACATCGTTTGTCCCTGCGTAATCTCGGCAAAAGAATCCCCGATCTCGTTCGAACTCTTTCCAGGATTTCTTACGACGCCGATATTCGATGCATCCTGTTCTTCACAGGTTAACGCTGCCTCCGCAGGAATTTCGGCTGCCTCATCAACAGGCGCGCCCGCGTCCTGCGCCGCGCGCATGAGCGGATCGGAAAGAACAGCAGTCATAAATCCTGACGAACCGAGTAACACTGACATCATCGATCTCCAGAGAGTGGTTCGCTCAACGCCTCTTTATCGTATAGAACCAGGGAAAGTTGCTAAAATTCAACGGGTCTGGCACATTTGTATTGAGCAGCAACAAATCAAAAAAACAAGCAACTCCCGCGGAAAGCGGCCGATAATTATAATGAACCAAAGGAAACCTCGATGACAGCGCCGGTATGTGATGCAGGCATGGCAAAGCGCAAGGCAATCCCGGACGTGGACGGGGACGGCCTGGCCGACGAACTCGTCACCTTCGACGGTTCCCGAATAATTGACACGATCGGGCCGGATTGTTTTTACAGGCTCATTGGCCAGGATTCCTATTGCCCTGCCGATGGATATTCCAATGATGACGGAATGAAATTCCTCAAGCTCACGAGCGGAAAGACGCTCTCGCAGCTGACAAGCCTTACAGATGACCACGGCCGCACGTTCAGCCGGGGGCAAAAAGTGGCCTTACACTATGTAGGCTATCCGTCGATAAACGGAGTCATAGAAAGATTCTCCGACAGTTTCATATCCATCGATGAGGGGACGCTCTTCATGACTGGCTTCGAAGCAGACGTGAAGCTGGATGATGGAACGATCGAAAAAAATATTCCGCTGGAACTGATCGCACACAATGACGCAGTGTCTCGAATGGAACGTGGGCTTACGGAACTCTACTGGGACTGGCGTTTAAAGGCTGAAAATTTCCTGTACAATCTGTAATCGAAAGGTGCCGGGCACCGGAGGTTCAAGGAAACGCTGAACTGCCCGCCTATTTCTCTTCATGCAAGTCATCCGAGCCATGCGGTCTATTCGGGTCGAGATCGATCTCGAGCAGGCGTAGCTGACTCTCAGGGATCTTCCAGCCGACGGGACGCTCATAGAGCGCAAGTTCGGTTTTCTTCCCGTCACCATCCTCGAGCACGTAGATCTCCAGGAACTGCCCGTTTGCAATCCCCTCCGGCACGGATATGCCGGAATTCTCAAACACGGCCCGATCCATTAGGCAGTTATAGAGCTTAGTCTCGTCTTTATCCCGCACGCCGTACAGGATGACGACCTCCTGTTCACCAATATCCTCTATTTTTCCCGGATGCCATGCGAGTAGCGCAGGGTTTCCGATCAAATCCTTGCGAAGATGTGGCCCAATCCAGCACTCATCGAATGGAACGCTAAGTGGGAAGACGCATCCCCCCAATCGTTCAGCCTCTTCCATGTGCTGCAATTCGCTCCAGAGTTGATTCAACTCGATGTTGTTGGAGAGTCCCTGTGGCTGGATCGCCTCCAGGACCTCACGAGCCTCCGAGTGCGCGCCGTTGTCGAGGAAGGCACGCGCCACGCCTTCGTGCAGGCTGTATGCACCCTGAGCATCCACCCTTGCAGTCGCAGCGCGCCATTGGTGCATCCCATCCGCATGCATGCCGCGCGCAAGCAGGGCCTGTATATACCGAAGCGCACAGGCCGCACTGGCGGGCTCTGTTTCCGCGGCACGGGCGAGCCGGTCCAGCTCCTGCGCAGGAGACTCCGCCGCGTTCAAGCCTTCCACGGTCGAGGCGTTTTCATAGCGATCAGCAGGAGCCGGAATGGTGCAGCCATCAGCCTCGGCAGCGGACGGTTCGTCAGCGAGCAGATCGCCATCAGCCGCAGTATCCTCTTCATCGATCGATGCGAGAGCAGAACCCATCACACCGAGCGGATTGCCATTGTTCACTGAGCTCATATGTCCTCCTTGAAAGTATGATGACCGGGAAACGCAACAAACACGTCACCCGTAGCACTATTTTCGGCACACTGTCCATAGAGTTGCGCGGTTTTTTGCCCGATTGAATTCACGACAGACGGATCCATGCGTGCCTGGCACCGTCGCACGGGTACGGGCGCAGAGCCTCCATCCAATGTTCAGCGTCTATATCAAAATGGTACGCCGGTGCCAGGCACGCAGGCACGCTGCCGAAAATACTACAGTGCTGCACAGAAACGCAGCAGCCTGGTCATTGCTCTCCTTGATATTTAAGGAGATTTTTCTGGCCCGCTTCTTGCTTATGCTATCAGCGCATGGGCAGACCCTTTCGTATATTGCAAAATGAGTATCCCTACCACGTCACCACCAGGACCAATGGCAGGGTCTTTGTCTTCAAGAAATGGACGTACAAGCTCATCATCAAGGTCCTGGTCGAAGTCACGAAACGCTTTGACGTACAAATTCACCACTTCAAGATGATGACCAATCACTATCACCTTACGCTCAAGACTCCATCAGCCAACATCAGCGAGATACTGTGGTTTATCAACAACCAGATCGCTAAGCGATATAACCGGAGGATGGGGGTCACAGGACATCTGTGGGGAGAGCGGTTCCATTCGACGATCATCGAGAATGCCCTGCATGCGCTGAGGTGCGTGATTTATCTCTATACGAACGGGGTGAGAGCGGGAATGTGCAGCCGTGCGTCGGAGGATGAGCAACTGAGCACGTTTGAGTTTTATGCGCGTGGGAAGAAGGTGGAGTTTATTGTAACTGAGGACGACGTGTATTTGATGTTGGGCAATAATCGGAAGGAACGGCAGGAGGCGTTTGTGCAGATGGTGGATCAGCCGATGGATGATGAGGAGATCAAGGCGATCCGCAGCGGTCTTCGGAAGTTGTTTTACGGGTCAGCGGATTTCGTCGAACGAATGAAGGCGAGGTATGTGAGCAGGGCATAGAGAAGAGCGAGTTTCAATTATATCCGGCCATGTAGAGGTCTGTCCGACGCCACGAATCACGCGAAGAAAATCACTTCAGTGAACAATCTTACAATGCGATGACAGCTCGCAGCGTACCAGGCTGACTGATCGATCGCCCTGAGGACGAAAAAGCGTCTCCCAGGATGCAGGGGGAAAACGCCATCGTGTCGGTCAAAGCCATACCGAGAACAATCGTGCCTGGCACTATTATCGTGACACTACGTGGCCCGAATATCCCGCAACTTTTTTTCATTCCTGCCGATAATGATAGGGTGCAGCTGAAGAGAGGCAAACGCACAACGCTGAGTATCTTATGACGATCGAACCGGTCACTTTCGGAACTCTCTCCCCGACTGCCGCTCTGGCGCTGGATGATGGCGCAACAGGGGAAACGATCGGGCCTGCTGACGACGCCTCCATGTCCGCCTCCGATCCGGCGGCTTCATCGGGTGATGGGGCCGCCGCGATGGAATTCCCGCCGTGGATTCAGGAAAACACCGAACTGAGAGATAAGATGGTTCGAGGGTTCTCCCTCGCCCGGGATCACTTTACGGCGGATCAGCTCGCGGTTGCCAGAAAATACGATCTCCTCGGAATCTATCGGCATCTCTATCATGGCAGAGGTGCCGACGAACTCGTTCCGCGGCTGCATTACGACACCGCGCAGATCATGGTTTATCAAGGTATCGCAATGAGATGTGCGGCGCGCAGCGTTCTGTCGATTGGAGCGGGGAGGTGGTACGAGAACCTGGGGATGAGGCTCGCGCTCGCGGGCCTCTCGAGGGCGATCGGATTCGATTTCGTGAGTTGGAAGGTGAATGACGCGAGGGTCAATCTGGAGGAGTTCAGACGTGCACTTGGAGACGATCCCGAAGGATCGATACATCAGGTCCACGAAGGCGACGGACGCCGTATGATGCAGCCGGGATTTGTCGAAGGGCTTGCGGATGACGAATCTTCCCTTGAGACCTTTGATCTGGTGACGTGGGTCCATCCCTACACGAAGCAATGGGTCATGGGTGAGGATGAGGACCAAACCACCAATCGCACGGACCTTACCAGGATGCACGAACTCCTGCGGGGAGCCGCAGGGCGGATTTCCGAAAACGGCTCCATGCTCATCGTCTTCGATGAGAATACGTGGAACCCCGAACGCTATGCAGCGCTCTTCCAGATGATGAGGTGCGCGGGTTTTGATCAGCGATTCGGCCTGCCGACCCTCTATGGGGAAGTCGGCTTTAAGAATCCTCTTGGAGATTGGCTGGAGTTCGACATGCCTTTTGGCATGAGTGCATTGGGTAACCGCGACATCATTTTCAGTGGCGGTAAAGAGGCGCTCGAAACCTTTGAGCGGATGCTCACCAATCTGCGAAAGATTGGAAAACGGCTTGAATTCAGCGATGAAGCGACTCTCTTCTTTCTCGTTTCCAAGTGCGCGCAGGGCGAGCGCAACCTGTTGCTCGAGGCGCTGGCACTCGAAGGCGCGAATGCCCAGGAGGGCCTTTCCGAACTCATCTGGAGGAACTCGACGCGCGCCGGAGGTTCAGCGGAATTCGTGGGGCCGCTTGCGGCATTTCTCGAGAATCGACACGGTCCTAACCCCGATCGTTCGTGAACAAACTCCGTTGAGACGAGAGACACGTCTCCAGGGGGCATCACGCGTGCCTGGCACCTTTATCCCTTTTATCCCTTTAAAAATGTGTCGGCCGGTAAATGCACGGACGACAGCATCCGCTGCATTTTCTTCCACGATCGTATCTGTTTCGAGTGTATTGCTGGATGGGAAGCCCGGCATGACGTGATCACGCGATCATCATGCCTGGCACTGCAATCCCACGTCTTCACCCTATCCATGATTGTGACGCATCGTCAAGAGAGACTTCTTTCCGGCAAGATTCTAAAAAGACCTGTCCCCTGCAACGTGCGTCTCTGAAAAACGTGCCTGACATATCGTGCCTGTACCGTCGCGTCCGGAACGTTCGTGCCTGGCACCGCCCCGGCACTGAGGTCAGGTTCTTCTCATGCGCGAATCTGAGACGTCTATCAGCAGGGGCTGAAAATACTTGCGAGCATTCTTCACATGAGGGAAAGATATCACGCAACTCTGCGGAAGAACGGACGAGAATAAGCCGGGGGCACGGAGGAAAGATGGCGAATCCGAGATGCGATGCAATCAAACTGGAGCCCAGGGAGGTGCCGGACCTGGATGGCGACGGACTGCCGGAGCAACTTTTCATCTATCAAGTTCCGCAGACCGCAGCCCATTCGTTCGACGTGGACTGTTTCAAGTACAAGGTCATGGGTGAGGATTCCTATTGCCCGGCAGAATCGCTGACAACCCTTCTTGATGATGATGGTTTCCCCTCTCTGCTCTCCTTCCTCAGGCTTTCAAGCGGAAAGACGTTCGAGCAGATGAAAGAGGCCGCCGACGCCGACGGCCGAAAATTTCACGTCGGACAAAGTGTGGCGTATTGGAACTTCTTCTTCAGGTCGCCGTTGACGGGTGTCATCGATCAGTTCCACGCCGACGTCATGGCTCAGCCAGACGGTACGGTCAAGTCAGACTTCCATGCAGACATGAAACTGGATGACGGAAGAGTAGTGATGTGGGTTCCCCTGAAAGATCTCACGCCCAATGACACGTGGTCGCAGATGAAACGAGGGCTCAGCGAATTCTATTGGGGTGCGCGCGGCAAGATCGATATCTTCCTCGTCAACCACTGAATCGACTATCGCCTGCAGCGTTCAGATCGGCAATCACGTCGCCTATTTCACTCCTTTCGAGCCAGGCAGTCTCGCCGGATCGAGCTCGAGCAGGCGAACCATGTGCTCGGGGAACTTCATGGGCACGGGAGGTTCATGGAGGGCGACTTCACCACCGTGCCCGGCACCGTCGCGTTGCACACCCCCTCGCCTGGCTCCTTGACTCACTCCCTTCAAACCCCTAGAACGCCCAACAATGGCAGCCGGGATTAGCGACATCATCGAGGCGATCAAGGGCGCGCATGGCCCTGTAGCCGTGGACGGGCTGCACGGTTGTGCACGTGGGCTTTTGCTTGCGTGCCTGGCACGCGCGATGCGCGGGTCCGCGATCCTCGCTATCACCTCCACCGAGGAGCGCGCGCAGGAGCTGGTGGACGACTGCGCGCTCTTTCTCCACCCCGACGACCGCCCCCGACTCGCTCTCTTTCCCGAAAGCTCCGTGCTCCCTTTCTCGCGCCTCTCTCCGGAACCCGAGGACTGGGCGGACCGCATCCGCGCGCTCTACGAACTCGCGCACAGCCGCCCCCTCATCGTCGTCGCGTCGGTCGCGGCGGCCATGCGCCGGCTCCCGCCCATGTCGTTCATCGCAAACGGCGGCCGCACCATCCATAAGAAGGAATCCATCGATCCGCAGGAGCTCTGTTCGTGGCTCTCAGATTACGGCTACGAAGACGTGGGGCTCGTAGAGGACGAAGGATCGTACGCCCGCCGCGGCGGCATCGTGGACCTCTGGCCGCCGACCGCGGAACTACCGGTGCGCATAGAGCTGGAGGACGACCGTATCGTCTCCATGCGCGCCTTTGACCCTGCCAACCAGCGCTCGCGCCACGATGTAAACGAAGTGCTGCTCATACCCGTGCGCGACCTCCCGTTCGACTCGGCATCGCGCGCAAAGGCCGCACACAGGATCCGCGAGCGTTCGGACGAATCTAACCTCACGGCGCACGAGCGCCGGGCGATCATCGAGGCGATACACGAAGGCATCGCGGTCTCGGGCATCGAGACGCTCATGCCGCTCTTCCACGACTCCACCTCCACCCTCTTCGACTACCTCTCTTCCGACGCGCTCGCGTTCGTCGACGAGGCGACCGATGCGGAGGCCGCCGCAAACGTGCACGAAAAGGAAGTTGCGGAGATGTATCGCGACACGCAGAGCCCCGAGCGCGTGGTGAAGCCGGAAGAGATCGTTATGCCGCCCGCGGAGCTGTGGGACGGGCTCAGCCGCATGCGCGGTGCGCGGCTCAATGCCCTGCCTCTTGAAGGAGATCAGACTCCGTCGATCAGAGCCGCCACGCAGAGCAACGCGGATCTGCACGTCTTGCTCAAACCGCAGGCAAAGGGCGAGGACATCCTCAACCCGCTCATCGATCTCATCCGAAGGCTTTTGGAATCAAACTCGCGCGTCTGCCTCAACTGCCACACGGAAGTGCAGGCTTTGAGGCTCACGGATCTCTTCCACACGCACGGGCTGGAGGTGGTAAAGTTCGACGCGCCGTTTGAAACGCTCTCAGAGATGAAAGGCGCTGCGCTGCGCCTCATCATGGGCCGCCTCTCCGCCGGCTTCCGCTGGGAGGCTGAGAAGCTCGCCGTGATAACGGACGCTGAGATCTTCGGCGGCAAAGCTCCGCGCAAGGCCCCTCCCGCCCGCCCAATGGAGCCGTTCACCTCGTTCGCCGAACTCGCCGATGGAGACTTTCTCGTGCACGAGCTGCACGGCATAGGCCGCTATCGCGGGCTCGCGCACCTCGCTATCGACGGGAATGCCGGCGATTTTCTGCTCCTCGAATACCTGGGAGGCGACAAGCTCTATCTCCCGGTCTATCGCATGAACCTCGTGGGCCGCTACATAGGCTCGAGCGACGCACCTCCGTTCATCGACAAGCTCGGCGGAACGCGCTGGGCAGCCGTGCAGAAGAAGGCGACGCAGGCGATAAGGATTCTCGCCAAGGAGTTGATCGAGATCTACGCCGCGCGCGAGGTCTATCCCGGAGTTCCGATACCCGACGCTGGAGCCGCGTACGAGGAGTTCGCCGCGGCATTCCCTTACGATGAGACTCCGGATCAGGAGCGCTCGATAGACGACGTGATGCGCGATCTCGCGAGCGAACGGCCGATGGACAGGCTCATCTGCGGCGACGTGGGCTACGGAAAGACCGAGGTGGCGATGCGCGCCGCGTTCCGCGCGGCCCTCGCGGGTCAACAGGTAGCCGTGCTCGTGCCCACGACGGTGCTCGCGTTCCAGCACTACGAATCGTTCAACAGGCGCTTTGCCGGGCAGCCAATAGAAATAGAGATGATCTCGCGCTTTCGGAGCGGCTCGCAGCAGAAGGATATTATCGAGCGGCTCAAGAAGGGGGGCGTCGACATCGTCATCGGCACGCACAGGCTGTTGCAAAAGGACATCGCGTTCAAAAACCTGGGGCTGCTCATCATCGACGAGGAGCACCGATTCGGTGTCAGGCACAAGGAGCGGATCAAGAAGTTGCGCACGCAAGTGCACGTCATCGCCATGTCGGCGACCCCGATCCCGCGCACTCTCAACATGTCGCTATCCGGCATCCGGGACATCAGCATCATCAACACACCGCCAGCAAACCGCCAGAGCATCGCAACGTACGTGGCGCCGTTCGACGAGGGCGTGGTGCGGCAGGCGATCCTGCGCGAGATAGCGCGCGGCGGCCAGGTCTTCTTCGTGCACAACCGGGTGGAGACGATCGAATCGATGCGCTCTCGGCTCGCGCGCGCGGTGCCGGAGGCGCGCATCGTCGTGGGCCACGGCCAGCTCCACGAACACGAACTCGAGCGCGTGATGATGGAGTTTCTGGAAAAGCGCGCGGACATCCTTTTGTGCACCACCATCATCGAGTCGGGGCTCGACATACCGAACGCGAACACGATCATCATCAACCGCGCAGATACGTTCGGGCTCGCGCAGCTCTATCAGCTGCGCGGCCGCGTAGGGCGATCGAACGTGCGCGCGTCTGCGTATCTGCTCACTCCGCCGGACGGAGAGATGACGCCTCTTGCGAAGAAGAGGCTCACGGTGCTCAAGCGCTTCACCGAACTCGGTTCAGGCTTCCAGATAGCTATGCACGATCTGGAGTTCCGCGGCTCAGGCAGCATCCTGGGCAGCGCGCAGTCCGGCCACATCGCCGCGCTCGGTTACGAGCTCTACACGAAGCTGCTCGACAGGGCCGTCAGAAAGCTCACTGGCAAGAAGGTCGAGGAGGAAATCGACCCGGAGCTCAACCTCAAGGTCGCGGCCTTTCTGCCGGAAACCTACATATCCGACCCTGGAACGCGCATCGATATCTACAAGAGGCTCTCATCCCGCGACTCCTCCGAGGAAATCGAAGCCCTTGGGGAGGAGCTCGCGGACAGATTCGGCCCTCTCCCCGCGGAGGCCGAAAATCTGCTGGGCGTAATGGAGGTAAAGATCCTGGCGCGCAGGCTCCGCATGCGCCAGGTGCTCTTTGACGGCTCCGTTCTCTCCTGCCAGCTCGACGCAAGCACCCCGCTCTCGACTGAGGCGATCCTCTCCCTGGCCGCAAAAGAACCCGGCCGCTTCCGCATCGTCCCCCCCGATCGCCTGATCATCAAGGCCCCGGCCCCCGCTGGCGGCGCGGCCGCGATTCTGGCCGCCAAAAACTCCTTGAGTGCGCTCTCCGCGTGTGTTAGCTGACCAAAACTCATCACGCGAGGACCAAATGCGCAGATTACTCGGCGTTGCCCTGCTGGTATTGACTCTCACGGCCTGCTCCCGGCAGAGCGGCATCGTCGTGGCCACTGTCGACGGATCGAAGATCACTGCGCAGGACCTGCTGGACGAAATGAAGATAGAGAGCGGCTCCTACGATACCGCCATCCTGGATTCCAAGGTAAACTTTGAGGAGTTCCGCCGTCAGGCGCTGGAGCGGCTCGTCCAGGAAGCGATCCTGATCGATGAGGCGAAACGGCTGCGCGTTGCCGCCAGCGACGAAGAACTTGCCGCCGCACCGGAAATGCAGACCGACGCGGTCGATGCGGACAAGGCCCTTGCAGAACGCGGCATCTCGCCCGAGCGATGGCGCGATTTACAGCGGCGCAGGCTCTTGATCGTAAAGCTCATCGAGCAGGAGGTTCTCTCGCAGATCCCGATCTCCGATGAGCGCGTGGCCCAATACTACAAAGAACACATCAGCGAATTCCGCGAGAACGCGCAGTTCCACGCGCGGCAGATCCTCGTGGACACGCGCGAGCTGGCGGAGCGAATCCACTCGCGCGTCGTAAAGGGCGAAGATTTCGCGGCTCTCGCGCAGCAGTTCTCGGTGAGCCCGGACGCAAAACGCGGCGGCGATCTCGGCTATTTCGACGCGCAGTCCTATCCTGAGGTATTTTCACAGGTCTGCCAGGGGCTATCCGTAGGACAGGTGAGCCAGGTAACAGCCACTCCGTACGGCTATCAGATCTTCCAGCTTCTGGACCGCCGTCCTGCGCGCCAGCGCCCGCTTGCCGAGGCGGCTCCCTCGATCAAGCGGATGCTGCAGGAAGAAAAAGTGGAATCCGCATATCAGCCGTGGCTCGACGGCCTTAAAAAAAAGGCGAGGGTCACGATAAACGAAAAGGCCCTCGAGGAGGTAAAGCTTGAAGGATAAGTCTCGTTCCATAGTCAGGTGCATCGCCGCGTCTGCATCCGCGTGCATTTTCACGTTGTCCGCGCTCGTTCCGTGCATCGCGCGCGCGGAGGTCGTGGATCGCATCGTCGCGGTAGTCAACAACGACGTCATCACCGAAGTGCAGCTCAACAGGGCGCTGGCCGCGCGCAGCAAAAACGGCGACAAGAACCAGCCGGCTCCAATGGCGCGCCAGGATATACTCGACCGTCTGATAAACGACAGGCTGATCAATCAGCTCATGTCCTCCGCCAAGATCGAAGTGACCGAGGACGACCTCGCCAATGCAATAGCGAACGTGCTGAAGCAGAACGGCATGACCATCGAACAGCTGCGCTCGGAGGTAGCATCAAAGGGGATGAGCTACGAGGACTATAAAAAAGAAGTGGAACTCGAGATCAGGCGCATCAAGTTCATCAACCAGATGATCGGGCCGAAGGTGAAGATAACGGACCAGGATCTGCGTGATTACTACCAGCGCAATCAGGACCGCTTCCGCGGCAGCGTTCGCGCGCACATAGCGCAGATATTCCTCCCGTTCGAGGGCCTCAAGTCCGAGGCGGAAGCGGAGCAGCTCAAGCAGACGGCGCTCTCCATCGTCTCGAAGGGACGCAAAGGCGGTAATTTCGCCGAACTGGCCAGGACCTACTCAAAGGGGCCGAATTCCAGCGAAGGCGGCGACCTGGGAATGGTGAGTTTGAAAGATCTGCCTCAACCGGTGGCCGACACGATACGCAACCTGAGGGTGGGGGACGTATCCAATCCGATACTCACGGAAAACGGTCTTGTGATCGTGAAGCTCATCTCCCTGCCGGAACTCTCCGCATCGGATTTCGACGGGCTTCGCGATAGGATCTACTCGGCGCTTTATGACGAGCGAATCCAGGAGACAATGAATTCGTATCTGGAGAAGGAACGGCAGAAGGCATTTGTTGAAATCCGATAATACCATGAAAAACATCATCGGCGTCACAATGGGAGATCCCAAGGGGATCGGCCCCGAGATCGTAGCCAAGTCATGGCTTGCCATGAGTGAAACAGAGCGGGCGCAATTCCGCATATACGGGGACAGAAACGCCATAGATGCCGCCGCGCAGCTTGCAAACGGTGAGATCGATCCCAAGGCGATGGTGATAACGTCGAGCACCGCCGGACACATGGGCTCGATACCGGATATCGAGGCCGCGCGCATGGCGCTATCGGCGATAAACGCCGCGGTCGACGACATCAAAGCCGGCAGGATCAAGGCGCTGGTTACGGCCCCGGTCAACAAACATCGTATGCAATCGGTTCATCGCGGTTTCACCGGCCACACCGATTACCTGGCGCAGCTCTCCCGCGCGCAAGACGTAGTGATGATGTTTTTTGCAGAGGGGCGACACGATACCGGCTCCGGATGTTCGTTTATAAAACAGCTCTGCATCTCGCTCGTGACCATGCACATCCCTTTAAAGACGGTGGCGAAGGCCGTCACAAAGGAACGGGTGGTGGTAACTATATCGCGCACGTACGAGGCCCTCTGCCGGCACTTCGCGTGCCCGGAACCCCGCATTGCGGTGCTCTCGCTGAATCCCCATGCAGGCGAAAACGGCTCGATCGGCAGGGAGGAAGAGAAGATCATCGAACCCGCAATTCAGGCAGCCAGGAAGCGCGGCATCAATTGCATAGGCCCCCTGCCGGCCGACGGCATATTCAACAGGCTGGCGGAGTTCGACTATGACGGGGTCGTAGCCATGTATCACGATCAGGGGTTGCTTCCAGCGAAGCTGATCTGTCAGGGAAGGTGCGTCAACATCACCCTGGGTCTTCCGTATATTCGCACGTCTCCGGGGCACGGCACCGCGGAAGATATCGCGTGGCTGGGCCGGGCCGATCCGCAAAACATGCTGGCCACCCTGACGCTCACGAGGCGACTCGTGGGCTGGACGATTGAAGATAGTGGGCAGCAAATCGTGCGTTAGTGCGCTCGTACTCTCGTGCGATCGTTAAACCTATCCAAGGTGTTACGAACGCACGGTCGGACGATCGGACGGTCGCACTATTATCGCACGAGCGCACGAATCGCGAATGGAGTTCGAGAGATTATGGTTATCAAGTTCGGCACTGACGGATGGCGCGCTGTCGTTGACCGCGACTTCATACCGGAAAATATCGGAAAGGTGATCCAGGCGTTTGCCGACGTATATCCGACGATGCCTGAGGCAGGCAGGCCGGTCGCGATAGGATACGATCGCCGCAACC
Organism: bacterium; assembly: GCA_021810905.1. Lineage (GTDB taxonomy): Bacteria > UBA10199 > UBA10199 > 2-02-FULL-44-16 > JAAZCA01 > JAJZQH01. The sequence goes on from JAJZQH010000012.1 coordinate 117,106, forward strand.
GCTCGCCTGAAGCCGCGCAGCAAATCGCTTCCGTGCTCCTGGGCAACGGAATTACCACCGTACTCTTTAATGCATTCTGCCCCACGCCGGCCGTCGCCTGGTACGTGAAGACAAAGGGCTGCGCGGCAGGCATCATGGTCACGGCAAGCCACAATCCTCCATCGTGGAACGGAATCAAATTCAAGGAGAGTTACGGCGGCGCCGCTTCTTCCGAATATCTGAAGCCCATAGAGGATCGCATCGTCGCCAACGACAAGTCAGGACGCAAGCCGAAGATGGCAGGTCACGCGGGACATCCGCAATTCTCGGAGTTCGATCCGCTCGGCGAATACCTCGACGCCATCAATAAATTCGTCGACACCGACAGGATCAAGTCATCAAGCGTCAAGAGAGTGCTGGTCGATCCCCTGTACGGCTCGGGCTCCGGCTACTTTCCGAAACTTCTGGGCGACATGGTCACGGAGATCCACAATGGCGCGGATCCAAACTTCGGCGGCCTCAATCCGGAGCCGATACCCCCGAACGCAAACGAGCTGATGGAGCGCGTCGCAGCCGGCGGGTTTTCGTGCGGTCTGCTCACCGACGGAGATGGCGACCGCGCAGGCGCCGTAGATGAGTTCGGCAAGTTCGTAACCACGCACGAGGTTTTCTCTCTCCTTCTCCGTCACGCCGTCGAAAACAAAGGCTGGAGAGGCAAGGTCGTCAAATCGATCTCAACGACCATGATGATCAACCGCATCGGCCGAAAGTACGGCCTTGAGGTTATCACGACGCCGGTCGGCTTCAAATACATAAGCCCTGCGATGAAAGAGCCTGGCGTGCTCGTGGGCGGCGAGGAGTCGGGAGGGTTCGGCTTCCCCCGCCACATACCCGAGCGCGACGGAGTGCTCTCGGACATGCTCATCCTCGAGCTGATGGCCGTCACTGGAAAAAGCCTCTCCACGCTCGTCCGCGAACTGCAGGAGGAGTTCGGACCTTCGTTCTATCGCAGGATCGATAACCACCTCTCGGCCGAGGAGATCCTTCGCGTCAGGGAGAAGATGAAATCGCTGGATATCAAATCGCTCGCCGGACGAAGGGTCGTGAAGCACGACAAGTTGGACGGCCACCATTTCCTTCTCGACGACGATTCCTGGCTCCTCTTCCGGGCATCCGGCACCGAGCCCCTGATCCGCCTGTATGCCGAGGCGCCCACGGCGGAGCAGGTAGACAAGATGCTCGACGAGGGAAAGCGACAGGTAGGCCTGTAGGGCCGCTTTCAAAAAACCTGAAAAATATCCGCAACTTTTTTCCCATACAGCCGATATACTGCGGGACGACGAGTCCAGTTTTCAAACTATTTCATGAGGAACTGATGTTTGAAACTCTCTGCACAGACGCGATACTCAATGCATGCGCTATGGCGCCTTCCTCCGCATCGATCATTTCAGAGGATGAGGTGATTGCGGATGAAACCCTTTGCCCTGAGATGCCTGAAGCGCAAAGCGATACCTTTGCAACCACTAGCGCGTCCCTTCATACGACGACCTCCTCTCATTACAGCTCTGCGATCATACAGCGAAAAGAGAACCCGACGGGCGGAGCAAAGGATATTTCGCCGGCCGCTTCCTGGGCATTACCTACCGCATTTATTGCAGTAGGCATACGCAGACTTCTTAATTCGACGTGGAACTGGCTGATCAGGAGGTTCTCGAAAAAACCGGCGATGTTAAGCGAGCGCGCGTACGCCTCGCTGCGGCCGCCATCGCTTCTCCCCGCCTCCAATGCCAAGGCGTCCAATCCGGCAAACGGAAAAAATCCACGATCGCACTCAAAAAAAAGACCTGTGATGGACGAGGCGCGTGCGCAGTGGCACGCAGTGGCGAAAAAAGAGACCCGTACCTTGATGTTTCGCGTAAACGGAAAGTCAGACAGCACGAAGGCCGCGCTCGTAATAGGCAGCATGCTCTATATGAAGGATTCAGAACCTGAATGCGTGCCGCTACAGTTCAGGAAAGCGCCACACCTTTTCCTCAGCTGCCAGGAACTTCTGCATCCCGGCCGAATCCTGCAGACTTTTTCCGAGCGCATGGAGGAAACCGCGCGAAACATCGTAGAGATAATGGACAAAGCCCGAGTCGGCCCGGCCATGCTTGTGCTGACCGAGATAGACCTTCTCTCGGGCGACGAGAGGACACAGCCCGTCATCCAGGCCCTGACCTCCGCGCTGGCTGATGAGGATATTCGAAAAAATCTTCTGTTCCTGCTGAGCGCCACTAAGCCTGGCTGGAAACTCGCCGACCTCAATAATGGGGAACATTTATGACGGGAAGCAACTTCGTCAATGCCTCTTACGGCGGATGCATGACCGCGACGCCTTCCTGCGCGGCATCTTCAGATTGGGAGGTCGCCGATGCGCGGGAGAACGAAACGGCCGATGGCGAAACCGAATGCAACGCCGAAGTCGCAGCTGAATGCGCGCTTCACGACGACGCATCGGCCGCCTATTCGTTGATACCCCCTCTACCATTCGTCATAGGGCTTTTCGGCATGCTGAAAGTTGCATGGAGGTGGTTTACCGGCGCCAGGCCCAAAATGCAGCACGCGCAGGACGATTCAAGATTGGCGCCAGCGCTTCCGCCTGCCGATAAAACTCACGCAAATTGCGGTAAGCCATCACAGGCCGTTTCCCGCGGCTCGCGCGCGCAGCTGGTGCCAGGCACCATCGGAAGGGACTCTGGCGAATACGCGCGCACCTGCTGGAATGAAGTCGGCGAGAACAGGCTGCGCGTGATGATCTTCAGGGGCGAGAATGAGCAGGATTCAATAAGAAGCGGGCTCATCACGGCGTCGATGATCTATTTCATGGAACACGAAAAAGATGTCGTACCCCCCGAATTCCGTGATGCACCCCACTGTCTCATCGACTGCGAACAGTTGCTCCATCCCTCTCTCCCGCAGGCCTCGATCGCCCGCGGAATCGTGGCAGCCGCTCAACGCATCGACGAAATCATGCAGACGGCGGCGAAGAGATCGGCGGTCCTCGTGCTCAACGGCGCCGACCTCCTCAGCCGCAGCGGAATCGCCGCGCCGATAAACGGAATCATCGCCAATGCCTTGAAACGCAACGAAGTCCATCTGAACCTCCTACGCATCGCTACGGTCACGACGCCCGGCTGGGAATTTTGTGACCTGAGTTCCGCTCACAAGGAAAACGGCATGAACTGAAATGGTCAACGACAGGAGATAATCATGTTCGAAACACAATTCATGAACGCCTCTCTCAATGGATGGATGACGGCAATGCCCGCATCGGCGTTGAATGCATGCGACGATGCGATCGGCGGAGAAGAACTCGCGTCCTCCGAGACCTCAAGCGGGGTCGCCGGCTCCGACGCATTTGTCGCATGTCCACGGGACGCAGCGAATTTCAACGTCGGCTCGGATGTCTTTTCCGTTCAGCAAAACAAATCCGACACTGCGGAATTGATCTCGGTCCCGGATCAGCCCATCCATGGCGCGCCCGTCAACGATCCGCTCGCCGCATGGATGGTCCTTCCGTCATTTTTCACGCTGGTTCGCGAGCTCGTGAAGGCCGCATGGCAGGAGATATGGACGACTGTCCCAAAGGATCGGGTTCCTTCAGATAAAACCACTGGGCCTGGAGCGGATTTACAGGCTCCCCTTCTCCCGCCATCAGCACTTGTAAGAGAGGCGCAAGCACTATGGAGAGATATCGGGGCGACAAGTTCGCATGCGTTGGTGTACATCGGCGGTTCCCGTCTGGAGAGCGGAAATCCCGCGCGCCTCGTTGAAACGATGCTGCAACTGGCGGCCATGCGCGACGACAGCGTCCCTGAAAAATACCGGGGCACGCCGTCTTGTCTGATCAGGGGACGGAGAGATTTCGGTCCCGATAATTATCTTACCTTGATCAATGCGCGCGCATCGTCTGCCTGCTGGCAAATCGATAAAATAATTCGGGAGGCAGCGCATCGCCCGGCAATCCTCGCGATCACGGAAGCGGATTTCATCGAGCCCGACGGGCCGACTGCGCCGTTGCATAATAAACTCAACAGCCTTCTTTCCACGCCGCCGAGCAGGGGCAACCTGCTCATAATCACGACGGATACGCCGCGGCCCAAGCTCTGATTCCAATTGCAAAAGACGTTCGCCGCCTGTAGACCCTCCCGCCATGCCACAGGGTGATATCATCGTCCGCGGCGCGCGGATGCACAACCTCAAGAACATCGACGTGGAGATCCCGCGCGGCAAACTCGTTGTCGTGACCGGGCTCTCCGGCTCAGGCAAGTCGTCGCTGGCCTTTGATACGATCTACGCCGAGGGGCAGCGCCGCTATATCGAATCGCTCTCCGCATACGCGCGGCAGTTCCTGGGCCAGATGGAAAAGCCGGACGTGGATTCCATCGAGGGTTTATCTCCCGCCATCTCCATCGAACAGCGCAACGCGTCCCGCAACCCCCGCTCCACGGTGGGCACGTCGACGGAGATCTACGATTATCTGCGCCTGTTATTCGCTCGCGCCGGAACTCCGCACTGTCCCAAGTGCAAACGGCCTATCGCGGGGCAGACCGTCTCGCAGATGGTCGACCGCATACTCGCGCTCCCGCAGGGCACGCGCATTGCGGTGCTTGCGCCCATAGCATCCGGACGCAAGGGCGAGTTTGCAAAGGAGATGGAAAAACTCGCTCGAGCAGGCTTCGTGCGCGCGCGCGTGGACGGCGAGATCGTAGAGCTCGCGTCGCCGCCTAAACTGGATAAGAAAAAAAAGCACGACATCGATCTGATGGTCGATCGCCTCGCGGTGAAAAAAGAGATATCGTCGCGACTGGCGGATTCTCTGGAGACTGCGCTCAAGCACGGCGATGGAATCGTGAAGGTCCTGACGTCCGGAACTCGGGATTCGGAACTCGGAACTCGGACCGCTACAACCAAGTCCCGGTCGCCGAATCCCGAGTCCCGAGTCCCGGGTCCCGAAGAGATTTTATTCTCCGAAAAGCACGCATGCCCGCACTGCGGCGTTTCCATCCCGGAAATCACGCCGCAGCTCTTCAGCTTCAACAGCCCCAGGGGCGCGTGCACGGATTGCGACGGGCTCGGCGTGCGCCGCTATTTCGATCCGGATCTGATGGTGCCCAACCGCGCTCTCTCGCTGCGCGAGGGCGCGATAGCTCCGTGGCAGAAAAAAAACGCTACCGATTATATCGAGCTCTGCCTCGCCATCGCAAAACACTACGGCGCGGACATCTATACGCCCTTCGACGAACTTCCGGAGAATGTGCAGCGCGCAATCCTCTACGGCTCAGGCGATGAAGAGATACGTTTTTCATACGACGTGGGCGGAGGGAAAAAGCGCATCGTCAAGACGCCGTTCGAAGGCGTCATACCCAACCTCGAACGACGCTGGCGCGAGACCCAGTCGGATTGGGTGCGCGAAGACATAGAGCGCTTCATGAATCTGCGGCCGTGCCCTTCGTGCAAAGGCGCGAGGCTGAGAGCGGAGGCTCTCAACGTGACTGTGGGGGAGAAAAATATCGCCGAGATATGCTCCCTCTCGATAGACGATACGCTCAAATTCGTGCGCTCGCTTTCGCTTTCGAAAAAACAGGCGGCGATCGCGGGGAGGATCATCAAGGAGATCTCCGAGCGCCTCACGTTCCTCATCGACGTGGGCCTCAACTACCTCTCGCTCGACCGCGCCAGCGGCACGCTCGCAGGCGGCGAGGACCAGCGCATCCGGCTCGCCACGCAGATCGGCTCCGCGCTCACGGGCGTGCTCTACGTGCTGGACGAGCCGTCGATAGGCCTGCACCAGCGCGACAACCACAGGCTCATCACCACGCTCAAGCGGCTCCGGGATCTTGGCAACACGGTTCTGGTCGTCGAACACGACCGCGACATGATGCTCGCGTCGGACCACATAATCGACCTCGGCCCGGGAGCCGGCGTGGGCGGAGGCCATATCGTGGCCACCGGTTCGCCTGCATATATAATGAAGAAGCAAGGCACGCTCACCGGAGATTATCTCTCCGGCCGCCGTTCGATTGAAAAGCCCGCGCGCCGCAGGCCGGCCGAGGAGGGTTGGATTGAGCTCAAGGGCGCCGCGGAACACAACCTCAAGGATGTGGACGCAGCGTTTCCGCTCGGCTGCCTCACCGTGGTCACCGGAGTTTCCGGCTCCGGGAAATCCACGCTCATAAACGAGACCCTGCTCGCGGGGCTGAAACAGCGCATCGATCGCTCCAAGGAGGCCGCAGGAAAGGTTCGCGAGATATCGGGCTGGGAGCGCATCTCAAAGGTCATCAGCATCGACCAGACGCCCATAGGCCGCACGCCGCGCTCCAATCCCGCCACCTACACCGGCGTATTCACGCATATCCGCGAGCTGATGAGCGAACTGCCCGAGGCTCGCGCGCGCGGCTACACGCCGAGCCGCTTCTCATTCAACGTGAAGGGAGGCCGCTGCGAAGCGTGCGAGGGAGACGGAATCATTCGGATAGAAATGCACTTCCTGCCTGACGTCTACGTGGAGTGCGAGGTTTGCGAGGGTCTGCGTTTCAACCGCGAGACGCTCGAGATCCAGTACAAGGGCGCTTCGATCGCAGACATACTCAAGATGACGGTCGCCGAGGCTCATCGCTTCTTCGAAAACGTCCCGCCCATAAGGCACAAGCTCGAGACGCTGGTGGAAGTGGGTCTGGAGTATATCGAGCTCGGGCAGTCTGCCACTACCCTCTCCGGCGGAGAGGCTCAGCGAATAAAGCTCTCGCGTGAGCTTGCAAAGCGGCCGAGGCTTCTTCAGGAAGAGGGCGTGGGCGGGCACACGCTCTACATACTGGACGAACCGACCACGGGTCTTCACTTCGACGACGTTCACAAGCTGCTCGGCGTGCTCGACCGGCTGGTTGAAGCAGGCAATACTGCGATTATCATCGAGCATAATCTTGACGTGATCAAATTTGCCGATTACTGTATCGACCTCGGTCCTGAAGGGGGAGACGCCGGCGGAAGGATAGTTGCAGTCGGCACGCCTGAAGAGATAGCAAAGAACACGAAATCGCACACGGGACGGTATCTCAAAGAAGTGTTGGAGTGAACGCCCCTTTCTTATTCCCACGGAGGAGCATCTCATGAAACATAGCGCGCGCCTTTTCTTCATCCTCGCAGCCATCCTGGCTGTTCCGTCCATCGCAACTTCGGCCGTACCTACGGCGAAGAAAGATAAGGCAGCCGAGCCTGCGGCTGAGGTATCTTCAGCGCCACATCAGTACAATTCCGACGCCTCGCTCTCATTCGGAATGCCGATCTCAATAACGGTTGTTGCGACTTCTTCAAATGAAGGTGCTGCTCGTTCGGCGCTCTCCTCGGCGGTGGGACGCGCCCTCTCCTTTGACCGCGAATTCTTCTCCGAGGGCGGCGCGGAATCGCAGATTAACGCACTCCAGCACGGGCAGTCGTTAACGCTCTCGCAGGATGGGTTCGACTTCATCTCCCGCTCCGTCAAACTCGCCACTCTCACGGGCGGGTGGTTCGACATAACGACTCCGTCGCAGAAGAACATGTTCCAGAAGAAGGACTGGCGGAGGGTCTCGCTCGACGAAAACGCGAAGACGATCTCCTTCAAGAGCGACGGCATGGCCGTGGATCTCAAGAAGATCGCGCCCGGTTTTGTTGCCGATATCGTGATGGACGAACTCGCTAAGCAGGGCTTCACAAATGCCATGGTCGAGGTGGGTCCCGTGCACCGCAACTCCGGCCGCGACATCTTCACCCCGTGGAACATTCAGATCGGCTTTGGCGAGAAAAACGGCGACGGCAACGCGTACCGCGCCTACCGCTACAACATCTCCAACGTGGCCGCTGCAACAGTTTCTCCTGACGGGCTCGGCAAGGGGTTGGTCGATCCGCTCAGCAAGAAGCCGGTGGCCGACAATTCCATACGCAGCATAACTATACTCGCGGCTGATGCGATGACTGCAACCGCATTCGCGCTTGCGGCGTATACGGTGGGGCCCAAGTTCGGGCTGCAATACGTTGAGGCGCACCCTGAGACGCGCGGCATCATGGTAGACATGGGTGGCAACCTGCTCGCGTCGCGCGGGCTCAACGTCGTCGCCGCGCCGGAGCGCGAGGACGCCCCGCAGGCATCGGCCGCCGGAGGACCCAATGACCTTCGCCAGAGGGAGCGTGAAGAAAATGCCGAGAAATAATCGTTTCCGCGCCGCACTCCTGTTAATCGCAATCGCTTCGTTTCTCATCCCGGCCGCGTCGTACGCGCAGGGAGGAATCAGGCAATTTCAGCGACAAGTCATGATCGGCGGCCGCATACCCGCGGCCATTCTCATCATCGGTTTCGAAAAAGATGCTGGCGCCATAGAAAAGCTGATGGATATCGTTTCCCAGAAGGCGAATGAAACCTTTGGACGCCTCGATGGAAATAATCCGGGCAGCGAGGTCGCACGGATCAACGCGGCCGCGGGGCAGAGTGCCGTACAGGCGTCCGAAGACGTGGTCGAGGCGTTCAAGACCGCGCAGCAATTATCGAAGTGGACGGACGGCGCGTTCGACGTGATCTACGGCGGGAGCGGCCACTATAAAGACGTCTCCATCGGAGGCAACTCCGTTCAGCTCAAGAACGCGGGCATGCAGGCGCGCTTCGACGACATGATCGACGGGTTTCTCGCCGAGCTCATGATCCGCTATATCTTCGCTTCCAGCATGCAGAACGCGATGGTCAAGGTTGGCAACACATTCCGCGGTATCGGCCAGAACGTGATGGGGCCGTGGAAGATCCAGGTGCAGGACGACGAAGGCACGTACGCGCATCACGCGCTCAACCTCTCCGTATCCAACACCGGCATCGCGACCGTGAGCGCTAATCAGTATCGCTCGCAGCAGCTCATCGACCCGCGCTCAAACAGCGCGGTGGCGCAGCCGTGCCGAGGCGTGACTCTCGTGATGAACGACGCCGCACTCGCGCAGGGTGTCGCGCACGCCGTGTTTCTGCTCGGGCCTGACGAGGGGCTGAAGCTCCTGGCAAAGCTCGGCAAGGCCAAGGCACTCATAGTGGACAACAACGGCAAGTTCATCCGAAGCCCGGGGTTTTAAAGGCCGTCGTTCGTCGTTAGTCGTTCGTGAATCGTAACGGCCTGGGTGTGATTGCGAGGAGCCCTGAGTCCGTCGAAGAGCGACGAAGCAATCCCCTTCCATCGCAGATTATTCACTCGAAGAACTCAGAATATCTCTTCACAAATTCTCTCCCCCTACGGCTTCACGGCGTCTACAATCCGGCCGCGCAGGTCTCGAAAGAAGAGTTTCACTTTCTCCATATCGAGCGGTTTGACCATGCGCGGAAGCACCGCAATCGATTCCGCGTCCGCAATAACGCGAGCCCAACTGAAGGGTTCGATGCCGGCGTCCTTGTTCCCTGCGAGCGATAACAGATCCAGGATATCGTATTTTTCGTTTTTCATGATGAAGTACAGATCGACGTAATCCTTTGGATCGAGCCTGCCGTAGATCGCCAGCACCTTGTTCACCGCGATATTCTTCGGAGTATCCACCATGATGCCGTCGATAAGCTGCGGGCTGCCTACGCGGAAATCCACGTCGCGCACGAGATCGAGCTGAAGCTCCTTCTCAACGCGAAAACGGCGGAAGGTTGAGGAGCTGCGCTCCATCTTGAGCGACAGGCCTGCATCGCGTATGCCGTCGCGGACGATGCGGTCCATTGATTCAATCCCGGCGCTATGCGTGAAGAGATCCAGATCATCGGAATACCGATGCTCAAGATGGAAGGCAGACAGCGCTGTCCCTCCGGTGAGGTAGAAATGCCGACGTATCTCCTTGTCGGCAAAAAGGAGTTTAAGCACTCTTTGCTGCAGGTCGGTGAGAATTTTCATCAGGCCCTCCCTGCCTGCCGGCAGGCAGGCTCTTCCAGCGCCGGATCGCATATTCCCAATGTTCCCTTATCTTTGATGGAAGCCTTAACATCGGAAGATCACGCTCGATCTGTGCTGGCGTGAGATACTGGAAGACCTCGCCCAGCTTCGCGTGTTCCAGAATCCGCGCCACGAGCCAGAGCCGCTGTTTCACAGGACCCGCCAGGACCTCCCTCACCTGACCCTCGCTCATATCGTAGTCCCACAGAAACGACGGGCGTTCCCGTTGCTCTTCCCGTAGGATCGGCCTGAGGGGGATGCTTCCGCTCTTTGCCATGAAGTCGAGGATCGCAATGCGTGCCAGCGCCGAGAAGCTCCCGATAGCGGGGTTCTCCTCCAGATACCGATCGAGGAGTTGCTGCTCCTGACGGGAGAAACGCACGGTCTTGAGTTCGCCCTTGTTCTTCATGATTATATTGTAATACATTGTATTACAATAATCAACGGCTTTAAAAACCCGCGCCTCCTCGCAAAAATTGAATTCCAGGGCAGATCCTGCTAGAAGGCGCCAGACCCATGTTCACGAGCTATCTCCAGCTCCTCGATAAGATCGACCGCTTTGCCGCGAGGCTGCGTGCGAAGTATCCACGGGCATTCGCCTGCAGGCCTAGGTGCGCGGACTGCTGCGTGGCGGGGATACGAATCTGGCGGGTGGAGTACGATAACATCGCTGCAAGCAATGCAAGCAACGCGAGAAACGCAAGCAACGTAAACCTGGTCGAGAACGAACGCACGATCGCACCAGCGCACCAGCACACGCTGTCACGAATGCACCAACGCACGAAGTTGCGAACGCACGATCGCACGAACGCACGATCGCACCGCTGTCCTCTCCTCGATACTGAAGGTCGCTGCACGATCTACGGCGCGAGGCCGGTGGTCTGCAGGCTGTGGGGGTTGCCGCAGCTGCTCTCGGAGTGTCATTGCGAGCCTGCCGAAGGCGGGCGTGGCAATCCCCGTGAGTCAGAGGGATTGCTTCGGTACCCTCGCAATGACACGAACGTTCTTACCTGTTGCGAGCAAAACTTCGTGCAGGGCGTATCGCTCTCCGAACTGCCGCCCTCCGATACGATCAATCAACAGACCGTGCTCACAACCCTCGCCGCCATCAATCACGTCTATTGCTGGGCCATCGGAACGGACCCTGAGGAGAGGCTCCCGCTTGCCCGTTGACCGCCCCTGCGATCGTTTATTTCAAAAATATTTAGCAACTTAGCGAAAGGCCGTCCGATAAGGAGGGAGACACCACGCATTAGGAGACTTCCATGTCGATCGAAAGTACAGGCACACTGGCGACCCTGCCGATTTCCTATTACAACAATGAAGTGGAACTCGCCGTAACGACGGATGGAGCTGAGGTGGATCCGGATTCCGACGTCGTTCAGTTTGAACAGGGAACCACGCCATTTGATTCAACCGATGACGTCAAGTATGCCGCCATCGCGAAGGTGACTCCTTCCGGATCGCTGCGCATCACCGGTCGCTATTCCGCCCCTGAGCCCGGCATACGATCTTCAGATCTCTTCCTTGCCGCGGGAGGATCGCTAATTTCGAGCAATCTCAACACGTCGTCGTCCACTACAACGGGGATATCCCCGGCACTCCGATCGATCATATAGCTCAGATCCTCACCGGCATCCGCTGCTATCTCGGCTATCCTGCCACGGATGGTATTCTGGAGGCAGAGAATGGAATTCGCAGGATATCGCTCGTATTGAACGCAGCTGCGGCACTCGTCTGGCAGGAGCGCTTTGCGCCGCACGTGAAAAAACTGGAGGACCTGTGGCTCGTCAGTGAATGCATCACGAACATCGCTCATGTAACGTATGAGACGCGTTGGGAGGGGGAACAGCAAGACACGGCAGGGGTCGTGGCCATGATGCGTTTCAGCAATTTTGGCGGCGAGCGCCTGCTAAAACGAATCGCGGATTTCGTCCGCGCGGAGAATCCGGAAAGAAGCCAAGAGGAAATCCGGCTGATCTCCGAGGCAACGTATGCGCTGCATCTCCGAACAGATACCGTCAAAGAACTTCAAGCGAAAAAGTGGACCAGAAGTACAAAAAATGGAATCAACGCCCTTATCAGAAATCACCATCCGGTTCAGAACGCCGCTCCGACGACACCTTCGACGTCCGGTGAGGCCGTAGCGCTGGCGCAAAAACTCCGCGAACTGACGATTCCCGAATTCACGGCGCTCGATACCTTGCGCCAGATCCGGGTCGCTGCCCGCATGATCCAGGAACGTAACGAAGACGCCGAAAGTCTGGGCGATTTAAGGTCGTCCTGTCAGGCGCCTCTTTTCGCCATCCGATCCCTACCGATACGCACCTCCGAGCGAGGCGCCCAGCACCTCATTCACGGTCGTGCCGTTGATCGTGTATTTCGGACCAGCGCTTAAGTTCGCGCCGGAGAAGATATGGACCGCGCCCTTCCCGGCGTTAGCGCCCATCGCGGAGATCGCGACATCCGCCCTGCCATCACCGTCGATATCGCCGATGCCGGAGACGCTCCGGCCAAAGGCGTAATTCGCAGCCGCGCCGCTGATAGCAAGCTCGGCGAGGGTTTTGCCTGCGCCATTCGCATCCATTCCGTAGATCCAGGCCTTGCCCACGCCAGGAACTCCCCCCACGGCGGCAGAAGGCAGTCCCACAACGATGTCACTGCGTCCATCTCCGTCCACATCCCCTGCGCCGGAGATGACGATCGAAAGCCCAATCACCCCAGGCAGGTTCTTGAACGCCGCAGCGGCCTTGGTTTCGTCGAGATTCACCGTTCCCGTCGCCGGGATGATCTTGCCGCTGAAGAGGTCCACATCCCAGGGCTGGACAGTTGTGATCGCCAGATCATCGATGCCGTCGCCGTCGGCATCGCCGGCTGAGGCAAACGCCTGTCCGAAGAACATCACCGCTGCGCCAGACGAGAAGGCTACTGCAGCGCTGGCGAGTTTTGTATCAGCGCTCAAGTCTTTGGCCCGGAAGAGATAGACCTTGCCGGATGCAGGATTCGTGACATCGGCCATCAGATCGTCCCTGCCGTCTCCATCGATATCCCGCAACCCCGTGACGGCAAAACCAAACCGATCCCCATTGGCGCCGCCGTTGACGATATACAGCGCATCAGCTCCCTTCTTCGTGCCGGCGAGCCCCTTGCCGCTGAAGACATACGCTGCGCCGGGACGACTGTTGTCCGCGGGCTCGCCCACGATGACGTCATCGTATCCGTCTCCATCCACGTCGTATCCGCCGGAGATAGACGTGCCGAATGCACACGCCTGCAGCTGCCTGCCGAACAGGAACGCATCCGCTTCAGTGATCTTCTTTGACACAGGTTGCGCGCCGGACAATTTTGCACCGCTGAAGAGATAGGCAGCTCCCACGTCGTTAATCAGGACGGAGTCGTAGGTCGGCACGCCGATCAATACGTCGGCGTATCCGTCGGCATCAACGTCGCCTACGACGGCGACCTGCGTTCCGGCGGCAAGGACTCCCCCCTGCAGATCGCCCGCAATCGTGGCCATCGGCGCGATCGGATTATTGGCGATAGCGGCCCCGCTGTAGATATACACAGAGCCTGGATTTCCAGCCGCCGCAACGACAAGATCGGGCGACCCGTCGCCGTTGATGTCGCCGGCGGTCATCGTGGCGAAGGGCTGCTCCAATGCAGCCATCGCGCTCTTTGCCGCAGACTGCGCAGCCGTGGATATCTGTAGTTTATATGTAGTCTTCGCCAACAACTTCTTTTGCGGCTTGAAAGTCACAATAGTGTTATCCGCGTTCCACGCAAAGGTGCCAGGCACTTTATTTCCCGCGCCATCCATGAGGGCAGCCGCCCCCTCCACCGATGGCGCATCCATCGCCTCTGAAAAAGTCATCTTCAGCGAGACGGTCAGCGGAATAGGCTTGGCGGATGGATCCATCTCCTGCCCGTCAAGCCGCACGAGTTTTACGGTTACGGTCGGCGCAGCCGCCGGTGGATTTGGGACCTGGCTCTCAACATTGCCCTGTCCTTGACCCTGCCCCCCACCGCCGGAACAGCCGAAGTGCGATGACATCAATGCGATGGAGAAGATAGCTGCTATCATCGACAACGTACGACCCACTGAAAATATCCTCGACATAATAAGCTCCTCTCTCTCGAGAACCCGATCAATCTGTTATCATTATAATGGGGTTTTTTGTTCAGACAAATCTATAATAAAAGAAACTAAAAAACATTTGGTTAATCTTCCAAACCCAGGTCGCCGGCAAATAACCTATTAAATATCAACGAACTACCGACATGACGGAGCAAATCGCACTCGTGCCTGGCACCAAATCGCACTCGTGGAGGTTCGTGTTCCTCCGTCTGCTGAGGTTCGTGCCTGGCACTGTTCTTCTGTTCTTCTCCCTCTAAGGCTCGAACGACGGCGGACGCTGCAATCGGGAAACAACGGTTGCCTGGCACCTTTTTCCGATGGCTTTCGAGACCCCATAAACCTGTTGACGCCCCCTTTTCCCTTTCCTATAGCCGCGCGACGGGAGGAATCATGGCCAAAAAGGGCGGCCTTCTCATAGCGCTGGGCGGAAACGCGATCTCCAAGCCAGGCCTCAGGGGCACCATCCAGGAGCAGTTCTACTCCACGGTTGAAAGCATGGAGCACGTGGCGGAACTCGTTATCAACGGTTTCGACCGCATACTGGTCACACACGGCAACGGGCCGCAGGTCGGCGCGGCCATCCTCCGCAGCGAGATCGCTTCGCGTTCGGTATATCCCCTTCCAATGGACGTCTGCGGAGCAGACACTCAGGGCGGCATGGGCTATATGATCCAGCAGGTGCTCTGCAACTGCCTGCGCAAACGCGGGGTCAAGCTGCCGGTGGTCACGGCAATCACGCAAGTGCTCGTGGACGCGCACGATCCCGCGTTCGAGAACCCGTCAAAACCCGTCGGCATGTTCTACTCCGAGCAGGAGGCAAAGGAGCTCATGGCCGGCCGAAGCTGGACCATGCGCGAGGACGCAGGCCGCGGCTGGCGCCGCGTCGTGCCGTCACCAAAGCCCGTGCGCGTGCTGGAGGCCGAGCCCATCAAGGTGATGTTCGACAAGGGCTACATCGTGATCTGCGGCGGTGGCGGCGGAATCCCGGTATCTCTCAACCGCCACAATACGTATTACGGCATCGAGGCCGTGATAGACAAGGACCTCACCAGCGCGCTCATCGCGAATGAGGTAGGCGCCGAAACGCTCGTAATAATGACCGGCGTGGAGTACGCGTACATCGGTTACGGCACGCCAAACCAGCGCGCGCTGACGAACGTAACGGCTGATGAACTCACAACCCACCTGGAACACGGTGAGTTTGCGGATGGCAGCATGAAGCCAAAAATAAAAGCATGCCTTCAGTTCCTGCAGCACGGCGGCAAAGAGGCGATCATCACCTCCATACCAAAGTGCCTGGCGGCGCTGAGGGGAAAGACTGGGACGCATATCAAAGGCTGAGCGTTAAACCGTCGTTCGTCGTTCGTCGTTAGTCGATCGTCGTTCGCAAACAGGGAGGGGTAAACGAACGACCAACGACGATCGACGAACGACGGTGTTGAAAGGAGGAGCCAATGCCACGTCTTGACGCACTTGATTTCGAAAACCCGGAGACCTGCCCGAATTGCGGCCAGTTCGTGGGCGGAGATTCCACATGCCCCAACTGTGGCGCTATTCTCTTCGAGGAAGACGAGCTGAGCCCGTTTGAAGAAGAGAGTGAAGCGGAGTAAACAGCTGAAAAAATCCTAAAAAATCATTGAACTATACGATACCGCATGGTACGAGCGCACACGTTTTTTTGCGAGGGTGGCGGAACGGCAGACGCGCTAGCCTCAGGAGCTAGTGAGAGCAATCTCATAGGGGTTCAAATCCCCTCCCTCGCACACGAGGTCGTGCAAAGAGAAGGTACCATCTGCCGCGTTGCCCTCGTCGGCCGCCTCGCATCTGGACCATTCTTTTTGCAGGACAAGAATGGAATTTCAGGGACGCCTTGCAGCTTCTATATTCTGGATTCTGACTTCTGTATTCTGACTTCTGGATTCTGATTTCTGACTCATATGCACTCACGAATCATAACACGCCTCCTCATGTTCCTGGGCGACAGCCTGCGGCTGATAAAGCTCGTATTGAGCATAGTAGCGGGCATCATCATATTTTCCACGGTTTCGTTCCTCGCCATCTATTTCTATTTCGCGCGCGATCTCCCAGACATCATGAATCTCGAGGATTACCATCCTCCGGTCGTCTCGGAAGTCTTTGCCTCAGACGGCTCCAAGATCGGCGAATTCTGGCTCGAATGCCGTTTTTATCTCCCCTTCGACCAGATACCGAAGAGGATTGCACAGGCATTCGTCGACTCCGAAGATTCCCGCTTCTTCGAGCACAAGGGCGTGGATATGCGTTCCATAGCGCGCGCGTTCGTGGAAAATATGCGCGCCGGCTCCGTAAAACAGGGCGGCTCAACTATTACCCAGCAGATCACGCGCTCGCTCCTTCTCACGCGCGAACGAACGCTCGACAGAAAGGTGAAGGAAGCCATCCTCGCCACCCGGATAGAGCGCTACCTGAACAAAGAACAGATCCTCACCCTCTACCTGAACCAGATCTACCTTGGGAACCGCGCCTACGGAGTCGCGGCTGCCGCACGCAACTACTTCCACAAACCGCTGGAGGAACTGTCGCTGGGCCAACTCGCCATCATCGCCGGACTGCCCACTGCGCCCACGAACTTCTCGCCCATAAATAATCCGCAGGAGGCGCGCAAGAGACAGGAGCACGTGCTGCACCGAATGGTGGATGAAGGACATATCACCGATCAGGAGGCCCGCGACGCCCTCGCAGAGAAATTCCCGATATTCGTCGCTGGAACGGACCGCGCCTTTGACGACCCGGACGCCGCATGGTTCACGGAACACGTGCGCAGGATAGTAAAGGACAAATACGGCGACGACGTGCTCTATCACAAGGGCCTCAAGATCTACACCACGGTCGACATGCCGATGCAGCGCGTGGCCACTCTCGCCATACGCCGCGGAATCGAAGCGCTGGACCACAGAAAAGGCTGGCGCGGTCCGCTCGAGCGCGTGCCTGTAGATAAGATCGCCGAGCGGGCGCGCGAGATTGCAAAGGAGATCGGTGAGGAAGGCCCGCAGATCATCCAGTGGCCGCCGGAGGGGCGCGGTCTTGAGACGGTGACAAACGCCGCCCTCTCGCCTGACAAGACGTACAAAGCTATAGTCACGGGCTTTGCCGGGACGTCGGCCCAGATCCAGGTCGGAAACATCGCGAGCTCCATTCCTTTAGAAGGATTGAAATGGGCCCACCGCTATTCGGATGATTGGATGGGCGCGGAAGCCGGAAATTACGTGACAAAGCCACAACAGGGGCTCGCAATAGGAGACGTGGTCCTTGTGAGGCCGCGCACCGACGGACAGTTCGATCTGACGCAAGATCCGCAGATCCAGAGCGCGCTTATGGCCGAGGACCCTCACACGGGTTACATCAAGGCGATGGTGGGCGGCTTTGATTTCGAAAAGAGCGAGTTCAACCGCGCCACGCAGGCCCTTCGTCAGCCAGGCTCGTCGTTCAAGCCGTTCGTTTACGGCGCCGCGCTCGACAAGGGCTACACCTTCAGCACTGTGCTTCTGGACGAACCCGTCGTCTTCGTGGTCGGCCGCGGCCAGACCTGGGCGCCCAAGAACTACGGCGGCAATTACAACGGCGCGATCACATTCCAGAACGCGATCAAATTTTCGAGAAACATCCCGACCGCGAAGATCGTCTACGACATCGGCACGCACTATCTCACCGGCTTTGAGCGCAAGATGGGAATAACGTCGCCCATCGGCAAATATCTATCCATGGCGCTCGGCGCAAACGGCGTCTATCTGTACGAGATGGTGCAGGCGTATTCGATCTACGACAACTACGGCAAGTTCATGCCCGCCACGGCGATAATAAAGATCACCGACTCAAAGGGCGAGGTGATCGAATCGATCGAAAATCCGCTTTCTCCCGGCGAACATCCCGCAACGGCCTCCATGTCCGAAGCCGGCGAAGAAGCCACGGCCAAGGGCAGCGAGAAGGTCGAAGGCCGCGCCATCTCCGAAAACGAACTCAACACGGAACTCTTCGAGCAGGGCCGCAAGGCGATCGAACAGGACAAACTGAACCTGACCGAT
Source organism: bacterium (assembly GCA_021810905.1). Classification (GTDB taxonomy): domain Bacteria; phylum UBA10199; class UBA10199; order 2-02-FULL-44-16; family JAAZCA01; genus JAJZQH01. The sequence continues at coordinate 135,243 of JAJZQH010000012.1, forward strand.
GCGGAGATCAAGACGCTCTACGGCGCCTCAATCCCGCCGGGATATGTGCTGACCCCGCAGACCGCGTTTCTTGTAGTCAATCTCCTCAAGGGCGTGGTCGAAGGCGGCACAGGAACGCGCGCCAAGGCGATCGGAAAACCGGCGGCAGGCAAGACCGGCACCACGAACGACGAGACCGACTGCTGGTTCATGGGTTTTGTGCCAGACCTCGTTGCCGGTGTCTGGGTCGGTTATGACGAAATACGCAAGATTGCACACAGCGCAACCGGCGGCACGATAGCAGCGCCGATCTGGGTCGACTTCATGAAAAATGCGATAGGCAGCTGGGAACCCAAGGAATTTGCACCGCCTGAGGGTTTCCCTGTCGAAAAGATGGCCTCCCTCCCAGGCGGCTCTACGGTCGAAGGCTCGCGCGCGAATAATAATATCGCCGGCCCTGCACCGCGGGGAGGCTCCGACCGGGCAGGACAGTTCTTTGAAGAGGATTACGAACGAATCCCGTCAGACCTGTGATATTTCGCTATTATTATTAAATCGTTAGCCCTTCCCCTCTCCTTTAAATTCTCAACAATTTCTGGATGCTTCCCCCTTGCCGGCTCCGGTGCTATAATTTTCTTGAAGGGAAGATCAGAACAAAGGAGGTCTTCATGCGTTTTCCGAAAGTCTTCAAGGGTAATACCGCGCGGAATCAGAGAAAGCAGCATGCGCGGGAGTTGGCAATGAGGGGATGGGATGAGGAGAAAACGGGAACGCACGGGATGGAGGAGTCCACGCAGCGGCATTTCCCGCTTGGCGTGGGTCATCACCTGGCGCGGGCCTTCAAAGGTCACGTATAGAGGTATTGAAATTCAAAGGGAGTTGGGCCCGACGGGAAGTGCAAGCGGATCGTCTTTTCGGCCTGAACGAGGAGGTGCTTTATCAAGCTGAGAGGAGATCAGGCAATTGCATCCCGCCGGGTTTTTTTATGCCTGTTATTCCGCCTTCACTGTGATCGATTCGATCTTGTCGCCCCTCTGAATCTTCTCGACCACGTCCATGCCCTTTATGGTCTGGCCGAACACTGTGTATGCGCCATCGAGGAACGGCGTTGCAGCGAGGGTGATGTAGAACTGGGAGCCGCTCGAGCGGCGTTCGGGGTTTACTGCGTCGCCGGTGCGCGCCCATGCCAGTGCGCCTTTGAGGTGCTTGTGCCCGATCTCCGCCGGTATCGTGTAGCCTGGGCCGCCGCTGCCGGTCGCAGTGGGATCGCCGCCCTGGATCACGAATCCAGGTTCGACCCTGTGGAACGTGAGGCCATTGTAGAAACCGTTATCCGCAAGATATTTGAAGTTGGTCACTGAAAGCGGGGCATCTTTTGCAAAGAGTTCGCACTCGACAGTCCCCTTTGAGGTCTTGATGATGGCGACATATTTCTTTGCCGGATCTACATTGGACTTCGTCGGTTCGACCCACTTCTTCGTTTCGCTGCTCATCGCGTTCCCCTTTCCCGGCGCACCCTGCGGCGCCTTGTTCTGTGCGTAGACAATATTGCAACCCGCGGCCAATGCGATCATGACCATAAAAAAAAACGCCTTGGAATTTCTTCATATCCCCTCCACATTTTTCTGATTCTGAATTCTGTCTTATGAATTCTGACTTCTGCCTCCCTGCACCATCTCCTCCAGCGAGGCCTCGGTGCACTCGCGAAGCGCGGCCAGGTCATAGCCGCCTTCGAGGCCGACCGCAAGCCTGCCTTTGCAGCACGCACCCGCAAGCTCCACGAGCGATCTCATCATCCTTCGATAGCCCGCGGTCGTTACGCGCATGCCGCCGAGCGGATCCTGCACGTGCGCGTCATAGCCCGAGGATACGAGCAAAAACTCGGGCGCGAAACGCTCGACCGCAGGTATGATCTTGTCGCAGAGCGCCCGGAGATGATCGTCATCGTCTGCACCGGCGTGGAGCGGAACGTTGAGCGTCGCCCCCCTGCCCTCGCCCTCTCCGGTCTCGTCGGAGGAACCTGTTCCAGGGTAGAACGGAAAGCGGTGCAGAGACGCGTAGAAGACGTCGCTCCTTCGGTAAAAAGAATGCTGCGTGCCGTTGCCGTGATGAACGTCGAAATCCACTATGGCCACGCGCTCCAGTCCCTTCTGCTTGATGAGCCACTCGGCGCCGATCGCCACGTTGTTGAAAAAGCAAAAGCCCATGGCGCGCGCGCGCTCCGCGTGATGGCCCGGCGGCCTGACGAACGCGTACGCGTTGCGCGCCTTGCCCTGAAGGATCGCGTCAACGCAGGCGAGAAAACCGCCTGCTGCTCGCAGCGACGCCTTCCACGTGTAAGCGTTGGCGCTGGTGTCAGGATCGAGCGCCACGAGTTCCTTGCCGTCCGTATCTTTTATGCGCTCGATGTAGTTCGGATCGTGGATCAGGGCGAGTTCGTCTTCGGTTGCATCGCGAGGGCCCAGCCTTGTGAGTTCTCGGCCTATACCGTTGCCGTCCAGCACGTCCTTTATGGCGAGCAGACGCCTGGGCGATTCGGGATGCAGATAGCCCATTTCATGGAACGTGCAGATATCGTCGTAAAAAATCGCAGTGTCCGCCATGTCGCTCCTTGCGCACCTCATTAAGGAAAAATGCCGGATTTGGCAACCCAATACTCCAAGGACCAGTGGCCCAACGTTGCCGACCATAACTTTGCATTGTATCCAAGCATGTTTTCAGCTAGATTTTACACAAGATCGGATTTGGATCGCTGTTTTCAGATATAGTTTTCGTGCTCCATTCTTTTGCAGAGGAGATCGTTATGATCGATGAAGAGATAATTAGAAAAGTGGCGCAGAGGATTGCCGCAGAATTTCACCCTGACAGGATCATACTTTTTGGTTCATGGGCCTGGGGAAAGCCTGGACCTGACAGTGATGTCGATCTGTTCATCATAAAGGAAACGGAAGATACCCGGAGGTTCGCTATGGAAATCGATGGATTTGTCTTCCCGCGACCGTTTCCGATCGACATCATCGTCTACAGACCAGGCCAGGTTGCCAAACGGGAAGAGGAAGGCGATTTCTTTATCGCTGAAATTCTGGAAAAGGGAAAGGTCCTGTATGCCGCCTAGTTCAAGCAAGAGACACATCGAGTGGTTTGCCAAGGCAAGTGAGGACGAACTCTCTATCCGCGCAGTACTCAACGGTGGTGCGCCCAGCACTGCCTGTTTCCTTTCACAGCAGATGGCTGAAAAATACCTCAAAGGGCTGGCTGTCTTTCACGGCAAATCTTTTCCAAAAGTTCACGATCTTTTCGTTTTGGAAACTATCCTCATGGATGTCGAACCGGACATCAACTCCATCCATGAGGATCTGAAACACCTCAACAGATATTACATTGAAACTCGTTACCCCGGCGATTATCCGCAGTTCACGGTGGAGGAAGGCCGCACCGCATATGAAGCAGCTGAACGCGTGAAGAACTTTGTTATAAGCCGGGCGATCAAAGAATAATCCGCGTGGTTGTTCTATATGATATGCGGACAAGTCAAACCGGGGAGATCGATGAAGAGTTATTTTGGAGGATTTGCCATCATTGTCTCTCTTTTGCTGTTGCTTGCGCCTGCCAGAGGATTCGCCGATGAAGTCGCCATAAGCTTTGATGATGCTCCAAAATCCGATGACCATGTCATGACGGGTCACGAGCGGACCTCAAGAATCATCGAACAACTGAAAGAGGAGAATGTTCAGGCAATCTTCTTCATCAATACACGCACGTGGAGCGATAAAGCGCGGGCGCAAGTGCAATCCTATGTCGATGCAGGGCATCTTGTCGCAAATCACACCTCGGATCATGCCGATTATCAAAAGGTGGGGTTAAAGGATTTTTTGAAACAGGTGGACCAGGCCGACCAGATGATCCGCTCTTTTTCGACGTTTCGACCGTTGTTTCGTTACCCTTTTCTCAATGAAGGTATCGACCTCGCATCGCGCGATGCTGCACGCAGAGCCTTGCAAAAGCGCGGTTACAGAGAAGGTTACGTGACCGTGGATACGAACGACTGGTATTTTGAGAAACGGCTGCAGGAAGCTATTGAAAGAGGTGATACCGTCGACCGGCGGAAGTTAAAAAAAGTATATTTTCAGTACCTGCTCGACGCACTGGCCTTTTATGATGACTTGGCCATGCGAACCCTCGGTCGTTCACCGCGACACGTTATCCTTCTGCACGAGAATGACATCAATGCCCTCTATTTAAAGGAATTGCTCCAGGAAATTCGAAAGAAGGGATGGACTATCATCTCGCCAGATGAGGCATACATTGATGCTCTGGCAAAGGAAGAGCCGCAGGGACTTTATTCAAATAATGGCCGCATCGCGGCTCTGGCGGATGAACGCGGCATTTGTCCTCACTGTCGCCCGTCATGGGATGATTATGCGCGTATCGATCGTGTGATTCACTACGCTCACGCGTTTAAAGAAAAGAAAGGTCCGTCCCACTGATGGAAGACATACGGATCCTGCAGAAATACCACGCGCTGCTTAAGCCGTATATCGGCGTCTTCCTCGTGTCGATCGTCCTCGACATCGGCATGACGATCATGGGGCTCGCGGCACCGCTCTTCACGCGCGTGCTCTTCGATTACGCGTTCCCATTTCGCGATCTCGCCCTGCTCAACACCACCATCGCGGCCATCGTTGCGGTCTATTTCATCTATTTTTTCCTGAGCGTCGCCTCGGATTATCTGCAGATCTACGTGAATCAGGAGACGACTGCGGGGCTCACCGAGCGGGTCTTTCACGCGATCCAGTGCCTGCCGCTGCGCTTTCACCAGGAGAAGAAGCCGGGCGATCTGCTGATCCGCATCACCGACGACGTCACCAATACCGTGGGAATGGTGGCCAACGTGCTGCCCACTATCATCATCGATGGCGGCCGCTTTCTCATCATCCTGGGGATCGCGTTCTCCATCAATCCCACGCTCACGCTTCTCGCGCTCGCCTCGGTGCCGCTCTATATGGCGGAGGCGCGCTTCTATTCCCACAGGCGCGCAAGGGTTCAGCAGGAGACCATCGACGCGGACTCGGACATCATCAGCCGCGCGAGCGAAAAACTTTCGAGCATCAAGACGATAAAGGCGTTCGGGCAGGAGCGGCGCGAAACGCTCTCTTTTTCGGCGCTGATCCGCAAGAGATACCGCGTGGCCGTAAAAGGCAGGCTCCTGGAAGTAATCCAGGTCTTCACCAATTCCATCACGCTGCAGATGTGGAGCGTATTCATCACCTGGTATCTCGGTTATCAGGTCGTGCTGGGGCAACTGAGCATCGGCGAGATCGTGGCTCTCCTGCTCTACTTCGAGCAGCTGGAAGGACCGGTGCGCGCGTTCATCGGGCTGTTCACGGAGTGGAAGACGAACCTCGTCTCCATGCGGCGGCTGGAGGAGGTGCTGGAACAGCCTTCTGAAGCCGACATGGCGCTTTCTGCCGAGCACCTGGAGCTCAAGCATGGATCGGTCAGCACCTCGCACCTCACATTTGCGTACACGCCCGACGAAGATGTACTGCACGACGTGGAGGCGAGTTTCCCGTCATGCAGTGTGACCGCCATCGTGGGCGCATCCGGCAGCGGCAAGACCACGCTCGTGAACCTCCTGCTGCGCTTCTTCGAGCCCACGGCGGGCATGATACTCGTGGACGGACAGAACATATCAGAGGTGCGGATACACGAACTCAGGGAGCGCGTCGGCATAGTGACGCAGGAGACGACGCTCTTCGACGGAACGATCATCGAGAATATCCTCTACGGCAACGAGCAGATGCAGCGCGGAGACGCCATGCGCGCCGCGCAACTGGCCGGCGCGCACGACTTCATCATGCGCATGCACGGCTGTTACGACGCGCCGGTGGGCGTGGGCGGCGGACTGCTGTCGGGCGGACAGCGGCAGCGCATAGCGATTGCGCGCACGTTGCTGCGCAATCCGTCCGTGATCATCTTCGACGAGGCGACCTCTGCGCTCGATGCTGAGAGCGAGTTTAGAATTCACGAGGTCATCTCCAGGCTGCGCTGCTCAAAGACCGTGATAGTGATCGCGCACCGTCTCTCCACGATAAAATCGTCTGACAATATCCTCGTACTCGACGACGGAAGATTCGTGGAACAGGGAGAGTTCGAGGAACTCTTCGAAAAACGCGGCGCATTCTACCGCTTCTATTGGCGGCAGTTCGGCGGGCTCGCGATGCTCAGGCAACAGCTTGGCCTCGAACTCGAACGCGCCACGCGGTACGGCTCGAAATTCTGTCTGGCGCTGCTCAAGGTACGAGGGTTTGCGCGCGTCTCGGAGGAAGACGGGGTCGTGGAGGCGGAGCAATTCGTGGCTGCAGTGGATCTGCTGCTCAAGAAGAGCATGCGCATGGGCGATAACTGCGCGATTCTCGACGGCGGCACCATACTGCTGCTGCTTCCCGAGATCGACGCGGCGCAACTCGATCAATTCTTCCGCAGGATGATGAGCACCATGCCCAGGCCGGCAGGCCGCGATCTGCATTACGCGATAGAGGCGAGCGATCTTCTGTTCGTGGGTACGCCCATCGGCAAGAAGGCCTTCAAGACGCCGGAGGAGTTGCTGCATGCGCTCAAGTCTGCCGCGGACGCGCTTGGCGACAAGAGCGGTTGTTTTGTTATTGGAGCTGATGAGCTTGCGGGAATACAGGCATGAGGAACCGATGACCGATCTATTCGACAACCTGATCGACAGTTTTTCCTCAAAGGACCTGCGCACGCGCGTCCGGTTCGTGATCGCGGCGGGCCTCATCATGATGAGCGCGGCGTTCGCCGGCATCTATTGCCTGGGCTCGCGCGTTGAGCGAATCAGCATACCCGGCTCCGCGCAGTGGGGCCAGGGCAACGCGTTGATTATTTCTCTCTCGGCCGAAGAACTGCAGCGCGTAGCCGACCTTCCTGAAATCGCCGCAGAGTTTCTCGATCCTGCAAATGGATACGTAGAGGTGCGCATGCGCGTCGTCTCCATCGACCCGGCCTCGTCAGTAATCACCCTCGACGGTTCAACCCTCCCGCCGAAATTCAAAGACCTCACAAGAATGAACGCACGCCTGATCGTCATCCAGAAACCATACTGGCAGATGCTCTGGGGACGCTGAGTCCAGCTCCAGATCGTGCCTTCCGCGAGACGGCTTTTCGGTGTGTTTCCGTAATCGCGCGTCCAGCACTCCGGGACCGTCTGGTTCGGAACGCGCCTCCCGCGGCGCCGCTCGTCACGAAGCCACGCGGGGACCCCGCCCTCCCGGCGAACGAGTCGACACGGAATATTTCGTAACTCATTCGGCTAACGGTGTATCACTCGCCGATGCGTTCCCGTTCGTTTCTATGTAAGGAGTCAACCTCCAATCCGGCACCGACGTTGTGCGACCGCCCGGGTTGTGTCTTGTCGTCAAGCGGCGCTCCGTCCGTATTCCCTTGTTGCCGCGGGATTTAGGATGCCTTCCCTCGTCGCTGGCGCACTTCGCTCGCTACTCGTCACCAAAAAGCCGTTGGCGTCAAAGGCGCGACTTGAAGATCCTCCTTCGTCGGCTTTCAAGTCGCAACGCCAAGCGTCTTTTTG
>JAJZQH010000016.1:0-38363 GCA_021810905.1 bacterium
CTTGAACTGCTTCGTATGATTTCGTCGTGGTCTTCTCATCCCTTGCTCCTTTCGGTCCGTGCCTTACACGAACGTGAAAAGCAAGGCTATCACTTAACTACTTGTCCAATCTTCCGGCTCCGGCTCTTTGTATCGTCCGCCCCAAAGACAGGTATTGATTTGCAGAATCTTACGGAGAGTTTGTTTATCCTTCGGTTCGACGATAAAGGCTAAGCGGATTGGACGCAGTCGCCTATTCACTGTGATTGTATTAGTCATTATACTAAATCTCCATTACATTACAGCATTTCGGATAGCCGTTTTTCTAAGTATGATATTTCTTTGTTAGATAATGTACGTGCACTAATTCCTGGGACACGACACTTAATTCCTACCTATCCCTCTCTCTCACCTTCTCCTGATTACATGGCACCTGGAATATCGCGCCTAAGTCGTGCAGGTCTAGCTTGCCATCCTCGTTGATATCGCTCTTATCAAGCGTGTCTCTGCATTCATAACAGACGTAGAGCATTTTCAGATATTTTCCGAAGACGTTGCGTGGTAATTCATAGCGCCTATCGATCCCCCACCACTCGATCAAGTCGCGATCGCCCTTTGATGAATTGCAATGCTTGCACGCCTTCACGATGTTATGGATCTCTGCGAAGTGGCATTCGCGCTTTGGGACGATGTGATCGTTGGAGAGTGATTCGCTTGAATCGCAATAGGCACATTTCGATTGATCGATCTTCAAGTCTTCACGAAGGATGTCCGACCACTTGATCTTCCCGGTCTGAAGCTCCTTGAATTTTTTCATCACGAAGGGAAATTGCTTTCGATCGGATAGGGCAGAACCAGCGATTAGCTTTGCGTATTCCCAGTAGATCAAATCACGGACCGTCTTTACTGCTGAGGGAGGCATATCCACATCATTGCAGAATTTATATCATGGTCAAGGGAATGATCTCCTCTCTGCCTCCCAACCCCGATCCTTCTATAACTTTTTTTATAAAATCCCCTCGGATACAGGCGATCTGGGGCGGAATGGGATCGCAATTGAAAAGGAGGTGAGCTGGTTGAAATTCTTGGGAAAGCTGAAGGGATTCAACGCCTTGCTGAAACGTCCGCAATATCCTGAGCAAAAGACTTGTGAGGGGATACGACACTTAATTCGCCTGCGTCGTCAATAGTGGATCGGATACATTCCGCCCTCCCTTTGAATGAGCGATAGCCCCACCGCCGCTGTGCCCCCGATCTCGGCCTTGACGTGCCAGTGATGATGCCCGAAGAAAGCGAACCTTGGTGCCGCCTTTCTGATGAGGGCCCCTATTTCCGGACGGCCCAAATCCACACCATCCCTGATGACAACGCCATCGGGCGCTTCATGCGTCAGCAGAATGTCAAACGGGGCCTTATCGATCAGCGCATTGATGTGCGTCTCCGTATAATGCTTGCGCTTGCCCTGAGACAAGTCAGCGGGAGCTACTTGAAAATATTTTGGCGAATAGTTACCACCGAGCGCCCCAACGCGAATGACTTGGCTGCCGATATTGAGGGAGACAACTTCACCCTGCGGAAGGAGGTGAAGCGAGGGAATGATCTCCTTTCCGGCGTACCGATAAAAGAGCATGGCGTCATCATGGTTGCCCAAGATCGCATACGTCGGTATGGGCGCAGGGCGTTGATCCTTGAACCATTGAGGGAATTCGCCGGGCCCTCCATGCACCCTGACCGCCTTGTCGACGTGGCTCTCCTCTGAATAAATCTGAAGGTCGCCGACCTGGAGGATTGCTTCAATCGGTTCTTTGAGCTCGTCCTGAAGCCTCAGCGCCTGTTCATAGAACAGTCCGATAACCCCGTGGACGTCCCCGGCTATGACGATATAGGCCATATAAGCGTTTCCCTACTTTCCCATCACCTTCGATGACAGGACATAGCCGCTGCTGCGGCCCTTGCCGTCCGGGATGACGATGTCCAGCTCCACGAGGGACGAAAAGTCCGTCCGCGCCGTCTCGTCCGAGCACTTGTTCAGGCGGCAATAGCGCTTCGTCGTCATCTTCTCGTCGCTCCGGAGCATCAGGCGCAGGGCCTTGATCTGCCGCCGGTGCAGGCGGCGATAGATGTCGGAGGGCAAGAGATCCTTGATGTTGCCGATCCGCTGTTCTACCTCAATCTCTTTCTTTACCTCCTCGATCTTTTCGAGGAGCGCCTCGGCGTAGAAGATGAGGAAATACGTCATATCCCGCCCGTGCAGCCGGCAATCCTGGATCGCCCGATAATACTGTGGTCTCTTGTGGTCGAAATAGTCCGAGAGCGAGAGCATATTGACGAAGTGCAGCCCAGCGCTGGCCAGGACGAGGTTCGAGATGGCGCGCGCGGTCCTGCCGTTGCCGTCGTCGAACGGATGAACCTGGACGAAATAGAGGTGGGCGATGCCGGCCTTGAGGATCGGGTCGAGCTCCTGCTCAGCATTGAGCCACGCGACGAACGCGCGCATCATCCCGGGAACCTTCTTCGCGGGCGGCCCCTCGTACACGACCTGCCTCATGGCATTGACGACATAGATCGGCCCGTGGCGGTACTCGCCGTGCGTGATCGGCCTGTCCTTGTGCGTGTTCTCCGTAAGTATGTGCTGCAGCCGGCAGATGAGTTCGTCGCTCACCGGCTTCCCGATGTGCTTTGCGGCGGCGTCGAGGGCCAGGCGGTTGTTGACGATCATCTGGAGGCTCTCGTCCTTGGAGCGCTTTCTCCCAGTCTTCATGAAGGCCAGCGCCTCTTCGAGCGTGCTACGCGCCCCTTCGATGTGGCTGGAAAAGTAGGCCTCGAGGTCGGCGGCCCGCTTCTCGATCCGAGATCGAGCTTGCGGCGAGAGGGAGACGGACTCGAGGAATCCGCGGTGTCTCGCGATCTTCGAAATCAGGCTGATCAGGTGGGTCGTGATGACGAACCAGAAAGCCTCTCCGTCCGTGTCGACGAGCGGCAGCGCCATAGCCTTCCCCTGACGCTCAGCAAAGAGTTCGTCCCAGCGCACTTCGGCCTTCCGGGAATCCTTCTCCCGCGCGACAAGCTCGGCCTTGGTGGGATAGTCCTTATAAGCATACACCATGAGTCCTCCTAATCGCCAAGTAATCGCCAATATTATAGCCCTATGATTTGGCGATTAGCAATCGTATTTTGGGGTCCAGGCGAGTCAAAAACAGCCGTTATCAACCAGCCACGGCTCCATCCTGATACGCACAAGCGATCTGTGAGCGGATGGACGGAGAGTCGACCTCCTCTTCAGGTGTTTTCTCTCTTGCCGCTTCATGGGAGATGAATTAAAATTTATCAATAAGACCAACTTGAATCGAGGGGGGCAATATGAAGCGGATCATGTTGATGGCACTGGTGCTTTCACTCTTCGTGCTCGGAAGTTGCGGGGGTGGTGGCGGCGGCGGAGGGGGTGGAGGCAACGATCCGCCGACGCAGAGCTTCACCAGCGGCGGCAGGACGCTGACCGCATCCACCACGACCTCGGGCGGGACGATGACGACCACGGTTACGGATGGAACCAACACCATCCTCACGCAGACGCTCACCGTCAACGGCGTGAGCCTCGCCTACCCGAACCAGGCGCAGACCGCCGATACGACCTTCACCACGCCCCTGTCGGCGCTGCCCACGAACTTCGCAGCCAGCGTGCTCGCAACCTATGTCGCAGGACAGATCATGGGCCTCCCTGCGGCGCAGAGCGTGGATCTCAAGGGGGTCTGCACCAACAAGGACAGCCCCGGATGCGACTGGTTTCCGGACACGCAGTGCACGCTCGGCTGCTGCGCAGATCATGACTACTGCTACGACCTCAACGGCTGCTCGGCTGCATCGTGGCTGATCATCGGACAGTCCGATGCGTGCATCAACTGCAACGGCATCGCCGAGATCTGCATCAGCAGGGCGTGCGCGAACGTGGATGCCACCAGGACGGACGACCGCTGTTACGATAACCGCTGCCACCAGTTCTACGACTGCGGCGTCGCCGACTGCTATACCTGCACCTCGCCCTGCGACAGCATCTCGCCGCCGGCGTGCACGTCGTCGAATTTCACCAATTGCTGCGGAAACGGTTCCTGCGAATTGGGCGAGACGCACGACAACTGCCCGGGCGATTGCAGCGACGGCCAGGGCTTCAACACCTGCTGCGTCGAAAATGGCGACTGCCCTGATGAAACAGGGACTTCGTGCGGGGCTACATGCTGCTGTTGCGGATTGGGCGAGGTCTGCACCACGGACGGTTCGCACGTCTGCACCGGCTCCGCCGCGATGACGGTCAAGGACGCGGGCGAAGGCATCTTCGGCCTCGACGTGCCGTCGCGATGTCTTGGAAAACCAAAGTCAGAGTGCCAGTGAGGAAGGCAGGACGATGAGCATCCTCGATTTCAAAGCAGCGGCGATGATCCCCGTGATCCTCGCCGCTGCCCTCTTCTTCGGCGCCGTCATTGTGAACGGCGTGTTCATCCGCCGCTGGCGCGGGTGGTGGAGGGCGGCTGCTTGTCTTCCGATCGCCGCGCTGATCGTCTGGGCGCTCTTCATCGTCGCCAGCGTCATGCGCGCGCCTGAATCGCACAACCTCTGGCCCTTCGAGCTCATCCTCTGGGGAGTCGGTACGTTTGCGGCACTCGGACTGCTGGCCCTTCTCAAGCGACTCACTCGATCAAGAGGTATGAAGGGCTGAAGCGTCGCGACAGACCGTCAACGCGCAGCCACTACTTCGGGGCAGGTACAGGAGCCGGTGCAGCTTGTCCACCCGTGTAGCACCAGTTCATCGCGTCCATGAAGGCGGGGAACTGTTTTTTGATTCCCGACTTGTCGGTGGCGAGTGCGGTATTATCGGCGGCGTTGAGGATGAGGCATCCGGTCTCCGACATGTAGAAGTAGCGCTTCTTGTTGTCAGGGCTGTACTCGACGTGCACGATGTCGTAGCCCGTTCCGGCGAAGATCCCCGGCACTCCCTGGAACTGACCGATGCACTCCACGAGCGATCTCCTGTCAGGCGTAGGCTGCTGCGTGCAGTTGAAGCCGTTTGCGGAGACGACCGCCGCGTGCGCCGCGTTTGCGGAGCCGACGATCGATGCCGCGGCAATAACAGCAAACAGTATTCGCATCATGTCCTCCTTTGAAAGGTTCCTCACTCGTCGATCTCGGCGCTGGCGTCACCTGCGCGCCTCTGAGCGACCAGGCAATTTCTCCTGCTGTACAGATACCACATGCCCCAGATCCCGATGAGCGATATTGTGGAGAGCAGCACGGTGTAGGCGCCGTATCTCGTGAATGCAAAACCCGGTGCGCCTTTGGCAAAGTAGATGAACGAGAGGCAGACTATCGGCCAGTAGGCTGTAATGCCCATCGCGCCCATCATCGCAAAGACACCCCACTGCCTCCTCATGAAGAGACCCGCGATTCCCAGCGCCACCAACGGAATGTATACGATGGTATCGGCCAGGCCGAAGCCCTTGTTCATCGCGACACCGATAGCGGTCACGATATCCCCGTGTTCCTGCAGACCGAGCGAGACGGTGAAATCGTAATCGATGAACGACATCGTCTGCCCGAGCAGCATGAAAGCGATCATGAAGATGCCGAAGCCGATGATGAGCCGAAAGCCCAGCGGTCTCTTTGTATCCATGGTTTGCCCCCGTGAGTGTATGAACCGATAATATAGAGACGAGCGGCCAGATCAATTAATTCTTAAAAATTGTGCCAAGCGCCTGAGTCCAGCGCATCTCTCACGCTCGGGTTTCTTTTTTTTCGTGAGCAGTTATACTCGGTGCATGAACAAGGACCTCTTCCGGATGCGCCCGTTCACGTGGGTGCTTGCCGCCATACTCGCGGCGCTGCTGGGGCTCATCGCCATAGGATGCTTTATGATCGCCACTCCATATTACAAAGGCGCTCCGTCAGATCATTTTGACGGCAGGCACTTCTTCAACAACGAAGCGCCGATTGGTAGGCGCGGCTTCGGATCATTCTTCAAATGGATGTGGACCCGCAAACCCGGGCCGTGGCTCGACTGGATAGCAAACCCGCCGGCAGAACCTCTGCCGGAGCGCGTGGGCCCGGGAGAGCTGCGCGTCACGTTCGTGGGCCACTCGACTGTGCTCATTCAGATGGATGGGCTCAACATCCTCACCGATCCGTTCTGGTCCGAGCGCATAGGACCCGTTGGCTTCATCGGTCCGAAACGCCATCGCGCGCCAGGCGTGCGCTTTGAGGACTTGCCTCCGATCGACGTCGTGCTCATCGGCCACAACCACTACGACCACATGGACATGCCCACGCTCGAGCGGCTCGCGGCTGTACATCATCCGCTGTTTCTGACCGGTCTCGGCAATGCAGCGCTGCTTACGGCCCGCGGCATCGACCGGGTGCGGGAGATGGATTGGTGGCAGAACGAAAAGCTCGCTGAAGATGTCACGGCGAACTTCGTGCCCGCGCGCCACTTCTCCGGCCGCGGACTCTGCGACCGCAATCGCTCGCTCTGGGGAGGTTTTGTAATACAAGGTCCCGCGGGAACCGTCTATTTCTCCGGTGACACGGGGATGGGGCCGCAATTCGAGGAGATCAGAAAAAAATTCGGCAGGCCGCGGCTCGCCCTGCTTCCGATCGGGGCTTTCCGGCCGCGCTGGTTCATGGGGCCGGTCCATCTCTCTCCGGATGAGGCGGTGGAGGCGCACCAGATCCTCGGCGCGGGCACGAGCCTCGCCGTCCACTTCGGCACGCTGAGGCTGGGCGACGACGGCCAGTTCGAACCCGTTGAAGAACTCTTCCGCTCCCTCGGCGAACGGGGCGTCTCTGCAGCCCGTTTCTGGGTCCTCGAACCCGGCCAGGGGCGCGCCGTTCCACACCTGCCGGATTGATGGCGCAATGAACAAGAGAAGCTCTTGATTTACTAAATGATTATGAGAGGATGCGCCAGTTTATAGATTGCGGAAGGCAATCGTCGATAAATGCGTAAAATCATCTTTCATATCGCCTTGTTGCTCACTCTGGCGCTGCCTGCTGCTTCTTCGGCGGCAACCTGGCAGCTCACTCTCGATCAGGCGGTCGAACGCGGGCTCGAGGAAAATCGCGACATCTTCGTGGCAAAGGAGCGGCTCACGGAACTGGAAGGGCTCAAGGGCGAGGCGCGAGCCGAGGGACTGCCGCAGCTCACGGGCACAGCTTCCTATCAGAGGATGTGGCGCAAACCGAAAATCTTCATCCAGGGCCAGTTTTTCAACGTCGGCACGGACAATAATTATACGGCAGGGGCCACCGTCAATCAGCTCCTCTGGGACGGCGGCCGCGTCATGAAGGCGTTGAAGGCCGCAAAGAGCGAAATGGCGCGCGGCATAGAGAACGTACGCGACGCTGAGGAGGCAGTGCGCCTGCAGGTAAAGCAGACGTACTTCGAGATCCTCTACACGGACAAGGTCATCGATGTGCTGAACCGGGAACTCAACCAGCTGCGCTCTCACCTGAGCTCCATCCAGACGCGCTATGCGCAGGGCGTGGACAGCGACTACACCCTCATGAGGCAGGAGGTCCAAGTCTCAAATATCGAGCCGCAGATCATAGACGCCCGCCGCAACAGGACGCTTCTCATCAACGGCCTCAAGATTTTGCTCGCCATTCCTCCGGAAGACGAACTGTCGCTCTCCGGCGGCTTTGATTATCGCGCGCGTTCCATTCCGCAGGTCTCCGAGTTGATGGAAAAGGCGAGGCAGCAGAGGCCAGATCTGGCGGCAGAGAAGCTGCGCGAAAAATCGCTTCAGCAAAATGTCGGCATAGAAAAGGCCGGATACATGCCGAAGTTCAACTTTCAGGCGCAGTGGCAGTGGCAGGGACAGTCAGACAGTGCCTGGCCCTCGGCGCCCGAGCGAACCGACGTATTCTACAGCACGGTATCGCTCAGCTGGCCGATCTTCGACGGGCTGAAGACGCATTCGCGCGTTCAGCAGGCCAAGGCCAGGCTCATGCAGCAGCAGTACATGACCTCGCAACTGGAAGACAGCGTTCTGCGCGACGTGCAGGACGTGTACGAGACGCTGATGCGGGCGAGGGAAACGCTCGCGTCCCAAGTTAAATCGCTCGATCTCGCAAAAAAATCGACGGCCATCGCGGGCGAGAGATTCGAGACAGGTCTCATGAGCCAGATCGAACTCAACGACACGATCAACGCGCAGGCCACCGCCGAACAGAATTACCTGCGCGCCGCGTTCGACTGCATGACCGCGGAGGCTGCTCTTGAAAAGGCGATCGGAGGTGAGCTGTGAAGACAATTCGCGCGATCTGCGTCCTGCTCGCGATATGCACTGCGGTCTCATGCGGAGGCGGAAAGAAGCCGGCGCCCGCGCCTCGGGAAGTCACCGCGGAGACGGTCACAAAGGGGCCAATCGAGAGAAAAATCATGTTCACCGGAAACATCGTTGCCCAGGATGCGTTTGAGGTCTATCCGCGTGCGACCGGCAAGGTTTCGAAAAAACTCCTGAAGGAAGGCGATCCGGTCAAGCGGAATCAGCCCATCCTGCTCGTGGAGAGAGACGAGGTCGGTTACAACTTCCGGCAGATGCCGGTGGTTTCGCTTGTAGACGGCGTGCTCGGAACGATATCGGTCGACGTGGGGAGTTCCGTGGATCCCGCGCGTCCGGTCGCGGTAGTAGTGAGGCCCGGGAAGATGAGGGTGAAGCTCGATATCCCCGAGCGCTACCTCGGCGTGATCCTCCCTGGCACGCAGATCAAGATGGCGGTCGATTCGCTGGGAGGCAGTACATATGGAGGTACGATCGTCACCTCCAGCCCGGTAGTGGACGAGAAGACGCGCACTGCCAACGTCGAAGCGGAAGTCCCCAACGCCGACGGCAGGCTCAAACACGGCATGTTCGGACGGCTTGACCTCGTCGTGGAAAGACACGAGGACGCCGTCGTCGCGCCGCTCAATTCCATATCGTGGGAAGGCGATAAACAATTCGTATACCGCATCAAGGACGGAAAGATCGCGCGCGCCGAGGTGAAGACCGGACTCCGAAACGACGTGCACGTAGAGATACTCCAGGGCGTCTCTCCTGGAGAGAGCGTAGTAGCGGGCGATCTGCTTGACCTGCGCGAGGGCGAGGCGGTCGTCGTCGCCAAGCAACAAAAACCTTCCGCTGAAACCGAAACGCCTGCCGAGGAATCGCAGGGAGAAGGCGACTGAACAAATACGGCCAGCAACGCCAGAAAGGCCAGCAACGCGTAGCCGAACAAGATGAAAATCGTAGATACATTCATAGAGCGTCCGATCTTCGCCACGATGATCATCATGGCGATGGTGGTGCTTGGCATATTCTCCTTCATACGGCTCGGCGTGGACCTCTGGCCCAAGGTCGATTTCCCGATTGTTGTGGTGACGACCGATCTGCTCGGCGCTTCTCCGGAAGAGATCGAAACCGAAATTTCAAAAAAACTCGAGGAATCGATCAACACGATCGCCGGCCTGGATGAATTGCAGTCGTTCAGCTACGAGGGCCGTTCGCAGATAGTCGCCCAGTTCGTGCTTGAAAAAAATCCGGATATCGCGGCGCAGGACGTGCGCGACCGCGTCAATCGCGTGATCAACGAACTGCCGGAAGGCACAAAGCAGCCGGTGGTCGAAAAATACGACATAGCGGGCGCGCCTATCGTTCAGGTCGTGGTGAGCGGCACGATGCCGATGCGCGACCTCACGAGGATAACGCGAAAACGGGTGAAGGAGATACTCGAGACTGTAAACGGAGTCGGCGACATAAGGTTCATCGGCAGCCGCGAGAGGGAGATCCACGTACGCATAGACCCCGCGAAACTCGCCGCATACGGTCTCTCCATCTTTGACGTTGAGTCGGCGATCGCGAAGCAAAACGTCGAGTTGCCCGGCGGATACATCACTGAGGAACCGCGAGAGATCGTCGTGAGGACGATGGGCAAGATCGTCGACTCCAAGGATTTCGGCACGATACCCGTCGACACGTTCAAGAATACGCCCGTGCTGATAAGGGATATTGCCGACGTGCGGGATACCGACGAGGTGAAGCGGAGTTTCTCCAGGTTAAACGGCATGCCGTGTATCACACTCTCCATCAGGAAGCAGTCAGACGCAAACACCGTGGACGTGGCAAAGCTCGTCCGCGAAAAGGTCGAAGAGATCAGGCAGTCCCTCCCTCCCGGGATAAAAGTGGAAATCACGCAGGATCAGTCGCGTTTCATCACCGCCGCGGTCCATTCGCTGGAGGAAGACCTGGTGCTCGGAGCGATCCTCGTCTCGCTCACGGTGCTGCTCTTCGTGAGGAGCACGCGAGGCATGCTCGTCTGCGCAATTTCCATCCCGACGTCGCTGATATCCTCATTCACTCTGATGTACGCGATGGGCTTCACTCTGGACAACCTCACGCTCCTCGCGCTTTCTCTTGCGAACGGAATCGTCATAGACGACGCGATCATCGTCTTCGAAAATATATTCAGACACATGGAGGAAAAAAAGGAGCCTCCGAAGCAAGCCGCGTCAAAGGGGCTGCACGAGATCTCGCTCGCGGTCGTCTCCACGACGCTCTCCCTGCTTGTCATATTCGTGCCCCTGGCGTTCATGCACGGCATCGTAGGCCGATTCATGTACAGCTTCGGCCTCACCATGGCGTTCGCCATCGCGATATCGCTTATCGTCGCCTTCGTCCTCACACCGATGATGAGCTCGCGCTTCCTGCGCGTGAAGGAAGGCGCGCACAAGACGTCCCGCGACACGGCCATCAACCGCGTATTTGACGTATATTATACCAGGGCTCTCAAGTGGACGCTCGCTCACCGCAAGACATCGGTGCTGATTGCCATCCTCATAATGTTCTCATCCGTTCCGTCGGTCATGTTCGTAGGAAAGGATTTCGTGCCAAAGGACGACCGCAGCGAATTCAACGTGCACATCAAGGCGCCTGAAGGCACATCCATCGATGAGATGGATCGCATCACTGCAAATTTGGAGACCGGTCTGCGCAAGTTGAAAGGCGTCACGGACCTGTTGCCGACCATCGGCGGAGGCGAGAACAAAGCGGTCAACGAGGGCGACATCTACGTCAAGCTCCTCGATCTCAAACAGAGGCCGTACACGCAGGTCGACGTGATGAACAAGGCGCGCGAACTGCTCAATGATTACCCGACCCTGCGCACGTCGGTCATGGACGTAGGCGGCCCAGGCGGTGGAGGCCATGCCACGTTCCAGACCAGGCTCATCGGCCCCGATCTGCAGAAGCTGAAAGAGTATGCTGACGTTGTCGTGAAATACATGAAGAAGAAAAAAGGTTTCGTCGACGTGGATACTTCGCTCGTATTCGGCAAACCCGAGCTGCGCGTAAACATCGATCGACAGCGTGCGGCTGACCTCGGAGTGACGGCGCAGGACATCTCAAGAACGCTGCAGCTCATGGTATCGGGAGAAGTGGACATCACGAAGTACAAGGTGGAAGACGAACTCTATGAGGTGAGACTGAGGCTGCTCGACGAATACCGAAAACGGCCGGGCGACGTTTTCCAGCTGCCGATACCGGCCACGAAGGAGCACATGCCGAAGGGAGTTATTCGACTCGACCAGATAGCGTCGTTCGAGGAGACGACCGGACCTTCGGAGATCGATCGCTACATGAGAGAACGCTCCATAGAGATAGGCGCGGATCTTTCCGGAATACCCACGAGCGACGCAAAAAAAATCGTGTTGGATGAGGCGTCCAAGATGAAAATGGACCCCGGCTACAAATTTGAGTTCGTAGGACTCACTAAATACATGAAGGAGATGCAGCAGAATTTCATAATGGCATTCCTGCTTTCATTCCTCTTCATGTATATGATTCTTGCGTCGCTGTTCGAAAGCTGGGTGCATCCGATCACAATTCTTATATCGCTTCCCCTCGCGTTTCCGTTCGCAATACTCTCCCTGCTCATCACGGGGCAGACCCTGCATATCATCTCGATCCTGGGCCTCTTCCTGCTCATCGGAATAGTGAAGAAGAACGCGATCCTGCAGGTGGACTACACGAACACCCTGAGGGGTCGGGGCCTTTCCCGCTACGACGCACTGATTGAGGCATCACGGACGAGGCTGCGCCCGATACTCATGACGACGTTCACGCTGATCGCGGGAATGATACCGGTGGCGCTATCCAGAGGGCCGGGTTCCTCCAGCCGCGCTCCGATGGCCGTGGTCATCATCGGCGGGCAGTCGATGTGCATGTTCGTGACGCTTCTTCTCACGCCGGTATTTTATTCGATATTCGACGACATGCAGTCCGTGTGGATACCGCGATGGGTGGAACGAATCGGCGCAAGGTTCGCGTTTATTGAAAACATCGGAAGGCGCGCTGGAGATGCCGCCACGCGCTTACTGAGATCGGTTACGAACAGAAGGCCCAGGCCGCGCCTCCCATGATGATCCTTTCGTGAATGAGGATCATTCAATCGGGAAGCTAGCCACGAATGTCGTGCCCTTTCCCTCTTCAGATGTGAACGTTATCTTTCCTTTAAGAAACCGTTCCGTGAAGAGTTTCATGCTGTACGTCCCTATCCCCCTCTCGCTGCTTTTCGTTGAAAAGGATCTCATGAAAATCTGAAGCTGGACCTCTTTCGGCATAACCGCCCTGTTGTGGACGTAGAATTCCACCTGCCCGCCGGACGTCCTGCATCCTATGCTGACGACATCGCCTTTGGCGGACGCCTCAAGCGCATTCTTCATCATGTTTCCAAGCACCCTGCCGAGCAATACCGGATCGCTCTGAAAGAGCTGGTCGTTCGACTGCGAATCCACGACTATCGTAATATCCCTGGAGTGATACATCCTGTATGTGTCAGCCGCCTGGTTTACAAGCTCGAGGGAATGAACCCCCTTCCAGTTCAGTTCGAGTTCATCGCTCTCGGCAGCCAGCAGATCGCGCTGCGACTGGATTTCATCGATCAGGCGATGCACGGTGGCGGATATTATCGAAACGATCTCGTTTTCTTTCTGCAAGCCACGGTCTCGCGCCATCTCCGTATATCCGCTGAGGACCGTGGATGTATTCAGGAGATCGTGAAAAAACGTCCTCTCCAGAACCCGCCTTCTCTTCTCATGAGCGATGTCCATGAGAGCAAAAACGACATATCGTTCTCCCTCGATCATCAGAGGAGCGGCGCTCACCGCAAAATCGAGGGCATGGCCTCCTTCCAGCATTATTCGGCACTCGGCGTGCGTTTTTTCGGCCTTCTGTGCGGCGAGTATCGCCAGAACCGCCCCACACGTCGAACAGTGTTCCGTGGTGCCGCACCCGCCCTCGGATTCGCTGGAGTGCACGCACCTCAAAGCTTCGCCGGGCCTCAACCCGAATACGGTTTCAGCATTCTCCACGTGCAGAGATTTCAGTAGTGCATCGTTGGCAAAGACTATCTGCCTGTTGCCGTTGAGTATCATCACGCCGTCCGGCACCGCATCGAGGAACATCTTCACCTGGCTTGAGGTAATGATGTTTCTTGCGACGTCACGTGCCTGGGCCTCAATCTCTTTCGGATTGCTGCGCTCGGCCGGAGCAAAATGCGTTGATAAGCGAGGTCCATTCATGTTCGCCTCATATGCAGGACTTCCTGTGAAATCAATCTAAAATTCCCCTATCGCCGAGAGCAGCCTGTCGACGTCGCTCTCGTCATTGAAGATGTTGACCGCGCAGCGTATGTTTCCGTTGCGAAACGACGTGAATATTTTCCGCTTCGTGAGATACGTCGCCAATTCGGCTGTCCTGACGCCTACGTTGAATGAAAGTATCCCGGAACGCTCTTCCCTTCGTTCAACCGGCGTTACGATCCGCGCATCCAGCTTTTCGAGCCCCGCGATGAGACGGTCGTTCAACCCGTGTATCCTCTCCGCGATATTCGCGGCGCCGATCGCTTCGAGATAATCCAGGGCCGCGTGAATCGTATTTATCGCCTGGAAGTTGATCGTGCCGAACATGTATCGGTCCGCGGACTTGTGGAGCGCGAACGGTTCGTTCTTCGCAGTATGAATGAATTCCCCTTTTTTCGGCTCGACGGAGAGCCAGCCCGCCAGAGGCGAACGAAAGCGCCTGCGAAATTTTTGCGACGTGAAGAAGAGCGCGCCCACGTGGCCCGCAAAACCCCACTTGTGCAGCGACGCGGAGAACGCATCGATATTCATCGCCTCGACGTCGAGCGGGAACACGGGAAATCCCTGCGTCGCGTTGACGATGAAAAGGACGTCCTTCTTCCTGAGTTCCGCGCCGAGAGCTTTCAGATCCTGCCTGAAACCGGTTCCGTACTGCACGTACGACGTAACGATGGCGAGAGTTTCTGAGTCCATAAGGTTCATGATCGAATCGATCTGATAGCGTCCGTCCGCGGGCCTGGCGTACCTCATCTCGATCCCTTGATACTCGAACGGAACCGTGGTGGCTGGAAACTCGTCCGCCATCGATACTACGTTGAATCGGCCGGGCCTGCCTCCTTTGAGAGAAAGCGCCAACAGCGACATAGCGGTTGAGGTGTTCGCAACAAAGGTCACGTCGCTGGCGCCTGCGCCGATCATGGCCGCCAACCGCTCCGTCAGACGGCGGTAGGTATGCACGTCTTCTTCCCAGAAGATATCGCCCGCCTCGTTGATCGTTCTGTATTCCCTCGCCACTCGCTTGAACACCGGGGAAGGTATCGGCGACATAGCCGCGCTCATGAGATAGACACAATCGCGCGTCACGGGAAAATCGTTGCGCACCGTTTTCCAATCGATCATACACGCCTCCGCTCCATGATGAAAAAGGCCCCGGCTCAAAAGACCGAGGCCCCTTCATATATCGGCGAACAAGAAGTTACAATGACGCGCGCCTACTTCTTCTCTGGAGCGGGCGCCTCAGGCGGCATCTGCATGGGCATCATCCCACGTCCCATGTGCATCGGCCGCATCATCTCCATGCCTTGCGGCCCCGGACCCATCATCCCGCCCTTCATCGGGCAGCCGCCCATCGAATGCGCGTAGACGCACATCACTATCGACCAGATGAGGATCAATAGCGACAGCACGAGCATGACCCAGCCGATGAACTTGGCGAATTTCGCGCAGCAGACATCGGCCTTCCCTGCCACCCAGACGATCAGAGCGGTCGAGAAGATCACCGCAAAGATCGCGGGCACTGCACCACAAGACGTAAACATTCCCATAGCTCCCCCCTTTTTCAGTTATAGTGATTATATTTACCACAGATGGGAGGCATTTCAATCCAAAATTTATCGAAGGGTTCGAATGTGTTCTCTCATTCCATGTATCCGGCTACTGCCGACGCCAGCGCACGCACGTCGTTCACATTTACTTCGCGGCTGATTGCAAAGCGAATCCCCCACCAGCTTGGATCATAGGTGAGGATGTTGCGCGCCTTGAGAAAATCCACGAGTCCCTGTTCGTTCTTTCCTTCCTTTTCGATGCGGCAGAAGACCATGTTTATCTGCACGCGCGCGGGATCTATTGAAACGCCTGGTATCTCCGAGAGCAGGCGAGCGAGAAGCCGCGCGTTATCGTGATCCTCGTGCAGGCGCGCCACTCCGGCGGTGAGCGCGATAATGCCCGGGGCCGCGAGCACTCCGGCCTGGCGCATGCCTCCTCCCATCATCTTGCGGATCTTGCGCGCGCGTCGGATGAAATCCGCGCTGCCGCAAAGCATGGAGCCGGCGGGCGCGCCCAGTCCCTTGGAGAGGCAGAACTGCACGCTGTCCGCGCACGCCGCTATCCTGCGTGCGGCGATACATAGCGCCAGCGCCGCGTTGAAGATTCGCGCGCCATCGAGGTGCACCGGCACGCCGTGCCGCCGGGCAAGCGAATAGACTCCGTGCATCGCGGCGATCGGCATCACCGTGCCGAGGGCAAGCGCGTTCTCAAGCAGTATGAGACCGGTGTCCGGCTCATGGATGTCGCCGCTCACCCTGATGCGCGGGGCTATGTCATCAACCGTGAGCCAGTCGCATGACGCGGGGCGAACGGCGCGCATCTGCACTCCGCTGATCGCCGCGGCTGCACCGACCTCGTGGTCTACGATGTGCGAGAGCTCGGACGCTATGACCTCGTCTCCCAGCTTCGTGTGAGTACGTATAGCGCACTGGTTGCCGAAAGTTCCGCTCGGCACGAAGAGCGCGGCCTCCTTGCCCAGGATCTCCGCGGCCATCGCCTCGAGGCGACCCACCGTCGGATCCTCGCCGCAGACGTCGTCGCCCACCGGTGCGTCGCGCATGGCATCGCGCATCGCCTGCGTGGGCATGGTCATCGTGTCGCTTCTGAATTCGAGTCTCTTCATCGCACTCCTCAAGGCGCCAGGCGGTTAAGCCTGCGGTATAGTGAATGAGAACTCGGCCCACTTTCCGGATTCCGAGTCGGCCCAGATCCTTCCGCCGTGCAGGTTGATTACGCGCCACGCCGTATAGAGCCCTATGCCCGTACCCTTCTGCCGCATAAGTTCCGGCTTCTGCAGGCGTGAGAATCTCCGGAAGAGCAGCGCCTTGTCCGAATCTTCAAATCCCGGGCCCTCGTTCCACACCGACACCTTGAGAGCCTCCGAATCCAGCTTCGCACGAACGATTATCCTGCCGCCTTCGCTGCCATACTTCGCCGCGTTTCCGATGAGGTTCACCATCACGATGGCGAGGAGGTTGGGATCGCAACTCACCTTGATTTCATGATCCATCTCCAAATCGAGTTGCATCTTTCTGTTCTCTATCTGTTGCCTCACGATATCCATGGAATGTTCGACCACGGTTTTGTAAAACTCCACGCCGCGCCGCACATTGATCTTGAGTTCGCCGCCCTCGATTTTAGCCAGGTCGAGATATTCGCGCACGAGCGAGAGCAGATACTCCGCCTTGCCGATCATTCCCGCCACTGTCCTGCGCTGTTCCGGAGCCAGTTCTCCAACATATGAGTCGATCATGACCTGCCCCGCCATCACTATTGCAGCGAGCGGACTCTTTAGTTCATGGCTCACGAATCCCAACATCTCCGTATAGGAACGATTCGCCTCGGTGAGCTGCTCGATGCGCCACGCTTTCTCGACAGCTTGGCTCAGCCTCTCCGCTACGGCAAGATGCAGCATCGCCTGATGATCGTCGTACGAGCACGCGCTGCGCGAGCTGCGAAATAGCAGGCCCACCGTCCTGCCTTCGATGGAGAGCGGACACGTCATGCTGGAACGCACTCCCTCCTTGACGAGTATGAGCGTCGAGGGACTCGCCGGATGCGCTGCGAGATATTTTTCCAGATCGTCGATGATGCGGGGGACGCCGCGCGACACGACTTCCTGCAGCGTGCTTCCGTGGATATCCTCGGCGTAACCTTTTTTGAGAAGCACCGGTTCATACACCGTCCGGCTGTAGTGCGCCACAACACGGCGGCCGTCGTCGTCGATGAGCGCCAGACTCACGCGGTCACAAGGCGATATCGAACGCGTCTGTTCGAACAAAAAATCGATGAGTTTCTCGATGGAATCCGCCGCCGCCACCCTCCGGTTGATCTCGTCGAGGATGGCCCTCTCCTCGCTGGAAAAAATCGCATTCTCAAGCGGAGAATCGATGTATCTTACTCGACCGTCCATACGCGCACCTCAAGAAAGAACGGCGGCACGAGCCCTCGGCCGTGCCGCCGCAATTGCCGCGCCCGTTATGATCAATATCCCCAGAAAGTCTTTGTCATCTCGTAGAATCCCTCATCGAGGGTACGAATGCCTTCCGATACCTTGGAGAGCGGCACTTCTACGATCTCGTTGCCGCGCAGCGCCACAAGCACGCCGAAATTTCCCTTGTGCACGGCGTCCATCGCGGCCACTCCGTAGCGGGTGCCGAGCACGCGGTCGAACGCAGTCGGCGTACCGCCTCGCTGGACATGGCCCAGGACGGTGACGCGAGTGTCAAAGCCGGTTCTTTCGGCGACGAATCCGGCGAGCACCTGACCTACTCCGCCCAGCTGCACGTGTCCGAAGTCGTCCTTGCGCTGGGAAGCGAGTATTTCCTCCTGCCCCTTTATCTTCGCGCCCTCGGCAACCACGATGATGCTGAAGTTGACGCCCTTGCGGCTGCGCTGCTTGACCATCTCGCATACCTCGTCGACGTCGACCGGCTTCTCAGGCGTGAGGATGCAGTCCGCGCCGCCGGCAAGGCCCGCGTACGCGGCGATCCATCCCGCATGCCTGCCCATGACCTCGCAGACCAGTATGCGATTGTGAGATTCAGCGGTCGTGTGCAGTCTGTCCACCGCCTCAGTGGCTATCGACACCGCAGTGTCAAAGCCGAACGTGAGATCGGTGCCCATCAGATCGTTGTCGATCGTCTTGGGGCAACCGACTATCTTGATCCCCCTGTCCGTAAGCTTCTTGGCGATACCGAGCGTGTCCTCGCCGCCGATGGCTACGATAGCGTCGAGTTTGAGCTTGGCGATGTTGTCGATCGCCTTCTTAGCCGTCTCCTCATTCTTGAATATGTTCGTGCGGCTTGTGCCGAGGATCGTGCCGCCACGATGAAGGATTCCCCTCACGTCTTCCCGTGTCAGCGGCATTGTGTCGCAATCCAGAAGCCCGCGCCAGCCTGACTTGATGCCGATAAGTTCGTAGCCGCCGTGCATGATAGCCCTGCGCACGACGGCGCGGATCACCGCGTTAAGCCCCGGGCAATCGCCGCCGCCAGTGAGAATACCGATTCGTTTCGTCATACTTGAAACCTCCGTCGTTCGTCGTTCGTGATTCGTCGTTCGTGACTCGTGAAACCTTGAGGTGGCAGGATCCACGAACCACGATTCACGAATCACGGCTGTTGTGGTTGTGACGCAGTTATTTTCGTTCTTAGATATTCAACGGCCCGCTGTTTTTGATAATCAACGGCAGGTGCTGCGGGCGCCACAGGCTTTTCTTCGGGCTTTTCCTCTTCACCGGCCTCTGGCTTTTCTTCCGCTTTGACCGCGCCCTTTTTCACTGGCTTGACCTCTTTAGCCGCCTCCGGCTTGGGAGGCTGCGCGGGAACGATTATATCCGGCTCGATGCCATGATCCTGAATGAGCCTGCCGCTCGGCGTATGATAGTATGCAATCGTAAGTTTGAGCCCGGAGCCGTCGTCCAGATCGATAACTGTCTGAACCGAACCCTTGCCGAACGACTTAGTGCCCATGATAGTAGCGCGCTTGTTGTCCTGCAGCGCGCCGGCCAGAATCTCCGAGGCGGATGCGGAACCGCCGTCCACCAGCACGACCATCGGATAATCCGGCTGCGTTCCCTCCGCATGCGCCTCGCGGCGGTCTATCTCCTGACCGCGATTTTCGGTAGTGACTATGATGCCCTTATCGAGAAAGATATCGGAGATGGAAACCGCCTGCTCAAGCAAGCCGCCCGGATTCTTGCGCAGGTCAAGCACCAACCCTTTGATCGGGCCCTTTGCAGAAAGGTCGGCCAAGGCTTTTTCAAGTGCGCGCGACGTCCCCTGCTGGAAGCTGGAGATACTCACGTAATCTACCCCACCCCCTTCTTCCTCAGCGTGAACGCTGGGCACATTGATGATCTCGCGCACGACCGACACTTCGAATGGATGCTTGATTCCCTGCCTCTCGAGCGTGAGCAGCACGCGACTTCCGCGCCTGCCGCGCATCTTTGTGACCGCCTCGCCCAGGTTCATGTCCCTGGTGGAGATGCCGTTGATCTTCACGATCTTGTCGCCGGACTGGATGCCGGCTTTGTCCGCGGGTGAACCCTTGATGGGCGACACAACTATCAGCCCGCCGTCGCGCACCGCCACTTCTATTCCTACGCCGTCGAAGCGGCCGCTCGTGTCCACCTTGAGTTCGCGGTTCACCTCCGGGCTCATATATACGCTGTGCGGATCGAGCGTATCGAGCATTCCGCGGATGGCGCCACGTATGAGTTTCTCTTCGTCCACCCTGGTAACGTAATTTTCTTCGATATAATGCAGAACCTTCGTGAAGGTATGCAGTTCCTTGAACCCTTTATCCGTCAGCGCGTGCGAGGAAAGGGGCAGCAGGAAAACTGCGCAGACAAAGAGTGCGCTGAGAGAAAAAAGAAAATGACGATAATGGCGTGAAAACATGCGGCACCGTCTAACATGGCGTCAAGAAAATGCAAGGGCAATGCCGAACTTTGGTCAGAGGTCCACGCGGGTGACGGGCGGAACTTCTCCCCCGAGAAATCTCTGCGCAATCGATTCGAAACGGGCGGGCAGATCGGTGACATAAATATGAGAAGGCTCTCCCAGGCTCGTTCCCGCCGCGAGCCCGCTCTCATCGAGCAACCTGCATAACGCATCCGCGGTGTTCTCGGCTGAATCCACGAGCTTCACCTTGTCACCCATCTCGCGGCCGATGGCGCGGGCAAGGAGCGGATAGTGCGTACAGCCCAGTATCAGCGTATCGATTCCTTCAGAAGCGAGCCCTCGGAGATAGCGGCCTATCGCAGCGTGGGCCACTTCGTTGTCCGTCCAGCCTTCCTCCACAAGGGGCACGAAGAGGGGGCAAGCGCGGCTTACCACACGTATGCCCGGATCGAGTGCCTTCAGTGCGTTGCCGTAAGCGTTGCTGGAGATCGTGCCCGCCGTGCCAATGACTCCCACGACCCGTTTCTGGCTAACCGCCAGCGCGGCCTCGCAGCCGGGAGACACCACGCCAAGCACGGGTATATCAAAGCTCCCCGCGAGATCGGGCAGCGCATAGGCCGAGGCGGTATTGCACGCAACAACAAGCGCCTTTACGCCGCGCTCAATCAGAAAACCTGCGCACTCGCGGGAGTAACGTACGACTGTCTCTGCGGATTTCGTCCCGTACGGGACGCGGGCGGTATCTCCCAGATAGAGTATCGATTCGTTGGGAAGGCGGGCGCGCACCGCAGCAAAGACGGTAAGTCCCCCGATGCCGGAATCGAAAATACCGATAGGTGCGTTGGAAGCCGGATTCATTGCGCCCGGCCTATAGCCCAGGCCGTATCGCAAGACCAGCAAAAAACCGACAAACAGGTTTAGCGCTTGCCCTCCTTTGTGCGACGCGGATCCTCCGTGATGAAGTGCGAATGCGTCTCCGCGCCGTCGAGGTCCGATATCTCATGGTCCGCCATCGACCCCAAATCCTCGAACCCGGCCTCCTCGTGTATGAGTTCCCAAGCCTCGGATGTCTCTCGAAAACGTTCGTACCGATCTTCCATCTCCTCCGTCCAACGCATGCCCATAACGCCTCCTCTCTTCTAATCTTCCAGAGGATTAATTTTGCAATTACCGTTCCAGCTGTCTGATTGTACAACGTGTTGATTTATTTATGTTATTTTTTTGAAGCCGAGTACCATTTTGAGAAAACTGACAAAATATACATAAATTTTGACGCCTTTATCATTAGTAATGCAGCCCAAGAGTTGACATCCAAAACCCATAACCCTTATATTCGTCCAACTCAAAAGGAAGGAACGGACTATGACTCTCCCGGCAATCGCAGGTCTGATAGCTCAGGCACAGGATGTAGTAGAGACGACGGATATCGGCACCACCAATCACAACGTCATCTCGCTTGTGCTGCACGCGAACATCGTCGTGCAATTCACGCTGCTGCTGCTCGTCTTCTTCTCCGTCGTCTCATGGGCGATCATCGGCAGCAAACACCGCCAGCTCAAGCGAGCCAAGGAGCGCTCGGAACGCTTCTACCAGCTCTTCTGGCAATCAAAATCCATAGACGCGATCGTATCCAAGGGCACATTCCGCAAGAGCCCGGCGTTCAACGTATTCAAGACAGGCGTCGACACGCTGAGGGAGACTCCTGATTCCGTGCAGCGCGTGGACAAAGAGATCCGCCGCGCGTCTGAAGACGAGATCGAGCAGATGGAGTACGGCGTTCCGTTCCTCGCCACGACTGGAAGCGCGGCCCCATTCATCGGACTGTTCGGCACCGTGTGGGGGATACTCAACGCATTCTGGAAGATCGGCCGCACCGGCGCGTCGAGCCTTGCTATTGTGGGTCCGCACATCGCCGAAGCGCTTATCGCGACCGCGATCGGTCTTGCTGCGGCGATACCCGCCGTCATCTTCTATAACGTTTACGTAAACCGCATACGCCTGCTCTCGAAGGACCTCTCGGATTTTGCGGACGATCTGAGCCTGCGAATCAGCAGGGAATATTTTCAGGGACAGAAGTAGAGGCGGGAGATAAGAAATAATACCGAAGCTTGATGCATGAAGCGGTAAGTATGAAATAATTTCTGTCGGGTATGCTCAGCTGTCCTGCTTCATGTTTCGTGGAGTCAAAAATGATGGTACACAGCGGCGGCGGCCACAACCGCGTTCTTTCGGAGATCAACATCACGCCTTTCGTGGACGTGATGCTCGTGCTCCTCATTATATTTATGGTCACGGCGCCGCTTTTGCAGCAGGGGTTGCCGGTGCACCTGCCTGAGGCGGCCGCGCCCGCTCTCAAGCGCACGAAGACTGATGTCATTCTGACCATCCAGAAGGGCGGCCAGCTGTTCATCGGCGACGACTCCGGCGCGATCCCGATGGAAGAGCTCGAGGGGAGGCTCACGGCGCTCTATAGCGCCAAGGAGCAGAAAGACCTCTTCATCAAGGCCGACAAGAACGTTCTCTACGGCGAAGTCGTGAAGGTGATGTCCATGGCCAAGAAAGCTGGCGTGGACCGCATCGGCATGCTTACACAGCCTGAGACGGAAACTGAGGCCGCCCCCAACTGAGAAATAACGAAGGAAGCGGCTGACTTTGAGAATCATCTCTGCATATCCTGCCTTCCTGCGCAGGTCTATCGTCATATCTGCGGTGATCCATATCATCGTTTTTTCATCATTCACGATAATCCCGCAGTTAAGGCTTCCATTCAACGAGAAGCCGCTCAACGTCACGTGGGTGGAGTTGCCGCGGGGCACGAGCGACGAGATCGGCATGGGCATCAAGGAAGCCAAGACTCTTCCGCGCAGCACAATAGAAGAGCAAAAACAGCAGTACCAGCCGGAGGAGCCTCCCAAGCAGACTCCTCTCGCGCCAACAAAGCCGCCTGAAGTTGCAAAGGCCCCCGAAGAAAATAAGACTGTGATCGAGCAGCGGCCCAAGATGCAGCTGGAAGACAAGAACGCGAAGGTCAAGCGCGCGGAAGAGCCGCAGCCTCCGAAGGTCAACCGCAAGATGCAGAACGCGCTGGCGAAGATAGATCAGCAGCTGAAGGAGCGAACGGTCGTACCCGAGTCGTCGCAGCTAAAAATGAGCGGAGAGGGCTACAAGTACGGCACCAGCGACAAGCCTCTGAAGGTGCCTCCATCCGATCCGGAATATTTGAAATACCAGGCCATGGTCCGCTACAAAGTCATGCGCGAGTGGATCATCCCCCAGAAATATTCCGAAGAAGGCGGCGCCAACCTCAACGCAAGGCTGGAGGTTTTGATAAACCTCGAGGGAGAAGTGGTGTCGGTACGCTGGTCGTCGCACTCTGGCAACGAAAGTTTCGACCAGTCCGCGGTCCGCGCAGTAAAGAAGGCCTCGCCCCTGCCCAAGCCGCCGGACAGACTTGCATGGGAGGCCTACAACGAAGGATTTCTGATCGAGTTTGATCCGCGGATCAAAGTGCGCTACTGACTGGCAGCAGGTCAGCAAGGCTGACAACGCTGAAAAACGAGTCTTTAAATGAATGAAGGAGGGTGTTTCATGAAGAAAGTTGCAGCATTAATTCTGTTGGTAATCCTGCTCGCTCCCGCTGCCGCATCGGCGCGCATCTATATACCGATCGATCAGCCGGCAGACCAGAAATTTCCCATAGCGATAACTGATCTCAAAGGCGAAGGCGACGAAATCGCTGACGTCATCCGAAACGATATGACGCTGTCGGGTTATTTCCGCCTGATCCCTCCTTCATCGTTCGCTGAAGCAGCAAAAAAGGAAGGCATCTCCCAGGACACCATCAAGTTCGATTTCTGGACCGCGATCGAAGCTCAGGCGCTCGTAAAGGGAGAGGTCAGCAAGGAGTCGGGAAAAACGATCGTGACGCTCAGGCTCTTTGACCCGTTCCTGCACGAAATGCTGGTGGGAAAACAGTATCGTGCGGAGAAGAAACACCTGAGAGAAGTTGCGCACCGGTTTTCTGATGAAATTATGATGGCGCTCACGGGAATTCCTGGCGTCTTCAACACCAAGATCGCCTATACCGCCGTGACAGGCAAGGGACGCAAGGAGATCTATATAATGGATATGGACGGCAACGATCCCCAGGCCATCACGAAAAATAAATCGCTCAACTTGAGCCCAAGCTGGTCGCCGGACGGAAGCCAGCTCGTCTTCACCTCTTACCTCAAAGGTTCGCCAGAGCTCTATACAGCTTCAGTCAGCGGAAAGGGGATGCGCAAGATCACCACGATGGGCGGCTCGAATATAACTCCATCATGGTCTCCTGACGGCGGCACTATTGCGTTTTCCTCATCAACATCCGGCATCTGTAACCTCTACTCGATCTCTCCTAACGGCGGCAAGGCGAGTCGACTCACTGTGAGCAAGACAATCGACATCTCACCCAAATGGTCGCCTGACGGCGGCTCGCTCGTATTCGCATCGGAGCGCGCCGGAGGCCTGCACCTCTTCCGCATGCCCGCATCTGGCGGCGGGGCGCAACGCCTCACGTTTGTCGGCTACCAGAACGACATGCCGAGCTGGTCCCCCATCGGTGATAAGATCGCGTTCTCCGGCCGCGACTCGGGAACGTTCGACATCTTCATAATGAATCCTGACGGCAGCAACATCCAGCGCCTCACCGTGGGTTCCGGAAGCAACGAACATCCATCTTTTTCGCCTGACGGGAGGCTTATTACCTTCTCATCCTCTCGCGAGGGCTCGCCCGCGGTCTTCCTCATGCGCGCGGACGGTTCCAACCAGACTCGCATATCCAAGGGCAACGGCGTGCTGCCTCAATGGGGCCCGCAGAAGAGAGAAGAACAACAATAAATCCGTAAATCGTAAGTCGTTAATCGTAAATCGAAACAACTCGTGCGACTCACGATTTACGATTTACGAATATCCATGTTTGCAACTATCGACATAGGCACCAACTCCGTTCTCCTGCTCGTAGCCGAACTGGAAGCAGACGGCTCCGTGCGCGTGTTTGAGGATCGCACTGAAGTGACGCGCCTGGGCCGCGGACTCGGAAAGAGCGGTGAGATTTCTTCGGAGTCGGCAAGACGAACGATCGATACGCTGCGCCGATACAAGCAGCTCTGCGACGAGAACAACGCCTCATGCGTCGCAGCCGTGGGCACTGCCGCATTGCGAAAGGCATCGAATGCCGCGGAATTCTCACGGCGCGTGCGCGAGGAACTCGGGATCGAAATCGAAGTCATTTCATCCGAACGTGAGGCTGAACTCACTTACCGCGGATCGGCGCGCGACTTCGGTTCCTCGATCGCAGTCATGGATATTGGCGGAGGTTCCACCGAACTCATCGCTCGAAGACGGGACCCTCACGGAGAGCTGCCGGGACTCAACATGGTGAGCCTGCCCATAGGGTCGGTCTCGCTCACCGAAGCATGGCTCCACAGCGACCCAACGAGCCATGAGGAGCTCCACAACCTCAGGGCCGCTATCCACGCCGTTTTAGAGGAGAACGTAGATCCCTCCATGTTCTCCCGGCCCAACGACCTTGCGTTCGTGGCGACCGCCGGCACCGCCACCACGCTCATGTCCATGCACCTGAAACTCAGGCGTTACAAACCTGAGGCCGTTCACGGAGCAAAACTCAAGATATCGGATTTGCGCGACATCATCGACGAGATCCTGCCAAGGACGGTAGAGGAGCGCAAACTCATCCCGGGGTTGATGCCCGAGCGCGCCGACGTGATACTCGCCGGCGCGGAACTCCTCCACGATGCGATGAGCTATCTGGGTTACGCAGAGGTGACGATAAGCGATCGGGGAGTTAAGTGGGGACTGTTCTATGAGAAATTCTGCGCCTAGCATGAATGACTAGAACACATTTCAAAACCCTGTCGCTCGGTACGGATGGTCCTTCCGGACGCAACTTCGGAGGGGGAAACCCCCTCCCCGTGCCTTACGGCACGGTTCCCCTCCCCAGCGTCCGGAAGGACCATCCTCCCCTCGCAGGGTTTTGAAATGCATTCTAGTCATTACAGGAGATGCATGATGTCCCGGCGTTGTGCAATTGGAAGGCATGCCCTGATGGTGAACGACCCACATCGCACCCCTGCGCTTTTGCGGGCGGTTGCTGCAGCCGTACGGCCGGGCGACGTCGTGCTCGATATCGGCACTGGTCTCGGCGTGCTTGCGATCGCCGCCGCGGAACTTGGAGCCTCCGAAGTGATCGCGTGCGACGTCGATCGCGCGGCGCTCGCGGAGGCAAGGCGCAGAGCGGTCGAGGCAAAAGTCGCTGATAAAATCACGTTCATTAAATCCATCTCTTTTGATCTGAAACTTCCGAAAGGCGCCGACGTAGTACTGTGTGAAACAGTGGGAAGCTTTGCGTTCGATGAAAATATACTCGCGACCCTCTCGGACGCGAAGAAGAGGCTGCTCAAACGCGGTGGAAAGATAGTGCCGGAGAGGCTCGAATTGTGGGGCGCTCCGATAGCCAGGCACGGCAGGATCCGGCCACCCGCTGATATCGCTCCCGTGGGGCACGACGATCTCATGGCCGAGCCCGTGCTCATGGCCTCGTGCGACTTCGAAAAAAAGATCTCAACTGCGATACGGCTGCGACCTTTCTTTAAGGCAACGAAGTCCGGAAAGATTGCAGCCTTCGCCTGCTGGCCAAAGGCGATCTGGCGCCACGGTCACGTCTCCGACGCCTCCCCGCTATTGCCTCCCACGCATTGGTTACAGGGTATCCTTCCTGTTGAGCCGAGGTCTGTCGATAGTGGCGAGCGATGCGGCATTGAAATAATTATTCGGCCGAACCCGCTGGACCCCATGCAGATGACCGAAAGGTTGTGGAGGTGGATCGAAAAACGTGACCAGTGACCGGTGATTAGTGACCGGCGGAAATGTACCGATGGGGCGAAAAAAATGACAGAAGCTCGCTATATAAAAAATATTGGAATCCTCGGTGAAGAAGGACAAAATCGGCTGTTCGATTCGCACGTAGCTATTGCAGGCGCCGGGGGCTTAGGCGGCACGGTCTTCGAGATACTCGTGCGATATGGCGTGGGGCGAATCACCATCATCGACTTTGATTCGTTCGAAGAGTCCAATCTCAACCGCCAGCTCCTCTCATCCGTTAAATTGCTCGGCAAGAACAAAGCGAGCGCAGCGGTGAAGCGCGCGAATGAGATAAACCCGGATGTAAAAGTCCTGGCCCATGGGGAACGCATCACCGATGAGAATGCGCGTGTGCTTATTGGCGGCGCGCATCTAGTCTGCGACTGCCTGGGAAATATCCGCGATCGCTTTGTACTCGAGCGGGCCGCTCGTGCACTCTCGATACCTATGGTTCATGCCGCAGTAGCCGGACAGCGCGGGCAACTGGCGACCATCTTCCCGGGCGACGTGGGACTTTCCGCCATATATGGAGAGGAAAAGTCAGCGCCTGCCTCGGGCGATGAGATCACGCTCGGCACACCGCCATCCACTGTTATGGCTGTGGCCGCAATGCAGGCGCATGAGACAGTGCGCTTGCTTATTGGAGAACCTCCGCATCCCGCAGCGCTCCGCAATGAACTGCTAGTAGTGGATATCAATAAGTGGGAATTCTCCCATTACCAGCTCCCACAAAAGACTGCCTGAAACATATGTGGTCGAATTATTGACGCTTGCGGGTGGGCGGTGACCCTTCAATTCGGCCCTCGACGAACCGTCACGTTAAATCGTCTTTAATTACGGCTAGTTATACCTGCGAAAAAAAACGCTTAAATGGCACAGTTCATGCTTATTTAATAACGTGGCTGATCATTCAAAGGAGGTCGATATGTTAACGAGAGGAATCCGCTTCATTCTTTTGTTTGCTACGTGTCTGGCATTCATAGGTCTATCGTCATGCGGCGGAGGTATGTTGTCCAGTGGCGTGGATCTGGCGACTGGAGAAGGCGGGAGCCCTGCCGCACCTGCCGCTCCCACAGCGCCCACAACGCCTACAACTCCCGCGGCCGTTACCAACACCGTTTATGGCGGAGTCATAGCAACTGGAGACGCGTTTCGCTTTGAATTGAATCAAACAGCTGGAGAAATCAGTTTTATAAAATTCGCAACTGGCGAAACTGCGGGGTTTAATTATTTGAAAGACCCGGTCTACGACTATTATGCAGTCGAAATCTCCAAAAATCCCCATGTCTACATGCCTGGATGGCTGCAGCAGGACGGCTTTGGCGCGTTCTTGGATCAGGATAAAAATGGCGGGGATCTGATCATGTGTATGGCGCTGGATACGTCATTTACTGACTGGCCTTCAGTGTATGGTAAAACCTATGGATACATTATCTTCAAACATAGCGACACCGGCCTCGAGCTGGGATATGCGAATGTAGCTTCGAATGGTATTGCGACCGGTTATCACACATCAAGCGTGGATGAAGATCCTGTAGCAAGCGCCGAGCAACTTGATTTCTCCACCTTCTCCGCCGCTGAGGGAAATCGCTTCGTTTCCGAGGGGCGGGATGGGACGATAACCGTTTTTGCGCGAGACGGCGTCCTTCTCGCGAGCTTGGGCGCAACTGTCGGGAGCGGAATATTTATTGAACAATCCGACTCCATGCCGCTAGTACCGGCAGAGATCCAGGTCGGCGATATCTACAGGATCTACAACTACAAGCGCACCGGTGAGGCAGTGGAAAATCATGAAACATCTGAATCTCGTATGCAAGTGACCGCTGTTTCAGCGAATGAAATGACCGTTGAGATTCTGAGTTCTCCCGACGGTACGGGTACCGCTAGATTGATAAAAGCCGATAAGCTGCCTGGATTCTTGAGAGTTGAGGGCGGCAGAACCGCGATAAAGTTTATCAATGCGGACGTATTAGTTTCCGCTGAAAATAGTGACGTGTGGCATCACTCTTACGGAATTGGATTCAGGGAATAACTCGACGAGGAATAGTAGAACTGGACATATCCGCATTTCTGCATGGCGTCCAGATCAGACGCCCAGAGCGTGCCTCACTGCATCGAGCGATGGTTTTATAGGTTTTGGAATCTTCACTGCACGCATCGAAGCAGCAACATCTTTCAATCCGCTGCCGGTTATCAAAGCGACTACGGTTTCGTCGGACTTGACGATTCCGTGCGCAGCGAGCTTCTTCAGCCCCGCTAGCGACGCGGCCGCAGCGGGCTCCGCAAAGATCCCGGATATGGCGCCCAGCATCGCAATAGCGGAGACGATCTCATCATCGCTTACAGCGATGGCCGTGCCGCGAGTGGCAGCAAGAGCCTTCATCGCCCAGCGGCCCGCGCGCGGCACGCCCACGGAAATCGAATCCGCCAATGTCTGAGGCCTGTGCTCAGGCACGATCTGCTCCGCGTTCGATTCAAACGCGCGCACGATAGGCTGGCAGCCTTCGGCCTGCACAAGCGCCAGACGCGGGACGCGATCTATGAGTTTCATCGCGAGCAGATCGGAAAATCCTTTCTCGATCCCGGCTGCAATCACGCCGTCGCCGGTGGGAACTATGACCCAGTCGGGCGCGCGATAATCCAGCTGCTCCCAGATCTCGAGCGCCGCGGTCTTCTTTCCCTCGACCGTATACGGATTATACGCGGTGTTTCGGTTGTACCAGCCGAACTCCCTGCACGCCTCTATCGAGAGCTCGAACGCCTCATCATACGTCCCCTTGATCGGGATCAGGCGTGCGCCGAACGTCGCGATCTGTGCGAGCTTCGCCTGAGGCGCTGACGCCGGCGCGAATATCACGCTCTGCATGCCTACCGATGCCGCCTGCCCGGCTAGTGCAGTCGCCGCGTTGCCGGTGGATGCTGTGGCAACGGTCTCGCGATCGCGCTCCCTCGCAACCGCCACGACCATCGCCGATGCGCGGTCCTTGAAAGAAGCGGTCGGCATCACAGTATCGTCCTTGAGCCAGAGTTCCGGGAGATTCAGTTCCACCCTCAGCCGCTCCGCAGCACGAAGCGGAGTCGCTGAGACGATGAGCGGCGGAAAGGAAGACGGCGACAAAACCGGCAGAATGTGCAGCCACCGCGCAAGCCCACGCTCCGTATTGGCTGCAAGTGCGTCCTTTTCAAAGAAACGTGCCACACCGTTATATTCGTACACGCACCGCAATAGACCCGCGAGCGGCTGCATCGGTTTCTGTTGCGAACTACATTCGGGACAGAGATATTCAACTTCAGCGGGGACGTGATGCTTACCGCAGTCGATGCATTCGAGAAGATGAGCTGCCATGTTTCACCTCTGTAGACAGAAGTCAAAATTCAGAAGTCAGAATACAGAATAACATGCGAATAGTCGTTCAACAGCTTGCCAACCTCTTCAGTCAACGGGCCTGTCCCTTCACAGACATCTTCATTCTGACTTCTGGCTTCTGACTTCTGACTTCTGAAGTCTGATACACCACACCGGGCACATCACCGAGCAGAGCCCGCACCCTACGCATTTCTGATCATCGATCACGGGCGCGCGCTGCGCATCGAGCGAAATGGCGCGATGCCCTCCGTCGCGGCACGCGACCATGCAGAGCCCGCAGCGCGTGCATACATCGAGATCGACCCGCGGCCGCCATTCCTGGCCGAGCGGGAGTTCGTCGTGCGTCACGATATTCGGAAGCGCCCTGCCCATGATCTCGCGGACGGATGCGATTCCGCGCCTTTGCAGATGGAACGAAAGCCCCTCTGTCAGATCTGTGACGATATCCATGCCATAGTGCATGACCGCGGTGCAGAACTCCACAACCGACGCGCCCAGCAGCAAAAATTCCATAGCGTCGCGCCAGGTGACCGCTCCACCGCTGGCCGCTATCGGCATCTGCGCGCGGCGTGCGACTTCCGCTACGCACCGCAGGGAAATCGGCTTTACCGCAGGACCTGAAAGTCCGGAGTATGTGGATTTACCACCGATGTTGGGGATTGGAGTCCACTCGTAAATTCTCCCCCTTTGTAAGGGGGAGTTAGAGGGGGTAGATCCTTGATCTACCTCCCCTTCCCCCTCCTTACAAAGGAGGGGGGATTTTTTGATATCAATCCCCATCAACGCGGGAACTGTATTGCCCACGCATACCGCATCGGCGCCGGCGCCCTTCACCGCGAGCGCTATCTCCGCGATGTCCACGACCTGCGGCGTGAGCTTGATCACAACTGGAGTCACGCCCGCTGCTTCCTTGATCCAGCCAGCCACCTCCGCAGACGCGGCCGCGTCCTGACCCAGCATCATGCCCGGCTTGAGTCCCATCGTGCCTTGCGGGCAGGAGAAGCTGCACTCGATGAGATCGGCGCCCGCCGCGGACGCGCGCCTCGCGAGTTCCTGCCAGCTCTCCTTCGACTGCCCGCTGATGGAAGAAATCACGCATTTATCGGGAAATTCGGATTTGAGCGCAACGATGCGCCGCTCCACTTCATCTATATGATATGCGCTAACCAGATCGACATTGCCCATACCGACGAGCCGCTCGCTGCCGAGATCGAGCCCGGTCATCATGGGATAGACGAGATCGACGGACGTGCCTTCAAGGGAGGTAGTCTTGAGCACAGCGCCCGCCCACCCCGCGCGAAACGCATCGCGCACCATATCGAGTTCATCAGTGGGCGGAGCCGCCGCGAGGATAAACGGATGCGCAAAATGCACGCCGCAGAATTCAACGGAGAGATCAGTTTTGAGAGGCGGATACATAAATGAAAATTAGAGCCCCCTACAGGAAGGTCAAGCATGATGGCGGCATTATTCGGCATTCTAGCGCGTCGACGAGGCGGTTAGCGAACGTCCTGCTGCCGTCATCTGGCACTCAAGCGCAAATCATTTCGATAGCCGCTTGCTCACAACATCATCGACCTCTTCCGTTTGAAGTTCTTACACGAGACTGTCTAATTATATTGAGATCATATATGAGAGCTTCAGATCTCTTTTTTTCCGGAGGCCATGCTTTTACGACAGCTTCTCTATTTTCTAAGAATCTTGTGTAAGCTTCCTTTTTTGAATTTTTCTTCATCACGTTTTTCATAACAATTACCTCCATCATTGGCCCAACATCTCTTTCCACTTAACAACGACATTCGCTTCTCTATCTAAATAGGAGCTGTTTTTCAATCTGACACGAGGACGTGCTTTTTTCATCTCAAAGTTTATCACTTTTCCCTGCTTGTTTCGAACCGATTCTTCACCCATTCCAAGCTTCATCGAAAAGAGATCAAAATATCTTCGCGGTCCAATGCCGGTAAAGGGTTCGAATAATACCTTACGATGATTACGATCACGCCCATTAATTGTCACCGCATCGCTATGCAGTTCTATGGCCCGACTTTTCGCATAAGGTTCTACGTAAACCACACGCTTAATACCTGCTGCAATCACGTGTCTTGCGCAATTATGACATGGGAATGTTGTCGTGTACAAAGTACCATGCCTTAAATTAGTTCCCACCCGAGCACAACACAGCAAAGCCTCCATTTCAGCATGCGTCGCTCTTCCGTACTCGGTAATATCTTTAAATTTACTTTCTCCAATAAGTTTTTTGCAGACATCTATAGCTTCTGAGTATTGTGATGATGAAAAGAAGCTTCTCAACTCCTGCGAGCTCCTAAAACGTTCAAGGATATCCTCTAATATCTTCTCTCTTGCTCGCTTGTTTGAGTCAAATCCTCGTTTATGATCTCGCTCATCATTTTTATCATCTGACCAATATAGTCCACCCCCACAACACGGCACATCATTTGCTCCTTGTGAAACAATCTCGCCTTCCTTCGACCTGATAACCGCACCTACTTGCCTCGATAGATCGGCCGATCTCAATGAGGACGCATAAGCAAGAAACATCGCATGCTCATCCCTTGTTGGGGTAACATAGGGGTCACCAAATACCAACCTCAAGAACCTTTCAACCTGTTTATCGAAGTCCTTTGCAGACTCATCAACAAATGCGTCAGAAAGTTGAAATGTCTCGCGTGTCTGTTGGCCATATTTTTTGTTTTCTTCTTCATCTCTTTTCATCAACTTTTTTGCCAATTTCGAAGATACTCTTTTATCCTTAAAAAAGCGTTTTCTACTACCTTGCGATGCATTAATCCCAAGTAAAAAGAACCCCTCTCCATACACCTTGCGGAAGGTACTAACTTCTTCGGGACGTTTAAAAGATCGAACAATATGAATTGTTCGACCGCGCACTGCACCAGAATGATCGCGACCTAGTGATATTTCACCTATTCCATAATAAGCCATGGTTTCCGGATTTTCTTTTCGCTCACAAAAAGTATTCCCCAAAGTCATGAGTTCGTTTATTTCTTGGTACACTGATCGACGTTTTTTGGAAAAGGACAGATCATCGTCAACTCCGGGTGGCAACTCTCTAAAAATCTTTGTTAATCGGATGATATTAGGTGTGTAGTTAAATTTTCGGACAGATCTTGATATGGTTCTAATAGCTTTATCAATATCAACGCCAATCGGATAGACGAGACCTAACACGAGCTCTTCGCCTTCTGTCATTTGTTTTTTCATGCGCTGACTGACCTTTCAGGTAGCTTCTTCATGAAAGGATTATCAAAAACACTATTTCAACAACAGCTAATATTTTCTATGTTTTACCCTGATGTCAAAATGTAATATAAACTGAAAAATCAACCAGTTAAACCTCTAATAACTCAATCAACTCCAATACATGAATACACCCAACTTCATTTTGGTCATGACCATTTTGCAGTTGGGTTCATTTTGGTCAGGCAGCCTTTCGCCTCGGATTATGAACCTCGGTGACAGTCGTGCACCCTGCGTCCTGTGAGACAATCAGGCGCGGCTTTGAGCGGAGTGTATGAGGAAGTGAAATCTTCGTTGGTTTCACCCATTTGGGGCCTGACCAGCGGGAAGACACCAAATGGGATGAAAACAACGAAGATTTCGCGACGAGTAACGGAGCGAATGGCGCCGTCTCACAGGACGCAGGGTGCACGACTGTCACTGTGTCGCTCATCCGAGCTTTCGCACGTACTCGTCTATCGCTATCGCCGCCAGGCGGCCGTGGCCTACGGCTCGGGCCGCGGTGCCGCCGCCGAAGGCAATGTCGCCTCCGGCGAAGATTCCTGGAGTGGAAGTCGCGAAGCTCGACTTGTCCACCGCGATCATG
Source organism: bacterium (assembly GCA_021810905.1). Taxonomy (GTDB): domain Bacteria; phylum UBA10199; class UBA10199; order 2-02-FULL-44-16; family JAAZCA01; genus JAJZQH01. The sequence continues at coordinate 34,239 of JAJZQH010000016.1, forward strand.
CCGCTGGGTGTGCTACGGAGCCCGAATGAAGACGCAGGACCCTGTCCTGTTGCGATGATCACGGAGTCGCATCCGATCTGGAATTCCTGCCCATCCACATCGTAGCCGTGCGGCAGCCCCGGCACCTTATCGCGCCATCGCACGCGCACGCAGCGCACGCCCTGCACTCGATCGCCGCCCGTGACCCCGTGCACGATCGTGCGGAAGTAGAACTCGATTCCCTCGTCCCATGCGGCGTCTATCTCCTCTGGATACGCGGGCATCTCGCTCTGCGTGCGGCGGTAGAGCACGAGCACCTCGCAGCCTACGTGCCTGGCGATGCGCGCAGCATCGAGCGCGGTGTCGCCGCCGCCTATCACGACCGCGCGTTTTCCGAGATCGACCGCGTCGCCGCGTTTTGCCGCTCGCAGGAGATCGAGCGCCTGATAGACTCCCGGCATAGCGGCGCCCACGAACTCCACGTCGCGCGGTTTATCGAGCCCCGTCGCGATGAATACCGCCTTGAAGTCCTCTGAAATCAACCGAGCCGGATCGTCGACCGCCGTGTTGAACGAGAATTCCACGCCGAGCTTTTTTATGAATTCGATCTCGAAATCTACGACCTCGTCCGGGAGGCGGAATGAGGGGATGCACTGCTTGAGCATCCCGCCTGCATACGCATCGCGCTCGAAAACAGTGACCGAGTGATTGCGTGCTGCAAGCTCCGCAGCGCATCCGAGTCCCGCCGGCCCGGCGCCGACTACCGCAACGCGCGCGCCAGAGCCGTTCGAACGCAGAGGCTCTATCATGCCGCTGCCCCGTTCATGCTCCATCACAAAGCGTTGGAGTGCGCTGATGTCGATGGGACGGCCCAGCCCCTCGGCGGAGCACTCCTTGCCGCAGAGCGCACCCGTGGGGCAGATGTACGAACACGAGTCCGCCAGCACGTTGCAGCTTCTCAGCATGCGCGCCGCGCCGTCGAGATTGTCGAAGCGGATCTTGCGGATAAAGGCGCGCGCGTCAACGCCTGCCGGGCAATCGCACGCGCACGGCGCATTCGAGCACATGAGACAGCGGCTCGCCTCAAACTTCGCCTGCACGGGAGTGTAGAGCTCTACCGGCATATCACCTCATTGAACCGACGATACATCCACTGCATCGAGCCAGTCCTTGATCCCGCGCACGTCGCGCTTCACCTCGTAGAGATATCGAAGGAGACATGCGTCCACGAGGCTCGCTGCACCCGCGGCAGCGCACGCCACTTCCCACCTCGTACCGTGCAGCCATACGGCGAGGGCGAGCGACACGATACCGCCGACGATGCTCCCCCAGAATGCGAACACGACCTTGGGCGTGGAGAGGTACGCAGAGCCGAAGCGAAAAAAATCAATCATACCCGGCCGCGATTTCATCTCCCCCCCATCGTCAGCGCCATGATGGCCTTGGCGGTGTGCAGCCTGTTCTCGGCCTCGTCGTAGATGATCGAGTGCTTATCGTCATCGATCACCTCGTCGGTCACCTCTTTGCCGCGGTCCGCCGGCAGCGCGTGCATGTACTTCACGTCCTTTGCCGCGAGCCCCATGCGCCGCGCGTCGCAGATCCAGTCCTTGTGTTTGAGGAGATTGGCCTTCATCCGCAACTTGTGATTGTCGTCGTCCACCCACTCGGAGAGACCAGCGAACCCGCCCCAGTTCTTGGGGATCACGACCTGTGCGCCCTTGAAGCCGTCGTCCATGTTGTCGGAAAAGCGCAGACTCCCGCCGTTTTCCTCTGCGTTGTCCTTCGCCTGCTCCACGATATCAGGCATGAGTGGAAATTCTGGCGGCGCCGCCACGGTCACGTCCATGCCATAGCGCGTAAAGAGCAGTATCTGCGATTGCGGTACGGAGAGCGGCTTCGCGTGGCTCTCAGCATACGCCCAACTGATCGTCACCTTGAGACCCTTGAGATTTTTTCCGAATTTTTCCTGGATCGTCATGAGATCGGCCATCACCTGCATCGGGTGATAGATATCGTCCTGCAGGGAGAGCACCGGGATCGTCGAATATTCGGCAAGGTCCCGGAGATATTTATTTCCGACGTTGTAGAAACAGTTGCGGCAGGCGATCGCGTGTCCCATGCGTGAGAGGACAATTGCGGTGTCCTTTGCGGTCTCGCCGTGCGTGAGCTGCATCTTGTCGGGCGTGAGGTCGTGCGAATTTCCCCCGAGCTGCGTGATGCCGCAGCCCATGGAGTTACGCGTACGCGTGGACTGCTCGAAGAAGATCATGAAGACCGTCTGGTTCTTGAGCCAGTCGGTGATCTCGCCGCGCTTCTTGCGCTCCTTGAGTTCAGTGGAGAGTTCCAGCGCGAGGTCGATCTCGTCTTTTGTCCACTCTTGTTCTGTGATGAAGTGACGGCCTTTGAGCGATGGCATGTTTTTTCCTTTTCTGAGGTCGATACCAGTACAGGTGGCCTGCTGCAAGGCGATAGCCTCTCTCATCCCTTTGCGCGATATCGCGTGCCCTTGCCCTTCCCCGTCTTCTCGACGAGCCCCTTCTCGATGAGTACACCGAGTTCTGCCAGGGTCGTATCGGATCCCACCTGCAGCACGCCCTGACATTCCGATTTGGAAACACCCACTCTTTTCACGATGAAGGCGTACAGCAATTTCTGACGATCCGTGAGCCCCGTCTCCGTTAGTCCCCGAGGCCGAATCAGAAAGCGCACTGAAAAGAAATTCGTAGCGACGATTTCCGGCGGCGGATTGTTGTTGCGGCTCAGCGCCTCACGCATGCGCATGATACCAGTCCCCGCATTTTCGATGAACCCCGCACGCTGCATGAGGTCCGCCAACATCCGGTTGCGCCGCGCCGCCATCGCCCCTAGCTCGGCAAGCGAAAGTCCCCGGATGAGGCCCCCGGGATTATCGATCTCCAGCGCATCGTCGTAGAGGTGGAGGTAGATATGCGAGGAATCGTAGAAGTAATCGCGATGCACCAGCGCATTGATCACGGCCTCGCGGACCGCAACGGCCGGATAATCCTCCCATTCCTCATGGCGCGGTGCACCGGTGATCCTGATCTGCCGGGCATTGTAGCGATCCACAAAAGCCATCGCCCCTTCGAGCTGTGAGAGGATTGTGCCGGTGAAATCGCGCCGGTCGACGATGTCATAGCGCGAACTTCCGCGATACTTGACGCAGGTGATCCGGGCCTCCGGATAAAACGCCTGAGGGTCACGTGCGAAGAAGAGAACCGCAGCATTGCTGAAAAAAACTTTTCGTTCCTGGCGCGAAGCGACGCCAATGTTCACCAACACGTCTTCCGCGCGCGCGCTGGCAGGATAGCCTGCAAGCTTCACGAAATCTTCCCACGCCCGGACATCGAAATCGCGGGGAAAGAGGAAGTCTTCGTTCTCGAGCTCATCGAAGCGGATCTTTCCGGCATGATGAATGAGCCGAACGATCTCGTCGCGCGTGAGTTTCTGCGAGTTCGGACCTACGCGGAGAAAGAACCCTTCCTTGCACCGAAACGGTTTGTCGCGCCCTTCCGGGACTTCGATGACCACGATCCCGGCGGGATCGCTCGTGACAGCTATGGAGAGCGGAGGATCGCAGTTTCGCGCGACATCGAGGATCTGGCTCCGCAGCCGATTGGTCAGGGCGACGGGATGGATGCGGCCGCCGTCGGCGATGCCGACATAGATGTGCCCGCCGCCCGCGTTCGCAAATGCCACCATCTCCGGCGCAAGCGACGAAGGCCCCTCCTTGAACTCCACCTTCTGCCCCTCGCCTTCCTCGATCAGGAGCGGAAGAGAGAGACCTTTGCCGTCTGTCTTCATGCCGTCAGCATACGAGAAAACCGGAAATAAGGCAAGGAACGATTCGACGAATATTCGACGAATATTCGTCGAATCTGGCGGGCTTTCAGGAGAACGATGGCGGAAGAACGAACGCGCCACGAGAGGCGCTCTCCACCCTTGCATCAGGTCCCAGTCATAATTTTGACGGTCGAGACAGCTTTTTCTCAAATCGATAAAGAACGAATCTTAACATCTCTTTTATAAACAATAACTTACCCCCCCCCCCCCCCCCCCCCCCCCCCCCCCCCCCCCCCACAAAAAAAAAAAAAAAAGAACCCCCCACAAAACAAGGCTCAGAAAAAA
>JAJZQH010000016.1:38373-43761 GCA_021810905.1 bacterium
TTCCGATCTCCCCCCCCCCGACGGCATGCTTCGTGCAAATTATAAGAGGTTGTACAATCACGCCCATAAGGAGGTTCGTCATGAAACGAGGGATTATGCTGATGCTGTTCGTCGCTGCAACGTTCGCCCTGGCATCGTGCGGGGGAGGGGGAGGCGGCGGTAGTGGAAGTACCACCGTAGACGGGACAGGGCCGGCCTCGGAACCAACGACGGAAGCTGCTCCTGCTGCGGCCCTAAGCTCACTGGAATTTCTCACCCTTGACGGCGCCCTCTTTGTGCCGGGCACCAATCCCGTTCCAAAGCGATTCGAGGTCCGGGCGACGTTCGACCGGGCGCTGAACGCGGACGAACAGGCCGCGGCGGAGGCCGCCGCACAACTCCTCGACGGCAAGGGTACCGCGATCGCCGGGGCCTTTGAGTGGAATGCTGACGGAACGCAATTCGTGTTCTCGCCCTCAAAGAGTCTTGGATACAAGGAAACGGGGTCGTTCAAGGTCTCCGATCAGCAGGTCCCCTTCACCACCGTGGTCCGCGGCGATGTGAACGGCGACGGCGTGCCGGATTATATGGTGGGCTCTCCGAGAGAACCGAACGCCCTAGGCCCTGAGGCAGGTGCATGGTATCTCTATGATGGTGCCAATCCATCTCACGCACTAAACAAGATCATCGGAACAACACCCGGCGAGCGCCTTGGTTCAGTGGTCGCGATCGCAGGCGACATCAATGCGGATGGTTATGCAGATCTTATGGCCACATCCGCACCGGCGGGTGCTCCATGGACCGTGCATGTCTACAGTGGGAAGGATTTCCAAGAAATATTCTCAACCACAAGCGCCGCTGATAACAGCTATGGTTTTTCCGTTGCTGAGGCTGGTGATGTCGACAGCGACGGGTATGACGATATTCTGACCAGTGCTCCATTGTTTACAGAAGGCGGAGTAATCGAGCAAGGTCGTGCGTGGATTACTGGTGGGGCAGACATCATCAGCAGTCCACCTCCTCATTCTCTCGCTAGGGTACTTATGATGATCTCCGGGAGTAGCGGAGACAAGATGGGAGTAGCCGTGGCTGGTGATGCGGATTTCAATGGTAATGGCATCCCTGATGTCCTTGTTGGAGGCGCAGGAAAAGTTCAAATAGTAGAATTCCAGAATTCCGCACAGCCTCCAATCTTGAAAGAACTCACCGGTTCCGGTGGAAGCGGCACCTTTGGCAACAGCCTTGCCATCCTCGGCGACATCACAGGGGATGGACTTCCAGACTTCGCTGTCGGTGATTTTTTGGAGCGTACAGTTCTCATATATGACAATGCAGGAACCTTAATTCATACTCTTATTGGGATGAGCGACCCTTCCCAGTGGTTTGGGTGGAAGGTCGCCGCTGTCGGTGACGTGAACGATGACGGAGCCGCGGACCTCGCTGTCTCCGATCCTTATGCCGATTCCGTAGATCTCGGTCTCACAGACAGCGGCCAAGTGGTGATCTACGACGGAGCAGCCCTCGCCGCAAAAAATACCAAGATCATTCGGGAAATCTGGGGAAGTGAAAACAATATGCAACTGGGATCGAGTCTTACCGCGACTGGAGATCGAGGCTCTGCAGGAAAGAGCCTGATCATCGTCGGCGCCCCATATCGGGGGAAAGGCTTTGTCTACTTGTATAACCCATCCGACTGGGACCATCCAGGAATACTGATGGGACCTGACGGCGGCATTCAGTTCGGATATGCGCTTTCTGGTGCAGCACGATAATCTTCTGCTTCGTGTGTTCCTGAGGAGGCCGATGTCCGCGCAGGACATCGGCCTCGCTGTATACCTGACCCGATACGACCTTGCCACCGCTACCAGAGCAACAACCCGAACATGAGCAGCGCCAGCGCGATGCGATACCAGCCGAACGCCGCGAAGGTGTAGCTCTGCATGTAGCGGAGCAGCCACTTGACCGCGATGAAGGAAACGATCGCGGAGACGACGGTGCCGAGCGCCAGCATCGCCCAGTCCTCGCTTTGCGCCCCCGGCACTGGGTGGCGTAGTTCCTGAAACTCACGGCCGCAAAAAGGACAAGCGATCAAGTGCGCGGCAAAAAAATCGCAGGCTGTTATGAGACAGCCTGCGATTTTTTGCCGCGCACTTGGAATTCGATTACTCCGTTGCTGCCGGAGTCTCATCGGCCGGTTGGAGCGTCTCCGCCGTGCAATCCGGAACCGCGTCCTTTGCCGCGTCAGCGACGACCGTCGCCAGGCTGTCGATCACATCCTCGATCTCGCACGTTCCGGTGCTGAACTGGTTTTCCGTATCGTCCGCCTGCACATAGACGACCTGAAGAATCCAGCCCTGCCCTGGAACCTTGCAGGTCGGTCCACCCTCTGCAGGCGGCTCGTAGTTGGCGAGGTCCGCAGCATTCACGTAATCGAGAATGCTCTGATAGACCGCTGCTTCGAGCGTTACCGAGCCGGAGCACTTGGTCACTTCGCTCTGACTTCCCTTATCTTGAATGATGCGGACGGCGATTGCATGATCGGCCGTCACGCTCACACTCTTGACGATCTTGAACGGGACCGCGCCGTTCCACTGGATCGTGAGCTGCTTGAATGGGATCGCGTCTACAACAGGATCGACAACGGGATCAACGTTGTAATTCTTCCCCATCCCGATCCCTTCGGAATGCGAACACGCGGCACAGAAGACGACCGCAAGCACCAAAGCCAGATGTCTGTACATTTTGAGCCTCCTTGAATTGACAGGGATTGTTTCGGCAGTCCGAGCGAAAAGTTGCTAAAAAAATCGAGGCCCCATCGAAACCATAACTTTATGATTTTATTGAATCTTTAGATATGCTAATCTGTAGAAGTCAGGACTTGATCTTTCACATATGGCCTGAGGACCAGATATCATCTGACAGTCCGAGGACGGGTTGATGAGGCGCATCGCGGAGGACGCCGATTTTGTCGGCGAGCGTTTGGCGGTCGTGCCGCGAGGCAGACACGCATGCACGACGCCGGCTGCTGTCTCTGAGCACGCCGCAACCTGACAATTGTTAAAGTTTTGAGGCGGAGGCGTGCGAGTTCAGCCGGCGAGCCAAACCGAGACCGTTACAAAATCGTGCGGCCGGAGCGCCAGCGCCTCAGCAACCCGTCCTCGGACTGTCAGATACTTGTGAGCCTTGTCGCCAGATGTGAAAGATCAAGTCCTGACTTCTTTAGCTAATCTGATCAAAAGGGGGAAGGCCCATGCTCAGGAGCGTAAAGGTCGTGCTCGCCGCACCGGTCGTCGTCATCTCCATAGTGGCTTTGATCTTCCTCATCAAATACGCCACCGTATTCTGGCTCGACAGAGAAGTGAACAAAGCGTGGGCGCCGCTCAACGCAATCCTTGAAACCAGATACAATAACGTCGAGCGGCTCGCGCAGGGGATCAACGCTTTCAAGGGCGAAGAAGACGGGCAGGCAAAGGCGCTGCTCGACGCGGCAAAGGAATTCACGACAGCCGGGAAAATCCCGCAGAAGATCGAGGCGAGCAAGCGCATGGAGGCGCTGCTCCGCAATTTCTTCATGCATCAGAACGAGAGTCTGCCGGGACTGGAAACGAATTACGATTTCGTCATAGCGCGCAGGGGGTTTCAGGTGACGAGACAATTGATGAAGGAGCCTCTGAAAAAATATGACGACGAAGTAGTCAGGTTCAACGCATATTGCGCAGGTCCCATCAACGGCGCCATCGCGAAAAAGCTGGGGATAAAGCACGAGGGTCTTTACTTCAACGAGGATGGAACAATCAAATAGATAGAATCACTGCTTTGATCGAACAAACGCGGCAGGGAATGCCGCATAGAACGCGGCTGCCTTCCAAAGGTGTTCCACTGGGGTCCACTCGTCGGGCGCGTGGGCCTGCTCCTCAAAGCCGGGGCCGAAACCCACGCATGGAATTTTGTGCATGCCGCATATGGCGACGCCGTTTGTGGAGAAGGTCCACTTGTCGATCCTGGGCACGGCGCCGAAGAGCTCCCTGCACGCGCTGCCAGCCGCGCGCACCGCGCGATGATCTTCAGATATCGACCATGTGGGGTAGTATTTTTCCGTGGGATAGATTTTTCCAGAATACGCGGCGTTTTTGTAGACAGGCACCGACACTTTGAAGTCCGCGATCTTTTCCAGCTCGCACACCGCCTGCAGCTGCGCCACAGCCAGCTCCTTCGTATCCTCCAGCGCCAGCCGTCTGTCGATGTAGATGCGTGCCGCATCGGGCACCGCACATTGCGAGGGACCCGAGGAGCCGATCTCGCTCACGACGATCGTGCCCTTGCCGAGGAAGTCATCGCCCGTGAGACGCGAATTGAGCCGTTCGATCTCGAGCGCAACCCGCGCCATCTTGTAGATCGCGTTGTCGCCGCGCTCGGGCGCTGAGCCGTGCGCGGAACGGCCTGCGACCGCGAGTTCCATCTCCATGCGGCCGCGATGGCCGCGATAGATATTCAGACCGGTCGGCTCTGTGATAATGCACACGTCCGGTTTGAGCCCCTCTTCCTTTATGAGGTGCTGCCAGCAGAGGCCGTCGCAGTCCTCCTCCATCACCGTGCCGGTGAAGAGCACCGTGAAATCGTCCTCGATATGCAACTCCTTCATCATGCGTCCGGCTGCGATCATCGCGGCCATACCGCCCTTCTGATCCGCGGCACCTCTGCCCCACACCTTGCCATCTCGCACCTGCCCCTTGAAAGGATCAAAACTCCACAGCGCGCGGTTGCCCTCGCCCACGGTGTCGATGTGCGCGTCGATGGCGATGACGGTCTTGCCGCTCCCAATCCTGCCGATGATCGAACCGAGCCCGTCAACGCGCACCTCGTCAAATCCCGCATCGCTCATCTCGGAGCCTATGCGCTCCACCACCGTCCTTTCGTCACCTGAAAGCGAACGAATGGAGATCAGATCCGCGAGCAACCGTGCCGTCGTTTCCGCACCGCGTTCCGCAGCCTTCATGATCTTCACTGGGTCCATAGGTCACCTCACCACCGTGATTTCTGCCACGAATGCGCAGAGCGCCAAGAGCACGCTGTTCTTCTCTGCCGGCGGGACGAATCGACGCCGAATGAATCAAACTCATGCGCGCATATCAGCGAATATCTCGTTTGTGCGTTCCCGTTCGCCCGGCTCCGTGCCACAGAGGCCGCGGATCACCCCGCTCTCCCGGCGAATGAGTCGACACGGAGAATTGCCAAAATCATAAAGCTAACGTTGGAGCACGAACCTATGCGTTCCCGATCATTCGGCGGAAGAGCGGGATAATCCGCTTTCTATGTGCCATTCCGCAGGTTGTTTTTCAATTGATCACCAGTTGTTCCTTCACAATGCGAAGTGGCACGTAGCAAGCGCGGATTCAGCCCTCCCGCCGA
>JAJZQH010000017.1 GCA_021810905.1 bacterium
GATGAGCTGAGAGACGGATTGGCAAAATATCTCAAAGGAGAAAATGTTGCAGAAGGTCTGCATTCGGGAAGCGCAAAGGCTGTGAGGGATAAAAACGGGGTGATAGGAGACAGCGAGGATGAGCGTGAGTTTATACGCACTCTCTTTGAGAAGCGAAATTTAAACAAGATAGCGGCATTGTGGGTGAATGGATCGAATATCGACTGGCAGCTCTTGTATGGTGACGGAAAAGAAGCGCTGCATCGCGTTCCATTGCCTGCGTATCCGTTCAAGCGTGAGAGATACTGGATACCCGAGGGAGCTGGAGAAGTATCGGTCAAAGGAGCACAGAGTCGGCTGCACGAGATGCTGGACAGCAACGAATCGACGCTAGGTGAGCAGCGATATCGGAAGGTATTAACGGGCAATGAGTATTATCTGCGGGATCACGTCGTTAGTGGAACCAAGACATTGCCCGGTGTAGTGTATCTGGAGATGGCGCGGCTGGCAGGGGATCTTGCAGGCGAAGGATCGAAAATCAACCGCATAAGTGATGTCGTATGGCTGCAGCCGGTGCAGGTGGATGGCGGCAGGGCTGAAGTGTATGTGAATCTGCATCCTGACGAAGGTTTTGTCGGATATGAGGTCAGCAGTGGAGCCGGCAATGGAGGAGATCGCATCGTCAATTCGCAGGGCAGGCTTGAGTATGGAATGCGCGATGACGCGAAAACGGAAAGAGTAGATATTGAGGCGATTCGGGCGCGATGTACAGAAAACAAAGATAAGGAATCAGTATACCGTCTTTCCAGATCGATGGAGCTGGAATATGGTACAACCTTCCAGGCAATAAGCGGGCTTATATATAATGATAAAGAGGTTCTGGCGAAGTTGGAGCTTCCCGAGACGTTAAAGGGCGGTTTTGACGAGTATGTCCTGCATCCGTCGCTTGTGGATGGAGCCTTGCAGTCGACGCTGAGCCTCATGGGAGCTGCAGGCGATAACCGGATATATGTCCCGTTTTCATTGGGCAAGGTGGAGATAGTAAGACCTCTGGTCGATCATTGCTACGCATATGCACGTTCGACGGATGGCGGCGTGGGCGGCATGAGGGAGTTTGATATCGATATCGCCGATGAAGCAGGAAATGTGTTGGTGGGGATACTCAAATTTACCGTTAGGGAATACAGCAAAGAGATGGTGAAACCTGCCAAGAAGTCGGAGACCCTCAACTATTTGAGCGAATCCTGGAAGGAATCCCTGCTGGACTCAGTTCATGAGGCGATGTCGGGTTCGGTCATGCTTATAGGCGGAAGCGAAGAGCTGCGTTCAACGCTTCGAGAGAAAATTGGTTGCGGTTGCCGTATGTTGCAAATCAAAAACGGCGGAGGTTATGAGAAATTGGAAGATGGTTTGTACGAGGTAAAGGCGGGAGTTAAGGCCGATTATCAGAGCGTGGTGGAGGATCTTGATAAGGAAGGTACTCCTCCGGACAAGATCGTCTATCTTTACGAGGGAATTGAATTGGAGAGAGAAGACGGCGATGTCGGCGCTGCACTGGCGGGGTATATCTATTCGGTCTTTGGCATGACCAGGGCATTGATGATGGCAAAAGCGGGTGGAGATGTGAAGATGCTGTGCGCATATCATGGAAATGGAGTGAATCCATATGTTGGTGGTCTGAGCGGATTTGGGCGCAGCGCGCACCTTGAGAACTCAAAATTCAACTACAAGATCGTGAGCGTGGGGGCGAATGCCTCCAATGCTGAACTCGCTGGAAGGCTGGTGGATGAGTTTGAAAGCTGGGATGTGAAGGATGTGGAGATAAAGTACGATAGGGATAAGCGGTATAAGAGGATTCTTGAGAAAGTAGATCTTGAGAAAGAAAATGGTGGCGCGGCCAGCTTGAAGCAGGGCGGAGTATATCTGATCACCGGCGGAATAGGCGGACTCGGAGCGATCTTCGCGCGGCATTTATCGGCTACCTATAAGACGAAGCTTGTGCTGAGCGATGTGAGGGAGTTGGACGCCAGGGGAGAAGCTTTGCTGTCCGAGGTTTCCGGTTTGGGCGGTGAGGTATTGTATGTGCGCTGCGATGTGACAAAGCTCGACGATGTGATGGAACTCGTCAAGAGAGCAAAGGAGCGGTTCGGTCGGATCGACGGGATCATCCATGCGGCGGGAGCGATCCGCGATTCATTCGTCATGAAGAAGAAGCGTGAAGAGATGGAGTTAGTGCTGAACGCCAAGATCTATGGGGCGATCAATCTGGATGCAGCGACGGCAGGAGAGGACCTGGAGTTCTTCGTTACCTTTGCGTCGATTGCTGGGGTTATGGGGAACATAGGGCAGAGCGATTACGCCTATGCCAATCGTTTTCTGGATAATTTTGCCGAATGGCGCGAGGGCCTGCGCGACCGGAAAGAGAGGCAAGGCAGGACGCTGTCGATCGATTGGCCGCTATGGGCCGAAGGCGGCATGGCAGTGGGCGAGGAGACAAAAAAGTGGCTGAAGCAGATGCTGGGTATTGTCGTGTTGCCTACATCGGATGGCATCATGGCCTTCGAAGCCGCTGTTCGAGGTGCGAGAAGCCAAGTGTGTGTGGTCTATGGCGACGTGAGCAAGATGCAGACACTTGTTGGTACAGCTTCGGAAGAAAAAGCCGCTGCAGGCAATAATATCTCTGAAGCCTCTGTGCGGGAGATGGGCGCGCTTCTCTTTGATAAAATACGGCTGGATATGGTGAAGATCGTAGCCGGGATCATTAAGGTTGATGAAAGCGATGTCGATATAGAAGCGGAGATGAGTGAATACGGATTCGATTCAATTAATATTACGGATCTCACGAATAAGATAAACATGAGATACGGCATCAATCTTACGCCGGCGGTATTCTTCGAACACGGTTCAATCGCATCCATGGTCCAGTATCTGCTGAAGGAGCAGAGGGCTGTTCTCAGCGATTATTATAAACTTGATGCCGGAATTGAAACGAAGGCTCCGGTCAAGGTTGAGGAACCAGAGGCGTTGCCGCCCATACGCTCCAGGTTCAGGCGCTTTGAACCGGCGACGGCAAGCGTGATGCCTGCTGAGGATCCAATAGCCGTTGTCGGGATGAGCGGTGTATTCCCTCAGTCAACTGATCTGGATGAATTCTGGCGCCATCTTGAGGCATGCGATGATCTGATAACCGAAGTGCCTCCGGATCGCTGGGATTGGAGGGAATATTACGGCGATCCGCAGCTGGAGGGAAATCGCACTAAATCCAAGTGGGGCGGGTTCATGAAGGAAGTCGACAAGTTCGACGCTCCATTCTTCAAGATATCTCCTCGCGAGGCCGAATTGATGGATCCGCAGCAAAGGATCTTTCTGGAAGTTGTTTGGAAGACCATTGAGAATGCCGGTTACTCCCCTTCGGCATTATCCGGAAGCAGGACGGGTTTGTTTGTTGGCGTGGGTTCTGTTGATTACTATGAGTTGCTCAATGAATTGAAAATACCCATCGAGGCATATACTTCCACGGGGTGGACGCATTCAATATTAGCCAATCGCATATCATATCTTCTGAATCTGCGCGGTCCCAGCGAACCGATAGATACGGCATGCTCTAGCAGTTTGATAGCGATACATAGAGCCGTCAGGGCCATACATGATGGCGACTGCGATATGGCGATAGCAGGCGGTGTGAGTGTCATGTTGACGCCGACATTGCATATTTCGTTCAGCAAGGCGGGAATGTTGAGTGATGACGGCAGATGCAAGACCTTTGATAAGAGCGCAAACGGATACGTGAGAGGTGAAGGAGCTGGAGCCGTCCTGCTCAAGCCATTATCCAGGGCGATCAGTGATGGAGATCATATCTACGGAATTATCCGCGCTACTGCGGAAAACCATGGGGGGCATGTCAGTTCGCTGACGGTGCCTAATCCAGTGGCCCAGGCTGAATTGCTCGTCGATGCGTATGGCCGCGCGGGAATAGAGCCGTGGAGAGTGGGATACGTCGAGTGCCATGGAACCGGTACGCCGCTTGGAGATCCTGTAGAGGTGAACGGTCTGAAGAAGGCGTTTGCGGATTTGTATGGCAAATCTCATATGGAATTCAGCGGAGAGGCGTATTGCGGGTTGGGAACAGTAAAGACGAATATAGGCCATTTGGAAACTGCGGCGGGTATAGCTGGCGTAGTAAAAGTATTGTTATCGCTGGAGCATAAAAAACTTCCGGGCGCCGTGCATTTTCACGAATTGAATCCGTACATAGAGCTCAAGAACAGCCCGTTTTATATCGTGGACAAAACGCAGGAATGGAAACCGTTGCAGGATAGAAATGGTAAGGAGCTTCCCCGTGTTGCCGGCGTGAGCTCCTTCGGATTCGGCGGTGCAAACGCGCATGTGGTGATAGAGGAATATGATGATTCGAGGCGTAAGGCGCAGGGCATAAGGCATGCGGATGATGGGGAGAGACTTATCGTTTTATCGGCCTCGGATAAGGAGCGATTGCAGGATTATGTTAAGGAGATTGCGGCATATCTGAATGACCTTTCCTCGTCAGAAGAGGAGGCCATCCGGCCGGCGCTTCGCGATATAGCTTATACGCTGCAGGTGGGCCGCGAGGCAATGGAGGAGCGCCTGGCTGTTGTAACGAAGAATATAGATGGGTTGAGAGAGGCATTGGCGAAATATCTTAAAGGGGAAAGCGTAGCGGAAGGCATGCATACCGGAAACACGAGGGGCGCCAGGGATAAAAATGGCGTTATAGGAGATAGTGAGGATGAGCGTGCGTTCGTTCGCACTCTGTTCGAGAAGAGAAATTTAAACAAGATAGCCGCATTGTGGGTGAATGGTTCAAATATAGACTGGCAGCTCTTGTACGATGTCAATAAGGAAATGCTGCGTCGCATAGCGTTACCGACGTATCCTTTTGCGAAAAAACGATTCTGGCTAGGAGAGCGTGCTCAAAGTCATGCGTATGCAGTCGGAAACGATGCGTATAATCGTCATAAGGTAAAGGTCGTTTTAGATAAAGTCGGTGATCATGCCAGTGCCGATAATAGTTACCGTTTATCGAGCGAGACGATTGAGCCGGCCGTGCGATCAGCTCCTTCGGAACTTCATCAGGGAATAAAATATAAGATGGAGAACGCTGGGCGGTCTGTAGCGAATGTTATTACAAAGGCTATTTCGCAAATACTGTACATCGATGCAGAAGAGATCGATGAAGAGACAAAATTTGTGGACTTGGGTTTGGACTCCATAACAGCAGTGGAAGCTGTAAAAAACATTAATGAAGCGTTGAGCGTCAATTTACAGGTTATCAAATTATATGACTACAATACCATCAAGAGCCTGGCAAAGTATCTTATTTCAGAATACCAGACTTCTCTATCTACGGACATGATGAGGCATGTTGCATCTGTAAATGATCTCTCCGAAATTATAGATCTGGGAACGTCCATGCGACGAGTAGTACTTACCTCGGTTGGCAATAATGATAATGTTGAAACAGGCAACATTGATGTAAATGAAGTGTGCGCAGACGTTCAGAGAACTGGGATTTTCGAAGCGACTCAACATAGTGTTGATGGTGAGAGTATGAAACGATTTGCCGGGAAGGTGATCAGGGAAACAATCTCTGGAGTTTTGTATGTCGAAGATGATGATGTTGATGATGAGACAAAGTTCGTTGATCTGGGTCTGGATTCAATTACTGCGGTGGAGGTGGTCAAGAGGATTAACGATGTTCTCAATATCAATTTGCAGGTGATTAAATTATATGACGTCAACAATATAACCGGTCTAATCGCATATCTTGTTGAGACATTCGCAGATAAGATCAGCTGCTATTGTCGTGAATATGGCAATTTGCAAAGTGATGAGATTGAGAAAATGGCAGCCAGCGATGTTGTTAATAATCGTCAGGCGTTAATTCATGAACATATAGCTGACAATGATATTTCCCCAGTATCAACAGTACTGACTCCTGCCTATCAAAGTCCAAGATCATCAAGAGACATTGCTGTAATAGGAATCTCGGGAAGATTCCCTGGTGCAAATGATGTAGATAAGTTCTGGGATAATCTTGCTAACGGTGTTGATTCAATAACGGAAATACCGGCCGAGCGCTGGGATTTCCATAAATATTATGATGCAGATCCATCAAGTGAACATAAAACGTATTCGAAGTGGGGTGGATTCGTTGATGATGTTGATAAATTTGATCCCTTGTTCTTTAGCATCTCTCCTGCAGAAGCGGAATATATGGATCCGCAGCAGCGTCTATTTTTGGAGGAAAGTTGGAAGGCGCTGGAAGATTCCGGATATAATGCAAAAAAAATGTCTGGTGTTAAATGTGGTGTCTTTGTTGGGGTCGGTCAGGGCGATTACGACTATAATCAGGCGGGATTTATAGATGGACTGTCATCCCGAACATTATTGGGTATGAGTACATCGATACTGTCTGCCCGCATTTCATATATGTTGAATCTGAAGGGACCTAGCCTCGCTATTGAGACTGCGTGTTCAAGTTCATTGGTTGCAATCCATGAGGCGTGTCAGAGTATAATTAATGGCGAGAGCGATCTTGCATTGGCAGGCGGAGTTTTCGTCATGTGTACGCCAAAAATGCATATTATGACTAGCAGTATGGGCATGTTGTCTCATGATGGAAGGTGCAAGACCTTTGATAATAGCGCAGACGGTTTTGTACCTGGTGAAGGTGTCGGTGTGATTGTGCTGAAACCCCTGCTTAAGGCGATCGATGATTGCGATAACATCTACGGCGTCATCAAAGGGTCTTGTATTAATCAGGATGGAGCAACGAATGGCATAACTGCACCCAGCGGTGAATCACAGACGTCGTTGGAGCTCGAAGTCTATAAGAAATATGAAATTAATCCAATGACCATTAGCTATGTAGAGGCACATGGAACTGGGACTAAACTTGGGGACCCTCTGGAGGTGCAAGCAATAAATAGGGCTTTTAGCGAATATGTGGCTGAGAAACAGTATTGTGCAATAGGTTCCGTCAAGACAAATATAGGTCATTCGCTGACGGCAGCAGGAGTTGCTAGCGTAATCAAGGTCCTATTATGTTTGAAACATAAATCGTTGGTTCCCTCAATTAATTTTTTACATCCAAACGAACATATAACATTTCGTGATACGCCTTTTTATGTAAATACGGAGTTCAAGAAATGGGCCAATATCTATGGCGACCATCGCAGGGCTGCAATTAGTGCATTTGGATTCAGTGGAACGAACTGTCATATGGTTCTTGAGGAATATGTAGACGATAGAAAACGCGGCTCTGCTGCAAATCCGGGCCCCTTTATATTTACATTGTCTGCGAAAAATCAAAGCAGCCTGAGTGAGTACGTCAAAAAGACGCGCGAGCATATATTGTCGAAAGAGTTGCATCTTTCACTCGCTGATTTGGCATATACAATGCAAATTGGTAGAGAATCTATGGATGCACGTCTGGCTGTGGTGGTGAATGATCTCGGAGAGTTGAACAGCAATCTGGAGAAATATCTTCGTGGTGAAAAGAATGTTGAGGGTTTGCATATAGGAAATGCGAAGGCCGTCGAGGACAGGAATGGAATAATAGGAGACAGCATTGAGGAGAAGGAATTTATACGGAATCTGTTTGATAAAAGAAATTACAACAAATTGGCCGCGCTATGGGCGGGTGGTTCAGAGATGTATTGGCAGATGCTCTATAGGGATAGTGAGAACTGTCCGCATCGAATATCATTGCCTACATATCCGTTCAAGCGTGAGCGGTATTGGATCCCCGAGAGTACTGGCGAGGCGACTGTCAGAGGAAGTCAGGGACGCCTTCATGAGCTGCTGGACAGCAACGAGTCCACGTTGGGGGAACAGCGGTATCGGAAGGTATTGAGCGGCAACGAGTATTATTTGCGCGATCACGTTGTAGGCGGCACTAAAATATTGCCAGGCGTAGCGTATCTGGAGATGGCGCGGTTGGCGGGTGATCTTGCGGGCGAAGGTTCGAAGGTCAGTCGAATAAGTGATGTAGTATGGCTGCAGCCGGTGCTGGTGGATGACGGAAAAACGGAAGTGTCCGTGACACTGTTTCCGGGCGAAGGTTTTGTCGAATACGAGGTGAGCAGTGGAGGCGAGCGCGCCGTCAATTCGCAGGGCAGGCTTGAGTATGGAGAAAGAGCAGAGGGATCGATCGATCGAATAGATATGGAGGCGGTACGAGCGCGGTGTACAGAGAGGATCGGCAAGGAGTCCTTATACCGAAGATTCGGAGAGATGGGTTTGAATTACGGGCTCAGCTTCCAGGCGATACAGGAGCTGAACCATAACGACGAAGAAGTATTGGCGAAGCTTGAGTTGCCCGAATCGTTGAGGGACGGTTTTGGGGAATATGTGCTCCATCCATCGTTGATGGACGGCGCACTGCAGTCGGTGGTGGGATTGATGGGCGATGCAGGCGAAGCGATATACGTGCCTTTTTCGCTTGGAGAAGTTGAGATAACCAAGCCGCTGGAGGAGAGGTGCTATGCGTACGTGAGAATAGCCGAAGGCAGCGAGAGAAATGCAAAGCAGTTTGATATTGCGATAGCAAATGAATCCGGAGACGTTCTGGTTCGGATTAAGGATTTTGCGGTGCGGCAGTACAGCCGTGAGAAGGTGAAGGCTGCGGAGGATACAGAGAGATTGGTGTATCTGCGAGAGGATTGGGCGGAGTCATCACTGACATCCACGTCCGAGCCAATAGCAGGCACCGTATTGTTGATGAGCAGCAGCGAAGGCGTGATGGGGAGTATTCGAGGGCTGGTTGGCGATAGAGGGAACATCATACAAGTCAAATACGGTAAAGGTTTCAAGGAAACCGGTGATGGAATATACGAAGTGAAGGCGGGAGATGAGGAGGATCATAGGCGGTTGGTCGAGACATTACACGGAAGGAATATCCATCCCGATAAGATCGTTTACGTATGGAAGACATCACGATTTGGAGAAGGTGAAAAGGATGTAGGGAAGAGTCTGGAGCGTGAGCTATATTCAATGCACAGCCTCACTCGTGCATTGATGGAGGGAAAGCCGAGGGAAGAGATAAAGTTTCTGTGCATGAACAGGTGTGAGGGATTGAATCCGCTGGCAAGCGCTTTGAGCGGTTATGCGCGTGGCGCCAATTTAGAGAATCCGAAGTTCAAATATAAAATCATATCAACGGATGCCGAAGTTGATGATGATTATTTAGCCAAAAAAATGGGTCTGGAGTTCAGTAACTGGGGCGATGTTGGTGTGACAGAAATTCTGTATGAAGGGGGATTGCGATACCAGAGAAATCTGGAAGAGATGAACTTAAAGCCAGCTGATGAAGCCGGGGCGGGCCTTAAGGAAGGAGGAGTTTATGTGATCACAGGTGGTATGGGCGGGCTCGGATTGATGTTTGCCCGGCATTTGTCGCATCGGTACAAAGCCAGACTTATATTGAGCGGGCGGCGCGATCTTGATGGGAAGATAGAGAATGATTTGGCCGCGATAAACGGTTTGGGAGGCGAAGCCATATATGTGAGATGCGACATAACAAAGAGTGAGGAAGTTGGTGAGCTTCTTCGCAACGGTCGTGAGCGATACGGGAGAATAAACGGAATAATCCATGCAGCAGGGGTATTGCATGATTCATTCATAACGAAGAAAACTCGCAAGGAGATGGAATCGGTAATAGGTCCGAAGGTATATGGTACGATCAATCTGGACGCAGCTAGCCGCGGCGACGATCTCGATGTTTTCGTGCTATTTTCATCGTTGGCCGGAATTGTTGGGAATGTAGGGCAGACCGATTATGCGTATGGAAATCGGTTTATGGATAATTTCGCGGAGTGGCGAGAGCTGCTGCGCAAGGAAGGAAAGGTTCGCGGCAGGACCGTCTCCATCGACTGGCCGTTGTGGGAAGAGGGCGGGATGCATGTCGATGAGGAGAGTAAAAAGTGGCTGAAGGAGACGATGGGGATGATAGCGCTTCGTTCCGACGACGGAATTGCGGCGTTTGAGCGCGTATTGATGGGTGTAACGGGCCATGTGTCGGTATTCTTCGGTAACGCGCAAGGTATAGAAAAGCTGGTGCGAAAAATCGCGGTAGAGAGGGGAACGGCTAAAGAGCAGGCCCCGGAAGGAATGGCCAAGGGGATGAATGTCGAATTGCTCGGTAAAGTGCGCAAGGATACATTGAAACTGGTGTCCGAGATATTGAAGGTGAAGGAGAACGACATTGATATAGAAGCCGACATGAGCGAGTACGGATTCGATTCAATAATGATCACGTCATTCGCCAATAAGCTCAACGGCAAATACGGGATCGAGTTGAGGCCAGCGGTATTTTTTGAGCATGGATCTATTGGCTCGCTAGTGGGTTATCTGATTGCCGAATACTCAGATAAGCTGATGGATCATTATGAAATTGATCGAGTGAATATAATGGCGCCGCATGTGACGCCTCCAGAATCCGCGCAGGGGAAAATCGCGAAGGAGCAATTCAGGCGGAGTCGTTTTTTCAATGAACGTGTCTCTCCAGCGGCCGGCTCTGCAAATGAACCGGTGGCCGTTATAGGCATGAGCGGTGTGTTTCCACAGTCGTCTGATCTGGATGAATTCTGGCACCATTTGGAAAGGTGCGACGATTTGATAACCGAAATACCGCCCGATCGCTGGAACTGGAACGAATATTACGGCGATCAAGCGAAGGAAGAAAATAAGACAAAGGCCAAGTGGGGCGGGTTCATGAAAGAGGTGGACAAGTTTGACGCGACATTTTTCAATATCGCCCCTCGCGAAGCAGAGTTCATGGACCCGCAGCAGAGGATCTTCCTGGAAGTCGTTTGGAAGTGCATAGAGGACGCCGGGTATCGGGCGAAATTATTATCCGGCACAAAGACGGGATTGTTCGTAGGAGTATCGTCCAGCGATTATAATGAAGTATTGCAGAGGGCGGGCATTAACATCAATGCGCACATGCCTACAGGGCTGGCGCATTCCGTTCTGGCAAATCGTATATCGTATCTGTTGAATTTACGGGGACCCAGCGAACCGATCGACACCGCGTGTTCCAGCAGTCTCATATCCATACATAGAGCGGTGCGCTCAATACAGGATGGCGACTGCGACATGGCTATCGCCGGCGGCGTCAATGTCATCTTGACGCCTATGCTGCACATAGCGTTCAGCAAGGCCGGTATGTTGAGCGAGGATGGTAGGTGCAAGACTTTTGATGCAAGCGCCAACGGTTACGTGCGTGGAGAGGGGGCCGGTGCAGTCCTTCTCAAGAAATTATCAAAGGCGATAAGCGACGGCGATCATATATACGGCGTAATTCGCGGAACGGCTGAGAATCACGGCGGCCATGTCAGCTCTTTGACCGTACCCAACCCCATCGCTCAGGCCGAATTGCTGGTGGATGCGTATGGTCGCGCAGGCATAGAGCCATGGCGTATTGGATATATCGAATGCCACGGGACTGGCACTTCATTGGGCGATCCAGTTGAGGTGAACGGTTTGAAGCGCGCGTTCGCAGAGATGTATCGCAAGATGGGCAAGGAGTTCAGCGGCGTTGCATATTGTGGATTGGGAACCGTGAAAACGAACATAGGACATCTTGAGGCATCCGCCGGTATAGCAGGATTCATTAAGGCGTTGCTGTCGATGTGGCATGGGGAGCTGCCAGGGGTAGTACATTTCAAGGAATTGAACCCTCAGATCGAGATATCCGGGAGTCCTTTCTACATAGTCGATAAGTCGATGAAGTGGGAACGATTAAGGAATGCGAGCGGGAGGGAATTGCCGCGAGTACTGGGAGTGAGTTCATTCGGTTTTGGAGGCGCAAACGCGCACATTGTAGTGGAGGAATACTGGAACGAGAATGAGGCCCGGCAGCAGCTTGAGGGGCAACCTGAGATCGTGCTGTTATCGGCAAGAGACAAGGAGCGTCTGAAGGAATATGCGCGGGAATTGTTAGCGCATCTTGACTCACCAGAGGCAGGTGAACGGCGTCTCAATGAGAATAATCACGAACCTGTTTTAAGGGATATAGCATACACCCTGCAGGCAGGCCGAGAGGCGATGGATGAAAGGCTGGCAATTACAACTGGAAGCGTTGATGAGCTGAAGGAAAAGCTTCGTAAATATCTGGGCGGGGAAGAGTATCTTGACGGGCTGCATGTCGGAGATGTCAACGCCCTTAAAGATAAACGTGGAATCATTGGGAACGGAGAAGAAGACAGACATTACATACGTGAACTGTTTGAAAGACGAAATTTAGACAAGTTGGCAGGGCTGTGGGTGAACGGGGCGGATATCGATTGGGACTCATTGTATCGGGATCAGGCATCCAGGCCGCAGCGGGTATCGTTGCCCACGTATCCCTTCAAACGCGAGCGCTACTGGGCGCGAGATAATATCGTGGGAAAATCAGAAGCAACAGCTGATGTACGGAAACAGCAGGTTGTTTCTTTAAAAACTCATGGAGAGGACCTCGGCAAGGCAGCTGAAGCAAGGAGGATAAGTTTAACTAAGCCAGCCGGTGCATACCCGCAGACGCATGAGGATACATATAAACCGGTGATCGCCGAGGCGGGCGGCGAAAGCTACGGTACTATAGAATCAGTCGTGAGACGCGAATTGGCAGGCATCCTCTTTAGAGATGCCGAGAGTATCGATGATGACAAACCGTTCGCTGAGTACGGCATGGATTCAATCATGGCGGTGGAGTTTTTAAATAAACTGAATGACATATTTCACACGAAGATCCCTGCAAACAAATTGTATGATTTTCACACGGTCGGTAAGATGGCGGCATATCTTCATTCGCTGACGAAGGATATGAATGTAACGGAGTTGAAACAGGACGGTTTGATGCATGAAGAAGGAATAAACATTGACGATGCTGAAGCGCGTGACACGGCAATAGCCGTAATCGGCATGTCTGCGAGATTTCCTGGCGCGAGGAATGTAGATGCCTATTGGCAGAATCTGATGACGGGCAAGGACTCCGTGCGGGAAGTCCCGAAAGAACGCTGGGATCCGGCGCAATATTATGATTCAGACCCGAAGGCGCCCAATAAAACTATCAGCAAATGGGGCGGTTTTCTCGATGACATAGATGAGTTTGATCCTCTTTTTTTCAGCATAGCTCCGTCAGACGCGGAACTGATGGACCCCCAGCAGCGTCTTTTTTTAGAGGAGGCTTACAGTGCGCTGGAGGATGCAGGTTATTCACGAAAAAAACTGAATAACGTCAAGTGTGGCGTGTACGTCGGCGTAATGAATAACGACTACATGTCTCTTCTTAAGAGATATATCGGGATTGAACAGCCTGTGGGTGAATTGCTCGGAAATTCTAATTCCATACTGGCTTCCAGGATAGCGTATTTTTTGAATCTAAAGGGACCTGCAGTTCCCGTTGATACTGCATGCTCATCATCGTTGCTTGCGATACATATGGCCTGCAGATCCCTGCTTGATGATGAGGCTGAGATGATGCTTGGCGGCGGTGTAACTCTGTATATTACGGAAGAAACGTATATAATGATGAGCAAGGCGGGCATGCTGTCTCCGGTGGGCAGGTGCAAGACGTTTGACAACGAGGCTGATGGTTTTGTTCCGGGTGAAGGCGCAGGATTTGTTGTCTTGAAAAAATTATCCAACGCAATCAGGGATGGAGATCATATTTACGGTGTGATCAAGGGGTCCGGTATTAATCAGGATGGAAAAACCAATGGCATTACCGCTCCAAGCGGTGAGGCGCAGAAGGAGTTGGAGCTCGAAGTATATAGAAGATACGGGATTAATCCGGAGACTATAAGTTATGTTGAGGCGCATGGGACCGGCACCAAATTGGGCGACCCGATTGAAGTGGCGGCGTTGACCGAGGCGTTTCGAGAATACACCGATAAGAAACAATATTGTGCGATCGGTTCCGTGAAAACGAACGTCGGCCATACATCTGCAGCAGCAGGTGTTGCGGGTGTGATCAAAGTCCTGCTGAGCATGCAGCATAAACTGATACCTCCATCGATCAATTATACGGAACCCAATGAGCACATAAATTTCAAGGACAGTCCTTTTTATGTAAACACAAGGCTCCAGAAATGGGAGCCTGCGTACGGGTCCTTGCGCCGCGCGGCGGTCAGCGCGTTTGGATTCAGCGGGACTAATGCGCATCTGGTTCTCGAAGAATATCCGAATATTGAGGAGAAAGCTGGGCTGACGGGAAAGTCTGGAGGCTCTTCGCTGATTATTTTGTCAGCGAGAAGCATGGATGGATTGAGTGATTATGTGAAGAGGATGGCGGACTATATAGAGACAAAATGCGAGGGAGTCGCTGGTGAAGAATTGCATCCTGATCTGGAATCTATCGCTTACACATTACAGGTAGGCAGAGACGCAATGAGTGAACGATTGGCGATTGTTGCGAATACGATCGATGAGTTGAAGTTAAAGCTGGTTAAATACCTGCAAGGCGACACGAATATAGAAGGGCTGCGCAGCAGTGCTGCTGATACTGTGAAGGCGAAACCGGCAATTCCTGGAAAAAGCGCGGAGGACAGGGAATATATTCGGCAGTTGTTTACAAATGGCAATCTGGACGAGTTGGCGGAATTATGGGTGAGCGGTTCCGATATCGACTGGGAGACGGTTTACAGGGATCGGACGGTAATGCCGCGGAAGATATCCCTGCCCACGTACCCTTTCAAGCGCGAGCGGTACTGGATTCAGGAGACGGCTGGAAAGGCCGTTGCTGGTGCATTTGCAAGACTGCATGAATTGCTGGACAGCAATGAATCAACGTTGAAAGGACCACGCTTTCGCAAGACATTGAACGGTGATGAATATTATCTGCGCGATCATGTAGTCGGCGGCTCCAGGGTGTTGCCGGGCGTAGTGTATCTGGAAATGACGCGCGTTGCTGCCGACCTTGCAGGCGAAGGCTCCAGGGTAAAACGCATTAGGGATGTAATGTGGCGACAGCCGGTGCGAATTGATGACGATAAGATGGAAGTTTATGTGAGCCTGATTCCCGGTGATCAAAACGTTGTTTTTGAGGTGAGCAGCCGCAGGGGCGGCGCAGGAGAAAGGGTAATCAACTCGAAGGGCATGATAGAGTATGGAGACTGTCGTGCCGCTGGTGGAGATCGTATCGATCTGGAAGCGATACGAGGCAGATGCGTGCAGAAAATGAGTTCCGAGCAGTGTTATGGCATATTTAAAGATATCGGTTTGCTCTACGGACCCAGTTTTCAGTCGATACGCGAATTAAGGTTTTGTGATGAAGAGGCTTTGGGAGAACTTGTACTGCCCATGAGCATGAAACAGGGGTTTGGAAAATACGTATTACATCCGTCGCTCATGGATGGGGCTTTGCAGTCCGTGATGGGATTGATGGATGATACGACTGGCGGGACGTATGTACCATATTCATTGAGAGACCTTGAAATCATAAAACCGCTGGAAGAGAGGTGCTATTCGTATGTTAGAGCTGCCGAGGGTGGAACTGAAGCAGAGAAACGATTTGATATACTGATCGTAAATGAATCAGGGGAGATATTGATACGCATTAACGGATTTGTAACACGGTTATACAGGAAGAAAATGGCGGAGCGGGTAATTCCGGACAGCGAGGTCATTTGTCTCGGCGAGAAATGGGAGGAGACAGATGCGGCCGGCGATCGTGAACCGATAACGGGGAGTTTATTGCTTGTGGGGGGGGATGAAAAGGAGCGGGCGGTTTTGCAGGGAATGCTGGGCAATAGAGGACGAGTAATTCATGTGCGGTATGGAATAGAGTACAGAGAGTCGGAAGATTGGATATATGCAGTACGGCCTGGAGAAAACGACGATTATCGACGCATGATTGAGTCATTGAGTGCGAAGGATATTCGTCCTGAAAAAGTTGTCTATTTGTGGGGATCTGGAGATTTTATAAGTGAAATTAAAGAGGTGCAAGACGGTCTGGAACGAAGTTTTTATTCATTATGCGGATTGACGCGAGCGTTGATGGAAAAGGGGCCCGGGGCGATTGCAAAGATCGCGTGTGTAAACATGGGAAGTGGTGTTGATCCGGTATTCAGCGGAATCCGCGGATTTGCGAGGAGCGTAAATTTAGAGAATGCCAGGTTCAAATTTAAAAACGTAACTTTGGGACCGGATGTCCTGTCTGAGGAAATGGCTAAAGTGGTTGAGGATGAGCTCGAGTTGTGGAGCGATGGATTCGCAGAAGTGAAATATGAAGGCGGTAAGAGATACGAACGAAGATATAAAGATGTGGGTACCGGTGAATCTGATGGTGGCGGTGCAAGTCTGAGGTGTGGTGGGGTTTACGTAATCACCGGGGGTATGGGCGGACTTGGAAAAATCTTCGCTGAATTTTTGTCGAAAGAATATCAGGCAAAACTTGTGTTGAGCGGAAGGCGGGAAATAGATGAGAAAGTGGAGATCGAGTTGGCGGAGATCGGTGCGCTGGGAGGCGAAGCTGTATATGTGAAGTGCGATGTAACAAAGCGCGATGAGGTGATGGAGTTATTGGATGCCGGACGTAAACGGTTTGGGAGAATAAATGGAATTATCCACGCGGCAGGGGTGCTGCGCGATGCATTCTTGATGAAAAAAACCCGTGAAGACATGGAATCGGTAATCGGCCCCAAGGTATATGGTGCAATCAATCTGGATGCGGAGAGCAGAGGAGACAGTCTGGATATCTTCGTATTATTTTCATCGATAGCCGGCGTTATGGGTAACGTGGGACAGACCGATTATGCTTACGGGAATCGGTTCATGGATATTTTTGCCGAATGGCGAGAGGCGTTGCGATCTGATGGTAAGGCATCAGGCAGGACGATATCCATCGATTGGCCGCTATGGGAAGAAGGCGGGATGATGGTTGATGATGAGACGAAGAACTGGATGAAGATCAAATTTGGTATGAATCTGCTTTCAACCGCCAATGGCGTTGATGCCTTCAAGAAAGCAATTTCTTGTCATGATTCACATATGGTCGTCCTCGAAGGGCAAGCGGAGAGGATAAAACAGCGGTTGGGTATTGGCAGATCAGTATTGCCGGGAAAGGCTGCGGAGGGTACGGGCGGGGCGAAGTCGGACGTGGTTTCAGAAGATGGTCTGCTGGCGGGAATTGAAAAAGACCTTCTTGGACTGTTTGCGGAGTTGTTGAAAATGAATGTTGATGACCTGGATCCTGAATCAGAACTGTCAAGGTATGGCATGGATTCGATAAAGATGATGCAGATATTAAATCGCGTGGATTCTCTGTACGGCGTAACGGTTGATCCTGGTTCCGCGGCGATGAAACCTACGATTCGACAACTTGCTGGATTCCTGGTCACTGAATGTCATGTGAAAGCGCTTGCGAATACCCGTGCGGGTGATGTCGGACAATTCCGTGATGTTTTGGAATTACGCAGCCTGAAAGATCCTGAGATTCATTCTCTCGGCCGATATGCAGAAGAAGAACAGATGTGGCGGAAGATGTTGCTGCTGGATGATGGCGAAGCTGCAGACAACTCGCGCTTAAACGATTTCAGGGCAAGAAGGGGCTTTTTATTGCCGGTATTTCGTTCATTCTCAAGGGTGCTCTGGAGCCTTGATGTTGTGGGTGTGGAGAATCTTCCTGATGCGCCTTTTATTATGGCGCCAAATCATGCGAGCCATTTTGACGGGCTCTGGGTCATCAGCCAGTTAAGCAGTAAACTGAGGGCCGCCATCTTTGGCATCGGCAAAAAAGAACTGCTCGAAAAGCATGCCACGAAGTTTTTTGCTTCCATGGGCAATTTGATACCTATCGACCGCACTGGTGATTTTATGCCTGCCCTTCGCGCCGGCGCTCAGGTGCTACGGAGCGGTAGAATCCTGATTCTGCATCCCGAAGGCACACGAACCTCTGATGGAAACATGCTGCCGTTCAAGTCTGGCCTGGGTATACTTGCCATGGCGTTGCGCGTTCCCGTGGTTCCCATCGGCATCAGCGGTTCTTTTGAAGTCTTTCCGAATAAAATCCTTACGCCCAGGTTGATCAGGTGGTCTAAGCTGTCGCGGTATCATATTAACGTAAGGCTGGGAAAACCCGTCAGGATTGAGGACGAAATAAGAAGTGGTGCGTTGGATGCTAATTCCGCCACAATTGCAGAGGACTTTACAAAACTCCTTCACGACAGGGTCGCGGAGTTGCTCCAATGCGCGTCCCCATCTTGATCGTCGTTTCCAGGCCCTTGCGTCTGTTGGCTATCAGGTCTTCGTCGAAGACGACTTTGTCTTTTTCCAGTACGATCACTATGGATGAACCGCCGATTTCGAAATAGCCCTGCTCCTGGCCGCGCACTACCGGTCCGGCATTATAAGTCTCAACAATTTTTCCCACTATTGTAGCCCCGATTGGGATGATGAGCATCCTGCCGAAGCCATCTGAATTGAACTCGACGATATCGCGCTGATTGCGGCAGAAGATCGCGGGGTCGTACTCAAGGGCCTGGCTGCTGACAGAGTCCAGATGGCCGGGAATGCGCCTCGGCGCGTCAGCATTTCCTCCGTCCGGAAAATGAAATCGATGATAATCTGCGGGCGCCAGACGAAAGATCGCAATGCTGCCGCCTTCATATCTCTTTGCCTTTGTATCATCCTCGATCAATTCGCCCAGAGTATAGCTGCCTCCCTTGATGAAAAGACGTGTCCCCTGCAAGGCGGGCGTAATCGTCATGGAACAGTCGGCAGGCGATATCAGCAGAGACGGGTCCGTCTGAACGGGTCTGGCATTGGCCTTCAATCTGCGGGTAAAGACTTCATTGCACGATGCGTAATCCCCTAGCGGTTTTTCAGCTTCGCACATATCGATTCTGAATTGTTTTACGAATTTTTCCAGCTTCCGAGTGCCGACCTTGCGGCTGAACCACCACCCGTAGATCTTGCTGATCAGGTGCCTGCGCACCAGCCTGCGCATAAGCTGCGAGCCGAATTCATCGCCGTAGAAGTATTGCAACAATCTGGTATCATGCCGCTGCTCAGTAACTACAGCACCGGTCTCTCGATTGACGTATTGAACTATGGATGACATTGCCAAAATCGCTCCATGAGATGATTCCCCGCAGCTTGCTGCGGGGTTTCCGCCACCCTCTCCCTTGAGGGGAGAGGGAAGGGTGAGGGTGATCGTCGATGTTGCCGGTGATACCCCGCGGCTTGCCGCGGGGAGCATTCATTTGAGATTATCACCAGAGCTTGAAGTCAATCGCGCAGAGCACGTAATAGATGAATATTATCGGAAATACGATGAACAACACCCATTTTTCGAATGCCGCTCCCTTTCGTATCGGAACCGCGCTCACCATGAGCGCGCTCAGGATGACTGCATAGATGGCAAGCGCAAGGGATTGTACCGTCGTATCGAATTCACGGACAAAGGCCCAGATGAAAAAGAGAATGCCCGCTGTATAGGGTACCGGCAGTCCCACGAAATACTTCTTCCCTTCGCGCTCGATGAGTCCTACATATGAATAGCGCGCCAGTCTCAACACGGCTGCAAATGTGATCAGCAGGGCAAAGGGTATCATCCACGATTTGTTCGTGACTGAATAAATGAAAAAAGCAGGTGCAGCGCCGAACGCAATGGCGTCCGAAAGATTGTCCAGCTCCGCTCCGAATTCACTTACTATATTGAGTCTTCGTGCGACGAGGCCATCGACGCGATCGCACCATATGCAGAGATAAAGAAAGACGAGCGATAATTCCGGCCTTCCGCGCATGACTGCAAACATCGATGCCAGGGCAAGTCCCAGGCCGGCCAGTGTGACGATGCCGGCGGGATTCAGCAGTCGAAATACGCTCGTCTCTTTCATTTATTCCCCCGATATTTTGATTATCTGAGGACGATAAATATCTTGAATCGCATGTTTTCACAAGTCATACTGTCAATATTTCGAGAGATTAACCGGGGGCATTTTCATGGAACTCCATCCTCTCATGATCCGTGCAGCAGCACTTGTGGGGGCGATCTACGGCGCCTTTCTCGTCATTTTTTTCCTGGGCTTCGTCGTCGGCCGTCGCGGACCTGACTGGGCCAGGATATTTTCGATCAGCTTCATCGTGATCATTCTTATTGCCGTGCTGGCGCTGCCTCCACTGGCGCTCACGATCTTCGTGGCCGTGCTCGCCTTTCTCGGCGTCCGGGAGATCTGGTACGCCTCCGGATTCAAAAACGTGGCCTACGTTCATCCTGTTTTCTATGCCTTCACGGCGATCGTATCGGTATTGATTCCTTTCCTGCTGCAGTTCCGTCCGTCGTGGTTTCACCCTTTCGCAATCCTCGTTCTGGCAGGACTCTTCAGCATCCCCGTCTTTCTCAGGGATGTGCACCTCGCCTTTGATCGCATCGCCCGCTCCATGGCCTGCATTATATTGAGCATCCTTTTCTCCCACCTGGTCCTGTTGCGCGCCCTTCCGGCAGGGCTGGCCCTCTGCGTCACGGTAATTTTTCTCACCAATCTTGCCGATACGT
Organism: bacterium; assembly: GCA_021810905.1. Taxonomy (GTDB): domain Bacteria; phylum UBA10199; class UBA10199; order 2-02-FULL-44-16; family JAAZCA01; genus JAJZQH01. The sequence continues at coordinate 20,501 of JAJZQH010000017.1, forward strand.
CCGGCTATTTTTTCGGAAAACTCCTGAGAGGGCGGCGAAAGATGATCGAGGCCGTGAGCCCTGGAAAGACGCTGGCGGGATGTCTCTCTTCCATTCCCGCAACGCTTCTCTTGAGCCTGCTCTTCCGCTGGCAGCTCTTTCCCTCCGTGCCGGTCTGGTACGTGCTGCTGATGGCGCTGGTCATTAACGCCGGCGCGCAGATCGGAGATCTGATATTTTCCGTGTTTAAACGCGATGTAGGCATCAAGGACTACAGCCAGCTTATTCCGGGACATGGCGGAATCCTTGACCGGTTCGACAGCCTCGTCGCCACGGCGCCGCTGGTCTATTGTTTTGTCACGATTCTGCCGTGGCCTGTCGCAGCGTGAGCTGAATGGTTATTGCGTTTGCTCATGATGATGCATGAAACGATGAGCATGAGAAAAGGAATGGGGCCCATCAGCGCCATAATTCCGATGGCGGTTTTTTCTTTTAATGCCGCGTGCTGAAGCAGCTCCGGCTGATAATCTGTAAGTGAGAGCACTGCGCCGAGAATCCCCGCAGCGATGAGCATACCTGATTTTGTTGCAACGAGCCAGAGGCCGTAGGCGATGCCTTCGTGTCTGCGGCCCGTCGCGTTGTAATGCTCATCGATCACGTCCGGAAGTATGGCCCAGGGCAAAGTCGCCACTGCCGCGTACCCAAAGCCCACAGCCGCCATGCCGACGAAGACCATACTCATTTCCCTGCCCGGAGCGAGAAGCGAGGTGAGGGTTGAGAACGTCCCAAACCAGAGCATTCCCAGGAGATAGCTCGTCTTTTTTCCGATGCGTTTTGATATCAGGACCCATAATGGAATCGAGAGGATGCTTGCGACGATACAGATGCCAAGCGCTGGAGACGTCATGTTTTCCCGATGCAGGACGTGTTTGAATAAATAGGGGACTGCAGCGGAGAGGAGGGTTACTGCCGTCATCGTCAGCAGCCATGAGATGAGTAAGGATACCAGACTCTTACTGGTCAGCGCCATCTTATGGCTGAAGAAGAGACCCTCTCTTGACGTGCCATCCACTGGGCTTGCCGATTCCCGAACTGTGAAAAACGTCATCAGGGTCGAGATGATGATGATTGCTCCGAAGAGGATGCCTGTGGCGCGATAGCCTTCCAGCGCGGTTGGAAACAGGAGCTGCAGTGGCTGGATTGCCGCTCCGGCCAGCAGTGTCCCGACGGTAGCCCATCCGATGCGCCAGGCATTGAGCACGGTGCGCTGATGAGGATCAGGCGTGAGATCGACGGTCAACGCGGAATACGGAATCGTCATCGCCGTGAAGAGAAGCGATACTACGAGGAAGGCCGTGAATTCCCACATGAAGATGGCAGCCTGGGACGTCAGGTGCGGCCCCCAGAAGAGGGCTGTAAAGGCAATGCCGGCGGGAAGGGCACCGAAGAGCAAAAACGGGCGACGCCTTCCCCATCTGGTCTGAACGTGGTTCGCGAAATATCCGAGGAACGGAGTCGCAAGTATTTCCACGACGCGCACGAGTCCGATGGCGATTCCCGCGAGCCCAGGTTCGAGATGCATGACATCGGTCAGATAGATGAAAAACCAGAACGAAGTTACGAGTATGAAAAACGTGTTTCCAAAATCATAGGCGCCATAGCCGACTTTGAGACCGAGGGAGAGGGGATGAGGGGATGTTTTCATGACAGCTAGAACCTCAGGATCAGCTCTATGATCTCATTCTCTCCCACGTCGACGTTGATCCATTTTTTGAGGGTTACCGACTGTTCCTCGTCGTGCCAGGAGGCTTCGACGTAGTACTTGCCCGGTTCGATCTCGAAGATCTCCCAGTCGTCTCCGGTGACGCCGTTGATGAGTTCGCGGTCTGCCCCGTATTTGAAGACCTTGAAGTGGCAGGTGATGATCTTGTTGTTAGGGCCGCGGCCTATTACTTTCAGTTTGCCAGCGGTGAATATCGCCTCGTGGCTGATCGTCTTTCCGTCCTCCACCTTGATGTCGCGGATCCAGATCATCGGCCTCATCTCGTCGCTCGTCGCAGTCATATCTGTGGCGAGCGCGTCGTAGATGCCCGGCGCCAGATCGAAGATCATCCAGTCGCCCGAAGGCGGAGCCTTTGCCACGACTTCGTCGGTGGCAGCGCGATATATCGTGAATTCGGTGCGCATCGGCTGTTCCTTGGCGTTGCGGCCGCGCAGCCTCAGCGTCCCGAGGACGAACTGTATGACCTGCTCTACGGGCTGCTGCGCCGTGATGACGACGTCGTTCACAGGCACCGAAGGCTTGGGCTCGAGTATGGATTTGATGCTCGACGCGACTATTCTGTAAGTGCCGGGAGGGATCTGCACCGTGACCGGCGTTCCCGAAGGCGATTGCGCATGCGCCAGTTCGAGCTGGGAATCCTGCTCGATCACGGAGAATTCCGCTGGGATGCGGTTGCCCTTGCCGTCGACCGCCGAGAGCGTGAGCGTGCCCATTTCGAATTTTGCGGTGATGTCGGTAGTCTCTCCGGAATTAATTGAGACGTCGGCGATCTTCGTGCGGGGGCTCGCGGTCATCTTGGGATCTTCGCCGACCACGAGCAGGTCGTACGTTCCTGGCGGCATCATGACCGACCCGCCCTCTGCGGGAAGCGCGCCGCTGGCAACTACCTGCTGCGTGCCTGCCTTGAATATCTGGAAGAGGAACGGGATGAAATCGTTCTGAGTGGTCTGGCCCTTGAGCGACAGAGTCCCCTTCTGGAACTTGAACGCGAGATCCAGGGCTACGCCCGGTTTCACGTCAATGCCATTCTCCACGACCGTAAACGATTCGGGTTGCGCCTCCGCGAGATCCGCGGCGATGTCATAGAGGCCGGGCGCAATGAAGAACGTCTTGGCTTCGGCGCCCGTCTCCGCCTGGGCGACCTGATCCTGCGTGTTTGCCTTGAAGAATCTGAACTTTGCCGGCACAAGCGCTCCATCCGTGCCCTGGGCGGAGAGGGTGATCTGTACGAGATCGAATTCAATCGCCTGCTCCACCTTTGTAGTCGCCAGTATCTCGACTCCCTTCAGAATCTTGGAAGGCTTCTTTGTCTCGGCCGATTCAGCGTATTCTACGAGCACGTCGTAGGCGCCGGGCGGGAGGCTCAGTAGTTTTGTGCCGATGCTCTCGCCGCGCCGCACGACCTCATTCGTGCCGGCCTTGAAGACGGATATTTTGAAGGGTATCGGCATTCCGCCCGCCGTTGCAGACATCTTGAGATTGTAGGGAATCGTGGAGTTGATCGCCTGATCCATTGCCGCGCGAAGTTCCGCGTCGTTGCGCGCGAGGAAGAATTGTCCATCCGTCGCCTTTGAAATGCATTCCAGTTTCGGCTGATCGTCTGGCGCTATGTCGAAGGCGATCACATGAACGATCGTCTTTGTCTCTCCCTCTTCAAGCTTCGCCGCGGCCGCGCACGGATCGCCTTCGCAGTTGTCAGAGCCGTCGGCCACGAGCACTATGACCCTGTCCGCGGCAGTTGCGATCGGGAAATCTTCCAGGGCTTTTGAGAGCGTGAACGCGATGGGGCTTGTGCCCTTCGGCACCGACTTGTCGAGGGCAGCGCGTATGCCGTCGAGATCCGGCTCACCCATGCCGGCAACCAGTTCCGTGTCCTGACAATCTGCCGCGGACGCCTCCTGCTTTGAGCCGAAGAGCCGCACAGCGATATTGCGGGGGAAGTCCTGCTGCTGCGGTTTCATTTCCAATATGACGTCGTAGAGCGCAGTGCGCGCGATGTCGAATTTGGTCTGCGTGGTGGTGGAGAAAGGCGCACCCATGCTGCCGGAGGCATCAAGTATCACTTCGATGTTTGTCCGCCCGGTCACGAGCCTGGGCTCGTAGGGCACTGGTTGGGCCTCTGCTGGAACAGCTCCCTCCGGCGCAGCGGTGATCTCTGGAGCCGGGAGGGCCGCGACTTCTCCGGGTTGTGCAGGCTGCCCTGCGGCAGGAATTTGCGCGGCAGGTGCCCCGGCCGGCAGCGTAGCCAATGGCGCGGGTGCCGCTGTCTGCGGCAGAGCGGGCGCCGTTGGCGCTGGAGTGGGCGGCGGCACGGCTTGAGCAGCGCCGGCAGCAGGCGCGGACGGCGGAACAGGACCGGTCGGAGCAGGCGGCAGCTCCTCTGATGGCACGGTCTGCGTCGTGGGCCCCGCAGGTGGCGCAGCCGGCGCAACAGCGGACGGCTGCGGAGCAGCTGGAGCAGCACCTTCAGCGGCCGCTTCCGGCGCAGGCGGGAGCGTGATCGGACCTCTGGGCTGGGACGGCAGTTCAGGTTGAGCGGACGGGGCAGCCGGCTCCGGAGGTTTGGGCGGAAGTTCTGCAGGCGGCCCGAGCGTCGGGGCGGCAATAGCCTGTTTGGCCTGGGCCACAGGGGCCTGGGATTTTCCACTCACCTTATTTTCAGCCGCCTGACGGCACGCGGAGACGGCGAGAATGACCATCAAAACGCTGAAAAGGAGGATAGAAGTCGGACGCTTCATCATTATGAAGGGCAACTTACCACATGATTTTATTTTTGAAAACGCCATTGATGAAACGTGGAGCAATAGTGCAAGCAAGGCAGGTAGTCAGAATTCAGGAGCCAGAATTCAGAAGTCAGAATGACGACGCAAGCTGTTAGGGGCCTATTCTCATGCCATTCTGAATTCTGACTACTGAATTCTGACTTCTGCAGTTACGCTCCGTCAACATTTTGCAGCCTGGTGTCAAAATATTGCTGGTCATTCGGCCTCCGATAGGGTATTTTTTTACTCACTTTTTATGGCGCTAAAAAGAGATACACACAAGAAATTCAATGAGTTAAGCCGCGAAGAGCTCGAAAAGAAGGCGAGCGTCCTGGCAGTGCGCGCCAAAAAACTGGAAGAGCTCGTGGAGATCATCTCCCGCGGCAAGTATATGTGGGAGTCTACCTTTGACGCCATAACGGCGCCGGTTCAGATCGTCTCCGGCGATTATGAAATCCTCCGCGCAAACCTTACGCTTGCATCGGTAAGCGGCAAAGATATCGCAAAGATCATCGGAAAACGATGTTACGAAGCCTTTGCCGGCAGGGATACGCCCTGCGAAGGATGTCCGCTGCGGGGGGCTCTGGAAAAGGACGCCAAAATCGTATCTCCCCTGGGCAACGAGATCGCCAGGCGCGACTTCGAGGCCTCTGCCTATCCGCTGACCGGCGGCGAGACTCGGGGATCGGCGGTAGTATACTATCGCGACGTAACTGAGGAACGCAGGTTGCAGCGGGAGGTCATACAGCAAGAAAAGATGGCGGCCATTGGAATGCTCGCGGGCGGCGTGGCCCACGAGATCAATAACCCATTGGGCGGGATCCTGGCGTTTACCCAGCTCATGAAACGCAACGTCGGCGGTAACGAATCCATGCTCTCGGATCTTGAAGAGGTGGAACGCGCGGCCCTGCGCTGCAAGAAGATCGTGGCGGATCTTCTGGATTTTTCGCGAACGTCGAAGGATCGAGAGCGAGTCCTGGTGGACGTCAACGTCATACTTGAGAAGGTCTTTCCTTTCCTGCAGCGCGAAATGCGCTCCTACAACGTGGAGCTCGAATTCCGCGGGGAGCCGAGGCTTCCGCCGGTGCTGGCCAATCCCGACCGGCTCCAGCAGGTCTTCATAAACCTCATGACCAACGCCTGTCACGCGATGCAGAAGGGCGGCGCCCTTTTTGTCGAGACATCGAGCGAGTCGAACGGAAAGCGCGTGGTCATTCGAGTTAAAGACACGGGCCACGGAATATCCAAAGATATCTGCGACCGCATCTTCGATCCTTTCTTTACGACAAAAGAGCCAGGGAAGGGGACCGGACTCGGGCTCTCCATCAGCTACCGGATCGTAAAGGACCACGGTGGAGAGATAGGATGCAGCGCTGCGGAGGGCGGAGGCACTATCTTCACCGTGATGCTGCCGGCAGCGGATGATACGGATTCAAAAGTCAGAAGACAGAAGTCAGAAGACAGAAGTCAGTAGTCAGAATCCAGAAGAAGGCTTGTTCAGATGTCATTCTGAATTCTGTCTTCTGGATTCTGACTTCTGAGTTTCGGAGGTGTTCATGGCGAGGATTCTCATAGTCGACGACGAGTCGGCCATCAGAAAGGCGCTCGAGCGATTCCTCGCGGGTGCGAATTACGATGTCCTTTCCGCCAAGGACGGCGAGGAGGCCATGGAAATAGTCGAGCGCGAGACAATCGATCTGGCGCTCGTCGATCTGGTCATGCCCAAGATGGACGGCGTGGAGCTGATACACCGGATGAAGCGCGCGCAGCCGGCCATCGTGCCCATCGTGCTCACCGGATTCGGGACGATCACCTCAGCCGTGGAGGCCATGAAGGCAGGCGCGTATCACTACCTCACAAAACCGTTTGAGCTCGACGACATAGCGGCTCTCATCGCGACTGCGCTGGAACATCGTCAGCTCAAGGAAGAAAACCGGCTGCTCAAAAAGGAACTTCGCGACAAATACCGCTTCGAGAACATGGTGGGCACCAGCGACGAGATGGCGTCCGTCTACGATCTGGTCGAGAAGGTGGCCGAGACCGATTCCACCGTGTTGATCACGGGTGAGAGCGGCACGGGGAAGGAGCTTGTCGCGCGCGCCATTCATTATAATAGTCCACGTCGAGACAAGCCGCTGGTGGTCGTGAACTGCGCGGCCATTCCGGAGGAACTTCTGGAGAGCGAACTCTTCGGTCACATGAAGGGCGCGTTCACCGGAGCGATCGCAACGCACGCCGGCAGGTTTGACGCGGCCGACAGGGGCACGATCTTTCTCGACGAAATAGGCGACATGAGCATGAAGCTGCAGGTGAAGGTGCTTCGAGTCCTTCAGGAGCAACGCTTCGAACCGGTGGGATCTACGACGACCCACGAAGTGGATGTGCGGATCATCGCGGCAACGAATCAGGACCTCGATCGTGCGGTGCATGAGAGGAGATTCAGGGAAGACCTCTACTATCGGCTTAATGTGATCCCGATCCATATACCGCCTTTGCGCGAGCGCACGACCGATATCTCGCTTCTCCTTCACCATTTCCTGGAGAAATTCGCTTTCGGAAAGGAGCCAAAGAGTTTGACGCCGGCGGCGCTGGAACGCCTTACGGCTTATTCATGGCCCGGCAACGTTCGCGAACTGGAAAACCTGATCGAGCGGATAGTCGTTTTGAAGAAAGACGACGTCATCGATATCGCGGATCTTCCCGCAAAAATTCTGGGCAAGGCGCCGCCGGCGGCGCACGCTGCCGACGAATCAGGAGAGGTTACAATTCCCGAGCACGGCATATCTTTCAAAAAAGCCGTGGGCGATTTCGAGACCAAACTGATCGAGGGCGCTCTGAAACAGACGGGCGGAAATAAAAACAAGGCGGCGACCCTTTTGCATCTGAACAGGACGACGCTCGTCGAGAAGATCAAAAAGAAACGGCTGGATATGTCGGAACAGGAATGAGGCGATGTCAGATGCGCGAGACGCAGAATCTTCTGATCGTCGATGACGACGATGCCATCAACAAAGTATTCGAACGCCTGTCCAAAGATCGCGGCTGGTCGTACGCGATCGCGAGGAGCGGCGAAGAGGCGCTGGAGCAGCTCGGGAGAGAGGTGTTCGAGGCGGCGGTCGTCGACATCAAACTCCCGGGATTCACTGGACTTCAACTGCTGGAGCACTTCAAGCGCAACGGCATCAATGCCGAAGTCGTAATAATGACCGGCGTCGGTTCGGTGGAGACCGCGGTGGACGCCATGAAGAAGGGCGCGTACGACTACATCACGAAGCCTTTCGACGATATAGATCGCGTAGCGATTATTCTTGATAAGGCGATGGATCGATACCGGCTTACGCAGAAATTGCGCAAGCTGGAGCGGAAAGGCGCGGACGAGATGTCCTATGAGGGAATCGTGGGACGCAGCCGGAAGATGCAGGAGGTCTTCGACATAATCGAAAACATCGCGCCCACCACCTCCACGATCCTCATAATGGGAGAAAGCGGGACGGGCAAGGAACTCGTCGCGAGGGCGATCCACGTGCGCTCCCATCGCAGGGAAAAATCGTTCGTCGTGATCAACTGCGCGGCGATTCCCGCGCATCTGCTCGAAAGCGAGCTGTTCGGCCACGTGAGGGGCTCGTTTACTGGCGCCATCGCCGATAAGAAGGGGCTCTTCGAAGAGGGCAACGGCGGAACGGTCTTTCTCGACGAAATAGGCGAGATGCCCCCTTCGCTGCAGGTGAAACTCTTGCGCGTGCTGCAGGAAGGCGAGCTCAGACCTGTGGGAGGCGTGGCCGAGAAGAGGGTGGACGTGCGGCTCATAGCTGCCACGAACCGGGATCTCGTGACTATGGTGCGCGAGGGCAAATTCCGCGAGGACCTCTTCTACAGGATCAATGTCATAGGCATACAGCTGCCACCGCTCCGGGAGCGGCCGGACGACATCCCGATACTGGCCTATCATTTTCTACAGAAGTACACTCATCGCATGAAGAAAAAGATCGACAAGATATCCGTCGACGCATTTCAGGCCCTGCAGAATTACTCGTGGGTCGGCAACGTGAGGGAGCTGGAGAACGTGATCGAGCGCGCCGTCGTCCTTGCGGGCGGAGATTCGATCACAGCTCAGGATCTGCCCGCCAAGGTGTTGTCCGAGTCGTTCTACCTCATGAGCGATGAAGGCGGATTCGACATCACGAAATTTTCTTATCAGGAGGCCAAGAACCGCGCACTGGCGTCTTTCAACAAGGCGTATATCACGAGCCTGCTCAAGGAATCGCACGGCAATATCTCGTTCGCGTCGGAACGCGCCGGAATGGACCGCTCCAATTTCAAAAAACTCATCAAGCGTTACGGAGTGGACATAGGCGAGTACAGGGAGAAGTAAAAAAAACGGCAAGCAAACTTGACAGCTGCCAGCAACGTAAACAACGCAAGCAAGGCAAACAACGTTGTGAATACCTTGTTCAAATCAACTTGTCATATCACGCGTTGCTAGCGTTGCTGGCTCAGTATTAAGAAAGGCGGCAGATGGAGAAGAACTCATTGCTCATAGTGCACGACGGCAAGGAGTTGCCCGCATCCCTGCAGAAAGAGCTGGGCGCTATGGGCGCGCGGCTCGTTGTGACTCAGACCAAACGGGAAGGGTGGCCTTTTGACGCGGGCAGCGTGGATTGCGGCGTGCTGGTGCTCTCATCCGAAGACGCCAGCGGCTCGCCCGTGCTCATCGAGCGCATGAGGCGGGTGGACGACAATCTGCCGGTGATCGTCATAGCGAGATCCAAATCGCTGGATTCGGCGATCTCCTCGATGAAGGCCGGGGCTTACGACTATTTCACGCTTCCGGTCGACGGCGAGAAGCTCATGCACGCCGTGCGCAACGCCGTTCATATGTACGGCCTCACGAAGAGGATTTTCCTCCTGGAGAGCCAGATGGGATGGCGCAACGGGCTCGACGACATCGTGGGCCAGAGCAACGCCATGCAGGAGATATTCTCCATGATCACGATGGTGGCGAAGAGCAACGCCACGGTGCTCATCACGGGTGAGAGCGGCACGGGCAAGGAGCTCGTGGCGAGGGCAATTCACAATCACAGCGCCCGTTGCAGGCGGACCTTCCTGGATATCAACTGCGGCGCGATTCCCAGGGAATTGCTGGAGAACGAACTCTTCGGCCACGAGCGCGGCGCGTATACGGGCGCCGACAAACGCTACGTCGGGAGCTGCGAGCGGGCGGACGGCGGTACTCTTTTTCTGGACGAGATCAGCGAGATGGATCCGCTGCTCCAGGTGAAGCTGCTCCGCTTCCTGCAGGAGCGCAGTTTCGTGCGGGTCGGAGGCAACGAAGCCATAAAAGTGGACGTGCGCATCATCGCCGCTACAAACCGCGACATAGGCCGCGAGGTGGATGAAGGGCGCTTCCGCGAAGACCTCTATTACCGCCTCAACGTGGTTCCCGTTCATATACCGTCGCTCAGGGAACGCAGGGAGGATATCGCGCTGCTCGCGAAGCACTTCCTTGACAAGTATTCGTCCAGGAACGAAAAGATCTTCCTGGATTTTGCGCCGCAGGCCATGGATGCCCTCGTGGCGTATGACTGGCCCGGCAACGTGAGGGAACTTGAAAACACCATCGAACGCGTGGTAGTGCTGCATAACGACAGCAGGGTGAAGATTGCGCATCTGCCGCAGGCCCTGGTTCAGGAAGGACGCAAACGCGAACCCCGCTCGGCGACGGCCGACGCTTCGATGGCGCCGCTGGACGGCGGAAGGATAGTGCCGCTTGATCTTGTCGAGAAATACGCAATTGAGTCCGCCCTCAAGAGATGTCTGGGGAACGTCGCCGAGGCGGCAAGAAAATTGAAGATCGGACAGGCGACATTGTACAGGAAGATCAAGCAGTACGGACTCAAGTGACTTAAAGACGTACGTTAGTACGTTAGTACTTTGGTACGATGGTACAAAACCTAAAAACCGTACGATGGTACTCTGGTACGATCGTACAACATCAGTGTCGTTTCAAGGTATTCCACAAGATTTTGTACTAGAGTACTATCGTACCAACGTACTAACGTACCACATGAAATTCACTGGAGGAACAGATGAATATCGACGTAAAGCAGCAGGGCGACATTCAGGTCATGCATTGCGACGGCAGCCTCGACGCTGACAGCGTTACAGCGTTCAAGAAGGTGGCATACGATCTCGTGGGCGCGGGTTCCACACGATTCGTGATCGATTGCCACAATCTCACGTTCATAGATTCGATGGGGCTTGGAGTTCTGATCTCTCTGCTGCGCCGCGTGCGGCAGCGCAACGGCGACGTGAAGGTCGCGGGCTTAACCGATGAGGTAAAGACGATCTTCGAGATCACGCGTTTGCACAGACTCTTCGAAGTCTGCTCGGACTGGAATGCAGCCGTGCGTCAGTTCGGAAAGTGATCGGCGGGGCTCTCCTTCCCTTATGACAAAACCGTTTCGCTGCTCGTTGACCATACGAAGCGACACTCGCTATCTTGCGCCTCTGCGCGATTTTGTGCGCGCGGCAATAACCTCCGCCAGCTGCCACATGGACGGCCGGGTAATCACGTCGCTTTGCATGGCGCTTGTCGAGGCGGTCGACAACGCCATCGTACACGCGCACGGGCGCCGCAAGTCCATGCCGATCGGCGTCTCTCTTTTGATAAAGGACAAAGAGGTGAACCTTGAGGTGGTTGACATGGGCTCCGGGATCAGCCACCTTTCCTTTGCGGAGCCTTCGCCGCTGTCGTGCGGCGGCAGAGGGCTCTTCCTGATCAGAAGCGTTATGACAAGCGTCGCGAGCAGCACGGGCAAACGCGGGCACAGGCTCAGGATGGTGCTTCGAATATGAAATCAAAGACCTCAATGGATGCAGTGCGCGAACTCTCCCAGGCCATAGCCGGCGCCGTGGATCCGGCGCAGGTCTATGAACTCGTGCTGGACGTCGTGGCGAAATTCCTGGGCGTCGATAAGGCGTCGATCATGACCTTTGATCCGGAGCGCGGGGTGCTGCGGGTAGCCGCGGCTCGCGGCATGGATACGGAGATCATACGCAAGGCGGTGGTGAGGGTGGGAGAGGGGATATCCGGCCGCGTCTTCGCAAGCCACGAACCGCTTCTCATCAACGATATCCAGGCGGAAGAAACCGGTCCCGGCCGCGAGCGCTATCGAACGCGTTCTCTGATATCCGCGCCGGTGACGTGCTTTCCCATGAAAGTGGGCGATGAACCGCTGGGCGTCATCAACGTGACAGACCGCGCCGACGGAAAGGCCTTCACCAAGGACGATCTCAGGCTGCTCACCATACTCACGAACCAGGCAGCGGCGTATCTCCATATCGTGAGGCTTTCAGAGGAGCGCGCCAGCACGGAGCAGCTGAGGCAGCAGCTGGAGATCGCGAGACAGATACAGTACAAGCTCCTGCCCCAGGAGCCGCCCGCGATAGAGGGTCTGGACGTCGCGGGACGTCTCGTGACCGCAGAACGCGTTGGAGGCGATTATTACGACTGCTTCCTCACCGAGGCAAGACGGCCGTCATTCGTAGTGGCCGACGTCTCCGGCCACTCCATCGGCGCGGCGCTTATCATGGCCGCGTTCCGCTCGGCCATACGCGCACAGCGCGACGCGGATTATTCGCCGGCCATCCTCTCGCAGCGGATCAATTCGATACTCTACGAAGATCTCTTCCAGGCCGAACAGTTCATATCGATGGTCTATCTGCAGTACCTGCGAGCCCGCCAGCTGATCCAGTTTACGACCGCGGGCCATCCGGCGCCCATAGTGTGGAGGTGCGCGGACAAACGGTTCGATGACGTGGGCACGGGCGACTCTCTCCTGGGAATTGAACCGCGGGGCGTCTTCCACGAGCGGCAGATGGTCGTCTCGAAAGGCGACGTGATCCTCCTCTACACGGACGGCGTGATCGAAGCGGCCGCGCGCGGTTCTTCAGACCGTTTCGGGAGAGAGAGGCTGCTTGAGTGTCTGGGCGATGCGGTGGTAGGGAGCGCGCGACAGATCGTTGATGTAGTTGTCGAGACGGTGCAGGCCTTCGTGGATCCGGATAAACCTCGCGACGACATCACCGCCCTGGCGATCAAGGTTGTGTAAAGTTCGGAGGTGGCGTGAATTATCAACAGACTCTGGAATTCCTTGAAATACTGCAGCCGCGGGCCATGCGCCTGGAACTGGCGCCTCTCGCGGAGGCATGCGGCATCATGGGCAACCCGCAGGAACAGTGGCCTTCCGTTCACATCAGCGGCACGAACGGCAAGGGCTCCACTTCGGCGTTCCTTGCGAGCATCCTTGAACAAAGCGGATATCGGGTGGGGCTATATACGTCGCCTCACATCGTCGATCTGAGGGAGCGAATCCAGGTCAACCGCCGGATGATAAGCGAGGGGGAACTTACCGGTCTCGTGGAGCGGATACGCGAAGCGCTGCCTGACGATCGAACGCTCACGTATTTCGAGTTCATGACGCTCGCGGCCTTTCTCCATTTCGTGGATGTGCACGTCGACATAGCCGTACTGGAGACCGGGCTGGGAGGGAGGCTGGACGCGACGAATATGGTCCAGCCCAAGGTTGCCGTGATAACGCCGGTCTCGCTCGACCACATGCAGCATCTGGGCGCAACGCTGCGCGAGATCGCCATTGAAAAGTGCGGGATCATAAAGCGCGGAGTGCCGACCGTTGTGGCGTATCAGCCCCCCGAGGTCATGGAGGTGGTGCGGCGGATATGCGACGACGTCGGCTCGCCCCTGTGCCTCGCCACGCCGGACGAGATAAACGTGCCGCTCGGCCTTTCCGGCGAACATCAAAAGCAGAACGCGGCTTGCGCGGTTGAGGCGGCGCATCTGCTGTCACAGGCCGGGTTCCATATCGGGAAGGTGGACGAGGCCTTGGCCGCAACAAGGTGGCCCGGCCGCCTGGAGACCGTGCATGAATCCCCGCGCGTTATACTCGACGGCGCGCACAACGTGGCAGGGGCCGAGACGCTGGCGTCTTACGTGCACGGCACGGTCGACCGAGATCGAGCCGTGCTGGTCATAGGCGTGCTGGCGGATAAGGACGTGGCAGGGATGCTCAGGCAACTGGCTCCCAATTTTCGCGAGATCATCTGCGTGCGCGCCCCGTCCCATCGAGCCGCGTCTCCCAAGGATATCGCAGCCGCAGCCCGATCCTCAGGCGCTCACATCACGATAGACGACGATCTCTCGGGAGCTCTTACGCGCGCGCTCCCCCGCATGGGTGCGAACGATACGATATTCGTCTCCGGTTCGCTCACGGTCGTGGGCGAGGCCAAGAGTTTCTTCGCAAAGGCGGGCAGTGCGACTCCGCGATGACTGACAGGTGCCACTGTGACCGCCGAAAAAAAAACCCTCTATCTCATCGATGGCGCAAATTATGTCTTTCGCGCCTATTACGCGATCCGCGCTCTCTCCACTTCCCGCGGTTTTCCCACCAACGCGCTCTACGGCTTTGCGCAGATGCTTTTGAAGCTCGTGAGGGAGGAGAAGCCCGACTATATGGCCGTGTGTCTGGATACGGTCGAGCCCACGTTCCGCGACGAGCTCTACGAGGATTACAAGGCGAACCGAAAGGAACCGCCGGACGATCTGGTCCAGCAGTTTCCCTATGTCGTCCCGCTCATCAAGGCGCTTGGCATCCCTGTTATAGAAAAGCCGGGTTTTGAGGCCGACGACATCATCGGCACCCTCGCCGCGCGCCATGCGTCCGAAGGTCTGGATGTGGTACTCGTCTCCGGCGATAAGGACCTCATGCAGCTGGTTGGTCCTAACGTCACCATCCTCGACGAGATGAAGGAAATCAGGGCAGGCAGGGCCGAGGTAGAGGCCAGGTTTGGAGTGGGGCCGGAAGGCGTCGTTGAGGTCCTGGCCCTCTCGGGAGACCAGTCGGATAATGTGCCTGGCATCCCTGGCATCGGTCCCAAGACTGCAATGAAACTCATCGCGGAGTATGGAAGTATCGATGAGGTCATAGCACATGCATCCGAGATAAAAGGTTCGGCAGGAAAGAAGATCGTTGAGCATGCGGAACTTGCAAGACTCTCAAAACGCCTGGTTACTATAGATACATCCGTTCCTGTAAACGTAGAGCTTAAGGATCTTGTGCTCCGTGGACCTGATAAAGATAAGGCGAGGGAGTTGTTCAAAGAACTTGAATTTTCGAAGCTTCTTGACGAACTCGCCCCTGAGAAATCACTCTCGTTTGAAAAGTATCGCCTCATAACCGAAGAAAAAGATTTAAAGAGCGTAATTAACTCAATAATAAATAAAAAGATATTGTCCATAGACCTCGAGACCACATCCCTGGATCAGATGCAGGCCCGGATCGTGGGGTTTGCGCTCGCGTGGGAACCTGGAATGGCTGCCTACGTCCCGGTCGGACATTTGACTTCGGGCTCTCTCAAGGCCGCGGGTAGCTCGGGCGAGCTCTTTGACATGCCAGGACAAGGCCAGTTGCCGAGGCGGGTCGTGGACGATCTGCTCAGGCCGATCCTCGCCGATCCGGAGATAAAAAAGATCGGCCAGAACCTAAACTATGACCTCACGATCCTGCGGCGAGAGGGTTTTGTGGTGGAGGGGGTCGATTTTGACACCATGCTCGCCTCATATCTCCTGGACCCGGCGGGCAGCCACGGGCTCGATTCCATGGCGAGCACGTATCTGGGGCACAGGACGATCCACTATGAGGATGTGACGGGCAAGGGCAAGGCACAGAAGAATTTCGCCGAGGTCGAGCTAGACGTGGCCAGGGACTACGCGTGCGAGGATGCTGATGCGGCCTTGAGGCTCGCGGCCCTGTTCCGGGACCGCATCGAGCAGGAGGGGCTTGCCGAACTCTTCTATAAGATGGAGATGCCACTGCTTTCGGTGCTGGTGGATATGCAGCTGGCGGGAATCAAGGTCGACCGAGAGCAGCTTGCGGCCCTGGGCTCGGAGTTCGGCTCGGAGTTGGCAACGCTCGAAAAGCAGATCCACGCCATCGCCGGCATGGAGTTCAACATCAACTCCCCGAAACAGCTGCGCGAGGTGCTCTTCGACAGGCTCAAGCTCAAAAGCTCGCAGCGCACAAAGACCGGGCCCTCCACGAGTCAGGAGGTGCTCGAGGAGCTCGCCGCCCACCACGAGCTGCCGGCGCTGATCCTGCGGTGGCGCTCGCTCGGCAAGCTCAAGTCCACCTACATCGATGCGCTGACGAAGATCATGGATCCGGCGACGTCACGCATACATACGACCTTCAACCAGGCGACCGCTGCAACGGGCCGGCTTTCTTCATCAGATCCGAATCTGCAGAATATTCCGATCAGGAGTGAGGAGGGTAGGCGGATACGCGAGGCATTTGTCGCCGATGAGGGGAATCTACTCATATCCGCGGACTATTCGCAGATCGAGCTGCGCGTGCTGGCGCACATGTCCCGCGAACCCGCGCTTTTGGAGGCGTTCGGCCGCAACGAGGACGTGCACGCGCTCACGGCCTCCGGGATCTTCGGCGTGTCTATCGATAAGGTGAGCCGCGAGCAGCGCGCCATAGGCAAGACCGTGAACTTCGCCACCATCTACGGCCAGACCGCATACGGCCTCTCGCGGCAGCTCGGCATCAGCCCTGCGGAGGCTTCAGAGTACATCGACAACTATTTTCTCAAGTACCCCCGGGTCGCGGCGTATCGCGAGGAGGTGCTCGATCGCGCGCGCAGGGAGGGAAAGGTCACGACCCTCTTCGGACGGCGGCGGTTCTTCCCGGACATAGAGAGCGCAAACGGTCAGCTGCGCCAGCTCGTCGAGCGCATGGCCTTCAACACGGTCTTTCAGGGGACGGCCGCGGACATCATCAAGCGCGCGATGATAGTAGTGCACGAGGGGTTGCCCGACGTATCGTCGGGCGCCAGGCTCCTGCTGCAGGTTCATGATGAGCTCGTGGTCGAGGCGCCGGAAGGGGACGTAGAGAAGGTCGGATCGTTTGTGAAAAAAGAGATGGAAGCAGCAGCCTCGCTAGACGTTCCACTGCTCGTCGACGTAGGCAAAGCCCGCAACTGGGCAGAGGCACATTGAAGAAGCCGAGCGACGAACCTGCTAATATGGCGAGATGAAGGGTCCTGCAAAGTCCGGGAAGCTATTGGCCAATGCATCGCCACCTTGGTCAAGATAGCATGCGGCGGCTTCAATCCAGGTATCGGTGTGGAGGGAACAGGGAACTGGATCGCTCTCAGGTCGGGCAGATATGGCATCGCGATCCTGGGACATCACGTATCGATACTCTGCTTCGGTGATAAAATTCCCTTGAGCGAGGAGCTCGATTTTTTGAGCGAAAATTGGCGATCTCTCGACGAAGCTGCGTACTTCGTTCGGATATTTTCGAATGCAAGATATTGTAAGAAAAATATCTTGCGATGGACTCATCGTTGCCCAGCTGTGCACCAATCCTGCTGCGTCCAGTTCTGAATCGGTCACCCGCGTTTTTTCCGGGTCGATCCTGCCATAAACATCTCCGGCAACAGCCTGCCATTCTGTAATGAATTTCGCGTTGGCCTCAGGATCCGTCACCTGTTCGTACTGCTCTTTGCTGATATAATGTTCATCCTTGAGCCACGACAACTTGTCGCATATGATCTTGGACTTCGATGCAAGAAATCTCACGTATCCAGGACACGTATAGACTTCAGCAGTGAGTTCGGAAATATCTTCTTCCGGGCTTTTCAACGAATATTCAGATACCACGCCTCGTTTGGTCAGCCATTCAAGCAACGCTTCACTTCCAACATCTACGTTGTCCAATTTCTTACCGAGATAGATATCTCCAGCCATATCTTTCCATCGTTTTATGCTCGAGGAAGAAATTCGACCGGTGTGGGTATGTGCAGCTTCATGAAAGAATGTAATGTCGAATTCAAGGTCACCACGAAAGATTTTTATCCAGCCGAAAAGGGAATCGGCTCGACCTACAGCATCAGGATTGTCGTTCAAGTGAGAACCGCGCAGATCGATGAGATTGATGCGGTCTGCAAGTTCAGGGGTGAGCTCTTTGAAGAGGCTTTGAGCCCATGCCAGGCGCCACGTCTGCATGTCCTGTGATTCCGATCTTGGAATGGCTTCAACTGCGGTGTCGGAAGCGAATACGGAAACAGATGCTGGGCGATCAATATCCCGGAAGAGATCGTTGACGCGGATGTTGTCCGACGCCTCATAGCCAGCGATGACATGATTGCCATCGCGGATGATCTCTATTTCCTCGAGAGAATCTATCGCAGGATCAATGTCTGAACGAGTGGAGTGATTCACGATGACAGCCTTCCCTACCTCATTATTGTAGAGACAGAGTGGGCTATCAGGTAGAGACGTACATGCAGAGCCATATTCGTATCTCTCGCCGGTCAGCTCCTCGACGAGCTCTTGTTGCTCCGGCGTAAGGCGCTTCATATAAGAGATATCTCGCACCATAAGAGGTCATCTCTATTATCGGCAGGAGAGGGGGCAAAGTTGCGTGTGAAATGTTGATTTACGTAAAAGAGCGATTTTAAAAAATTAATACATTTCAACTGGTTGGAGTAAGATCATCGTGGGTGCCGGCGACAGGCATAACGAAGCAAAGAAAAAGGCAGAGAGTGCCTCTGCCCTTTCACGCGTTGCTGGCTTTGCTTGCGTTTCTCGCCTTGCTGGCGGGTTTACACCTGGAACTGCATGATGCAGTCGCCCACGCGGATCTCGTCGCCGTTTGAGAGTACGTGTTCCTCAACCCGCTGGCCGTTGACGTACGTGCCGTTCGAGCTGTTGAGATCTATCATTACATATTCGCTTCCCTGTTGCTGAATCTGGGCGTGCTGGCGCGATACCTTGGCATCCCTGATAGTGATCGTGTTGGAATCGGCGCGGCCCAGCGATATGGTGCCCTTGAGAGAATACGCGGCCCCTGCATCGTCGCCGTTGATGATGACCACGCGGCCGCGCCGCACTGCCGGTTCCGGCTCCGCCTGGACGGCGCCCTCAGGCCCCTTTGCCGTGGCGCTCTCTTCAATGGACGGCATCGTGTGGTCGACATCCGTGGTGCCGAAATAATCAGGACCGCCCTGCTCGATGACGTAACCCGCGGCATCCGTGAGAGGCTCTGCTTCATGCGGCGCCGGTGCGAAGCCCGACGGCTCGGCGATTTCCGAGATCTCTTCCTTTTCCGGCTGTTTTTCCTGGGGTGCGAAGAGCCCGGGTTCGTCCTTGTAGATCGCTTCGTAGCGGTGGATGTTACTGTTTACCGCGGAGAGGACCGTTTCGAATTTGCTGATTTTCTCCTGCTCGCCGCGGGCCTGGTTCTGGTACTCTTCCTCATTGAATTCGCCGAGCGTGTGCCGGAATTTTATCTCCTCCAGCGTCTGCCTGTGCTTATCAAGGTCGGTTACGATCTTTGCGCGGGTTTCGTGCAGCTTGCCGAGTTCCTCGTCAACCTCGGTCTTTTTCTTGAGGACCGCCTCCGTGACGACCTTGAGACGCGCCTTGTAATCCGTGCGCACGCGATCGTAGACGGAGGGTGAGACCTGGCTCTTGTTCTCTTCGATCTTCGCCAGGCGGTCGCGGATTACGCGCCATTCTTCCTTGGATTGTGTAGCTTCATCGAGCAACGTCTGATTTATCGGGAAATCGATTACCGCTTCAGTGTTTGTGTCGTCCATGCCCGAATCCTCCAGTTTCATCAAAAATGTCGGAAAAAAGTCGGCGAATCCTAGAGGAGCAGGCGCCCACGGTCAACAGAAAATACGAGGTTCGGAGCTAACGCCACCGGGAGGCTCCGTGCCACAAAGTACGCGGATCACTCCGCCCTCCCGGCGAATGAGTCGACACGGAGTAAAACCAAGATGATCAGGCTAACGTCGGGACACTTGCCTGTGCGTTCCCGTTCATTCGGCGGTAGGGCGGGATAATCCGCTTGCTATGTACCACTCCGCTGGTTGTCGCCATGTGATAACGCGTTGTTCATTTACATTGCGCAGTGTGCTTTTCTTGGTGGAAGAGTTGTCTGTTGCAGTCGGGCGATGTTTTTTATACTTTTACGCGATCCGGAGGAGGGAATCATGGAACTTGCGAAATATATCGACCACACGGCGCTCAAGCCCGAGACTACGCCTGCCGACGTGGAGCAGCTCTGCAAAGAGGCTCTGGAGTATCGCTTTGCCGCGGTCTGCGTGAATCCCGTGTATGTGCCGCTGGCAGCCCGCATGCTCAAGGAGAGCGGCGTGCTTACCGCCACGGTGGTCGGCTTTCCGCTCGGGGCCTCGGCCTCCGAGATCAAGGCGCACGAGGCGGCATATGCGATAGAGCAGGGCGCAGGCGAGATCGACATGGTCATGGCGATAGGCCTCTTCAAGGGCGGCGACCGTGCCGCCGTCGGTAGGGACATAGCAGCCGTTGTGAAGGCTGCAGGAAATCATCCAGTGAAGGTCATCATCGAGACGTGTTTTCTCGGGAGGGACGAGATCGTTGAAGTATGCAGGATCGCGGCTAACAACGGGGCGGCGTTCGTCAAGACTTCCACCGGCTTCGGCCCCAGGGGCGCCTCCGTCGAAGACGTTATCGCAATGAAAGAGGCGGTTGGGGGGCGATGCCATATCAAGGCTAGCGGCGGCATACGCACGCGAGAGCAGGCGCTCGCCATGATCGCCGCGGGGGCCACGCGCATCGGCACATCGGCAGGGGTCAGCATTGTAAAGGGAGCGTGAATCGTGAATCGTGGTTCGTGGTTCGTAAAAACCTGAGGGTGTTACGATACACGATTCACGAATCACGAATCACGAAACTTCTGAATGGATATCACAAAATACTTCCAGTTCGTTGACGAGGCGGCTGTATGGCTTCGCGGCCGCATATCGATTTCACCGCGCGTCATCGTCGTTCTCTCCGCAGGGCTGGACGGATTCCTCAAGGCGATAGAACAACCGGTGAAAATCGCTTCGAGCGATATCCCTCATTTTCCGCGCTCCAGGACGGAGGGGCATGCCGGGGTCCTCACGTTCGGCAACGTGAAGGGCGTTCCGGTCGCGGCGCTTGCAGGCAGGTTCCACTATTACGAGGGGCATGCGGCATCCGATGTGATCTTTCCGTATTTCGCGCTTGCCGCACTCGGCGCCGAGGCTCTCGTCGCCACCAACGCGGCAGGCGGCATCAACAAGTCCTTCCAGCCCGGCGAACTGATGCTCGTCACGGATCATATCAATATGATGGGCATGAACCCTCTCGTGGGTCTTGCGGTACAGCGCGCTGAGAATCAATTCACGGACATGACGAATGCGTACGACAAAAGGCTGCGCGAGCAGGCTGCCGCAGTTGCAAAGGGGCTTGGCATAAATCTCAGGGAAGGCGTCTATCTGGCGGTTTCAGGTCCGAGCTACGAGACGAAGTCGGAGATCCGCGCATTCAGGGCGATGGGCGCAGACGCAGTTGGGATGTCGACCGTGCCTGAGGTGATAGCGGCGAACTTCCTGGGTCTCAAGGTGCTCTGCTTTTCATGCATCGCTAACGCGGCGGCGGATCTGCACGAAGGGGCCATCTCCCACGCCGAGGTGCTGGAAGCGATGAAGAATCTATCGCCGAAAGTCGTGAGCCTGCTCGAGGGTGTCGTTGGAGAGATAGGGTCGAGATGAAGATAGTCATCGGAACGCGCAAGTCGCAGATCCCGCTGATACAGTCGCGGAGCGTGGCGCAGCTGCTTTCGCAGGCTGGGGCGGACGTCGAGATCCGGCCGATCGAGACGGTGGGAGACACTCTCGACGTTGCGCTCGAGGATCGCGGCGGTTCTAGCGTATTCGTGAGGGAGATCGACGAGTCGCTCATTAAAGGGGAGATCGACGTCGCCATTCACGACATGAAAGACGTAGCCGTGACGCTGCCGGAGGGAGTAGCCATTGCCGCAGTGCCGGAACGCGTCGATCCACGTGAGGCGTTTGTATCCACGCAAAGCCGCAAACTGTCGTCACTTGCAAAGGGCTCCCGCATTGGCGTTTCCGGGCCGTGCCGTGCGGTACAGCTGGCGCGCCTGAGGCCGGACGCGGAGATCGTATTTCTATCGGGCGACGTCGAGGCAAGGCTGCGCGCCCTCTCCGCCGGAGAGATCGATGCGATAGTCATGTCTGCGGCAGGGCCGCTGCGCATAGGCGTGCCCAAGGTGATCGCGGAGTATCTGCCGGTGGAGAAGATCGTCCCGAGGGCGGGACAGGGTGCGCTCGCGGTTGAGGTGCGCTCCGAAGCGCGTGAGCTGGTTGCGTTCGTTAAGAAGGCCTGCCACCACCGCGCATCCGGCGTTACCGTCCTGGCCGAGCGCGCTTTCGTGCGCGCTCTCTCCGCCATGCACGGCGCAATCATAGCGGCAAATGCGGATATCAAACCTTCTGGTCTTTTGCTGACGGGGCTTATCGCCTCTGAAGACTGGACTATGTTCGCAGTGGAGCGCGAAAGCGGCCCGCTGGAAGCGGCTTCGTCCGCAGGCACAAAACTCGCCGAGAAGATGGTCTCTCATCTCCAAAAGAAAGCACAGTAGTAATCAGTTGTTCCCCAATATCGTTACCGAGTCGCGCGAGCAACGTGCTGCGGAGCGTACCGTCCCTCCTCTCTGCCAAGATGCGGGCTACGCGCCACAGAGTACGCGTGGGCTCCGTCCCCTCGGCGAACGAGTCGACACCGAATGATTATCAACGCATGTGGCTAACGTTGGGGCACGTGCTATCGCGTTCCCGTTCGTTTCTATGTAAGGAGTCAACCTCCAATCCGGCACCGACGT
>JAJZQH010000002.1 GCA_021810905.1 bacterium
TATCCACGTCCCAGCGAGAGGGGGGTATCTCCTTGATGGAATTCACCCCGCCCATCAGATTGTGCCAGAATTCGTTGTAATTATTCGCGCCTGGAAAGCGGCATGCCATTCCGATTATTGCGATGTCGTTATTTTTGGAGATATCCTTCGTTGCGCTATCTGTCGTTTTTTCTTTTGCCTGCTCGCTCTTTAACGCCATTTCCTTTTTTAAAGAGCTGTTCGCTCCAAAGGCCTTCATCATCTTTCTGCCGAATTTTCCAAGGACGCCGCCCATTTCAAATCTCCTTTTGTACTGTTCCCGTCCTTTGTAAGCCTGCCTGCTAGCAGGCAGGCTTACAAAGGGGAGGACTGTCTTCAAGCGGACGCTCGCCGCCACAGCATATTATTTTTTCTGGGGAAATTCACGCCGTTACAATAGCGACCGGAAAACGCTCCCATCATGATTTAATAATGGGCTCGCGATGGCACTTGGAAAACACCCCGTAAAGTTTCGGTGTATTTCAAGCGGAGCAACTCGTAATGTAAACGATGAATCCCCCAGTAAAACGCTAACTGATTATAGCAAAAAATCATGCATTTTATGGAGATTTTTTAGGTCCTGGCCGAAGGGTGTAATTATGCCAAAGGTCTTGGAATCAGACTCTTGCTTTAAATTATATTTCAGAAAAGTCGCGAGCGTCCCGGACGGTCCGAGGTCAATATATATATAATTATTATTTTGTTCCAACGCGCGAACTGCCTCTTGAAACTGGATCGGCTTTCTCACTATCTCCCAGAGATAAGTGTCGGAAATATCCGCTATCTCTTTGCCATAAACCCCTGATATAAAACGTTTTTGTGGCTTCTCAAAATCCTTCTGCGCCAGATAGTTTACAAAGGTATAGCCGGCGGGTTCGATGAGCGATGAATGAAACGCCTGTAAGACTGGAAGGAGTTGATAATTAATGCTTTTCGCCTTCAGAAAAGCGATGATATTTTTTAAGCTGTCATCATTGCCGGAAACCACGAAATGCGAGTCGAAATTGATACCTGCCAATTCGCTATGTTCGCATAACATCGCTTCATTATAATAGAGCGCTGGTTTCTCGAGAATGGCGAGCATCCCGCCTTTTGGGCAAAGCTCCAATGCCTGCGCCTGTTTCATAAGAATATCAATTATGCCTTCCAGTTCCATGACCCCGGAGCACGCTGCAGAGGCAAACTCACCCATGCTCGAACCAAAGACATAATCGGGCGTGATCCCCTCGTCCAGCAGCACCCTAGTGAGCGCCATCTCGACCATGAAGATCGCGGGGTGGGTGTAGAGCGTGCGGTTGAAGAGCTCGCTCTTCTTTTTTGCCTTGGAATAGATCTGATCGATGACCGATTCCCCTATTATTCCAGAGACGATATCATTAAGAAAAAATATCTGCTCGCGAAAGAGCTGATGATTCTCAAAGAGGTCACTCCCCATGTGGAAATATTGCGACCCTTGGCCCGAATACATGAAGATGATTTTTTGAGGCATATCAGTTTTCCAGGATCGACAGAATTATCGGCGCGATATCGGTTATTGATCGAGCCGCACCAAACTTTTGTGCGTCTTTTCCAAATGCGAGCAGCGGAACCGGATTTAACGTATGTCCGCCCGACGACATATCCTCCATATTGCCATGGTCGCTCGTGATGACGATCGTTCCTGCATCGCCAAGTTCTGAAAGGCTCGTTCCCACAAAGCGATCCATCAGCTGCACGAACGAAACAGCCTTGTCGAATTCCCTGTGGTGGCCGAGAATATCGGGCATAAAGCATTCGAACAGAATCAGATCGTTCTTGTTCATGAGCATTACCAGACGTTTTCCGGCCTCCTCCGGCGTAATCAGTTCAATATCCTTGTTCCTATGCGTTCTCAAATGCTCGCCTGTTATGTCCCAGTATACGGCTTCGCCATTTCTCAAATCATCCAGCGTGCGAAAGGGAAGGTTCGCGCCCAACACGGAAAGCGTTGTTGCTGAATGTAAAATCCTTCCTTCCTGAATCAGCTGATTATACGCATTCAGATCATAGGCATTTGCGAAAGTCGCAGAATGTCCTTTGTCAGTGGCAACTTTTAAAATATTGCGCTCCGAGATAATTTCAGTGAGCCTGTTGTCCGGATATGCCGTCAAGTGATGGCCGAGGATTTCAGCTGCATTCACACCTGTAAACAATGCGGTCTGCCCAGTGGCGCTCTGGGGTATTCCGGGAACGCCCAGCTGCGCATCTATTCCCTTAAACACGACGCGCTTTTCATCTATCGGTTCCCCTTTGACAAACCCGGCGCCTGATACGCCTTTTGTAAGCGACATCGGCGCCGCGCTGAAGGGATTGTGTTCGCCCTCTGGAGCGAGCCCGATGCCGTCAAAAAAAATGAAAAGGATTTTGGACAATGCGGCTCCTTGGTAAATTCCCCTCCTATGTTAGGAGGGGCCAGGGGAGAGGTAGATCCAGGATCTACCCCCTCCAACTCCCCCTTACAAAGGGGGAGGGTTCACGTCTCCTCCCCTTACAAAGGGGAGGAGTAATCTCTCAGCATCAAAAAATCTCTTCGTCACGTTCGTTCGATTCGCTGAGACGACCGCAGCGAAATAGTCGTCCGCCGGTGAAAAAGAATCGATCTCCCATTGTTTCATCAGTCCCGGCCTCCCCGCGGATATAAGCTCGAGCGGAACGCCGTCCGGTGACAATGAAACTTCAATATCTTCCAGCCCTGACAATCCTTCTCCGGTGGCCTTCAAATACGCTTCCTTGATGGTCCATATCGTAAAAAACATCTCCTGTTTTTTTGCCCCTGATGAAGCGTTAACGAGGCGGTATTCGCGCTCGGAAAAAAACCGCCTCGCAAGACCCTCGACGTCTTCTATAGACCTCGCGCGTTCCACGTCGACCCCGATCGGATGGTCTCGCGTAAAAGCATACAGGACAAGCTCATGGGAATGCGAGAGGCTGAAAGAAATTCTCCCTGCTTCAGCGCCATCATCGATTTGCGGTTTGCCGCGCGAGGTATAGGTAAATTTTATATCTTCGGATTTCTTGTCGATGTAACGCGCGAGGATCTCGCGCAACATCCCCCTGCCTGCGATGAAACGCCTTTTGTCCCTGTCAAAATGAAACCTGCCTGCCCTTTCTATTTCATCCGGAGAAAGTATTTTCGACAGCTCAGCCATCTTTTTTTCCTGCACATCGAGAGAAGACTTCCAGATATGGATTTCATTATCAGGTAAACGACTGGGTGCCTCGGGCTTGTCCCACGATATTTCGTATTTCATCATCGACATTTTCAGATAGTTATCACAATTTCAGGCAGAATGAACAGGATTCATTTCCCATCTATCGATTCAACGCATGATTACGCCATTCAGAATGGACGCAATTTTCCGCACTGGACAGTCGTCACTGCCGATTTTCAGACAAGCGGCCGCGGCCGTGGAAACAGGAGCTGGATCTCGCCGCCAGGCTCAGGCCTTCTCTGTTCGATCGTCATAAGAGAGCCTCTGCAGGCAGCGCAGCTTGCCTCCATAATTCACGTCATGACCGTATCTGTGGCCGGCTTCATTGAAAGCTGCGGTATGACGCCGGAAATTATCTGGCCAAACGACGTTCTCG
The DNA here is from genome assembly GCA_021810905.1 of bacterium. Lineage (GTDB taxonomy): Bacteria > UBA10199 > UBA10199 > 2-02-FULL-44-16 > JAAZCA01 > JAJZQH01. The sequence goes on from JAJZQH010000002.1 coordinate 3,625, forward strand.
TAGGGGCAAAAAAAATTGCCGGGGTCATGGCACAATCTGTGGCCGGCGGAGGCGTATCGGATCTTGCCGTGCTGAGCGCCGGCATAAATATCAACCATGATATGGAAGCGCTGCGGGCTATCGACAGGCCTGCCACCTCGATTTTTGTCGAGACCGGGATAAGGCATGGCGCTCAGGAACTCCTTCCGCAATTTCTAAATTGTTGCAAAAAATTCTATCACATCTTCAAGAAAGAAGGCTTCGCCCCTATCATGGAACTTTGGAGAAAATGGGAGATGCTGACCGGCAAGAGGGTGATATTTGACTCTGGAACCGATTTAATCGGGGGTACTGTTGCTGGGTTCGACGACGACTGCGCAATACGCATCGCCGATATGGCTGGTTCGATCCGAACGTTTCACAGTGGCGAGATCAACAGGCTTGTCATAACGAATACTTAGCGTTAAACGATATCTAACTCTGAGCCATGGGGGGCTTGGTCCATGATTAATTCTAATACGCTCACGTATCGCAATATTATTAATACACGAACTCTCTTCTGGTCGACGATGAGTCTTGCATGCGCTTTTCTGGTCGGCCTCAGCGCATGGGTCAGGATCCCAATGCCGGGTACGCCCGTGCCGGTGACCCTGCAGACCTTCGCCCTTCTCGCTTCCGCAGGGGTACTTGGAAGGTATTATGCGGTTCAGATGGCCGCATGGTATATTTTGCTGGGCCTGGCGGGCCTACCTTTCTTTTCAGGGGGTTCGGGACTGGCCCATCTAGCAAGCCCTACGGGGGGTTATATTGCAGGATTTCTCATGGCCGCCGGCATCGTTGGTTTTTTGGATTCCAGCTCAAAGAGGTGGTATGCGCGCATGCTGGTATTCATAATTGCGACAATAGCAATTTACGTACCAGGCCTTGTTCAGCTCCATCTCGCAACCGGCTTCAGCTTGCGCCAGACAGTAGCAACCGGATTTATTCCCTTCATTATATATGACATAATAAAGGCACTGGCCGCCTGGAGGATATCCAGCGCGATTCGTCATTGAGATCTACCTCTCCATCCCCTCCTTACAAAGGAGGGGCTAAAGAAAATGGCAGGTTGACGATGCATAAGAGCTACGGCGAAATACGAAAGAAGATAAAGCGCCTGCTCATAGCAAACCGCGGAGAGCCTGTGATGAGGGCCATCCGCACTTGCAAGGAGCTGGGCATCGAATCCGCGGTCGTCTACTATGAAGTCGACGCGTTCTCAGACTGGGTCTTTACGGCGGACTTCGCCTTTGAACTGGAACGCACGGACGCGGATGTCGACTCCCCTTACCTGGATGGAAAACAGATCATAGAAATCGCCAGATCGCGCAACTGCAACGCAATCTGGCCCGGATGGGGCTTTCTCTCCGAGAACGCGGAATTCGCCGAGCAGGTCGCTGCAGCCGGCTTGATCTGGGTCGGGCCGCCTCCCAAAGCGATGAGGGAACTCGGCGGAAAATCCGAATCGCATTCCGCCGCAGTGCGCGCGGGATTCGATACGATCGAGCAGATCCTGGTGACGGACTCCGACAATCTCGACCGGATTAAGGGGCTCGGTTTTCCCCTCGTGATCAAGCCGGTCTATGGCGGAGGCGGACAGGGCCAGAAAATCGTCACTGAAGACGACGACCTCACCACCGCCATCAACGACTCCATACGACAGGCGCAGACGCTCTTTGTAGATGGAAGCCTCATCGTGCAGAAATACCTTCAGAAGGCCAAGCATATCGAACTGCAGATGATCGGCGACACGTTCGGCAACGTCTGCGTCCTGGGCACAAGGGACTGTTCCATACAGCGGCGCAACCAGAAGATCATCGAGGAAGGACCTGCACCCAACATTGATCTGGAAGCCCTCAAGCGCCCATCTGAAGCAGCCGTAAATCTTTTCCGCGATTCCGGATATTTCAGCGCGGGAACGATTGAGACTCTCTATTGCGACGGGAAGTTCTATTTCCTTGAGGTAAATGCCAGATTGCAGGTCGAGCATCCCGTAACTGAAGAGAGCACGATCATATGCGGCGAGGGGCATAGCGGCAGGCCGGACATGCTTGCGGAAATGCTCAGCATCGCCGCTGGAAATCCGCTCACCTTCACGCAGGAAATGGTTTCTACCGATAGATGCGCGATAGAAGCGCGATTATACGCCGAGGATCCGGACAAAGGGTTCCAGCCTACGCCGGGTTCGATCTACCTGATAAGATATCCGCGAGGATCCGACGTGCGCGTCGATTCAGGCATCGTCGGACACGCTGGAGAGATCCTGAAGGATTTCGATCCCATGTTCGCCAAGATCGTTACGTGGGACGTCGACAGAAACAGGGCGATAAGAAAACTTCATCGCTATCTGCGCGACACGATCATACTCGGCATTCATACGAATATCGATTATCTCAGGCGCATCACCGCGCACCCTAATTTTCTTTCCGGCGATTACGTCACAAGGTTCATTGCCGACTCGGGTCGAGAACTCGCTCCTTCGCTCGGCAAAAAGCATTTTGCTTCGACAATAGCGTCGACGCTCGGCTACATCGATGCCCATAAGCAGGCGTATGCCGAATTGAAGGGCTCCAGCGCGCACTACATTGACATGGCGATGAACATCCTCCCCGAGGGATCGATAAGCTACATCCTAAAACTCGGAGACGATAATTATTCGTGCATCGTCAATGAGTGGAATGACTCGCGTTTCTTCGTAACAAGCGGCGACAACTGCACGCTGCTGGATGTATCGCAGATCGACCCGAACGTTTATTCTGTCAGGGATTCAACCGGAAGAATCTATGAGGTCTTTGCATTCACCGAAGCAAATGAAATCCAGATGATGCTTGACGGAGAGCAATACATATTCGGCATCGCCAGAGAAGGCGCCAAAGACGAGATCAAGGACCCTCACGCGACTCCATACGGCGGAAGGATCGTGCGCCTTTGTGTGAAGGCCGGCGATCCCGTCAAGGCTGGAGACGATCTCTACGTCATAGAATCGATGAAGATGGAGACGATTATCAGGGCTTCATTTAACGGTATCGTCGAGAACACGTGTTTCTCCGCGGGGCATGCGGTTGAAGCCGGCGACGTAATTATGCGCATAGTCCCTCTTGAAAAAATCGAGGAAAAAAAGGCGAAAATAGATTATGTCGCTCCGCCGGACGATCAGGATCCGCTCCTCGGCAGCATATTTCTATCGAAAAACAGTAATTCGTTAATTTCCGAAGAACATAATGAGCTCTACAATAAATATCGGTATATCCTGACTCAGCTTCCACTGCTTTATTTTATCGGATATAACATCACGGCCGCGGCGGCCATGACTTCGTTCGAGATTACCGCTCGGACAGCGCCTGAAAAAGCCGTCTCCATAATCAAAGACGTTGTGCACGCCATGATAGCCATCTGGAGGTTATCGGACGACGACATGTCCGATTATCTCATCGATTACATAAGGCGCCACGCGCTTCCGGATAATCAGAAATATTTCGGAAACCTCCTTTCGGAAGTGCTGTCGTGCTATGGAGATCCAAACACCAGAAATTTTGAAGAAGCCGACAAACACATGCCCAGAATCCTGCTGGGCATGAGAAGGTCTGGGCCGAAGCAGCTGGAAATGATCATCGACATGATAGACCACTCTATCGCCAACTGCTCCGACAAGGCGGAGCTTGCCAAGGCGACGGCTTCATTGATCAGCTCCGGCATCCTCGATCAAGAGGAAGTTCTTAAGCATGACGCTACGATGATATTGTCGGAGTTGCACAGCCTTGAATATTACAAGACTGTTCAGCCTCCAGTCGCTATGGATTACCTCTCCGAATACGAGGACTTCCAGATCACGCCGTTGGCCGGTCTGACGCCCGAAGATATCGGCAAGATGCGTTATTGCGTCGAAAAAGACAGCGAATGCAAGCCGTCGGATTCCGGCTTTGAATTGCCGGACTGGCTGAAATCATTTTTTTGCAGATGGTTCGAAGGATTCGGCGTAAGGGAATTGTATGTCAATCCCCGCGCTGAAAAATTCGGTATCAAAATTTTCGAGCTCTGCAACAGCTCAGATGCAAAGGACAAGCGGCTGGCTGTAATAGGGTTGCTTAAAACCGACGACATCGTCGTGGATGGCGAGGGCAGCGCCGCGGCTATTGAAAAAATTATATTGGAAGCTCACAGATGCATCAGCCAGTATGACCTGCTTGGCGATGATTATAAGATAAATCACGTCTTTTCCGTGTTCCCCCCCGAGATCATGTGCAAATGGGAATCCGGCAGGGGCGGCTTCCGGATCAACTCATCTATCATCAAGGATTGCTCCGCGCGCATAGCAGGTTTCATAAGCGGTACGCGCGTATTCGCAAACGAACTTCTTTTGAATCTGGAAATAGGGGGCAACAGTTTTTATCATATCATAGAAATTCAGCGAGTGACTTCCGGAAGAATAGTCATCCGGCCTCCCTACCCTATATCAGAACGAGTTCCGGAACTGGCGAAGCAGGAAGTCGCATATCTCAATGAAAAGCAGCATATGCGCGGCAAGCTCTTGAACGTCGACAGGGCGAAACTATTGTTCGACGGCGGCAACTACGAAGAACTTTTTTTCCCTGAAGTGGATGGAGGCGGTACTCCAATAGGCCTTAACGTATACCGCGGCAATATCAACGGGACGCCGGCCCTTGCTTATGCCGGAGATTTCAGAATCCGCGGAGGCGCACTTGGGACCAGGGAGGGAAAGAAGCTCGCGGCGACCGTCGTTCTCGCTTACGTCTGGGGCGTGACCCTTATCGGTATTCACGATGGAGCAGGCGCGGACATCAAGGATTCCGTGGCGTCGCTAGGCTGGGCGGGCGCATATTTCGGAGCGATCGCAAACACCGGCGGTTTTTCAAATCCAGGAAAGTTCTGGGAATGGTACGATGAGCACCTCGAGCGCAAATACTTCGATACGGTTCTGCGCCATTTTAACGTGCGTCCTCACAGACATGAAAAACTGGACGGAGACTGGAGCCAGGCGGGAAGCAGGTTCCTACACCTACACCTCAATATCGGCGCTTCAGTGGGAATGCTCGTCTACGGAGCGGCGATATCGGCCATGTCCATAATGTCGGTTCATCCTGAAGTTTACAGGGTGCTCACTGGCGCTCAAACGGTTGAGAAGGTATTGGGAGAAAGAGCGACCAATTACGAACTCGGGGGGGCGAGAACCCACGCACGCTATTCCGGCGACATAGACGTAGACTGCCCATCCGAAGAAGACGCCATAAGAAAGGCCCGCCTGTTCGCAAAGTTCGTAATGACCAATCGCGACCGCCATGCGAAACACTGGTCGAGGGGTGGAGATAAAGCCCTTTTTTCAAAATGTACCGCTTATTCCAGGTCCGCTCATCGCAGCAAAATCATCTGCACGTTCGACGAAGGCAGTTTCATCGAAACGCGGAATAAACTGAAAGGCGCCAGCCAGCTCATGACTGGGTATGCCTCGATCAAGGGCTCGCCCTTCGGTATTGCAGCGCAGCTTTCCAAATACGGCATCAGAAATCCCAGGACGCTCAAGAAGTTGCTCCTGCTCTTTGCCGGATGCCAGGAATTCGGACTTCCGCTCGTCATGATCACCGTAGAAAGCTGGTATGGCATACCGCCCAAGTCTCCTCCGAAGACGATGTATTTGAGATCCGAATGCGACCTGATGTTTTCAAGCATCTCAGTGCCCCGCATATCGATAGCGATCGGTCCGAGGTCGCTCGATAAATTTGTGCACCAGAACTCGGATCTCTTCTTCTATGTGGTAGACGGTACGGAGACTCCGTTCGATTTGACCAAAGTTGACATAATGTCTCACCTCCAGTTCCAGGATCTGGAATCGTGCATGGAGACGGTGGCATTTCTGCTTCCCTATCTCACAAAGAAGGAAGTTCACGCACCCGGGGCTTCGCATCATTCTCCAGTGCGTTTGCCGGAGAGCATGGATACTCCGTATGATATGAGAGAGGTGCTGCCGCACATATTCGATGAAGGCAGTTTCATTGAGCTTCAGGGAAAAGACGCGCTGCCTCTTGTTACCGGCTTCGCAAGAGCTGGCGGTCACGCCGTGGGCATAATCGCGGACAACCCGATAATCGCAGGCGGCGCACAGACCGCTTTCTCGCTCGGCAAATTCACCAGATTCAATCGCATCTGCGAAAAATTCAACATACCGCTGATCGAATTCAACGACAGCCCTGCATTCCAGCCTGGAAGCAAGCAGGAGCAGATGGGCATACAGGGCGAAGGAGGAAAGTCGCTGAGGGAAGAATGTCTTGGCAGAATTCCGCGGCTCTCGGTGACGCTGCGCCAAAATTATGGAGGCAGGTTTATCCATGCAAACTTGAAGACACTTGGGCCAAACAGGGCGGCCCTTGCTTGTGAAGGTTCGAGAATTGGAGTGATGGGTGCGGGCGGGGCGATTTCAGTCCTGCACGGCCGGAAGCTCAGCAGTCTTTCCGCCGACGAAAAAAAGGCGGAAGAGGTGAGGCTGAAAGATACATATATCCGCGATTATCTCAGCCCGGAGAAGGCCCTGCAGCTGGGCTATATAGACAAGATCATTCCGCTCGACAGGCTCATGACCGAAATCCACAAGTGGCGAAGCGATGTCATCAATCTGCTGAAGAAATAGGAAGTTATTCGGCTTCTGGAGGATTGATTTTCACCTTAGCTTCACCCGAACCGGAGATGTTGCACGTGGCCAGCACTTGCACGTCGTCGCCCGGCACGGCCTGAATCTTGAAAGGCGGAGTTGTCTGGTTGCGGTGGCTGGTCTGGAAATCGAAAGTGCGCTTTTCTATGACGGTTCCGTTCTTCGTAAGAACTATTTCATTTATATAGTGCTGATTCCGTTTTGTTACGGGATGCTGAACAATTACCTCGAGCTCGCCGCGTTCGGGATAATATTTCGTGTGAATCCCACTCGGCGGCGTCGCCGACGCAGATCCTGACACGCATAAAAAACCAAGGAGGAGCGCTGCTGAAATGTATTTTGTCTTCATATGGCAGCCTTATACCACAAAAACAGCATCTTGACAGCATAACCTGCGATGGACTAGGTTGCCGCCCTCCCAGGCGCACCATCGAAGGTTCGGCTGGGGGGTGAAATTGAAAACAAGGAGCAGTCAGCGCGCCTGTAGCTCAGTGGATTAGAGCACTTGACTACGGATCAAGGGGCCGGGGGTTCGAATCCTCCCAGGCGCGCTGACTGCTCTTTTTATTTGGGGCCGGGGGTTTGCACGTACAGGAGCTATAATTAAGTTCCGAGCGTAGCGAGGAACAAATAGCCTTGATCGTCAGAACGAAGTGACAATCCTCCCGGGCGCGCTGATTGGGCTTTTTTTGTCTGGAATTCGCAGGCGCATTCGCCATTCCCCGAAGTCGATCAAACATGACGTCTTGACGTTATGACGTTATAATGTTATTCTGATGATGGAGGTGCTTGATGGACGAACAACAAAAAAGGGCTACGATCTATCTTGAGACGAATCTGCATAAGGCATTGAAACTCAAAGCCGCTGAGACCGACCGCTCCATCTCGGACCTGGTTAACGAGGCAGTGCGGTTAAGCCTCAAGGAGGACGCGATAGATCTTGAGGCTATCCGATCGCGTCGCAAGGAGCCGCGGCGTTCGCTGGAATCCTTCATAGCGGAGATGACGAAGAGTGGCCTCCTATAACATTTTCATCTGCCGAAGCGCTGAGAAGGAAATCCTCGCGGCTCCGAAGGCCGATCGTCTGCGCATCATTGCGCGGATTAGAAAACTCGCCGTTAATCCTCGTCCTTCCGGGTGCGAAAAACTCAAGACAGGTACTGTCTATCGCGTCCGCCAGGGAGATTGGCGCATTATTTATACGATCTCGGATCCAAACCAGGCGATCACCGTGGAAAAAGTGGGACACCGAAGGGAGGTGTATCGGTGAGCGTGCCCTTTCCTCCCGGGCGCGTTAATTGATTTTTATCTTCAGATACCTCTTCAACCTCGGCAGCTCGTCCTTCACCGTCTTCCATACGATCTCAAGATCTACCCCCATGTAATCGTGGATCAGTCGGTTGCGCATGCCAACTATCGCCCGCCACGGTACAGGAGCATCAGTTACTGCATTCGCCGAAACCTGGCCCGCAGCCTCACCCATGATTTCAAACTGCCTTATCACTGCGTCCTGCGTCTTTGGATCCGCCATGAATTCGCGCTTCTTATAGTCGCCGACGTATGTTTCAATCCGTTCCACGGATTCCAGCATGTGCTTGAAGAAGGCTTCAGGCGGCTTCTTCATAGATTACCTCGCGCTGCGACATAACTTCTTCGCGAAAATGCCTTGAGAGCGCCTGTTCTGTCACGAGGTCGATGCGATGTCCCTTTGGCATGAGTTGGGCCAGCTCTTCTTCTATGGAGGTTAATTCAAACAGGGAAACCGGCTTATGAAATTCGACCAGGATATCGATATCGCTCTTTGATGAGAAATCCGGGCGCAATATCGAACCAAAGAGAGAGAGCCGTCTGATGCCGTGCTTGCGGCATATGGCGCTCAACTTACGCCGGTTTATGGGGAAACGATCCTCCAGCAGCGCCATGGCCGCATGGGCCAGAGGGCCTGCCATAAGCTCCATACCAAGTGCCGCCAGGACCTTCTGCAGATTGTCGAGATGGATGTTGGCGCCGGTGAGAAACGCGGAGATGCTCTGCCTCCTCACCCCGCTTTTTGCCGCTAGGCCGCGCACTGAAAGCCCGCGTTCCTTGAGGAGGCGCTGAATGTGTACGCGAAGCTCCATAACGTTATGGTACTATTAATCGGGCCACGTGTCAATTGGACCTAATTATAGTACATCTCACACCGGCTCGAACCTCGCCTGGAAGAAGCGAAGCGCCTCCGGCTCGTAGGTGATCTTGAGGCCCTTGATCGCATCGCGCCGCTTCCACACGTTCTCGATCGCCAGGGCCGTGACGTCCATGTGCGAATTCGTGTAAGCGCGCCTCGGTATCGTCACCCGCACGAGCTCTAGCTTCGGCGTCCTGTTCTTGCCGGTGGCCGGGTCGCGCCCGGCGGATACGATGCCGCGCTCCATAGTGCGCACACCGCTCTCGACATAGATCTCCGCGGCCAGCATCTGTGCCGGGTACTCTTCCTGTGGGATGTGCGGCAGGAACGCCTTTGCATCGAGAAATACCGCATGCCCGCCGATCGGGTGCACTATTGGTATCCCGGCATCAATCAGCTTGTTGCCCAGGTATTCGACCTGGCGCACGCGCCATCCAACGATGTACTCGTTTTCCGTTGCCTCCTTGAATCCCCGCGCCACCGCCTCCATGTCGCGGCCGGCCATGCCGCCGTAGGTGTGAAGGCCCTCATATACGACGACCAACTCTTTTGCCTTTGTGAAGAATTTATCATCATTCATTGCGAGCCAACCGCCGATGTTCACGTACGCATCCTTCTTTGCGCTCATCGTGCACGCGTCCGTATGAGAGCAGAGCTCGCGGCAGATATCCTTCAGCGATTTTTTCTCATATCCCTTCTCGCGCTGCTTGATGAACCAGCAGTTCTCGAGAACGCGCGCAGCGTCGAGCACCACCTTGATGCCGTTCTTTCGGCAGAGCCTGCTGACCTCCTTCATGTTTTCCATGGAGATCGGCTGGCCTCCGGCCATATTCACCGGAGCGCCGATAGCTACATACGGAATTTTGTCGGCCCCAAATTCCTTGATCAGGTCCTCCAGTTTCCCGATATCCACATTGCCCTTAAACGGATGTTCGACAGAAGGCTTGTGAGCCTCATCGATGATGATGTCGTGGAATGAGGCGCCAGCCATCTCCTGGTGCAGGCGCGTGGTGGTGAAATACATATTGCCCGCGACGTGATCGCCCTTCTTGATGAGCGACTGAGAGAGTATGTGCTCGGCGCCGCGGCCCTGATGCGTGGGCACCAGGTGCTTGTATCCCATGATGTCGCGAACCACTTCCTCCAGAAAATAGAAGTTGCGGGAACCAGCGTACGCCTCGTCGCCAAGCATCATCCCGGCCCACTGATAGTCGCTCATGGCCGCAGTGCCGGAGTCGGTGAGGAGATCGATCCATACGTCCTCGCTCCTGAGCAGGAACGTGTTATAGCCCGCTTTCCTGATCGCCTTCTCCCGCTCCGCGCGGGTGGTCATCCTGATCGCCTCGACCATCTTGATCTTGTATGGTTCGGCCATCATTGAGATGTCTGTCATGGTTCGGCTCCTTTGTTACAACCTACTGATTTCTTTGGCGTTTGCGCCCTTAGAGCAAGACGCTGGGCTTATATCGACCGACCTCCTGGCGTGCAAGAAAAATGCTGGTTCCGCGCATTTGAGCCGACATTTTTCTTGCCTGCCGGCCATAAGCCGCTCTATCATCCTTTCCGCCGCATGCTAAAGATCTTCACTCAGACCTCACCCACAGAGGGCCTCGCGACACGGCCCGCTGAACGTCCCGACCAGATAGAATTTTCCGTTCTGCAGCCGCAGGTAAAGGCCCGCCAGTCATACGGCCTGCCCGCAGCTCCTGGTTTTTTCGGCTCGCTCTCTTCGCTCTCGAGTTCGATCGCGCTCCGCTTCGGCGGATTCACGGCAACGCTCGAGGCGCTCATCGATCCGATCACGCGTCCAATACCTCAGAGGCTCGCTGCTGATTTTTTCTCCAGGAAGCTGCCGGAAATTGCAGAGCTTGCGGAAAAAAATCCTCAGGCCGCGCATCGGATCATATCGACCAGGATGGAATCTTCGCCGAAACTCTGGCGCGACCTCATGCTCGTGGGCTGCGGAGACGGAAGCGCTCTTGCGCGCGCGCTTGACGACATAGAATCGTCTCCTCACTCAGATTCAAGATATCTGGCGGATTGCATATTCGCGGTCTCGCGCCAGCGGCCGCAGGAAGGGAAACACCTCATCCTCCACGGCTTTGCGCATGCCGACATCCCCGCGCAGATCTACATGCTGGGCAGACTCGTTGAAGACGAATCAATAGGTTCGACTACTCTGGTGGGCGATCTCTTCCTGAAGATGATGGAGGGTTCGACTGCGGTGGAGCGCGAGGAGATCATCTATCCGGCACTCAATCAGATCATCGCGCTAGATGGCGGAATAAAGTCAGCGCGCCGCGGATTTCTCGGCGCGCTCTTCAGAGGCTGGCTCTCGGAATGCCCTTCAAAGGGATGATGCGATCGTCTCGTGATTTTCGGCGTTAGGCTCAAAAATCATGCATTGGATCAGCTAGTTCTATCGGAACATTTTTTTTGCAATCGGCAGCGGGATAGAGCGGACCGGCATTTTTCTCGATGTTCGCCTCTTGTCCGCTGATACTCCCGATCAACGTCTCCAAAGTCCGACTCTCGGCGTACTGCGGATAATTGCTCATGTAACATCTCACGCTCTCGATCAACGTATCGATGACCGCGGACGGAAAACAATATTCGTAATCCCTCTCTTGACCATGCTCGATAACTCTGGAACTCATGCTCCAATTTCCGAAGGCTCCGTCGTATTTAAATGTCGTCGTGGCAGCCCCATTCCACAGGAGCATCTCGGCTTCGCTGTTCACTTTGATCTGGAGGACGTAATCGTTCTCTCCAACTTTCTGCCCATTGAAGGTCGTCGTATCTGTCGCAAATGGCTCGTGACCCCAATACCAATATGAAAGCCACGAAGAATAACATTTTGAGATTGCACTGAGTTCATTGTGCGGCTCACTGTTGTTCAATTTGTCGACATTGAACAAGCTGTATTTGACTTCAAAGGAATCCAGCACCTTGCCCAATCCCGGGATCTCCACTTCTCTGGGGTCCGATTGTTGTACGGAGGCATCGGAATAGGATGGTGAAGTATCGCTTCTGGAACAGCCTAAAGAAGACAAGAATTCCATGGAACCCTCCTGTTGGGCAAACACTGAATGTTGAATTGACCCGGCGTATAACGTCGTGCAATTTCAATTGCAACGCAAATTCGATACTAACGGAGTAATTCCTGTCATTCCAGTCGAACAGATGTCCCTTCGGTGTCTATGCAACGGTTCCATCTTTTCCTGGTCGATTATTGACGCTTATTATCATTTTGAGCGTTCGTCCCACAAAATCCGCATCAGACTCACCAGTAACATATTGATTTTCAATGAATTATCTTTATCCGACCCTGGTACATTACTTGCTAATTAAATGGTGTGGTGCAGTATCCCTTGAGGAGGTCGAAATGACTAATATCTCCAAGAACTATTCGTGGCGGGCAATGTGCATTTCCATGGCAATCGCTATGGTCACGCTCTCGGTCACGTCCTGCAACAAACAGGGTGGCGAAGGCGCTTCTACAGCATCTACAATATCGCCGCCTGCCAGCAGCTCGGGACCTGCAGTTGCAACGCCTGCGGAAGAAACTGAGGCGGAAATTCCTTCTGTCGCGCTCAAGCTCGTGCGGGCTGACGGAGTTGAGATTGATTTATCGAGCAAACCGATTCCGCTCAGCGTCTCGGTCAAGGCCGTTTTCTCCGCAGCCATGGACAAGCAATCGGTAGAATCGGCCGCGTCACTGGTCGATCCTGACGGGAAACCAGTCGACGGCGCATTTTCGTGGAGTGCCGATGATAAAGAAATGAGCTTCGCACCAAATAAAGCTCTCAAATCAAAATCGACGTATGCTTTCAATATCTCCGCAGATGCTGTTTCTGCCGCTGCAAAACCGATCGAGGCGGTCGAACAGTCGTTTCTAACTATGACAGAGGGCGATGTCACCGGCGATGGATTCCCTGATTTTCTCGTCGGCTCGCCTGGTTACAACGCTAATTCGGGGGCTGCGATTCTCTACAGCGTTGAACTCGATTATAACAACAAGATCAGCGACAAGCCGATCACAACCATTGTCGGTGTAAAATCAAATTTTGATTTTGGAAAGGCGGTCGCAGTTGCCGGCGATCTGGATGCTGATGGATATGCGGATATCATCGTCGGAGCGCCTGGAACCGAGGATTCGAACAACAACGCGACAGGAGCTGTGTACTTCTTCAGCGGCCGCCACTTTTCCGGGAAGGAAAAAACGGTTGAGCCGATCACAGCGGCTGAAGAGGCCGACGTTATAATCTACGGTAAAATCGATAATCAACGCTTCGGCGGATCGCTGCTCGGCATTGGAGATATAAACGCAGACGGCTTTGGAGAATTTCTCGTGGGCACGCCGCAGTTGCTCGTCCCTCCTCAAGTCTATGTATTCATCGGAAAGAAACTCACGGCCATGAAGGCAATGACTACAGACGACGCTTCGTCTAACGTTGCCGGAGAGGACAAGAGCTTATTCGGCCATTCGATGGCAATGGCAGGCGACGTTGATGGCGATGGAATTGATGAAATCATCATTTCCGCTCCGTGGAAAGAGAAGGTCTATCTCTTCAAAACGAACGCTCTAAAGGACAATATCGATGTAGCTTCTGCAATATGCATGATCGTTGGCAACCCTGGGCAGCTGTTCGGTAAATCGGTCTCAGCGGCTGGAGACCTGGACGGTGACGGTTTTGCCGACATTCTGATCGGCGCGCCTGGATTTATGGGCCCGCTCTCAAATGGGGCCGCATACGTCTTCAGCGGTAAAAAAATATCCTCTTCCAAGCAACTGGGAATCAATGACAGGATGGTTCTATATATCGGTGCGAATGAAACAGATTTTCTTGGCTTTTCCGTAGTGGGAGGAATGGACATCAATGGTGACGGGAAAAAGGACATCGCACTTGGGGTGCCGGGTAATCCTGGAACAGGCATAAATGGAAAGGGGATGGTCCTATATCACAGCGGCGCTGACCTCAATGGTCAACCGTTAGGGACTACATATGGTCTCGCGCCAAACGACAGGTTCGGAAGCGTTGTAACAACGCTGGGAGACTTAACAGAAAAAGGGAAGGCTGTTATTGTGGTTTCGGCGCCTGGGCACAACAGCGGCACTGGTAATGTAAAAATATTTGTGCCTGGAGCAGTTTCTACTCTGAGCGGAACTGCTTCTGGAGATGCGTTTGGTGAGGCAATCTCCGCGGACATTCGCTGAGAAAACAGAGCTGACGGATAGCGCGGCTACTGCTCAGTCAATGCATCAACTCAGGCCACCGCTATCGCCTCGATCTCAACGCCCACATCCTTTGGCAGGCGGCCGACCTCGACGGTCGCCCGAGCAGGCTTGTACTCGGTGAAATAGGAGGCATAGACCTCGTTGACCTTCGCGAAGTTCCCCATGTTGGAGAGATAGATCGTCGTCTTCACGACGTTGTCGAAGGTAAACCCCTCCGCCGCGAGCACGGCCTTTAAATTATCCATGACGAGCCTCGCCTGCGCCGCTGCGTCGCCGTCGAAGAGCTTAAGCCCACCGGTGGCCGGATCGATCGGGATCTGGCCCGAACAAAAGAGCATGTTGCCGGCGCGAATTGCCTGGCTGTAGGGGCCGACCGCATTTGGAGCCTTATCGGTGTGGATCATTTTGTGTGACATTGATACCTCTCAGTATGAACGGCAGCAAGCAACGCGAGAAACGCCAGCAAGGCAAGCAACGCGTGCATAACAAGAAAACGTACCTGAGCTATTCAGCGTTGCTTGCCTTGCTTGCCTTGTTTACGTTGCTGGCATCGTTTATTGTGCAGAGCGTTCCACCCAGATATCGCACACGTTCATGATCGTCTCGACCGATTTCTCCATCCACTCGAGCGGTATCCATTCCTTCTTGGAGTGATAATTCATGCTCCCGTCGAAGAGGTTCGGGGTGAGCAGGCCCTGGAACGAGAGCCTGGCGCCGTCCGTTCCGCCGCGGATGGATGTGCGCTTGGGTGCAAGCCCCGCGCGTCGGATCGCCTCCTCGGCGTACTCCACCACCTTGGGATCCCTGTCCATCGCGTACTTCATGTTGCGATACGATTCCTTGACCTCCACGTCTATCTTCGCGCCGTACTTTCTTCCCACGTATGACGCCGCGTGTTTGAGGATCGTTTCGAGTTCGCCTAGACCGTCCACTGTGAAATCGCGCACGAGGAAATGGATCTTGGCCTCGGAGACGTTGCCGTTCACGCTGATCGGATGCAGATAGCCATCGCGCTTCTCCGTGGTCTCGGGCGTGCGATCCTGCGGCAGTGCCCAGATGAAGTCGGCGGCCGCGCGCAGTGCGTTGACCATCTTTCCCCTCGCGTAGCCCGGGTGCACGTCCGCACCGGTTATGGTTACGAACGCGCTGTCTGCGCAGAAAGTTTCGTCCTCGATTTCGCCGACCGACGAACCATCGACCGTGTAGGCATAGTCTGCAGCGAATTTTTTCACGTCAAAGAAATCCGTGCCCCTGCCGATCTCCTCGTCTACCGTGAAGCCCACGCGGATCTTGCCGTGCAGCCGCTTCGGCTCTTCCTTGAAGCGCCAGATCGACTCCATGATCTCCGCCACACCCGCCTTGTCGTCTCCGCCGAGCAGCGTCGTTCCGTCCGAGGTGATGATCGTCATCCCCTTGCATGCAACGAGCTCCGGTTCGTCTGCTGCACGAATGACTATCGACTGGTCACCGGGCAGCACGATGTCGCCGCCGGAATAGTTGCGGTGTATCTGCGGCTTCACGTTCTTGCCGGAGACCTCGTGATACGTGTCCACGTGCGCCAGCAGGCCCACCGTTGGCACCTTGCCGTACGCAGGATGATCCGCTGGAATATTGGACTGGAGCGTGGCCATCACGTAGCCATGTTCGTCCATCGTGGCGTCTTCGAGGCCAGCGGCCTTGAGGTCTTCGACGAGCATCTTGAGCAGGACCTTCTGCCCTTCGGTGGATGGATACGTCTCCGATCCGTCCTTTGACTGGGTATCTACCTTCACGTATCTGCAGAAGCGTTCAAGCAGGTTCTCTCTCTTCGGTGCCTTTGACATGTTTCTATCTCCTCGTTTCATGTTTCTTCTATTCGGGCTTCTTCGCACGACGCGCGTCGATGTAGACGTAGATGCAGAGGATGGCAAGCATACAGAGCCCCAGCCAGTTACCGAATGCACCGTCGTTTGCAAAATCGTGCAGTATGTTTATCGAATACTCCGACTCGAAATATTTTATGACCGCGCTCAGAACGCCCATGAGGGCGCCTCCGGCGATGAAGCCCGATGCAATGAGCGTACCGCGTTCGCGGCGCGCGTTGCCCAGCGCCTCGTCCTTGCCGGCGCTGCGCTGCACGTAATGCGATACCAGCGCACCCACGAGGATCGGCGTGTTGAGCGAGAGAGGTATGTACATGCCGAGCGCGAATGCCAGAGGCGCAATCCCCAGCAGCTCCATCAGCACGGCGATGACCGCTCCGACTCCGTAGAGCATCCACGGCGCGCCCTTAGCCGCCATGATCCCCTTGATGACCGCTGCCATAGCGTTTGCCTGCGGCGCGGGCAGGGGCTTCGTATGCAGTTCGGAAGGCACAAAGCCGTAGACCTTGTTGAGCAGGATGATCACGGTCGTAACCGTTACCGCGGCGAACACCGTGCCCAGCATCTTGCTCCACTGCTGTCTGGCGGGCGTAGCGCCGATCCAGTAGCCGATCTTGAGGTCGGTGATGAGCCCGCCTGACATGGCCAAAGCAGTACACACCACGCCACCGACGAGCAGCGCGGCCATCATGCCCTTGGGACCTCCGAGACCTGCTGCGACCAATATCAGGCACGTAAGTATGAGCGTGACTAACGTCATGCCTGAAATCGGGTTGATGCCTACGATGGCGATGGCCCGAGCGGCAACCGTCGTGAAGAGGAACGAGATCACGAATACCACGGCGAGGGCGATGAATCCTATCTTAACCGGATTCGCCTGACCGTCGAGGACCGAGTAACGGAAAAAGACCCACGTCGCCACCGCCAGGAGCAATAAGCCCACTATGACTATGGGCATGCGGATGTCGCGCTGCGTGCGTTCCACCACCGTCTCGTCCTCATGCTTCTTGCGGGAGGCGAATATCTCCTTGAAGCCTTTGGTGAAGGCCTGCGCGATAATCGGGCTCGACTTGGCGATGCCGATGAGGCCTGCCGTGAAGATCGCGCCGATGCCTATGTAGCGCACGTACGTCGAGAAAATCTGTGTGGCCGTCATCGACGCTATCAGCGATTCGCCCTCGGCGGGCGGCACGGCCACGGAGATGAAACCTCCGAAGTGATTGATGAGCGGAATGAGCACGAGCCACGAGAGGAACGAACCGCAGGCTATGATCATGGCGTATCGCAGGCCGATGATGTAGCCGAGGCCCATGACCGCGGCGCCCGTGTTGATCGAGAACACCGCCTTCACCTTGTCGGTCAGCGGCGAGAAGATCTGCACCATTCCAGTGGTGAATTCCTCCGCCCACGCGTGCATGCCGATGGAGAGAAAATCGTACGCGCCGCCGATTACCGCTGCCACTGCCAAGACCTTTGCCTGCGCGCCTCCCTTTGCGCCCGCTACCAGCACCTCTGTAGTCGCGGTAGCCTCCGGGAAGGGGAGTTTGCCGTGCATGTCCGCAACAAAATAGCGTCGAAGCGGTACGAGGAAGAAAACGCCCAGCGCGCCGCCAAGGACCGCGGCCATGAATAGCTGGAAGAGGTTCACCTGTTCGTCGAGCCCGAGGATGAAGAGCGCGGGGAGGGTGAATATTGCGCCCGCGACGACGAGACCCGAAGCAGCGCCTATGGATTGAATGATGACGTTCTCAAGTATCGTGGACTTGCGCGGAAAGATGCTTCCCAACCCCACTGCCAGTATGGCGATTGGGATTGCGGCCTCGAAGACCTGCGCGATCTTGAGGCCCAGGAAGGCCGCCGCGCCCGAGAAGAGTATCGACATGAGGATGCCGATGATCACCGACCGAACCGTGACTTCAGGCACAACCGCGTCGGCAGGCACGATAGGCACATAGCCCTCGCCCGGCTTCAGTTCAGTGTATGCGTTTGCGGGCAATCCGGATTTGCCGTGGTGTTCCATAGTCATCCTCCCCCTGAAAAAATGCACGGGGCATCCTGCCTTCATCCTGGCTGGATGCCCCATGATATTTACATTAGAATCAGCGCAGCACTTCTTGTCATCCTGCAATTGCTAAATAATCCGCCCGGTTTTGTCAACGCATGTAAGCAGAGACAAATCATTCCCCTCCTTTGTAAGGAGGGGCGAGGGGAGGTAGTTCATGGTCGCATCCGGGATCTACCCCTCCCATCCTCCCCTTACAAAGGGGAGGGGATTTACCTGGTCAGCAGAGAACTGCTGCATTGCTAAGCGGTCGCTATTTCTGTTATTCACGATTTCATGAAGCTCGGGATCGACATCCTCCTCAAAGAACGCCGCGACCTTATCGACGGCAAACGGCTTGGAATCCTGGCGCACGCAGCGAGCGTGGACGCGTCCGGCCGGCATACCGTGGATCGCATAGCGGAGGAGGGCGGGCTCACGATCGGGGCGCTCTTCGGGCCTGAACACGGGCTCGCTACAAAGGCGCAGGACATGGAACCGGTGCAATCGCATGTGGACGCAGCGAGCGGGATAGCGATCCACAGCCTGTACGGAACAACTCTCGATTCGCTCAAACCGACCGCGGAAATGCTCGCCGGTATAGATACGATGGTGATCGACCTGCAGGACATCGGCAGCAGGTATTACACCTATGTCTGGACCGCGATGCTCTGCCTTGAGGCATGCGCGGAGAACGGCAAATCCGTGATCGTCTGCGACCGGCCTAATCCGATCGGCGGCGAAATAATCGAGGGGCCCGGAATCGACGCTGGCTTTGAATCCTTCGTGGGGCTCTCCTCCCTCCCCGTCAGGCACGGCCTCACATTCGGCGAGATCGTTCACTGGTTGAACATTCGGGAGCACATAGACTGCACTCTCGATGTCATCCGCATGGAGGGGTGGCAGCGCGGCATGAGCTGGAACGAGACGGGGCTCGCTTGGGTCAACCCGTCGCCAAACATGCGCTCCTATACCGCGGCCCTTCTCTATCCAGGCATGTGTCTTGTGGAGGCCACGAACATCTCGGAGGGCCGGGGCACGGACACGCCCTTTGAGATCGTTGGCGCACCCTATTTTGATTCCGAGGAATTCATCACCGCGTTCGAGGCGCTGGGCTTGCCGGGCGTACACGCGGCGCCCACCGCGTTCATACCCACGCGCCAGAAGTGGTCTGGAAATTTTTGTCACGGCGTGCGGTGGGTCGTAAACGATGTGCGCGCGTTCCGCCCATACCTCACCGGCCTCGCGTTCATATGGCTCGCGCACAAGATGTACAAGGACAGCGGATTCGAGTGGAGGACCGAGCCCTATGAATTCGTGACCGAGCGGCCGGCAATAGATCTGCTGACGGGCTCCGCGAGATTCCGCGAGGAAATCGATACGTTCACGATGGGCGAGCTCGCAATGCTGTCCGCAACCCCCCAAGCGCTGCTCTCCGCCAGGGAGAAGATGTTGATCTACTGACTTCATTGCGAGGAGCGCATCGAAACCTTGCATCTGTGAAATGCGTCATGATAGCCTGTTATCCGACAAATAGTAATGATGCGCCATGTGTCGGGTAGCAGGAAGATCTTCCAAGGATATCATCAGCTGCTGTGGAAAGGAGGTTTCCCATGGGCCGGAAGATGACGTGGGAAGAGATAAAACAAGCGTTCCCGGACGAATGGGTCGCGGTCGTGAATTGTACTGAGAATGAGATCGGTGATGTGGATGGCGAAGTGGTCTTTCATTCGCATGACAAGTCGGAATTCTACCGTCACGCAAGAGATGTCATCTCGAAATATGGTGGAATGGCCATGCGATATACTGGCGAGCTCATCAAGAATGAGGACATACCCCTTTTATGGCAGATTTCCCCTACCGTGTAGATAAGAGGCTCATCATCGTTCCTGTTACGCTCAGGAGTCCGACGAGCTTCTTAAAGGCTCAGTTTGTACTGGACACAGGCGCTTCTCATACCATTGTCGATTATCGTATCGTTGAATCGCTCGGGTATTCGCGCAACGATGCCATTGCACCTTCGCGGGTCAGCTCAGCAGTCGGTAAGGAAGAGGGTTTCAGGATTCGGCTCGCAACATTCGAAGCATTCGGGAAGAAGTTTTCGCCATTTGAAATAGCCTGCCATGCCCTTCTTGAACAGGGCGTCGAAGGTCTCTTGGGCATGACTTTTCTGGAGCAATTCCGCTTCTGTGTCGATCCCTCAAAGATGATGATCAGCATATAGCGCGTGGGGAACGATGAACGCACCCCTGCAAAGGTCGGTCTCTGGCAGCGCCTCAGGGGATGGTTTCAGAGAGGGGGCTGACGGCGTTTCACAGCAGCTTTGCTGGATTTGCAATTGTCATCGGCTGAGACAGATCAAGTCCGAGTGGCTCAGCTAGTTCAGTTACGGCAGCATCCGCATCAGGTGAGAGGCTTTGCTGCTCGCCTTCAGCGCCTTCAATGAAATCAGGCGCCGTCGCAGCGTTGGCTTCACTTTCCCATTCCGACAGATCGATCAGAAGTTTTCCCTCTGTCCACTCACCGAGCTTCGAAGATAGCTGAAACTCCCAACCGTGTTTTCCTGCCAAACGATTGACCCCAGCCAGCCCGGTGCCGGTGCCATCGGCGAGATCTTCTCGTTCGCGCACGCCCAGACGCTGGACGTTGACGACATCCTTGACCCCGACGCCGTTGTCGTACGCGCTCAAAGACAAACGCTGTCCCTCCCGGGCTGCGATCAATCGAATGAGGTTGGAGGGTTTTTC
The DNA here is from genome assembly GCA_021810905.1 of bacterium. GTDB lineage: Bacteria > UBA10199 > UBA10199 > 2-02-FULL-44-16 > JAAZCA01 > JAJZQH01. The sequence continues at coordinate 24,360 of JAJZQH010000002.1, forward strand.
TTTATCTGTGTATTTCAGGGAATTCAGCGCGAGTTCAAAGATGATCCGAAAGAGATCGCGCCGCGCCCCATCTGGAACGGCGATACCGCTCGCATCGCCGAGCTGTATCTGGAAGTCGATATCCTTCCAATAATGCGCTTTGAGTTTATGAATGGCGTTGAAGAGAGAACCGACGGTTGAAAAATCCAGCGCCTTTGCCATGGCGCTGACATCTTCTCTGCACTGCTTCATGCCTTCTCTCCGCGCCACTTCCGGATCGCTGATGACGTCTCCCGGCCTGTGGATCGTCCACTCTCCATCTTGCTCTCCTGGAGTATTGTATTTGTCGAAACACCTATTCATGCTACCATTTGACAATTGGTAAAAAATATTTCCGAAATCGTGGAACAAGAAATACATATCTTCACTCACTCCATTCCATGCAACCGAAGTCGCCGCGTCAACACCTGCCGCGCGTTTGATCATCTTCTTGATGCCATCGTAATAAAAAGGCGGCATCACGTTTTGCGCTCTGGTCAAGAACTCCCATGCGCGCATGAACGGCGCTGCGGCAGTATTATTCTCATCGCTGCTATCGACAACGGCCCCTGCATCGATATCTCGAACCACCTGCTCCAGCGTACCGCGGAGATGGTCGAACATCCAGGATTCAAAGGTCGCGATCCCCCCCTGCATCAAGGACGTCGTCGTTGAGTCGACGAGCGCCCGCTCCATGCGCTCAAGCGCATCGCTCGAACCGGCGATGGCATTCCCATACATCCGCACGATCGATAAGGCGTGTGCCTGCATGGCCGGATTGCCGCACAAGCTTTCGGCAATACACTGGAAGAGCGCCGCCGCGTCGCCAGCCTCCCGGATTCGCGCATCAACAGGCTCCTTGCGCCCGGCATCGTCCGGCGGCAGGACGAGGCATCGTGCTGAAAAATAGACCCTGCCGCTCAGGAGATATCCTTCGTATGCCTTTGCAAGGCATTGGGCGTCGTGAAACCGCGTGGCAAGGGGCGCGTGCGCAAAGCCCCTGGCGATGAGGCGGCGGGCAAAGCGCTCATAAGTATTTTTAAAACGATCTGCGTATTTCTCAGGATCCTCTTCGCCTGCGGAAAACGGAAAGGTTCGCTGATAGGCCTCTGCCGCCATGCGATCAAAAGGCCTGCCCATTCTCTTGCGCAAGCTGCGTCGACCCTCGGACTCGAAGGCTGAAAACAGCTTCCCTTGGAGCTGATGATCGATTGCAGCGCTGAGGTTCACGCCTTTCGATGACATGAAATCTCCTCTTTCTCCTATTTACAGGGAACTCCCGTTGCGTGGTACTTATCGTCTCACCGAGGAAAAAGTTGCGTAAAAAAAACCGGCGCCAGAGACTACGGGCACCTTGCCTATCCCTCATATTTGGTGATACGGCAACGCGCATGACCAGCGCCGTTTCATTTCCTGCCTATCTCGCCCTCTCCGAGAGCGGTGAACTCGCGCGGCGCGCCGGGTTGGGCTATGCAGCCATGCGCTCGTGCACGCTCTGCCCGCGCGATTGCCGCGTCAACCGGCTGCGCGGTGAGAAGGGGTTCTGCGGCATAGGAAAGATCGCCGGAGTCGCGAGCGCCAACATCCACACGGGCGAAGAGCCTCCGATCTCGGGAACGCGCGGCTCCGGCACCATCTTCTTCACCGGCTGCAACATGCGCTGCCGCTTCTGCCAGAACTGGCCGATCTCGCAGCTGAGGCACGGGCAGCCGACTCCTCCGCAGAGACTCGCATCCATGATGCTCAATCTCCAGAAACGCGGCGCCCACAACATCAACCTTGTGACGCCATCTCACGTGGTCCCGCAGTTTCTCGCGGGGCTTGCTATCGCCGCAAGGCAAGGGCTCATGCTCCCCATCGTCTACAACTCCAATGGCTATGAAGGGATGGAGGCGCTCAGGCTTTTGGACGGCGTCGTCGACATTTATATGCCGGACATCAAATACTCGGATCGCGATTCCGCCGCGCGCTGCTCATGCGCGCCGGATTACTGGGACGTCGTGCGGCCGGCCATCAAGGAGATGTTTCGACAGGTTGGAAATTTTGAGATAGATGAAGAAGGCATCGGCAGGCGAGGGCTATTGATCCGCCACCTCGTGCTACCGGGCGGACTCTCCGGTTCGGAAAAGATATTTGAGTTCATAGCGACCGAACTCTCGACAGAGGTCCCGGTCAACCTCATGAGCCAGTATTTCCCGGCGGACAAAGCTGTGGGCGATCCGCTGCTCGGCCGAGGAATCACGCACGAAGAGTTCGCCGAGGCCGAAAAGGCCCTGCACCGCCACGGCCTGACGAATGGATGGATTCAATACATGAATTAGCGCATTTATGACTCCGCCAATATTCCTGACTCAGAGGCACGATTTCTCCCCAAATCCGCTTTTTTTTACAGACCAGTCACGTATAACTCATTAAAAAATAAGATTATTTATATTTTCAAAAGAGGCAACTTCGCCCACCTCCACAGCCGATAATAATGATGATGGAGGTGGTATATGACCGTGTTTATTGGTCCCCCTAGTGTTCCGAAACTGGACATACCAAGTCCCCTTGACCTTTTTTCCGATGCCGTAGACTGGGTCAAAAGGAAGACGGCAACAGAACCCGAACAGCCGCCCGATCCTGCGATCGTCGGCGAGCCGGGCGAGGTCGCTGGCGCTGAAGGTACGAGCAATTCAGGCGGCCCGGAGGCAGATTCCATCAGGCCGCCGTCAGACAAGCCAGTCGCTATGGCTGCAGTGGGACCGGTGCTGACGGGTATATTCAAGTACTATCCGACGGAAGTTCCTGGGGCGACCGGCGGTATCCCTACTGACGTGCCGTCAAAGATGCCGACAGATGTGCCAGAGGCGCGCGGCGGCAGGCCTACGGAAGCGGCTCCAAATACGACGACGACGGAAACGGGCAACAAATCCCCATCTCCCTCCCAGCGGGCGGAGACTCCGACAAATCCCGGCATACGCAATCCCAATACCGGACCAAAGCATGATACGGTTCCAGACGGAGTGCCTGAGGGATGCGAGGCAGGTGAGGGTGCAAACGGAATTTCGACGCCGAACGGCAAACAAATAGATGTGCGAGACGGCTGGAAACCTCCGAGCGATCTCGAGAGGCTGAAAAAAATTCTCACAGATGCGGGGGAATACTACTATTCCGCCAGAAACCTCGCGCTCACAACGATTCCTGGCGCTGTCTATGTCTACGGGCGAGTGCTCTCCGCACAACAGGATGCGGGACGAAACTATGCATCCGTAAAAAACAGCGCGGCCGAGGCATACCAGCATCCGAATTACTCAACGGTATCTGTCTTTACCGGGGAGCTTGGGATGTTCGCCGCAGGCGCCAGCGTCTTCGCGCTGGCCTTTTAATTTTCATCAGATGCAGCGGGAGAGTATGGCTGCAGGAGCGAACGCCATGATCGAGGCACCCTGTTCGATTGCAGACGAAACATCTGTGACATTCATCTCTTCGGCAGCGGTCAGTTGACCGTCATCAGAAATGCTCGCCCCAGCGCCAGATGATTCGTTACAGAAAGCGACGATCTCATCGTTCCTCCCTGCGCTGCACGATCCTGAATACATCGCACGATCAGGAAGACCGTTGGCTTCCATCTCTTCGGAAAAATGTTTTTCGTAGAGATTGAATGCCCTCTTGGCCTCGAGCAGACGCACCCAAATCTCCATCCCGATCTGCAGGATGTCGTGAAACTCCGCTGCCTCCAGATGGCGATTCAACGCAAAGGTCTCCTCTTCGAGGCCTTCGGCCAGCGGTGATCGGCTGCCGACGATCTCCAGGATAGTCCTCGCTCGCTGCGCGCTGATCTGCACGAGCCACTTGTATCGCAGGTAGGGATTATCGTTGCGGGGCGTGATGCCGATGATGTCCTTCGTCATTCGCTCAAAATCCCCATAGGCATTGTGAACCATGCATCCCCATTGCGCCGGACGCCTGAGGTACGATGTGCCCATCCAGCCGAGGAGGGTCATGACGCCTTCGATATGCGCCCTCACCGCGGGACTTTCTATCAGAATGCCGCCGTCCAGATAGGTCCACGAAAGAAGCGCACGGCCGCTGTCCGTCGCGGCAATCGCCTTCAGGCCGAGGCTGGAAATGCGGTCTGCAAAAGAGAAGAATGATTCCATGCATTCCCGTCTTTGGCCGCCGCGGCCTCTGGTGATCCATTCGAGCTGTTGGACCGCTCGACCGAGCGCTGCTTGATCGACGAGCGGAGCGCCGCCTTCTCCGATCAACGCTGCTTTTATCTGCGATTCGAATCCGAGATCAGCCGCCGCTTCGAGGAGGATCGCCCTTGCCGCATCGCCGTGCGGCGATCGCAACAGGCTGGCCAGCCGGGAAATGTCGATGCCCGCCATCGAGGCTCCAGTGTCCATCAATCTTGTTATCGTATGGTCGTGGATTCTGTTGCGTGAAATTTTTGAATCGAACGAAACCCTTTGAGACCTGCCATAAAGGTCGTTCTGACGGCTTCAATACCCGTCGCCCTTCACTACTTCCACCGTCAGCGAATCCTCGTTGGAATCGCCGTCCGTGTCGGTGACCGTGATGGTGATCGTGGCTTGGCCTGTCTTGTTCGGCGCGGGCGTGATTGCGATCGTGCGGTCGCTCCCGGAACCGCTGAAGGTAACGCCTCCAGCGGGTATGAGGTCGGTGTTGTCGCAGGAATATGAGAGCGCAAGCTGGCCGGCCGGGGTTTCGTCATCGCTTACGTTGAACGGCATGGCGTCGCTCGAGCCGTTCATCATGATCCTCACGTTCGGGACGTCCGAGATGAAAGGATATGCCGCAGAAGCGACCGCAGAAGCGAGGATGACTGTCGCGACAACTGCCCGGGACAATAATTTGCGCACCATGGCTGACCTCAAAAGGTATGCACAAAAAGGCCGCTCGCGAGCTTCGGAGCGAACCACGTCGATTTGGGCGGCATGATGCCGTTTTTGTCCGCGAGGTCCATGATCGAGCCGATGGTGTACTGCGATATCGGGCGTTTGTCCGCCGGCCCGTCCCATGAATACTGGAACACGCGCAGCTCGTCCTCTGCATAGACTACTGCAGGGAAGAAATTGTAGGCCTCGTGCCCGGTGTGCCCCGCGTTCCTCTCGCGCATCGCCTGCATGACGCGCGTGCCGCCTGCCGAGCGATGGTGACCGTCAGCGATATAGAGGGCGTCCAGTTTTTCAAACTCCCGGACCAAGTCGGAAGCGGCGGGCGCCCGCCAGAAGATATGCTGCACCCCCGCGTGGTCCGTGAGGTCGTAGAGCGGAGACTGTTTTACCGCATCTTCAAGCAAGCGCTTGATCGGCGCATTCGAGCGGTGCGCGATCATGACGGGTTCCGCGTGCGCGCGCAGCGTCATCATGTGCCGCGTGCGGTCATCCTCCTTCTCCTTGCGCGTGAGTTCGTGCTTTTTGATGAGACCCTTCTCATACTCGTCAGCCGAAACGCAGCAGACTACTCCGGTCTGAGGTCTGCCGTGCATGACCTGACGGTAGACGTAGATGGAGGCGCAGTCGCGAACCAGATACCCCTCTTTCAGAAAGAGGTTCAGGTTCTCCACGGCCTTGGCGTAGACAGCATCGTCATACTGGCCGACGTTCGTTGGGAGATCTATCTCGGGCTTGGCGACATGGAGGAAGGAATACGGGTTTCCTTCCGCCATCCTGCGCGCCTCATCCGACTCGATCACGTCGTATGGCGGACAGATGATCTTTGCCGCGAGTTTGGGATTTGGAATCAGCGCCTCAAAGGGAATTATTTTTGACATGCGCCTTGTCTATCTATAATGGAGGCATGCTGTCAAATACTTGGGAGGCCAAGCCATGAACCGAATCCATAATTTCAACGCAGGCCCGTCGATCCTGCCGCTGGAAGCGCTCAACGAAGTCCGCGAAGAGATGATGAACTTCGGCGGAATGTCCGTGCTGGAGATCAGCCACAGATCAAAAGAATTTGATGCCATCCTTGAAGAGACCAAATCCCTCGTCGCCGAACTCATGAAGGTGCCGGCGGGCTACCGCATCCTCTTCCTCACGGGCGGGGCCTCCACTCAGTTCGCTATGGTGCCCATGAATCTCATGGACAAGGCCGCGGACTACTCAATCACCGGTTACTGGTCCAAGAAGGCCGTGGCCGAGGCAAAGCTCGTGGGCGAGGTGCGTACCGCATTCACCTCGGAAAGCGAAAAATTCTCGCGCTGCCCCAAAGCGGATGAAATCAAGCTCTCCGATGGGGCCAGCTACCTGCACATCACCACGAACAACACGATCTACGGCACCGAGTACCACGAATTCCCGAACTCCGGGAATACGCCGCTCGTGGCCGACATGTCATCGGACATCATGAGCCGCGAACTCGACGTCTCCAAGTTCGGCGTGATCTACGCGGGCGCGCAGAAGAACATCGGCCCCGCCGGCGTCACGCTGGTGCTGATACGCGAAGACCTCGCGGCGCGCAGCTATCGCCCGCTGCCCACCATGCTCAAGTACACGACGCACGTGGAGAACAACTCCCTCTTCAACACGCCGCCGGTCTTTGCGATCTACGTTACGCGCTCGGTGCTGCGCTGGATCAAGCGTTCGGGAGGGATCGCTGCCATCGAAAAGGCCAATCGCAAAAAGGCCGCGCTCATCTACGACGCGATCGACCGCTCAAACCTGTACAAGGGCACGGCCGCCAAAGACAGCCGCTCGCTCATGAACATCACCTTCACGCTCCCTTCCGACGAGCTGACGGAAAAATTCATCGCCGAATCCAAGTCAAAGGGCATGGTCGGGCTCAAGGGCCACCGCGCCCTGGGCGGCGTCCGCGCCTCTACCTACAACGCGCTGCCGATTGAAAGCGCGATGGCATTGGCGGAGTTCATGGCAGAGTTCGAAAAAAAGGCATAACCATTCCCCCCTCCTTTGCGACCGAGCGCGGGGACCCGCAAAGCGGGTGCGCGAGGAAGTACCCGAAGGCGAGAGCCGGAGGGTGAAAGGAGGGGGCAAGGGGGGAGGTAGATTATGAATTACAAAATTCTCTGCACAGACGGGTTTTCGAAGGCAGGAATCGAAGAGCTGCAGAAAAATCCGACCTTTGAAGTCACCTACGTCAAGGCGATGACGCCAGAGGAGCTCCTGGCGCAGATCGAGCCTTATCACGGGCTGATCGTGCGTTCCGCCTCAAAGGTCACCTCTGCCGTGATCGACGCGGGTAAGAATCTCAAGGTGATCGCACGCGCTGGCGTCGGCGTGGACAACATCGACCTGGCTCACGCGGCAAAAAAGGGGATCTGCGTCTGCAATGCACCCGCCGGCAACACGGTCTCAACGGCCGAACTCTCCTTTGCCATGATGATGTCGCTGGCGCGCCACATCCCGCAGGCCTCCTGCTATATGCAGGCAGGCAAGTGGGAGAAGAAAAAATTCCAGGGCCACGAGCTGGCGCGCAAGGTCCTGGGAATAATCGGCCTGGGCCGCGTGGGCAGGGAGATGGCGCGTTTTGCACAGGCCTTCCGCATGACCACTGTCGGCTTTGATCCGTACATATCAAAGGATGTATTTGAGGCCGCGGGGGTAATGCAGCTCAACTTGAAGGACCTGCTCTCCACATCCGATTTCATAACGATCCACACCATACTCTCGCCTGAGACCGAGAACCTCATCACAGCGAAGCAGATCGCGATGATGAAGCCCACCGCGTGCCTGATCAACTGTGCGCGCGGCGGCGTGATCAACGAACACGACCTGGCGGGCGCGTTGAAGGAAAACCGCATCGCTGGCGCCGCGCTCGACGTCTACACCAAGGAGCCCTATCCGGAGACGATCTTCCAGGGGCTGGAGAACATCGTGCTCACCCCGCACCTGGGCGCGTCCACCGACGAGGCCCAGGACGCAGTGGCCGTGGAGGCCGCACATTCGGTGGAGCAGTTCTTCCTCACCGGCGCCTGCCCCACGGCGATCAGACCCAAGAACGGCTGATGACCCGAAATTTTGACACCCCGTCAAAAATGGAGACACCTGACTGTTGGATTATCATTTTTCTAAATCAATTCCAGATCCATCCAACACTCTCTCAATATGATATTATTATTTAAATTCAGGTGGTTACTCTTTAGGAATTGTCTTATGTGCGCCCTGCCTGGCAGGCACGGTGATTGCAGATTTACTCCTGTGGTGAATAACCTGGCAAAAAGAAGGCGCTTCCTCCTATGCGCAATCGTCGCGGGCATCTTCTGCGCGATCTTGATATCAAAAAACTGGTCGATCGCTGCAGAAACCGCCGATCAGACCGTCGCAGATGAAGGCATTGCTGCGGATTCTGCGGCAGCGGATTCATCCTCTGCGCAGGCCGGAGGTTGCGGAACGGCCTTCCTTGGGAGCTACGTCAAAGGTCCGCAGGATGATGCAGCCAACGCCGAAGCAGAGGCATCAGGTGCAGAGGGTAAACAAACTTCCCAGGCCTCAATCAATCCGCAGGGCGCGCAGACGCCCCCGCCGTCGGCCAATGCCCAGCCTGGCTCGTACGAAGCCACCCTTCAGTGCTACGAACCGAACCCGGATAACACCGTCGTCTGCATCATGGATTCCAAAGAGGTCACCTGCACGATAACCGCAGACAGCCAGACGATCTGCCCATCGAACTGAAAACCTTCCTGAAAGATCTCAAATCAGAAGTTTGCCATTTTCTATTAAGACATAATGGGTGCCGTCTTTCAGCTTCATGATAAGTTTGCTACAGATGATTGAACGATCCCTCGCATAAACTATATCCTGATGGACCACAAATTCTGGAGATAAGAAATGCTCTGCTCCTACCTTGCCGCCGGGAATATGTTTATCACGCCCATACGCCCAGTGGATGCCATGCGCTTTTTCAGCTTCAACGGTAGCTGGCGATGTGCCTGATGCCCAATCATTTATACCCACAGCAAATTCAGCGATATTCCGGCGGCTCGGATCGAGATCGAAGTATGCACGTCTTTCCATAGCTACAGGTTCATCACCTTCAATATCAACTATCTGTTTATTACGTACGGAATATACAACGAGTCCTCCTTCTATGACATGGGGTAACTTGCCCTCTGCATTGCTTGGCACCATACAGACTTCGCCCGCTGGCAAGTTACATAATCTGCTCCCTCTTCCATTTGACGGATGAAGTATACCGTTATCATAACATGTGATGTTACCTAAACGAAAATTGCATCTGTGCCCCGTCGAGAAAATCACCTCCGCGCTAATGGCTCTATCAAATATGCGGCCAACCTCGATGCTTTTTCTCTTAAGTTCAGCATAATCGGCTGAAAGAGCAGTGGACTCCATGGATTTGAGAACTCCTGGCATTGATGCTACGCGCAGCCGATCATTTTTTTCTGTCCATCCCATGAGTGGGGCCGAAGCTGAAAACTGAGTCATCGCCATAATCATAGACGATTCCATAATAACTTCGCCAAGCGACCTCACTTTGCCTTCGATAAAACAGGCATCGGGCAGCTCTCCGTTATTATATCCCGTAGCTAAATATGAGGCGATCGGATTAACTTGAATATTCCATCGAGCAGCTTGGCTCTTTATCATTTCCCACCATTCTTGGATCATCGCTCTGCGTCTCGCCCATGCGGGTTTATCGGCTATTTCGCCATGTGGAAGATCTTGCATCATGGTTAGTACTTCGCCAGGCGCAGGATTGAAAACAGCACTAAATAATCTTGCCGCATCAAATTTATCACCTTGATCGCGACCATCGCCAAATGGATATTGTGGTTTACTGCAGAAAGAATTCGGAAAATCATTTGATCCGTCAGAACACAATGCGGGAATTTTAAGACTCTCGTCCACGGAGTTCGGCAGTTCATCTGAAGGTCTATCATCGATAAAGCCGGAAGTAGTCGGATATTCACGGGCGGGATCGATAACGTCAATACCGAACGCATCCGCCGAAATTCCACAGGAGCCTAAGCAATTGGGCAGATATTGGTTCATGTTCTATTTTCGTCCGTCATCCAGAAATGTTGCTAGAAACTTCATCGAAGTAGCGCTTATTTCCGCCTAGTCTCGATGGTGTAAATTTGAGCACAACACGTCAGACATGGCTTTTAAATACAACGAGTTGGAACTAGTGCGGCTACCTCATACCGACAAACTTTCTTAAGAGCCACGAAACATCGGCTCTGGAATATGGCAATAGTTTGTTCCTTATCCTGTTCGTCACCCAAGCAATGGTTCAGACAATCAAATAGCGTTGTCAATCCGATATATATGTGGTTGAGCTGATTCATCATAATCCGTGAAATTTTTTTTAAAATCCGGTTGATATCTGGTCGACATGCAGTGGGAGCTGCCCGCCTCCTTTTACGCGCTCAGGCGTCATGGATAAGATCATCACTATGAAAACACTATTTATTTTCCGAAATGCCGAATGGCTTGGAATAGAATATTTATCATCGGTGTTAAAAAAAGCCGGCCATCAGACGAAATTGTTATTCAACCCGGGAGCAGGCGACATTGAATTTAAAATTCCCTTCTTTGAAAAGATTGGCAATATTGATGCTGTAATTATTGAAGAAGCTATTCGTTATAATCCGGATTTAATTGCGTTCAGCTCATTGACGAATATCTACAGCTGGCAAAAAAAGATCGCCGTAGAATTAAAGAAACATCTTGCTGCTCCTATTATTTTTGGAGGTATCCATGCTACCGCTGTTCCCGATCAAATGCTATCCCAGGATTTTGTCGATATGGTCTGTATTGGGGAAGGGGAAGAAGCGCTGGTTGAACTTGCGCATGCGATGGCAAACCATGAAAATATATACTCAATACAAAATATCTGGTTCAAAAATAATGGTTCAATCATAAAAAATTCTGTGCGGCCGTTAATTCATGATTTGGATGTGTTGCCTTTTCCTGACAAAGAAATATTTTATAAATATGGTTGTTTTTATGATCGGCTCTACATAATGACCGGAAGAGGGTGCCCCTTTTCGTGTAGTTATTGCTACAATGCAACGTATAAAAACCTCTATGGTTCAAAGAATCCGTATGTGAGAAGACGATCGGTTCGTAATGTTATTGATGAGATACTCTATTTTCGATCTCGCTATCCTATTAAAGAAATTTTCTTCTATGATGATATTTTTACCATACAAAAGCAATGGCTGGAAGAGTTCGCGTCGTCGTACCCAAAAGAGGTTGGTTTGCCGTATAAATGTTTAATCCATGTCGATACGATTGATGAAGAAATTATGCGCCTTCTTTCGAAATCTGGTTGCTACTATGTAGACATGGGACTTGAATCCGGTAATGAAAAAATACGAAAGCAACTTTTATATAGAAATACGACTAATGAACAAATTAAACGCGTTGCTCATCTGCTTCGAAAATATCGAATACCCTTTACGACGCTTAATATGGTGGGATTGCCTTCTGAGGCGCAAGAGGAGATGTGGGATACGGTTGATTTAAATATCGCCATTAAGCCGAACAATGCATTATTTACTACTTTTTATCCTTTCCCCAACACACCGCTGACTGATCGTGCAGAATTATTGGGCTACATTGATGATGAGGTGAGATTAAAACTGAATAATGGAGAGAAAAGTTATAAAGAATCTACGATTCTAAATCATCCCGAAAAAGACACTATTTTATGGATAAGTAGTTTTGCCCCTATACTTGTTAAATGGACTTTTCTGACAGCTATTCTGAAACGACTAAAACCGAACAGGTTCTTCAGATTTATAGCGATCTTTTTTTCCTCCCCTTTGCGAAATATATTTTTTAGAACAAAAGAACTTGTTTTGATGTACGTCAAAACAAGAACCTATTATTATATGAAAAGAAATATAAGAGAGTGAAAGAACGAATAATCAAGGGCGGCATGTGAGGGTGGTATAGATGAACAAATGCTACAATGAGAAACATGTTCCAGGTACGGGGGGCTTGGCATTTAGACAATATCTTTTGCCATACCTTCTGCTGGTCGTCGTGCACATCATTGTCGTTCTGAAAGCTTCCTTTCCAAGCGTTCTTCCAGACGAATTTTCATTTTTGGTGACTGCTCGATATTTATCGGGATTTAGCATGCTACCTGATTTGGGCGGACAGGCTATTCGTCCGTTTGGATATCCACTTCTCATCGCTCCTCTGTATTGGTTTTTTTCGGATCCTCTGGATGTTTATCATGCTGCCACTATACTTAATTGTTTTACAATAAGTTTATTGTATTTTCCGATCTTTTTTTTACTTAACCGCATTTTAAAGTATTCCTTCAAAGTATCATCTCTGACCGCATTCGCTACGGCTCTTTATCCAGCATTTATCGCGAATTCGATGCTTATTCTTTCTGAAAATGCATTTATCCCACTATATCCATTAGTGGCGGTCTGTTTTTGGTTGTTATGCACTAAGCGCTCAATATTTTATGCGAGTTTGTTTGGCTTGCTCGTTCCTCTGTTATATGCGGTTCACGGACGCGCTTATCCAGTTGTCCTCATAGCAATATTGTTTATCTGCCTGCTTGTATTTCTGAAAATTGTCACAAAGCTTCAGTGGTTGGTTGCGACGGTATTGATAGCGGCCGGCTATCTGGTCGTAGAACTAGTCAATATCAGATTAGCCACAATGGGAAGCGCAATAAACCACTCTGTGCTGAACTTGCTTGATAAACTACTAACCCTCGATGGATGGGAAAAATTCGCCATAGGGGCTTGCGGTCAAGCATGGTATCTCACAATCGCCACTTATGGTCTATTCATTGGCGGTATTTTTTTCGCTGTTAATGTTGTTTGGAATCGTGGTCGCCAAACAATTGGCGGGTGCTTATACGACCCGACTTCGCTGACGATTCTCTTCATACTGGCCACATCCCTCGGCATGTTTATTGCCTCGATCTTAAATATAGCTGGCGTCGCAGTCATTTCACCAAATTGGATAGGTTATATCTATGGTCGCTACAATGAAGGCTTTCTCGCGATCTTTATCGCTTTCGGACTGTTGAGCCTCTATCGGCATTCTGATAATCCGGAAGTGAAATATCCCGGTGCAGCGTTCGTCTCCATTATCCTGTATACAATGACCCTGACTTTATTTGTGCTGCATGGTGTAGAGATTTTTGCAAACATTCACGATCCCGGATCAAGCCTGTTGGGAATTGGGCCCTGGTTTATACATGGGACCGCGACCTCTCGCGCTTTTTTAGGTATTCTTGCTGTGACGATAATCTGGTTAATCCTGTGGGTTTGTACGCGATGGAACTATTCTGCAGGCGTGATATTCATTATCGGCATGTTCTGCATAGGAACGACTTATGCGTATGGCCGAATCCTCGGCAGAGAAGGATACATTGAAAAATTCTTCAATTTATCTTCGCAGGTCCGATTTTTGGGACTGTCTTCAAAATATATAAGTTATGATATGGACTCCTCTTTGCAATATCCCAGCGGAACAGCTTTCATAACAGGGTTACAGTTTCTATTGCCTGAGGCAAATGTCACCAGATTTTATTCGCGTCGTGACGAGTTGCCCGGCAATCCCGTTGTCATCAGCAGTAAAAATTGGCAGGCTGCAAAGGGATTCCACATGAGGCCATTTATGGACGCATATGAGACAGATCATGTAATCTGGATCTTGGAGAAAGGATCTAATGAAAATCGCTAAACGAATTCTTGTTACCGGAGGAGCAGGTTTTCTGGGATCGAATCTCTGCGAGCGCCTTCTGAAGGAAAATCACGAGGTCCTTTGCGTAGATAATTTCTTTACCGGTGCAAGGTCCAACATTGCTACTTTGATGTCCAATCCCGGATTCGAATTATTAAACCATGACATCTGCATTCCGCTTAATGCAGAAGTAGATGAAATATACAATCTGGCCTGCCCCGCGTCTCCAATTCACTATCAGCAGACGCCGGTGCAGACGGCAAAAACCAATGTCACCGGGGCAATAAACATGCTTGATCTTGCAAAATTGCTCCATGCAAAGATCTTGCAGGCCTCCACAAGCGAAGTATATGGAAATCCCGCGGTTCATCCACAGACTGAATCATACTGGGGCCATGTCAATCCTATCGGAATTCGCGCCTGTTACGATGAAGGTAAACGATGTGCGGAGACGTTTTTCTTTGATTATTATCGACAGCATCGCTTTCCGATCAAAGTGGTGAGAATTTTCAACACTTATGGACCACGGATGAGTCTTAATGACGGCAGAGTGATTGCAACGTTTATCGTACAAGCCCTGAACGGAGAGCCGATCACGATATTTGGTGATGGAAATCAGACACGATCATTTTGTTATGTTGATGATTTAATCGATGCTCTTATCCGTGTGATGGATACCGATGATGCCTTTACTGGTCCAGTAAACATTGGAAATCCACACGAAATTACAATTGCCAATCTGGCTCAACTGATAAAGGAATTGGTGGGTTCGAAATCAGCAATTGAATTCAGGCCTCTTCCTGATGATGATCCGCGCCAAAGGAGCCCTGATATTGCATTGGCAAATTCGCAAATCGGCTGGCGACCTGTAACGGATCTTCATGAGGGGCTTCTACTTACCATAAGTTATTTTGATAAAATGTTGGCAAATAATCGATAAGAAAATGCCTACGCTAATTATGCATTCCATCAAATTATCGGTGCTTATTCCTGTTTATAATGAACAATCTACGATATTGGAAATCGTCGAACGCGTACAGCGGATAAGCATATCTAAAGAGGTCATCATTATAGATGATGGATCTACAGATGGGACGAGAGACCTTCTACAGGTAATAGAACAAAAATACCCCAACGTGATTGTCATTCGCCAGACACGCAACCTGGGAAAGGGTAAAGCTTTGCGGTCGGGTTTTGCTATTGCTCAGGGAGAATATGTCATTGTGCAGGATGCCGATCTTGAATATGATCCTCTCGACTATTACAAATTGATCGATCCTCTGGAAAAAAAACAGGCTGATGTTGTCTATGGATCAAGATTGCGATCGACTCAGGCGCATAGAGTGCTGTATTTTTGGCATTATATCGCAAACAAAATCCTCACTTTTCTTTGTAATATGCTAACCAATCTTGACCTTACTGACATGGAAACATGCTTCAAGGTATTTCGGCGGCATTTAATTCAATCAATCGAGCTTCAAGAGGATCGCTTTGGATTCGAACCTGAAATTACCTGTAAATTGGCGCGTATTAATGCCAGAATATATGAAGTTGGAATTGCCTATCACAGCAGAACATATCGTGAGGGTAAGAAAATCAAGTTGCGAGATGCATTTCGAGCATTGTGGTGTATTTTATTGTATAGTTTTAAGCCATTTCAAGTTGATATGAAAATATCTGAATAAGCCCCTGGCGTGCACTGAAGCCAATGATAACTCTTATCAACCATCAAGGCCTTAAGAAAGTATCGGGCATACAAATTCAAACGCCTTCGCCTCCAATTGGGCTTGCATACATTGGGGCTTATCTCAAAAAAAGAGGTATTTCCTATAATGCAATTGATGCATGTGGCGAGGCATTGAATCAGCTCGGCCGTTACAATGAGATCGATGATGTCGTAATCCAAGGTTTGACGTCTGAGCAGGTTGTCAGAAGGATCAAGCCTGATCAAAAAATTATAGGCATAACCTCATTATTTAGTCATGCATGGCCTTTAGTTTTAAATTTGGCTTCACGCATAAAGCGCGAGTTCCCATCTACCCTCATAGTAGTTGGCGGTGAGCATCCTACGGCGATGCCTGAATATTGCCTGCAAAATTCACTGATAGACATCGTCGTCGTTGGCGAAGGCGAAGTTACATTTTTCGAACTTTGTTCGTTAGTGCTATCTAAACAACCCTGGAATCACATCGACGGCATTGCCTACAGAGATTCGGCTGGAAACATAAACATCAATCATCGTAGATCAAGGATATCGGACCTTGATGCTATCCCCTTCCCCGATTGGGATAGCTGGTTTATTGAAGGCTATATTACCAAGAAGCAAGTTTCTGGTATCCACTTGGGGAGATCGATTCCCATCATAGGCTCAAGAGGTTGTCCTTATTCCTGTGATTTTTGTTCCAGCAGGCAAATGTGGATGAAGACTTATGTCTTTAGGAATCCTCGCAGTATTGTCGATGAAATGGAATATTTTAAAGACAAATATACGCTTGACGGATTTTCATTTATGGATCTGACGCTTTTTGTAGATCGTGGCATGATTCATAAATTCGCAGATGAGCTTATTAAACGTAGATTAAATATACGCTACCAGCTACCCACAGGAACAAGATGCGAAGCCATTGACGATGAACTTATAAAAAAATTAGAATCATCTGGATTAAAGAACTTTGCATTAGCACCGGAATCCGGCGACGAGGATATACTCAGGTCAATCAACAAACAAATGAATCTGAGGCGCTTCCACGACACAGCCGATCGCATATTGAAACATTCACGAATGACCCTCGGCTGTTTTATTGTACTCGGCTTCCCTCACGATTCTAAAATATCGATGAAAAAAACTTTAGCTATGATTCGCAGGCTGGCAATAAAGGGCATTCACGATGTAACCATCTCTCAGTTTACTCCCTATCCCGGTTCTGTGTATTTTGACCACCTGATTGCTAAACGCAAATTATCGAAGGATTTTAATGAATTGAACAATATCATCAGCTTCTATTCAAATTCAAATCCAAGCTATTGTGAACAACTTACATCAAAACAGATATATCGATGGATGATTTGGATGTATCTTAATTTTTATATTATCTCATTTTCCATTCGTCCTTGGAGGCTGGTTTATAATTTCTGGATATATATTACCACCGGCATTGAAAGAACACGATACATGAGATTTTTTTCGGATTATTTTATGAACCGGCATAAATGGAAAGTACGGTAATTCGTTTTGAATTATATTTGAAGGTATATTGCGTGCGACAATATGAAAATACTTTTAGCTAATTTACCTTTTGGCAGGAAGATCCAACGCGACTTTGGCTGTCCGCATACGGTCAAAGCGGATTACTACTGGCCTCCAGTAGACCTTCTTGCTTTTGGGGCTATCCTCAACGGTATAGCTGAATTAGAATACCTGGATTCGATAATCATTAGCATGAAAAGGGAGCAATTTATAGATGAAGTCATTCGCATTAACCCTGACCATATCTTTGCAGTCACGTCTTCGATAACCTTGAAAGATGATCTGGCCGTTTTCAGTGAGCTGAAAAACCTGCTGCCTGAAGTCAAAATTTGGGCCACTGGAGACGTTATTTTTTTTGAGGATAAAATTTATGAAGGCATTGATTTTCACGTCCGTGATTTCACAAACAAGCGTGCGATTCTAGACCTGTTTGTCGGAAATGCTGCTACGGGAGTCGTGGAGCACGATCCGTCGCCTGAATATTCCATCGGCATATGCCCGCATGAAATTGTAATGAAATACTGCTACGCAATGCCATATTCACTATACGCACCTGTAAGTATAGCGCTTACAAATTACGGCTGCCCGTTTAAATGCAAGTTCTGCAACTCTAATAAACTAACTTTCAAGAAAAGGAACTTGAACGAAATAATTGCAGATCTGAAGCACGGTCAGAATGTCGGAATTAAAGAATTTTTTTTCAGGGATTTTACATTCGGGATTCCTCAGATCGAACAACTTTGCGATGAAATCATAAATAAAGGCATCAATATTAGGTGGAGTTGCGAAATTCGTGTCGATGTAGTTGATGAACCGACACTGAAGAAAATGAAGACCTCGGGTTGTTATTTGATTTTTTACGGCGTCGAAACCGGTACGGACGAGGTGCTCGCCAATATGAACAAAGGATTCACCATTTCAAAAGTCAAAGAATCCATAAAAAAAACGAATGCACTCGGAATTGAAACGCTTTTGAGTTTCATATTTGGTCTTCCAGGCGAGGACATTGAGGCTACCACTGATCTCATTTTCGATCTGGACCCGGATTACGTCTCAATCAACCTATTTGTCCCACGCGTGGGAAGCGTAATCAGAAATGAAATGCGTATTGATGACAACGCATACAATACAGATTCTTTATTTTCCAGCAGCGTTCTAATCAAAAAACGTAACAGCGTGGAACGACGATTCTTTTTCGGGCCATCAAAGCTCGCTCGTTACCTTTATCTGGCCACCAAATCGCCATTCCGGATTAAAATTTTTCTAAAAAATGCATTCGGTCTTTTAAAAAGATCGTTTGTCAATGCGTCTGTATGATAACTTTTTTCTGCTGTAATTTTTTCCCCGGCGCGCCGTACTCGGTTTTTGTGGGTGTCGGAGCGCCGTACTCAGTGGTCGTTGGAGTTGGAGCACCATATTCCGTAGCCGTCGGAGTTGGCGCGCCGTACTCGGTTTTTGTGGGCGTCGGAGCGCCGTACTCAGTAGTCGTTGGAGTTGGAGCACCATATTCCGTAGCCGTCGGAGTTGGCGCGCCGTACTCGGTTTTTGTGGGTGCCGGAGCATCGTTCTCTACTGTCGCAGGTTCGTCAGTTGCGGTTAATAGGATCGGCTTTTTCACCTCCTTCTTGAATGCTAAGTATTGAGTCGATTTATCCGCCGCTACGTCGTGTTGATTGGTGAATGTCCCTACCAAGAAACCGATCAATACAGAAAAAAGTGATACAAGTTTGAGTTTCATTTTATTGATCATAAGATCTCCCAGTAATACTACGCGGTTAACGACTATATGTAGAAAAAATGTACAACTCACGATTAAAATGTCAACAGAAGGCTTCCATAATTCCGTGGGTTGCTCGCAAAAAATCTGCGAAAGTACCCAATAGAATCTGCCTGTTCATGGGATGGTTTGGATATTCGCGGCATTTCCAATCAGCCCAGCAGCGGAATAAATTTAATGGATTCAATGGGGTCGTATCAAATATGTTTTGTATATCTGAAGCCATGCAATTGATAAGTTCGTGATAAAAGAACGCTACGGATTCGAGATTAAGAGAACCAATAAAAGGTGTGATAATCGAATAAAAGGAGGTAAAAAGCCGTGGATTAGCCTTAATGAATTGTTCTATTTCTTTGTCAACGTGAGGTTGTTTGTTGAAGTCCCACGAAATGCTTATTGGATCGTACAAAAGGCTGAAATGATTATCTTCATAAATTTTGGTGCCGGGTAAAACACGAAGTGGATGAAGCTGAACAACAGAGGAACCATTCAATTTTGCCCAAAGCCCAAGTCGAATCGTATATTCTATATCTTCTTCTGTTTCCTCCGGAAAGCCGATAATTAAAGAAGTGATGGGTGGAATGCCAATGGAAGCTGCAATTCTATGGTTTTCTTGAAACTGCTCGAGATTTAAATGTTTATGTATCGCCTTTTGTATCGTTGGCGATCCAGATTCAACGCCAAAAAAAAGCCCCCGACACCCAGCCCGTTCCATGTCATACAATCGTTCTCGATTCAATGCGTCGCTACGAGCGCTCGCCGACCAATGGAAGTTCTCATGATTATTGTTTATAAAAAAGTCACAGAATTCATCCATAAAACGCCGGGAGGTTGTAAAGTTATCGTGGATCAGGCCAAAAGATGTGAGCTGATATCTTCGCGAGAGAAATCTCATCTCTTCGAGAATGCGATCCGGTGATTTGATTCGAAATTGTTGTCCCCACATCTTGGATGTCGAACAAAAAGAACAAAAGAAAGGACAGCCACGCCCCGCTTCTATCAATGATATACGTGGCGCATATGAAAGGTAATTTTCAAGGACTACAAGATCGAAATCGGGAAAGGGTAAACTGTCCAGACTGTCTATCGGTTCCCTATTTGGCGTCCGGATTATCTCCTCTCCATTCCGAAAAACGATGCCGGAAATATCTTGAAGGGAGCTTGCGCTGAAATCGGTTTTTGCGAGTTCAAGAAATGTAACTTCGCCTTCTCCGATGACTACAACATCAACCCAAGGACAAACTCTCAGCGTTTCTTCAGGGACAGCAGAGGGGTGGGGGCCGCCGAAAACGATATGACACTTAGGCCATCGCTTACGTATTTCCTTCGCGAGCAATAAAGCCACAGGATAGTTTGAACAAATGCTCGTAATTCCAAAGAACTCGGCTCCCGTCTTTTTAAGTCTGCGAATAACGTAATTTTTAAAGTAATGCCATTTTTTCAATAATAAATGTCTCTTGAGTTCCAAATCAAAATCAACGATTTCCAAGTCTACACGGTTTTTTCTCAAGAAACTTCCGATGGCGAGCAGTCCCATGGGAAAAGATATCTCGCCCATTTCTGTCGTAGTGGGAGGATTTATTAAACATATTCTTGGCATAAAGGAACCTGTTGCACAAACCCTGTATTTCATCGCGAAGAAACCAAAGGCCGACGCGGCGATCCCATGAAATCAACGTTTTGCAGGTAACTGCCGCGTCGCTTCGCTCCCCGTAATGACACAATAACGGGTTTGTGCAACAGGCTCAAGGATTAACCAAATTCTATTGAATTATCCTTGAATGAGTGGCCTTAACTCATTTAGCTTCTTTCTGACTCATTCCGATTATTCCTTCCATGTCTACACCCTCCCAAAAGGAGACATTTTCCATTGGCTAACACACGTGCTGAGGAATTATTTGCCTCCGGGCCCCTGTTTTGCTAGGGATGGCGAGCTCCGGCCATCTGCGGCCGCCAAGAGAGGCCAACATGCCTACTGATATTCGCACGCTGCTGGAGGCCCATTCAGGCCGTCAGCATGAAATCTTCGGAAGGACCGTCAATCCTCAGCTCGTTCGCGTGCTGCGCACCATCGGCTTCGATCGCAATTACGTGCGCGCAGAGGGCCCGCTGCTCTACGACGCCGACGGAAACGATTACCTCGACCTGCTCTCCGGCTACGGCGTTTTTGCGCTGGGCCGCAATCATCCCAGGATTTTAAAGGCGCTGCATGAAGCCCTCGATCTTTCCTACCCCAACATGGTGCAGATGGATGCGCCGCTCGCGGCCGGGCTCCTTGCGGAGCGCATACTCACGTACATGCCCGAGGGCGTTGATACGGTCTTCTTCACCAATTCCGGCACCGAGGCGAACGAGGGCGCGATAAAATTCGCGCGCAAGGCGACCGGACGCACAAGGATCATTTATTGGGATCACGCGTTTCACGGGCTCACTACCGGATCGCTCTCAATGAACGGCGGTGCGGAATTCAGAAAAGGATTTGGAGATCTGTTGCCTGGCGCGACAAAAATCCCGATGGGCGATCTCGACGCGCTGGAATCGGAGCTCAAAAAGGGTGACGTTGCCGCATTTTTCTTCGAGCCGGTTCAGGGAAAGGGCGTCTTCGTCGCCGACCCCTCCTTCTATCCTGCGGCGCAGACGCTCTGCAGAAAACACGGCGCACTGCTCATATGCGACGAGGTGCAGACGGGCTTCGGCCGCACTGGAAAGATGTTCGCGCATGAACATTGGGGGCTCGCGCCTGACATCGTCACCATGGCAAAGGCGCTCTCGGGAGGCTTCGTGCCGGTCGGCGCGATCTGCTATCGCCGCTGGATCTACGACAAGGTCTTCACGGATATGGAACACTGTGTAGTGCACTCAAACACGTTCGGCAGGAATATACTCGCGATGGCAGCGGGACTCGCGTCGCTCGATATCATCGAAGAGGAACGGCTTGTAGAGAATGCCGCGCTCATGGGACAGCTGATCATGGACGGGGTGCGCGAGATGAGCGGCCGCTTCGAGATGCTCTCTGAGGTGCGCGGCCTGGGACTCATGATAGGCATCGAGTTCGGCGAGCCGCGTTCCCTCACTCTGAAGGCCGGGTGGAAGCTCGTGCACGCAATGAACCAGAGCCTCTTCGGTCAGATGATAACTGTCCCGCTCATGAAGGAACACCGTATCCTCACGCAGGTCGCGGGACATCACCTCGATGTCGTGAAACTCCTGCCGCCGCTCGTGATCGACGAGTCGCACGTGGGCCGTTTCCTCAATGCATTCGAGAGCGTGATGAAGGAGTGCCACAAATTTCCCGGCAGCGCATGGAAGGTCACCAAGGATCTTGCGGCGGCTGCCGCTCGATCCGGAAGGACCGCAAAGGAAGAAGCGGCGACATGATGCGAGTCAGGTCAGTCAATCCAGTCAGGCGAGATAAACCATCCTTGAGCGTCGTTTTTCTCGCCTGTCTCGCGCTTCTCGTTTTTCTGGCGAACGATGTAATCGCCATGCAGCCCCCTCACAAGATCAAGCAGCCTCAGCAAGAGCTGGAACGGGTTGCAACGCCTGCGCCTGCGGCGTCTGAAACAAAATCCGAAGAAAAAAAAGGCGATGAGAAATCCCTGCTTCACGACGCGCTCGATCGCGGGTATCGTTTTTCCAAGCGGATGCAGAGCGAATTCGGCGTGTTCGGCGGCGATTACCTGGGTGACGAGTGGTATAACACGTGGGACGCCGGCGGGCGCTACTTCCTGCACCTCAACAACACCTTCGCCGTCGGCGGCGAATATATGTACTCTCCGATACGCGCCGACAGCTCCGGCGACTTCGGCAAGAACCTGACGACGAAACATGGCCATACCATCGACGCGCAACTGCTCATCTCCAACGACGCCGCGTTCCGTTCCGGAAAATCGGTGATCGAATGCGACCTCATGCTCTCTGTGGGCGGCGGCTCGATGAAGATCGGCTCAAAGTGGTACTGGATGGGCGTCATCGGCGGCGGGCTCAAGATCTACACGCCGCTTCCGTGGTTTGCTGTGCGATTCGACGTTAATTCCTATCTGCACCCAACGCCAAAGCCTACTGGCGATGCGTTCAATGCAGATCTTGTCATCAATCTAGGCACTTCATTCCTGTTCCCGATCAAGAAGGCAAAGGACGATACGGGCCAGGAGCAACAGTAGCGCCTGTCGAGAATTTTTTTCAAGATCGCGAGCCTTTGCTCAATTGCGCCGCTAGAAATTCAGGATAACCGCCGATACCTTGCCGTCATCATCCGGAGCGCTTACCTCCTCAGTGGCTTCGAGGGCCGCTGACTCCGGTTCGCCGGCAAGGTAGAGTGTTCCGCTCACCAGAAGCTGCGCACCCTTTGGAACCCGAATCTCTGGAAACGAAAAGGAGCCCAGGCCGTCGAACGTGTCCATCGCGATCATGCTTGTGGGATCGTTCTTCAACGAAATCTCTACAAGAAGTCCGGTGATGTCGGCCTTTGCGCCGCAGGAATCGCACGCCGCCCTGCCGCTGATGCCTATCGTTACTAGATCAACCTTGTTATATTGAAGAAGGTTCCCCTCCAGCGTCGAGCTGTGGACTCCTCCAGAACCGGAACACCCCGTAGCGATCCAAAATAAAGAAGCAACTGCAATGGCTATGAAACCCGCCGCCGTCCTCGCGAAGAAGAGCTGCATGAATACCTCCGCCATAATAGTAACCCATAATTGACATCCGTGGCAATCGCCGTTACAG
This sequence comes from bacterium, assembly GCA_021810905.1. Taxonomy (GTDB): domain Bacteria; phylum UBA10199; class UBA10199; order 2-02-FULL-44-16; family JAAZCA01; genus JAJZQH01. The sequence goes on from JAJZQH010000002.1 coordinate 47,779, forward strand.
AGAATTCAAAATCGCCAGCAACGCCAGCAAAGCGAGAAACGCAAGCAACGAAAATCGCCACGGAGGATCATCATGAGTTCACCAAAGTTCACGTTCCTTGAAAAGCCTTCGGCGCACGTCTTTCCAACTCTCTCCGCCGAACAGCGGGCGCAGAAGGAGCGCCTCTTCGCTCCCAAGGTCAAGCAGATCGACCTGGACAAGATCGATTCCATAGACGCGCTCGTCGACGCGTACAGCGGTGCATCCATTCAGGCGCGCAACATCGGCCGCTGCGCCGAGGTGCTGGAGCGAATGGTCACCGACGAGGACAGGCCGACCATATTGCTCGGTCTCGCAGGGCCGCTCGTGGCGGCGGGGCTGCGCAAGGTCATCCGCGATATGATAGAGCATAAGCTCGTGGACGTGATCGTCTCCACGGGCGCCATCCTCTATCAGGACTTTTACCAGGCGCAGGGCTTTCCGCATGCAGTCGGCACGCCTGACGCCGACGACCGCGCGCTGAGGGATCTCTACATCGACCGCATCTACGATACGTACGTCGATGAAGAACTCTTCTGGCGGCTCGATTGCTCCGTGGGCGCGTTCACGGATTCGCTCGCGCCCGGCCGCTATTCGAGCAGGCAGTTTCTTGAAATTCTCGGCCACACCATCAAGGACCCCAATTCCATACTCGGCGCTGCCGCGCGAAACGGCGTGCCGGTCTTTTCACCCGCGCTCAATGATTCGTCTCTCGGCATCGGCCTCACCGAACACTATCACCGCTGCCTGCAGGAGGGCCGCGAGAGCGTCGTGATCGATTCTATCAGAGACAACTACGAGCTCACGCAGATCGTGGTGAAGTCCCCGGCGACTTCCGCGATATACGTAGCCGGCGGCGTGCCCAAGAACTTCATCAATGATTCGGTGGTCATGGCCTACATCTTCGGCCTCGACACCGGCGGGCACCGCTACGCGATACAGATGACCACGGATTCCCCGCACTGGGGCGGTCTCTCCGGGTCTACCCTCTCAGAGGCAACGAGCTGGGGCAAGGTGAGCAAGAAGGCGACGCACAGCATGGCATTCGTTGAGCCGTCGGTATCGCTGCCGCTCGTCGCTGGAAGCGTGATCAAGAAGGGGAGCGCGAAGAATCGCAAGCGCCTCGCCTTCGAGTGGAACACGCCCTATCTGAAATCGATAAAGCCGGTGTGATCTCGGTATCGCTGCGTGACTCCGTCGTCCATCGAGCGATCTTCTTTTTTCACCTCCGCGCGAGCGCGATCATCAGCACCGAGACCGCGGCCGGCGTCACTCCTGGTATGCGCGATGCCTGGGCGAGAGTCGCGGGCCTTATGCGCGTAAGCTTCTCCCTTACCTCTGAAGAGAGACCGTGCGCCTTTGAATAATCAAAATCGTTCGGCACTCCGGCGCACTCAAGTTCCGTGAGCCTGCGCACGAGATCGCGTTCGGCCTCGATGTATCCGGCATACTTGATTTCAACCTCGGCGCGGAATTGTGTTTCCTCGGTGATGCGTGAGAGATCGTCCGGAGCGAAATTCTTCATCACGGATGCGAGTGAAAGCTCGGGCCTCGACACGAGCTCCGCGAGCGTCATCGGCTTCTTGAGTGAGGCGCTTCCAAGTCCAGTTACCGCATCGTTCGTATTCGCCGTAGGAGAGACAACCGTCTCCCTGAGTATCGATATGGTGCGCGCTACCGAATCTTCCATCTGCTTGAAGATGCGCCACCGCTTGTCGCCGATCAGCCCAACTTCCTTTGCGATCGGCGTGAGCCTTGACGCGGCATTGTCCTCGCGCAAGAGCAGCCTGTGTTCAGCGCGCGACGTGAACATGCGGTACGGCTCCTCTGTCCCCTTTGTCACTAGGTCATCTATGAGCACGCCGATGTAGGCTTGGTCGCGCCTGAGAACGAGCGGCTCCTTTCCGCGTAGCGAAAGCGTCGCGTTGATGCCGGCCATGAGCCCCTGCGCCGCGGCCTCTTCATAGCCAGAAGTGCCGTTGACCTGGCCGGCGAGATACAGGCCTGCCACGCGCTTTGTCTCGAGCGTCGCGTACAGCTGCGTCGGCGGTGCAAAATCGTATTCCACTGCATAGCCTGGCTGCACTATGCGCGCCCGCTCAAGCCCGGGAATCGTGGACAGCATCGCATATTGCACGTCGAGCGGAAGCGACGTGGAGAGCCCGTTGATATAGATCCAATCCGTATCGAGCCCCTCGGGCTCCAGGAAGAGCTGATGCCTCTCCTTGTCCGCGAATCGCACCACCTTGTCTTCTATCGACGGGCAATAGCGCGGACCTGTACCCTTTATCTTCCCCGCAAAGAGCGGCGAGCGATCGAGATTCGCGCGTATGATCTCGTGCGTATTATGATTCGTGTACGTGATGTGACATGCGAGCTGCCGCAGCTCGTTAGTTATCTCGTCATGGGAGAAGCGCGGCCTGGGCATATCGCCATCCTGCCGCTCGCATCGTTCGAAGTCGATCGAATCGGACGCGATGCGGGGGCAAGTACCGGTCTTCAAGCGGCCGAGTTGAAATCCAATCCCTCGCAGCGAATTCGAGATCCCCGCGCTCGCATGATCGCCGATGCGGCCGCCGGATTTTGACTCCATGCCGAAGTGGAGCAGCCCGTTCATGAACGTGCCCGCTGACACGATGACGCGCGCGGCCTCGATCTTGGTTGCCCCTCCTTTGTAAGCCTGCCTGCCGGACAGGCAGGGTGGAGTAAGGGGAGGTAGATCACGATCTACCCCTCCTAACCTCCCCTTACAAAGGGGAGGGACCACAGTTACCCCTTGCACACATCCATCGCACACGGGGATATCAATGACCTCAGCCTCAAGGATATCGAGATTAGACTGCGCCTCCAGCACGCCGCGCATGTAGAGGTGATAGCGCCGCCGGTCTGACTGGCAGCGCGTGGCGCGCACCGCAGGCCCCTTGCTCATGTTGAGGCGGCGGTACTGAATCCCGGTTGCATCCGCGGCGCGGCCCATCTCCCCGCCGAGCGCATCGATCTCACGCACGATGTGGCCCTTGGCGAGCCCGCCTATCGCAGGGTTGCAGCTCATCGCGGCAATCGTATCGAGCCGCCCGGTGACAAGGCACACGTGTGCATCCATACGCGCGGCCGCGAGGGCCGCCTCGCAGCCGGCATGGCCCGCGCCTATTATGACGATGTCGTATTGCATCAGGCAGAGGCGTTTACTTGCGGAAGACGGGAATTACAATAAAAAAGGCCCCGGGAGGACCCGGGGCCTTTCAGTATCCGACGACTCGCTGACTCAGAACGCCTCGAATATCAGGTACTGCAGCACCCTCTCCTGCGGCCAGAAGCCGAGGGTGGGGCATGTGTCAGCCGTGTGATATGAAGAATAAGTAGCTGTACCGCCGTTGGTACCGATGCCCATCGAGACCGTCAGAGGACGATTGTCGAGGCCATCGACCGCGTTGGCGCCCGTACCGCCGGCGATCCAGATGTTGGGGCTCTCGCCGGTATGCGGCCCTGTCATACGCGCCCATGCACCCAGAAAATCTCCCACCGGTATCGTCTCGTCGGCATTGAGCGCGCCGGTCACCGTGGTGTATCCGGTCGCTCCTCCGATGCAATCAGCGGTCGGGTTCCCAGCAACCGTGCCGGCTGTATTTGCGTTGACCGTCACGGTCTTTAGCCAGCTCTTCATACCAGCATTATTGACGATGGCGTTTGGCGTCTCGCCTCCGTCTCCTACCTTTGCAAGCCCAATTGCACCGGGTATCGTCGCGCTGTCCGGATCGCCTTCAAACTTCATGACCTGCGGGAAGGCCTGCTCCATATTGTCGTAGGCGCGATCTGTCACGTAGATCCTGCCGCCGGCGTTCACATACTCCTGCAGCACCGCCTTGTAGGTGGCAGTGTCCGTGCCGAAATCGCCGCAGTTCAGGAAGACGATGTCAAATACCGGCGCGCCGCTCACCACGAGCTTCTTGTTTCCGTTGAGATACGTGGTCCAGTCGTCGTAGGTAAGGCTGGCCGCGTTTTCCACGGGAGTCTCTGTGGTTGTTCCGTTGATAATGGTGAGGTTAGTGCCGAACTCGGAGCCGTAGACGAACGTGCCTGAGGTGGAATCAACTCTGCCGTAACTGCCGTTGACCGTATCCGTGTGATCGCTGTCAGCAAGCTTTGCCAGCACGTCCTGCATGCGGTCCCACGAACCCGTCACCACTGCAACCTTCGGCCAGGTCGTAGTGCCGCCGCCGAATGTGGTGGATGAGGTGGGAAGGGCGCACGGATCTGCGGTGCAGTTAAGTGGCTGCACCATCCGCAGATTACCCTTCATGAAAACTAACTGGGTAGGGTTGGTGGTGACTGTGGAGGTATCGATGACGAGCGAGCCATTCGCTCCGGAGCATCCAGCCGCAACGGACTGATCGGCTGCTGCCGGATCTTCGCACTGCGTGCCGTCGGGCGCGGTAATCACCTTTGCGTACGTACGCGTGGCCTTTGCAACCTGTGCCGCCACCTGCGCGCCAGGCAGATATACAGTAACGCCAGGCATTGGGTCGCCGTTTGCGGAAAGGACGGTGCCGGTCACCGACTTCGCGGCGTTTAAGCCTCCTCCGCCGCCACCGCCGCCGCCACCGCTATCTCCTCCGCCGCACGCTGCGAGCGAGAGGGACAACGCTGCTGCAGCACAGACAAAACAAATCAGTTTTCTCTTCATGAAGCCCCCTTTTGTTGAAAAGTGACAAGACTGCTAGCACGTTATCGTTCAAAGGAAAAGTTCAAATATCTCGGCTGCCGAAAATTGGGGTGGCGGACAGGAAGGCCGCAACCCGCAGGCGTCACTTGCCTATGCAGAACCTCGAAAAAATCCTGTCCAGCAGCTCGTCCGTGGTGACTTCTCCGGTAATGGAACCGAGCGCATCCTGCGCCGAACGCAGGTGCTGCGCGATGCATTCGATTGGATCGTTGGCGGCGAGCGCGTCCGAACCGCCCTTCAGCGCCGTGAGCGCATCGTCCAGCGCTGCCTTGTGGCGCGCCGACGTGACAATCGCGGATTCGTGCGCTCCCGCGATGTTGTCTTCTGAAAGCACGGCAGCTGCAAGACGGGCCGAGAGATCATCCATGCCCATGCCCGTGAGGGCGGAGATGCGAAGCGGAATTCCCTGCGCATCGTGCGACGGCAACTTGAGCCGCTCAGGCAGATCGGATTTGTTGATGATCGTGATCGCAGGCCGCGCACATACGCACGCCATCACCTCTTCGTCTTCCTTTCCGAACTCCCTTGAACCATCGAAGACAGCCAGCACGAGGTCCGCCAGCGCTATCTCCTCGCGCGTGCGCGCTATACCTAGCGCCTCCACCTCGCAGCCTGCATCGCGCACGCCGGCGGTGTCTCGCAGCCTGAATTCAACGCCGCCTATCTGCACGCGCTCCTCGATCACGTCGCGCGTGGTGCCTGGCTCGTGATGGACGAGGGCGCGATCGCGGCCCGCGAGACGGTTCATCAGGCTGGACTTTCCGGAATTCGGCCTGCCCACAATGGCAACGCGAACGCCGTCGCGTATCATCCTCCCGCATCCGTAGGTAGCCGTCAGCTTTTTCACGCGCGACGCGACGTCGTTTATGCGATCCGCGATATCGCCGCACCACTGTTCTATCCCCTCTTCGGGAAAATCTATCGACGCCTCCACAACAGCCCTGATATCGGCAAGCCTCGACCCGGCCTCGCGAACCTCGGCCGAGAGGCGGCCCTCCAGCTGCTCGGATGCCTGCCTCGCCCCGCGCTCGCTTGTTGCGCCTATCAGGTCCGCAACCGCCTCTGCCTGGGCGAGGTCGAGCTTGCCCGCGAGAAAGGCCCGGCGCGTGAATTCTCCCGGAGCTGCGATCCTCGCACCTGCGGCACCGCAGGCCTCTAGAATGCGCGAGAGGATTATCTGCGATCCGTGGCAGGATATCTCCACGACGTCGTCGCCTGTATAGGTATGGGGGGATGGCATGAAGACGGCGAGGGCCTTGTCGTGAAAACCGTGAAGCGTGATCCGTGATCCGTGAATCGTATCAGTAATTCCCCTCCTTTGTAAGGAGGGGTTAGGGGAGGTAGAGACTGTACGATCTACCCCCTCCGACTCCCCCTTACAAAGGGGGAGAGTTATGCTTCCCAGATAAAGTTTTCTTGCTTCAAATTGCGACGGATGGACGCGGCCGCGCCACAGCGCAGTCAGGACCTCCCTTGCCCTGGGTCCGCTAATGCGCACCACTCCGATGCCGCCCGCGCCCGGAGGCGTGGCGATGGCGCAGATGGTATCCTCTGCCGCTTTGGTCGTCATGATCGGAACGGGACTTATCGCCCGCAAGCAGTCGGTGTCAACAGCGCAACTCCGGTTGCGCAAAGCCCGGGCCTCTGCTAGAGGAGCGCCTTATTGTCTTTCCGGAGCTGAAGGATGTTTTTTGACGTACAAAAATTTCTTCGCGCCTTTGCCGTCTGGCTTGAACGCTGGTGCTGGCTGGTTGTGGCGATCTCAGTCGCTGCTGCGGCCGTTGCGGCGCCGCGCGCCATCCATCTCTTTGCCAACATAGACACCGACCTCACCAAGCTCCTTCCCAAAAACTACAAGAGCGTCGAACAGATAGATCTGATCAGAAATCTCTACGTGGCAAAAAAGGCCCTGTCCGTAATCGTTGAGGGAAACGATCCCGAGAGGGCAAAGGCATACGCCGTGGACCTCGCATCATACCTGCAGCAGGATCCGGCGGTATCTTCCGTTGAATACACCAAGCGCGGCTATGAATTCTTCGACAAGCACAAGCTGCTCTTCATAGACCTGAACGACCTTGAAACGATACGCGACCGCATCGACCGGCGGATACAGAAAGAAAAACTCGGCGGTCTGTATATAGATTTTGAGTCAGATGGAAACGGCGAGGAATTTCAGTTCGGAGATCTCGACAAGAAATACAAGGAAAAATATTCCCCCGGCACGCGCAGCGAGTACTACACTAACGATGCCGGCACTATCTATGTCATGTACGTGCGCCCTGAAGGCGCAGACGAAGACATAAGGGAGCTGCGCTCGTTCTATGAACGCATCCGCGGAGAGGTTGCCCAGTACCGCACGGTCTATCCGGACGAGACGATAGCCATACACTTCAGCGACACGATCCGCACACGCGTGGATGAATACTCGACCCTCATGCGCGACCTGGGCCGCGCCGGCCTCATATCCGGCATCGGAATATTCATCGTGCTCATGCTCTATTTCCGCCGCATCGCGGCAGCGGCCCTGGTCTTTGCCCCGCTAACGATCGGCATTCTTTGCACGTTCGCCATCTCATCCTATGTAATCCACAGCCTCAATCTCATCACCTCATTCCTCTTTGCGATCCTCGGGGGACTCGGTGTCGAGATAGGCATCCACATGTTCTCACGCTACGTGGAAGAGCGCAGGGCGAGACAGGAAATGCCTCGCGACAGGGCCGTAGCGGAATCGATCTTCGCGGTAATGTACCATACCGGAGGTTCCGCGCTCACGTCCGCGGCTACCGTCGCCGCCACGTTTTTCGTGCTCATCGTCAACGACTTCAAGGGATTCTCGGAGTTCGGGTTCATCGCCGGCACCGGCCTGGTCATCAATTACATCTCCTACATGCTCGTCTTCCCATCAATGCTGATATTGACTGAAAAAATTCGTCTGCTCAATTTCAAACGGGGAGTCGGCTTCGATCGCATCAGCTTCTTCAGCCGGGGCAACGCGCAGAAAAATCCAACCGCGCCGCGCCCGCAGCGCTTCCCGCTGCCGCGTTTTGTCCTCGCTGCATTTGCAGTCCTGGCGGTGATAACGATCGTCGATCTCCCTCACGTGCAGTTCGAGTGGCGCTTCTCCAAAATCAAGGCAAACCTTCCGGAGTCGCTTGTCGCGAAATCAAAGCAGCAGCAGACGAGCTCGTCCGTAAACAGTCCGGCAGCGGTCGTAATCCACAACCGCGAAGAAGACGCTGCTATTAAAAGGGCTATCGAAGAGTCACAAGTGAAAATGGGCGCCGCAAACGTCGTCAACGCTTATAAATCCTATTATGATCTGGTTCCTGAAGAGCAGGGAGCCAAGATGGGTGTGGTCGCCGACATGAAAGGGCTGCTCGCGGACAAGACCCTCAAGCTGGTCAAGGGCGAGCACAAGAAGGACCTCGACACATTCAAGGAGGCGTTGAATGAGACCGAGCCGGTAGAGGAATCCGAGATCCCCGAAAACGTGCGGGAAATCTTCAAGGGCAAGCGCAGCGAGCTCGGATACGAAGTGGCCTTCATCAATCCCCTGCCGAAGATGGAACTGGATAACGGACGCAACGCGATACGCTTTGCCGAGCAAATCGGCGAGATCGATACGCCGATAGGAAAATTCTATCCGTCCAGCGATGCGATCGTATTCGCCGATGTGCTCCGGACCATGATCCGCGATGGAAAGCGCGTGGTCGTGCTGGCGTTTTTAATAGTCTGCGCGATCGTATTCCTGGACTTTCGCTCGCTCCGCGTCACAGCTCTCGTAGTCTCTCCGATAGCGCTCGGCGTGCTCTTCACGTTTTTAATAATGTACCTGCTCGATATCCGTCTCAATTTTTATAATATCGTCGTCATACCTACGTCGGTCGGCACCAGCATCGACAACTCGATACATCTCTATCACCGATATCGAGAGCTTGGCCGCGGCTCTATCATGGCGGCGCTCAAATCGAGCGGTGGAGCGGCGCTGACGAGCTCGCTCACTAACATCTTAGGCTTCCTCGGTCTCGTATTCGTCTACCACAGCGGGCTCCGCTCCATTGGAGAGCTGGCTGTAGCCGGACTCCTCGCATGCCTGCTCACCACGCTGGTCTTCTTTCCAGCATTGCTTCAATGGCTTGAAGATAGAAATATGCGAAAGTCGTGCTCCTAATCACCTGAAAAACAGGGGTTTTCACCCTTGACGCAGGACCGGCAATATGTATACTCCGCCGTCCTTTCAACAAACCCGCGCCTTAATCGGCGTCCAAGACATTCAGGAGGATTTTATGGCATTGCGCATAGGTATCAACGGCTTTGGCCGCATCGGAAGATTCGCGCTGCGCGAGATGGCAAGCGGCAAGGGCATGAAATGCGTCGGCATCAACGATATCGTATCCGCCGATGTGATGGCCCATCTGTTCAAGTACGATTCAGCCCACGGCCGCTTCGACGGCGAGGTCTCCTGCAGGGAAAACGCCCTCATCGTCAACGGTCACGAGATCCCCGTCACAAGCGAAAAAGACCCTTCCGCGCTGCCGTGGAACAAGATGGAGTGCGATATCGTGCTTGAGTGCACTGGAAGATTCGTGGACACCGAGTCCGCGAGCGCGCACCTCAAGGCAGGCGCAAAGAAGGTGATCATCTCCGCGCCGGCAAAGGGCAAGGATACGCCCACGTTCGTGTACGGCGTGAACCACGAGACGTATGACGCCGCAAAGCATAACGTCATCTCTAACGCCAGCTGCACCACCAACTGCCTTGCCCCCGTAGCCAAGGTCCTGAACGAAAACTGGGGCATCGAGCGCGGCTTCATGACCACGATCCACTCTTACACTAACGATCAGCGCCTCGTGGATTCTCCTCACAAAGACCCGCGCCGCGCCCGCGCAGCAGCGGTATCGCAGATCCCCACGACCACCGGCGCAGCCAAGGCGGTGGGCCTGGTTCTCCCGGCCCTGGCCGGAAAGCTCGACGGCCTTGCGATCCGCGTGCCCACCATCAACGTATCGCTGGTGGACCTCGTAGCCACGCTCACAAAACCGGCCACGGCAGAAGAGATCAACGAGGCGCTGAAGAAAAACGCGGAGGGTTCGCTCAAGGGCATCCTCGCATTCTGCACGGATCCTTGCGTCTCAGTGGACTTCATGGGCGACACGCATGCATCGATTGTGGATGCGGCTTCAACAAAGGTAATCGGCAACATGGTGAAGGTGATGTCCTGGTACGACAACGAAATGGGCTTCACGCACCAGATGCTCAGGATGGCTGAATACATGGGTAAGAAACTGTAATAATGTTAACCCTCCCTTTGTAAGGGAGGGGAGGGAGGGTAGACCGTGAAAAACCTGCGATCTACCCCCTCTGACTCCCCCTTACAAAGGGGGAGAAGGATGACTACATGACCATCAAATACATCGATGAGCTCACGATCGCAGAGAAACGCCTGTTCATACGCGTCGATTTCAACGTCTCGTTCGACGAGCTTGGAAACATCAGTGACGACACGCGAATCCGCGCCGCGCTTCCCACGATCCGCTACGCGCTGGGTCAGAAGGCGAAGGTGATACTCGCATCGCATCTTGGCAGGCCCAAGGGCAAACCGAATCCCAAATACTCCATGAAGCCGGTGGGTGAGAGGCTCGCGCAGCTCCTGGAAGACGTCGACGTTTTGTTGCCTGAGGATTGCGTGGGAGACGCCGTGAAAAAACTCGCGGGCGAGCTTCTGCCGGGGCAGGTGATGCTGCTTGAAAATCTGCGCTTCCATCCCGAGGAGGAGGCAAACGACGAAGGCTTCTCAAGGCAGCTGGCCGCGCTCGCCGAGGTTTACGTCGACGACGCATTCGGCGCTGCGCACAGAGCGCACGCCTCCACTTCCGGCATGGTTCAGTTCGTGCCCGTTAAGGGCGCCGGCTTCCTCATGCGCGCGGAAATACAGTCGCTCTCCAAATTGCTGGAGAAGCCCGCGCGTCCGTTTGTGGCGATACTCGGCGGCGCAAAGGTCTCTGACAAGCTTGGAGTGATAGAAAATCTGATGAACATCTGCGACTGCCTGCTCATCGGCGGAGGGATGTCCTACACGTTCCTCTCGGCCAAGGGCGTGCAGATCGGCAAGTCTCTCGTAGAGGAAGACAAGATCCACACTGCCCGCAGGATCCTGGAGCGGGCTGAGGCGCGCAACATCTCCATCATGCTCCCGCTCGATCACGTTGTGGCCGCTGCCTGCGATGCCTCGGCAAAGGCTCTCACTACCGATGGCGTATCCATTCCCGACGGCATGATGGGTCTGGACATCGGGCCCAAGACGGTCGCCGAATATTCGACGCAGGTGCTCAAGGCAAAGACGATATTCTGGAACGGACCGATGGGCGTGTTCGAGCTGGCGCCGTTCGCAAACGGCACCAACAAGATCGCCATTGCGGTAGCCGAGAGCAACTCCAGCTCGGTGGTGGGCGGCGGCGATTCGATCGCTGCGATCAACAAGGCCGGAGTCGCTTCGCGCATCGGCCATATATCCACGGGCGGAGGCGCGTCCCTCGAATTCATCGAGGGCAAAAAGCTGCCCGGCATAGTGGCGTTGGAACAATGAGAAAACCATTCATAGCTGCAAACTGGAAGATGAACAACACCGTGCCCGAGGCGATCAGGTTCGTGACCGCGCTCACCTCGGATCTCAAGGCGATTTCCGGCGTTGACGTCGTCATTGCACCGCCGTTCACCGCGCTCTATTCCGCGGGCGTTGCCCTGGCTGACACGGAATTTTACCTCTCCTCGCAGAATCTCTTCTGGGAGGATTCCGGCGCATACACGGGAGAGATCTCGGGCCCGTTCCTTGCGGACGTGGGATGCAGGTATGCGATCGTGGGGCACTCTGAACGCAGGCAGCTCTTCAGCGAGACCGATGAGACCGTCAACCGCAGGCTCAAGGCCGCCCTCAGAAACAATCTCGTGCCCATCATGTGCGTCGGTGAAACCCTTGCCGAGAGGGAAGCCAATCAGACGTGGGACGTGATCCGAAGGCAGCTGGACGGCGGGCTCTCCGGTATAGATTTAGCGGCGCTTGCCGATTTCGTAATCGCGTATGAACCGGTGTGGGCTATAGGCACTGGCAAGACGGCTACGTCCGGTCAGGCTCAGGAGGTACACGGGCTTATTCGCCGGTATATCGCGGATAAATTCGGCTCTGCGGTTGCAGACAAGACCAGGATAATATACGGCGGCAGCGTTAAACCTTCGAACAGCCGAGAACTGCTTTCGAATCCGGATATCGATGGCGCCTTGGTGGGCGGCGCATCTCTGGATCCAAAACAGTTCGCCGCTATCGTCAGAAGCGCGCATTGAACCGAAAGGAAGTACGAATATGGAAACGTTTCTCATAATTATTCACTATCTCATCTGCTTCTTTCTGATCGTAGTGATTCTGCTCCAGGCTGGAAAGGGAGCGGACATCGGCGCGGTCTTTGGAGGCGCATCGCAGACGATCTTCGGAAGCCGCGGACCCGCTACGTTCCTTAGCAAGATTACGGCGGGCGTGGCCATCGCCTTTCTCGGAACGTCCATCTGGCTTGCGCATATTTCCAAGACGCGCACCATCGGCTCTGTGCTGGACAAGGCGCCGATAACCGAGCAGGCCCCGGCAAATGCGCCGGCTGAGGCCGCGCCCCCGGAAGCTCCGGCGGCGCCAGCGCCCGCAAAGTAGCTCTTGCACGCGACTATGAGGTGGGCTAAGGCCTTGCTGCTTTTTTGACAATGTGACTTGTTCGCAGGCTGTTCAAAACGGTCCAGATGCGAGGCGGCCGACGAGTTCCGACTGAGGCGTACGTGGGTGTACGCCGCAGGGAGTGGACGAGGAGGCCAACGAAGTAGATGGACTGTTTTCAACAGCCTGCCCTTTGCCCAGGTGGTGGAATTGGCAGACACGCACGTTTGAGGGGCGTGTGGGGTAACCCATGCGGGTTCGAGTCCCGCCCTGGGCACACAAAACAAAAGGAGGGGCGCAAGCCCTTCCTTTTGTTTTGTGAACTGGATTGCGGTGGCGAGAACCGCGGCCGATCCCGTTTTCTTTGGTGCAGGGCAGTAATAGAAAAGCAGGGGGTCAACAGCCCCCCGCTTCCCCGTACCTCGCCAGACGCCTTACTGGGGTTTCAATTGTAAGCCTCTTCTCTATCGTTCGCGGTCTTTCTCGCCGCAAGCACGGAGGTTATCGCTCCGGCAAGTTCGTCGTGATCGGCCATCTTCTCCACAAACGCGTCGACGCCCAGATCCTTTATCAGGCCGCTCGCGCCAAGGCGCGTAATTGCCGAAAGTATCACTATCGGTATGTTTTTGAGGCCATCATCCTTTTTGATCACTCTACAGAATTCATATCCGTCGAGGCGCGGCATCATCAGATCCAAAACTATGAGATCGTATTCCCCGGTGCGCAACTTTTCGAGCCCGTCTATTCCGTCGGAAGCGGTCGCCACGTCATAGCCCTTGAACTTGAGCCAGTCTCCGAGGATTTCGACGAAATCGTCTTCGTCATCAATCAATAACAGGCGGATGGACATCATCCTCACCTCCCCTTAGCTCTCCCATATCATGACGGAATCGTCCTTCTCCGCTTCATTCAACGGCAGCCTGAAAATGAATCTCGCTCCGTGACCAGGCAGGCTCAAGACGTTTATCGAGCCGCCATGCAGTTCCGCTATGCGCCTTGCGACCGCGAATTCCGTATCTACGCCGTTGAACATCTCCCTCTGTCTTTCCAGCTGCATACCAGCCCCGTGATCTATCACGATGATCGATGCGCACTTGCGATTTTTTATCATCAATATCTCTATCGCGCAATCTTCGGGACTGTTCGAAATCGCATTATCTACAAGCACGGAGAGCGCGATGCGTATCAGCCTCTCGTCCGCCCGTAATCTGACTCGTCCCTGGAGATTACTGAACGCATCGAAGGTTATATGCTTCTTGAGGCGTTCGGCGTCGTGCTTCTTCAGCACGTTTTCTATAATTTCACCTACGTCGCACTCCACCCTGTCGAGCGTGTAGTCGCCCCCGACCGCCGATATAGGCATGCCTTCAAAGCCGGTTGATTCGGTCCTGGTAGACATAACGACCTCCCCTTTAACCGGGCCTTCTTCCATATCGTATTAATATGCATATTGTGTTCCAAGATCTCACGATCGCGGGCTATTCTTTAATACGTTGATTATATTGAATTAAATAGGGCGTCTCTGTGGCGAACGTTCAAGAAATGAACGATTTGGATATCTTTTTATCCATCGGTCTCGGCAAGAAGCTATCCAACTGAGCCTGCATGCGAGGCGGCAAAAAGCCGGATTTCGAACGTGGTCCCGCGTCCGACCTCGCTTGAGACTTTGATCTCAGCCCCATGTTGATCCACGATCCTCTTCACAAGCGCGAGCCCGAGTCCCAGGCCATGCCGCTTGGTGGTCACAAAATCGGAAAATATCGTCTCGATCCTGTCTGGAGGAATTCCGCATCCGGTATCTGCGATTGAAACGACGACGGAACGGGCATCGCCCGCCTGCTCCGTGGAGGTTCGAATTGAAAGACTGCCGCCGCTCCCCATTGCCTGAATCGCATTGTTGACGAGATTGGACAACGCGCGCGTCATGGAAAATTTATCGGCGTAGATCTTGATTTCGTCTGATGCATACTGCTTTCTGATTTCAACTCCCTGCTTCTGCGCGTCCATAGAAAACGTCTCGACGACCTCGTCGAGAAGGGGATGAAGCCCAAGCTCTATGGGATGATATGGGATATCGTGCGACAGCGTCTTTAAATTATCCAGGAAGACGTTGACCTTTGAAAACTCACGATCGACCACGCGCCTGAACGTGGCCCTGAATTCCGCGTCCGCGTACTTCTGATCCATGAGGCGGCTTGCGTTTTCTATGCTGCGTATCGGGTGACGCAGATCGTGCGCGAGGCCGGATGCGATGCGGCCGAAGAAGGCCATGCGCTCTTGTTTGCGTATGTTCTCCTGCATGAGCGAAAGTTCGCCGGCCATCTTGTTGAACGATGTTGCCAGTTCGCCAAGCTCGTCGCTCGAGGAGATGGCGACCCTGCAATCGAGATCGCCCCCGGCTATGCGGCGCGTTCCACCTATAAGCCCAAGGACGGGATTGATGATCTGCCATCTGGCGCCGAAAAATCCCAGCATGCACATGGCCGCCGCGAAGACGGCCACGAGTCCGGTCAATATCAAGGTCAGATTTCTCGCCAGCGCAAATGCCTCGGCGGTCGGCTGCTCCATCACAACGACCCACGAAAACGGCTTTGGAAGCGAGGCAGCGGCGACGAGCAGTGTATTCCTTCCGTCTCTTCGCTCGGCGATCGAAACGCCTTTTGATTCATCCGTCGTGAGGTGCGCGAGCAGCGCGACGTCCGGGTAGTCTTTCTCCTGAAAGACAAGCCTCTTCATCTCGCCCGAGCCGCTTGCGATGAGCCTGCCGCTCGGAGCCACGACGCTCAGGTAGCCTTGCCTGCCGATGCGTATGTGGTCGGCCAGACGCCACATGTTGAGCAGATCAACTTCGGCAATCGCTGCACCGGTCACGTCGCCGAGCGTCTGTACGGGAAGCGCGACTATCATCGCTGGCACGAATTCGTCCGTTATGAATACCTGCGAGTAATATTCGTTGCCAGCCAGCGACGATGCGATCGCATCAGCAGCGTATGGAGATGACATCGCCCCCGATTCTCCCACGCCCGAATCCGCTTCCATGCTGCCCGAGGCGTCGACCAGCACGATCTCGCTGAACTCGTTGAACTCAAGCGCCATGTTGCGTATCACGCGCTCGCGCTGCCACGGCTTGAGATCCACCCGGCTTACGTTCTCCGCCGTGGAGCGGAGTATTGCGATGGAATTATTGATGTATTGATAGATCTGATCTGCGGCCCTCTCGGCCACGCGCATGTTGCCCTGCAGCACGACCTCCCTTGCGGTCTTCCTCGCCTGCCACACGGAGATAGCGCCGAACATGGTCAGCGGCAGGAGGGCCGCCAGGACAAGAAGCGCTACGAGCTTCCAGGCTATTGATTTGAAGAACATCGACATCCCCCAGACTGTCAGCAATATCCCGATGATCCCTTGAGATCACAAGTGAAATTTTCGCAGGGATGTTTATTATGAAGAAGATATCTGCTGGATATCAATTGTGCAGTAAGCACAATTGGGATCGATGACGATCATTGTGATCACATAGCTGCTCTGGATGAAACCGCCGTACTTTCATTGAACTTGCGGAACGATTCAGCAAGTTCACGCGCGCCTCGCGCGGCGGCCGAATCTGAGGATGAATTCAACAGACTTGCCGCATAATCGCAGCATAAAGCCGCGGCCTGAGTGTGGGACGCATCAAGTGAGGCGCGCTCTTCCCAAAGCACTCGTAGAGCAGCAAGGGATCGCAAAGCTTCCTTTTGTTTCTCGGCATAGGGCGCAGCATCCGTAACGCGTATTCTGCAGACTTCTTCGTAAAACCTTGCAGTGCCATCCGATCCCGTAGCGAGCGTCACGTGATGAAGGGACTCTCGGGCCACGTCCTCGCGTCCAAGCTCTATGCCCTTGTCCGCAAAGACTCGATAGGCATCAAGAAGAACCGAGCTGTCCTGCGGGGCCAGCAAACGCTCGACCGCCTCAACTGAACGAAGACCGCTCTCGATGCTGGAGCGATTGAATTGCGAGTGTCGCATCATCGGAACGACAAAAGCGCCTGCAACGAATTTGCTCGCCTGGAGCACGTGCGCAGCGCGCGGATCTCTGATACATTTGAGCAAATCCCTGGATGCATCAGGATGACCGCCGCTCAGGGATAAGGCGATAACCGCGTGCCTTGCGGCAATTTCCTCCGCCTTCTCCTTCGGAAGCCCGTTCCGCACTAGTTCGTCAAGGAGGACGGCAATTCTAGAAGCGCGAGCAGCGACCGCGCCCGATTGAAGCCTCGTCCTTCCTCCGGCACGGTAATAAAGATGCCAGGGTTGAGAAAGAATATCCGCCGCCTGCGAAGACCATGAAGCTCCGGATATACGCTTCCATCGGTCGATCGCGCGGCTGGAGAGCTGCCAATCGCCGGCAATCATGGCGGCCGTAAAGACGTCGGAACACGCGGATGCGGCAAATGGATGGAGGTCTTGCAGCGAATCGAACGATCTGCGGGCATGCTGCAAGGCCTCCTGAGGTTTCAGATTATACATCGCGTATCTGGCGGCAAGCGCTGAGACCATGAAATCGCCGGAAGCGGGAGACGCCATGAGACGGTGCATGACTGAAGACCCCTCGTGGAGCAATTCCTCTTCTTCCTTTGCAGAACCGGCATGATTCATCTGCTGCAGCAGCGCTCTTGCCAGGTTCATTTGAATGAAGGGATGATCCGGATGACGGCCTGCTAGCTCTCGCATCAGCGCAACGGATTCCTCAGGCGTGAGGTAAACATTTACGAGACGTCCGAGCTGATAGAATGCATAGAAGTAATTCGTGTCCCAATCGATGGCTTTGACGAGCAGGTTCCGAATCGTCTGAATGGCGCGCGCGTGTTGCATATTGAACGCGCGCAGCTGATCCGGCGCCGTGATGCCCTGCATCTGATTATCGAGTCCGTCCAAAAGCATCATGGCATTATCCGTAGCCAGAAAACAGCCTAACGACGGTTCGTTTACAGCAATTCGATCCATCAGTTCGAAGAGCTTGTCAGGGGAATACCCTCGGCTCTGAAATGAGGCCAGCCGCGCGCGCATCAACTCCGCCTGATATTGATTTTTATCCGTTGAGCCGAACCTGGCGAGGATTGCGCTGATGCTGGATTCCAACTCGGGTGGATTCATCCTGTAATAACGTCGATCCAGGGAAAGAAACGAATAGACCGACGTTTCAGGGGCGATCCGCGCGAGCGTTCCGATGATTGACTCATAGTCCGCGTCAGAGGAAACCTTTCCTTTCTGGGAAAGGAGAAACATTTCCGCGGCCTGCCGGGGCGTCAGCTGCACGCCGTAGGGTTGCGGTGCATCGAAACGCCTGAGCGCCAGATCCGCTTCGACAACTTTTCCGTGGTCAAGCGGGACCCCGACATAAAGATGCGCGGAACCGTATTCGCTGCCCCCCACCAGCACTGTCATTTCGCTGGCCACCGAGGAGCCCCGATTCATGCCGAGAAAAATCGGCTTCAGACCCGCAACGCTATATGCGTAATAGAGGAGTGTGCCCATTTCGCCGCAGGCACCGCACTTGTCGTTATAGGCCTTCCAGGCGGGCTCCTCGACGGGGCAGTCTTTATTCCACGCCGATATTATGGGTATGAGGTCTTCGTAAATACGTTTGGCAAACTCTCTGCGATACGCATCGGAGGACGGAACCATCCCGGGTATTTTCGCCAATTCATCTTTCCGTTTACGGACGATATCGCCGACAGCCCGTCGCGCAGGTGTCGTGCGTGAATCCTGATCGTCCATTTCGTACGGCGCCGGGAAACCGTATTTCTGCAGAAGGCGGAAAAAAACCGGTTGCGAATAAGCGTATTCCACCACCTCGCCGGCTTCGATCGTACCTCGCGTATTCAGATGATTTTGGCGTTCAAAGATGGGAAGAAATGCGTCAAAACCGCGGTCTGCTTCTTGTTCCAGCACAGCCGGATCGCGCCCCTCACGTCTTGCCTGCGCCAGCAGCTCCGACCACATCCGACCGATTGGAGAATCCGCGCTAAAATTCGTGGGCAGCGTCATGGTTCCTCCCCCTTGTGGAGATCCGATAGCTACGCCTTTTGGAGCAAAGGTAAGGCCTCCAACAAAATTTTCAACAAAAATAGCAACTTTTTTCCCGCTCCTGCCGATAATTGTATCGACTGCACCCTCAAAGGAGGATCGCATGGAGACGATCAAGGTAAAACTGGACGCCACGATAGTGACCGTTGTAGATAACGGCGACGGAAAGTTCGGCGCGGGAGATACCGTGCAGGTTAACAATGGCGCGGTACGCAAGATGGACGATCCGGCGCTTGCGGAGGAGATGCGCGCAAAGGGAATTCAACTCACGGCGCTCATAGGCGTAAGCACGAAGGACCTTCAGTCGAAAATAACAGCCACTGCAGAACCTCTTGTGTTGGGGAATGATTCATTTGTTATTGGCGGATGCGGTCACAGCCGTAGCCTTCAAATTTTGAGGCCGTCTGTCGGCAATGCGGCCTGTTGCAGCTTTCCCGGTTGGTCGGGGGAGCAAGGCGCCCGATATTACAGCCCCGGCATCAAGTATTATTGAGCCCTGCTCATCGGGGGTTCACAGGAACGGCTATTTAGATTTGAATACATGGCCGGTTACATCGGATCAAGCGTATCGTCCCGCCTGATGACCGCGCAATCTCTGCCTTCCACGATGATGTCGCGCGCGTCCGCATCAGCATCTTCATCTATTATAAGCGCGCTTGCGGGAAGAATTGTCGTGAAGATCGCTCCTGAATTTTTTGCACTGTGGACCTCTATTCTTCCGCCCAGACTTTCAATGATCTGCCTGCATGCGTCAAGGCCGATTCCGGTTCCATTATGATCGCCGTGAGTGAAGCCGCGCTCGAAAATTTTATCCAAGTGACCCGGTTCAATACCGATGCCGTTGTCGGCAACGTCGAGGTAGATCGTTCCATTGCGGCAGAGGAGTGTAATGAGTATCCAGCCTCCACGCTTTCCAAGCGCCTGAAGAGAATTTGAGAGCATATTCGTGAGAACGCGCTCGAATAGAAGTTTGTCTACGAGGCCTATGAGTTTTCTCGGACCGGCGTACCGAACCTCAACTTTGTTTCCATCCGCGATGCGCCTTATCTCCGCAACGCACGCTCTGACGATTTCCGCAACATCGTGCGCCGCGCGGTTGGGATGCGCAACGACAGAGGAACGTCTCAACGAATCCGCCATTGCCAGCAGCCTGTCCGCCGATCTCCGCGCTGCAGCGCAGAATTCGCGCATATCATTATCAAGCTGTGAGGTATCTACCTGTTCAAGAAATCCCGCGATCACGGCCAGCGGCGATCTCATGTCGTGGGCGGTCTGAGACAGGATATCCAGCTCTCTCTTGGTTGCCATCGCTCCCCCTTGGTCACGGTCTGCTGCTAAGAAAGCAAGGGGCATGCCAGAGAGTTGAAATCGTTGTTTGGTTTTAACTTGTTTAAATTAAGCAGTATTTATTATGTAGCGCCGAAAGCTTATGGGGCTTTCTTTCCCCACGATCGACGCCTATCTGGGGCAGATCGTTCTCAAGTGATCGGATCGCTGTATGCAGAACCTTGCCTGTTCGACATCGCCTAGAGCGTTAAGCTTTTCAGCCAACCGAGCATAAGCTTCATCAAGTCTGTGAACGCCGTCGTCCTGCAGCAATCCGGCATTATTCCATAACGGATCAAGCATTGAAATCAGGCCATGAAGGCTCCGTCTCGCGTTTTCTTTGTTGGATGAATCGCCAGTCTCAATCGCCTCAAAGCGCTTATCGAAAGCGTCATTGAAAAAATCGCCGGCGGCTTTTTCTGGATCTATACGAATCGCTGCTTCGAGTGCTTCGCAACTTACATCTTCTCGTCCGCAGTCAAAGGCCCACGAGGCGAATTTAAGGTAAGTAGGTATCGCCAGCGTCTTTCGCTCCTGGGTAAGATAGCTCTCTATCAATTTTACCCGGTCCAGACCCATATTCGGGCTGTTCGCTTCAAACATCCGTCCGTCGACATCGCCTATCTTTTTATCGGCAGCTGCCAAACAGGCCTCAAATTTCTTCTGCATCTCCTCTGATGACTTGTTTTCGATTTCATCAAAAAAAGTTTTTGCGGTGTCAACGGGCGCTCCAAAAGCCAGCGCAAGGGCACCACCCTGCCGCCACCGCATGAAATCCATCGAGGGCGAGGATTCTCCCGCTTCCGCAAGCGCCATCATAACCTTTCGCACGAGATTGATGCGGAGATCGAGCTCGGACCTTGGAAGCGGTCGGCCATCCGCGGAGGTGTAATATCCGCCCCATTCATTTCCGATGATTTCACGCAGACGTTGCGAACTCTCCCCGGGCCAATCTTTCTGTAATTTCTGCAGCACGAGATTGAGAAAATCAGAGTCGCCACTGTGTATCCCCACGAGTACAAGATAGCCGAGAAACGACGGTCCAGCGATCCATTCGTCACCGCTTAATTCAAGCCCCCTCTTGCCCGCTGTCAGCGCCGTGGCGTCATCCCTCGTGTAGAGCGCCAATCTGCTCAGCTGATAATGCAACGGCGGTTGATCCGGCTCGGATTTGATAAGCGCCTTCAGATGCCGCAGTGTTTCATCGCGAATCGAATCGATATTACCGCCGTCCTGGCGCTGAGTGACTGCGGCACTGATGAAATTTGTGCACTCATTAGCAAAAAGATACCGAAAGATATTATTTTGGGGATATGATCTTATGAGATCCCTATATAACTCGATGCGCTCCTCCGGAGTATGTCTCTCCATCTCGACTTGCTCCAGCAGGTTTGTCATTGGCAAAAAGTTGGGATTGCCCCTGACCGAACTCTCCACGATATCACCCAGAATCCGCTTAGCTTTGGCTATGTTAGCATCGATTTTATTACGCTCGTCATCCGTGGCGGCATTAGCCTTCGTATTTTCCAGATTTCCCAACGAACCAGCGACCAGCAGATGCGCATCAACGCAGCTTCCCCTTGGATCTGCCTTCACGAACTCCCTGATCGCATTAAGAATATCCGGCGATGACTGTTGCTTCTGCGCAAGAGCGTAAAGATACTGCATCTCCGTGACGTGGTAATCCCTGCGCGGCGAGGCATTGAAAAGGTCCAGGAACCAGCTGATGCGTGAGACCAGTTGAATCGGCGTCATTGTCTTCACTTCAGATGCTACTACGCCCAGGGCGGATCGCTGATCGTCCGGAAGAATGTCGAAAATTGCTCCGCTGATATTGGAACCACCTCGGCCAGCAGTAATATCTGCTTCAAGGTTGATTAAATAAGCGCCCGCAAATCTTCGTTCGCTTATTCTTCTGGCGAAGGAATTATGTCCGCCAAAGCGTCTCCTTCCGATATCGGCTTCAATCACATCGTTTTCGCTGAGCAACGTCCCTACGAATACGTGCCCGCCGGCATAACGTGGAAAACTGCCATAATCCATGTAGTTTTTGAGAAGAGGCTCGCTCTCAAACGATTCCAGGAAGACCGGCTTGAGGTCGGCATAGCGATATGCAAAATAGAGGATTGAGCTGGCCTCAGAGCAGAAGCCGCACTTATTCTCCAGCGCATCCCAGTCAACCCTCTCGGGTTTGCAATCCTTGATATTCCTTGGGAAAAAACTCAGAACGTAATCGTATATGCGTTTTGCCAGTTCGCGTTTGAAATCATTATCGCCATCCTGCATCACACCTTCGTCACGCAGCTGCTTGCGAATTTCATCAACCTTTACCGTGATCTGATCGTGCCATTTTTTGTCTACATTTGTTCCATCATTAAAATCATTCATGGCAAACGAGACAGGATAGCCGTGTTTTGCTAGCAGCCTGTAATACGCAGGATCGCTGTATGCGAATTCCAGCACCTCGGTTGATTCGATTTTTGTCGGGTCGTTGGCGTGGCGAACCGGTTCGGGATAATAGCCCGTAATATAGCCCCGATTTACCGACTTCTCCAACGATTCAGCGGATTGTCCGCGGGCCGCCGCAACGTCCATCAGCTCCCGCCATAGAAGACCAACTCTTGATTCAGGATCAAAATTCACAGGAAGCGGCATGCACACCTTCCAGCTGACCCTAAAATTATCCGGATCTAAGGCATGTTCTCTCAAAAAATGAAAAAGTTAGCAACATCCGCGAGAACGAGCCGATAATTCATGCAAGGGAGCGAGCCATCAAATCGACAGGAGGTGCGTATGTGCAATATTTGCGATGCATATCACGGTTCCAAGCTGGTCGGCGAATATGCCTTACGCGCCCCATCTGAAGGGAATGTCAAAACTACCTCCTGCGAACCTGGCTATGCCTGCAATGCTGCAGAAAACTCAGATGCACCTGATTTGAATACAGGTGATAGATATTCAGGAGAGGATATTCCTATTAGCCCATACCTGATGATGCCATACGGAGCCCTGCCCAGGTCCGTCTCCTCAGGTTCCACGTCCTCCGGTTCTGATGTTGAGATAACGACTTGTGAACCTGGTTATTATTGCCCGGCACCAATTACTACTCAGAATCCTCAGGCGGCGCATGCACCGTCGCTTCACCCTGTTCAAATTACTACACGCATGGAAGATAAAGGTCTGTTCGATCGAATAATCAATCTCTGTAGCAAAACCATATCAGCTATTTTTGGATGATTGCGGCGTCGGACTTGAAGTCGTCCGCAGTGCGCCCGTAGAGGCGATGGACCATGTAATGTCCTGATTCTCGAACAGCTGCTCAAGAGAGTGTATAAAGTTACAAACAGATTTCTTGCTTCCAAGCGCGTTTTGTCACGCAACTTACTGTAAATCAATGCATTCTGTTTTTGGCACGTCTATTGCTGTATCTACGGCGTATTATGCGCCGCAAAAAACGAAGAAAACGTCGAGCAAAGATACGCCGTCTATCAAGGACCGCGCGCAGAATTTGCAGGGCAACCGCTGTGCTGGTCATGCTTGCCTGTTCGCTGGCTTGCGGCGTCTGTTGGCTGGGCAGCAGCGCGGGCTGTGGGAGTTCTGCATCAAACAGCGTTGCCTCATCCAATGACCCACAGCAGGGAGTTGTCTATTACATCGACGATCATCTCGGGAGTACAACGCTCGTCACGGACTCGCAGGGCAATGTTCTTCGCGAGGAGAGTCGATATCCGTACGGCCTCGACAGGAAGGTCGATAATCCAGGCTCCGTAGACGCCGACTATGTTTACACCGGCAAGGAATACGATGAAGAAACCGGCCTCGTATATTTCGGCGGCCGCTATTATGCGCCAGAGATGGGGAGGTGGGCGAGTCCGGACAATCATTTCATTGAAAATCCGAGGGTGAATATCGAGCAGATGGCCCCTTTAAATCTTTATGCATTTGTCAGAAACAATCCTGTGACGTATATTGATCCCGACGGCAGAATCGAAAATTCAGCTTTCGAACAGAACAAAAGAGATTATGCCGAACAGTACAGAATGAATATCGTAGGAGGTCCGAAGAGCAGAGAAGAAGCGGTATTTCAAAAAATTGTGGGAACCGGCGTAATCGGTATAGCCGCAGCTCCCGTCATTGTACCAACAATCGAAGCCATAGCGCCGTATGCTGCAAGCGCGGAACTGGCAGCGGGACGTGCGGCATACACAGCAACGCGCGTGCTCGCCGAAAAAGCTTCTGTCGAGGCCGGCTATGCAGCCGGTTTTGGAAGATCGGCGGTGGCTGCCGCGCGTACCGTTGCAGACGGAATGGGTGAGTCAGGATTCGAAGCTTCGATAAGAGGGATCGAGCTTGTGTCGAAAGTCGTTTCCGCACCGGCAATCATCAACGGGATCGAAGCATCTAGAGATTTGACTTCGGGATATTACATGCCTGATGCACCAAAGAACAGTTGGGAATTTGCAGGAGCTGCTGTAAATACGGCAAAGGACCTCTATGATAGAGGCTATTTCGAAAATTCCAGCTCAATCGAGCCCGCATGTACCCTTTCAGGCGACGACAAACTCTCGGAATGAATTATGCGTAAATTAATATTCTCGAACTTGAATATTTTTGTCATCTGCGGATTAGTGTTATTTATTTGGTTCTTAATTGAATCTGCTATTGGATATGGATGGTCCCGAGCCTGGGGAGTGCATAAAATTTATTGTCCCAGACGACATATTCTAGATGGTTTAACATTAGCGGTTCCATTTTTTATTATGGGAATAATCTATTCGATAACTCATAAATACCTTTCGAATCGGGCATCAAGTAAAGAAGCGAAAGCTCGGGATCGAGCGCGCCGCGAAGAAGCTTGAACAATAAATCAAACCCCTCAACCCGATAACCACAATACGAAAACAACCTCCTCAAAGCCATCAGCGCGGTTCTAGACGCGCCGCACGCCTCTGTTTCCCCCTCCACCCCATTACGAAAAAACCGCGAAACTTTTTGAGATTATTGACGAAAACAAGATATGGCCGCGGGGCGAAATAGACCTTGCGTGTGCGGGTGTGCGGTGCTAAAAATTGATCGAACTCCTCAAGAAATAAGGGAGTTTCTTATGCGGAAGAGATTGCCAAAGAATTCGGTCGGGACGAAGCTGGTACTTGTGGGCGCGTGCGTCATGGCAGCGCTCTTTTTGTTTGTTGGCTGCGGCGGGCAGGGTGCAGATGATGGCGTTGATCTTACACCTGCTGGCGATGCATCAGTACAGGGCGGCCCCGAAGCCCTGATCCTCTCAGAGAACTACGCAGGTTATCTGGTCGTACACCTCGATGAATCGCTGGGCGCGCGGCTTGATTCCACGAAGGCGTTATACAGCGTTGATGAAAGAAATGGCGATACGATCTCGTCGCTGCAGGCGGTCATTGACGCACACCCAGGAGTAACTCTGCAGCGAAGCGTGACGATCGATGCGGACAAGCTCGACAAGCTCCGTGCAAGGCTGGAAGCCAAGTCTGGCATGAAGCTGGCTGATTTCAATTCCATCTACATGATTGAGGCAAAGGATCCGGATACAGCGCTTGCGCTCTACAACGAACTCAAAGTGCAGCCAGGAGTAGAGAAGATATATCCCACGCCGAAGAATTCCTATCCGGGTATAGCATCAGTGCCAACGCTCACCGGATTGCAGGGGTATCTGTATCCCGATTCCACGAATGGAGGTCTCAACGCGCAGGCTGCTTGGGCAGCGGGGATCAGGGGTGAAAATGTGCAAGTTGTGGATATGGAGGGTGGATGGAACTACCTGCACGAAGACCTTTCGATCAGCCAAACGAACAATGTATTTATGATCGAATGTGATTTGACGTCCACGGATTCGAGTTGTCCTCCTGCAATCGCCCATGGCACTTCGGTTCTCGGAATCATCGCATCACAAGACAATGGACATGGCACTACGGGATTTTCACCAGATGCGAAGGTTGGCCTTGCTGGTATTCCGCATCCTGCGACTGTGAGCGGTACTCTCTTGAACCTTCTTGCCGGAGATTCATCCAATGGCGGAATGGATCCGGGATCGGTGTTTCTTATCGAAGTCGGCGTGGCTGGCGCTCTCGGAACTTGCACGAATTCAAATCAATACGGCTGTGTGCCAACGACCGCGTTTCCAGCCAATTACGATGCCGTTAAATATGCCATCGCAGCTGGTGTTACTGTCGTAGAGGGCGCTGCCAATGGCTCGGTGAATCTGGACGATCCTGCGACGTACGATCCTACAGAGGTAAACATCTCCGCCAATGACGTCGGTTCGATCATCGTGGGCTCCAGCATGGGAACAAATCACCAGAAGCGCGTCGATACGAATTACGGCAATCGCGTGAACGTGTACGCTTGGGGAGATCGAGTAGTGACAACCGGCTACCCGTACACCGGCAGTCCGTACATCTGGCAGGACACGGGCGGCGTGAATCCTCCAAATACCGAGGCCAACGCATATTACACCAACATGTTCGGCGGCACGTCCGCCGCGGCAGCGATGATCGCAGGCGCGGCGGCCCTTGTGCAGAGCTACGCAAAGCAGGGGCTCGGGCACCCGGCCACGCGCTACATCATGCCTCTCAAGATGCGCGAGATCCTGGTGAACTCCGGAGTCCCGCAGCAGGGTGGCGGGGGCAACATTGGCAAGCAGCCGCGCATCGACGTGGCGATGAACCTCGTGGATCAATTCCTGGCCACGGTCCATTCTCAATACCCGCAGCTTGCCTCGGACGAACAGCTCACCGATGCGGAGACTATCGCCCTGCGCCAGCTTGGAGTGGGCATAATATGCGGGATAAAAGACACACAAAACCACATCATCGTGGGAGCCAACGACCCGAGTTGCTCGGATCAGGAACTCTGGCCCGAGGGCAACTACATCGCCAAGACCTACGACTTCGACGGCGACGGACGGGCAGACTTGGTGAAATTCGAGAATGGCACGTGGTCAGTGGATCTTTCAAGTAAGGGGAGCGGTGGAGACAACTACGGCGCATGGGATTTATTGCTCAATTTCACGCCGATCAATGGCAAGTGGGTCTGGCCGTACGTGGAGGACATGAATTCCGACGGTCGCGCGGATTTTGTTGCTTACGACAAAGAGCACGGTACGTTCAACGTGGCGCTCACTGATACGGAGCTCATCAACAAGGGAGTGTGGCACGGGTGGGATTGGGTATTGGATTATTCAAGCCAGTGGCACGATGATCTCAAGATGAATCCGGATGAATCGAATTACAGCAGGGTAGCGATAGGGGATTATGATGGAAATGGATTCAATGATATCGGTATCATGTGTTCCGATGGCGATGTACGTGTGGACTACAGCGATGGCACGGAGTCTACACTTGGGCATTACGAATGGATTGCGCAATTGATACCGGATGAGTTGCTGGCGCAAGCGCCGGGGTGGGCGTATGTGATTACAACTGCCGATTATAATAAAGCTGGCTCTCTACAGATTTCTTTTAAGGTGCCGGACGGTCTTCCTGATGAAGGCCGGATGTACATGATCCCCAATGATGGGACCAAATTTTATCCTTCCATGGATTGGACAGCGAATGCGCCTCATGTTTTTGGTGGAAACGATGTTATACCATTGGCGGGCACATTCGTCGGCGGTTCACCAATGCTTGGTCTCAAAGATGAAAGCGGTACATGGAGAATAAATACGGTTGGATCATATTCAATTTTTGAAGCGCCGCCACCAGCGACTGTTTATGGTGGTGCGGATTGTCATCCTGTTGTTGGTGATTTTGATGGCGATGATAATTACCTCATAGACGATCGTGCGGTAATGTGCCCCGACGAATGGCGCATCGCTTATTCAAGCGACAAATTTGCTTCGCAGGAGGATGCCCAAGGCGTGCGGCATATCCTTCTGACCTACGACAAGAATAAGTATTCACTCCCTGGCCGCACTTACTCCGGCGGCATCAGCTACGCGCTCACGAAACAGCTCATCCAGAAACATCAGCAGATGTATCCCAGCACACCCCCGCCAATACTGGTCGACATGGTGACAGAGACCAGCATTCCGTGATTTTTGCCTGTTTCCCGTTTTTATCTTTTTGAAAATTCTCGTCCTCGAAAAGTATAAAAATACCCACCAAGCCATTTATCGTGACAGCCTAATATATTGAATTATAATGATTATATCGCTGGCGTCTTTTGGCACACCCCTTGCTTATCTCTATGGGCGATGACGTACAAGTGTCCTCTGGGGAGGGCAGGATGAAAAAGACATTTCTCTTTACGACATTGATGACGGTTCTTTTATTGCCTGCCGCTGGAATTGCAGTACAGCATCCTCTTCAGCAGGGCGCGATTCCGCCACAACAGGTCAAAATACCCATTCCACAACTGCCTGCACAGCAGCAGAGTTGCAAAAATCCAATCGAAATCATTCCAACAGCAGTCAACAAACCAACTATTATCGGAGACATCCAGAGTAAATTGGACGACTACCAGAGTTATGCTGCTAATGGGTATTACGAAATATGCTTTAAAATGACGGATCCATTGGTAATCAACGATCTCTTCAATTTTACAAAGCCACTTACTATTACGGTCAAGGCAGGTGAGACTAAGGATATCCACATAATTGGCCTCAAGATCAAACGTGACGATAATCTTTCTTATTCAGGAGAACTCCTGCACGTAACCAACGATATCCCAGCAGTTACCGTCCATCTCTACGGCCTCCAGCTCTCGAACGTGATCGACGGTATCTCCCTCGATGGCACTGGCAAGATCGTCGTGGGCACGTACGCTGGCTCGCAGGCCATTCCCAAAACACAGACAATAATCACCGGAGATGCAAACAAATCCGGGGCATGTCTCCACGTGAAGTCCACCGGAGCGGTGATCCAGGGCGCCGATATCTCCAGTTGCGGCGAGGGAGTTCTGATCGAAGCGGATGATGCCCTGATCGGTGCGGCGGACAAGGATCACGTCGTGGCAGACATGAACGACATCCACGACAACGCCATCGGCATCCACGACATAAGCGGAAAAAGGAATAAGTTCGCGTACAATCTTGTGCATGACAACAAGCAGCAGCAGGCGGCAAGAGGCGAAGCGAAGGACGCGATACTGATCGAACAGGGCGCCAATGAAGATCTTGCTGCGCTGGTCCTTGAGCTCTTCGATAACGGTGATGGAACCAAATATGCGCTTCAGTGCACGAAGGACAAGGATGGAAATGTAATACAACGGCAAATACAGTTTCAGGCGCCACAGCAAAGTGGTGTCGTTAGCCTCTACTCAACTGACGAAAATTATCATCAAGCAAACAAATATCTCACGGCCTGTGATCTGGATGCCCAGGGGTTATGTATTCTTAAAGATCTCCCCCCGGACGTCATGTCTTTGATTCAACCCGGCGACTGCGGAATAAAAAATTATTACATGACTGCTCTTTTCACGGGAACGTCTTCGACCGAATTCCTTGCCAGTTCGTTTGAATTCAATACTCACATATCATCTGTGGTTGCTAACCCAGTTGAAGTCCCCGGAAGCGTGGCCGGGGCTGTACCGCCGAGTAGTGCAAGCGATATCGTCGATGAAGCCGATGACTCGGGATCGTCGTCCAGCACCGTTGTTGCCAACATGGGTGATTCTGGAGGAGGGATGAACGCGGCCGCTAGTGGTATCTCAAAATGCAGCTTGATCGAAGGCGCTGGGTATCGGCCGGCGGCAACATCCGATGTCATTTGCATTGTCGCAGGATTGGCGGGTCTGCTGCTTCTCAAGAGGAAACGGCTGCGGAAAGCCTTGA
Source organism: bacterium (assembly GCA_021810905.1). Taxonomy (GTDB): domain Bacteria; phylum UBA10199; class UBA10199; order 2-02-FULL-44-16; family JAAZCA01; genus JAJZQH01. Next base: position 77,412 of record JAJZQH010000002.1, read on the forward strand.
TTCCAATTCGTCGCACTCCTCGATCTTCTTCGAATCGCTCCCAGCCAAGGGCCTGAGTTCGCCGGCGATGCGCCGCGCCAATTCAAATTCCTTCTTCATGAGGTGCGTTTCGCTCCTGAGCTTCAATATGCGAAACCTGTAAGAATTCGCAAAGGCGTTGCTCGGCATGCTGCTGAGAAGCGCCTCTGCGCGGTCGAAATAGGTGTTCTCAAGCTCGTAGTCTCCCTTATAATAAAAGACCTCGCCGAGTCCTTCATACGCACACATTTTCAGGATATTGTCGTTTCCAGCGCCGGCGCTGGCATCGAAATAGACGATCGCCTTGTCCCAAGCCTTCAGCTCCTTGTAGCAATGCCCCATGTGGTTCCAGATATGGGCGGATAGTCGTCTGTACTCATCATTGCCCGCAAAACTCGCACTGGCGGCGATTCTCTTGTTGCACGCCTCAATGGATTTCTCGAACTCGTCCATATCATGGTAGACGTTAGCAAGTACGCCATAAGCCAAATAAATGTACAGTCCGGAATTCAAGACGGTGGCAAGAGAATGCACTTTCAAGGCGTATTCCAACGACCTCTCGTGCTGTCCCGCAAGCCTGTGGATTTCCGCTAAGTCAAGATACGCGTTCGCAAGATCGATAACGTTGAGTTTCTTTCGATTGATGACTTGTTCGGCCTTAGTGGCTGCACCGTAATAATCGGCGAGGGCGCGCAAAACACGATACAAGTAGTTGTTGCTGATGCGGTCAGTGATTTCCGCACGAAGGGTCTGCTCAATCCGTTCACTTTCCTCGAAGATTTCCTTCGCTTTGTTCAAGGGATTCACCGAGCGATCTCCGTCTGACAGCGACGTTTCCAGATAATAACGCGCCTCATAATTCAGGAGCATGGGATAGGCCGCCGTGTTATTTCGGGTCATGCCCTTGAGCTCTTCGATAACGCCCTTGGCCTTGTCTAGTTCGCGATAGTTGAGAAGATAGGCGATCTCTCTCAGTCTGAAAATCACTTCCAAGGAAGGGAATGCTCCTTCGACGAGTTTCAAACCGTCATTGTTGATTTGTAATGTTTCCTCGCGACGATTGGAATAGTGATATGCCTCAGCGAGCAGGAGGTCGATATAGGCCAATAAACTCTTCTTTGGGGTTTCAGCAAGTTTCTTTGCCTCTTTCAGGAGTTCAATCGCGGTCCTGCATTTTCCCTCGCGGTAAAGCATCTCCCTTCCCAACACGATACAATAGCGCATGGCCATGGTCCTGTCGGCGCCGAAGGCACGATGAAGCATGATCGCATGACGCTGGTTCTCGTCCCTGGTCGTGAAGTTGCCGAGATAATCGGCAATATCTGTATGTATTGTCGCTCTGAATCGATGATCCATTTCTTCGTGGATCAATTCAGGCATGTAGTCTTTATCGACAAACGAATATGTCTTGGCCGCAGGATCGTGGTGTACAACGCCTCTCTGCACGAGGTTATTGAGCGCCTGCGGATTGGTATAACAATGCAGGAACTCTTTGACGTCTTTCTCGCGCAAAGACGGGAGGATGGGCTTACAGCACCAACACGCCATGATCTCGGCAACCTCCTGATCGGGTCGGGGGAGGAAGCGATATTCCGCAAGCAGGCGTTCGCGCGTGGATGCGGGGGCTTGCTGTGCCGAACGCGCGATCTCAGGGATCTCCGCCAGCACCAGTTCCCCGCTGGCATCGAACAGCACTCCCTTGCTGTCCAATTCCTGAAGCGTGTCCACCAATTCACGCGGAATGCCTGCTGTACGGCGCAACAGGGCCTCGGCGCGGTCGTGGTCTATCGGCTTACTCTTAAACGCAGGAGTGGACGCGAGGTATTCTCCGATATCGGTCACCGTGAAGGGCTTGAGCTCGATCGTGGTGATGAGGTCAGGATCTACCTCTCCCAACCTCTCCTTACAAAGGAGAGGGGTACCAGAGGTTTCCGTAAACACCAGCATCGCCTCTTGAATGTCGCTGTAGGTGGTCTCGGTGCGCTTGTGTTCGGCGATGAGCCGGGAAAGGCCGGAGATTGCTGAAACTGCAGCGTCGATATACCCCCTTCCTTTGTAAGGAGGGGAAGGGGGAAGCAGGTCGTGGTCGCTTTCGCGATCTACCCCCTCCGACTCCCCCTTACAAAGGGGGAGAGAACCTTGTAGTTCCTCAAGATTATCCACGAGCACGAGCAAAGGTTTGGCGTTTTCCGAGAGGTCCCTCGTGAGGTTCGCGATCTTGCTTTCCAATGCCTCTTGAGTCGCGGGCAACGTGATCGCGTGGATCGAGAGTTTCTCCACGTGCCGCTCCGCGGTTTCACGGATGCGATTCAGAAAATGCGTTTTCCCGAGCCCCCTGGCGCCCGCAATCCGAAAGATCGGTGCCACGGGCGATTTGCCCTCGATAAGAGCGCGTATATTGAACTCAACAGCCTCCACGTCCTGATCCCGGCCGATATATCGGTTCATTTCGGGCCTGAGATAAGATCCGAGTGTATCCGGAGTGTCCTTGAACGCATCGGGCAGGTGGGTGGCCAGGGCGTTGATCACCGCGCGCGCGTTGCCGTAGAACCGATCTGAGGGATTGCGCTCAAGGAGGTGCATGACGATGGTATCGAGATACTCTGGAACAAATCCTTCGTGGCGGCGATGCGCCGATGACGGCGGACTGATCTTCAGGTTTGGCTCACGCTCTTCTATGAACCTCCGAACGGCTTCGCGATCCCCTGTTACAGGCCTCGGGAATGGAAACCTTATTCCCCACGTGATGCAATAATACATCACCGCTGCCATCGAGAAGAGATCGGCCCTTGCATCTACGAGATCTTTCTGACCAAGCGCGACTTCCGGCGCCATGGTGGCGGATGTGCCGCGAAAATCCCCGCCGTATTCCTCAGGAGTTATCGCAAGCCCGAAATCTATGATCTTGACGATCGGTTTTCCTTCGTCCTCCTGCACGAGGATATTGCCCGGCTTGATGTCCAAGTGAATGATTCCGTTCCTATGGATGTAATCCAGCCCGCTCAAAGCCTGGACGAATAGAGGAACCATATCAACGGGCTTCCATCCTCGTACGTGCTCCGCCAGGGACTTACCCTCTATGAACTCATACACGATATAGTAATGCCCGTAGTGGAAGCCGGTCTCGTAAACCTTGGCAATGTTTGGATGATTAAGGCCAGTGAGCCACTGATATTCTGACTTGAAGTCGTCGACGTTTCGCTCGTAGAGCCGATGGATTTCTTTGGCAAGTTCTTTAGGATTGCGCTCAACTCCAGGCCTTCTCTTCTTTACGACCTCCGAGATCTTTTTTTCGACCGATTCCTTGTTTAGCACTTTGATGGCCACGCGCACGCCATCCGGCGAGAGGGCGTCATGTACGACGCCTGCGGCGCCGCTGGCGATATTGGCCTTCGTTATTGTGTAGCCGTCAAATGAAGACGCGCTGTTCATACGCTGAAGGAGGAAAGGTTGCTCGTGCCTTCGGGTGACATCTCCAGAGTTTCGTTCGGCCAGTATTCCCTGAAGGCGTTCGCGAGATCGTCCGCATTGTCATACGTCCGCTTCTCCGGATCTTTGCGCAATAGCCCCAGGATTATTTCGTTCAGCTCGGCGGGGATGGCCCTGTTATAGTGAGCCGGAGGCGTTGTGACGTCGTGCTCTTCGTTCACTATCTGGGCAAGCCGCGGCTTGTCCGAGCGGGCATCCACGCGGTGTTCAAGCGGCTGCCTGCCAGTGAGCGCGTTGTACATAGTAACGCCCAAGGAATATAGGTCCGCCCTGGCGCCTATGCGGTCACTTTGGTTGAGGATTACTTCGGGCGCCATATAAAGTGCGGTGCCCGCATATTCACCCTTGTTACCCGTCATCGGAACCGCAAGGCCGAAATCGGTGAGCTTTGCGGACGGAGTATCCGCCTCGAAGTCGATATGGATGCGCGTAGGCTTCACGTTCAAATGCAGAAAACCATTCTGGTGAATGTAGGTAAGCCCGTCCAATACCTGCGTAAATATATAGATGAGCTGCTTCGGATTCAACTTTTGCGCTGCATAAGCGAGGTCAACTCCCGGCGCATATTCTGATACTATGACGAGCTGATTCCGTTCCTTGTCGTGGCTCCATCCGTGCGTAGCCGCTACATGGGCATTGCCAAGGCCCCTAATTCGTTCAACGGAATCGATGAGGTTTTTTTCGTATTCTTCAACGTATCGAGCCGCCTCGGCCTGCGCGGTCTCGATAGCAGTGCCATTCTGGAACGCAATGATCTGATAGTGCTCGACGATTCGCTCCCTGTCTATGTATGTAAGCGTGACCTTCGCTCCCGACTTGTCTCTTGCGAGATACGAGGTCCACTTGAGGCTCGATCTGATCGGTCTGACGATATTGTAACTCTGCATGATCTCGCCGTGCTGTATCGCCCACTCGCTCGTGTTCTTTTTTGGATCATCCATGAGGCCTCCTCTATGATCGAGAAACTTATTAAAGATAGCAAAAACATTGAAAAAAGGCCACTGTTTAGGTTATAGTTTTGAAATGAACGCACAAAAGAGCCTCGTATTCAAAGCAGCCGCGGCCTCTGACATAGGCGGGCGGAGGAACAACGAAGACGCGTTTATCGTCAACGAGGACGCGGGCCTTTTCATCGTTGCCGATGGCATGGGCGGGCATGACAAGGGCGAGGTGGCCAGTTGGTTCACCTCTGAAAATCTTGAGAGGATCATCAAGGAAGCAACGTCATCAGCTGATAACAACCTGACGCTCGATCCGATATTGCCCGGCGGGCCGCGGGCGCCTGATTACGACCAGCTGATGGAATATGCGGTTCTTGTCATTAATCAAAAACTCTTTAATCTTAATGAAAAGCTCCTTGAAAAAGAATTCCCTGTCCACAATACAGAGGATGCAGCCCTCATCGAATCCATGAAAAAACGCCGGCGCATGGGAACCACCCTTGTATCTCTCCTGCTGCGCGGTGGACGCGCCTATATCACGCACGTGGGAGACTCTCGCGCATATCGCATTGCGAACAATGAAATCTTGCAGCTGACTCACGATCACTCTTGGGTTGAAGAACGCGTGCGCGACGGCACGCTTACGCCTGAGCAGGCAAAGACGCATGAGAAGCGCAACGTGATCACTCGTTCCGTGGGCTTCAATCCTGAGCTAAAGGCAGACATAGACGCGTTGACCCTCTATCCACCCGAGCGTTTCCTGCTCTGCAGCGATGGATTGAGCGGCGTAGTGGATGAAGAAGATATGCTGAAAATTGCTCAACATAAGGACCTTGGAGCCACCTGCAATAAATTGATCGAAGAAGCAATAGATCATGGCGCAAGGGACAATGTCACGGCAGTGCTCGTGGACATATCCACATCCGTCGGTGAAGAGCAGGGATACAAACCGCGCACGGATTGGACAGAGTAGCAGGAAATCGTTGAAAACTAGACAACTATTTTTAAGTTACTATTTTTTAGTGGTTTGGCTGTAGCGGAAGCCGAATCAGAAACCGAAGCACCCATGTCTAAATCGGGCATGACTTCTTTAGAGATCGGTCGGATGGCATTCATTGCCGCTCTTTGATCTGCAGATCCTTCGGCACCCAGACGTTGCGGAGGCCGGAGAAGAAATTGTTGGAGTCGGTGCTGAATCCCCTGAACCTGTCCTGCACGAGGATCTTTGTCTTCTTGATAAAGAGAGGAATGCCGGGCGGGTCGTCCATCATCGCCTTGACGAGTTCAACCTGCGCCTGCTTTCTTATAGGCTCGTCCCTGTTGTAACGGACTTCATCGAGAAGCCGATCGACATCGGGATTTGAATATGATGCAAAATTAGTCTGCCTTTGATTCGAGTGCCACAATAAATATTGCATCCTGATTGAATCGTGTATGGCAATTGGTATCATCGCCGCGTCATATTGTTTGTCATATAGCTTTTTAAACATATCTGCCATATCGCACTCTTCAATTTTTATTATAACTCCAATATTTTCAAATGCTGATTTGACCAAGTTGAGGATTCGCGTTGTCAACGCAGAGCCCTTTACGGTTGATACGCTAATCACCATGTCTTTCCCGCGATTATTTAGAATATGATCCTTATCGTTGTCCGTGTAGCCGGCCTTTTCGAATAATTCCTGGGCAAGCCTTGGCTCAAACGTATAATGAACTGAGCTTCCCTCCTTACCCCAAAACGAATTCAACGACATATCTATGATATCGCCTTCGGATTGCCTGATATATTTTGCCACATAATTCCGATCCAGGCCGTAATTGAGCGCTCTTCGAACGTTCCTGTCTCTGAGCTCCGGATCTTTCTGGTTCAATATCAGAAGATATATCAGACCCATTCCGGTATCTATGTTATCGATGCCTGGAACCCCAAGGATGGATTGTATATCCGCAGAGTCATCAACAAACACCAAGTCCAGCCGACCAGCTATCAGGCTTGATATGCACGCCCTTTGTGATTGCAGGATATCAACTTCAATTTTGTCCAGATTGGGACGCCCTCGAAAGTGTCTTTCAAATGACCTGAGTTCAATCCTGTCTTTTGAAAATTCCACGAGTTCATAAGGTCCCGTGCCAATTGTCTTTGCACCTTCAAGACCTGAGGCGAGCAGTTCTTCCGGAAGTATTCGAATGAGAAAATAAAAATGAGGAAGGAAGGAGTCGTATCGGTTGAAAAAGAACTGAATGGTCGAGTCGTCAATGACCTTGAGTTCCTTCAGATTCGACAGCCCGAACGAAAAAAACCCGTTCGATGGCGATCTTATTGCATTGTATGTGGCGGCAACATCTCGCGCGGTCAGCTTCTTGCCGTTGTGAAAGAAAACGTCATCTCTGAGAAAGAATGTCCACGTCTTGCCGTCTTCGGATATCTCCCATCTGTTGGCCAGCGAAGGAATCATCTCGCCAGAATCCGTATATTCTATCAGGGAATCGAATATGAGCTGGCTCATATTTCCTGATATTGTGGATGCATTCGTAAGCGGATTTATCTCCGTGGGTTCGACGCTGTCGCAAATTTTGAGGTCGTCGCCACGATCGGCGGCAAAGATCGGCGATGCAACGGAGACGATCAACAGGGCGGCAGAAAATGCGATCAACAACCGCGACCATGCAGAGCTCGCGATCGCCGCACGATCTACCTCCCCCACCCCCTCCTTACAAAGGAGGGGAGAAAGAAATGCTGCCGGAATGCATTCGGTCATGATCGGACGTCGCAATGACATCTTCGTGCGGATAAATCAAGGCCGGCTGCAAAATGCTCTGCAGCCGGCCAGAGATTTCAAACATGGTTGTGCTGACGGTAAGATTAATGCCAGAATGGCCAGCAGTACGTTGGCGCCGGATTCGTTCCCTTTGTGCCGTCCTTAACTATCGTGATCTTCATACTTCCCCCTTTTCCCCTGCCGTGGTGTGTACGGCTGTTAGGTGTTTAACCGGCGGTCACACCAGTCCGCCAGTGCGCGCCAGTGAACGCTTCTCTACCCCACCCCAACCCTCCCCTTACAAAGGGGAGGGAGGTCTCAAGTTTTCAGGCAAAGATGCCGGATGGTTCGGCCTCGGCGTTGTCCTGGTTTGCGCGGGCCGAAAGCATGTACGGAACTATCTTCTCATAAAAATCCTTATCGCATACGGTCGCATCGACGTTTCGCCCCGAAAGATACGCGGGCAGCCTGCAACCGCCGGCGCAAACCGGCAGGTATGAGCATTCTTTACAATTGTCGCACCACGATCGCAGCGTCTTGAGCTGTTCTCCAAACTCGGTCGGTTCGTCCATGCGAATCGATCCGATCTCGAAGTCCGAAATTCCCACGAATCCGGAACACGGATATATCTCCCCGCCAACGCCGATCGTCATGATGTTGTTCCTGTAGAAATCGCATGGACCAACGTTCGGGTCGTTTATGGTTGGCAACCCTGTGCGGTTTATCTTCTCGCGCATATCGAGCATCATCCGCACCTGCTCCTGTGTGAACGCACCGTGGTCGCAGCTCCTGTTGGCTGCCGTCCTGCCTCCTATTCCAGGTTTCATTATCGGTTTGAACCTCACATCGGCGATCGCATGCCGCCACGGCGCAACGGCCAATTTTTCGAGCAGCGAATCAAACGCACACATATCTCCATCTGGAAAATTTCCTCCGATGCACAATCTGAGATCTTTCGCAGCGTATCCGAGATTTTCCCAGATCGTATCAAACGTTCCTCCGCCCTTTGCGAAGACCCTCATCCTGTCGTGATGCCGCTTGTCGCCATCGAGCGTCACCTTGATCCATGACAATCCAGCTTTCGCGAGGATGCTGGATACCTCCCGAGTCAGGAGCGTTCCGTTCGTGATGGCGCCGGCCTTGAATGCAACGCCCTCTTCTTTGCAGAACTCCTTGATATCGCCCGATATCGTTTCTATGGCCGGAACGTTCATGAGCGGCTCGCCCCCGAAGAAGAAGAGGCTCAGCTTCTTGGCGTTGCGGCGAACTATCTGTCGCTTGAGCCACGCCGCAGCAGCCATTGCCGTCTCGTGATCCATAAAGCTGGATTGGTTTAGTTGAGCGTGTTCCATGCAATAGCGGCAACGCATGTTGCAGGCCATTGTAGTGGTGATGTGCGCCACCATGGACTCGCTTTGACCCTGCAGCACGTTGTGATACCAGCTTTCGAATGCGCCGATTTCGTCAGCATCCGCGCTCACAAGGACTCCCATCTGTGCGAGCGTTGCAGCCGCCTGATTTTCGGTCTCGGAAAGCGCAGCGCCACATTCTATTTTTTTCATAAACGCATCGACCGTCTCTTCAGGACTTTGATCCACCACGAGATGGTGATCGTATAGGGTATGATAGATATGAACGCGGCTTGAACGTTCGTCGGCAGGAGTCACAACCGCAAATCTGGACCTGCGAAATCCCATCGGCATCCCCCATGCGTAAAGAATTTCTTTGCGTAGAATAAGCAAGAAGCATGCCGGTTGAAATCTGCGCCGCGCCTCCATCGTCGCATCGTTAATTATATTGAGAAAAATTCGACAACGTCTCGTTGTGAAGGGTGCGCTGCATTTAAACGATGGTAAAAAATCACTCCATAAAAAAAACTCCTTTCCCGGGAATCGCTGGTCAGTGTTCATCCAGAAAATTTCTTATCCGTTATGGATAAAAATCGCTCCACTGTGAAATGCGCGTTCAAATAATTTATTATATCTATAAAGAAGTTGCTTTACGTCAGAACTCCATATTATAAGTCAACGATTTCAATCATATGGGCGACTCAACCATGATCGCAACGGAACAAGAATCCATAAGCCGCTCGGAATTTTCTAACATTTCCATACTCGTCGTCGACGACGACGATTCAATGCGTGACATCCTTACGTACATCCTCCAGTCGAGCTATAACCTGAGCGCGGTCTCCTGCGGCACCGATGCGCTCAAGGCGCTCAAAGAAAAACACGTCGATATCGTGCTGCTCGATCTGTGCCTGCCTGACATGAGCGGTCTTGACGTTCTGCGCGAAATCAAGAGCAACCGGCCGGACATCGTCGTTATTATGATTACCGTAGTTAAAGAAATCAAAAGCGCAGTGACGGCGATCCAGCTTGGCGCCTTTGATTACATCAACAAGGAATTCGACTACGATGAATTGCGCGCGCTGATAGGGCGCGCCGTTGAACAGCTGAAATCGCATCGCGAGATATCATACCTGCGCGAAGAGGTGGAACAGCGCGTCCCCCAGGAGTTCGTGATCGGCAAGACCGAAGAGATGCAAAAGACGTGCGAGCTGATGCGAAAAGCCGCTGCGGTTCCTTCTACGGTTCTCATCACCGGGGAGTCCGGCACGGGCAAAGAGATGGTAGCGCGACAGATACACAAGTGGAGCGATCGCGCATCCGCTCCGTTTGTAGCGATCAATCTTGCGTCCATCCCTTCCGAACTCATCGAGTCGATCCTCTTCGGACACGAAAAGGGGAGTTTCACGGGCGCGCATTGTCAGCGCAGCGGAAAGTTCGAGCTCGCAAGCAGCGGCTCGCTCTTTCTCGACGAGATCAGCGAGCTCAGGGTGGACCTGCAGGCAAAGCTGTTGCGCGCCATACAGGAGGGCGAGGTGGAACGGGTGGGCGCTGCGCATCCCGTACCCATAGACGTGCGCCTGATCGCCGCCACCAATATAGATCTGCAGGCAGCTGTCAGGAACGGCGGCTTCCGCGAGGACCTCTTCTATCGCATCAATGTTCTTCCGATTCATCTCCCGCCTCTCCGCGAACGAAGATCGGATGTTCCAGAACTGATAGATCTCTTCCTCAATCGCTACAGCAAACGTTTTCACAGAAATATACGCGGCATGACAGATGAAGCTCGCGATATACTGTGTGCGTACAACTGGCCTGGCAACATCAGGGAACTTGAAAATCTGCTCGAACGAATGGTGGCGCTTGCCGACGGCGATATGCTTACGATATATGACGTCCCGGTAGAGTACAGGGTCTTCCCCTTCCCGTTTGCAAAGGGGACGTACAAAATGACTGACGCCCTCAAGATGGCTGTTGAAGCCTTTGAGAGAGCATTTATACTCCAGGCCCTGAAGGAGGAGAATTGGCATCAAAGTCGCACCGCAGAGCGATTGGGGGTCCATCGCAAGACGCTCGAGTACAAAATCAAGAGATTCAAAATCCAGAAAGATCCGTCATCGTCAGAGGAATAAAAGTTCCGATGCCGAAAATAATACAACTGTGCGCAGCTCTCTGCCTGCTGCTCGCATCACCGGCTTTTGCCGAAGACATCTCCAGCCAGGACAAGGATTCGGAGCCGACGGTGGCTGCGGAGCTTCCGCCCGTAGTCATCACGGCCAACAGGCGCATAGAACCCGTTGACGAAGTCACTTATCCCGTCACGGTCATAAGCAACGACGAGATCAAGGACAAAGGCGCCCAGTCCGCGGCGGATGCGCTGCGTACCGTCCCCGGAATAAACATCAATTCAGCTGGAAGCCCTGCCGACGATAACGACATACGCATCATGGGCAGCGACCGGGATGAAGTGCTCGTACTCATAGACGGCGTCCCGATCAATACGGTAGTGGATAATCGCCCGAACCTCATCGGCACGATCCCCACTGAAAACATCGAGCGCATCGAAGTGCTGGAGGGCGCGCACAGCGGCATGTATGGGAGCAGGGCGGTGGGCGGCGTAATCAACATAATTACGAAGGAAGGCGAGGAGGGCTTCTCGTCCGACGTGAACTTCAGGGCCGGAAATCTCGGGCGCTTCATCGAAGATGCGGCGATAAGCTTCGGCCGCGGCAATCACCGCCTGCGCGTGAGCTACGAACGGTGGGATGAAGCGGGAAGATTTGCCAACGATCGGCTGGGGCAAAACACCGCGGCGCTAAACTGGCGCTACAATTTTTCAGACGAGCTTACTATCCAGCTGAGCCCACAGGTCTTCAACACGAACCAGGATCTTGCGTTCGATTCCATCACCGAAGGAAACGTAGTTTATTATCCGCGCGACTTCAACCGCCACCTCACGCAGGATACGGTCCTCATTCCGCTCTCCCTCACACTCAACATGAAGAAGTGGTGGGAGGCGATCTTCGAGTACAGCTATTATTATCAGTTCATGCGGCTGACCAATCCGCCGACCGGGGATACCACACCGGGAACCGTGATCGGCGATCAGTACGCGAGGAGCAACGAGGACCGGCACAGGTTCAGCCTGCGCAATACATTCACACCTCTGGATCAAGACGGATTCAAGGACCTCTTCACAGTCGGATTCGATATCGACGCAGAGCACCTCTCCTTCGTGAACGGGCCGTTCGCGGGGCCTCATCAGGAATTTCCGCTGCCGGATCAGAAGTTCGACCGCCAGAATTACGCCGTCTTCCTGCAGAATATTTTACGCTACAAGGAATACGTCTCTTTCGTTGCGGGGTTCAGATACGACGACAACACCATGTTCGGAAAAGAGCCGACTTTCCGTGGAAGCGTTGCCGCGCGCATACCGCAATCGAAAACCACGTTCAAGCTCGCGTACTCGGACACGTTCAACGCGCCGCTGATCACTCTATTCGTCTTCGATATCCAGCCTCAGAAAGAGACCGCGCGTAACTATTCGGCCGGCGTAGAACAGGAATTGTGGGGAAAGGGCAAACTATCATCTTTCTTCTTCTACAAGGACTACGGCAGCATCTTTTTCGATCTGGATGATATCGTGGGAACCCATGACGCTTTCGCAATGGGCGTTGAGACGTCTCTTGAACTCACGCCATTGCCGTGGTTGGCCTTCTTCGGATCGTACACGTGGACGAAGGCTCGCGACAGGGAGCGAGACGTGCCGCTCCCGGAGAGGCCCGCTCACGTCTGGAAGGCATCGCTCACGGTGGAACCCGTGGAGAGGCTCATCCTGAGAGGAGATCTCTCCGTGACCGGCGAGCAGTACTGGGGCACAAACACCGGGTTCATCTTTGTGGATTCTCAGGGCCGCGTGAGCAACGGAGTGCTGCCGGGCTTTGTGAAACTCGATTTGAGCGGCAGATATACGTTTCAGTTCAAGAACAAATATATACCTGAGCTTGCGCTGACGACGACCGTGGAGAATGTGTTGAACCGCAGTTACGAAGAGCAGTTCGGTCGACCGGCGCCTGGAATCAACTTCCTCTCCGGAATTTCGGCGAAATTGTTTTAGCAGGTTGCAGCCTGTTATGGGGTATCCGTCCAGTCTCCTTGCGATGGATGCTTCTCTCCCTCGTCGCGCGGTTTAGATATATCCACGAGCACTACCGTGACGTTATCCGTGGCGCCCCGATCTATTGCTGCCTCAACCATTTGCGCGCATGCGGTCCGGAGATCGTGCATCTGTCCGAGCTTCAGCAATTCATCTTCATCCACGACACCGCTCAATCCGTCGCTGCAGAGCAGGAAACGCTCCGGCGGATAGAGGGTCAAAGCGTCGATATCAGCCTGTAACTCAGGATTGAAGCCCACGGAGCGCGTAATAACGTTTCGCTTCTCGTGCGTCTTTGCCTGCTCGGGCGTAAGCGTGCCGTCGCGAACGCGTTCTTCAACCCAGGAATGGTCGTGAGTCAATTGACTGATTTCATTGTTGGCAATGCGATATGCGCGAGAGTCTCCCACGTGCGTAATATAGGCGCGTCCGCCGCGCAGCAGGAGAGATACAAGGGTGGTGCCCATGCGGCGGCGCTTCTTTAAAGTTTCCATGAGCGCGGCATCGCCAGCGTTTAGGGTCGGATAATCCTTTTCGAGAAGTTTTTCATTTAGCTCGAAGAGCTTCCGGTTAATGACGAGAACCGCATATTCCATCAAGTGATCGTAATCAGGAGCCCGCGATTCGCCGGGCAATATCGGATCGAGCGTCAGGTTGTTATCAGCCAATGGCGTTGCTTCCTTGATGATCCTCTCAAGATTTTCAGAGGTGAACCAGCTGGCCACTTCACCCTTGTCATGTCCGCCCATGCCGTCGGCCACGATGAAAAGGCCGGCGTCCTCATTGACGATGAACGCGTCTTCATTGTTCTTGCGGCCGCCCACGTCGGAGACTGCCGCAGCCTTGAACGTCACTTTTTTCGAGCCCTTCATTACGTTCTATATATCCCTTCATCCAGCGTGTTTCAACAGCGCTTATTGATTCTGGCGATATTTCGGCAATTCTGGTATCCTCCGCCAAAATAATCTCGGAGGGAATCCATGGACGATCCCAAGAAGACCAACACGAACGAGTGGGCGATACAGCATGGAGAAAATATAGCGAGCTACAACATCGTCCGGCCTGTCCGATCAAGCCTCAAGTGGACTGCATATCTTGCAAGGGACAATGATGGGAAACGTGTGACACTGACGTTTATCGATAAACAGAGGATCATGGAGAATTATCAGATCATCGCCTTTCAGAACGGCACGCCGATCGAAACCGCGAAGGCCGAGGCCGCCAGGCATGTCGAGGAATATGAAAAAGACCGCATCGATGCGATCCAGCGAATAAAGGGCCTTGGAAATGCGCGGGTAGCAAAAACGACCGGTTGGAGCTATGACAAGGAGCGGGATCAGCTCGTGATTATCTCGGAATACACGCCTGGCTACGACCTGGCGTACGCAGCGGAGAAGCTGAATCCAAAACAACTGATCTATATATTCGTTCAGGTTCTCGACGGACTTAAATTCATTCACCAGAACGGCTTCCTTCATCTGAACCTCAAACCGCCGCGCATATACATTGATTTTGAACCGGACTCTCCGGCGGTAAAGATAACGGATTTCGGATTCGCGATCCCCATGAAGGGATATACAAAGGAATGCGGCGGCACGGCGCTTTACATGGCGCCGGAGGTGATACTGAACCGGAGCGATCAGATCGATGCCAGAGCGGATCTCTACTCCTTCGGCGTGACGATGTATTGCGCGCTCACGGGAAGAAATCCGCACGAACACCGCATCGACGCCAGGGGAGACAAGGCTCGCATGGCTGAAGCGGTAAAGAGCGAAACGGGCGTCAACACGCCGCCATCTCATTATAACAGGGAAATACCGAAGGAACTGGACCGTATCATTCTCGAGCTCCTGCAGAAAGAGCCTGAGAATCGGAAATATACTGACGCGGACGATCTCTCGGCGGAGTTCACGGAGCTCTGGCCCGCTGAATGCAAAGATATGTCGCGTGCCGGCACCACCACCCTTTCAACCTATGACTGATTCCGCCGTATTTGACGTCTATACGATAAAGAAGGCCAACATCGCCAGCGGCGGTGCCGGCGTCGTACACGACGCAGTCTCCCCTGACGGCCGCCGTGTTGCCATCAAGGTGCTCAACAGGGAATCAGTCGAAAAAAAACTCGCTGAGATTATAAAGAAGAAAAAACCGGGCATTGAGAAGAATTCCGACGAATTTGCAACGGAGCTTCGCCGCCTGTACGAACTCAACGTCGATGAATTCAAGTCGGAATATCAGTGGCTCGCGCGCCTCAACCACCCCCACGTCGCCAAGGTGTACGGAACCGGCTTTCATGAAGGTCGTTTCTATATCGTTTATGAATTTATCGACGGGAAACCGCTGGCTTCTCATGTGCATGGATGGAAACCCGTCGAGATGATCCCGCTCTTCATCCAGGCGCTCTCCGGTCTGGATTACATCCACAGAAACGGCATCATTCACCTCGACATCAAATCGGAAAATATTTTGGTGCAGATTGTTGAGGGAAGGCCCGTCGTCAAAATAATCGACTTCGGCGTTGCCGTAATGCCTGAAGAATACAAAGGAGGGGTACGCGGTACGATTGAAACGATGGCGCCCGAGGTAGCGCTCGGGCAAAAGGAACTCGTGGATGCGCGGGCAGACCTCTTCTCCTTTGCCGCCGTGATGTATCACTGTATTACGTGGGGAGTCAGATTCCCCTTTCCCAGGCCAACCACCAGCGACATGGATTTTCTCCGCCACTACATACAGGAGCGTGAGCCTGCGCTTGAAGTCAAACCGCCGTGCCATGTCCATCGCCGCCGCGAGGGGTTTGCCGTACCGTTTCTGGACACGGTAGTCATGCGGTTATTGGCGCATGATCCAAAGGATCGATTTTACGGAAACGCGCGCGCGGTCATCAACGCGCTTGCCACTCACCTGCCGGATTCGTTTCAGGATAGTTCTGACGCGCTTGGCTCGTATCTGCGGCCGGAGATGAACAGGTATATCGGCAGGGATAAAGAGGTGGAAGCAGTGGAATCCAACGTGCGAGCTCTCATTGAAGGCAAATCGCCAGTCGCGCCGATCTTTCGGATTGCGGGCGCGAAGGGGCTCGGCAAGACGCATTTCCTCAATCACATCCGCGAGACCGCAGAGCGGCACGTCGACAAAATCTCGATTCATACGATCACGCTGCCCACGACTCAAGAGGCGTTGGAAAGTAAGATCGCGATTCTCACACGGGAGTTATCGGAAAACACCAGACCCGTGCTCGTACTCGTGGATAATCTGGAGGAACTGGACGCCCCCCTCTCCCCCGGAGGGAGAGGGTCGGGGAGAGGGGGATCCGAAGCTATCTCTGCAATCTCCGGCCTCGCACGTCTCATCGCCGAACACAAGCGCTCCGAGACGACCTACAGCGACATTCAAGAGGCGATGCTGGTGTTTACAACGGATGTCATCCTGAGACCCCGGGAAACGAGTTGTTTGCCGAAGGATCCCGTGGATACCCTGGCTGACACTTTACCGCCCGACCTCATCACCACGATCGAGCTCAAACCCTTCACCGCGGTCGATATCGAGGCATATCTCCAAGCCACTCCAGCCTTGAAGGGTAAACCAATAGACCATGCCCGCGCCGAGGCGCTCCATCGCCGCACGGCAGGCATCCCGCGCGAACTCGTGGACACGCTTCAGGACTTGGACAGCAGGGGGGTGCTGTTCGATGCGAGCGGGGAACTGGTGCTAGCTGATCTGCCAGCAATGGAGGTTGGGGCACGGAGCGCGCCGCAATCCACGCGCGAGCGCCTGCTCAATCAATACCGCGAATTTTCGCCACCCGAGCGATGCGCCGCAGACGTACTCGCATGCTGGTGCGCAAGGCCGTTTTTGCCGCTGCCGCGTGAGGAGGATATCTCGGGCTTTGTGCAACAATACGCACCGATGCAGGCAATTCACACGCTCGTGCAGAAAGAGGTCATAAGGCACGATGACGATAGAGGTACATACGCATTCGCGGAGAACGACTACCTGCCAAGCCTGATTCATGATGAGATGGATGAGGCAACAAGAGACGCGATACACAGCGCGATAGCAAATTATCTCTCAACACCCCCTCTCCCTCGACGGGAGAGGGGTGGGGAGAGGGTGGTAATGTTCCACCTCGCCTTTGGCTCCGATCCACGCGCTGCCATCCGCAACTGCGTCATCCTCGGCAGAAATTTATTGTACAAGCAAGGCAAATGCTCGACAGCGATAGAGCTCTTTGAGCGCGCCCTTCAGTGTGTCATTGCGAGCGAAGCGCGGCAATCTCCCAAAGCTGTTCCGCCGGGCAACTGGAAACTCAAGGCGTATGTGTATTCGCTGTTGGCTGAGGCATATTACTATTATGAACGCCCCGCCGAAGTAGCACAGGCCATCAGCGATGGCCTTGCAATTTGTCAGTCTATTCCGTGGCGGATATCTCTGAAATTAAGATTGGCCGCATATTGCTTAAATTGGCGACGGCTCGATAAGGCAAGAGAGACAATCGATGAGCTGAAAGACGCACTTGCTCACAGAAAAAAAACCATCGCATATCCTCTGATGCTCAATAATGAGGCCAGGTATTATTATGAATTATCGTTATCCATCGAAGAAAAACAGGCAGACCAGATTCATAGAGCAAAAGAGCTGTTTCAAGAGGGTGAGCTCATTGAAAAAATATTCAGCTCTGATTCCATAAAGCGAATCAACAATAATTCGTTATACGTAGTGCTTCGCTCACTCGGAGACTATTCGCTGGCTGCTGAAAAGGCGAAAAAACGTATTAAAGACCGTGAAATGAATATTTTTACTCTCATGGTCTCTTCAGGCGAATTGGCAGAAATCTATCGCTTCGCTCATAAATACGATCAAGCACTGAACTATGCCCAGAAGGCGCTTTTTTTAGCAAAGGAAGCCGCGCTTGGCCGTTATATCAATTATTCCTATGGGGTGCTGGCTAATATCTACCACGACATGGACGATTTTGAGAGTTCAATAGATGCATGTAACCACAGACTCGCAGCGGGCGCATGCATCACTGGTGGCGATGAGTACAAAAGGCTCTCAGCCCATATATGGAATCAGATCGGGCATTGCTACAAGGAGCTCAAAAATTGGAACAAGGCAGTAGTCTATTTTGATGCTGTTATCGGAGATGTTGTGGATGATTATTTGAAGATGTCAGCGCACGAAGGATTGATGAGGGTTTATTTCGAGAAGGCGGATTACGCTCAGGCGCTTAAGAATTTTGTCGAGGCAAAACGTTTGCTCGAACGCCTGCCTCACAATTCATATTTTGACTCACATCGGTTTCGCATACTAATGCTCAAGGCAGAGACGCATCTGGCCGACAACGACCATGACAAGGCGCTCAGTTTCATGACAGAGCTCAGGCAACTTGCAGGCAGTGACCCCAAAAAACTTGAAGAATGCGATTTTCTGGAGAAAAAAATTGCGGAATTCCCACCACAAAAAACCGCGCAACCTTTGTAAATTATTGACGAAAATTAAGATATACGAGGCTTAGGATATTTCCCTTGTAGATGCTTGCCTGCGGTGGTAGAAACTACGTAACCCCTTGATCGTAAAAGTGTATTGGTTCAAGTGGCAGTGAGGAAGGGAGCGGAATGCTGGCCTCACGCTTCATCATATATGCTGCAAGCCTCTTGTTCTGCGCCGCAATATCTCTGTTCGGCTGCGGCGGGCAGGAGACTGATAGCACTGACCTCGCCCCCGCCGGTGATACCGCAACGGGGAGCGGCCCTGAGGCCCTGATCCTCTCAGAGAATTACGCAGGTTATCTGGTCGTGCACCTCGATGAGACGCTCGGAGCGCGGCTCAGTTCTACCAAGGCGTTGTACAGCGTTGATGAGAGAAATGTCGATATGCTTTCGTCGCTGCAGGCGGTCATCGATGCCCATCCAGGAGTAACGCTCCAACGCAGCGTCACGATAGAACCGGACAGACTCGATAAACTTCGCGCAAGGCTCGAAGCCAGGTCCGACAAGAAGCTCGCAGATTTCAATTCCATCTACATGATCGAGGCAAAGGACCCAGCGCAGGCCTTGGCGCTCTACAATGAGCTCAAGATCCAGCAGGGAGTGGATAAAGTCTATCCCGCGCCGAAGAATTCATTTCCAGGAATAACTTCAGTACCAGCGCTTACGGGATTGCAGGGGTATCTGTATCCCGATTCCACGCATGGCGGGCTGAATGCCCAGGCGGCATGGGCTGCGGGGATCAGGGGTAAAAATGTGCAAGTTGTGGATATGGAGGCTGGGTGGAATTATGAACATGAAGATTTATTTATAGATCAAAATGGTTTATTTAAACCACAATGTACATTGACTTCGAGCGACCCTATCTGTCCTTCCGCAATCGCACATGGTACTTCAGTAGCTGGTATAATTCAGTCACTTGACAATGGTCATGGCACAACGGGTTTTGCATTTGAGGTTGATTTTGGAATTGCCGGAATTCCGCACCCCGCGACCATTGGCGGTTCTCTTCTTGATCTCATAGACGGCGATCCGTCCGATGGAGAAATGAATCCAGGCGCAATATTTCTTATAGAAGTACAGGTTGCGGGCGCTGTCGGAACTTGCGGTTCAAACCAAAATGGATGTGTTCCCGCTACAGTCTTTCCAGCCAATTACGACGCAGTCGAATACGCCATAGCAGCAGGGATCACGGTTATTGAAGGCGCTGCAAATGGATCGATAAGTCTCGACGATCCAGCTTCATACGGATCTACTGATGTAAATATATCTCAGAACGACGTAGGTTCGATCATCGTAGGCGCGAGCATGGGCGCTGATCACACGAGGGCGCCGTTTTCGAACTGGGGCAACAGAGTCAATGTTTACGGCTGGGGCGCAGGGGTAGTGACCACCGGCTCCCCCTACTCGGGCAGCCCATACATCTGGCAGGACACCGGCGGCGTGAATCCGCCCAACACGGAAACTAACTCCTATTACACCAACATGTTCGGCGGCACGTCGGCAGCAGCTGCGATGATCGCGGGCAGCGCGGCCTTGGTGCAGAGCTACGCAAAACAGCAGCTCGGACACCCAACCACGCGTTACATCATGCCTCTCAAGATGCGCGAGATCCTGGTGAGCTCCGGAGTCCCGCAGCAGGGTGGCGGGGGCAACATTGGCAAGCAACCGCGCATCGACGTGGCGATGAACCTGGTGGATCAATTCCTGGCCACGGTCCATTCTCAATACCCGCAGCTCGCCTCTGACGAGCAGCTTACCGAAGTCGAGACAATAGCCTTGCGCCAGCTTGGAGTGGGCATAATATGCGGGATAAAAGACACACAAGACCACATCATCGTGGGAGCCAACGACCCGAGTTGCTCGGATCAGGAACTCTGGCCCGAGGGCAACTACATCGCCAAGACCTACGACTTCGACGGCGACGGACGGGCAGACTTGGTGAAATTCGAGAATGGCACGTGGTCAGTGGATCTTTCAAGTAAGGGGAGCGGTGGAGACAACTACGGCGCATGGGATTTATTGCTCAATTTCACGCCGATCAATGGCAAGTGGGTCTGGCCGTACGTGGAGGACATGAACTCGGACGGACGAGCGGATTTCGTGGCATACGACAAAGAGCACGGCACGTTCTACGTGGCGCTCACGAACACGGAGCTGATCAACAAGGGAATCTGGCACGGGTGGGATTGGGTATTGGATTACTCAAGCCAGTGGCACGATGACCTGCAGATGAATCCGGATGAGTCGAATTACAGCAGGCCAGTGCTGGGCAACTACAACGGCGACGAATACAACGATATCGCCATTGTCTGTTCCGATGGGAATGTGCGCGTGGACTACGGTGCAGGCACCGAGGCATCGCTTGGGCAGTACGAGTGGATTGCGCAGATGATACCTGATTCGTTGCTGGCTCAGGCGCCCGGGTGGGCGTATGTGATTGCTGAAGCGGATTTTACAATGGACGGCAGTGCACAGATAGCATTCAAAGTACCAGACGGATTGCCTGATGAAGGAAGGGTGTATTTAATCATCAACGACGGAACAAAATTCTATCCAGCATCCGATTGGTTTGCCGGAGTTCCTCACATGTTCGGCGGAAATGATGCTGTGCCAATTGGAGGAAGTCTTAAAGGTGGCCATCCGATGATGACGATCAAGGATGCTGCAGGATTGTGGCAGACGACAAAGGATGCTTCTTATATGTCGCTGGAGGCATTGGCTCCTTCCGATGTTTATGGCGATCAATCTTGTCATCCCGTAGTTGCTGATTTCGATGGCGACAAAAAAGAAGATCGTGCAGTCATGTGCCCAGAAGAATGGAGGATTGCATATTCGAGCGCAGATCAATTTCTCAATCAGCGCGACGCCCAAGGCGTACGTCATATACCGCTCACCTACGACGAAAATAATTATGCTCTGCCTGGCCGCAGTTATTCCGGTGGTATCAGCTACGCATTTACGAAGCAGCTCATCCAGAAGCATCAACAGATGTATCCCTCTACACCTCCACCGATCCTCGTGGACATGGTGACGGAAACCAGCATTCCATAATTTTCCGAGAACTTCGGTTTTTATCTTTTTGAAAAAAACCCCTCAGAAGAAGTACAAAAATACCCACGGGACGTTCCACTGCACGGCTCTAACACATTGATTTCTAATGTTTCATTTGTCTGATTTGTTTGGCACAGTCATTGCTTATCTCTATGAGTGCGGGATTATATCGAGTCCTTGGGGAGGACGCCATGCGCACGAAATTATCTTTGCTGCTGACAATAATGGTCCTGATGATGCCAGCGCTTGGCTCTGCCAAACAGTTTGTTCCGATACCGCAGAAAATCAAACCGCCGCAGCAACAGAGTACACAAACGCAAAGCTGCGCGAATACTGTGGACGTCACGAAGCTCTCGGGAAACGATTCACAGCGAATTAACAAAATTAAAGCCAATCTGGCACAGTATCAAAGCACTATCGTTGACGGTCATTATGAAGTTTGTTTCCAAATGGATGAATTGATCATTACAGATGCGTTGCAACCCGATTTCACCGAACCCTTTACCATCAACATAGCGGCGAGCGAAACCAGAGATGTCCACATTATCGGCCTGAACATCAAACGCGATGGCACGTGGCAAGATCCCATCAACCTCCTCCACGTCACCAACGCCAGCCCCACTGCCACCGTCTATCTCGACGGCATTCAACTCTCGAACGTAATTGACGGTATTTCCCTCGAAGGCACAGGTGAGGTCGTGATCGATACGTATGCGGGATCGCAGGCGGTTCCAAAGACACAGACCAAGCTCACCGGCGACGCGAACAAGTCCGGCACATGCCTCCACTTGAAGTCAAATAGCGCGGTGATCAAGGGCGCGGATATCTCCAGTTGCGCCGAGGGCGTGCTGATCGAGGCAAACGACGCCCTGCTCGGCGCGGCGGACAAGGACCACATAGCCACGGATATGAATACCATCCACGACAATGTCCTAGGCATTCATGCGGGAAGCGGAGATAGGAATAAGTTTGGGTATAACCTTGTATACGACAACAAACAACAACAGACCCTGAAGGGCACAGCAAAAGATGCAATTACGATAGAGGCTGGCACAAATGAGAACCTCGTTCCGTTGGAGGTAGAGTTGTTCGATAACCAAGGTGAAAAATACGCACTGAAATGCACGCGAGACCAGGCAAACAACGTAATTCAGAGGGAAATACGATTCAATGCGCCACAGCCAAACGGCATTGCGACTCTTTATGCGGCTGATAAAGATGTCTCGCAGCCCACGAAATATCTCACGACGTGCTCATTGGATGCTAACGGAACGTGTATCATCAAAGATTTGCCGCCGGATGTCATGACTTTGATCCAACCCGGCGACTGCGGCATTAAGAATTATTATGTCACATCCTTGTTCACCGGCACATCATCGACAGAATTACTTGCCAGTTCGTTTGAATTCAAAGGCATCGCAGAGATAGTTGCAGTCCCAGTTGAATTCCCTGCCCCAACAACGGGCGTCACCGAATCCGGCGTGAACACCGGAGCCATGAGCGAACTCGACGATGACGATACGACCACGACAACTGCAGCCATGACCGACGACGGCAGCGTCCCGAGCGGCGCGGGCATGGGTACCACGGCGATGAAATGCAGTCTTACTCAGGATGCGAGGTGTGATTTGAATTCGATAACAAGCATCGCGCTGGCGCTGTTTGTTATAACGGCGCTGCTTTTATTCAGATACCAATCGGTCACTCCGCTTAAACGCAGGACAACCTCTCCTGCTGCGAAATTTTGCTTCAAATTTTTTCATCGGGGCCATTCGTAATGTCGCGCCTTGCATTATTTTTATTTCCGATGTGGCGTTTGAGTTGTACGTAGATCACATCGAGGAGTGCCCACAAGAGTGCAAATCCGAGGTTGTAGAGGGCAAAGCCAACGCGGTCGTTAACTGTGAATACGCCGAACGCCTTGCTATAGGAGATACCGGTAAGCACGCCAACAATTCCCGCAAGAAGAAACAGGATACATCCAAACAAAAAAATATTGATGTAATCTCGATATTTTATTGGCATTGGTTTGGTGGAGTCGCGCTATGATCGTCAGGCTCGTCCGCGAAGGAGGATTTATACAAATCGCGTCCGAACATAAATGCGTTTCCTGTAAATTCAGTCCAATTTTTTGGAGCATCTGGCATATATGCGCCGTTAACAAAATCTTGCGATGTTTCGATACCCTTGATGACTGCCTGAGCTGAAGCGACTTTCGACGCAAACTCTATACCCTTTATCGATGCCTCGAAACCCGTTTCGCCGATTCCTTGTTTTACAATATTTGCAGCAGCACCTGCCGATCTTCCAAAGCCGGCCACATATCCAGCTTCGACAGCCGATTTTTCAGCCATTACTCGCGCCGCCGTATATGCCGCGCGTCCAGCCGCAAGTTCCGCGCTCGCAACATACGGCGCTGCTGCAACTCCGGCGTGAAGCACTGCGGGACCAACTACGAGACCCGCCAATCCAACGCCTATTGAAGTTTCCAAGGTTCTTTCCGCGGGACTGCGCGGACCTTGCCTGAGATTATCACGATATTGTTCACCGTAAGCAATCCTGTTCTCGTGAAACGCCGAATTGTCGATCCTTCCGTCCGGGTCCACGCGCGTTGTGGGATTGTTTCGCACATAAGCATAAAGATTTGAAGAGAGCGAGTTGTCAATATTCACAACTGGATTATCGACGAAATGATTGTCTGGGCTCGTCCATCTGCCCATCTCCGGCGCGTAATAGCGACCGCCGAAGTAGACGAGGCCAGTCTCTTCATCCAGCTCTTTGCCCGTGTAAACATAGTTGGCGTCCAAGGAGCCGGGATTGTCGGTCTTGCGATCCAGGCCATAGGGATAACGGTATTCCTCGCGCAGCACGTTACCGTTGGAGTCCGTGACCAGCGCCGTACTCCCTAGATGATCATCGATGTAATAGACCACACCCTGCTACGGCGCATTCGACGAGGCAACGCCGTTTGATGCAGAACTCCCACAACCCGCGCTGCTGCCCAGCCAACAGACGCCGCAGACCAGCGAACAGGCAAGCATGACCAGCACAGCGGTTGCCCTACAAACTCTGCGCGCGGTCCTTGATAGACGGCGTATCTTTACTCGACGCTTTCTTCGTTTTTTGCGGCGCAGAACATGCGCTAAATATAGCAATCCCCATGCCAAAAACAGATTT
The DNA here is from genome assembly GCA_021810905.1 of bacterium. Taxonomy (GTDB): domain Bacteria; phylum UBA10199; class UBA10199; order 2-02-FULL-44-16; family JAAZCA01; genus JAJZQH01. The sequence goes on from JAJZQH010000002.1 coordinate 101,841, forward strand.
CATTGATTTACAGCGAGTTGCACAACAAGGCGCGATCGGTTGCACGGAAATGTGTATGAGATTTTGGACACTTCTTTGGACAACTGTCCATTATCCAGGACGCTGCCAGAGGTTTCTCTGGCTCTGTGAGCGCCAAAGGCTTGGCAAGACGCAGTTCGTGAATCGCATCCGCAAGGCAGCCGAAGGTCTGGAGGTTGGCGCGCTTACAAGCGCACTGTTGATTCAAGGGAGGTAATTCTTGTTTCGTGGTTGTTGACGCGGACTGCGATCTTGTCGATCTTATCGGACAGGTGCGTTTCCATCGAACCCATCTTTGTCTCAAGATCTTCTTTTGTAGCCTTCAAGGCCTGTTGCGTAAATGTGATATCAACCTTTAGCTCAGTTCTGAAATCCCGAATCTCATTACGCAAGACTGTCTCCGTGCCCTTTGCCGTAGATTTTATCAGCTCTTTGATCTCTTCAAAAAATGGAACGAGTTTTTGAGTTGTAATGATTTCCTTCTTGCGATCGATGCGTCCAACGCGAGGCAGTTTATTAGGCTGTTGCATTCTTGATGATTTTTTCTTCATAGCTTCACTGCTAGCAGTAGAGCCGTTTGCATGTCAATCTAGTTATTTTGACCTTCAAGTGCGCGTTTATTCCGCCGCGTTCTCAGAAATGCCTATCTCTGTCACCATATCGACCAGTATTGGCGGGGGTATTCCGGGATACATCTGCTGATATTTCTGGATGAGCTGTTTGGTGAGCGCGTAGCTGATGCCACCGGAATAGGTGCGGCCAGGCAGGGAGTAATTGTTTTTGTCGTACGTCAACGCGATGTGACGCACGCCTTGGGCATCGCGCAGATTGAGGAACTGATCCGAGCTTGAATATGCGATGCGCCATTCATCGGGGCACATCACTGCGCGATCCAGCAGGTTGTCTCCATCGAAGTCCGCTGTAACAGGATGACACTCCATTCCACCGTAAATGCTCGATGGCGGGAGATCCACGAGCGTTGTCCAGGCCTCATTGGTCAATGGCCAGTCGCCGCTAGTATCCTTCAACGCAAAGACTGGATAGGTATTTAATTGATATACACCAGCTAGCGACACGATATCATTTCCTCCGAACATTTTAGGCGAGTCATCCATCCAATCGATGTTCGTGAGGAAAGTGCCGTTGAACGGAAAGAGATACATCCTGCCAGCATCCGGCAAGGTATCTGGCACTTTGAATGCGATATACACGCTTTCATCTCCGTTAAAATCTCCAGGCACAGGCAAATATGCCCAGCCAGGCGCCTGTGCAAGCAGTGCGTCTGAAATCAACTGAGGAGCGCTTTCAAAATATCCAAACGAGCTTTCCGTGCCTTCGCCGTAATCAATGCGCACCTTGCCATCTGAACACACAATCGCGATATCCATCCATTTATCCACATTATTACCATTGCGGTGGTAATTCCCAAGCATCGGCCTGCTGTAATTCGACTCATCCGGATTCATCTTGAGGTCATCGTGCCACTGGCTGGAGTAATCCAATACCCAATCCCACCCGTGCCATGTGCCCTTGTTAATGAGCTCCGTGTTCGTGAGCGCTACGTAGAACGTGCCGTGTTCCTTGTCGTACGCAACAAAGTCCGCGCGGCCGTCGGAATTCATATCCTCCACGTACGGCCAGACCCACTTGCCGCTGATCGGGGGAAAATTGAGAACCAGATCCCATGCGCCGTAGTTGTCTCCACCGGAGCCCTTGCTGGAGAGATCGACATACCATTTACCATTCTCGAATTTCACAAGGTCTGCGCGTCCATCGCCGTCAAAGTCATATGTCTTGGCGATGTAGTTGCCTTCGGGCCAGAGCTCTTGCTCTGAACAACTCGGATCATTCGCGCCAACGATCACATGGTTCTCTGTATCCGCCACTCCGCATATGATGCCGACCCCAAGTTGGCGCAGGGTTATTGTCTCGGCCTCGGTGAGCTGCTCGTCGGAGGCGAGCTGCGGGTATTGTGCATGCACCGTTGCCAGGAACTGATCCACGAGCCCCATTGCCACGTCGATGCGCGGCTGTTTGCCGATGTTGCCGCCTCCGCCCTGCTGCGGGACTCCGGAGTTTACCAGGATCTCGCGCATCTTTAAGGGCATGAGATAGCGCGTGGCTGGGTGCCCCAACTGCTGCTTTGCATAGCTCTGCACTAGAGCCGATGCGCCCGCGATCATCGCTGCCGCGGCGGACGTGCCGCCGAACATGTTCGTGTAGTATGCGTTGGTTTCGGTGTTGGGGGGATTGGTGCCGCCCGTGTCCTGCCAGATGTACGGGCTGCCGGTGTAGGGGTAGCCAGTGGTGACTATTCGATCGCCCCAGGCATAGACGTTCACGCGATTGCCGAAATTCGTATCGATGCGCTTCTGGTGGTTTGCTCCCATGCTGGAACCAACGATGATCGAGCCCACGTCGTTTTGGGAGAGATTCACTTCAACTGAATCATAGACTGAAGGATCGTCCAGATTTACCGAACCGTTTCCCCCACCTTCAACAACCGTAATCCCCGCGGCAATGGCGTATTCCACTGCATTGTAATTAACTGGATAAGCAGTTGTAGGAACGCATCCGTATTGATTTGAATCGCTGCAGTTTCCCAGTCCACCGGGTACACCGGTTTCTATGAGGAATATTGCTCCGGGGTTCATTTCTCCGTCGCCCAGGTCTCCGTCGATAAGATCGAGAAGTGAGCCACCAAGAGTGGCAGGATGCGGAATTCCGGCAATTCCAAAATTCACATTGGGTGCGAATCCTGTTGTTCCATGACCATTGTCAAGCGAGGCTATTATACCGGCAACTGAAGTACCATGTGCAATCGCCGATGGGCAGGCCGGATCACTAGAATTCAAAGTGCATTGCGGCTTAAATACAAATCCGTTCTGATCTATCGACAAGTCTTCATGATCATAGTTCCAGCCTGCTTCCATATCCACAACCTGTACATTTTCACCCCTGATCCCCGCTGCCCAAGCGGCCTGTGCGTTGAGGCCTCCGCTCGTGGAATCGGGATACAGATACCCCTGCAGTCCGGTGAGCGCTGGCACTGAAGTTATTCCTGGATAGGAATTCTTCGGCGCGGGATAGATCTTCTTTACTCCTGGCTGCACTTTGAGTTCGTTGTAGAGCGCAAGCGCTGTATCCGGATCCTTTGCCTCGATCATGTAGATGGAATTGAAGTCAGCCAGCTTCATGCCTGATCTTGCCTCAAGCCTTGCACGGAGCTTGTCGAGCTTGTCCGCATCGATCGTCACGCTTCGCTGCAGCGTGACTTCTGGGTGTGCGTCAATGACCTCCTGCAGAGACGAGATAATCTCGCCATTTCTTTCATCAACGCTGTATAACGCCTTCGTGGTATTGAGTCGCGCGCCCAGCTATTCATCGAGGTGTATGACCAGATAACCTGCGTAGTTCTCTGAGAGGATCAGGGCCTCGGGACCGCTCTGCACGGCGGTATCACCGGCAGGAGTGAGGTCGGTGCCATCGGCGCCCTGCCCGCCGCAGCCGGCAAACAAAAAGAGCGCTGCCATGACGCATGCGCCCACAAGTATCAGTTTCTTCCCGACCGAATTCTTTGGCAACTTCTTCCGCATAAGAAACTCCCTTATTTCTTGAGGAGTTCTGATATTTTCTACACCCCGTCGGCGCGAGGGGCAAGGAAATTTTAAGCCCAAATCTAATGCCCTCCGCCACAGGAGCTATACCTCAATTTTCGTCAAGAATCTCAAAAAGTTGTGCGGTTTTTGGGAAACGGGCTGGAGCGGGAAATATAAGAGGTCGGCGCGCCGACAACCGCGCCGATTGCTCAAGGGAGGTGATGCGGGTTTCGTGGCTACCGAGAGGAATCAATCATGCGATAACGTACCGCAAATCACTGGCCGAAGATCTTTTTGATGAGATCGAAATTATTCAACAGCAACATTATTATAGATCCCAAAAGAAAAGCACCGCCTAAGATACGATAATATTGGACTGCTGCGCGAAGCCCTGACTTCCGATAAAAATAACCGCCGGTTCGAACGTCAATTTGTGCAACTTGCTCAAGGCGCCATTTAGGTGCACACATAAGCACAAGTCCAATGGTCGTGAAGAAGAGTGGCAACAATCTTCCAAGTAAACTCATACGCCGTTCCTTATTCAAAGGTTACTGAATATATTGAGCAGGCCAATCTCCTCCACCCTGATGAATAGGTTCGGAGCTCGGCTTTGGCTCAAAGGCCTCCTTAAAATAATTCCTAACGGTGTCTTTGTAGGTATCAAAAATTTCCTCGGTCTTCTCCGTCGGATTAATGGAGAAAATCAATTTGTTTTCTTCGACAACACCATGTGTCTCAAGAGGTGCAGGAGAAGGAATATTTAAACCTGCACCGACTTCGATTCCAGATATCTTTCCTTCAGCAGAAATCATTTCCGCGCCACCGCCTATTATTTCTCCAGCTGAAAAACCAGTGGAAAGAGTTTTGCCCTCCAAGTCGAATATCGTTTTTTCTTTCGTAATTTGCAAACCACCCTGAATTCCGCCACCGATTCCGCCATAACCTCCACCACCCCAATGCGAAAGAATACCGATGTTGCCTTTATCATCGTGCACATAAGCAAGTCCACCTCTTGCGCCACCTGCCATTCCCCCGGTGAAATCGACATTGTAACCGACTGTCCATAGTCCTTCCTTGTCAATATTGTTCACGGGATTATTTTGAACATAGGCATAAATATTTTCTTCCTGATAATTATCCATGAGCTTCGATGGTGTATCTACTAACAGAGGATCGGGACTAATCCACCTCCCCATCTCCGGTGCATAGTAGCGACCGCCGAAGTAGACGAGGCCAGTCTCTTCATCCAGCTCTTTGCCCGTGTAAACATAGTGGGCATCAACGGAGCCAGGATTGTCAATCTTCCGGTCGAGGCCATACGGATAACGTGCTTCTTCACGGAGAACATTACCGTTGGAGTCCGTGACCAGCGTCGTACTCCCTAGATGATCGTCGATGTAATAGACCACACCTTGCTGCGGCGCATTCGACGAGGCGCCGTTGTTGGATGCCGAACCGCCACAGCCGCCTGTCCAACTGATGGCGCAGGTCATCCAACAGAAAAACGCGACGAGCAATACCCAACCCCTGCAACGGTTGTTTATTTCTCGAGATTGACGGCGTCTCTTTCTCTGTTTTTTGTGTCGCATAATACGCCGTAGATGTAGCAATTGATGTGCCAAAAATCGAATGCGTTGATTTACAGCGAGTTGCGTGATGAAGCGTTCCTAATTTTTGGAAATATGTTTTAAGTTTCGGACGCTTCATCGGAACATCTGTCCAATAATCAAGACACTGCCAGGTGTGGGTAGCATGGATGGAAACCCGCCGAGATGATCCCGCTCTTCATCCAGGCGCTCTCGGGTCTGGATTACATCCACAGAAACGGCATCATCCACCTCGACATCAAATCGGAAAACATGACAACCCGCCTCAACCGTGGGGAAATAAAACCCCACGCCATTTTTACTCCCAAGATAAATATTACGTAATTTCATAAAGTTAATTCCGGCAAAATCCTTGAATTTCATGGCACGTCTCTTGCTTTCTTATCAGCAGACCGTGACCAAGGGGGAGTTATGGCATCCAAGAGAGAGCTGGATATCCTGTCTCAGACCGCACACGACATGAAATCGCCGCTGGCCGTGATCGCGGGATTTCTGCAGCAGCTGGACACCGCGCAGCTTGATAATGATATGCGCGAATTCTGCGCTGCGGCTCGGAGATCAGCGCAAAGGCTGCTCGCAATGGCGGAATCCTTAAACAGTTCCATCGCGGCGGGCAATCCAAAACGCATGGCGCATGACGTGGCAGAGATCACCAGATTGTGCGTAAGTGAGATAAGGAGTCTGGCAGACGGGCTGGGGGTCGAAGTCCGTTACGCTGGGCCAAGAAAGCTCATGGGAGTGATAGACAAGGTTCCGTTCGAGCGAGTGCTCACGAACATGCTCTCCAATTCGCTTCAGGCGCTTCGTAAAAAAGGCGGGTGGATACTCGTGACGCTCCTCGGCCGCAATGGAACGATTTTTCTCGACGTTGCGGACAATGGAGAGGGCATCGAACCTGGTCATCTGAACAAAATTTTTGAACGCGGTTTCACGCACGGCGATCATAAAGGAACCGGCATCGGTCTCGACACGTGCAGGCAGATCATTGAGAGCCACGGCGGAAAAATAGAAGTTCACAGCGTAAAGAATGGCGGCACGGTCTTTACGATAACCCTCCAGAAGGCCGCATTATTCGCTGGTGAAGACGCAAGCGCGGTGCCGTCTGATATAGTCGTGGAGGGCAGAGATTCGGCGATTATCTGTCGCGACGATACGCTTGATGCGATATAGCTTGAACTCCCCTACGCTGAAAAATTTGCGTGCTATCGCCACTCTCATTTCATTCGCCCACTATGACACGCAGGCCCTTTTCGCGCGCCTTCAGGAGTATCCAGCCGCTGGCCATTACGCAGAGCACGCCGCTGACGGCTACCGTAGCCTGCGCCCCTATAGCTCGTGCGACGAAGCCGGCGGTGACATAACCTATGGGGCCAATTCCGACATACGCCATCGTGTAGAGGCTCATCATCCGCCCGCGCATATTCTCCGGCGCCTCGATCTGCATGAGCGTTCCCATAGATGAGAATGAGACCGTGAAGCAAAAACCCATGACGGCCAGGAGGCAGATCGCCGGATAGATGCTGGGTGAGATTCCGAACGAGATGAGCGCCGCTGAAAAGACAACTGCGCATTTCGCTGCGAGGGCCAGGAGCCGCTCGGAGTTACGCCTCGCAGCCAGCCACAGGGCGCCGCATAGAGATCCCGCTGACGATGCGGCCATGAGCCAGCCGAGTTGCACGATTCCGCCGCCAAATACCTCGTCGGCGAACATCGGCATCAGCGTTGTGAACTGCATGCCGATTCCAGCCAAAACCGCTATCAGCGCTATCGAAAGCCTCGCGTCGCGAATCATGCGCAGCTGCTGCAGTCCTTCCCTGATGCACTCCACTATCGGCTCGACCCTTTCGCGCGCAGCAGCTATAGAGCCGCGATCCAGCAGAGACAGCGCAAGAATGAAGGCGAGAAATGCGGCCGCGTTGAGCAGAAAACACGCCGCTTCGCCCTTCCATGCCACGACAATGCCGGCCACGACAGGCCCCAGGACGCGGCTCGCGTGCGTCATTCCGTTCACGAGCGACGTCGCGTTCAGCAGTTCTTCCTTACCTACGAGGTCCGCGAGAAACGCCTGGCGCATCGGCATCTCAAATGCGTAGATCGTCCCAAGTGCAGCGCAGAGGAGCATCACCTGCCACAGCGCGATCGAATGCGTCAGCGCGAGCCAGGCAAGGGCCAGGGCCTGCAGCATCGCGAGAAACTGTGCGACCCTGAGCGCGCCCAGCCGATCGTATCTGTCGGCTATCGCTCCGCCTGCCAGGCCAAGGATGAGCGTCGGCAACTGCATTGCGAACCCGGTGACGCCGAGCCATATAGGGGAGCCGGTGAGCCTCCACACGAGCCACGATACCGCGAGCATCTGCGACCACGTGCCGATCATCGATACGAGCTGTCCGGCAAAGTAGATAGAAAAATTGCGGCTCCTGAACGCGCGCAGGGCGCTCCATCCGGATTCCGCCGTAGCGACATTCGTTTCATGTGATTCGGCGCACATGGGATTCACGTATCAGCTTTGTTCCTGCTAGTCAGCATCTTCCTGATCTGGCGTGTTGCCTTCGTGCAGCGGGCGTGGCAGAGCTTGTTCATGTTCAATGCGGTTATATCCACGATAGAGCGGGCGATCGTGGCTGAACTCAATCCGGACCTCAAAAGAGTGGCGAAGCGCGCCAAGGAGCTGTCGCTCGCATTTACGAGCGGGAGAAGCGAACTGCCCAGTGATTACATCGACGATCACGATTCGCTGGCTGCTTATGCGGCCGCATTCCTGTTGCCAAACGCGGCCAAGGTCGTGCATGCAATACGACAGCTTCACGAACTCGGCGGTATCGTGCAAAAGCAACGGCTTGAGATACTTGACCTTGGCGCAGGCCCCGGGACCGCAACGCTCGCCTCTGCGCTGGCGCTCAAGGCCCTCTCTCCCCGCGCAGAGCTGCGGTTTACCGCAGTGGACAGGAGCGGCACGGCGCTTGGTCTCGCACAGCGTCTCTTCAGTCGAATATGCGCCAATAACCATTCGCTCGTCACCTCAACTGGTTTTCTTTCACACAAGGGACTGTCGTGGGATGGTGGTGAAAAGAAATTCGATCTCATTTTCGCCGCCAACGTAATCAACGAATTTGCTACGGTTGATATCGCATATGCGGCAATACTGTCGCTCCTTACCAATAATCTCTGTGAAAATGGAACGCTCGTTCTCATCGATCCAGCACTTCGCAATACCGCGAGGCCGCTCATGGCGCTGCGAAACCGGCTCGTCGCTGAAGGCGCCGCCTGCATCGAAGCGCCGTGCCTGCACCATGGTCCATGCCCCATGCTTGCCGCAAACGACAGAGACTGGTGCCACTTTTATATCGACTGGAATCGTCCCAGGCTCATCGAGGAGATCGATTTGCTGGCAAACATGGACCGCCGACATCTCAAGATGTCGTATCTTGTGCTGCGAAAACTCGACGTAGTCCGCTGTACGAATCACGAGTCACGAATCACGAATCACGGTTGTTGTTGGCGCGTGGTCTCAAGCCCGCTCGATTCAAAGGGCAAGCGCGAGATCTGGCTCTGCGGCGCCAATGGCAAGCTCCTGCGCGTGCGCAGAACAAACCGCGACGCCTCTGAATTGAACGCTGACTTTGATTCGGTGGTCAGGGGAGACGTCGTACGTTGCGCGGAGGTGGATCGCATACGCAAAGACGGCGAGTTTACAATCGAGCGAAGGTGGTAAATAGAGCAAGCAACGCGAGAAAAGCTTGTCCGGTTTTAACGTTGCTTGCCTAGTTAACGTTGCTTGCGTTTCTCGCGTAGTTTATCCCGTGCGCAGCGCGTCCACCAGATCCTTCATATCTTCAGGCAGATGCGAGCGGAAATGCATCTTCTTTCCGTTCGTCGGGTGGCGGAATCCTATTGAGGCGGCATGCAGTGCGTGGCGGCGGAAGCCCATGTGCTTGTCGACCTCATCCATCACCGCTTCATGCCCTGCCTTCTCGTTTTCTGCATATAGCGCGTCGCCCAAAATCGGATGCCCTTCCCCGGCAAGGTGGACACGGATCTGGTGCGTACGTCCGGTTCGAACCGAGACGTCGAGAAGGCTGGCGTCCTTGTACCGCTCTTTCACCCGATACTCAGTGACGGCGCGTTTTCCTTCCTCGCCCTCAGACTCGCGCACCTTCTTGCCGCCGCCGAACTCGCCCTTCTCCAGCGCTCTATCTATTACGCCGTTCTCTTTTTCGACTGCACCTATCACCAGCGCCTCGTACGAACGCTGGATCGAGTGATTCTTGAACTGCTGCGTGAGCTGCTGGCCCGCCTTTGACAGCGCAAAGATCATTATGCCGCTCGTCTCCGCATCGAGCCTGTGGAGAGGTCCCACAAAAGAGTGTTTTGCCTTTGGATATCGCCTGCGAAGATAGGCGCGTACGTGCCCAAGCAGGGTTCCCTTGTCGTCGCCGCCTTCCCTCGGTACGGAGAGCATGCCGCCTGGTTTTTCGACCACGATAATATCGCGATCTTCGTAGTATATCTTGAGCCTGAGAGGGGCCTCCGCCTGCTGGCCTTTGCCGCTTTCGCGGCGAGGTCGCGCACGTTCGCCGCGCCTGCGCTCCAGATATCGATCTATCGACGCGCTGACGACGACCCTCTTGCCGTGGTGTGCAGAGGACCTCGGATGCTCGGGGCGCCTGTGTGAGGGTTGAGTTGATTGTGCGCCTGCATCGCCTTCGGACGTGCGCCGCTCGAAGTTGGGAGGAATTTTTACCGAGACTTCGTCATCCTGTTCGAGCTCCCATCCAGCGATCACAACGCGCCTTCCGTTGACGAGCACGCAACCTGCGTCCAGCAGCGATTTAATCTGCTTCCTGGAGAGCGCCGGCATTTTCTGACAAAGCAGGGAATCGAGGCGCTGGCCTGTCTCCCTGGGACCCGCTGTATATCTATGCTCCATAGCTCTCTCATCCTCCAATTCGCTTGCCGAAGCGTCACTTGCGTGCTATTCGATGGGACCTAGCAAGGAGGCCCTATGCCACGAATCGAGCTCGCTGAAGTCTCCGCGGAGACCCCCGAAGATTGGAACGTACAAGGAATGCTCACGCTCACGTTGCCCTCTCCGGACCCCAACGTCAAGCCGAACGTCATTTTAACCAAGGAGTACCTCCCTGGTGAAGTCGATCTTACGATGTACTTCGGTCGCATCCGCGATTCCATCCTGCAGCGCGGGATCAAAGACCTCAAGATTTCCGACGAGCGCGATATAGCCATCTCCGGCGTACGCGGCAAGATGATGATCTGCAGCTGGGACGTGTCCGCGATGGCGGAGATGCTAAAACAGCAGCAGCCAGACAGGCCGGCTCCAAACGTTCAGAAGGGTCAGATCGTAAAGCAGGTGCAAGTCACGCTCCTGAAGGGCAACCTCGCAATCAACATGACCGCGAGCTTCCCGGACGAGAAGTTCAATGACTACTACAAGCCGTTCCAGCTGTTTTTGAAGAATTTAAAGATCGGGTAATCGAAAGATTCAAATGATGCTTCGTTTCTATATGTCCAGGTTTCTAACGTAGACCGCATTCTGCTCTATGAACTCGCGCCTGGGCTCCACCTGATCTCCCATCAATACCGAGAAGATGCTGTCCGCCTCCACCGCGTCATCCACGCGCACCTGAAGCAGTGTGCGGCGCTCGGGATCGAGCGTAGTCTCCCACAGCTGGTGCGGATTCATCTCGCCCAGGCCTTTGTAGCGCTGTATGTCCTGGCCCTTTCGGCCCTCCGAGAGCACGTAATCCTTCACCTCCTGCAGCGAACCCACTTCAGCCGACTCGCCGTCGTGACCGATCGTGTAGGGCGGCTTGCCGAGCACCGCGAACTCCTGTTGCAGCGACTTCATCTCCCTGAACTCCGGAGACTCGAGGAAGTCGGTGTCGATGACCGTTTCCCTCTGAAAACCGTTCCACACGGTGTTGTATACGATGCGCCTCGCCTCGTGCTCGGAATCGTCGGCAATGCCTATTTTAAAATCCGCCAGTTCCGGATAGCGCTCGTTTATGAACGCCGCGATCGAGTCGAGCTCGGCGTCGAGTTTTTTCTGCGGCCCTGAAAGGGTCTCTGACTTAAGCTCGCTGGCTGTCACAACTCCGTCGATGATCCGCGGATCGCGACGCTTCTTGAGGAGGTCGAGTATCTTGCTGTAGCGGATGAGCTGGCGCGTGATCTTTGATAGCGCCTTGCCGGAATACTCCTTTGTGTTGCCGCGCGGAGAGACGCGTATCCCCTCTACGCCCAGCTCAATGAGCATATCCTCCAGCGTGCGGTCGTCCTTGAGATAGCGTTCGCTCTTTCCCTTCTTCACGCGATAGAGCGGCGGCTGTCCGATGTAGAGATATCCGTTCTCTATGATCTGCGGCATCTGCCGATAGAAGAACGTGAGCAGAAGCGTTCGTATATGCGCGCCGTCCACGTCGGCATCAGCCAGAAGTATTATGCGGTGATACCTCAGCTTCGTGACATCGAAGTCGCCTTCTCCCACGCCAGTGCCCATTGCGGTGATGATCGTCCTGATCTCGTCGGAAGAGAGCATCTTGTCGAAGCGCGCCTTCTCGACGTTCAAGATCTTTCCCTTGAGCGGCAGTATCGCCTGGAAGCGGCGATCGCGCCCCTGTTTCGCCGAACCTCCAGCGCTGTCGCCTTCGACGATGTAGAGTTCTGAGACGGCGGGATCGCGCTCCTGGCAGTCTGCCAGCTTCCCAGGGAGCGTGCCGGCCTCCATTGCGCTCTTGCGCCGAACGAGGTTGCGCGCCTGCCGCGCCGCTTCTCTGGCTCGTGCGGCGTCCCCGGCCTTCTCGATAATCTTGCGGGCCACCGAACCGTTGCGCTCCAGGAATTCCGAGAGCTTGTCGTAGACTACCTGCTTGACTATGCCCTCGGCCTCGGAGTTGCCGAGCTTGCCCTTGGTCTGGCCTTCGAACTGCGGGTTCGGCAGCTTCACGGACAAGACGGCGCAGAGTCCTTCGCGGATATCCTCTCCCTCCGGCGGCTTGGCGAGTTTCTTGAACATCTCGTTCTTGCTGGCGTACTGGTTGAGCGTGCGCGTGAGCGCTGACTTGAAGCCGGAGAGGTGCGTGCCGCCGTCGCGCGTGTTGATGTTGTTCGCGAAGGAGAAGATCGTCTCCTGGTAGCCCTGGTTCCACTGCATGGCCACCTCGACGACCATGTCGTCCTTTGTGGTCTCGAAGAAAATAACCTTATCGTGCAGCGGTTCTTTTTTCTTGTTGAGATATTCGACAAAGCTCTCGATGCCGCCGGCGTACTGAAACTCGTGGTGTTTGTCCGCCTCGCGCTCGTCGTTTATCGTGATCATAAGGCCGCGGTTGAGAAACGATACCTCGCGCAGCCTCTGCGAGAGCGTGTCGTAAGAGACTTCGGTCGTCTCGAAGATCTCCGGGTCGGCTTTCCAGGTCACCCTCGTGCCCCTGCGATCGCTCTTGCCGGTGACGGCCAGCGGCGCATCGGGCTTGCCGCGTTTGTAGCTCTGGAAGAAGAGTTTTCCGTCGCGCCTGATTTCGAGCTTCAGCCACTCGGAAAGCGCGTTGACGCAGGAGACGCCGACGCCGTGCAGTCCACCGGAAATTTTGTAGGCTGAATTTTCGAACTTGCCGCCTGCGTGAAGCTTCGTCATCACGACTTCAGCCGCGGATACTCCCTCGGTATCGTGCAGGTCGGTGGGGATGCCTCGGCCGTCGTCATCGACCGTTATGGATCCGTCAAGGTGGATAGTTACGTCTACCTTGGTACACACGCCGGCGAGCGCCTCGTCCACCGAGTTGTCCACTACCTCATATACCAGCTGGTGCAGGCCGTGGATGTTGGTCGAACCGATGTACATTGCCGGCCTGCGTCTGACCGCATCAAGACCCTCCAACACCTTGATCTTGGACGCATCATATGAATGGCCGGACTTCATGGGACCTGCCTGTTTTTCGGTTTCTGACGGCGCCTTCATTGGTGGGACCGCCTTTTCTTTGTTCTTTGTCTGGGCTTGTTTTTCCATAATGGGAAGGCGATTAGTAGCATGGCCGGTTTTCGAAGTAAAGCGGAATGAACCGTTGTGGTCGCCGGCAAACGTTGATGTTTTAACTATTTGCGGGGAGTCGCTATTCCTCCGGAGACGTCAAAGATCGAGATCTCGCCCACGCCGGGCAGCCTCACGTCGGCATCCGTGGTAGCCGTGATGAAGACCTGGCCCCTTGCGGCACCCAGCACCTCGAAGAAGAAGCGGTTGCGCTCGGCATCGAGTTCGCTCGCCACGTCGTCGAGCAGGAAAACGGGCTCTTCCCCGCCTGAGGCCTCTCTCAGAAGGTCCATCTCGGCCAGCTTGAGTGCGAGGACGAAACTTCGGTGCTGGCCCTGAGATCCAAAGTGTTTGACGCGGCTCGCGCCTATTTCCGCCTCCAGGTCGTCGCGATGCGGGCCCGCCAGAGTAATGCCGCGAACCGCCTCGTCGCTTCGACGTTCTTCGAGCTGCGCTCGAAGGCGCTCCTTCACGCTGTCGATTCCCTTCTCAACGGCGTTGGCGCCGCAGTGCGGAACATAGACGAACCTGGCCTGAGCGTCTTCAGGCGCAATCGCTCGATAGCGCTCCGGAAGAAGGCCGTTTATCCGCCGGCACCACTCGCTTCGCGCCATAACTATGCGGCTTCCTATATCAGCCAACTGCTCGTCCCAGGGCCTGAGCGCCTCCCTGCGCGCGGAATCGGAGAGCCTCGCATCCTGCAGGAGTCTGTTGCGATGCCGCACGATCTTCTCATATTGCATCGAATTGCTCCGATGCGTATGCGACAGCTGGAATATGATACTATCTATATAGCGCCTTCTGCTGGCCGGCGGACCCTTCAGGAGCAAGATCTCCTCCGGCGCAAAGAGCACGGTGAAGAATTTGCCCGCAGCTGCCGCCGTCACTCGCTTATCGTTCCTGGTGAAACTTTTTCTGCGGGAATCGATGCTTACCCTGAGCGCATCCGCTCCGGCTCCGCACGTCGCGCGCGCTGCGATCTCCGCATCCTGTGCATTCCAGCGAATCATGTCGCGAAAATCCTGAGCCCGAAAAGACTGCCCGGTAGATAAAAGCCCTATGGCCTCGATGATGTTGGTCTTTCCCTGTGCGTTCCTGCCCACGAGCAGATTTATGCGCTTTCCTGGCGTCAGGCGCAGGTCTGCAATGTTTCTGAAATTACGCAATGAGAGATCGTCGATGTGCATTGAGAACCCGCAAGCAACGCTAGAAACGCACGCAAAGCCAGCAACGCGGTATCAACAAGGATTGATTTTCGTTGCTTGCGTTTCTCGCCTTGCTGACTTTTTTTATAACCTCATCGGCATGATCACGTGTGTGAATCCGCGGTCGAATTCGCTGTAGATCACGCATGGCGCAGTATCGTCGCCGAGCTGCATCACCGCCTGCTCGTCGTCAATGGAGGAAAGGGCGTCTATGAAGTATCTGGCGTTGAAGCCGATCTCAAAGGCGTCTCCCTTGTACGTAGCAGCAAGCTCTTCGCGCGCCTCTCCGATGTCGGGATTGGAGGCCGTTATATCGAGATTGTTGGGAGATATTGAAAATTTTACACCCCTTGAACGGTCTGTGGAGAGAACCGATACGCGCTTTAACGCGTGTATGAACTCGTTTCTGCCCAGCGATACTACTCGCTTCGCCTTCTTCGGTATGACCTGCTCATACGGCGGGAACTGTCCGTCTATGAGCCTGATTACGAGAGTTGTATTTCCTCTGTATACGATCAGGTGTTTCGTATCCGCCCATATGTCGACGGGATCGTCTCCTGACTCGGCGAGCTTCTTGAGTTCCATCACGCCTTTTCTCGGGACTATTATGCCCTTCGGCAGACTCCATCCGGAACCAGCCTCTCTTTTCATAACGGAAAGCCTGTGGCCGTCCGTCGCAACCATCACAATCGTCTTTCCATCTTCGCCGCCGGAAAGATCGGCGTAGATTCCGTTTAGATTATATCTGGTCTCATCGCTGGACATCGCAAATGCCGTGCGATCTATCATTTCCTTGAGAAGTGTGGCGTCGATTCGCTGCGTTTGTCCGTTGCCCCTTGTTGGCAGCGCCGGAAATTCCTCGGGCGAGAGCCCGACTATCTTGAAGTTGGACTTTCCGCATTTTATCTCGACCCAATTTCCGTCCTTTACCTTAAGATAGATTGTATCATCGGGAAGCTCCCTCACGATATCGTAGAGGCTCCTGGCGTGGAGTGTTATCTTTCCCTCTGAGAGGACGTCTGCGGCATAGCTTCCATTTATTCCAACTTCCAGATCGGTAGCCGTGATGGACAGAGCCTTCTTCTCGACCGAGAGCAAAACGTTTGCGAGAATGGGCATCGTCGTCTTGCGTTCAACGATCCCTTGTACCAGACCAAGTCCTTTTTGAAGTTCAGACCTCGCGATTTTGATCTCCATGTGCGCCTCGCCTTTTTGTTGTTATCTAAATAAATATATATTCAGTAGTAGTAGTAGTGGGTGTGAATATGTTCATAACGAGAAGAGCGCGTTGAAATGTATGCGCATTGCCTGAATCCGCCATGTTGGAAAAATGTGGAAAACGCATTGATATGCACGGCAGACGCATGAGTAATCCAGCGGCTGCTAATCTGTCAACAGACAATTGGCGGCAATCCACAGGAAATCAACACTCTGCAGTGGATTCACATTTTACGCACGCATACAAGAATTCGTTTCAAAACCCTTGCGCTCGGTACGGGTCGTCTTTCTGGACGCAACTTCGGAGTCGGAGGGGGAAACCCCCTCCCCGCGCCTCTCGGCGCGGTTCCCCTCCCCAGCGTCCAGAAAGACAACCCTCACCTCGCAGGGTTTTGAAACGAATTCTTGTATGCGTGCTATACAAATATTTTCACTGCAGGATGGTGCGTTCAAGGTGGGCGATGTCGCTCTGGATCCGGTTGTCTGTTTCCAGGAGTTTCTCGATCTTGCGGCATGCGTGCATTACGGTGGTGTGATCCTTGCCGCCGAACTTTCCGCCGATTTCAGGGAAAGAGGAGCGAACGTGCTTCTTGCAGAGATACATGGCGACCTGTCTCGGATATGCAAGCGCCCTTACGCGGCGAGGGGACTTTAGATCCGAGATGTTGAGGTTGTAATATTCCGCAACCGTTTTCTGTATGGATTCTATAGAACATGACTGATCCCTGTCGCGGATACTGCTGCCCAGCACTTCCCTGGCGAGTTCAACTGTGACCGACGCGCCGGTGAGAGAGGCAAAGGCGTTGATCCTGATGAGCGAACCCTCCAGCTCCCTTACGTTCGTTTTTATGGCGCTCGCCAGATACATAGCCACGGAATCGGGGCATTTGAGGTTCTGAGCCTCGGCCTTCTTTTTGAGTATCGCGATGCGCGTCTCAAGATCCGGCGCCTGTATGTCCGCGATGAGGCCCCACTCGAATCTGGAGCGCAACCTCGCTTCTATGCCCTGGATGTCTTTTGGCAGCTTGTCGCTCGTAAGCACGATCTGTTTTTGAGCTTCATGGAGCGCGTTGAAGGTGTGGAAGAATTCTTCCTGGGTGCATTCCTTGCCGCCCAGAAACTGTACGTCGTCTATGAGGAGCACATCGCACCTGTCACGGTACTTCTTTCTGAAATCCGGCATCTTCTCGTAGCGAAGCGCGTTGATCATCTCGTTCATGAATTTTTCGGCGCTCACGTAGATGATCTGTATCTGCGGGTGCCTGTTTGAGACCTCAAGGCCGATGGCGTGCAGCAGGTGGGTCTTGCCAAGCCCAACGCCGCCGTACAGGAAGAGCGGATTATAATGCCCTCCGGGCAGATCGGACACGGCCTTGCAAGCCGCATGCGCAAACTGATTTGCGCTGCCCACCACGAATCTATCAAACGTATATTTCTGATTGAGCGAATCCACCGTCCTGGCGCGAGGAACCGGAGGCGGCTGCGGGATCGGCGTTTCAGCTGAGGTGCGCGCCTCACCCCCTGTTTCGTCCTGGATATGAAACGAAAGCCTGCAGTTCTGCTCAGTGATGCGGAAGAGCTCCTGAACGAGCAGCTCGCTGTAGTAATCGTTGATCCAGTCTGCAACGAACTTGTTGGGTACGGTGAGCGTGAAGGTGTTGTCGGAGAGCGAGGCCCCAGCGATCGGCTTAAACCACGTGCCGAAATTCAGCTCGCTTATTTTACCGCGAATATTCTCTTTGAGCTGATCGAGGATCGTATTCATAAGGAGAATAATTCACAATGTTATCCACATCTGTGGATAACTCGGAAACGCCTGCCTTTCTCAGCTTTGAACTATCCAACCGGTATTCGACGATCCGACGTAGAGGTGGAGGTTAAGAACAATGTGCGAGACTTCTGAAAGAGGGGATCGATAGTCGGTTGTTGAAGTCATGTTCAAAAAGTATTCCCGCGAAAAATTTCAGTGACTACGTGACGATCACGTCTAGTGTGAAGGCATTCTTGTTTGCAAGAAAAAAGATCGAAAAAATTTTTCAGCGCCAACCCATCATCAACCAAGGAAATTTCGCCTTGACTCCCAATCTTAAAAATGGCTGTATCGCGGCGCTTTCAGAATGTGCGCGACGTTAAGAAGGAACTGTTTATGATGACGGCAATTAGCCGTCATTTTTTGACTCAAGGTTAAACGCGTAGTGGTATCGCCTTGTTGTTGAAGGAGAAGGTATGAAGAGAACGTTTCAGCCCAGCAAACGCAAACGCAAGAACGTCCACGGATTCAGGCAGCGGATGAAGACCAAGGGCGGAAGAAAGGTGCTTGCGAGTCGTCGCAGCAAGGGCCGCAAGCGCGTTGGCGTAGAGGCCTAAAACAAACCAATGCAGCGGTTCGGCAAGGCGGCCAGGCTAAAGACACCGGAGGAGTTCGGCGAGGTGCGACGGCGGGGGACTGCCGCGCGCGCCGGTGTAATTGCCGTGGCCGTGCTTCCATCCGCGCAGCAGAGGCTAGGAATCGCGATCTCGCGGCGGGTGGGGAACGCCGTCGAGCGAAACCGCATCAAGAGAGTCGTGCGCGATTTTTTCAGGCGGCACAGGGGGCTCTTTCCCGAGGGCGATTGCGTGGTAATACCGGCTGCGGGCGCAGGCGGGCGCAGCAACGACGATATTCGCGCCGGGATCGAGAAGGCGCTGAATCTTCTAGCAAAAAAACTTGAACATAACCGACGCCAACCAGGATGAGAGCAATCCTAATAGCAATCTTTAAGGCCTATCGCTACGTGGGCTCACCGGCCTTCTGGGCGCTTGGAGCCAGGTGCCGTTTTCACCCTTCGTGTTCGCAATATGCAATAATGGCGCTCTCCCAGCACAAGCTCGTGAAGGCCTCCAGCCTCATCGCCAGAAGGCTGCTTCGGTGCGGGCCATGGAGCGAAGGCGGAGTGGATCCGGTGCCGGGCGATCACGCATGAAAGGATAGAAGATGAAATCAGAATATCGCGCAATGCTTGCTGTAGGGCTCTCGGCGGTCTTCTTTCTCCTGTGGTACACGGTGATAAACCCGGCGAAGAAGGATGCAAACCCCCCGGCCGCACCTGCGGCCCAGGCGGTTGAGGCAACGAAATCGATTGAGGCCGCAGCTCCGGCTGTGACAGAGAGTTCCGCAGGCAAAGAGGCATCTGCGGCCTTGGCCGATCCGCAGGCAAGGATTCCGTTTGTGACGTCTATGCTCAAGAACAGCCTCGTTGAGGCGGATGTTACAAATGATGGCGGTGTGGTCACGAGCTGGCGGGTGCTCGACTACAGGCAGACCACTGACCCGAAAAGCCCGCCGATCGACTTGGCATTGAGCGAGCAAGGCATTCCCGCCCCGCTCTCGCTTTCGCTCGACAGCGCCTCGCTCGGCATTCCGGAGAGGCCGCGTTTTGAGGTCGTGGAATCGAGCGACTCAAAGGTTGTGCTGCGCTGGCGTTCGCAAAAGATCGAACTCACGAAGACGATCTCACTCAAGCCGGATAGCTATTCAGCAGATGTCTCGATAGACGTGCAGAACCGTTCGTCCGAGCCGATAACCATCAGGCCCACGCTCGATTGGAGCGGCGTAAATCTCCCGCAGAAAAAGAAGGGCGGGCCCTTCAGTTTTCTCACCGGACAGCAGGTAGACATCAGGCAGCCGGTATTTTTCGTGGACGGCAAGGCCCATCGCCCGAAGGACGTACAGAAGCTTACAAAGCCGCAATCTTCCACGGGCGCGGTCTACTGGGCCGGCATAGAGAGCCGCTATTTCCTCAGTGCAATAATACCCAGGGTGCAGGGTGATGGGCTTGCGGCTGAGTACGGCAACGCAGGGCAGCCCGCTGATGCGCAGGCTGCGCAGGGGCTATGGGCCGGCGTGTCGCTTCCGCCGACCGCGGTGCCGCCCGGAGGCGGCTACAAATCCGGGTTCTCTGTGTACGCGGGGCCAAAGGAGATGAACCTGCTCAAGGCTATGGGCGTGCGTCTCGAGGAGGCGATCGATTACGGCTGGTTCACTGTGATCGCGATACCGATCCTCTATCTGCTCCAGTTCTTCTACGGCGTTGTCCGCAACTACGGCATCGCCATCATACTGCTCACGATATTCGTTAAACTACTGCTCCATCCGGTCAACGTGCGCTCTCTCAAATCCATGAAGGCGATGCAGCAGTTGCAGCCGCGCCTCAAGGAGCTCCAGAAAAAATACAAGGACGACAAACAGCGCCTTAACGCGGAGACCATGCAGCTCTTCCGCGCACACAAGGTGAACCCGATGGGGGGGTGCCTGCCAATGCTCCTGCAGCTGCCCATCTACATCGCGCTGTACAAAGTGCTGTGGAGCTCAATTGAGCTCTATCACGCGCCGTTCTTCTGGTTCTATCAAGACCTCTCCGCTCCCGACCCGTATCTCATCACGCCGATCCTGCTCGGCATCTTCATGGTGGCGCAGCAGTTGCTCACCCCATCCGCGTCAGCCGATCCGGCGCAGAAGAAGATGATGATGTTCATGCCGATCATGTTTACCGGCTTCATGCTCTTCCTCCCCGTGGGACTGGTGATCTACATCCTGGTCAACACCGGCATGAGCGTGACGCAGCAATGGATGTACAACAAGGGGATCGGTTTCATGGACCTCATCCGAGGTCGCCTGGGCGCAAAGCCAGCATAGATCCTCGAGTGTCATTGCGGGCCCGAAGGGCGAAGCCTGCCCGCCGGCAGGCAATCTCCCGTGGCCGGACGTGAAAAAACCACGCAACTTTTTCCCGTATCGCCGATAACAGATAAAGATCGACAGTTTTTTCAGGCCGGCCCTGTTGGCTATGGGAGAGGATTATGACCGTTACGGCATTTCCAGCGGGGATGTGTTCACCGCTTCAGATCGAGAGCGCTTCGCTTGAGGCGCTTGCGCCGGACGTTGCCGGCTATATCGAAAATGAAGACGCGCAAAATCTGCAGGGCCTGTTAGATTTTTACGACATCCCCCCGGACCTGCAGCCCGAGGCTGTGAGACAACTCGCGTTTGGATATGGGCTCAGCGATCCTCCGAACTGGAGATACGACTCTGCAAAGGTGGAGCGCGTTGCAGACCAGCTCGTGCGCCGCACGCCGGATCAACAGGCGGCGCGGGAGGAAATTCTGGCGCAGTTCAGTCTGTTGAATGGAGCGCGGCCTGCGGATGCGTTCGACGAGGCGAATTTGCATGCCATCCTCCCGCGACTCGCGCCGGACGATCAACGGAGGGCCGTGCTCGCCATCTCCAATGTCATGGTGCATGAAGAAGATGACAGAGTGCTCAGTCGTGCGCTGGACGCACTTGAGCGGAATGCCAGGTATTTGAAACCGCGGGATTATATGGACGTGGTACAAAATATTCTCGGAATTTTTGCGCTAAGCCACACAGATAATATCAGGTTGGTCAGCCTCATGGCGGCCAACGTGCTCACGGCCTTTTTCGATCACCTTTTAACGAAACTTGAGTCCGCGGAGCTGTTGGAACTGGCTCATGTTGCGCAAAGGATTGCGGAGCGGATCGATCGGTATTCTGTGGAATTCGACTGTCTCTGTTCGGCGAGCGGGATGCTTACGGCGATAGTTTCAGGTCGTGATGAAGGGGTAACGAGATTAAGACAGGAGCAGTGCGATCGCCTCAAAGTGATGGAGAGGGCGATTAAGGCGATGACATCGAACAGGGCTGCCTGCACTCCGGTAGAGACCGGGTCGATTGCCCTCAAAAAAGCCAATCTTGAGTTCGCGGGATTTAGACAGCTTGGAGGCTCGCGATATTTCGAGCGCAACGGATTTCTCGTTCACGTTGGAGAGGACGGTCAAACGGAGGTCTTCACGAGCGGTCCTCATAACTTGCGACTTCATAAAGCCGAGGGTTTCAGGAGCGACAAAGACGAACTCAAAATTCTCTATCGCGCTGGGAAAAAGATCGATGGCGGGCGGCGCTGGATACCGGTTCACGAAATCGGCTCAATACGAGCAATACGCGATGAACGAACAGGTCCAGAACGAGAGCTTTCGTTTGATTTTGTGAAGTACGCGAGAGCGATTCCGATCGAGAGGCAGCTCCTTGATTCAGGGTTTCAGGAGGATCCTGGAACAAATGGGATCTTCCGCGGGAAGTTCGGTACGGACGAGGCGATTGTCTGTGTGTACGGTGGAGAGGTGTGGTTTGTCGGGCTTTCGCTGGACATCAGACACAGGCGCTATCAGTCCGTTGATACGGAATTTGCTGCAGATCTGGGTGATGGATTTAAAATGCGCAGGGGCTCCGCGGAAGTCAGCGTTGGAAGGCTGGGCGTTGAGGGAATCAGGTTGATCGGTCCGATAGAGGATGTGCCCGGAGATATCGTCGGGCAGGCGGAGGAGGCGTTCGACGATCCTTCTACGGGCTTTATGTATGGAGGCGTCAATCCTACGGAGAGAATTCGATCGCTTCGGACCCTGAACGGCTATCCGATCGCTACGATCGAAGAAGCGATGCCCGAAGGAAGCGGACCGCTGATCGAAGTCATGGCCAACAATAACGACTGGGTACTGAGCCACGGCCTGACGCATCAGCAGTTAGCGCAAGATCTGAATTACGCACGCTGGGTTAGCGCCAACACGGAGGCCGTGGAGGATTCTAATCCTGAGCGCTATTTTCAGAGGCGAGGGGCCGGCGATTTTTATGATCAGGAGATCGCGAATACAGAGTTTGGAAATTTAGGGGACGTGCATGAGTTTGTCCTGTACGGACAACGCTTCATAACAATTACTTCAGATCGGCATGTTGCTCAGGGCTCGCCTTTCCGCGACGGCCTTCGAGGGAGTCGTAAGATCATGGTCGTAAATATGGACGCCAGGAAGCTGGTCGTCTTTGACGAAATCCTTTCGGACTTGATCGGCAGATACGGAGTCTATAACGAAATTCCCCCTCAGCAGATCGCCGAGGTATTCGGGCTTATTCCTTGATGGAAGAGATGAGCGAGGAGATTTCCAGCGCCGGATCGGCGGTGATTGCCTTGAGGACGGGTTCGTAATTTTTCTGTGGGACTTTTTCCGATAAGAGCTTCGTCGCCAGCTCGATCCAGGTGCGGTCGTCGATTTTATCCACCGAAATTCCCTGCCTGCCCAGGCTGCGTACCGCTTGCCCCATGAGCCTGCCAACGAGCTTCATGTCGATTTTCTGCCTTGCGAGTTCGTCTACGAGCTTGATGCGCGGCGAGAGCGCAAGATCGGCGATCGCGTCCTCAGGAATCCCGTATGAGCGGAAGCGCTCCTCAATTTTGTACGTCGGTTCCGGCAGCGCATTGCGTATCCGTTCGACCCTTTCTGCTGCGATGCGGACCGGTGGATGATCCGTGTCCGGATACATGCGATCCGCACCCGGGAGTATGCGCTCGAAGTCGGTGAGCCCGTCGCGCAGGTGCTGCCGCGTTTCGCATGGCACGCCGTCGCACGCCTCGACGATGCGGTTTTTGATCTCCGCGGTTGCGGTGATCGTATCTCCCTCCGGCCCCCATACGATCACTCCGACGTCCTGCGGCCCGAGCTTGAGCGCCAGACGAATTGCGCGGCTGTCGATGTGGTTGCGCGTATATTCCGGGTAGTTGTCCGTATGAAAAAGATTGGGAATTTCATCGAGGCATGCGATCACGCGCACCCTGCCCGCAAGTTCCGAAGAAAACATCCTGCCAGGCTGCGTGGGCGTATTGAGTATGCCCGAAAGTCCAACGAGCTTGATCGCGCGTATGCGATGCCCTTTTGCGATCGCGTCTGAGAGAATGGGCGATCGCGAATTGCGCAGCACGTCGGTGATGTCTTCTTCAACCGCCTTGAGCGAATCCTGCGTGATCTTCCTGCGTTTGAGCTCGTCGCGAATCTCCAGCAGCGCTTTCTGCCTCAAGGCCTCGATTCGCGTGAGCGCCGGTATCAGCTGATAGCGCGGCACGCCCTTGATCTCCACGCGCCTGCCGCCCTCGATCGATACGTTTACGTCCTGCCTTACAGCGCCTATCCCGCGCCGCACTTTTCCTGATGCGCGCAAAAGCCTGCCGATGTGGCGCACGCCGCGCGCAGCCTCTTCGGGTGACTTGAAGCAGGCCTCGGTCACCACCTCGATGAGCGGCATGCCAAGGCGATCGGTTCTGAAATGTATGAAGTGGCCGGAGTCCTCGACCTCGCGGCACGCGTCTTCTTCTATGGAAAAATGCGAGACGCCGATTTTTTTTCCCTCGAACGGAATCGAGCCGTTGATGCCTACGATTCCGGTGCGCTGAAAACCCGTAGGAATAGAGCCGTCGAGGTACTGCTTGCGCGCGATGTGCATCTCATCGACGACCCCGCAACCGCAGAGGAGCGCGAGCTCTATGGCGATTTCCAACGCCTGCTCGTTGATCGGGAACGGAGGAGTGTCGTCCATATCGTAAGTGCAGACGGACTCCTTGTTCAGGAGATAGACGATCTCCTTCTTTGTCTTGAACTCCATGAGCGCGCAGCCGTCGTACACGCCCATTTCAGAGAGCGTGGGCCGCATGTGCCTGAGCACCTCGGCGTGATGCTCGGTGGAATAGAGCCCGGCCGGGCAGCGGCAGAAAAGCTTCTTATCGGTGAGGAGCTGCTGGTGGATCTCAACGCCGCATTTGAATCCGAGTTTGTTCAGATCTCTGTCCATGGAATTTGGCGGGCACCATAGCGGGGATCACCTTCCCGGTCAAAATAATCCTGAGGACGATCATTTTTTGTCGTTGTTCGAGAACGATGTAAGGGGAATGGTGACGACAAACTCGGTTCCGGTCTTTTTTGAGCGTGCGACCCTGATCGATCCGCCATAGCGCTCCACGATCTCCCTGGATATCGAAAGGCCGAGTCCGAGGCCGTGGCGATTTCTGCGCGTTGTAAAAAAAGGCTCAAAGATTTTTTCCATATTTTCACGCAAAATGCCGCAGCCGGTGTCGCTGACAAGGATTTCAACACGGTTTTCCGTGCGTCGACTGGAGATGGAGAGCGTCCCTCCGCCCTCCATGGCGTCGATGGCATTGTTTACAAGATTGAGGAAGACCTGATCCAGATCTCCGCGCCGCGCCTGTATAGTATGGATGTCGGAGTCGAGCGCAACACTGACGGCAACGCCTCTCTTTTTACACTCCAGCCCGGCAAAATCGACGATGCCCTTAAGCACAGCGTTGATATCCACGGTGACGAGTTCCGGTTGGCCGCGGATATTCACCTTTGCAAGCGACAACATGCAGTCGATGATCTGCTTCATTGCGACAATTGTGGATCGCAGGCTGTTGAGTTGATTTACAGCGGAAGGCGTCTTGACGGGCTCGTCCAGAAGCGCGTCGACAAGGAGCAGTGCGCCGCACAAGGGGCTGTTGAGCTGATGCGCGATACCCGCCCCCATCCGCCCCATGGCGGCAAGTTTGGCCGAGTTGAAGAGGTCGATGCGTATGAGGTCGAGTTCCCGGGTGCGTTCCTTAATCAATTGTTCAAGGTTATCCGAATAGGCCTTGAGCTTCTCCTCTACAGCCTTCTGTTCGCTGATATCGCGGATAGTGCCGATCATCCCCACGGGCTTGCCGCTCGCATCGCGCAGAGTGGAATTATTCATGAGTGTGGGGAACGGCGTTCCATCGCTTCGGACGTGCCAGATTTCTCCGCTGAAATGTCCGGTTTCAAGGATCTGCTTGTTCGCTGCCGCTACTGCCGGGAGCTGATCTTTGGAATGAAATATTGCGAGATTCTTGCCCACAAGATCTTCCGAGCGGTAACCGTGCATTGATGCGAAGGCATGGTTGACGAACACGATATCGCCCTTGAGATCGACCACAGCTATGCCCTCAGAGCATTGTTCGGCCGCCATCGTGAGCAGGGTCGATCTGTCCGTCGAGAGCATGTCTTCAAGTATCGCTTGTGGTGTTTTATCATCCATAGCGCTTACACCTGGTAACGCGGCGGCTTGCCCGAGTTCTTGAGCAATGCATTCACCTCGCGCTTGAGCTCCAACATGCGCAGCTCGCGGTCGGCCATGAAGGCGTTGAGCTTCTCGATTTCATCTATATGTCTTCGCAGCTCTTCTTCAAGGCGTTTGCGCGCAAAGAAATCGGGTATGGAATATCCGGAGGCGCGCATTGCCATCTCCGGCCTCTCTTTCATATAACGGTTGATGTGCTCCTCGATCCTGGCAGGAGGCGCCATTATGAACCTGCAGCAGTCATCCCCCCTGGCCTGGCACAGGATTTCGCTGGCCACGAGGGTAACGCCAAAGCTCTCCTCGCACCATCCCGAAGAATATCCGGCGTTCATGATGCATACGGGGAAAGTGGATGAACGCCCTTGCCGCTTCCACGCGTCCGACTCAAAAGAATACGGATGGTCATAGATGAGCAGGTATTCCTCATCCGGAGAAGGATGCGATTCTGGGAAGATATCGACAAAGGCCCAACCGGTGTGGGAAAAGTGGATCGGTCCGGCGGATAGTTTCTCAAGCGGTTCGTGCAGGTTCATCTTTTCCTGAAAATTCCGCGCATCGGATTTGCCAAGGGCATGGGCTAGATCGAACAGCAGGTTGAGGGCGAATTCCCGCGCCTCCTTCTCGCGCCCACGCCCAAAGAGCCCTTCCACGAGATCGAAAAATTCTATGGCAAGGGCCGGGGCCCTGATCATTACATAGCGGTCGCCGGAGATTTCGACGGTGCCTTTTGTCGGGTCGTCTTTTCTGTGTTTGAAATATTCCGAGACCACCGCTTCTGCGCGTTCGAAGAGAGGCTGCATCTGTTCTGGAACTTTTACCGTCTGGGTAATCATCCGCGCCCTCCACATAAGGATCGATTGCGTGGGGATGGTTTATTGAAATACTAGCAGCTATGCGCATTTGTGGCAATGCATCAAAAACGATGACCGCCTGGCCAGTTCTGGGCAATATCTCTTCATTGACAACATGAGGAATTGGGATAGAGGTGGCGCACCATGAGCGATGACGATCCATACAAGGGCTACCGCGAACCGGCGCTTTCTCTGCTCAAGAAGAGCGGTGCGGCCGTGTGGGATAACGTCGAAATTGAGACGGTGAAGGGCCCGTTTGCCGGGCTCATACTCCCGCGCTCCACGACCGAGGATGCTGAGCACATCGTCATAAAGATGGCTTCGGGCTACAACACCGGCGTCCACGTCAGTTCAATAAAAAAAATAAAAAAAATTGGTCACCGAGAGGGGCACTACGCCATACCGGAGAAGGAATTTCCCTACGACAAGAGAAAGCGCAACGTCACGCTGCTTGGCACCGGAGGCACCATCGCCTCGCGGCTTGATTACAAGACCGGAGCCGTGGTTCCAGCTTTTTCCCCCGGCGAACTCTACGGCGCGGTGCCGGAACTTGCCGACGTCTGCAATCTCACCACAAAGAAACTCTTCGGAGTTTTCTCCGAAAACATGGGACCTGAGCAATATAAGGCTCTGGCAGAGGAGATAGGCAGGCTCATCCGAGAGGGCGTGCATGGAATAGTTATCGGGCATGGAACGGACACCATGCATCACACGGCGGCGATCCTCTCATACATGGTGCAGAATCCGCCCGTGCCGATCGTGCTCGTGGGCTCGCAGCGATCGAGCGACCGCCCTTCTTCCGACGCCGCGCGCAATCTCCTGAACTCCACGTTCACCGCGGCGCACTCGGATCTGGCGGAGATCATGGTCTGCATGTTCGGCCCCACGTCCGATGATTACGGGCTGCTGCATGTCGGCACGCGCGTACGCAAGATGCACTCGAGCTACCGCTCCACGTTCCGCACCATAAGCGATATACCGCTCGCCATGGTCTGGCCGGATCGCGTGGTGCCGTTGCGCGCGTGTCGCAAGCGCCGCACCGACCGAGAGGTGACGATCAACACCGCTTATGACGATCGCGTCACGATCCTCTATTATTACCCGGGCATGAATCCGGACATCGTGGACGCGCTCGTGGATAATGGCTACCACGGCATCGTGATCGCCGGCACGGGGCTCGGGCACGTGAACGCAGCGCTCAACCCTGCGCTCAAACGCGCGATCGACGCCGGTGTAGCCGTCGTCATGACGGTCCAGACTCTCTGGGGATACGTACACATGAACGTCTATGACACCGGAAGGTATCTCCTGGAGCTGGGCATCATCCCCTGCGAGAACATGATCCCCGAGGCCGCGTACATGAAGCTCTGCTGGACGCTCGGCCAGACTCGCGATCTCGCAAAAGTGCGCGAGATGATGCTCACGCCGATCGCTCACGAGATCACCGAGCGAGAGCCGCACAACGGCTATCTCGTCTACCAGGGCGGGATCCCCGAGGTTGAGCGCTTCCTCTCCACGTATAAGAAATAGGATTTGAGATATCTAAAGCAGGGAATAATGGCCCATGCGAATTTCTTGCTCGACGAAGGCCTCTCCCGATGGAATGTTGATATAATAAAAATAAAAGTTGATAAAAGGTTGATATGATATAAAATAATGTTGATTAATAATTGATATGGCTACCCTGAAAGAGCAGATATTGCGCTATGTTAACGCCAGGTCCCGGGCCGATTCCTCGGAGCTCATGGAGAAGTTTGGCGTGAGTAGGCAGGCGATTCACAGGCATTTGACCGCCCTTCTCCGCGAACGCGCGATCGTCAAGCAGGGCAGCTCAAGGCGCACGACATTCTATGTGGCAAACAGGCCGGCCGCGTTGCGCAGAATTCAAGGCAAGATCCTGCGCTTCCGTAAACGTGTGCGCGCCAGGGGTGCATCTGAAGACAGGGAGCTGGCGGGCCTCGAAACGCAAACCGGATTGCTCTCCAATTTGTCGGCCGACGCACTCGCGAACCTGCAGTACGCATTCACTGAGATGCTCAACAATGCCATAGATCACTCGGCTTCGAAATTCATCGATATCGAACTCCACGCAGACAGGGGGAGTTGTTCTTTCTCCGTGAGCGATACGGGCGTTGGAATCTTTGCCAACATCCAAAAAAAATTCAGGCTTGCCTCGGAGATGGATGCCCTCGAAGAGCTGCTCAAGGGAAAGCAGACTACGGCGCCCGAGAGGCATTCAGGCGAAGGCATATTTTTCACCTCCAAAATCGTGGAGCGGTTTGTGATCGAGAGCCACGGCAAGCGATTGATCGTAGACAATCGCATAGAAGACATCTTTGTGGAGGACATGCGGTTCAAGAAAGGCACCCGAGTCGAGTGCGAGATAGACGTCAATACGCGCAGGAAAATTGCCGATATTTTTGCGGCATACACCAGCGAGGAATTTGCCTTTGACAAGACGCGCGTAAGCGTGAAGCTCTTTGAGTCAGGCGAGTTGTATGTATCGCGCTCTCAGGCAAAGCGGCTAGTGCATTCGCTGGAGATATTCAGCGAGGTGGTTCTGGATTTCTCCGGTGTTACGACCGTAGGTCAGGCCTTTGCCGATGAAGTCTTCCGTGTCTTTCAAAACGCGCATCCTGAGATACGTCTCATCCCTATCAACATGAACGAAAACGTAGAGTTCATGGTCCGCAGGGCCGCGCCCAAAAGGACTTAAACCTTCTACCTTTTTGATTCGAACGCGCGCACAAGGTCTTCGCCGGTGGGATGCTGGATGCCGATGAGGTAGAGCACCTTTGGCCCATGCAGGAGCAGGGTCTTTGCGCCTGATACGTTCGTCATCCACGATAACTTGTCCGGGCGCGCTATCTTTCCCATGTTGTACTGAACGATCTCCTTAGAGGCCGCCAGTCCCAGCAGGACGTCCGGGCCTATGCCGTATTTCTGCAGAGCCATGCTTTCATACCGATCCATGACCCTCACTTCGGTCAGCTCATCGAACCTGATGAAGATGCGCTTCTTGTCTTCCGGCCAGCCCTGAAAATTGAGCCAGACGCCGTCGCCCGTAATTTCGTACGCGACCAGTTGCTTGCGGCCCTGTTCGTTGATTTTTGCGAATATCGGTTTCAATAATGAAACGACCCAGGAGCGGACCGGAAAGTAGGCTGCGAGTACGGCCAGGATGATGAAAAAATTAGCGTTGAGGCGGAACGCCGTCGTGCGCATCAACAAGAATGCCGCGGCGATCATGAAGGCTATGACCAGCGCGGCGCCAAGGAGGTCGCTGGCGAATTTTGCCAAGACGCCCGCGCTTGCAAGTTTCCTGCTCAGCGAAGGCGGCCTCTCGATATCGATTTTTTTTGTGAGCGAGCGGTATTTTTTTATCCAGAAGGCGCCGGCTTCTATGGCGGAGACAGAAACCATGAGGATGATGCACATCGCGGGCCACTTGAAATCCGCTGACGATGTGAAATATGCCCCGAGCGCCAGAAAGAACAGGCCTGCAATAACGAATATTGCGCCGGCCACGATCTCGGAGCTCTTTGCGATTGGATTTCTTTTCACTGGTTCGGGCCTTCACGAGAGACTGAAGAATGACTTGATCCGCGCGAGGATATTTGATGCCTGCGCCACGGTGTCTGCAGCCTGCTTGTCCAGCGCCGTAGCGGTGGAAAGCTGTCTCTGGGCCAGCGTCCGGGCGAGCTGCTCCGATATGGACGGGTCGGCGGAGAGGATCTCTTTGAACAGTCCCTTGTCTATGGCGAATAATCGCGAATCCTCTGTAGTGCGCACAGTGGCAGTGCGCGGATCTCCCGTGAGCAGGCTCATCTCGCCGAAGAACGCAGGCGCCGTGAGCGCCGCCACAACGATCGACGCTGCCTCACCTTTCTTGACAAGCACCTCGCACGAACCGCGATACAGGATATACATGGAATCGCCTGCCTCGCCCTGCCCCACCACCGTCTCGCCTACTCCGTAATCCTGAACCAGCATGCGCTTCGCTATGGTGTCGCGAGCCGCGGCAGAGAGCGGAGCAAGGATCGGTACCGCGTCGAGGCTTGCCCTTGCCGCGAGGCGCATCTCTTCGCGGCGCTTGAGGTCAACGCGGCGCTCCACGTGGTGCAGTCGTACATCGCGCACGGGGTAAGGGATGGAGATCCTGTTTCTTCGGAGCGCATACCAGAGGCGGTTCATGACCGCCGATCGTACTATGGGCGAAGTCCCGAAATCATCGTACACAAAGCGAAGCTGATATTTTACCGCAAAGTCCGCGTAGTCGACCACGCGTATCTGCGGCGGCGGATCATTGAGCACCTGTGGTTCGTCGCCGAGCGCCTCAAGCAGAACCTTGCGCACGGCGTTTGGCGGAGCGCCGTAATCGAGCCCGATATCAATTTTCATCACGTGACGCCTTGATGGCCTGGAGAAGTTCTTGAGAACGGACTTCGCTATATCCATGTTCGGGACAAAAACGATTTCGTCTTCAAAGGTTCGCAGGCGCGTGGCCGCCCACCCTATACCAACCACCTGTCCCGTGTTTTCCCCATACTGGATCCAGTCGCCGATTCCGTAAGGTTTTTCGAACTGGAGTGAGATTCCCGCAAAGAGATTGCCGAGCGTGTTTTGGGCCGCGAGGCCTATCACCGCGGTAAGAACAGCAGAGGTGGTGATGAGACCGACGAGATTCACTCCGCCGCGCGTGCGCAGCACGATAAATATGATTACGGCGTAAGCAGCAATGAGGACGAAGTCGCGAGTGATTTTTGGAAGCGTCTCGTGTTTTCTCAGGCTCAAAAACCATTCGACGCTGAACGCAAAAGCAATACGGAAAATTGCGCAGTACAATGTCACCAGGGAGGCGACCGTCAGCCATTTCACCAGGTCGTGGCTGACAGTGGCCGGCAGCAGGTTCAGGACGAGGCGCAGAACAAGATATATGAGCAGCAGTCCGACAGGCACCGGAGGCAGCGCGCGAATTTTCGTCGACGCCAATCGATAAGCGACGAGCAATGCAAAGAACGCGACTATCGCCCAATCGCTCGACAGATAGTTGACCAGAAAATCGGTAGATAGATCCATTGCCTGGCACTATACGCGATATCAGGAGTCGTGTAAATTAGCAGAATCGAAATACAGAAGCCAGAATCCAGAAG
This sequence comes from bacterium, assembly GCA_021810905.1. GTDB lineage: Bacteria > UBA10199 > UBA10199 > 2-02-FULL-44-16 > JAAZCA01 > JAJZQH01. Next base: position 133,506 of record JAJZQH010000002.1, read on the forward strand.
TCAGAAGCCAGAATGGTAAGTGAATAGGCCTTTAACAGCTTACCGACTTCTGAATTCTGACTTCTGGATTCTGAATTCTGCATTTCGAATGCAGGAGCTTTCATTTACAGCGATATCTGGTTGGCGTATAGTGCTGATCGATGGATCGGGTTCGCATAAAATTCTGGGGAGTGAGGGGCTCGCTGGCAGCGCCTGGCCGCGACACAGTGCGCTTCGGCGGCAACACGGCCTGCATGGAGATCGAATACGGGCGCACCCGGATCATCTGCGATGCAGGCACCGGCATCCGTCCCCTAGGGCTCGATCTTGTTCACCGCGCTGGGGGCAGGCCCATCGACGCGACCATCCTCCTCTCGCACGTCCACTGGGATCATTATCTAGGGCTCCCCTTCTTTCGACCTTTCTTCGAAAAAAAGAACAGGTTCGTAATTGCCGGGCCGAGCGTCATGGGCCGGAGTTTCGGAAAATTGCTGCGAGACGTGATACGGCCGCCGTATATGCCGATAACGCTGGCCGATCTGGGCGCGCGCATTTCCTATAGGACGGTCGGGAAAAGGGCTTTCAAGATCGGAGCCGTCAGAGTGTTACCGATGCCCGCGAATCACCCTGACGGCGCGCTCGGCTGGAGATTCGATTTTCCAAACGGTCGGAGCGTCGTTGTGATGACGGATAATGAGCCGCTCGACGCTGCGCGTGATGTGGCGCTCATCGAATATATCGCTGGAGCTGATGCGTTGATACACGATGCGCAGTATTCGCCCGCAGAATACGGAAAGAAGCGCGGCTGGGGGCATAGCCCGTTTCCGTATCCCGTGGGGCTGGCGTGTGCAGCTCGCATGCGCAGGGTGTATCTCACGCACTTTGATCCAGAATCGAGCGATGCCGAGTTGATGAAGGCCCGCAGTGCAGCCAGGCGCATGATTGCGCGGCGCGGATCTCCCGTGCGATGCGAGCTGGCCCGCGAGGGGCTCTCGTTTTTCCTGTGATTCACTCGGATTGCCCTTCTGGACGCAACTTCGGAGGGGGAAACCCCCTCCCCGCGCCTGCGGAGCGGTTCCCTTCCCCAGCGTCCAGAAGGGCAATCCTCCCTTCGCAGCGTTTTGAAATGAATTCCAAGGCACGTGAATAGTGTTACGACTTGGATGAAATTATGAATCAGGATGATCTCATCGCCAAATATTACTCATTGCTCGCGAAGTGGAACGAGAAGATGTCGCTCGTCTCTTCCGCGCGTGATGAAGCGGAATTCCGCGCAAAACATGTGGACGATGCCCTTGAACTGATTCCATTCCTCTCGAACGCGCGCACCGTGCTCGATCTCGGCACGGGGGCAGGCATTCCGGGCATCATTATCAAGATAGCTAGGCCGGATATTGAGCTGACGCTGCTCGATTCGATCCGCAAGAAGGTGAGTTTTTGTGATGAGGTCATCCGTCGCCTCGGCCTGGATCATATCAAAGCGGTGTGCGGCCGCGCTGAGGATGATCATGTCAGGACCCTGCTTGGCCGTTTTGATGCCATCGTGTCGAGGGCGACGTGGCAAATTGAAAAATACCTAACAATATCAACGTGTTACTTGAATAAAAGCCCCTCTTCCAGGCTCATCGCGATGAAGGGTCCCTCCTGGAGGTCTGAACTAAATGCGGCAAAAAGCGCGATGCAGAAGCTTGGTGTGAAATTGGTGGAGACGTATGAGTATGAGCTCAAGGGCGGTGAGCGACGATGCATTTTGGCCTTCGGTGTGAAGAGTGTATCCTCTTGAAATTATTGAATAAATAGATTTGATCCATTGGTTCTTGTTTCACGTGAAACATATCGCATAACCCCTCACGGTTGATGGTAAAAATGTCCATGCCCAACAGGCGGAATTTCCTGTTCGAACTTCCGGATGGTCATCCGGTCGAATCTCCGCTTGCACTTTAGCGCCGCATAAACTAGACGCAAATTCATCATCCACGCGGGGGCTTCCATGGCCGAGGTGATTGCGATTTGTAACCAGAAGGGCGGCGTAGGCAAGACCACGACCGCCATAAATCTCTCTGCTGCGCTGGCAGCAGCGGAAAAACGCACGCTGCTCATAGACCTGGATGCACAAGGCAACGCTACCACTGGAATGGGAATTGACAAGCACCACGTCGCCGGAAGCATCTATAATGTGATCATCGACGAAGCCGATCTCTCCACCCTCAGGCTCGATACCGAACTCCCATTTCTCAAGATGCTCCCATCGAGCCCTTCCCTCGTTGGGGCTGAAGTCGAGTTGGTCAGCCTTGTTTCACGTGAAACAAGGCTCAAGCAGAGACTGGACGGCATCCGTAACGAATTTGACTATATCATTATAGATTGTCCCCCTTCGCTTGGGCTCCTGACGCTCAACGCATTGGTCGCGGCTGATTCGGTGCTCATTCCGGTACAGTGTGAATACTATGCGATGGAGGGAATTGCTGACTTACAGCGAACCATAGCCCTCGTAAAGGGCCGGCTCAACCCCGGGCTTGCCACAAAGGGGATAATCCTCACCATGTTCGATTCTCGCAACAATCTTTCCCACCAGGTTCAGAATGAAATGAGAAATCATTTTAAAAACGCGGTGTTCCAAGTTGTCATACCGCGAAATGTCCGCCTGAGCGAGGCGCCAAGTTACGGGAAGCCTATACTTTTATACGACGTAGAATCAAAGGGCGCCCAGAGCTATTTTGACTTGGCAAAAGAGATCCTGTCATCTGCCGCGCAGCAATAAGTGATTGAAATTATTATTGTTTAATCGTTACGGAGGTGTTGGATGACACAGGTAATCAAGAGGGGGCTTGGCAGGGGGCTGGAATCGCTCCTTCCCCCGCCAATCGCCACGGAGCAAGCACAACAGACCGGCCTTCACTTTGTGCCCATAGATTCCATAGTGCCGAATCGCCAGCAACCGCGCACGGTATTTGATGAAGAGAAGATCAGGGAGCTCGCGGACTCGATCCGCGAGCAGGGCATTATCCAGCCGCTGGCCGTATCCCCTCTTTCGGACGGCCGTTACGAACTCATAGCCGGAGAGCGCAGGCTGCGCGCATCGCGCCAGGCAGGACTCGAGCAAGTCCCCGTCGTTATAAAGGAGACGGACGGCGAAGGCATGCTCGCACTCTCTATAATAGAGAACATCCAACGCGAGGACCTGAATCCCATCGAGGAAGCGAACGCATATCAGGAACTCATGAATCAGTTCGGCTATACGCAGGAAGACGTTGCGAAGAAGGTCGGAAAGTCGCGTGTGGCAGTCGCAAACGGCGTGAGGTTGCTCAAACTTCCGCGAGTGATACAGGAGGATATCGCGACAGGCCGTTATTCGGCGGGTCACGCGCGAGCCATACTAGCCGTCGAAGGGCTTCACGAGCAGCTAAAGATTCGCGAGAAGATAATTCGCGAGATGCCCACGGTTCGAGACGTAGAAAAAATGGTGCAAGCTTTGGTTTCAGGTGGTAAGAAACCAACTCGTCGCGGCGCAGCCCTGACGTCGCAGATGAACGAATTATGCGAACGGATGAAGCAGGCCCTGGGCACGAAGGTGACGCTGGCGCCGAGCGGAAACGGCGGAAAAATCACGATAGAATATTATTCACCGCAGGAACTGGATGGGATCTTCCGCCGAATCATCGGCGAATGATCACAAACAGAGCGGCTGATTCGGCGCATGCGCGCAGGGGGAGGAATCGATGGGACGTGGGAATAAAGATGCTGGTCAGATCAACGGTCTCATCGACCGAGGTTGCAGCGTCGAAGGAAAGCTCATGTTCGACGGTACGGTGCAGATCAACGGAGATTTCCGCGGCGACATACTTTCAGACGGCACGCTTATTGTGGGCGCGGAAGCGAAGTTGAACGCGCGAATCCAGATCGACACGATAGTGATAGAAGGAAACGTCGAAGGGACTATCGAAGCCAAGCAAAAGGTGGAGCTGCGCAACGGAGGCACATTCATCGGCGACATCGTGGCTCCGGCCATTGCCATCGAAGAGGGGGCGATCTTCCAGGGGCGGTGTCAGATGCTCAGCGGAGCCACTCGAACTGAGGCAAAGCCTGCGGATTTCGGCGGCGAGGCCGTCTATGCGGAGGAGGGAGAAGACTCCCTCATGATGTAGCAAGGGAAAACGCCGATGCTCTGCAGCGCCACCGATATAACGTTGAAGCCGGACTGGACGACGATCGTCCAGCTCTTCATATTTCTCTTCGCCGCCGCCTCCCTTTCGATATTCGTCATCCGGCCGATCATGCGTATAATCGAAAAGCGCAAGGCCTTCACCGAAGACGCGGCGGAAGAGGCTGCCAAACTCATGAACGAATCGGAGCAGCTTGAAATAGGCAGGAGAGAAGTTATCACGATGGCGCTCAAAGAGGCGTATGAAGAATTCGAGAAGCGCTCCGCGGAGCATCGCCGCAAGGCGGATTCAGTGATCGCGGATGCGCGCGCCAGGACGACCGAGGCGCTCGGCAGTTCGGCCCTCTCCATCGAGTCGGTCGAAGAGCTCAACGAGAAAGAAGCGGAATTGCGCGCGCGCGATCTTTCGGACGCGATCGTATCGCGCGTCATCGGAGGGCGGTGAACAGATGGCGTCACATCCGATAAGGATATTTTTTCTTGGAATAATCAATTTCGGGATACTGGCGTACGCCCTGCGCAGGCTCATCGGCCCGGCTGCAAATCAATTCTTTTTCGCAAGGCGCTCAAGAATACGAAGGCAGATGCTCAATTCGGTAATGAACCTTAGGAAGGCGCGCGCGCGAGCGTCGCAATGCAGGGCCGATTACGATTCCCTGCCCAAGGAAATGGCGGCCAGGCGCGCGGCGATACTCGCGCAGTGCCGCGAGGAGTGCGAGGCCATCGACGCCGAAGCCGCCCGCCGGGCGGAGTATATGATCGAGAGCGCGGGACGCCAGGCGGAAGAGGAGAAGGCGAAGGCGGCCAGGCGAATGCGCGCCAAACTCATTTCGCGCGCATTCGAGATTGCGCGCCAGAAGCTGGGCAAGGAAGCCGGCAGGGATTCCATGCACAGATATCTTGATGAAGGATTGAAAGCGATGTCCGATTTTCGCATGGAGACGTGATGGGGGATACGGTCAAGGAAAAGATTATCGCCAGGCGCTACGCCAAGGGCCTTTTCGAACTCGCGCTGGAATCAGGCGAACTCGAACAACTCGAAGCGGACATGACGCTGATCGACTCGACGGCGAAGCGAGTGCCCAAATTCATCCATGCCCTGGAGGACGAACGAATTAGCCCGGCCAAGCGCCTCGCAGCGGCCGACGCGATATCGCGCGCGCTCGGACTCGGTGATTTTGCGCGGAACGCGATACTGCTCATGTTACAGCGAAAGCGCATAGCCGCGCTGGACTTAGTGGCGCGTGACGTGATCGCTCGAATTCTCTCGCGCCGCAGGCTTACGCGGGCGCGCGCGAACGTGGCAGACGCATCGCTGGCAAATGATACGAAGCGCAGGATAGAGGATATCCTTGGTAAGACACTCAAGCTCAAGGTGACGTGTGAAGTCGCAGTTGAACCGGAACTCATCGGCGGCTTCGTCGTCAGGGTCGGCGACATGCGTTACGATGCCAGCGTCGCCGGAGAACTGCAACGCATGAGGCAGCGCCTTCTCAACGCCGAAACTTAACGAATGACCAAATCGGGATTTGAATAATATATTGAGGTATACATGAACATCAAAGTCGACGAGATCAGCCGCATAATAAAAGAACAGATACGCGACTACGGAACGCCCCACGCGGCGGATGAGACCGGCCAGATACTCTCCGTTGGAGACGGAATCGCTCACGTCTATGGACTCGCCGGCGTCATGGCCGGAGAGCTGGTGGAATTCAAGGAGGGGGTCGTAGGCATCGCCCTGAACCTCGAAGAGGAGGCGGTCGGCATCGCGGTGATGGGCGAAGACACCAAGCTCAAGGAGGGCGATGAGGTGCGGCGCACCGGTCGCATCGCCAGCGTTCCGGTGGGCGAGGGCGTGCTGGGCAGGGTGGTTGATGCGCTCGGCAGGCCTATCGACGGAGGCGGGGAAATAGCCTCTGCCGAATTGCGGAAAATAGAGATCAAGGCGCCCGGAATCGTGGCGCGCCGCCCGGTGAACCAGCCGCTCTTCACCGGCATCAAGGCGATAGACGCCATGACGCCAATCGGCCGCGGTCAGCGCGAGCTGATAATCGGCGACCGCCAGACCGGCAAGACCGCCATAGCAGTGGACGCCATCATCAATCAGAAGGGCAAGGACGTCTCCTGCATCTATGTGGCCATCGGTCAGAAGGCCTCGACGGTGGCCAGGGTCGTCGACAAGCTGCGCGCGAACGGAGCTCTGGAGTACACGACCGTGGTGGTTGCGGGCGCGGCCGATCCTGCGCCGCTTCAATACCTGGCGCCTTATTGCGGCGTCACGATGGGCGAATTTTTCCGCGACAGCGGCAGACACGCGCTGCTCGTCTACGACGACCTCTCCAAGCACGCGGTAGCCTACAGGCAGCTCTCCCTGCTTCTGCGTCGCCCGCCCGGACGCGAGGCATATCCCGGCGACGTCTTCTATCTCCACTCACGCCTTCTGGAACGCGCGGCAAAGCTCTCGGAGGCGCACGGCGGCGGATCCCTCACCGCGCTCCCGATAATAGAGACACAGGCGGGCGATATCTCCGCATACGTTCCGACTAACGTCATCTCCATAACAGACGGGCAGATATATCTTGAAGCGGATCTCTTCTACGCTGGCATCAGACCGGCAATCAACGCCGGCCTTTCCGTGTCGCGCGTCGGCGGAGCTGCGCAGACCAAGGCGATGAAGCGCGTAGCCGGAACTCTCAGACTCGATCTGGCGCAGTATCGCGAGATGGCTTCGTTCGCGCAGTTCGGAGCAGAACTCGACGACGCCACGCGCAAGCAGATCACGCGCGGAGAGAGGTTGACTGAACTGCTGAAGCAGCCTCAGTACAAACCGATGCCCATGGCGAAGCAGGTCGTGCAGATATATGCGGGCGTGAGCGGCCAGCTCGACGACCTCGACGTGTCCAGAATCGGTCAGTTCATCGTGGGTCTCCTGCGCGATGTGGAGGATCGAAATCCCAAACTCCTCGAGAAGATAGAGACCGCAGGAGATCTGGACAACGCGACCACGCAGGAGCTGGACAAGGCGATAACCGCCTACAAACTGCAGTTCGTGCCAGAGGCAAAATCGTGACTCGTGCATCGTGGTTCGTGATTTGTTTATCGTAAAACCGTCCAAGTATTTGAGGCGGTTACGAATCACGATTCACGAACGACGAACGACGATCCACGAACGACGGAGTATATGGCATCTCTCAAAGACATAAGGCGCCGCATCCTCGCCGTGCGCAATACGCAGAAGGTCACGCGCGCAATGAAGCTCGTGGCCGCGGCAAAGCTCAAGCGTGCGCAGAGAGAGGCGCAGCAAGGCCGCGCGTATGCCTCCGGTCTGCATGACGTGACGGAGCGCGTCTCGCGCAGGCTGGGGCCGGGTGCTCCGCTGATGTGGCGGCGACCCGCATCGCTTGAATGCATAGACCTGCTTCTCATCACCTCCGATCGGGGCTTGTGCGGCGGATTCAACGAAAACCTGATCCGAGCGGCGGAAGAGGGGCTGGAGGATCTGATTTCTCACAATATGGAACTCAAGATCTTCGTCATAGGCAGGAAGGGTTACGAGCACCTGGCCGGACACGGCTATGACGTTGAGTCAGTTTCGCTGGAAGGCGGAACAGAGGCGATGCTGGACAGAATCGTCACGCGATTGTCCGACCGCTATATAAAAGGCGAGAGCTCAGGGAGCAATCTGGCGTTCAACCGTTTCATAAGCGCTGCCAGGCAAAAAATAACCTTCTGGAATCTCATCCCGCTTCACGAGCGGGGAGCGGAACACGAACGCCATCTCGAATATCTCTACGAGCCGGACAGAATATCAGCGCTCGAGGCGCTGAGGGTCATGGCGACCAAGAACGCGATAAGGCAGGCGCTGCTGGAATCATACGCCTCGGAGCTTGCCGCGCGAATGACCGCTATGGACGCCGCCACAAAAAACGCCGACGAAATGATCGCTCATCTCACTTCGGTATATAACAGGTTGCGCCAGGAGACGATCACGTCGGAGCTTCTGGATATCATGAACGGAGCCGATGCACTGAGATGAAAAAGTGCAGAAGTCAGAATCCAGAATTCAGGAGTCAGAATGCTGTTGAAGGCCTGTGCACATAATATTCTGACTTCTGTCTTCTGAATTCTGACTCCTGAATAACAACTTCTGGAGAAGAATCTATGAGTGATACGACGGTTTCAACGATGGGAAAAATCACGCAGGTAATCGGGCCGGTGGTGGACGTGCACTTCGAGGAGGGAGAGCTGCCCGAAATCTATACCGCGCTGAGGGTCACCAATCCATCTATCGGCGATCGCAAGTGGAATCTCGTGCTCGAAGTTTCCCAGCATATGGGCGAGGACACGGTCCGCTGCATAGCGATGGATGCAACCGACGGGCTCGTGCGAGGCATGGAGGTGGAAAACACCAAAGCGCCGATACAGATGCCGGTGGGGCAGGAGGTGTTGGGCCGCGTGCTCAACGTCATAGGCGAGCCTGTGGACGAGGGCCTGCCCATCTCCGCCTCTATGCGGCTTCCGATTCACAGGGATCCGCCCTCGTTCGAAGAGCAGTCCACCGAGATAGAGATGTTCGAGACCGGCATCAAGGTCATCGACCTGCTGGCTCCGTACCCGCGAGGCGGCAAGATAGGCCTCTTCGGCGGCGCCGGAGTCGGCAAGACTGTTCTGGTCATGGAGCTGATCAACAACGTCGCCATGCAGCACGGCGGTACGTCCGTGTTCGCTGGTGTCGGCGAACGAACGCGCGAGGGCAACGACCTGTGGCTTGAAATGAAACAGTCCGGAGTGCTTCAGCGCACGGCGCTCATATACGGGCAGATGAACGAACCGCCGGGAGCTCGCGCGCGAGTGGCGCTCTCCGCGCTCACCGTGGCCGAGTATTTTCGCGACATCAAGAATCAGAACGTGCTCCTCTTCATCGACAACATCTTCCGCTTTACGCAGGCCGGCTCCGAGGTCTCGGCGCTTTTGGGCCGCATGCCTTCGGCCGTGGGTTATCAGCCGACGCTCGCGACGGAGATGGGCGAGCTGCAGGAGAGAATCACCACCACGCGCAGCGGATCGATCACATCGGTGCAGGCGATCTACGTGCCCGCGGACGACCTCACGGACCCCGCGCCCGCCACGGCGTTTTCGCATCTGGACGCGACCACGGTCCTCTCGCGCGCGATCTCCGAGCTTGGCATCTATCCCGCGGTCGACCCCCTCGACTCGACGTCGCGCATACTCGCGCCCGAGGTGATCGGCAACGAACATTATTCGGTGGCGCGCGACGTGCAGCAGGTGCTGCAGCGCTACAAAGACCTGCGCGACATCATAGCGATCCTCGGCATGGACGAGCTCTCTGACGAAGACAAGCGGACAGTGGCGCGTGCGCGAAAGATGCAGCGATTCTTCTCCCAGCCGTTCCACGTAGCGAGCCAGTTCACCGGCCTTGCCGGAAAATACGTAAAGGTCGCGGATACAATCCGCAGCTTCAGGGAAATACTCGACGGCAAGCACGATGACATACCCGAGCAGGCTTTCTTCAACGTTGGTACTATCGAAGAGGCGCGCGAGAAGGCGGAGCGGCTGGCATCTTCATAAACCTGTGCGATCGTGCGTTAGTGCGATCGTGCGTTCGTCAACATCAGTGAGTTAAAATGAAATTGAGAATCCTGAAACCTGGTACGATCGTAGCAGAGGCAGAAGTCGATGCCGTCACATTGCCAGGCGCGAGCGGCCAGCTCACTCCGATGAACGGGCACGACCTTCTGCTTACGCCGCTGAAGCAGGGGGCAGTATATTTCAGGCCCATAATAAAAGGAGCTCCTGGCGAGAAGCAGGAATACAAGATATCCGGAGGCGTGGCCGAGATTCTCAAAGATGCCGTAACCGTCTTTACTGCCGAAACGAACCGCTGACGACGGAAGTTAAGGGGGGTGCCGTGGAAGGCGAACTGTCTGGCCTTATCAAGTCGCTCAGGGAAGAGGGGGTTGAGCGCGGCCGCATGGAGGCTGACAGGATAGCTCAGGAAGCCCGCGCTGACGCCTCCAGGATCGTGAACGACGCGCGAACCGAAGCGGAGCGCATAGTAGAGGAAGCGCGGACCAGGGCTGCCGATACAATGAAGCACCTCGAGCAGCAGATGTCGCTCGCGCTCCGCGACCTCCTACTCAAAGCGCGCGCGGAGCTGACCGAACTGGTGGCCCTCAAGCCGTTGCGCCGCGCTGCAGAGGATGCATTTGCAGATCCGGAATTCATCAAGAAACTCATCTCAACAATGCTCTCAACGTATGCCAGGAGTCAGGCGGCGCACGAGTCTCGCCTTATCCACATTACAATTCCCGAAGAGATGAAGGACGCGTTCGTAAAAGAATGGATGTCCATGATGCGCGGCGAGCTCAAGGTCCAGGCAACGCTTCATGCGGAGAAGGGGCTCAAGGGATTCAGGCTCTTCACGGAGGGCAGCGGCGGAGAGCTGGTCGTGGACGCCGCATCGATGATAGAGGTGTTGCGGCCCTTTGTATCGGAAAGATTCCGCGAAATACTGGATGAACAGACGGCCAAAAGCTAAAGGAGCAAGCAACGCAAGCAACGTAAACAACGCGAGAAACGATAAAAACATTTCTTGATGATCACGCGTTGCTTGCGTTTCTCGCCTTGCTGGCGTTGCTGGCAGGGTTTTTTATGGCCTACGAATATCTCTTCGCAGCGCTTCCCACGCTCCCGCGCCAGCCAGGCGCCGGACTCAAAATAGACGCGCACAAAATTATCGAGATGTGCGATGATGAGGGTGGTGTCGCAGCCCGCATCGCTCGCGCGCTTGGCATGTCGTTCGACCTTCGTGCGATGGAACGCATCTCGCGCGGCACAGGTCCGGGTGAGACTGCCGTGTTTGAAGCAAAACAAATAGAGGAACGCTTCGGACTTCCGGAGTGGCTCTCCAGCGCACTCGAAGATATGAACGTAGCCGCTTCCGAACGCCGCGGAGAAGATGCTGTGAAGATCTACGGATTCGAAAAAATATGGATGGCATATTATGCCGAGCTGTGGCGGATTGCGTGCGAAACGGGCGCCGTCTTTTTGCAGAGATGGATACCGTGGGATTGGGGGCTGCGAAGGGCCGTTGCCGCTCATCGCGCCTCAACAATGAAGGCGGAGATAGAGGATGCGCAGTGGCAGGCTGGTGCTGATGAATATCTCGAATGGGCATACGATTATCGCCCTGCTGTAGATGCGCTGATTTCCATCGAGGAGCGCGGTTTTGATGCATGGCGGCGCAGGGACGGCCTGCTTGCCTCCATGAGGCTCGCGCGGGCGCGCGAGCTGGCGCCCGAATACACGTTTACGCTCGACGAGTTCGCGTCATATCTGGTTCAGTTCTTCATATTGAAGGAAGTGGAATATATCGGAGAAAACATTCAGCACAAAGCGCACCGCTGAATGCCGCCTGGCGGGGGGGAAAATTGAAAGAGCGCATCGTCAAGGTGGTGATGGTCGACGACAACCTCGTCGTCGTGGATCTGCAGGGTATGGGCGTTGCCGGCACTCCGTGCATGATGAACGAGGAGACCTTCATAGGGCCTATGCATCTGCGCGGTGAAGTCATTCGGGTTCGCGGCTCGCACGCTGACCTGCAGTGCTACGAGGATACGACAGGCGTTATGGTGGGACATGAGGTGAGGCTCACCGGCCACCTCATAGAGATGGAGCTGGGCCCAGGCCTTCTCGGCGCCACACTGGACGGGCTGGGCAATCGGCTCGAGGGCTTTGGAGATTTCCTGCCACGCGGAGAGATCGTCCCTGCGCTCGACAGAAATAAACGCTGGAAATTCGAAGCAGCGGTCAACGACGGGGACGTTGTCTCGCCCGGCGACATCATCGGCACGGTCAAGGAGACGGAGCTCGTAGAGCACAGGATAATGGTCCCGCCGCTCTTTGCCCGCGGCAAGATCAAGGGGCTCAGGAGCGGCGAGTTCACGGCCGCAGACGTCATCGGACATGTAGTCGGCGAGGATGGAATCGAGCGCGAGCTTACGCTCATGCAGCGATGGCCCGCGAGGATTCCACGGCCCGCTGCTGCGCGGCTTGCCCTCTCCGAACTGCTCAATACCGGCGTGCGCATCATCGACGGCCTCAACCCGATCATGCTCGGAGGCACCGCGTGCACGCCGGGCGATTTCGGTACCGGCAAGACCATGTGCCAGCACGACCTCGCGAGGCACAGCCGCGTGAAGATCGTGATCTACGTTGGATGCGGCGAGCGGGCCGGCGAGATGGTCGAACTGATGAAGGAGTTCCCGAAGCTTAAGGACCCTGAATCGGGAAGGCCGCTCACCGAGCGCACCGTGCTCTTCGTGAACACGAGCGCAATGCCCGTGGCCGCGCGCGAGGGCTCGATCCTGGTGGGCGCCACCGTCGGAGAATATTTCCGCGACATGGGCTATGACGTATTGCTTCTCACCGACAGCCTCTCGCGCCAGGCGCAGGGCATGCGCGAGATGAGCGGCAGGTTGGGCGAGATCCCTGGGCCGCAGGCGTTTCCCGCATACATCAGCGCGTATCTCACTCGCTGGTTCGAGCGCGCGGGCAGCGTGATCTGTACGGGAGAGCGAGGCGAACGCCGCAAGGGCAGCATGACTACGATCGCGGCGCTCTCGCCGGACGGCGGCGACATCGCGGGTGATCCGCCCACGCAGGCCTCGATCCAGACGGCAAAGGCCGCGCTCATACTCTCCAGAAAAAGGGCTGCGGCGCGCCTCTTCCCCGCGTTCGATCCGCTCGAATGCCATTCCAAATATCTCGACTCATCGCGCGATGCGCTGCAGCGCTTTTTCGAAACGCGGGAGTTGCCGCTGTGGCTCACGTTCGTAGAGGCTATCAGGGATTCGGTAGTGGCGGGCGAGAGGGTCAAGTCGCAGATGGAGATCCTCGGCGAGCGCGGGATATCGGATGACGAGTACAGGAAATACCTGCTGGGCGATCTGGTGCAGAAGGCGTATCTCTGCCAGAACACGTTCGAGGCGCACGACAGCGCCACCAGCCTTGAGAGGCACTATATAATGATGCGCTTCCTCGTCCACCTGATCGACCTCTTTCCGCTCAGGGACAAGACCTCGATGCGAAGGCAGGCGGAACAGCTCATATTCGACATAACTCAGGTCAATTATTCCGAGGCCTGCGAAGGCGGCTATCAGGCGCTCCTGGATTCCGTGGCAGGAGGTGGCAGGTGAAGATCGTCTACTGCGACATCTCCAACATAGACGGCCCAATCCTCCAGGTTCGCGGGGTCTCAGGCGTGGGCATGGGAGAGCAGGCGATTTTGCCGGGCTACGGTCTGGCAAAGGTGGTGAAGATCCAGGGCGACACCGTTTTTATGCAGTCGCTGCAGGGGAGCCTTGGCGTGCTCACCACGCAGCGCACGGAATTCACTGGCCGTCCGTTCGAGCTGCCGTTCAACGCGGATCTTGTGATGGGCCGCATCTTCGACGGCATCGGCCGTCCGCGCGACGGCAGGCCGGAGATACAGGGCGAACATATTCCGGTGGAGGGCCCGGTCGTGAACCCGGACCGCCGCGCCATGGGCCAGGGCTACATCGAGACCGGCATACCATCGATCGACGGAGCGAACACGATCGTGCGCGGCCAGAAGATTCCGATCTACAAACTTCCCGGCGAGGACGTGAACCACATCGTGGCGCGCATCATAAGGCAGGCGCGCGTGGCAGGTCAGGAAAATTTCAGCGTAGTGTTCGGGGGCCTGGGTCTTCTCAACGAAGAATATCTCTTCTACCGCGAGGTGCTGGAAGATGCTGCGGAGCGCACCATCATGTGCGTGAATTTAGGAAGCGAATCGCCGATCGAGCGGTTGAACGTCCCGCACATCTGCTGCGCATTTGCCGAGAAACTGGCGTTGGCGGGCAGGCACGTGCTCGTGGTCATGACCGACATGCTCAGATACGCGGACGCGCTCATGGAGGTGTCCAACGCGCAGGGCAAGATCCCCTCGCGCGACGGCTATCCCGGGGATCTCTATTCGCGCCTGGCGCGCATCTACGAGCGCGCGGTGAACTTCGCGCCTCCTCGCGGCTCAGTCACCATCATCGGCGTCAATTCGGTTCCGGACAACGATCTCTCGCACATAGTCGCCAACCTCACCGGATACATCACCGAGGGTCAGCTGCCGGTGGAGCGCGGCAGGTTTGTCATCATGAAGTGCCTGTCGCGCCTCAAGGGGCTCGTGGTCGGCAAGGAGACGAGAAAGGATCACGGCCCCATCATGGACGCATGCGTCGCAGCGTATGCAAACGCGCTGGGGCTTCGCGAGCAGAGGGAGATGGGATTTTCCATAACCGATCCCGTGGATCTCGCGTATCTGAAATTCGCCGGCGAATTCGAGCGGCGATTTTTGCCAGCGGATCAAAACCTCCCGCTCGATCAGACGCTCGATCTGGCGTGGGAGCTGGCCGCGCTCCTTCCAAAGCGCGTGATGCGAATCAAAAAAGAACTGCTCGATGAATTCTGGAAAGGCCCGCAGGATTAATCATGCCGAATGTTTCCAAGGGGGCACACAGGTTTTACAAGATGCGCACGGAGCGGCTCTATCGCGCCGTGCCTACGCTCGATCTGCGCCGCAAACAGCTCTCCCGCGAACTGCTCGCTTGGGAGGAGGCGATTGAGGCGCTGGCGAGGCGGCGCGAAGCCCTCACCCTGCGGATGCGCGAGAACCCGCATCCGGAGGTGGAGCGGATCGTCTCGGTGGAGCGAATCGATACTGCGGAGATGAACATCGCAGGAGTTGCGCTCAAGAAGGTTCGCGATGTCGCGTATCGCATTGAAGCATACAGCTTTCTGATGACCCAGCCGTCGTTCGATTTTTTTGTCGAATTGAAAAAGGAAGTTTTGAAGGCGGACGCGGAGCTGGATGTCATGAAGCGCTCGCTCGCGGTGCTGGTGGAGGAGCTCACAATAACCACTCAGCGCATCAACCTTTTTGAGAAACGGCTGATACCGCAATACGTGGAGCAGATGCGTTACATCAGGGGGAGGCTCGAGGATAACGAGCGCGCGTCGGTGATGGTGGCGAAGATCGCGCAGCGTGAAATGCTTTTGGAACAGAGCACTGCGGAGTCCGCATAGATATGGCGATCGTGCCCATGAAGCGCATGACCTTTTTGACCCTGGCGCGCGAAGGGCTTGCGTTCATGCGCCTTCTTCAACAGCTGAGGATCATCCATCCAGAACGCCTAGTTCATGCCGACGAACGCGAAGAGCTGGAAGGGCTCAAGCATGTCATCAACATGCAGCACGCGGCGCTGCTCGAACTGGCGGCAATCGATGCGCCGATGGCGCAGCCTGGAGAATCGCACGACGCACCGGCGTTCGAGGAACTTGTAGAATGGCTCGCTGAAGCGAGGCGCCTCAAGGAACGTATCGCTGCGCTCGATCGAACCATAGAGCACGCAAGGCCGTGGGGCGACTTCGATCCTGAAGAGATCGATGTGCTTGAAGCCTTCGGAATCTTCGTTCAGCTATGGAGCATGGATGAGAAGCTCTTTGATAAGCTGACATTTCCAGATGGCGCGGTAGTCCACGTCGTGCGACGCGGAATAAAGGCGCTCTTCGCGACCGTGAGCCGGGGCGAGCGCATTTCAATACGAACCGCGGAAGCGGTGCAGCTGCAGCGCCCGAGGCTATCCTCGCTGGAGGAAGAGAGGTGCGCAGCCGGGCTTCAGAGAGAAGCTTTCATGAACAAGATCGGCATGGCAAAGGCGCATATGGCTGGGCTTAAGCTCGAGCATGAAGCCGTGAAGAGGGAATACGATTTTCAGAAGGCGCTTGGAGAGACCTTTGGCGATGATTCCGTGATGGCGGCCGCAGGCTGGATTCCCGCCCACGAGGTGCAGATGGTGAGGGAGGCGGTGGCGCAATTTGCGGCGCCGGTCGTGGTGAAAGAGCGCGGCCCACTGGAAGACGAGCAGCCGCCCGTGCTCACGCGCAATCCCTGGATCGTCAGGGCGTTCGAGCCGATGTTGCATCTGCTCGGCGTGCCGAAATACAGGGGCCTCGATCCCGCGCTTTTCTTCGCCCCTTTCATGATGCTCTTCTTCGGAGTCTGTATGGGAGATGCGGGGTACGGATTGGCAATGGTAGTTGCCGCTCTCCTCCTCAGGCGCTTCCTGGCCGGGAAAAAAACCGAGGCGATGGTTGCGGCCAACATCGCGTTGCTCTTCGGTATCGCCACTATCATCTGCGGACTTGTGACCGGTTCGATATTCGGAGTTGCACCTGGAGGCCGCGACTGGATCCTCCTGGACGTATCGCATGAGTTCGGGGACCCGATGCTGCTGTTTAAGATTTCAATCGGGCTCGGCATCCTTCATCTCACGATCGCATTTTTGATGGCCGCGTTTTCGCAGGCGAGCCTTGGCGCAAAAGTAGCAAAGCTCGGATCGATCGCAATTCTGTGGAGCGGAGTTCTCTTCGTGCTGAAGGTGCAGTTCTGGTGGGCGCTTCTTGCGGCGGGTGTCGCTGCGGTGCTCACGCTATCGTCCAGCTCATCCAACATTGCCAAGCGCCTGGGGCTCGGTCTCTGGAACGTGTACGGGCACACGAGCCTTCTCGGAGACGTGATGTCGTACTCGCGCCTCTTCGGGCTGGGCATCGCTACCGGCGCCATAGCATCGGTAGTCAATATGCTGGCAGGGAGGGTGGGTGAAGCAGTGGACCTGCCAGTGCTTGGCACGTTGATTGTGATCGTCGTGTTGATCGTCGGCCACACGTTCAACCTGATCATGAGCACGATAAGCTCTGTCATTCATCCCGCGAGGCTTCACGCCGTGGAGGCTATGCCAAAGTGTGTTGAGCTCACGGGAACGCCGTACCGGCCGTTGGCGAGTTAGGAATTGAAGTCATCCTCCCCCTTTGTAAGGGGGAGTTAGAGGGGGTAGATCACGAGTAATCCTTGACCTACCCCTCCCATCCTCCCCTTACAAAGGGGAGGAGAACAGCATCACACTACTGGGGAGGTTTTAATGGATATGATCATGTTGCAGAAACTGGCGTTCTACCTGGGCATAGGTCTTGGCCTTACGGGTTCAGCGTGGGGACTGGTCATTTCATTCCAGGCCGCGCTTGGAGCCGGAAAGCAGCACTTCTTCAGCGTCATGCCGCTCGCGGTCATGCCATCCACGCAGGGGATCTACGCATTGCTCTCCGGACTTCTCAAGAAGGATCTGCTCGCCACCAATCCGCAGGTCGCATGGGTGTTGCTTGCCATCGTAGGCATCACCTGTTTTACGAGCGCAATCTTTCAGGGCAAGGTCTGCGCCGCAGGCATCAGGGCGATCGCCGACGATCGCAACACGCTAGGCAACGGAATGGTGGCAGCCGCAATGCCGGAGACGTACGCAGTGCTCAGCTTTGTCTCTGTGTTCCTCTTTTAAAGCGGAGTCCATATGCCCAAGGAGACGCTGGCGATTCTGTTGTCCATAGGCTGCTCCATCATTGCGCTCTTATATGCATGGCGTCTCGCCGCAGGTGTCTCGCAAAAGGATTCCGGCACGGACAGGATGCGGGAGGTTGCTGCGGCGATCCGCGAGGGCGCCATGGCATTCATAGCCAGGCAATACAAGGTGCTCTCCATCTTCGCAGCGGCCTTTGCCGCAATCTTTGCCCTTGTAAATTCCGGACCGCTGAGGCTCGCGGCCGTTGCGTTCCTGGCAGGCGCGTTCTGCTCCGCGCTCTCCGGCTATCTCGGGATGAACGTAGCCACAAAGGCGAACGTGCGCACCGCCAACGCCGCACGCACGAGCCTGGTGGGCGCGCTCAACATCGCCTTCAACGGCGGTTCCGTAATGGGACTTTGCGTGGTGGGGCTGGGGATGCTGGGGCTCGCCACGCTCTTTCTTTTATTCTCTCACATATTCGGGTCAAATTCGCTTGAGCTGCGCATGACAGTTTTGCCGATACTCATAGGTTTTTCGTTCGGCGCGTCGTTGATAGCGCTGTTCGCGCGCGTTGCCGGCGGGATCTACACCAAGGCCGCGGACGTGGGCGCGGATCTCGTGGGCAAGGTCGAAAAGGGAATCCCGGAGGACGATCCGCGAAATCCTGCAACGATCGCAGACAACGTAGGCGACAATGTGGGCGACGTCTGCGGCATGGGAGCGGATCTATTTGAGTCGTACATCGGCGCGCTGATAAGCTCGATGATCCTAGGCGCGATATCGGGCCTCGACGGCGTAGTGCTCCCGCTCGCCATAGCGGGCGTGGGAATACTGGCGTCGGTCTTCGGCACGCTCTTCGTAAGGGTAAAGGAAAACGGCGATCCGCAGCGCGCCTTCAACATCGGCATGGGTGTTTCAGCGCTGGTTTTGCTCATCGGGACATTTGAAATCACGCACTGGCTGGCGCCGAACGGGCTTGTCATCAACGGCGAAACTCATTTGCCCATAATGATATGGGCAGCGGTTGCAGTGGGCCTCGTGGCCGGGCTCATCGTGGGCATACTTACGGTTCACTACTGCTCAAAGCACACGAAGCCGATACAGGAGCTGGTGGACTCTACGAGGATGGGGCCAGCCACCGGCATCATAGCGGGCATCGCGCTGGGCATGCGGTCCACCGCCCTGCCGGTGCTCGCCATCTCGTGCGCGATAGTGGCGGCCTATCAGTTTGCTGGGCTCTTTGGAATCGCGATAGCGGGCCTCGGCATGCTCTCCACGACCGGCATACAGCTCGCCGTGGATGCGTACGGTCCTATAGCCGACAACGCCGGCGGCATAACTGAGATGAGCGCGCTGGGCGAAGAGGTCCGCGCGCGCACCGACGAACTCGATTCCGTGGGCAACACCACCGCTGCCATAGGCAAGGGCTTTGCCATAGGATCGGCGGCACTCACCGCGATTTCCCTCTTTGCCGCGTTTCGCGAGCAGACCGGCCTCGTGAAGCTCGACATCACAAAGCCGGACGTGATGGCAGGGCTTCTCATCGGCGGCATGCTGCCGTTCCTCTTCTCATCATTCGCGCTGCGAGCGGTTGGCCGGACCGCGAACCGCCTGATCGAGGAGGTGCGCCGCCAGTTCAGGGAGATCCCCGGGCTCATGGAGGGGACCGCTCGCGCGGACTACGCAAGGTGCGTGGATATCTCGGCGACAGCGGCGATCAAGCAGATGCTCAAGCCCGGATTCGTTGCAATAGCAGCACCGGTGATCGTGGGTTTTGCCGCACAGCTCATCTGGGGCGATCTCGGCGCGCTGGGGGGCTTGCTCGCTGGCGTCACGGTCTCCGGCGTTATGCTCGCGCTCTTCATGGCGAACTCAGGCGGCGCGTGGGACAACGCCAAGAAGCAGATCGAAGAAGAGCCACGCGACAAGGAGAAGAATACCGGCAAGGGGAGCGCGCGTCACGCGGCCGCGGTCATAGGCGACACTGTTGGCGATCCGTTCAAGGACACGGCAGGGCCTTCGCTCAACATACTGATCAAGCTCATCTGCGTACTATCGCTATTGCTGGCGCCGCTGTTTCTCAAGGTTTGAAAGCGCATTTTTGTTGTTCTGCGGGTCCTGTCGCCGGCCACCCCCATTGTCGGCATCGCACGCGATATACTACCGAGCCTATGTGGGTTTTGAGGCGCGGCTGCTGGCGTCAATGGGGGTCCCCCGTCCGGCACCACCCACAGAACAACAAAAATGCGCTTTCAAACCGGAGTAAAGCGGTGCGAACAAGGAGCTTCGATGTGGTTATGCGAGGTCGATTATGATGATGCCGCCGGCGGTCTTTTCTTCCTCTTCGGCGGGTTCGTTGCGGTTGATCTCTTCAGGCGGGTATAGCGGCAATCGCAGGGCAGGGCGCTCTTGTTCCTCCCTCTCGCGCTTGATCCTGTCGATCACTTCCGGCGGAAGCATGGCAGCCTCCTCATACCCCTCCCATATTAATTATCGGCGGAAAAATTCAAAAGTTGCGTGAATCCGACGCAACGACCTGTTCAAAGAGGCGCCACGTATTGAGGAAGCAGCAGATGACTGAAAATGGAGCAGAATCCCTTCCGAGTTCGTGGATACTGCGCATGCCCATCGCTGCATCCAGCGACAGATAGGCCTCGCGATCCTCTCTGCGGAGCAGCTTCCAATCGTCGACCGCGTGCTCTATCAGACCCCTATGCTGATCCGACGGCATGGCCCTGAGGATGAGGTTGGATGCCTTGATGGAAAGCATGATAGAGGCAGCGCGGTCCAGTTCCGTCGTGCGCCTAGCCTTGCTCACATTTTGGATAATGCGCACGTAGGAATCAGCGATTTTGTGGCTGCGCTTGTGAACTTCGACCATATCGGATTCGCATGTAGCTACAGGGCAATTTTCCCCGGTCAATGATGTCGACTCGCTCCTGCGCGTGGACTTTCGATATATTTCAAGAAAGACGCGATAGAATCGTTGAAGTTCATCGTGACAACTCAGGAGTTCACACCTTGCCGCCTCCTTGTCCAGAGTTTCGATCTCCATGGCCGCTGCTTCGCAGCTGCGAGCGGAATGAAATACCCTTACATAATATTCAGCAAAGCTGACCGGCGGCATGATGCCTCTGGCAAGCGCGCAGCGTTCGATATCCAGAAAGGAATCGCCCGCTTCCCTTGACGAGAAGCTCCAGCGTCGTACGGGGGTCAGCAGGTTGAAGGTTTTTTTTGCGCCGATTTCAAGCTCATGCATGAAAGGCGGCAAAGATCCGTAGTATCGACGGCAGAACTCTTCCCATTCAGAACAACGCCGCGCAGATACGCTGTCGACGAGGTTCGCTAATTCCCCGTAATCCAGCGAGGCGCCTGAAAGATGCTTGTGCACGAATCTTCCGAATACGTTCCTCCCTGTCGTGACGACACCAAGCATGACAAGGGGTAGCGCCAGATAAACGCCAGGCATCGATGCCTGGGCTGCATGCAGCCCCGCATCAGAGGTTGAGTAAATTGCATTGGGTTGGAGCGTGCCTGTTTCCTGATCAGCAGTGCTGACAGCCGCATTGCTATCATCTGCCCCGTCACCTGCAAGTGCCTGCTCCGATCCGTCAGATTGGAGTGAAAGCGGCGCAGCGGAGCCGATGATAGACGCCTGATTGTTCTGCATGAATATGACCATGGCCGATACGGTCTTTATCGTCTGGCTTTTTAAGAAGTTGCGCGATTATTTGTGCGGGCCAAAGCGCTTGAGTGAAATGAATTTTCTGATCTTTTTTACAGCTGGAAGTTGTTTGCGAAGCCGGGCGACAGCATTGAGGTCGATCGGGCAGATGAGCATAGCGTCGCCTTTGGCTGGCGCTTCCTTCAATACCCTCCCCCACGGGTCCACGACTACGCTCGATCCGAAGAAGCGCACGCCTTCGGCATTCCTGCCGCTCTGATTCACCGCCACTATGTAACACTGATTTTCTATCGCACGAGCGCGCGTGAGCGTGAGCCAGTGGTCTCTGCCCGTGAACCTGGTGAACGCGGAAGGGAGGAATATTACCTCAGATCCTGCCGATATCATGCGGCGGAATAGCTCTGGATAGCGCAGGTCGTTGCATATCGCGAAGCCGAAAGTTCCGAGTTTTGTGCGCGCGACAGTGGCATGGCTGCCGGGACGCATGACGCGGGATTCTGAATAATGG
Source organism: bacterium (assembly GCA_021810905.1). Lineage (GTDB taxonomy): Bacteria > UBA10199 > UBA10199 > 2-02-FULL-44-16 > JAAZCA01 > JAJZQH01. The sequence continues at coordinate 155,276 of JAJZQH010000002.1, forward strand.
ATGCGGCCGGGGATATCGATGTCAAAGAGGTACATCTTTGAATAGCGCGCCAGAATTTCGCCATCAGGGCCTATCAAAAAACAGGTGTTGAGAGGGAGCCTGCGGCCTCTGCGCTCGAGTATGGACCCGGCCACGATATGAACCCGATGCTCAGCTGCAAGATTCCTCAACATCGATATAGACGGACCGGCGACCTTCTCCGCCGCCTCACAGGGATGGTGGAAATCGCCCATATAATTGAAGAGCTCCGGCAGGCAGATCAGATCAGCGCCGCGCCTCGCCGCTCGCTCGCAGAGCAGGCGCGCGCGACGAAGGTTGTCGCGGATATCCGGGCCTACGTCGAGTTGAACGAGACCTACCTTGAAGATGCGCCGCCTTTTGGACATGCAGGCATATTAACCGGCAGGTGAAGAAACGCAATAAATCTGCGAGAAACGCCAGCAAGGCTGGCAACGCGCCTTAAGCAGGGTGTGCTCTTCGTTGCTGGCGTTGCTTGCTTTGCTGGCGTTTCTCGCGCATATCAGCAAACTTGATAATCGCTCGCGCATGGCCTATTCTCCCCCCATGATCATCGGAGTGATGAGCGATACCCACGGCAGGCAGGACCTCATGCAGCGGGCAGCAGACCTGATGACGTCAAAGTTCAAGGTCGAAGCGATCGTGCACCTGGGCGACGATTATTCCGACGCAATGAAGATGGACACCAGGGGGAAAACACTCTACGCGGTGCCTGGCGTGTATGAGAAGGCATGGTACGACAACACCGTACCGCACAGGCTCATCAAGGATTTCGGTGGCGTGACGTTCATGCTCAGCCACACACCCACGCGAGACGCGCACGACCTTACTGGAGATTTGAATCCCGGCCGCGCGCGTTCGCGCTTTGGCTGCGACGCGTTCCTGCACGGGCACACGCACAAACGCCGTGTCATGGAATCGGTGGACGGCCTCATCGTAATATGCCCTGGCCATCTCAAGGCTGAAAAGGATCGAGGAGAGCCTGCCACGTTCGCAATCATAGACGTGAGGGATCCAAAGCTGCTCATCGAATTTTCAAATCTGGACGGAGAGATAATAGAGGAACATGGGCTTACGATCGCAAGGCCGGAACAGAGCGAACACACGCCGTTGCCTGAAATTATTGCGGAAGAAGAGATATCGGAAGATCCCACCATGGGTTGATCAACGCACGTAAAACTCGTTCGAATAGATCGGCGCTACCGACAGGTCTTTGTTCGCAAAGATGACGAGGCGGTATTTGCCGAGCGGCTGATCCGATGGAACCTGCCACGACCATTCCGCCTTATCTCCCTGCTTGAGCGTTTTCGCTGAGCCGCCCTTTGAGAGCTGCGACTGCTCGCACCACTTGCCCTTGCGGAAGCGCTCGATCCACACGTTTGTCACGAGTTTCTGTGTGCCGTAGTCGTTGTTGGTAATTGCAACCGACAGCTCGCTGCCCGGTGTATATTGATTTTTGTCCGTCAGCGCGGCCCATGCAGGGTTGGGATTGTTCTCGGTTCCAACGATCACGCGCTCCTTTGCAGGCGCCTCTCTCCACGTCCTCGGCGGACCCGCATCAACGTGAACGAAGCTGTAGCGCGGATAAATGCCGGCTCCGCCCACGCCGAGCTTTGATGCGTAATCAAAGAGCGCCTCCTCGCTCACTTCATCCAGATGGATGTCCGCGGCCATGCCCTGTTGGTGGAGGCTTTCGCGTGCGGCGCCTCGTCCAGCGTCGATGAGCGCACCGTTGTATTTAGGGCTTCTGTAGCCGGAGATCACCTCTACAGTCTCTGCATTGAAATGATCTTGTATCCTGTCCAGAAGCTCGAGGAGCCGCAGGTCCATCTTGTGCGTCGAGCCGTCGCCGCGCGAGCGCATTATATGCTCGAACTCCGCGAGACCTTCGGGGATGTAACGATCCCCATCGCGATAACGGATCTCGCTAAAATCGTTTTCGTGGAAGTTGTAGATCGCGATGGCGCCGTCTCCTCTCGCGCTGCCGCCGGCTGCCGGGGCGCAGATTCCTTCGGAGCACAGACAGATCGACAAAATAAATACAACGATTTCAAGGGACTTGCGGAGAGAGCTCATAATCATTCGCTCCTTTTGTTTTTTCACGAAACATTTTCAGGGGCGCGCCGATAATAGCCGTGAGGTGACATGAGGGCAAGGATCGCATTCATATTGATCGCAACTGCCGCAGTGCTGCTATGGCGCCTGCCTTCCACGGAGCTGCGGGCCTCTGTAAGCGGCAATTCGCCCTTTACCCTGACCGGCGACGGCAGGCTCGTGGTTGCAGACACACACACCGGAGAATCAGTCTCGATCATGTATCGCACGCCGAACGGCCTATATGAAGACGCGGCGCTGGACGCAATCGACTACACGCTGCGCTGCCACGGCAAGGGCGAGGAGTATCCGATCTCGCTAAAACTCATCGAGCTCGTCGATAATATCCAGGATCACTTCGGCGCGACAAGGGCGATGGTCGTATCCGGCTATCGAAGCCCCGAGTACAACGCAGCGCTAAAGCGCACGCTAGGCAGGGTTGCGCACAACAGCCTCCACATGCAGGGGCTGGCGATGGATATCCAGCTTCCAGGCGTCAGCAAGCGAGATCTAGTGGCCTACGCAAGATCGCTGAAGGCAGGCGGAGTAGGCGACTACTCTGGCAGCAACTTCGTCCACATAGACGTAGGGCCGGTAAGAAGCTGGTAGGCCAATATTTCCCATGCGCAATAGCACGTAGCAAGCGCGGGTTCCGTCTCCTCGCCGTTGGCAGGAAATCACGCGTGGCTGGAATTTGCCTCGAATATCGTCCCCTGGCCTAGTATCCAGTTTGGATCGTATTCGCGTTTCCAGTTCTTCATCTGCTCGATCGCCGCGGCGCTGTGCTGGATCGGCAGGAGATCAGCGTGGATCTTGCCTATGCCGTGCTCGCCTGCAACTCCGCCGCCGAGTTCGACCGCTTTTCTGCAGCAACGGCTGAGCACGTCGTGCGCGCGCTGTTTTTCCTCCGGGCCTGGGGCAAGTATGTTTGTGTGTGGGTGGCCGGCGCCGATGTGCGCGTAGCCCATGTGCACGAGTCCCGTGGCCGCTGCCTGGGAATAGAAGAATTCCATCATCTCCATGATTCTCTCGATAGGCACCCACCAATCCGAACCTATCTTGCTTCCGCCGTTGGGCCAGTAGCCGTGGCCGATCTCGTTTGCGGCATCAGGTATGCGATGGCGCCAGAGGCGGAAGCACTCCTGTTCCTCGCGAGTCACGGCGATGAGTATGCGATCGGCAAGTGCCGGTGTGGCGAATGGAAGTGCGGCCTCGTACCACCGCGCGAGCAGCTCGTCGCGTTCCACCTCGTTTGAAAATTCCTGTTTGATATAAAGAAGTGCTGCGACGTCGTTAGGCAGATTGGGGAATCCATCCGCAGTGCGCATGAGTTTTAGCGCGCCGTTGTCGATGAGTTCCAGAGTGCGCGCATCGAGGCCAGCTCTTCCGGTTGCGATATCGACGACAAACTTGAGCGCCGCTTCGGTAGACGGCATGGGCATGAGCGCAGAAAAGAATTCAGGAGATGATGGTAGGAGAGAGAGTTCGATTTTAGATACGAACGCGAGCGTCCCCTCTGATCCGATAATGAGATCGATCGGATTCTTCCAGCCAGTGAAATACCCGGCGCGATTTCTCTCCCCGGAAGGGGCCTCACCGTGTTCGCGTTCAAGCGTGCGGCGCGCGCCGTCTGCAAGGATTATCTCGAGCTGCCTCACGTATTGCCGCACCGGCCCGTACTTGTAGGAATCTTCGCCCGTGGCATTGGTGTTTATGTTGCCGCCGATAAAGCAATCGTCGCGCGAGGTAGGTGCCACGGGATAGAAGTATCCCGCGTCAGCCACCGACCTCTGAAGATCGGCCACGACAGTACCGGGACGTACGAACACCGATGCGATATTGCCGGCTGTCTTGATATCCACAACGCCATCCAGCCGCTCGGTTGAGATTATGAGCCCTGAATTTGCAACTGACGCGCCTGTCATGGAGGTCTGCGCGCCGCAGAACGTTACAGGGATATTGTTGCCGTTGCAGAAAGCGAGGGCCTCGGCCACCTCCTGCTCGTCGCGCGCAATGAGCACGGCGTCAGGCGAGCCGCGCATCATCGTGTCCTCGCGAAAGCGCTCGATGCGATCGTCGTCCGCAGGAATAAGCCCACCCTTGCAAGGCACGGATTTCAATCTATCCAGGTTCATAGCCATAAATGAATAGCAAGCAACGCCAGCAAAGCGAGAAACGAAAAAAACTGCGAGAAAGGCTAGCAACGCCAGCAAGGCAAGCAACGAAAAGCAATACTTGTTGAACACGCGTTGCTTGCGTTTCTCGCTTTGCTGGCGTTGCTTGCGAGTTTTATTTTGTTCGATCTGCCAAAAAAATGACGATGCTTTTGCCGTTTATCAATTTGATCGGTTTGAAGCAAATGCTTTTCCCGTAATTTCAACGACGTTGCCTTTTTGAAATCATGGCACGCCCCTTGCTTATTTTATAGACGCTGGATTCTGATCCACGACAACCAGGAAGGGGGATGTATGAGAAACCGGATAATAGCCTTGATGCTCATCGCAATGCTCTACCCGTTCATCGGCGGACAGAAGGGATGCGGAGGGCAATTGCGCAGCGGAGAAGAGGCCGCGCTGGAAGAGGGCGCGGTTCAAACCGATGTGCTTGCCGAAACTCAGCCCCAGATCGATACGGCGATTCCTCCTTCTGACGTCGCGCAAGCAGATAAAGGACCGACGGACATCATCTGCCAGCCCGGCATTCCCCCGCCAAAGGAGCGCGTGGCGCCGTCATGCGCGGACTTCCTGCCGCCGGGTGTTGCTGCGACCATGGTCGCGGACCTGACGCGCGTCAACAAAGAGATGCTGGACAAGATGGACTGGTGGAAACAGCTCGCAGCCGGAGTGGACCCGCTGGGTCTCGCCTCGCGCGAAGTGGGCGGCCTCGATAAGCTCGCATCGATCTGCATGGCGTGCGCGATCAAGCAGGCACCACCTGCTCTGATGGGCGCGCCTGCTGGAGCTGGTGCAGAGGCGCCGATGACTACGATGATGGCGAAGGAGAAAGAACGCTTCAACATCGACGCCTGCGAGAAGTTCATCGTGATCTACGGTTACAAAGGCGGAATGAACGTCGGCGTACACAGCCTTGCAAAGGACGTGAATGCAGACGCGGACGGCATCTATCAGATCAAGGATTATGCAGCCGCTGAATCCGGCGATTTCCTATTCATAGGATCAAAGGACAAGGAATACGTGAAAGCGGCGCTTGCCGGACCGCACGAATACGAACTCAAGGACATGGCCCTCTTCATGCCCGCTACCGTAGCGTTTGGAATCAAGGCAGAGGCCATACAGTCAGGCTTCAGGACTCCGCTCTTTGACGCGTTCAAGGTACTGCCGCTACCGTTCGACGCGTTCAAGGACGTAGCCGGCGTGACTTTCCTGGGCGCCATCGATCTGCAGAAGCTCATGACCGTGTCCGCGGCGATCTACGACAAGGATATGCAGGCCCAGGCGCGCTCCGTGCTGGCGATCGCGTATGAGGAGTTCAAGAACCTGCTGGATATCGAGAACAAGGAAAGCTTTGTGATAGCGGATAAAGAAAAGATAATGAAAATGAAAGAGGGCACGTTCATCGATCAGAGCGGCACCGTGATGGAAACAAAGACCATCGGCACGTCAGGTGGATATCAGGCAACGACGCCGATTTACAAAGATACGGGAAAAACGATCGGTGAATTGCCTGTGGACATATCCAAAATTCATCCGCAGGAGATAGGCAAGCTCGTGAGCCTGTGCGGCAATGGGGTCAAAGATGCGGGTGAGCTATGTGGCGAGCCAGGATTATGGCCGTGCGGTCCAGGTACGCAATGCAAGAATTGCAGAGAATGCGTCCCGATATGCGGAGATGGAAAATACGTTACGGGCGAGGAATGCGATCAATCTGCACCCGATGGCAATAAATACTGCCCCATCAATTCTTCATGCGTTGACTGTAAATGCAAACGCAATTTCTTGCAGCTCCAGTAACGATTCGTGCGAAGAGCGCGAGCGCTATAGGAGCGTTAAACAGCTTTTGTATCCAGCATTATCGTAACCGGGCCGTCGTTCGTGAGCGTCACTTCCATGTGCGCCGCGAACCAGCCCGTTGCTGTATCCACGCCCTCTGAACGGCAGAATGCGCAGAATTTTTCATAGAGCGCGTTTGCAACATCAGGAGAAGCGGCGTTGTCAAACGACGGGCGCCTTCCCTTGCGGCAGTCGGCCGCGAGCGTAAACTGCGAGACGACGAGCAGGCTGCCTCCCGCGTCCTTCACGGAGAGATTCATCTTTCCTGCGCTGTCTTCAAAGATGCGCAATTCGCAGCACTTGCGTGCTAGCTGCAGCGCCTCGGCATCAGTGTCGTCCTTCAACACGCCGAGCAATACGAGCAATCCCTTGCCGATAGAAGCGACATCGTCGCCATCCACGAAAACACGGGCAGAGCTCACGCGCTGAATGAGTGCCTTCATACCCAAGCTATCGGATAATTCGACCAACCGATCAATGGCAAAGTGAGAACGGTTACAACTGGAAATCAATTTGCGAAGTGGTATGCAGCAAGCGTGGCGTCCACCCTCCCGCCGAACGAACTGGAACGCATTGGCTCATGCTTCATCGTTAGCCATAGAAGATGAGAATAATTCCGTGTCGACTCGTTCGCCGGGAGGGTGGACGCCACGCGTCCTCCTTGGCGCGGAGCTGCGCTTCTTGACACTGTTTTCACCCTAGAGCATATTCCGCGCATGTTCGGGGGGAGAAGAATCGCCATAGCATTGGTAGGCTGCTTCGCTGCGCTGTTCTCCGTCATTGCGGCGCGCGCCGCGGTTCTACCTTCGTCGCAGGATCTCCTCTCGATGGTTCCTGGCGCAGCCTCGTTTGAGCACGAGATCAGCCCAACGGATTTCTACAGGATGAAGGACGCGTCCGGCCGCGTCATCGGGGCAGCGTTTGTCACGAGCAACATACCCCCGCAGGTGAGCGGCTATGGCGGAGAGCTCGACGTGCTCGTGGGCATCGATCCGTCTGGAGCGATCACGGGGATCAAGATACTCTCGCACAACGAAACGCCGCAGATCATGCAGAAGCTCCTCGGTTCAGGGTTCCTCTCGCGTTTCACGGGACACAAGGCAGGCGATAACTTCGCCGACATAGAGGCGGTGAGCGGAGCTACCATATCTTCGCAGGCTATCGTCGACGATATCAAGACCTCAGCGGCCGCTGTGGCCGCGGCGCTCGCGGGCAAGGGCGGCGAGGCGGGCGGATATGTTTCCGCGAGGACGCTGCCGTGGCTGCACGCCGGTGCTGCGATTATAATGATAGGGCTATGCATCGCCTCTGTGCTGCGTCCGTCCGTGAAAAAATTGCGGGCAATTGCGCTCGTCTTCTCGGTAATCGTAATCGGCCTGTGGCTTAATACGCCGATCACCATAGGCGACATAGTCGATGTAAGAAATTTCGCCGTATCATGGGCAGCAAAACTCCCGCTCGCGATACTCATGGCATTTGCCCTCGCGGCGTCGTTCTGGCGCGGAAATCTCTATTGCTCCTATATCTGTCCGTTCGGAGCGCTGCAGCAGGGCGCGGCTGAGTTGATGCCCGCGAAGTGCCGCCCGTCGGATCGCATGCAGCGCTCGCTTGGCTGGCTTCGCTGGTTTGTGGCGATCGCGACTATCTACGCGATAGCGGGGATGGGCAGTTACGCGTTCAGGGAGATCGAGCCGTTCGCGCTATGCTTCTCGCGAGATCCCGACTTAACGACCATCATTCAGACCGCTACCGTGCTCGCGGCAGCCCTCTTTGTCCGGAGGATATGGTGCAGATTTTTCTGCCCGACAGGCCTGGTGCTGGATCTGATTGGACAGCTCGGCTGCAAGGCGCGTCACGCGGCGCTGAAATTCGCAAGGAGGCGGCATGGTCCGTGTCCGGCTCCATAATATCCTCATGGCTATAGCAATCGGCGCGGTGCTCGGCGTTACGGCGTGGTCGCTCCACGCCCGCGAACCGGATCTCATTGCGCCCGGCGGAGTCATCGCGCCGCAGCCGCAAAAACCGACATCACAAACAAAAAACACGGAGCCCACAAACGAGTCCCGAGTCCCGAATCCCGAGTCCCGATTAACAGAGCAGATGATCGAGCGCGGCGAGCTCTCGAAGCATCCTGCCCGATTTTATAAGAAAGAGCCGTAGGTGCTGGTTGCAGTTCGATGATCAGAAACGCTTTGTCCGCGCCTAGAGGAGGCCGGATACAGCAGCCGTATTATAGTACCGGCCGACGTAAGGCAGGCGGCTCGCCGGCGTTTGAGGCGAGACGCCGGCGGACAAAGCGTTTCTGATCATCGAACTGCAAGAGAGAGAACCTCAATGAGCGCAGATAATATCAGATGCGAGCTCTGTTTCCGCTTCTGCTCCATTCCGCCCGGCGGTCGAGGCAATTGCAGGGTTCGTTACAATTTGAACGGAGAGCTGGTGAGTCTGGTTTACGGCAAGCCGTGCGCCGTGCATATCGATCCGATAGAGAAGAAGCCGATGTTTCATTTTTTGCCAGGCACACGCGCGTTCTCGATCGCCACCGCGGGCTGCAACGGTCATTGCCAGTTTTGCCAGAACTGGGAGATCAGTCAGCGCGAACCCGAGGAGACGGATAATATAGACATGCCCCCTGCCGCAGTGGTCGAGAACGCGATAAAGTCGGGATGTCGATCTGTAGCATATACGTATACCGATCCCAGTATATTTTACGAATACACGTACGACTCAGCGGTCATCGCCAGGAAGAAGGGAATAAAAAACGTGCTCGTGACAGCGGGTTTTCTCAACGAAAAGCCGCTGCGCGAGCTGGCGCGATACGCGGATGCAGCGAACCTTGATCTCAAGGGAAACGCGGAGTTCTATAATAAGGTCGTGCTCGCGGAACTAAAGCCGGTGCTCGATTATCTTCGCATCGCGCGCGAAGAGGGGATATTCATCGAGCTCACCAACCTCATCGTGCCGACGCTCAACGACAAGAAAGAGGATCTCGAGTGGTTGATAAAAACGATACTCGACAGCGCAGGTCCTGATGTACCGCTGCACTTCTCCAGATTTTTTCCGATGTATAAATTGACAAACCTCTATCCAACTCCTGCCGAGACGCTGATGGATGCGGCGCACATGGCGGAGGATATGGGTATCAATTACGTCTATGTGGGAAACCTCCCGGCAGGGGAGTTCGAGAACACGCGATGTCCAAAGTGCAAGGAAACGGTGATAACAAGGCGCGGCTACATGACGCCTGAGATAAAGCTCGTGGACGGAAAGTGCCCGAAGTGCGGCGAAAAGATTCCCGGGGTATGGAGGTGAAGATGAAGATCACGCGCAAAGAGTTCGGCCTCGCAGTGCTCCTGGGGCTCGGCGCAATGTTTCTCACGCGGATGTTCGGAAAATTTCGCGGTACGAAATCATCGCGTCCGCATGAAGCCGCGAGACATTGGCGCAGAGGAGGTCAGCTGGCTGGGTGAAGAGAACCCATCTCATAAATTCCCCTCCTTTGTAAGGAGGGGTAGGGGAGGTAGATCCTGCGCGATCTACCCCACCCAGCCTCCCCTTACAAAGGGGAGGAGTATAAGGAGGGACGAATGAAGCGCATTGTTGTTGTTGTCATGATTTTTCTGGCTATCGCTATCGCTGCACAGCAGGCCGCGTGCAAGAAATCTGCGCGCGAGGCGCCCAAGGCCGCGACTATTCAGGCGCCAGCGGTTGCAGGCCAGTTCTATCCCGGTTCGCGCGAGGAACTTTCGCGCATCGTGGACGCGGATCTGGCCAGGGCACCGCTCAAGCGTTTTGATGGCGATATCATCGGTCTCATCGTTCCGCACGCTGGCTATCAGTATTCCGGCAAGATTGCGGCAGCCGCCTTCAAACAGGTGGAAGGCAAATCGTATAAGCGCGTTGTGGTGATGGGACTCTCGCACCACGTGCCGGTCTACGGCGCCGCGCTCTCAACTCGCGACGCGTACCGCACACCTCTCGGCGATATACCGATCGATACGGAGGCGGTGAAGTCGATACTCAAAAATTATTCCTGGGCTAACGATGACCAGAGGGTTTACGAGGTCGAGCATTCGCTGGAAGTCGAACTGCCGTTTATCCAGACGGCACTCAAGGACTTCAAACTCGTGCCGATCATAATCGGCGCGAACGATCCGATGTTGCTGGACAAGATCGCCGTCGCGCTGGACTCCATGTTCCCTGGCGACGACACGCTCTTCGTAGCAAGCACGGACCTCTCTCATTACCACCCCTATAATGAGGCTACCGAACTCGATCGCCGCACCATAGGTTTTATCACGGATTCAAAGCTCGACGATTATGCTGATGCGGTTGCAGCGGAAAAGGCTCAGCTCTGCGGCTCGTCTCCGGTATACGTCATGAAGAAGATCGCACAGCTGCGCGGGGCAAAACTCAGCCTCATACAATATGCAAACTCAGGAGACACCACGGGCGACCGCTCGCGCGTGGTCGGCTATGGGGCGATTGCAGCCGTCGTACCTGAAAAAGCGGGCTCGCTTGGCGATACGCAAAAGAAGGAGTTGATCAAGCTCGCCCGCGCAACCGTGGACGCGCACGTCGCAGGGAAGAAGCTGCCGCCATTGCCCGACGACCCGGCGCTCAAATCGCCTGGCGCGGCATTTGTGACGCTCAAGAAACATGGCGAGCTCAGGGGCTGCATCGGCCAGATCATCGCGCAGGGCCCGCTCGATCGCACGGTGCAGGACATGGCCGTGGCTGCTTCGTCGCAGGATCCGCGGTTTCCTCCGGTGCGCCCTGAAGAACTGAAGGATATAGATATCGAAATATCTGCGCTTACCCCGCCGGAGCCGCTTGTCGATCCGCTTGCGGTGCGCGTGGGCACCGACGGGCTAATCATAGAGAAGGGGATGTACCGCGGCGTGCTCCTGCCTCAGGTTCCAGCGGAGCAGGGCTGGAACAAAACGCAGTACCTGGAAGGGATCGCGCGCAAAGCAGGTCTCCCGCCGGATGCGTGGAAAGATGCAAAGCTCATGCGCTTCCAGGCGATAGTGTTCGGAGAAAAGTGAAGAGCGCTGCTGGTCACTGAAGGATCAGGATGACGGCGATAGCACAGGCGAGCGCAAGTGCGGCCATCACCAGCGAGGCCCACAGCCCGAGCAGCGGTATCGCTATTGCGCTGGCAATCATGGCGCCCACCGCAGCACCCCAGAGGTCTGCATTCTGCACGATTCCGGCTACGGTGCCTATGCCCAGCCCTTCTGCGGCGAGCGACTTTGCCGTTCGCTGATAGATAAATCCTGCGATAAGTCCCATGCCCAGATTCGCAGCTATGGCGCTTACGTCCGCGACGATGAAGAGCAACAATGTATATACTGCGCATATCGCAAGAGGAGCGATGAGCGTCCATCTCCCTTTCGTGTAACGATCCAATGCGACCGCAGTCCATGCTCCGGCGCCTGCGCCAACCATGAATGCGGTTATTATGAAACCGAGTCTCCAGACGAGGATGCCCACCGACATCTGGTAATGCACCAGCAACACCACCTCATAGACGATGGAAGCAAAGCCCGTGGAGAAGAGAGCCCACGTCGCTGCGATTCGCACTTTGATCGCGCGGCTTCTTCCGGCGATAGCCGATAGGGCCATCATCAATATGATGAGCGCTGCCGCCTTCCATGGATTCAGTAATTCGCCCGCCCTGGCGAGCAGGGGCATGCCTTCTCCCGCGCGCCTCTCCCAGAGGAGAAGTCCGTTGAAATACGCACGCGGCTTGAGGTCCGTATCGATTGAGGCGCCTGCTGCTGCGCTCGCGATCTCTTTTTGCGCTGATTCGATGCGCTCGGGGTAGATGCCGGCCAAGACCACTGAACGCAGGAAATCCGCGCGAATATGGCGCTCGTCCAGCCTTCTCGCCAGTTCAGAGGGATCCGCGGTGAGCGCACCGCTCTCGGCAGAAGCGAGGTAATAGTAGCGATCGAGAGGGAGCAGCATGACGTGGGGAAATACAGACCCTAGCGTGGCCTCGATACCGCCTAGTAGTCGAACGCGTTCCTTGCTCATAGAATTCGATGTATCCATGAGCGCCAGGCATAAAACTCCTCCGGGCTTAAGCGCCTGCGCCGCTTCCTCAAAAAACTCCTTCGTATAGTAGCGGTCTGCGGCTGCGGTGTCCGGCTCACTCACGTTCACGATCACCACATCGAAGCAGGCCGTGGCGCAACGCCCCGGTACACCCTCACGCACGAATTTTCTGCCGTCCGTGTGATGGATCTCGACCCATGCCGGAAGATCGTCGAGGTGCGAAGGCATCTCCGTTCTCTCGAGCAGCGTGACGTCGGGATCGAGCCGCGAAAAATAAGCGCGGTCAAGCCCGAGCCCGCGCCACCTGTCCAACACGCCTGAGATTCCGCCTTCTATCATGAGCACGTGCTTTGGAGCGGGGTGCTCGAGCAGGGGGAGCAGGGAGATCGACTCGTAGGTCTCGGGAAGCGGCAGCGAGAACAAAGGGCGGTTGTCCGAGAAGAGCGTGCGCTCGCCGCGATTGTCGGTGACCATGAGCGTCGCTATCAGGGAATCGCGGTGTACGGCCGGATTATAACCTCGCCATTGCGCCGAGGTCAGCCGGGCATCTAAAGCGTACGCCTGCCACATGGCAGGGATGAGCGCTGCCAGCACAGCGATCGATGCGAATCTGAAGACGCGCCTTGGAATGGTCGCGGCAACGCACGCTGCAAGCATGGCGGAAGCGGCAAATGATGACTGAAGAGCTGTAGTATGCTGCAACACGAAGAGCGATACGATCAGTCCTCCGATTCCGGAACCGATCGCGTCGAAGAGATAGGCTCTTGCGATATCAGATGCCTGATTTGTAGCCGGCAGCTTGCATGCTAACGTGAAGGATACGCCGATTGCGAGACCCAGGGGCGCAGAGATGACTATCGCAGAGATGAGCGCGGTTTCCAGTCCCACCATCGCCGGCGCGGCCAGCCCAAGCGCCGGCTTTACAAAGTACGTAGCGACGATCGTGGCCGGCATTAGCAGGGCCATTGCGATGAGCCAGAGCGCCGTGGAGCGCCAGGCGTCGCGCAGGCGGTCGGCGAATTTTCCCGCGATGAGGTTGCCCAGCCCCGAGAACCCGAGCCAGCCCGCGAGCACTCCGCCGCTTATGAGTTCGTTGCCGCCGAAACAGACGATCAAACGCCGCATGATGAGAATCTGCGCCGCCATCGCCGCAAAGCCCATGGCGATAAACAGAACGTGCAGCCTGAAGGAAGCCTTCATATCGTTACCATAGCAACATGAAGCGCATGATACAATTGCCGGCTGGTAATCCGCGCCCCGCCACGGAGAAAGCGTGGGCTCCGTGCCACAGAGTACGCGCGGCTTCCGCCCTTCCGGCGAATGAGTCGATACGGAGGATCGTCCAGATCATAGGGCTAACGTTGGAGCACTTGCCTATGCGTTCCCGATCATTCGGCGGGAGGGCGGAAGCCGCGCTAGCTAAGTGCCACTTCGCCAATAGATGACCTTTGCTTTGGGATACGGGCTGTGCTAGGCGCTGCCGCATGGTACAGAATATCATCGTATTCGATATCGAGACGAAGGACGCGTTCAGCGACGTTGGCGGCCGGGATCTGTTTGCAAATCTGGAGATCTCGGTGCTCGGGGCTTACGATTATCTGGACGGAGAATTTCACATCTACGAAGAGCGCGAGCTGACCCGTTTTGCGGAGAGGCTGTCGAAGAGGCCCATGATCGTTGGCTTCAACAGCCGCCGCTTCGATACCCCGATCCTCCAGAAATATATTCGCTTCGATCTGACTGACCTTCACCAGCTCGACATAATGGAGGAGATCACAAAGGAGCTGGGTCACAGGGTGAGCCTCGACAGCGTTGCCAAAGCTACCCTTTCTGCGGGCAAGAGCGGGTCCGGCCTCGAGGCCATCAGGCTGTGGCGCGAGGGGAAAATGGACGAACTAAAGCGCTATTGCCTCGATGACGTGCGCTTAACTCGCGATATCTTCGAATACGGCGCGACGAACGGCGAACTCTTTTACGTGCATAAATTCGGGGGAGCGAAGGCTCGCGTCAAGGTCTCCTGGAAGGTCGAACATCCAGAGGAATCTTCCGAAGAGTCTCGGCAGCAGACGCTTTTTTGACGTGCGACTTTTCTGAACGCGTTGACATCGCCGCCTGCCGCAGATACCATCCGCCCATATGATGATTTCCCGCAGCTTGCTGCGGGGATTCCGTCACCCTCTCCCTTGAGGGGAGAGGGAAGGGTGAGGGTGATCGGAGATGTTGCCGGTGATACCCCGCGGCTTGCCGCGGGGAGCTTTCATTCCAAGGGGTTATAAAATGCAGAACAGCTTCGATGTCATAATTATCGGCGGAGGGCCGGCGGGTTGCGCTGCCGCCGCCTTCGTATCACGCTGCAAGTGGAGCGCCATGGTGATCGACCGCTCCGCCTCCGCCGGGCACCTTGGAAGCCTCGGCAACGTCAGTTATTTCCCCGGATTTCCAGAGGCCATAAGCGGAGCCGAACTCCTCAAGCGCATGAGGCGTCAGGCGGAACTTGTTGGCGTTCATTTCCTCATGGACGGAGCTGCCGCGGTGGGCGGCGATACTGCGCCATTCAAGCTGCGCACCGAGGGGGCCAAGGAATATGAAGCCCGCTCTGTCATCATCGCCACCGGCGCTGCCGCGCGTACAAACTACCTCCACGGCGAGCGCGAGTTCCTCGGCCGCGGCGTTTCTTATGACGTGCAGGCCGACGGCCCGGCGGTAGCGAAGAGATCGGCGGCGGTCATCGGCAAGAGTCCTCAGGCCGCTCAAGAGGCGTTGGCGCTCTCCAGGTTTGCGGAAAAGATCTATTTCATCATACCATCGAGCAAGCTGGACGTGGATGACGCGCTGCTGGGGCAGTTGCAGAGCAATCGGGCAATTGAGATGTATTTCTCCACGAGCCTCAAGAAGATCAACGGCCAGGATCACGTGAATTCAGTGACTGTTTTCACGGGAGGTCAGGAAAAAGAGATACCGGTCGTTGGCGTGTTCACGTACGTTCACGAATATAAATCCACTACAGAGTTTCTCGGCAACAAGGTCGAGCTCTCGCAGGCAGGCGCTATCAAGGTCGATCGTTCGTTTGTCACGTCTCTTGAAGGACTCTTCGCATGCGGCGACGTGCTCTGCGCGCGACCCCAGTTGCCGGCGATTGCGGCCGCACAGGGGGTTCTTGCTGGAATCAGCGCAGACAAGCACCTCACCCAAAGAAAACAGTAGGAGGAAGCATGCAGGTCGCCGCCCTCATATTCGATTTCGACGGAATAATAACCGATACCGAACCCGTGCATATGGAGGCCTGGCAGGGCGTGCTTGAGCCAGAGGGATTGTTTTTTGACGAAGAGGAATACAATCACAATTACCTTGGTTTGAACGACCGCGATTTTCTGGACGCCGTATGCCGAAAGCAGGGCCGGCACTTTTCCGAAGGAGAAAAATTCGATCTCATAGAGCGCAAGATGACCGCGAGCGTGGCACTCCTGGAAAAAGAGATACCGCTGATACCCGGCGTAGCTGAATTCATCGAAGAAGCGCGTAACCGCGCGTTGCTCGCAATCTGCAGCGGGGCAAACCGGGGCGAGATCGATTTCATACTCAGGCATCTTAAGTGGACCGGCATATTCGATCCGATCGTCGCCTCGGATGTGGTTACAAAGGGAAAGCCCGACCCGGAAGGATACATACGCGCGATAGAGGGCCTGCAGGAACGCTCAAAAGGAGTGCTGCTGCTGGAGCAGGCAATTGCGATCGAGGACTCGCCGAGGGGAATAGCGGCCGCAAAGGCAGCAGGGTTGCGTTGCCTGGCGGTGAAAAATTCATTTTCCAGCGAGGAGCTCTCCGGCGCGGACTGGATCGTGGGTTCTCTGGACGAAGTGGATCTGAATTCGTTGTGACGCCTATCTTATGACCCTAAGAAGTTCTCCGACCTTCTGATAATCTCCGAACGGCGGGAAGATGTAGGCGCCGCCTATCCTTCCCATGGAGTGCGCGGCTTCAAGCGCTTCAAGCGCTACGGAGAGTCCGACCGCCTGCTGCGCTTCGTGCGTACCGGCCGAAGACATCCTGTCCATGACGGACTTGGGAATCTGCATGCCCGGCACTTCATTGTGCAGAAACTCAGCGTTCCTGTGAGAGGCGAGCGGCAAAATACCCACGAACAGCGGTATGTGCGGCACGCCTTCGATCTTCGTGAGAAATGATTCAAGCAGGCGCGGGTCGTAGATCGGCTGCGAGAAGGCGAACTCGGCGCCGGCCTCGACCTTCTGCCGAAAACGCTCCGCCTCCAGGTCCGTGTCGATAGCGCCGGGATTCACTCCGCAGCCGATCAGAAATTTCGTCGGCTCCTTTATCGGGCGTTCGGCGAAATCGAGACCGCGGTTCAGATTCGACACGAACCTGATGAGCCCTATGGAGTCTATGTCAAAGACTGCCGTAGCTTCGGGGTAGTTGCCCATCTTGGGCGGATCGCCCGTAATGATCATCACGTTGTTCAAACCGAGCGCCGCTGCTCCGATCAGATCCATCTGCATGCCGAGGAGATTTCGGTCGCGGCAGCAGTAATGCACTATGGTCTCAATTCCTACGTGCTGCTTGATCAGAAGCGCCAGCGCCATGGGGCCCATGCGCGCCATGGCGCGGGGACCGTCGGCGATGTTCACGGCGTCAACGCCCAGATCCTTCAGAAGTTTCACGCCGGTGAGCGCGCGAGCCGCGTTTATGCCGAAAGGAGGATCGACCTCAACGGACACGGAAAATTTTGTGCCGAGCGTAGCGCCGAAGGCGCTCTTCTCAGACGGCGGCATGCGCTGCGCGGGCGCTGACACCGACACGGTGATATGCGGCTTGCCCGCGTGTCTCGCGGCGGGCCTCATCGCCTTGAGGAATTTTTTCATCTCGCGGATATGTGCGGGCGTTGTACCGCAGCAACCCCCGATGAGTGCGACCCCCAGCTGTGCGTAGCGCCTCGCGTATTCAGCAAAGTACTCGGGGCTGGCCAGATACAAGAGCCTGCCCTGCACCATCTGCGGGAGGCCAGCGTTGGGCATCGCGGACAAGGGTTTCTCCGTCACCGCCGCCATCCTGCGGACCGCCTCGAAAACGCCCTGCGGCCCGTCGCAACAATTTACTCCGATGACGTCCGCGCCCCACTGGTCGATGGCCACGGCGGCATATTCGGGCAGAAGGCCTTCGAACTCGCCCTCTCCAAGATGCTTGAGGGTCACCTGCGCTATTACGGGCAGATCGCATACCTCACGCGCGCACTTGTACGCAGTATGGAGTTCCTCCAGGTGCGTGAAGGTCTCCAATATGATCGCGTCAACGCCGCCATCGGCAAGCGCCTTGATCTGCTCGGAGAAGACGGATCGCATCTCCGCCGCGCTCATCCCGCCGGAGTCTTTTTTGGTCCATGAGATCGGCCCCATCGCGCCCGCGACGAACGCACTGCCGCCGGCGGCCTCGCGCGCGATCCTTGCACCGGCGAGATTGATCTCCACAACCTTGTCTTCAAGGCCGAACGCAGCGAGCGCCGGCCGGTTTGCCGTGAAGGTGTTGGTCTCGATGAGGCCCGAGCCCGCCTTGAGGTAATCGCGATGAATATCTCCGATCAGCTTGGGGTTGGACAGGTTGAGTTCGTCGTAGCAGCGATTGATAAATATGCCGCGGTTATAGAGCTCCGTGCCCATCGCTCCGTCGGCAAGTATTCCTTCGCTGATAAGTGATTCGAGAAATTTAGGCATTTGGCTTCGTAACGATACAGCGTGAATAATTAAAACAACATCTCCTCTGAAATTCCGCGCAGGTACTGATTGCTCTTGAGCAGCTCCCCTATGGTAGCGCTGCGCTTGCCGCCGTAGTCGTGGCCCGCGTAGACGACAACGTCAAGTGGAAGTGACGCAAGTTTGCGAAGCGATGAGAGCATATTCCGGGGATCGCTTCCGGGAAGATCAACGCGGCCGCATCCCTCGATAAAGAGAGTATCGCCGGTGAAAACCGCTCCCTCAGTCAGGAAACATTGAGAACCGGGAGTGTGACCGGGCGTATGAATGCACTTTATCTTGACGGCGCCTACTTCTATCACCGTGCCGTCCTGCGTAGGCGTGACCGGAATGCCGACGTCCTGCATATCGTCCCGGTGTACGTAGACTGGCGCCTTGGTCAGGGCCACGAGATCGTCAACCGCGCCCGCGTGATCGAAGTGCGAATGGGTGAGCAGGATCTTTTCGATCCTCCATCCCTTTGCGCCGGCTTGCTTGGAGATGCCGGCGGCATCCCATCCAGGATCCACCACGGCACAGAGACCGGCGGTCTCGTCGGCCACGAGATAGACGAAATTCATCATCGGGCCCAATTCAAACTGCACTATTGCTGGACGCATGTCTGTCAGGATGAACCACGGAGGGTGCAATGCGGTCAAGAGGTAAATTCGCCGGGAAGAGGGGATGAACTAACGCCCTGCGGAAATTCATGCGAATGAAAGAACGCGAGGCGTTCGTCTCCGAGCCTCCATGAGAACCAGCCCTCTCCTGCGTCGAAATCTACTAGCCAGATGCCGCGGGGCTCGCATCCCAGCCTTGAGATCTTCACCGCCCACCGCTGCACCTCGGATTCGATCTGTGAATAGAGGCGCCGATGCAGCGGCTCTTCATGCGGGACGAAGCGGAGCTGCTCTTGCAGCTGCGCGACTTCGGCTGCTACCTTTTCTGTGATGCGCCGTACTACCGGGAGCAACGAGCCGGCTTCTTGTTCTGAAAATGTGCGGCGGGAATGGATAGGAATTACTTCGCCCATGAATTGCAATTTAATCTCATCATTGAAATTGTCAACGAATTGCGCGCCTTGACTGAAGATATTTTTTTGTGTTAGGCAGCGGATGAAATCTTAAACCCGCCTTCGAACGTCTCTTCGTCGAAGGCGGGCATTGTTTTGATGAGCCGCGCGCTTGGCGTGCGTGAACGAGGAGTGCAAAATGCACAAACGAGTTCCGATGACTCCAGATGGTCAGCGCAAGTTGACGGAGAAACTCAAGTATCTGAAACAGGTGGAGCGCCCGCGCATCGTGGCGGCGATCGAAGAGGCTCGCGGCCACGGCGATCTCTCGGAAAACGCGGAGTATGACATCGCTAAGGAACGACAGCTCCAGATCAGCCAGCAAATTCAGGAGATCGAGCATAAACTTTCGCTGGCTCACGTGATCGATCCGAAGACGATAACATCCGATAAGATAGTATTCGGCGCATGCGTTACCCTCTCAGACATCGACAATGAAGAGCATGTGACTTACGTCATCGTCGGCAGCGATGAGGCGGATATTTCCGCAGGCAAGATCTCCATCGATTCACCGGTCGCAAGGGCGATGATCGGCAAGGAAGAGGGCGACGAGGTGAAGGTCGCTACGCCCAGGGGAACGCGCACGTACGAGGTCGTGGAGATTAAATACTGCTGACAAAATCCTGGCGGTTGGGGCGTCAAATCCTCAAAATGAGAGGCTTTGACGAATCTGTCGGCCCACGAGACCCGGTATTTCGGCGTTTTTAAAGGGTATAGGGCAGTTAATAAATCTTCGCTACGTGGCATAGTCTATGCAAATTAGGTCATCAGGAGGCAAGAGATGGTAAGGGGAGTCATCACAACGAGACACATCATACTTCACCCGGTCACGATCATCGGAACCTGGGGATTCTGGCGTTATCTGCGAATGCTCGCCGCATGCATCACATCCAAATCGCATTGCTTCACGGATTTCATTCGCTGAATTCAAAACTACGGCCTCAAAAACGCTGGCAGCCACGTGGAGAGCGCGGGTATGTAGGTGATGAATACCAGCGCAATTAGCATGACCAGCAAAAACGGCAGGCTGGCTTTGTAGACTTCAGGGATCGGTTTTTTGAAGCGGATGCTGGAGATGAAAAGATTCAAACCGACCGGCGGCGTGAGATAACCGATCTCAAGATTCGTCAGAAAGATGATGCCGAGATGGAGCGGGTTCACGCCGAATTCCTTTGCGATAGGTACGATGAGCGGCACCACGACTATCGTGGCCGAGAAGATATCCATGAGGCAGCCTACGATCAGAAGGAATATGTTGAGCACGAAGAGGAACATCAGCTTGCTCGATATGAATTGCCGCATGAGTTCGATGATCTTCATCGGGATCTGCTCGTCTACCAGGTAATTCGTAAGCCCAAGCGCACAGCCGAGTATCACGAGCACGCCGCCGACGAGTATCATCGACTCGGAGGCTATTCTCGGAATATCGCGCGTAATCGAGACGTCGCGGTAGATGAGAAGTTCCACGAAGAGTACGTATACTACGGTCACGGCAGCGGCCTCCGAAGCCGTGAAGAATCCTCCGTAGATCCCCCCCAGTATGATGACGGGCAAGGGCACGATCCAGGCGGCGTTTCTCAGTGCGGGCCAGACGTTCTTCCATGCGAAGGCCTGATACGCCGCACCCGAACGCTTGCCCTCGCGCATGCTGAAGAGGGACAGCAGTATTATGAGCAGGAATCCCGGGATGATGCCGGCCAGGAAGAGCTGGTCCACGTTGACCTGGGCCACGACGGCATAAAGGATGAGCGGCAGGCTCGGAGGAAAGAGCAGGCCCAGGCTTCCGCTCGCCGTGATGAGTCCCATGGAGAAGCGCTCCGAGTATCTCTCGCTGGTGAGCAGCGGATAGAGCAGACCGCCAAGGGCTATGATGGTGACGCCAGACGCGCCGTTGAACGACGTGAAGAAGGCGCAGGTCGCGAGCGATACAATCGCCAGTCCGCCTGGCATCCATCCGAATACGGCCCGGTATAGGTTGATCATCCTCTGCGGAGATTTGGATTCAGCGAGAAGAAATCCGGCAAAGGTGAAGAGCGGTATCGCGATCAGTGTGGGCGCCGAGGCAAGTCGATACATCTCGATGATCACTGCCTGCGAATCGATGCCCACCGCCGCAAACAGAACGAGCGCCAGACCTCCGAACACAATGAAGAGAGGAGCGCCGCAGAGCGCGCACAGGATCAGGGCCGCGACGTAGAGGGCTGTCACTGTTGTCTCCCCCTGCCGGCCACATGAGTGCCGGATGCGTCTGTCGCGATGCGCCAGATATCAAGGCCTATTCCAATGGCGTACTCGAGGGAGATCATCGCAAAGCCGAACGGGATGACTGCCTCCGCGACCCATATCGGTATTCCTACGAAGAGTTCAGCGCCGGACGCTCTTTCGTCGAGTATGAACGCAAAGGCCGCCCGGGCGAGTAAAAAGGCGACGGCGCACGCGAGCGCATCGAGCCCTATCCTTATGGCGTTGCGCGACTTGCGCGGAAAGAGGCGCATCAGGGCGTCTATCGCCAGATGCTGGCGGCTGCGCGTGGCCATCATCGCGCCGAGGAACGCAACCCACAGGACCATGTGGCGGGAGGCCACGTCGGCCCACGTGATACCGCTGGAGAAGATGTTTCTGAGCACCACCTGCGACGCCACGAGCAACATCATCGCCAGCAGAATGACTATCAGCAGGATCTCTACGCAGCGAGCGAAGACCTTGTCGACGAATACGAATAGATTGACGATTCGTTTCAAAATTCCCCCAGCGACGCCGAAGGCGTCACTTTGCGCCGCGCTTTTCAGCTGCAGCAGCGACGGCTTCGTCCAGCAATTCTTTAGAATAAAGCTTGCCGACGAGCTTTGTCCAGACGTCCTTGCTCGTCGTGCGGATGAGTTCCTGTTCTTCCGGCGAGACCTTTACGGTCGTCAGGCCGGCCTTTGCGAGCGTGGCGTAAGATTTTTCATTGTCCGCGCGCGTCTGATCGATGAGCATCTTCGCATATTTCTTTGCAGTGCTCTTCAGCAGCTCACGATCCGCAGGCTGGAGCGCGTCGAGCGCCTTCTTGGTGATCACGATGCCGCCGGTGGAATCAGCGAGTTTCATGTCGGTGAGATATTTGGTATGCGTGAACCACTGAAGCGCGATGGCGCCCAGGGGCGGCGCGTATACCGCGTCTATGAGTTTCGTCTGGAGCGAAGTCATCACGTCGGTGACCGGCAGGGGGATAGGAACGATATTGAACACGCCGTACATCGTCTCCACCAGCGGGTCTCCCTCCCACGCCCACATCTTCATTCCCTTCATGTCCGCGCGCGAGGTTATCGGCTTGTTGGAGAAGATGTTTACGAAGCCGGTCTCCGCCGGGCCCAGTACCACGAACCCGTTCTTTTCGAACCCGGGTTCGATTTTCGGCCAGATGCGGTTTGCTACGGCATCCGCCTCGTCATAGGAGCTCACCAGCATCGGCAGTTCCATCACCCGGACTTCCGGATTTATCCTGCCGAGGCCAAGGCCGGTGAGGCCAGCCGCATTTATCTGGCCGATGCGCATCTTGCGCACCACGTCTTTTTCGTCGCCCATAACGCCGCCGGCGTAGATCTTGAGACCCAGGCGGCCGCTGCTCTTCTCGCGCAGTTCCTTGTCCCACGCGCTCATGACCTTGAACCATGTCGAACCTTCGGGGGCCAGGATCGCGAGTTTAATATCCTCTGCTTGCGCCGGGCGCGCGGAGAGGAAAAGCATGGCGAGTGATAGTACCAATGCCAGTCGTTTTATCATCGGAAGGCTCCTTTTCTGGTTCGACTTTCTTTAGATTCGCAGGCGCTTCAGAAGAGTTTTCCTTGCTGCGAAAGCAATATCTTTGCACGGCGCTTGGCGAGTTCATTCGCAAGCCTCTGTTCTGGCAGCGCCGCGGCGTCTGCGGCCTCCACTTCCTCGAGCGTTTTTCGGAAGAGTGCGGCGTCGTTGATTTGTCTCGTATAATAGATGGCGTACAAAATGTCGGTCATCAGGTACCTGCGCTCTATGCCCATTGCCTCGTGGAATTCTTTGTCCGCGAGCGCAGTGTCTCCGCCGAGCGTAGCAGGCCTTGAGGCCGCAATCGCTCCGAGCAGCGCGTGGGCAGATCCGTAATAGAACTTCGGATCGAGTTCTATTACGCGCTCCGCAAGTGCCTTGATACGCGGCGCGTCCACGACGGCGGCGGGATCGTCCCTGTGGAGATTGAGCCAGTTAGCCCAATTGAATGCCGTCCAGAAGAGGGCGGGCAGATATTTTTTCCCGAGATGGCCGGCGGCGCGTTTGAATTCAGGGAACGGGGCATCGAAGGCCTTGCGCATGCCGGAGTTTGATTTGAGCGCTGCGATTCCGAACTGCTTTCCTCTATCATAGAATAAATCCGCTCTGGCGGATGCATCCGCGCGGCGCGGATCTTTCTCCGAAAGGGAGAGCATATCCTCCTCCAGGAAGCCGAACGCATATGAGCCGTATGCCTTGGAGAGAAGCGTGAGCGCGCGAACATCCTTTGTATTGCCGTAGCGCAGGACTTCGAGCGTCTTGATCAGCGGCGGCAGCGATTGCCTGGCGAATTCAACGTCCCGTTCGCTCTCTATCGCAACCATTCCATCTGTGGAGATGTTGCTGATTACCCTCGTAGCCACCTTCTTCATTCCGCAGGCAGGCTGAACGAGAAGAAGCGCAAGCAGTGCGATGGAAAATTTTTTCATGATGAGCGGGCTCTGTAACAGCTCGCAGGAGGGAAATCAACAGTGACTCTCGCAAACTATGACGCAGCGCGTCCACGAAGACGACATTCTCTGTGCAGTGATGCGGGAGACACATGCCGAGGTGCTCGGCATGTGTCTCCCGCATCACTGCACTGTGGATTTCATTTGAGTGGAAGGCGGTCCTACGAAGAACTCGATTGCGTCTATCAGCTCCTGCATATCAATGCGCGTATCTTTGCACGGGCCATGAGGCCTCTCGTTTGGAATGCCTATGACGGAGAAACGCGAGCCCACGTCGCGGATCCCGCTCACGAGGTCGCGCTCGCAGGCAACTCCTATCACGGCCGTGGGCTTGAGCTCTTTGACTTTCTTTCGCGCGAGTTCGCCGCCGGAGACGGTATGAATGGAGATCGGATAACGGTCCTTGAGGTCGTTTATCTGTTTGAGTTCGTCTTTAGCAAGACACCGCGGCAGGAGCACCAGGAGTTTTTCTTCCCGCCCCGACGGTTTTGTCGCGCGCGAAATTTCATTAGAGACCCGAACGAACGAGCGGCCGATGCGGTCGCGCGATACGCCCAGCATTCGGCCGGTGCGAAATGCCCCGGAAAATACGAGGTCGAACAGAAAGCGCACACGGGCAGGATGAATGACCGGGCTTTTTCTCGCGAACGCGGTTACAAGCATCTGCACAAACCACAGAACCGCGGCAACAGCCAGTAGTGCTGCGATCATCCACGCGAGCACCGGAAGATGGGCGTGCCACATGGCGAGCCGCGGAGATATGAGATAGATGAAGGCTGCAGAAGCGCCCGCGCTCATTGCCAGGACGAGTAGGGATAATGAGATGAACATTCCCTTCCCATCTTTAATATGGGCGTTGTCTTTGCCGTCCCAGTCCATCCATTCGTCGCCCAGATTTCTGCCGTCAGAGGAATTTGCGTCGCTTTGATATTCTTTAAAATGGCTCATGTGCCTTCCAGTTCCCATGCAATGGGCAACTCAACTCAGCCTGATCTTCAAATAACAGAATTTAAAAACACGGCCGTGAAGCCTCTCGGGAGATATCGATATTTCGTCGTTTGCGCGAGATAACTTTTTGTACGCCGCATAATGTAAAAGTAAAGGGCCGTCGATAACCGCAAAAACCTCTGTTATCACACTTTCTCACCTTCAGCTGAAATTACTTCCATACTTTCTACTATGATGCCAAGGCATGAGAATTCTTCCTATATCGGCAATTTATAAGCGGGAGCAAGCCAAAATTAGAGCCCCCCGCTTTTTCATTTGACACCACAATATATAGTGGCCTAGGAATGGCTTAAGCCACTACATATTGTGGATAATTTGGTGGATAAGCGGGGGATAAGTTTATAATTGCCCGTTATTTATGGAGGATCGATGGTTACAAGGGCCGCTCAAAGAACTGCCAAGCCAGGTACAAAGAAGGCTCCACCAATTACAGCTACCTCTCGCGGGCTTCACCTGGCCAGACGCTTCACGCGGCCCGGCGCAAACCCTCTCGATGAGATCAAATACGCAAAGCGCTCAAGTCTGATCACAAATCCGGATGGTTCGGTCGTTTTTCGAATGGAAGGCGCCGAAGTTCCGGACTCATGGTCGCAGCTCGCAACCGACATCCTCGTCTCCAAATATTTCCGAAAACGCGGAGTGCCGGGCAAAGGGCATGAGCATTCCATACGGCAGGTGGTGGAGCGCATTGCAAGGACGATAAGGGACGGCGGCGTTGCGGCCGGCCGCTACTTCGCATCGGATGAAGACGCGGACGCCTTTGAGGCGGAACTCTCATATATGCTCGTGAACCAGGTCGGCGCGTTCAACTCACCCGTGTGGTTCAATTGCGGCCTGTATCATGTCTACGGCATCGAGGGGAGCGGCGGCAACTGGCACTGGGACGACGCGTCCCAGGCATTCGCGCGCACGGCCAGTTCCTACGAATATCCCCAATGCTCCGCGTGTTTCATCCAATCGGTCACCGACGATCTGATGTCGATCTTCGATCTGGCCAAGAACGAGGCCAAGCTCTTCAAGTACGGCTCCGGCACTGGCACAAATTTCTCCGCGCTGCGCTCGAAATACGAAAAGCTCTCCGGCGGCGGAACCAGCTCCGGCCTCATGAGCTTCCTCGAGGTACTGGATCGCGGAGCGGGCGCCACGAAATCCGGCGGAACCACGCGTCGCGCGGCAAAGATGGTATGCCTGGACGTCGATCATCCTGAGATCACCGACTTCATAGAATGGAAGGTCAAGGAAGAGCGCAAGGTGGCGGCGCTCATCGAGAATGGCTATCCGGCGGATTTCAACGGCGAGGCGTATCGAACGGTGTCCGGTCAGAACTCGAACAACTCCGTGCGCGTCAGCGACGATTTCATGTACGCCTACCTCAACGACGAGCAGTGGCAGACGAAGATGCGCACGACAGGCGAGATTCACGAGACGATATCAGCGCGCGATCTGATGCACAAGATCGCGGAGGCCACGTGGGCGTGTGCAGATCCGGGCATTCAGTTCGATACCACGATCAACAAGTGGCATACGTGCAAGGCGTCGGGCCGAATCAACGCTTCGAACCCCTGCTCCGAGTTCATGTTCCTCGACGACTCCGCATGCAACCTCGCTTCGATCAACCTCATGAAGTTCTACGACGAAGCCACAGGGCGATTCGACGTGGAGGGGTTCGAGCACGCATGCAGGGTATTCATCCTCGCGCAGGAGATACTCGTAGACTTCTCGTCATATCCTACCGAAGCGATCGCGCGGAACAGCCACCTCTTCAGGCCGCTGGGGCTGGGCTACGCAAATCTCGGCACGCTTCTTATGGTGAACGGCATTCCCTACGATTCCGACGAAGGCAGATCGATCTGCGCGGCGATCACCGCGATCATGCACGGGACCGCATGCCGCACTTCTGCGGAGATGGCGGCGCAGGCAGGGGCGTTCAAGGAATATGCGAAGAATCGCGAATCAATGCTGGGAGTCATGCGCATGCATCGCGATGCGGCCTACGAAATCGACGGACGCAGCTGTCCCGAATACCTCGTGGCGGCGGCTCGCGACGAGTGGGACAAATGTATCGCAGAGGGCGAGCGCAGCGGCTTCCGCAATTCTCAGGTCACGGTGCTGGCGCCGACCGGCACCATAGGGCTGCTCATGGATTGCGACACGACAGGCATCGAGCCCGACTTCTCCGTGGTCAAGTTCAAGAAGCTCGCAGGAGGCGGATATTTCAAGATAGTGAACCGCTCGGTGTCTGCGGCGCTGCGCAAGCTCGGCTACGCGCAACGCGAGATCGAGGATATAATCACCTACATCCAGGGCACGAGCTCGCTCGCCGGTGCGCCGCATATCAACGAGCGCAGCCTGCGCGACAAGGGCTTCAACGATTCGGATTTCGAGCGCATCAACCGCGCGCTGCCAGGCGTGTTCGATCTTTCGTTCGCGTTCAACGTCGGCACCCTCGGCAAGGAGGCGATGGCGAGGTTCGGCCTCACGGAGGAGCAGTATTCTGCACCGGGTTTCAATCTCCTGAAGGCGCTGGGATTTTCGGACGCGCAGATCGAGGAGGCGGGGTTTCATATCTGCGGGCGCATGAGCATCGAGGGCGCGCCGAACATAAAGCCCGAGCACCTTCCGGTCTTTGATTGCGCCAACAAATGCGGCAGGAACGGCACGCGCTATCTGGCTGCGATGGCTCATGTGAAGATGATGGCCGCGGCGCAGAAGTTCCTCTCCGGCGCGATCTCGAAGACGATAAACCTGCCCAATGAAGCGACGGTCGAAGAAATAGAGCGCCTCTACGTCGAGGCGTGGAGGGCGGGACTCAAGGCCGTGGCGCTGTATCGCGACGGCTCAAAGATGGCGCAGCCACTCTCCGCAACTGCGGACGAGGTTAAAAAAAAACGGGATTCACAACCTTCCCAGGAGGGGATCGCTGCCCAACAGACTTCGACGGTACCTCAACCTGTTCTTAAGCGCCGCCGCCTTCCAAAGAAGCGCAGGGGGTTCACTCAAGAGGCGCGCGTCGGCGGACAGAAGGTCTATCTCCGCACGGGCGAGTACGAAGACGGAGGGTTGGGCGAACTCTTCATCGACATGCACAAGGAAGGCGCCGCGTTCCGCAGCATGATGAACTGCTTCGCCATCGCGATTTCACTCGGCCTGCAATACGGAGTTCCGCTCGAAGAATACGTCGACTGTTTCACCTTCACACGCTTCGAACCTCAGGGAATCTGCGATCATCCCAACATCAAGATGGTCACCTCCGTTGTCGACTACGTCTTCCGCGTGCTCGGCATGGAGTATCTTGGGAGGACGGATTTCGTGCAGGTTAAACCGACGAAGGACGACGACGTAAAAATAGAGATAGAGCGTGCTTCTGTTACGGCAAACGCAGCCGGGCAGGCGCCGCAGGAAAACATGCGGCAGGCGACGACAGCAGATAATTCGGATGATGAGGCGCCATCCGTAGTTGCTGTGAGCACCCAGCAGGCGCATGTGGTTGGAGGCGGATTGCAGGCGGTCTCTTCCGCGGCCGGCGTTGTCGTCAAGCTCGCTGAGGCAAAGCGCCAGACAAGCGCTGTGGGTAGCCATCTCTCGAACATGATGGGAGACGCGCCGTTCTGCGATCAGTGCGGCCACGTCACCGTGCGCAACGGCGCATGTTACAAGTGTCTCAACTGCGGAAATTCCATGGGATGCTCATAGGACCACCATGAGCAGCTGTCCGGTCATCCTCCCTCGGCACGACTTCGCCGCCTCAAACGCCGGCGGCTCGTCTGCCCTCCGGGCGCCGCGTTATGAGAGGCTTGGAAAGCGGCGCCCTCCGAGCGCCGAGAGAGGATGACCGGACAGCTGCTTTGATTGTGATCACTCTTTTGCAAGAGAGGAATATGAAAAAAGATCGCATTGTAACCGAACCTCGCGTTTACCTCGTGGGCCGTCAGCAGATCGACGAGAACATGCTTCACGCATTTCTAGATGACGAGGGGATGCGCTTTGAGACGGACACCGAAGTGCCTGCAGAGATTCTGGCCGAGGTGGCGGGCCGCACTTGCTACATGTCATTCGGCAAAGGCCGCAAGACAAATGCGGAGTATCTCGATCGCATCATATCGAGTCACCACGGTTCGGTGCTGGAACATGCGGTGTGGAATTTTCTTATCACCGGTGTTTCTCGTTCGCTTACGCATGAACTCATTCGACACAGAATTGGCGTATCTTATTCACAACTTTCACAACGCTACGTGGACGAATCGCAGGCGCGCTACGTTGTTCCGCCGCTCTATCGCGAACAGCCGGAGCTCTATGAGCGCTGGCTCGGCGCCGTTGAGTCCGCGCATACGGCATACGAAGAGCTGGTGAAGGCGACAGAGCCATGTGTGGCTGAGATGCATCCGGAGCTCTCACCAACCGATCGCCGCAAGCTCGTGCGTCAGTCCGCGCGCTCGGTTTTGCCCAATGCCTGCGAGACAAAGATCTTCATCTCCGCAAACGCGCGCGCACTGCGCCACTTCTTTGAGATGCGCGGCTCGGCGCACGCCGACGCGGAGATCAGGGAGCTGGCGATCGCCATGTTCCGCATCATGAAGGAAGAGGCCCCCAACATCTTCGCCGACCTCAACGTAGTGCTCGAAGAGGGCACGGAGTCCATCCGCGTGGTCCACTCAAAGGTCTGATATGGACAAGCGGCAGAGGCGGGAAAAGCGGAACTGGTTTCTCTTCATGATCGGCTATTTCACGGCCGGTTATCTAGCTATCAACTGGCTCACGCAAGGGCGCGGCAGGTTTTATGACCTCGGTTTTCCGTTTGAGCGCGAGATTCCGTTCGTCGCCATTTTTATCTTCGGCTACATACTCGTCTACGTGAGCGTGTTGCTCACGTACTTCATCATAGACGACTGGGACGACTGGAGGCGCGCGATTATAGCGTTTTTGGGCGCTACCACGTTCGCTTATCTTTTTTTCTTTTTCCTTCCGGTAAAGATGCTGCTCCGGCCCGACCTCACTGGCCTGACCGGAATATCTGCGTCGGTTTCGCGTTTTTATTATCTCATCGACCTGCCGTATAACTGCTTTCCGTCGCTGCACGTGACGTATCCCTCGCTTGCAACGCTCGTAGCATGGAGGCGCCACCACATCATGAGATGGGTCTTTGCAGCGATGACGCTGATCGTGGCGCTCTCAGTCGTACTCGTGAAGCAGCATTATGTTGCAGATGTGGCCGGCGGCTTCCTCAACGCCAGCCTGGTCTACTGGCTGACCGTAAAGAGCGAATCGTGGTTTTCCTGTTGCCGCAGAGAGCGGGATATGCTCAATAGCCCGCCTGCTTAGAGGTTCTTAATAGGAGGATATATGGATAAGGCAGCGGTTGAAAAGGTACTCAACGAGAGAATCAGGCCCAGGCTCGCTGCGGACGGCGGCGGCGTGGACCTCGTCGAGGTAAAGGATGACAACACTGTGGTGGTAAAGCTCACCGGCGCATGCGGTTGCTGCCCGTTTTCGCTCATGACGCTGAAGGCAGGAGTAGAAGCCGAGCTCAAGAGTGCCTTCCCCGAACTCAAGGAAGTGGTAGCGGCGTAGCCAGCTGTTCCTGCTGCATGCCGGGGCTTATTCGCCACAAACGACGCTGGATCGGAGGTCCTGCCGCTCCGCGAGTCGATACGGAATAAACCAAGCTATTTTAGCTAACGTTCATTTTTTCAGCCACCGCGTTCCCGATCGCTCCACGGCTGGCCCTCCGACCCAGCTTGCTCTGTGCTGTTGACAACTGCGTAGTTGCACGCTGCCAGCGTGGTGTCCAGCCTCCCGCCGAACGAACAGGAACGCGATGGCGTGGGTTACATGGTTAGTTGTAAAAGCTGAAAATAATTCGGTGTCGACTCGTTCGCCGGGAGGGTGGGCGCCGCGCGTCACTCGTGGCACGGAGCCCGCCGGAAGGGAGGAGGAACAGTGTACTCTTGGCACGAAGTTACGTGTTGGCGATGGCTCAGGTGGCCTGGTACGTTGCCTTGGATGTCTCGGATTCCCAGACTTCGACCTGCCTGATTGGAAGATTGAATCCCTGCGCCATGTTGAAGAGCAGCTTCGCGATATTCTCTGCGGTCGGATTTACGTCCAGTTTGCGGAAGCGCTCGCCCGCATTCTCCAGCGCTGCCGTGAGCGGGTCGTCTTTGCAGAGCAGCGTAGTGTGGTCGAGGTTCTCGGCGATCCATTCGCCTATCGTCTCCTTGAGGCGATCGAAGTGAATTACCATCCCGTGTTCGTCAAGCGTCTCTTTCCCCAGTACAAAGGTAACTCTGGCGGTATGGCCGTGCAGGTTCCCGCACCGGCCTGCATCGTTCATAAGCCTGTGTCCGTAACAGAAGGTAAATGTCTTGGAGACGGTATACATGTCAGCCCTCAAACGCAGCGCCTATAGCATTTTCCGGACAACATCAATCGTCAAAAGATTGGCGGCACATGGCGCGCTTATCGAATTGAGAATGATGTGAGCGCATAACATGCTGATAAACAAAGTCAAATAATCATCCGTTATGGCACGCATATTGCTTCTTCTATAGATTGAACAATTTTTGAGGTGGCAGGTCCAGGCAATTGCGTTTATTATGGATCACAATCTTTGCGGCAAACGACTGAAGGAGGAGATCATAAGATGAAGCGTTTATTCTGTGCAGCTGCCGTGCTCATTGCCTTCCTCAGCGTCTCTCTCCATGCGCGGGCTGAGTTGAATAATACGGCATTCTCAAAAAACCCCGACGATTACTGGGCAAGGATCGCGGTCTCCGGAGACAAGTTTACCATCAGCGTCGGCGGGAAATTCGCATCTGACTCTATTACCTTCGATCAGTTACTCACGTTCGGCGATTTCTGGAACGGACCCGCGACATGTCAATTCCCTTCATTAAAAACAATTGGTAGCTGCCTCTGTTACCAGTGGGTGGGCAGCAGCCTTCAGAAAAATGTCGACTGTCTTAACGCGGCAAAGGAATTCTATCCGCTGAAAATTATTCCGTGGACGATAGTGGCGGCAGATCCAAAAGCCAACCTCCCATTGATGAAATCCACATGCGAGGCGGGCGATGATGCGCAGTCGTTCAAGTGCGCATTGCCAGGGAGCTTTGATACGCAGGGCAAGACCGCGGATCAGATAACCGACGATGCCATTGCCGCCATATCGAACAATTTATATTTTTCATCGCACAGGGGTTTTGCATTCTGGGCAATAGATTCCAGCAAGGCCCTCTCAGTCAGTCCCATACTCGACGTGCCGGCAATGCTCAAGAACGCAAGGCTTGCGGACGAGGCAGCGGCGAAGAAGGCCGAAGAGGAAGCCGCGGCAGCCGCCGCATCATCAGCAGCAGCTGAAGAGCAGCAGAACCAGCAGACCGCGGGCGAAAACGTCGTACATCTGCGCACCTTTGACGAGGGCGGGATGTGCACCTTGATGCCCGCGGCATCGCCGAACCCGGCGATGTTCATGTTGCTGGCGTCGGCCCTGGCGCCGATGATCTTCAGGCGCAGGAGATGAGAGGTGGACGTAACCGAGACTTTAAAGTATAAAGAAAGACACAAACGAGGGGGATTTGAAAGGAGATGGGTATGAAGAGATTTTTTATTATTATGGCTGTGCTTTTCTCCGTAGGGTTTGCGTATATATCTGATGCTGTATCATTTTGTTCAGCACCGGGTATGTTTTCTTCCAATGCCAGCGATTTCTTCGGAACGGTGATTGTTTATCCGGACGTCCAGGCTTATCAAACCGTCGTGTATGGAAGACTGGCTCCTGGAAAGCATTTTAAGGATCTCAAGCCGCTTGTATCGCTCTTAAGTGTAAAAAACACACTTGATCCAACCCTGCAAAAATATTTTATGGAACTTGCGGAACAAAGAATATTTTTGTGGAGAACTGGTTCTCAGGTTACGACATTGAGTTCGTGCAAGCCAATACCAACCAAGGATGCCGATACAAAAGGGGAACTTTTTAGCTGTGTGCGGTTCTGGCTGGATGAGACCGGTGGAAAGAATACGATCAATGAGAGGATAGATGGTTTAATAGCAGATGATAAGTCGCAGAATTATGAGTATTGGTTCAGTCTTGCGGAGAAGGCGTGTGAAAGTTCAAAATTAACAGCAGATGTTTTTTATGCGCCAGGCAAATCTGATAAAGACGCTGATAGCGTTCCCGACATAATTGACAACTGTCCCGACGTCCCCAACTTCTCCCAGGAAGACACTGACGCCGATGGCGTAGGCGATGCGTGTAAGCCGGCAGCTGCAGGTGCTGACGCCGACGCAGACGGCGTGCCGGATTCTATCGACAAGTGCCCGGATGTTGCGGCCGATGCCTCGACCTTGGGCTGTCCGTCCGATCAGATCTGCATGAACCTCGGGTATTCAAAAGCAGGCGACGCGGAAACTACTACAACGACCACTTCAAGCGGCGCCGAAAGCGGCGGCAAGGGCGGCTGCGGCAGTCAGCTGGTTCCGGGCTCATCGGCCAATGCGATTTCAATGCTGTTCTTTGCCGCGGCGATCGTGCCGCTGGTCTGGAGGCGGAGGAAATAACGCAAGGGATTGCCACGCCACGACCTTTGATCGTGGCTCGCAATGACACACATTAAAAAGGCCCTGCCGCAAAACGGCAGGGCTTTTTCGTGGTGACAAGGCTCCCCGCATTGCCCTCCATTTTCACCGCATGCAAATCTGCACGATCGCCAACTTGTTGTTCTTAGGGTTATTTATATTTTCAATCAATGGCACGATAATTGCTGATTATAACCGGAACGGAGGAATGTCTCACCGTTCTGGAGGCAATCGAATATATGAAGAACAAATTGATGATGATGCTAATCGCGGCGCTGGCCGCAACGCTTACGGCTGCCGCAGCCCATGCTGATTTCAGCCTTGGCGGCGGCTTTGGCGATATGGCAAGCGATGCGCAACATTCGGTTGAGCAACAGCTCAACAATGCAGCCGAGGCGGTGAATAATATCGGCTATTTTTCGAAAGACCCGGCAGACTTCGGCGTCGTCCAGGTCAAAAACCTGGGCCTGGTCTTCTATGGGAAGCTCGCAGGCAGCAATACTTGGAATGACCTGCCCACCAGATACATGAATGAAGTGATCACGGTCTGCAATCAGGACACTAAGCATTGCACGGATTACAAATTCGAAAATCCCAAGATCGCGGTCGTCCTCTATCTGCAGTCTCCGCCCTACACGCATCCTGCTCCGCAGAGCGATGGCGGAGATTGTTGGGTTGTGCAGGACGACAAGGGACAGGCCGTCGTCGGTCTCTGGTCTGGAAATTTCGGACTCGGTTACAGCTACGACTGTTCGTCCAATACCACGGCGAGCAATTCCCCCAAGCCATACACCATTCCTGTCTACGTGCCGTTCAGCGATTGTCGTCCGTTCTGGGATAAGCAGAAATTTACCTGCACGATCGAATCCAAATTTCTTCCGGACATTCAACAGCTCCGGGATCCCAATTATTATAATGCCCGGATCTCCTTTATCAGCGGGCCGGACTGGGTCACGGGAACCCACTACGGTGAAAAGCACGAAATGCTGGAGCAGTATCCCCAGAGCATGATCCTCTCGCTCAACGATCTTCTCACGACGACCAAAGATGGAGACGGCGACACGATTCCGGATGCGTGGGACAACTGCGCCGAAGTCGCCAACAATCAGATGATGCCGCCGAAATATGATGATTACTGGCATCAGCAGGACTCCGACTTCGACGGCGTGGGCGATGCGTGCGACAAGTGCAACGACCTCTGGGATCCGACCAACCAGTGCGTTCCCCCTCCCCAAATGCCTAAGACAGAGGATGAGGCCACAAAGAAGCTCTACTTCTCGCAGAAGGAAAAGGACTACGGCATCGTGATAACCGGAGATAAAGTCGTCTTCTTCGCGATGTTCGGGGCTACCAAGCAGTTGAGCGATTTTCCAGAGGTCGCCGGCAAGCGCATCGGCGTGTTCTCCGCATGGAATGATGAAAACGGAAATTACAGGGAACATTGCAGTTTCCCTGCCCTGGACTGGAAAAATGAGAACGGCGACCTGGACTGGGTCGACAACCCGATCAAGCTTTCATGCCTGGGCATCAAGAAAGACAAGGGCGTCATGTGCACGGCGCCACTGGATCAGGTCGCACAATCGTTCGAAATATCTGTGGACGAGTTCAAGGCAGCGTTCGAGGCCCATGATGATAACCTCCGGTTCTTCTTCGGCGGGGGGCTTGAATACGCGCTCCCCAGTTATAAGAGCCCGTTCGTCACCATCAAGGCACTGCGCGAGGCTGCCGAAAAATCAAAGGACAAGGACGACGACGGGATACCGGATAAGTGGGACGATTCCATAGATGACCCAGGAAAGACATCTTCTCCCAGTGATCCTGATGACAGCGCGACTCCACAGGGGGTATCCGCCGACGATTCAGACGAGACAGGCGACAACATGGACGACAAGGATGGAGACGGCATATCTGACGACGCCGATGCATGTCAGGAGGATGCGGGTTCCTTCAGCTTTGACCCTGCAAAGAACGGTTGCCCAGGCGCGAATTTGAATGCTTCCGAAACTTCGGGGTCAGCTGACAACGGCGGATGCACCCTGGCCCCGACGGCCACTATAGACCCCGCAGCGCTCGTACTCATTGCGGCGGCGTTGGCGCCGATAATTTTGAGGCGCAAGCCATAATCTAACCAGTTGAAATTAATGATCAAAAAGCCCTGCTCTGCGAGCGGGGCTTTTTTTCTCGCAACTTTTTCCGAACTCTGCCGATAACGAAAGTGGAGGGGCGTGCGCAAGCATCCAGGAGCGCTAAATTTATGAAAAAACTACTCACAATGATCTTCGTAGTCGCAGTGATCGCCCTGACCGCGGCCCAGGCCTATGCCTTCGACACCGACGCCGACGGCATTGACGACGCAAACGACAACTGCCTCACCGTCAAGAACGGCAATTGTTCTCAAAATCTGCTTAACTGCGACATAGACGGCGACGGCACCGTCACTCCAGAAGAGGAGCTCGGCGGTTATCAGAAGAACTGGAACAAGGACGCAGACAAGATCGGCGATGCATGCCAGGACTATGACGGCGACGGCATAATGGATTATCTGGACAACTGCCCTGGCGTGGACAACCCCTCACAGAATGCCGATGCGTGCAGCGACAAAGATAACGACCTGATCGCCGATGCGAAAGACAACTGTATTGATACGCCCAATCCGCAGCAGGAGGACAGGGATCTGGACGGAGTCGGCGACTTTTGCGACAACTGCCGCCTGGTGGCGAATCCGGATCAGCTCGATTCAAACGACGACAACTTTGGCGATGCCTGCACTGAAGACGAGGACGCTGATCAGATCCCGAACAAGGACGACAATTGCCCCCTGCTCTTCAACCCCGGCCAGGAGGATGGCGATAACGACGGCGTTGGCGATGCCTGCGACGCCCCGGTGGATACGAGCGCGTCCCCGGCCCCGGTAACTACGGCCCCGGTAGCGCTGAACCACAACAGCAGCTGTTCCCTCATGGCCGGCGCAATGGCCAGCGCGGACGCTTATGGAATTTCGGCCCTTATACTCATGACCTCGGGCCTCATACTGGCGCTCCGCCGCAAGGCCAAATAATTTGAAAAAACCGCGCAACCTTTGACTATGCCTGCCGAAAATGATTAAGAGGCATCGGGGGAGCATTAAGGGCATCTGTCAAAATGTCAGAGGCCCTGAGAGGGCACAAGTCATGAAGGCTCCCAGGTTGTTACTAGCGGTTCTCATCGCGGTTATTTTCTCCGCGCCCGCAATCCTGTACGCTCAGTGCACCGTCAAAGAGTTCGGCGTCGATTATCTGGATTCCGATTGCGACCAGATCATCGACAACACCGATATGAACGATGCGGACAACGACGGAGTGCCGGACGGAGATTGGGTGGACAATTGCCGGTTTGCACCTAACGGCGACTGTTCCAAGGACCCTCTCTTCTGCGACGTAGACATGACCTGCCTGCAGCCGAACCCTCCACCAAACTGCACGCCGACCCAGAAAGAGATAGATGTAGGATATCAGGCGGACTGGAATACCAACGGCGTGGGCGACGCGTGCGACGATTCAGACAATGACGGAGTTGCCGACTATCTGGATAATTGCAAGACGCTGTTCAATCCGAATCAGGGTGAGAATGATTGCACGGACTCTGACAAGGATTTTTTTGAGGACTCCATCGATAACTGTCCGTATATCTACAATCCGAAACAGGAAGATACCGACAAGGACGGCGTCGGCGACTGGTGCGACAACTGCCGCATGATCTCAAATCCCGCACAGAACGCATCCGCATGCCCTGACGGCAGCGGCTCCACAAGCGGTAGCACTGCCGATGGCACGCAGCCGAGCCCGTCACAATCTCCGGCCACGGGAAATGCCGTCGTAAATGGCTCGCCAGGACCTGGTCCCGAGACGATTCAGGGCAACGGCATTGGAGAAGGCGGTTGCGCCCTGTGCGCCGGACAGGGCGGTTCCCCCTACGCGGCCGTCGCATTTCTCCTGGCAGCGATGCTTTTGCTCCGCGCGCGAAGAACTTGAATGAACCAGAATCCAGAATTCAGAAGCCAGAATTCAGAAGTTATTTGAAGAGGTAGGCAAGCTGTTGTGGGCTTATTCAGATGTCATTCTGAATTCTGACTACTGACTTCTGGCTTCTGAATTTCGGCTTCTGCCTTTGGTTGCATCCAGCTGAACTCTCAGCTATGTCACCCGCATGGCTTCCCTATTAGATGAGATCATCTCCTCCAGGCCTTTTGTCTTTGACGGCGCCATGGGCACAATGCTGGCGTCGCTTGGCGGGGCTGCCGCATGCAATGAAGAGCTCTGCATTTCGAATCCCCGCATAGTCGCGGAAGTTCATCGCGCTTATTTTGAGGCCGGCTCGGATGCCGTGACCACGAACACGTTCGGCGCCTCGCGCGTCGTGCTCGCCGATCACGGTCTGGCTGATCGCGTGCGGGAGATCAACCTTGCCGCGGTTGCAATCGCCAGGGATGAGGCAGGGAGGGTGAAGGGACGCAAGTGCCTCGTGGCCGGCGAACTCGGCCCGACCTCCAAATTGCCTACGCTCGGGCACATCAGCTTTGAAGAACTGTTTTCAGCCTATGTGGAACAGACGACGGCGCTTTTGGATGGCGGCGTGGACATGTTCGTGATCGCTACATGCCAGGACGCGCTGCAGGCAAAGGCGGCAGCTGCGGCAGTGCGCACAGTGCAGGCGCAGAGGGACCTCGACCTCCCCATTCTCATCTCGATGACGATAGAGCAGGTCGGTACCATGCTGCTCGGAACCGAGCTCCAGGCCGCGCTCGCCGCCGTTGCGCCGTACCGTCCGGCCGCGTTTGGCATCAACTGCGCGACGGGCCCCGAAGCGATGGAAGAGCACATCGCAGCGCTGGCCGAGGATTCCGCGTTCCCGATCATATGCCGGCCAAACGCGGGCATGCCGCAGAACGTCGGAGGCCGCCCGGTCTATCCGCTTTCGCCGGACGATTTCGGCAAAACGCTTGCTGAATATACGAGGCGATTCGGGATCTCGATCGTTGGCGGCTGCTGCGGAACAACGCCCGCTCATATTGCGGCGCTGGTAAAACAACTTCGGCCGGCAACGCCAGCAAAGCAAGCAAGGCGTAAAAGGCCCGATATGGTTTCGTCGCTTTATACCGCGGTGAGCCTGGATCAGGAACCGAAGCCGTTCATTATAGCCGAGCAGACCAACGTTAACGGGTCGAAAAAATTCCGCGAGCTGCTCCTTGCGGATGACTTCGATGCGATGGCAGAAGTGGGCAGGAAGGCGGCGGACGGGGCGCACGCCCTCGACGTCTGCGTGGCGTATGCAGGCCGCAGCGAGGCCGACGACATGGCCGAGCTGGTTCGAAGGCTGACGCTTAAGGCCGACGTAGCTCTCATGATAGATTCTACGAGCCCTGTCGCCATCGAATCAGCGCTGTCGCGAATTGCGGGCCGTTCGATCATCAATTCGATCAACCTGGAGGACGGTGGCGCGAAGGCGAGCAAGGCGCTAGCCCTCGCCGCGCGCTACGGAGCCGCCGTTGTGGCGCTTGCCATAGACGAACAAGGCATGGCGCGCACCGCAGACGCAAAGTTCGCTGTTGCAAAGCGGCTCGTAAATATTGCCGCCGAATCCGGGCTTGATGCGCGCGACCTGCTGGTGGACCCGCTCACCTTCACGCTGGCCAGCGGAGATCCGAGCCTCAAGACCGCGGCAATCGAGACGCTCAATGCGATAACTGTGATCAAGCGCGAGATCCCCGGCGTGCGCACGCTGCTCGGCGTGAGCAATATATCCTACGGCCTGCCGCCGCACGGCAGGCAGATGCTTACGAGCGTATTCCTCAATCGCGCAATAGAGGCGGGGCTCGACGCCGCCATAATAAATCCCCTCAGGGTTACGCCTCTGGATCGAATTCATCCTGACGCGGTAAAGCTCTGCATGCGGCTGATAGACGATGACGATTCAGAGGGCGATCCTCTGGCCATGTTCCTGGAATACATCTCAGGCGAGCAGACTCAGGAGGATTCCACCGAGTGGATCGAACCCGCTACTCCCGCTGAGGCCGTGAGAAGCCGCGTTATCGAGGGGAGCCGAGAGATGCTCTCCGAACTGGTCTCCGCGCTGCTCGAGGAGATGAGCCCGTCCGACGCAATCAACAAGGTGCTTTTGCCCTCTATGCAGGAGGTGGGACAGCGTTTCGGCGCCGGCCGCATGCCTCTGCCGTTCGTGCTCCAGTCAGCCGAGGTCATGCGCGCGGCGATAGATCTCATCTCCCCGCATATGAAGGCCCACGAGCGCGTGCATCGCGCGACGATCGTGCTGGCGACGGTTCGCGGAGACGTGCACGACATCGGCAAGAATCTCGTGGAGGCGATACTGGCCAACAACGGCTTCCGCGTAATCAATCTCGGAATCAGGCAGCCGGCCTCCGCGATTATCGAGGCTGCCAGGGCTCAGAAGGCAGACGCCATAGGGCTTTCCGGGCTGCTCGTCTCATCGACCGAGGTGATGCGCGAAGACCTGGCGCTCTTTCGCGAGGCAGGGCTTAGCGTGCCCGTGCTGTGCGGCGGGGCGGCGCTAACGCAAAATTTCGTCGATGAGGTCCTGGCCCGGGCCTATGGGGGCGACGTGAGCTATTGCGCGGATGCGTTCGCGGGGCTTAGCGAGATGGAAAGGATCGCAAAGAAATATTCCCCTCCTTTGTAAGGAGGGGATAGGGAAGGTAGATCTTGATCTACCACTCCCTTACCCTCCCCTTACAAAGGGGAGGGAATTGATTATTATGACTACACCTCCATTCTTCAATACAAGAGTTCTTCCAGACATCCCTATTGAGGAAGTTGAGAAACTCATAGATCACGAGGCACTCTTTGCAGGGCGCTGGCAGCTGAGGCAGGGCGCCGACGCGGCGCAATGGGAGAGGATGAGGCGCGAAAAAGCGGAACCGATACTGGCGCGCCTCATGTCCGGCCCGCGCTCCAGCGGCATGATGACCCCTAAGCTCGTGTACGGTCATTTCAAATGCTGCAAGCTCGGCAACGGCCTCGTTGTAGAAGGCGGCACGCGCTCATTCAAGTTTGATTTCCCGAGGGAGAGGCAGCTTCCGCATCGCTGCCTTGCGGATCTCTTTGACGCTGGTTTTATCACGATGCAGGTTGCGACCGTTGGCGACGGCGCGGCAAAGGCAGCTGCAGAGCGGTTTGCAGCGGGAATGTACGCAGAGGCGTTCTACATCAAGGGGCTTGCCGCGGCACTTGCCGAGGCCACAGCGGTCTACGGACACGTGCTGATACGCGAGGAGCTTGGCGTTGCGGTCGATGCAGGGGAACGCTTTAGCCCCGGCTATCCTGTTTTTCCAGACCTCATGGACCAGCGCAAGATATTCGCGCTGCTAGCCCCCTCGCGCATAGGAGTTGCGCTCACCGAGACGTGCCAGATGGTTCCTGAATATTCCACGTCAGCGATCATATCGATAGATCCGAAGGCCGAGTACTTCAGGCCGTGACAGATACATGGCACGCATCGTCCGTCGCATTCGTCTCGCTACCGCTCGTCGCCTCAAACGCCGGCTCCTCGCTGGGCTTTCGTCGGCCGGGTCTATTAGAGGCTGCTGAATCCGGCCTCCTCGAGCCCCGCTACGACGAATGCGACGGACGATGCGTAGCGATGTATACAAATACGATGGGCGATAAGATACCTCCTTGACACCATCTCTCTATAGGATAGCCATTGAACTCGATGGCTTCCAATCCAGAAACAGCAGAGCGTCCTGCGCGCGACTCGGCGCCGGATTTGACATCCAGGCGCGTAGTTGTCGTTGGCGGGGGTATCGCCGGACTCACTGCCGCTTACTACCTCAAGAAGCGCGGTGCGTCGGTTGAGCTCATTGAGCGCGAGCCCTCTGTCGGTGGCATGGTGCGCAGCTCGCTGCGTGACGAACGCTACATCGTCGAGCTGGGTCCCCAGGCCTTCGCTTCGTCGTCAGATGCAATATCTTCGCTCGCGCGCGAACTATCCATCAATAATCTGATAGCAGGCGACGCCGGCGTCCCGTCCGAGAGATATGCATTCAGCAAAGGGCGGATACAGAAAGTCCCAGTCGGAGCGCTTTCGTATCTGAAAAGCGCGCTCGTTCCCGGGATTTCTAAATTCAAGGCGTTGAAGACGCGTTTTCTCTCGAAGGATGAAGAACCGTCGGGCTCTCTCGCTTCGTTCGTGAGCAGGCGCTTCGGTTCGATACCGCCCGAGGTATTGCTCGATCCATTCACGTCAAACGCGTGGGCCTGCGATTGTGAAAAAATCGAGGCTCAGGGCGCCGCGGCTTCGCTGGGCACGCGCATGCCGGGGCTGCTCTCTTTCAAGTGGGGCATGGGCACTCTCACGGCAAGGCTAGAGGAAATCCTGCGCGGTTCTATTCGTACGGGGCTCTGTGCGAGCGCCATAGAGCGCAACCCCGCTGGCGGATTCTGCGTGCTGATGGATCATGGCCGAAAGGCGCTTGATGCGGACGCCGTTATCCTGGCAACTCCGTCGCACGTTGCGTCGCAGCTGGTCGGAGCGATCGACGCCGGCATGGGATCTAAGCTTTCGGAGATTTCATACGTACCCCTTGCCGTGGCGCATCTTTCGTTCAAGGCAGCCGACATACCGACTCCTCTCGAAGGCGCGGGTTTCGTGGTGCCGAGGAGCGAGGGGTCAAGACTTCTTGCTGCCGTATTTCCCTCCAAGCTCTTTCCGGGCCGCTGTCCTTCCGGTGAGGAGATGATAGCATGCTATGCCGGAGGCGCGCTCGACGAGAGTGCCGTGGAGCTCTCCGATTCCGAATTGATCGAAATCGCAACTGCAACGCTGAACGCGGCGCTTGGCATCACAGGGAAGCCTCGCTTCAGCTATGTCAAACGCTGGCTCCACGCGGTGCCGCAGTTCACGATGGGACATGCGTCGCGCATCTCAGAAATAGAAAAGGCCTTGGAATCTGCGCCAGGTTTATTCCTCACGGGCGGATACGTTGCGGGGCCCACGATGGCGAACGCCATCCTCCACGCGCGCGGCACAGCAAACCGCTCGACCGCATTCCTGAAAACTCTTTAATTTAATCCCGCGAAAAAAATAAATCAGCCGAGCGCCACCGCTGCGGCCTTGATGAACGGATAGGCGCGCTCAGTCGCGAGCCCCAGGCCAAACCACAGCGGCGCATCGGCGATGCGGATGAGCCCGCCAAGCGAACCCTTTCCAGAATAATTCCACGGGCACGCATTCAGGCGTGAGAGCCCCAGCCCGGCGAGATATTGCACGACAAAGAACGCGGCCATGTATACGGCGCCCCTGCCGTACCACGGCATCGAAGAGACTCTCATGGCGATCAAAGGAAAGAGGATCGCGCCGAGACCGCAGAGAGGAAAGAGCACGAGCGACGCCTCCCCATTGAGGTCCAGCCTACGGGCGACGATAGATTTTTTGGCCACCGTGATAATAAGCGAGGCCAGAAGTC
Organism: bacterium; assembly: GCA_021810905.1. Classification (GTDB taxonomy): domain Bacteria; phylum UBA10199; class UBA10199; order 2-02-FULL-44-16; family JAAZCA01; genus JAJZQH01. Next base: position 198,064 of record JAJZQH010000002.1, read on the forward strand.
CCAGCATCCCGAAGAGCAACAAGCGTATTATCATTAATCCCTCCGCTGAAAGAACCGTCCAACAACGCGTCGTAATAATTTTCGGGTTACACCTGGCAATGCGGTTGAGCCCGAGCACATTCCGAGGTGCTCGGAGGACGCCGCTTTCTAAGCCTCTAATAACGCGGCGTCCGGAGGGCAGCCGAGGAGCCGGCGTCTGAGGCGACGAAGGCGTACCTCGGAATGTGCTCGGGCTCAACTGCATTATCGCGTTTTGCCCGAGCTAGTTTTTTCTCGCGTTGCTCGCCTGTCGCATGCGCTCCATGAAGGCCTCCAGCCGCATGCGGTTGTGCGTGGGCTTTAGTCCCTCGTAGATCAACGTGAGCTTCGGTATGTGCGGCCAGTCCTTGTCGATCTGCGCCAGCACCGAGCCGACTACGAGTCCGTAAGTGCAGTGGAAAGTTATGACACTTATGATTCCGTCCGCTCCGGCGTGCAGCTGTTCGAGGATCGCCGCAACAGAACCGGTGAGGCCCGCGGGAAGTTTCATGTCCATGTATGGCGCGAGAAGGCGCTTCGCGCGTTTGAAATCCAGCGGCACCTCATAGTCGAGGTCGTTGCTGAATATTTCGCGCACCTCGCGCTCCAGCTTCCCCACCAACCCGCGTAATACGAGCGCCTGCGCAAGGTTGCCGACGTTGCGATGGCGTATTGCCGCACCGGTGCGCTGGCGCGATTCGTATTTGACGAATTCGGTCATGGTCGGAGGAATCATAACCACTCCTCCCATGCGCTCTATGTCGCGGAAGAGATCCGCGTTGGCGAAGTCGCAGATGCGCGTATAGTAGTCACCTGTTATTCCGATCTTCACGCGTTTATTCGTCCTGTCGACTGCAACTTCCGCGAGCTTATTCCTTGCGGCGGAGAGCCCGTCCACCGGTCTGCCCTCGTGGATGTGCTTCATCAGGATCTCGAGCGCGATCGCGTTGGCGCGATCGGCGGAGCCCGGCTCCTTTTCGTATGCCCTGCGCTCCAGGTGCATCTGCATGAGAAAATCCATGCCGCGCATCATTCGCCAGTATGCGCACAGCGATCTCAGATAAGACCATCCCGCAGCTTTGCCAGCCGATGCCATCACGTCTTCAACGCGAGTGAAAATGGGCAGGTCCACGCCCGCGCGCTCGGCAGCGAGCCGCATCTGTGCGCCGAACTGCGCTACCCGGCACGTGCCTGCCTCCGGCATGTAATAACATACGTCGGACTTCCCCTTTTCGCGCATGGCCACTTTGAGGTAATCGCCCAGCATGAGCACGTATGGGTGGCATTCGCCGCTTCCGGAATACAGCGCTCCGAGGCGTGCAGACTCGTCGTCCGGCAGGGGCGTTAGCTCGGCGTCGAGTCCCAGCGAGCGGATCGCCGCGGCGAAAGCGAGGCTGTGCGCGGAGAAGTTGGGCATGTACACGCGGCGCATGCCGCGCGGCGGAACAAACGGGCTGCGCGTCCGATTTTCAACAGCGGGTGCGTCCGCGATAGAATCGAGAAAAGCCTCGATGCGCGTCTCAAGGCCTACGGCGGAGCTGTGTTCATCTACCTCAAGTATCAACATCGGCTTTTTCCCGACGATGTCGCGCACAAAACTTGTTGTGAACGAATCCGGTCCACAGCCGAAGCTCGTTATCATCACTGTGTAGAGGTTTTCGGTTTTAGCGGCTATCTGTGCGGCAGCGAGTATCTCCTTGCCGTGCGACCAGAACATCGTGCGATAAGCCGCCGAGTATGCGCCGGAGTCGTCTACCAGCATGTCCTGTGTGAGCACCACTTCGCCGCGTGATTCGAGAAGTTCCGCCGCTCCGAGCGAGAGCCTCTTGTCGCATACGTTATAATCCTTACCCAGGATCACAAATGCGCGCGGAATTCCGCCATTCTTGATCTCAGCGAGCGTGCGCCGTCCAATGCGCGAGAGCTCGGAGCGGACGTTTTGCAGCTCTTGCACGGCGGATTTCCAAGCCTTGCGCCCCGCGCTGCGTGCGTGTCCCAGCTTCGAAGCGAGATTCTCCATCTCGCGCGCCTCGCTTCTCGGGTCCAGCTTCCAGTTGACGACGGGATTGAGTATGGGCGTCGATACGACAGGCCGCGCGAGTTCCGAAAGCCCCTGGACGTAGGGACAATGCGCGGTATCCTTATTGTGCGAATCCCTGCCCGTTATCACGAACGACGGGACGAATATGAAATCCACACCCTTTGACTCGAGCCACTGCAGGTGCGAGCAGAACGCTTTTATAGGCAGGCAGGTCTCGACTACCAGGCGTTTGAGACCTTCCGAGAGGATCGCGCTGTCCGTTGGAGGCGAGAGCACGACTTCGCAACCCAGCGATTCGAAGAACGTGCGCCACGCCGGAAACATGTCGAACGCAAACATGGCGCGCGGGATTCCGACGCGCACTCGTGCGTTCGTAACGTCGTGCGTTGGTACGTTCGTGCGTTCGTGCGCTCGCAAAACCTGTCCAGATTTACGATCGCACGAGAGTACGATCGCACCAACGCACGGCGTGTCGCCGAACATGAGCCGTTCGCGCCGCTTCAAAAGCGACTCTCCGCAGCGGGTTGGCTGCTTCGTATCAGTATCCCACTTTCCGCATCTGCCTCCGAATTTCAGCGGCTCGTCGCCGCCGGTCACGGTGATCGTGCAGCGGTTCGGGCATTCCTCGCAGATTTCCCGTCGCAACTCCATCGAAGCCGCGTTCTCCATGGAGAAGCGGCTCTCCGCGAACTTTCCCGAGCGCCGCGCATCCATCGCGGCTATCGCCACTCCTATGGCGCCGGAGATGCAGCCCTCCGCCGATGTGTTCACTCGCCGAGAAAGAGATTTCTCAAGCGCCGATACAACAGCACGATTTTTGGCGACACCTCCGAGGAAGAGAACGCGCTCGCCGATAGCGTGGCCGGATATGACCTTTTCGGAATAATTAGCGACAACGCTCATCGCCAGCCCGGCCACGAGATCGCGCCTGGAAAATCCTCGCTGCTGCTGAGAGACGAGGTCCGATTCCATGAATACGGTGCAGCGCGCGCCGAGTTCTGCGGGATGTTCGCTCGAAAAAGCCAGATCCGAAAATTCCCGATCGAGCTCTATTTCCAGGCGAGCGGCCTGCTCCTGTAGAAACGCGCCGGTACCGGCGGCACAGACGCGGTTCATCGCAAAGTGCACGGGCCTGGTTCCATCGAGCCTCATGAACTTCGCATCCTGACCGCCGATTTCAATGACGGTATCGCAGCCCGGCATGAGAAACGCGGCAGCGCGCGCCTGGGCCGTGATTTCGTTCTGAACAACGTCGGCGCGGAAGAGTTTTCCTATGAAATGCCTTCCGCTGCCGGTGACTCCAACTCCAGACACGCGCAGCGCGGGGCGCGAGGCAGCTATCTCCGAGATCATCGCGCGCAGCGCATCCAGCGGTCTGCCTTCCGAGAATCGATAGTCGGAAAATTCAAGTCCGCCGGGGCCGATTGCCGCGATCTTTACGGATACGGAGCCGACGTCGATGCCGAGATATGTCCCGTCTATGTCGAGTCCCGCAAAATTCGCATTGAGCGGCGCCTCTCGCGGAGCCGTCAACCTCCTGCCCGCGTGGCCTGAAATGAGCGGCTTTGCATTTTCTTCCGCCACAGGTCTGAATTTTTTTACCAGCGCAGCGATGGAGATTGCTTCGGATGCGCCCTCTCTTGCGGAGATGAGCGCCGCGCCTATCGCGCCCATCACCTTGAAATAACGCGGCACGATAAGTTCTTCTTCCGAAATGCAGAGTAGTTTTCGGAAAGCGGCGATAAGCCCCTGGTTTGCGGCGACGCCGCCTTGGAAAGCGATCGGCCTCGGCAGCGTCTTGCCGCGCACGAGGTTCGAGAGATAGCTTCGCGCAAGGGCCTCGTTGAGGCCGGCGACGATATCAGCAAGCGGCCTGCCCTCCTGCTGGTGGTGCGTCATGTCGGTTTTTGCAAAGACCGCGCACCGGCCCGCTATCGGTACGGCATCCCTGGAATCCTTTGCAAGCGAGGCGAAATCTTCGATGGAGAGGCCGAGCCGCGCGGCCTGCTGGTCGAGGAATGCGCCGGTGCCCGCGGCGCACAGTTCGTTGAGGCTGAAGTGCTTGACCGCCAGAGAACCATCGCGCGGCGATTGTTCGAACGTGATGAGCTTCGAATCCTGGCCGCCGATCTCTATGATGGTGCGTATTTCAGGATGTATGAAGGATGAAGCCGATGCGTGCGCGGAGATCTCGTTCACCGAAGTAGCGGACATTGCTCCGGCGACCAGCCCTCGTCCGCTCCCGGTTACTCCGGCGCTGAGATACGATGAGCCTGGGAATTCATCCGCGCACTCGCGAAGGAGATTTGACAGCGCCACGAACGGCCTGCCGGCAACGCGCACCCAGCGCTCGAAGCGCACCTCCATCGACTCGTCGAGGAGTACGACCTTGAGCGATATGGAACCGAGATCTATGCCGAGATGAAAGCGCATGGTGTCCAATGTAAAAAAACCGCGCGCTGTCTGAGCGGAATGCATGTTGAGCGCGCCTAGAGGAGGCCGGGTTCAGCAGCCGTATAATAATTCCGGCCGACGTAAGGCAGGCGGCGAGCCGGCGTTTGAGGCGAGCTGCCGGCGCTCAACATGCATTCCGCTCAGACAGCGCATAGTAAATAGAATGTGTACAGTAGCACTACTACTGCGAACTGTATTCCAGCAATTCTTCTTCGCCCCTGAGCACGCGCAGGGCGCCGCTCACTAGGGCCGCGGTTTCGGATTCTCCGGGGTAGACAAAGACCGGGGCGATGTGATCCACGTGCGCCTTTATGAAGCGCGTGAGCTTGCGGCAAATGGCAAGCTCGCCGGTGAGCGCTATGGCGTTTACCCTGCCGGACATGGCCGCCGCGAGCGCGCCGATCTCTTTTGTCACCTGATATCCCATGGCTTCTATAGCGCGGATCGCCGCTTCATCGCCGCTGCCCACGCGCCGGTCTATCTCCGCGGCATCGGAGACGCCGAGATATGCGAGCAGTCCGCCGGCGCTCCTGATCTTATGCAAGACCGATTTTTCGGTGGCGCCTTCTGCAAAGCACATCCTCACTACGTCCACGGTAGGAAGCGATCCGGCGTTCAGCGCCGAGAAAGGCCCGTCGCCGTCGAGCGCGTTGTTCACGTCAACAACCTTGCCCTGTTTGTGCGCTCCAACCGAAGTCCCTTCTCCCATGTGCGCAACGATGGCGTTGATTTTGTCGTGCCTCTTCCAGAGGTTTTTCGCGACGCGGCGAACGACCGCCTTCTGGTTCGATGCGTGGAAGATGCTGGAGCGCCTGATCTCCGGCAGTCCCGTGTAGCGCGCGAGCTCTTCCATCTCGTCTACGGCCACCGGATCCACGATGAACGCGTCGATGTCGTTGGCCTCGGCGATTTCATATGCGATGGCCGCGCCCCAGTTGGAGGGATGCTGGCGCCAGGCGTGTTGTTCGATGTCATCTATCAGCGCGGTGGTCACGCGATATGTGCCGCCGGGCAGAGGGTGGAGAAATCCGCCGCGGCCGACCACTGCATTGACCGTGGAGAGGTCGATGCGGTGCTCCGCAAGGCGCTCAGAAATCGCGTTTTTCAACGCGTTGAGCTGAATCGTTCGTTCGTCGTCAGACATCACGCGCTGCAGCTGATGAGGGATGCTCGTCTCGAACACCGGCACGTCGTCGTCGAAGATCGCGATCCTCGTGGCGAGCTGGCTGGGGCAGACGGACAGCACCCTGAAGCTGGGCAACTCCCTGGGGCGTATCATGGCGCCTATTCCGCCGCCTATCAGCGCGGGCAAGACCCAGCCCAGCCCGTGATGATGCAGCGGCAGCGCGGTGAAAAACGCGTCAAAACCGGCCGCCTCAAATCCACCCGTGCGAATAGCGCTCAGCGTCCCCACGAGGCCCGCGCCTATGACCGCCCCCCTCCAGGTGTTGCGGTTTTCAAAGGCCGGTCCCGCAAGACAGAGGATCACGAGCACCATCACCACCGGGTAGAGTGCCAGAAGCACCGGAAGAGCGACATTCACGATTGTCTCGACGCCTGCGTTTGAGAGCACGAGGCTTATTGCCGCTGTAGCGATGCAGAGCGCCTTGTAGTTCAGTTTTCCGTAAGAGAGCTTGTTGAAGTATTCCGCGCAGAGCGTAGTGAGTCCTACCGCTGTAGTGAGGCAGGCCATGGATACCGCTGTCCCCAGGGCCGCGCTCCCCGCGCCTCCGCCGAGCTGGCGAGCTATGAACGTGAGCAGTCCGGTACGCGTAAATTCTCCCGGCACAGCGCTGGACGTTGCGCCAAGGTATATGAGCCCGCAGTAGATGACGGCCAGCGTACCCGTGGAGATGAGCCCTGCCTTGATGATCACGCTCATCTGTTTTCGTTTTTCAAAGAGCCCCTTGCTGCGCAGTTCGTTGAGGATGATGATTCCGAAGATCGTAGCGCCGATGAGGTCCATCGTCTGATACCCCTCGACGATGCTCCGGCCGAACGGATTCGGCGTTTCAGTCGCTGCCAGCGGAGCGATGGGGTGAATGATGCCCCTCACGATGAGGTATGCGAGTGATGCGAGGAGTATCGGAGTCAGGATCTTGCCGATCCTGTCCACCACGGCCAGCGGGTTGAGCGTAAACGCCAGCACCACGCCGAAGTAGATGAATGAAAAGAGCCATGAGCCCACCCACGGTATATTCGGAGCGATGCCGAGTTCATAGGTGGTGGCGCAGGTGCGGGGTATCGCGAAGAGCGGGCCTATGGCGAGTATGGCCAGGACGGAGAGTATTTTGCCGAAGACCGGGTTCACGCGGCGTGCGATGTGGTCTATTCCGCCCTCTGCCTTTGCCACGGCCAGAAGGCCCATCAGCGGAAGTCCTACTCCGGTGAGCAGAAAGCCGAGGCCGGACCACTCGAAGCGGTCGCCGAACATCCTGCCAAGCGCCGGTGGGAATATGAGATTGCCGGCTCCAAAGAAGATCGCAAAGAGCGCGAAGCCGAGGACGATTACGTTTTTTCTGGAATATGTCATGCGCGCTGCATTACCCAAAAACTTCCCTGCAGTCCAAGGAAAACGATGATGGCAAGCAACGGTTATAATTACTCAGGTAGCCGGAACCCAGAAGCGAGAATTCAGGAATCAGAATTCAGAATGACATCTGAATAAGCCCCAACAGCTTGCCGACCTCTTCGAGTAACTGACCTGACTCGGAAACATTGCCGTGACATCCTCATTCTGGCTTCTGAATTCTGTATTCTGGATTCTGAGTAATAATGATTCTGTTGTCATGTACTGGAGTAGTTGGTAAACTCCCGCCGATCATAACTCCTCATAAAAAGGCATCTTTCCGCCATGGGTCAGGAATTTTTGGCTGTCATCATTCTGCTTATCATCGCGGCCCTGACCGCGGTGGGGATCGTTGCGGCATCGGCGCTCATAGGGCGCCGCGTTTCTCCAGAGGAGAGAAATATCCCTTATGAATGCGGCCTGGATCCCGCGAGCCGTCCCTTTGGCCGTTTTCCTATCAAGTTCTTTCTCGTCGGAGTACTTTTCCTCATATTCGACGTGGAGGTCGTCTTTCTCATACCGTGGGCAGCCGCGTTTCGAGGCTCGGCCTCGTTGGGCAACGGCGCAGTGTTGGCGGTAGAGTTAGTGGTATTCGTTAGTCTGCTTGCCCTGGCACTGGTATTTGCATGGGCAAGAGGCGCGCTGGAGTGGGAACGATAAAATGGCATTCGGATTCGTAACAACTCGAGTAACGGACGTGCTCAACTGGGCGAGACGCTACAGCCTCTGGCCCATGCCCTATGGGACCGCCTGCTGCGCGATAGAATTCATGGGGCTGATCTCCGGGAGATTCGACATCTCCCGTTTTGGCGCTGAGCTCCTGCGTTTCTCGCCCAGGCAGGCAGATCTCCTGCTGGTGATGGGTACGATCTCATACAAGCAGGCGCCTATACTCAAGAGGATCTACGCGCAGATGCCGGAGCCCAAGTGGGTGGTGGCCGTTGGCGCATGCGCTGCGTCCGGAGGTTTTTACAACAACTATCATACGGTGCAGGGCATAGACGAGTTGATACCCGTGGACGTCTACGTGCCGGGGTGTCCTCCGAGGCCGGAACAGCTGATGGATGCCCTCGTGAAAATTCAGGATGGAATACTGAAGAGGGATAAAGGCAGAATCCAGAATTCAGAATCCAGAATTCAGAAGGGGGACATATGAGGAAAATTCAGAGAACAATGCTGATCGTCTTCATCCTGTGTGCATGGTGCAGCATGGCCTCTGCCGGCGATCTCGATCAGGGGCTCACCCTCATGAAATCGGGCCAGCTGGGAGCGGCTGCGGAATTCTTCAACAGCTTCGTGCAAACGCATCCAAAGGACAAGAAACAGACGCCCGAGGCCCTGGCCATGACTGGAAGGATTCTCGACGCCATGGCCGATTACCTCACTGGCGAGGCGGAAAAGAAGTGCTACTGGGGCAGAAGCAAGGAGCGCTCTCCCGAGTGCATGCGCGCGGAGGCGGAATCGCTGAACGCAAAGTACGGCGCCGGAGCCTTCCAGTACGAGCACGCCATACTCTACATCTTCTATACCGGGTCGCACTTCAAAGAGCTGCTCTCCAAATTTCCAAAGAGCAGCTACGCGGCCGAGGCAGAATTCTATCTCCTCCTGCACAACCTGGCTGGCCATCCCGACGTCGTGCTCCCCAGGATCAAGGAATATCTCTCCAGCCACAAGCGTGGAGAGTGGAATAGGAGGGCCTTGCTGCTATGGGCGCGCGTAAACGAGGACATCTGGTTCGTGCATCGCAACTGGAGCTGGGTGCTCTACAACGACCAGGTGTCGCCTGAGGATCTCATGATCCGGGCAGAGCCCTACAGGCAGGAGGCGCTCAGAACGTTCAGGGATCTGATGAAGGACAAGGATACCTTCGAGGGCAAGGCCGCGGCTCGCGAGTACGCGTCTCTGGATGCGAATAGCGATGACGGCGTGACGTACAGCATCGTCAACGATTCGAGTCCGGGCACGCTCGCGGCGTGGGGAGTCGACGCGCCCGCGCAGATGCCGGCGCAAACGAGGGAGCGCAAGCGGTGAATCGTAAACCGTGAATCGTAAAGACCTGAGTGGGGTTGCGATCCACGAATCACGATCCACGAATAACGTACAAAATGGCGATAGAGTACATCAAACTGCTTGAGGAGCGGCTTGGCGACGCAGCCGTCGAGTCGCATTCGTTCCGCGGATTCGAGAGCGCCGTGGTCCGAAGCGGTGCGTGGGAGCGCGCGCTTGAAATCCTCAAGACCGACGGCAAGCTCAACATGCTCACAGATCTGTGCGGCCTCGATCATCCAGGGGAAAAAGACAGATTCGAAGTAGTTGCTCACCTCTATTCCGTTGAAAAGAAGAAGCGCGTGCGGCTCAAGACGCGATGCCCAGAGGACGACCCGTCGATCTCAACCTCAACGCGCGTCTATCCGGCTGCAGACTGGTTCGAGCGAGAGGCCTTTGACATGTATGGCATCCGGTTTGATGGGCACCCGAACCTCAAGCGCATACTATGCCATCGCGATTTTGTCGGACACCCCCTGCGAAAAGACTATCCAAAGGAGAAGCGCCAGCCGTTTTCCACGCCCGACACTCTGATGGACGAGATGGAAATCCTGGATCCGTGCGACCGTCCGATCGTCCGATCGTCCGATCGTAAAATCTTGGACGGTGTTACGATCGCACGAAGTACGATCGCACGATCGCACGATTCACGGTTTTTGCTCAACATCGGTCCCTCGCATCCTGCTATGCACGGCTGCTTCCGCGTGCTCGTTGAACTGGACGGGGAGCGCATAAGAAATGCAGTGCCTGAGATCGGATACATGCACCGCTGCTTTGAGAAGGAAGCAGAGGCGCACACCTGGCACCAGGTGATCGCGTATACGGATCGGTTGAATTACGTATCGCCGATAATGAACAACGCGGGCTACTGCATGGCGGTGGAGCGCCTGCTCGATATCGAAATACCGGAACGCGCAAAGTGGATACGCATGCTCGCGTGCGAAGTCTCGCGCATATGCGATCACCTCGTTGCGGTGGGCGCAAATCTCGTGGATATCGGAGCGCTCACGAATTTCTGGTACCTCTTCAACGCGCGCGAGCAGTTCACCGACTGGATCGAAGCGCTTGCGGGGGCGAGGCTCACGGCTACCTATACGCGCATAGGAGGGCTTTCGCGCGATATCCCTGCTGGTAGCAACGCGCAGTTGAGATCCTGCATAAAGACGATGCGGCAGGCGATCAAGGACGTGGCCGCGATGACGAAAAAAAATCGTATACTCATCGACCGAACGCATGGGATCGGCGCCATCTCCGAAGAAGAGGCGATAACGCGCGGATTTACCGGGCCATGCCTGCGCGCCACCGGCTGCGCCTACGACGTGCGGCGCGCGCACCCGTACTATTTTTATGACGATATCGAGTGGGACGTGCCGGTGGGAATTCGCGGTGACACCTATGATCGGATCTTCGTGCGCATGGAAGAGATGGAGCAGTCCGCCCGCATAATCGAGCAGGTCCTGGAGCGCCTGCCGGAGGGCCCGATCATGACGAGCCGCAGGGACGTGGTCCTGCCGCCGCCGCACGAGGTTTATGGATCAATCGAAGGGATGATGCAGCACTTCAAACTCGCGATGCACGGAATCCATCCGCCCGAAGGAGAGGTCTATTCGTATACCGAAGCGGCAAACGGGGAACTAGGTTTCTATATAGTATCCGACGGCTGCGAGAGGCCTTATCGCGCAAGGGTGAGGGCGCCATGCTTTCCCATCTATCAGGCGTTTCCCATGCTGATAAAGGGACATCTCGTAGCTGATGTGGTCGCAATCATGGGTAGTTTGAATATCATCGCAGGGGAGCTGGATAGATAACTGCGTACCATCGTACAAACTATGTTCAATATGACTCCAGATAGAAACAGGCGCGCAGGCGAAATCCTCGCAGCTTATCCGCAAAGGCGCGCGGCGATTTTGCCGCTTCTGTGGCTCGTGCAGGAGCAGGAGGGCGAGATCTCACAAGAGGCGATGGCGTATGTCGCCGAACTTGCGGGAGTAGCAAAGGCCGAGGTCTGCGAGGTCAAGAGCTTCTACGCGATGTTCAACAGCTCGTGCGTTGGTGCGATCGTGCGATCGTGCGATCGTAACAGCATGGGCGGGTTTTTCGATCGCACGATCGCACCAACGCACGAACGCACAGGTTTTGACGAACGCACGAACGCACGATCGCACGATCGCACGATTTGCGCTCACCCCGTGATCTCAAGGCACTTCGACGTGCCGCGTATGCACGAACTCAACGTGGCCCGCCAGCACGGCGCATATGTATCGCTCGCAAAGCTCTCGCGCATGAAGCCGGAAGAAGTGGTGGCGCTGGTCATGGACTCGGGGCTGCGGGGGCGCGGAGGCGCGGGATTTCCCGCGGGCGAGAAGTGGAGGCGCATCGAGCGCAGGGCCGGCGCACCTGTCTATCTCGTCGTAAACGCGGATGAAGGAGAGCCGGGCGCGTTCAAGGACCGCGCAATAATGGAGCGCGATCCGCATCTGCTCCTGGAGGGCATCGAGATAGCCGCATACGCAATCGAAGCAGAGAAGGTATTCGTCTATATCCGCGGAGAGTACGAAGGCCCGCAGCGCATATTCGAGCATGCCCTCGGCGAGGCGTGCGCTGGTGGAACGATTCAACGCGACTATGTCATCTGCCGCGGCGCGGGCGCTTACATATGCGGCGAAGAGGGAGCGCTGCTCAATTCCATAGAGGGCCGGCGCGGCGAGGCGCGCATCAAACCGCCGTACCCGACTCAGGCAGGCCTCTTCGGCTGTCCCACGGTCGTGCAGAACGTGGAGACGCTTGTCTCGCTTCCGTTCATCCTGCGCGAGGGCGCGATGGCCTTCCGCAGGATAGGCACTCCGCAAAGCCCGGGCACCAAACTCATAAGCATCAGCGGAGACGTGGAGCGCCCCGGCGTGTACGAGGTGGAGATGGGCACGTCACTGAGCGAGTTCATCTCAGGGCCGGCAGGAGGAGTATCATCAGGCAAAAGGCTCAAGGCCCTCTTTCCGGGCGGCGTATCAGTGCCGGTGCTCACGGCCCCCGAGGCCCTGACCGCGCGCATAGATTTCGAATCGATCGAGGACGCGGGCTCAAAGCTCGGCACCGGTGGAATGATAGCCATTGGCGAGGGCACGTGCATGGTCCGCGTGCTCTCGGATATAGCGCGCTTCTTTGCCGACGAATCGTGCGGGGAGTGCACGCAATGCCGCGAGGGCTGCGGCTGGATTGCGGGGATCGCGCGCCGCATGGAGCTGGGTCAGGCGAATCGCGACGAGATAAACGTAATGATCGACGCAGCGGACGGCATGAGCGGCCGCACGATATGCGCGCTCGCGCATGGTCTGGCCTCAGCCACACTCTCGATCATCGCCAAATTCAGAAATGAGTTCGAACAGCACGTGAAGGAGGGACATTGTCCTTGTGGTAGATGAACTGCGCGAGTGGGTGAATCACGTTAAGTCGTTATAGGGAAGGGCGTGCAATGAATAATTTTAGCGAAAAAGTGAATTTTATCGATCAGGTTGCGAGCCTTCTTAGGGGGCCATATCGCCCTAATCAATATAAAGATGTAATGCTGCCTTTAACTGTCCTGCGCCGTCTCGATTGCGTGCTGGAGCCGACAAAGGAAAAAGTTCTGGAACAGCAGAAAAAGCTCTCTGGTGGAAAAATTAAAAATATCGAACCGATTCTCCGCCGAATAACGAAATTCCCCTTCTTCAATACAAGCCGTTTTACATTCTCAAAGCTCAAGGGTGATTCTACTCATATTGTCGCGAACCTCGTCAACTACATCAAAGGTTTCTCCAGTCGCGCCCGCGAGATACTCGATCACTTTGGCTTTGAGGAACACATCGCCAGGCTCGACAAGGCGGATCGCTTATATCTCGTTGTTTCCAAGTTCTGCGAAATCGATCTACATCCGAATGCAGTCTCAAACATCGAAATGGGCTATATCTTCGAGGAACTCATCAGGCGCTTCAATGAAGCCTCTAACGAAGAGGCGGGCGATCACTTCACCCCGCGCGAGGTCATTCGCCTGATGGTGAATCTCCTCTTTATGCCGGACAGCGACGTCCTGACGAGAAAAGGAATCATAAAAACCCTGTACGACCCGGCGTGCGGAACGGGTGGGATGCTCTCAGTTTCCGAAGCATTTGTGCACGAACTCAACCCCGATGCCCGTCTTGAGGTCTTCGGGCAGGATTACAATGCCCAGGCGTATGCTATTTGCGGTTCGGACATGATGATAAAAGGACAGGATATTGATCACATTGCTTTTGGAGACAGCTTCACCAGCGATCATTTGCCGCACCACAAGTTCGACTACATGCTGGCCAATCCGCCATTCGGCGTGGAATGGAAGCCGGAAGAAGATTTCATTCGCAAAGAACACGAAGAACGAGGGTTTGGCGGTCGTTTCGGCGCGGGGCTTCCGCGCATCAACGACGGTTCGCTTCTTTTTCTCCAGCACATGATCGGCAAGATGAAAAACCTGAAAGATGGAGGCACGCGGCTGGCCATAGTCTTCAATGGCTCGCCGCTCTTTACAGGTGGGGCGGGTTCGGGTGAGAGCGAAATCCGGCGCTGGATCATCGAAAACGACTGGCTCGAAGCAATCGTAGCCCTGCCTGACCAACTTTTCTACAACACCGGAATCTCTACCTATCTCTGGATCGTTACGAATCGTAAGAAACGAAGTCGCAGGGGCAGGATTCAGCTCGTGGACGGGACTTCTTTTTTCAAGAAGATGCGAAAATCCCTAGGCAACAAACGCAACGAGATCTGCGATAATCAGCGCGATGAAATCGTCCGCCTCTATGGAGAATTGATAGACGGTGAATATGTGCGCGTATTTGACAATGCCGACTTCGGTTACCGCAGGCTTACGGTAGAGCGCCCGCTTCGACTCAATTTTGTCATCGACGATGAGCGAATTGAACGTATGAAACAGACTGGCGCATTCGCAAATCTTGCAACCAGCAAAAAGCGTAAGGATTCAAAGGCTGCCGAAGCGGATATCGCCGAGGGCAAGAAGCTACAGCAGGCTATCATTTCGGTCCTGTCCACCCTCGTATCCAGGGGCGTCATCAAAAATCGCGACAAGTTCGTGAAGATGGTGGATGCCGCATTTAAAGCGGCAAAAATCAAGCTGCCTGCCGCAGTTTTCAAGGCAATACTTGCGTCCTTGTCCGAACGCGATGAGACGGCGGACGTCTGCACCGATGCAAAGGGTAATCCTGAGCCCGATCCTGAGTTGCGCGACTACGAAAACGTGCCTCTGAAGGAAAACGTAGCAGAGTATATGAAGCGCGAGGTCATGCCGCATGTGCCCGATGCATGGATAGATGAAACAAAGACCAAGATCGGCTACGAGATCAACTTCAACCGCCATTTCTACAAGTACACTCCACCGCGACCGTTGGAAGAGATCGACGCCGATCTTAAAAAGATAGAGGCGGAGATCGCCGGCATGCTCGGGGAGGTAGCGGGATGAAGTTGAGCCCGTATCCAAAATACAAGCCCTCCGGCGTGGAGTGGTTGGGGGAAGTTCCGGAGGAGTGGGATATTTGCCGTCTGAAATATGTGTCATCCGTAAATGATGACGTTTTGGGAGAAAATACCGATCCTGATTTTGAAATGATCTATGTTGACATCAGCGGTGTAGATTCCCTTTCGGGTATTCAGAAAAAAGAATCGATACGATTTGAGAGTGCGCCATCACGAGCTAGGCGAAAGGTGTGTAATGGTGACGTGATTGTCTCTACGGTCCGCACCTATCTGCGGGCAATCGTTCCAATCGTTGACCCTGATGATAATTTGATTGTATCAACGGGCTTCGCTGTTATTCGTCCCAAAAGCAAAATGGACAGCTCCTTTGCTGCGTATGTATTGCGCGCTCCATATTTTGTAGATTCAGTTGTCGCCCGTTCTGTTGGCGTTAGTTATCCAGCGATCAATGCAAGTGATTTGCTTGATCTTAGCATCGTCCTCCCTCAGCATACAGAACAGCTCACCATCGCTGCTTTTCTCGACCGCGAGACTGCACGCATCGACGCGCTTATCGCAAAGAAACTACGGCAGATTGAATTGCTTCAAGAAAAACGCGCAACTCTTATCTCGCACGTCCTCACCCACGGTCTCAATATTAACGTCCAACTCAAGGGTTCTGATGTGAAGTGGCTCGGCGAGATTCCTGCCCACTGGAATGTTTTTAGAGCGAAAGTAGTTTTTTGTGAGGTCAATGAACGATCAAAATCAGGTCAAGAGGAACTTCTCACCGTCTCGCACATAACCGGAGTAACTCGAAGGTCAGGAAAAGATGTCAATATGTTTATGGCAGAAACTCTTGAGGGGTATAAGAAATGCGATGCTGGTGATTTGGTCATTAACACAATGTGGGCGTGGATGGGCGCAATGGGTATGGCAATGGAGGATGGAATTGTCAGCCCATCCTATAATGTATATCGTTTCAGAAAGCCAAAGCACGATCCGCGCTACTATGATTTATTGTTTAGGACAAAACGCTTCATATCTGAGGTTATTTGCCAGTCACAGGGTGTGTGGAGCTCACGTCTTCGACTATATCCGGAATCATTTCTTGAAATTCGCATCCCATGCCCCCCGCTTGGTGAACAACGCATGATGGTTGAGGCAATTGAGCGCGAAACAGGGCATTTTGAGATTCTGAAACAAAAAATTGAATCTTCAATATCTACCCTCCGCGAATACCGCATTGCCCTCATTTCGGCTGCTGTGACCGGCAAGATCGACGTGCGCAAGGAGGCATTATTGTGAAACCATATGAACCGAACAAGCTGCCGCTGGACTGCATCGATTGGGAAAAACATGTTTCCCTGATCGGTAAAGCAAATGCCGCGCTCGCAAGATACGACGGCATGCTCCAAAGCATCGTCAATCCACGCGTGCTCCTGTCGCCGCTCACGACTCAAGAAGCGGTCCTCTCGTCAAAAATTGAGGGAACGCAGGCAAGCATGGAAGAAGTCCTGGAATATGAAGCAGATCCTCGTGAACCGGTCACGCCGGCCAAACAGGCAGACATTCAAGAGATCATAAACTACCGCCGCGCCATGGGACAGGCCGTCGGCAAGCTCAAGAAGCTGCCTCTCTGTTTGAATTTGCTGAATGAGTTACACAAGGCACTCCTGCAGAGCGTTAGGGGAAAAAACAAGGCGCCCGGCGAATTCAGGCGCGTACAGAACTATATTGGACCTGCAGGGTGTAAAATTGAGGAAGCTTCATTTGTGCCTCCATCGCCCGAGCGCGTTGCCCCGGCGATGCACGATTGGGAAAAATATCTTCATTACGATGAAAAAGACCGGTTGGTTCAGCTGGCAGTCGCCAAGGCGCAGTTCGAAATAATCCATCCATATCTTGACGGCAATGGCCGCATGGGACGCATGCTTATCCCGCTTTTTTTGTACGAAAAAAATCTGCTTTCCAGTCCCATGTTCTACCTCAGCGCCTATCTGGAAGGTCATCGGGATGTTTACTATGAACGATTGAGGGCGATCTCACGTCAAAACGACTGGAATGGCTGGATTCATTTTTTTCTGACGGCAATTGCCGAGCAAGCCGTTATCAATACCGGTAAGGCCAAAGCGATCCTGGGGCTCTATGACCGCATGAAGCAGGAAGTTCCCCATATCATTCACTCTCAATATGTGGTGCAGGCAATTGATGCCATGTTTGACCGGCCCATTTTTCAAACTTCAGATTTCACGGTCAGGTCCAGGATTCCAAAGCAAACTGCTGCCAGGATTTTGAACGATTTGAAAAAACACGGCCTTATCCGTGCCCTTCGACAAGGCAAGGGGCGGCGGGCGAGTATTATGATATTTCCTGAATTGATAGATATAACGGAAAAAAGTCGTTGAGCCTCATGCATGAGATATAAAATGTTTTGTGTATCATAAGATTCAAATTACGATACACAAGCTGGTTTGTGTATCACGGGTGCAACTCAAACAGTGGATGCAACGGAGTTAAAAAGGATTTGGCGATTAACCTTATATCTTGTTGATATTACAAGAATTATTATTGTGATGCCCATGTAGCTGGCGAGGTATTCCATGCCGATAGACCACAGGGAGAGGGCGTTTGAGGCAGCCATCGAACACCACCTGATCACCAGGGGTGGCTTTGAGGCTGGCGATCGCGATGCCTTCCATTTTGAACGCGGCCTGTTCCAGCAAGAGGTCATCGCGTTCATTCAGAGCACCCAGCCTAATGAATGGGGATATCTTGCGGACATCCAAAAAGAGAAGGCCGAAGAAACATTGCTGGACGATTTATGCCGTGCCCTGGGGTCCGAGCATGAGGGTTGTCTTTCGGTCTTGCGACATGGATTCAAGTGTTTCGGAAAACTCTTCCGCGTTGCGTATTTTGCCCCGGCAAGCGGCCTCAACCCGGACACCCAAAGGCTCTACGATGCAAACCGCCTGACCGTTACGCGCCAGCTCCGATATTCAGCAAAGCATAACAATACCATTGATGTGACTCTGGCGCTCAACGGCATCCCGATCATCACGGTTGAACTCAAAAATCCCATGTCAGGCCAGACGTGGCGTCATGCGGTCACACAATACAAGAACGACCGCGATCCCACAGATCTGATCTTTCAATTCAAGAAGCGAACCCTTGTCCACTTCGCGGTGGACACAGACGAAATTTACATGACTACGCGCATTGCAGGCCGCAGCACACATTTTCTGCCTTTCAACAAGGGGTCCGATGGCGGCGCCGGCAACCCGGAAAACCTCGGCGGATATAAGAGCTCTTATCTGTGGGAAGGGGTACTTGAACGGCACAGCATTCTGGACATCCTCGCTCGCTTCATTCATCTCCAGATTGATGAAAAGAAATTCGGAGGGAAGACGGTCTGGCGGGAGACGATGATTTTCCCTCGTTACCACCAGCTCGATTGCGTACGCGCCCTCGTGGCAGATGCGCGAGGTTCTGGCTCCGGAACAAACTATCTTGTGCAACATTCGGCAGGCAGCGGAAAATCAAACTCAATAGCGTGGCTTGCACATCGCCTGGCAAGTCTCCACACCGAGAAAGACGAGAAGGTTTTCGATTCGATCATCGTGGTGACCGACCGCGTGGTTCTGGATCAGCAGCTTCAGAATACCATTTACCAGTTCGAGCACAAACAAGGCGTCGTACAGAAGATTGACATCGACTCCACCCAGCTAGCAGCCGCCCTCAGCTCGGGCGTGCCCATTGTCATCACAACGCTGCAAAAATTTCCTTTTGTGACTGAGAAAATATGCGATTTGCCCGCGCGTCGTTACGCGGTCATCGTGGATGAAGCGCACAGTTCTCAAGGTGGCGAGAGCGCCACGGAACTTAAAGGTGTGTTGGCAGGCGCTGCCATAAAAGAAGAGGCAAGAGCGAAGGCGGAGGAAGACGGGTTGCCCGATTATGAGGAGGAAGTTCTGAAGGCCATGGCCAAGCGAGGCCGACAGCCAAACATCGGCTTCTTCGCATTTACTGCAACACCAAAATACAAGACGCTGGAAGTCTTCGGCACCTCCGGACCGGACGGCAAGCCACGGCCTTTTCATCTTTACAGCATGAGGCAGGCCATTGAGGAAGGATTTATACTGGACGTGCTCCAAAACTATACAACGTACAAAACGTATTATCGGTTGATCAAATCCATCGAGGACGACCCCAAGGTGGACAAGCGCAAGGCCGCCCGCGCCTTGGCGCGCTTCATGAGCCTGCATCCACACAATATCGCGCAGAAAACTGAAGTTATGATCGAACACTTCCGCAACTTCACCATGCACAAGATTGGCGGCAAGGCCAAGGCCATGGTGGTTACGTCCAGCCGTCTCCATGCGGTTAAGTACAAGCAGGAATTTGACAAATACATCTCGGACAAAGGCTACAAGGGAATCAAGACGCTGGTTGCTTTTTCAGGAACTGTGATCGATCCGGATGCTCCGACTGTGGAATACACGGAAGTCGGCATGAATAAAGGCATCCGTGAAAAAGAGCTTCCGGAGCGCTTCGCCACCGAAGAGTATCAAGTGTTGCTCGTGGCCGAGAAATACCAGACCGGCTTTGATCAACCATTGCTTCATACAATGTATGTGGACAAACGACTTTCGGGAATTCAGGCGGTACAAACTCTATCGCGTCTCAACCGCACGCATCCCGGCAAGGAAGATACGTTTATTCTCGATTTTGTGAATGAACCCGAAGAAATTTTGATGGCCTTCCAGCCGTTCTATGAGCGGACGCTCGTCGGCGAGCGCGCCGAACCCAGGCAACTTTACGAACTGCAGGCGAAGCTGGATTCTCATCAAGTTTACTATGCTGCTGAGATTGAGGAGTTCTGCAAGGTTTTCTACAAACCCAGGCAATATCAGACACCTGCTGACCATGCTCAGATGAACGCCTGTATCGATTCGGCCGTCGGTCGATTCAATAAACTTCAGGAAGAACTCCAAGACGAATTTCGCAAGTCATTAGCGGCTTACAGAAACCTTTATGGCTTAATGTCTCAAATAATTCCCTTTCAGGACTCCGATCTTGAGAAACTTTATTCGTACATTCGCTTTCTGCTCACCAAATTGCCTATGACAAGCCGGGGGCCGATCTATAAATTTGATGATGAAGTTACTCTCAAATATTACCGATTACAGAAAATAGGCGAAGGATCAATCAGGCTGGAACCAGGTAAAGAAGAGCCCATCTCCGGTCCGGTCTCCGTGGGAACGGGTGCAGTCCATGGCGGCGAAATCGAATTGTCAAAACTGATCGATATATTAAATGAACGATTTGGCACAGAGTTCAAACCGGCGGATCAATTGTTTTTTGACTCCATAAGAGAAGATGCGATTGCCGACTCTGCCTTGCGCCAAGCTGCTCTCGCTAACACGATGGAAAATTTTGGTTATGTCTTCAGCAAAGCTTTGGAAGGCATTTTTATAGACCGCATGGAACAAAACGAGGAAATCACAGCCAAGTTCATGAATGAAAAAGAATTCAGGGAGATCATATCCTCGAAGCTGCTCCGCGACGTGTATGAGAAAATCAGAGAAGATCGCGGCAATGAACAGTTGGCCGTTGTGCTGCCTTTAGAGCGAGTTGAGGGGTTTTCCGAAGAACGTTTCAAGTCATGCGTGCCTCTTATGTCGCTTAAAGCAGCGGCAAGCGGATTCGGCGATACGTCTGACGTTCAGTCAGAGGCGTGGGTTAAACCTAGATCATCGCGAAGGCTTCAGAAGGGTATGTTTGTCGCACAGGTTGTCGGGCACTCGATGGAACCGAGGATACCCGACGGTGCTTATTGCCTTTTTAAATCACCGGTGGAGGGTAGCCGGACAGGACGTATTTTGCTTGTCCAGCACAGAGATATCCATGATCCGGAAACAGGTGGATCGTATACGGTAAAGATATTCGACAGCAGCGATGTTGATAAGGAAAGAGATGAACGAAAAGGGGCAATATATTTGAAGCCTCAGAATCCAGACTTTGAGCCTATAGCCCTCACTGAGGCCCAAGTGGATGAAATGAGAGTTATTGCTGAATTTGTTGAGGCGCTGTAGCTGGTATCAAAAGCTATGAAACAAACAATGATCACCCTCACTATCGACAACAGAGAAGTTACCGTGCCCAAGGGCACCACTGTGCTTGCGGCGGCGGATATGCTGGGCATCGCCATCCCGCGCTTCTGTCAGCACCCGAAGCTCGCAACACCCGGCAACTGCAGGATGTGCGTCGTGGAGGTTGAAGGCGCGGCGGATCTTGTTATTTCGTGCAGGGAGCCTGTGCGCGAAGGGATGGTCGTGCGCACGGATACGCACGAGGTGAGGCGCGCGCGCGCGGACGTTCTGGAGTTCATGCTCCTCAACCACCCGCTCGATTGCCCGGTGTGCGATCAGTCCGGAGAGTGCGCGCTACAGGAATTTTATTTCGAGCATTCACTCAAGCCCTCGCGTTTCAAAGATCCGAAGGTGCGAAAGGTAAAGGCAAAGAGGATCGGTCCCCACGTGATGCTCGATGCCGAGCGCTGCGTAGAGTGCACGCGCTGCGTGCGCTTCTGCGATGAGGTGGTGGGCCGACACGAAATCGGCCTCTATAACCGCGGCGATCGCACCGAAATCGGAGTCGCAGAAGGGCGCGAGTTCTCGAACGCGTATTCGCTCTGCGCAGTGGACATCTGTCCCGTAGGCGCCCTCACCTCGGTGGATTTCAGGTTTAAAAAGCGCGTGTGGGAGCTGTCGACTTCGCCCACGATATGTACTGGATGCAGCCGCGGGTGCAACGTGTGGCTCGATCACGCGGATGGAATTCCGTACCGGATGAGGCCGCGCGAGAACGATGCGGTTAACGGGATGTGGATGTGCGACGCGGGCCGCATGACGTACAAGGCGCTCCTCGATTTGCGGCGCGTGCTAACACCGCAGATTCCGAACGACGGCGAGACAGTTGCCGTGAGCTGGGATGCGGCGCTTGCCAGGATCAGCGGGCTAGTGGCGAGTAAGGCCGCATCCGAAGTGGCGGTTATCCTATCCGCGCTCGCGTCCATAGAGGAGAACGAGGCGTTTGCACGCCTGGGCAGGGAAGTTTTATCAGCGAAGCGACTGCTCTATTCAGGCGCAACGGAGGACCGCTCGTTTGGAGATGCAATTCTGCGCCGCGCGGAGCTCTCACCAAATCTTGCCGGTGTTTTGAAAATAGCGGAAGGGCCGGTGCGCGACCTGCCCAGTGGGGCCGGGCTTGTGATCCTCGAAGAACCCACGCCGGACGACCTCATCACCATCGTCGATTCAAGGCCCGCGTGGATTCTGCTCGCCGCCTCCATGAGGCCCGCGAGCGCGAGGTGGGCGGACGTCGTGCTCCCGCGCGCAACTCACTTCGAGCAGGGCGGAACGTACGTGAATTGCGACGGCATCAACCAGAAGAGCGATGCTATTTTTCCGCTGCGCGGGGAATCTGTTTCAGGAATTGAGATCGCAAGGTGGATAGAAGAATGCGGTTCCCCCCCTTTGTAAGGGGGAGTTAGAGGGGGTAGATCATGGTCTACCCCTCCCATCCTCCCCTTACAAAGGGGAGGAGAACATCGTAAGTATACTAGGCAACGCTCAGGAGAATGGGCATAAGATGAACGCAATGGATATCTCAATCGCGGCAGCCAGGGCCGTCGTCATCTTCGGGCTCGTGCTCTCGCTCATACCGGTGCTCATCTGGATGGAGCGCAAGGGCGCGGCATACATCCAGGACCGCAGGGGCCCCAACCGCGCGCACATACTGGGTTTCCGCCTTGGCGGGCTCGTGCACATGCTGGCTGACGCGCTCAAGCTCCTCACAAAGGAAGAGGTGACTGCCGCCGGCGTGATGAAGCCGCTCGTATTCCTGGCCCCGGCCCTGGCCTTTTTCGCCGCTACTGCAACGGTAGCAGCGGTGCCGTTTTCCGGGCCGATCTCCGTGGCAGGACAGACGCTCACGCTGGAAGTAGCGAATATGAAGGCGGGTCTCGTCTACGTCCTGGCGATTTCGTCGCTAGGCGCGTATGCGCTGCTGCTTGCCGGCGTCACCTCACAGACGAGTTATTCATTCCTGGGCGCCATGCGCGCCGCCTCTCAATTCATAAGTTATGAACTGGCGCTGGGAATGGCAGCGCTCGCGCTCTTCCTCGTCGCGGGATCGCTCTCGCTCACGGATATCGCGGCCGATCAGGGAGCAGTGCTGTGGCGCTGGAACGCCTTTCGCCAGCCGCTGGCGTTTTTGATCTTCATGGCCGCGCTCTTTGCAGAGGCATCGAGGCTCCCGTTCGATCTGCCGGAGGGCGATTCGGAGATCGTCGGATATCACGTGGAATACAGCAGCATGCGATTTGCGATGTTCTTCATGGCCGAATACGCGCACATCATCGTTGGCTCCGCAGTTGTGGCGGCGCTCTTCTTCGGAGGGTGGAATATCCCATTTGCAGATCAGGGGTTGATCGCCGCAAACGCCGAACGCATAGCAGCCGTAGCGTGGCCGATTGCGGCGGTAGTGCTGATGCTGGCTGGCGCATCGATCGCGCAGAGGTTCAAGAAGAGGTTTGGCGATTTGAGGGATTACGAGCCCGTCATGATCGGATTGCCGATGATGATTGCGGGTGTCACTCTCGCAATTCTCTACGCACCGCTGGGCGACGTTATTCTTTCGACCAGGTGGCTGCCGGCTGCGGTGACTTTCGTACTGGGATTTACAGCGGTGCTCGCGAAGACGTTGCTCATAGCGTCGGTCTTCGTCTGGGTGAGATGGACCTTGCCGCGTTTCAGATACGATCAGGTGATGGCATTCGGATGGAAGATACTGCTGCCTGCCGGCATGCTGAATCTCGTCGTAACGGCGGCAATAATGTTGTATCTTGGCTAAAAGATACAGACGCCAGCAAGGCTTTATAAACAAGTAATGCTTTTCGTTGCTGGCCTTGCTGGCGTTTCTCGCGTTGCTGGCAGCCTTTGCAGTTGGAGCGATATGATCGAAGCGATACTCTTCTATTTTCTTGCGGCGTGCGCGGTCGTCTCCGCCGTGGGCACGATCACGCGCATCAATCCGCTCATGAGCGCGCTCTGGCTCGTGGCGGCGCTGCTTTCGCTGGCAGGCCTGTATGGTGCGCTCGCGGCGCCGCTCGTGGCGGCGATTCAGGTCATAGTAGCAGCCGGCGCCGTCATGGTTCTCATACTATTCGTGGTCATGATGACGGACCGCGGTCCGGAGGGGATGAGGCCTCGCGCGATACGCTTCAGCAAGATGCTGGGCGCGCTGGCCGCGGCGTATCTCGCGATAGTCATGATCGTGGCGGTCGCCGTGCCGCCGTTCGTAGCTTCGCCCGCCAGCGGCGGTTATTACGAATCGCCGGTGACGCTCGGAGGGTTCGTCGCAGGAAAGTATGCCGCCGCGTTCGAGCTCGCTGGCGTGATGCTGCTGGTCGCCGCACTCTCCGTGATCACCATAGCAAAGTGGGGCGAGAGGACGCGATCGGACGATGATGATTGCGAGGAGGCGCTGTCATGACCGTTACGTTGCAGCACTATCTCGCGCTGGCAGTGGTCCTCTTTGCGATAGGCGCCACGGGCGCGGTGGTGCGGCGCAACGTCCTGCAGATCTTCATGTCTATAGAGATAATGTTCGGCGCTGCGGGACTCGCCCTTCTGGCGTTCGCGCGCTGGAACCTGTTGCCTGAGGGGCAGGCGGTGGTGCTCTTCTTCATTGCGGTCATGGCTGCGGAGGCGGCAGTGGGCCTTTCGCTGGTAGTGGCGCTCTTCCGCAGACGACGTACGCTCTTCGTGGACGATATGAGATTGCTCAGAGGGTGAGATGCTGGATCTGATCTACCAACACATAACGCTCCAGGGCCTCATCTGGCTCGTGCCGACGCTTCCTCTCTGCGGAGCGGCGGGCATAGGTCTTATCGCCATGTTCTGTGCGCGCAGCGAAGGCGCCAAGTTTAGAAATTTCGCCTCTTTCGCGGGCTGCCTCATGCCCGCGCTGTCATTCGCAGCCTGCGTGGTACTCTTCTTCACGCTCACGGGTTTTGAGGCCACCGAGCCGTCGGCGATAACCGGTCCGCTCTTCCGTTGGGCCGCGCTCCCCACGCTCTTTGTGGACGTAGGTCTCAAGGTCGACCAACTTTCGCTCGTCATGGCGCTCATGGTCTCGGGCGTGGGCTTGCTCGTCCATATTTATTCCGTTGGATACATGTGGCACGACGAGGGCTATCTGCGATACTTCGCGCTGCTCAATCTGTTTCTGTTTTTCATGCTGCTGCTCGTTCTCGCAGACAACCTGGTCGTCATGTTTGTGGGCTGGGAGGGCGTTTCGCTCTGTTCGTGGCTGCTCATCAGCTTCTGGTTTGAAGACGCGGCAAAGGCGCGCGCAGGTGCAAAGGCGTTTATCGTCAACCGAATCGGCGACGCGGGATTTCTGCTCGGGATGTTTTTGATCTACGGCGCCATGTCCGCGGCAGGGGCGCCGGCGGAATCGGGGTATTTTAATTTCGAGAGCATGCAGCGCTACGGGATCTATTTCGTACCGGTCGCCACCGCGATATCGCTGCTGCTCTTTGCTGGCGCAATCGGCAAGTCCGCACAGATACCGCTCTACGTCTGGCTCCCCGACGCAATGGCGGGCCCCACTCCTGTTTCGGCGCTGATCCACGCGGCGACGATGGTCACGGCCGGCGTGTACATGGTGGTGAGGCTCAACTTCATATTCGTGCTCTCGCCGATCGCGCTTGAGACTATCGCCGTCATAGGAGCTGCTACCGCCATATTCGCTGCGATACTGGGGCTCGCGGAGACCGACCTCAAGAAGATACTCGCTTATTCCACGATCTCGCAGATAGGCTACATGTTCCTCGCGGTTGGAGTCGGGGCATTCACCGTTGCGATCTTTCACCTCGTGACCCATGCCTTTTTCAAGTCGCTGCTATTCCTCACCGCCGGCAGCGCGATCACGGCCCTCTCCGGCGAGCAGGATATCCGCCGCATGGGCGGTCTGAAGAGACGTATGCCCATCACCGCGTGGTCCTTCGTGATGGGCTCGGCGGCGCTCGCTGGAATCGCGCCCGCGTCCGGTTTTTTCAGCAAAGACGCGATCCTATGGCAGGCCTACGAGCGAGGGCACGGAGCGCTCTGGGCTATGGGGTTTCTGGGAGCGGGCCTGACCGCATTCTACATATTTCGCGCAGCCGGCTCAGTCTTCTTCGGAGAGAGCGCAACTTCGGCCGAGCGATACAAGCGCGCGGCCGAGCCGCCATTTTCAATGGTAGTGCCGATAATGCTCCTGGCCACGCTGGTCGCGTTTGCCGGAATACTCGGCGTTCCTCTTGCGTTCGGCGGAAGCAACATGCTGTGCACGTGGCTTGGCGGGCTCATACCATCGGAGCTTTCGCGTGCGCCCTCGGAGGGCTCGCGCGGAGTCGAGATAGTTCTCATGGCCGTAACGCTGCTCTGGTCGCTGCATTTTTCCGTACTGGGCTGGCTCATCTACGCGCAGAAGCGCGACTGGCCGCAGCGCGTCGCCAGGCGCGTAGCGCCGCTGGCGAGGCTCGTATCGAAACGCTTCTACGTGGATGAAATTTACGACCGCACGATCGTTCGTCCGCTGATTTGGATCTCGCGAAAGATACTCTGGCAGGGTATCGACGATACGGTCGTGGACGGGATCGCGGTGGAGGGCACGGCCCGGGCTGCCGGCCTCTTCGGAGCGCTGGCGTCTGCCGCAGAGACCGGAATACTGCAGCACTATCTGCTCTACTTTTTGATTGGAGCGGTGCTTATTGTCGGATTTGTCACTCTATAAAGATCGTTGATCGTGGTTCGTGATTCGTGGTTCGAAACCCGCTCAGGTTTTTACGATCCGCGATCCGCGATCCACGAGTCACGATCCACGAGAGAGCCATCAAGGCATGGACACGATACTTGATACAATCGCATCGATCCTGAGCCGGCACATGCTCAGCGCGGCGATATTTCTGCCGCTGCTTGCGGCGCTGGTCACTGCGGCTATCCCTTCGCGCAGCGAGAAGGCCATACGCTCCTTCGCGCTCGCCGCGTCGCTGGCCACGCTCGCCCTGTGCGCCATTGTCTTCGCGCGCGTCAAGGGCACCGGTGAGTTTGAACTCATGGAGACCGTGTCGTGGATGCCGTCGCTGGGAATTCGCTATCGCGTGGGAGTGGACGGCGCGTCTGCGATGCTAATGCTCATGACAGCACTCCTCGGCACCGCCGGCATCCTGGCTTCGTGGCGCGAGATTGCGGCGCGGGTGAGTCTCTTCCACGTCCTCATACTGATCGCCGAGTGCAGCCTGCTCGGCGTCTTCGCGGCGATCGACATGTTCCTCTTCTTCGTATTCTGGGAGGCAGTGCTCGTGCCGATGTATTTCATCATCGGAATATGGGGGAGCGGCAACAGCTCCGCCGCTGCAATCAAATTCGTCATCTTCACCATGGCTGGAAGCGTGCTGCTGCTCATAGGCATACTCTATGCCGGCGGCGCTGCAGGATCGTTCGACCTGGTGGAGTGGCTTAGGCACAGGTTCAGCGCGCGCGAGCAGCTCTGGCTCTTTGCGGCGTTCGCCATAGGATTCGCGGTTAAGGTGCCGATAGTGGGCCTGCACACGTGGCTTCCGGACGCGCATTCCGAAGCGCCGACGGCGGGGAGCGTGCTGCTGGCCGGCGCGCTGCTCAAGATGGGCGGATACGGTTTCTTCAGGATAGCGATGCCTCTCTTTCCCGTGGCCGTGGCGCAGTATGCGCCGATATTCCTCACGCTCGCCGTGATCGGCGTGATCGCCGGGGCTTTGCTGGCCATGGTACAGACGGATTTGAAACGGCTCATCGCGTATTCTTCCATCTCGCACATGGGCTTTGTGATGCTCGGGCTCTGGGCGCTAGACGGGCAGGCTGCCGCGGGCGCGGTGCTCGGCATGGTCAACCACGGGCTGGTGACGGGCGCGCTCTTCCTCATAGCCGGCATGCTCTACGAGAGGAGGAAGACGCGAATGATCGCGGACTTCGGCGGGAGCGGAAGGTCGATGCCGATGATAGCCGTGGCGTTCGTGTTCATGTCGCTCGCCTCCATGGGCCTTCCCGGACTGAACTGGTTTGCGAGCGAGTTTTTGATCCTGCTGGGCGCGTTTCAGACCAGGACCGCTTTCGCCGCAATCGCTGTAACGGGCGTTGTCCTGACGGCTGCATATTTTTTGTGGGCGATACAGAGAATTTTCATGGGGCCGCTCGCGCATGAGGAAGAGCGAAAGATGTGGGACCTGCGCGCCAGGGAATATGCCGTTCTGCTTCCGATAGCGGCGCTCGTCATCATGATAGGCGTGAAGCCGCAGGCGGCGCTCAAAAAGATCTGGAAGCCGTCGGAGGCATTTGTCTCCCTTTCAAAAAGAGTGGAGATGATCGTCCCTGCGGGAGTGTCATCGCTGACTCCCAATGACCAAATCCCAATGACGAATGAAATAACAATATGGAATCGCTGACATACATCGACTGGCCCGTGACGATTCGCTCGATTGCGCCGTTGCTTGCGCTGCTGGGCGGAGCCATGCTTTCGCTCATCTTCGCAGCGCTGCCAGGAAACAAATCGTGGAGGTTGGAGTTCTGGGCTTCGATCGCGGGATTTGCGGCTGCGATAATTTCTTCCTGGTTGCTGTGGCCGCAATCCGGCAAAGGCGCCTTCGCAACCATCGCGACAGGCAGGCTTTCGCAGGCCGGCATACTCATAGTCACGATATCGGCCATGTTCGCGGCATTCGTATCGCCCTCATACATGGAAGCCAGAAGAGAGGCCAGACCCGGCTATTACGGGCTCATCGCGTTTACCGCCTTTGGAATGGCGGCGGTGGCCTCGGCCGCGGATCTAGTGACGTTGCTCATCTCAATCGAAACCATGTCGCTCGCCGTTTATGCGCTTGCCGGTTTCATGCGCGGCCGTCCTGCGTCCGTGGAGGGCGCGCTCAAATATTTTATTACCGGCGCATTCGCCGCCGCGTTCCTCTGCATGGGCATTGCATTTATCTTCGGAAGCGCTGGGACCACCGACCTTAGGATCATCGCGGAGCGAGCGGTTAGCGCCGCCGCAGATTCGAGGCACATATTCCTCTTCGGCCTTGCGATGGTCGCGGTTGGGCTTTCATTCAAGGTTGCCGCGGCCCCGTTCCACGCATGGGCGCCGGACGCCTATGACGGAGCGCCTACTCCGGTGACCCTGCTCATGGCGACCGGCGTAAAGGCGGCGGCGCTGATTGCGTTTTTCAGGATCGCATCGGCCATAGGCGTCGCAGGAGGAGAGCTATGGCACGGCCTGCTGTGGGGACTTGCGGCGCTCACCATCATGTGGGGCAACCTTGCCGCACTCCGCCAGCAGAACATCAAGCGCATGCTCGCATGGTCGTCGGTCGCGCACGCGGGTTACATGCTCATGGTCTTTCCGTCCGTATCCGCGAATCCACAGGGCCTGGTGCGCGCCCTGCTCCTCTACATAGTCGCATATTCGCTCATGACCGCCGGTGCATTCGCGGCCGTGGGCGCCTTCGGCCTTTCGTCGGGCGAGCCCGCAGACATCGGGCGCTTCTCAGGGCTCTCCAGAAAGAGACCCGCGCTAGCGGCGGCGCTATCGCTATTCCTCATATCGTTGGCCGGATTTCCGCCGACTCTCGGTTTCTTCGGCAAGTACTATCTCTTCCTGGCGGTAGTGAGGGCAGGCGACGTGGGGCTCGCGGTCGTTGCGGTTGTGGGGAGCGTGATTTCGGCCTGCTATTATCTCAGGCCGGTTATGGCGATGTACTTCAAGGATGCCAGGGTGAGGGCGGTTCCAAAAGCTCCGACGGCGGTACCCGCGCATGCCTTCTACGCGGCGGTCGTGGCCGCTATCGTCATAGCGGCGCTCGCAGTTGCGATCTTCGGCATAATGCCGCAGGACCTCGTGGCGTTTGTCGAGGCATCAGCCCTTTGAAGGCCACCTTCCCTCGAATATTTCTTGCATCAATTTCACAAGCGCATCGAACTCGAACGGCTTGAAAAGAGTCGTGCAGTATGGGTCGGATCTTATGCTCGTATCTTCGACGAGATCGTCCCAGACGGTAAGGAAGATGACCGGAGTCTTTGAAGTACGCGGATCGCTGCGCATCTTCTTGAAGACCTCGATTCCGTTCAATCGCGGCATCATTATGTCCAGCAGCACCATGTCGGGTGGATCCGATTTGGCAAGGATTGCAAGCGCCGTATCGCCGTCCAGCGCTTCTACCACATCGAAACCCTCGAAGGAGAGACGTTGAGCCGCTGTCTCCAGAAAATCAGCTTCGTCATCGACTATGAGCAGCTTCTTTACCTTCATGTGACCTCCTGCTTGTCTGCGTTATCTTTCAAGGGGAGCAGAAAATAAAATCTGCTGCCCCTTCCGACAATGCTCGTCACGCCTATGGAACCACCGTGCTGCTCCACAAGCTGTCTGGAAATGGAGAGCCCGAGTCCTACACCCTTCTCTCCAGGTCCGTACGTGCGTCCGTATTGATGGAAGCGCTCGAATATGGAAGCCTGCTCTGCAGGCGGAATTCCGACTCCTGTGTCGGTGACCGAGACTTCGACGTGAGAGCCGTGCCTTGCAGCAGCTACGGAAACCATTCCGCCTGCGTTCGTAAAGTGTATGGCGTTAGCGATGAGATTGGCGAGCACGTCGCCGATGGCCTTTGCGTCACAATCGGTCACGATCCGCTCTGCACCGGTTGAAACCTCCAGAATTACGCCCTTGCCGCGCGCCTCTTCTTCGTGAATCGCCACCTTCTCCTTGACGAGCTGGGCCAAGTCCACGCGCTCGCGACGCAGGCTCACCTTGCCGGCGTCCACCGCAGCCACGTCGAGCAGGTTGTCGATGATGTGGCTCAGCCGCTTCGTGCTGTTACTGCACATGTTCAACCCGTCTTTCAGTTTGTCTGTGAGGGGACCGGTAACGCCCACCAGCGCATTGGATATCACGTTGGATATGATTGCGAGCGGCGTCCGCAGTTCGTGCGATACGTTCGCTATGAGTTCGTACTTGGCTTCGTCGAGTTGTCTCTGCCGCGTTATGTCTCTCATGACGAGCATGTATCCTATGAATTTGCCTTCATGCTCGACGTTTATCCCTTCAAAGCGCAGTGTGCGCGGGCTCTCTTTTCCAAGCGCTATATCCTGCGTGAGGCGGGCGCCCCCTCCTTCGCCATGCGCTATAGGATCCATTACACCGCCAAGGAGATTTCGCAGTTCCTGGAGCTCGGGTGTTACGCCGGGAGCGATGCCAAGCATCTCCTTGGCTGCATTATTGATCAGCATGACTTCGCCGTTCGGTGCGAACATGATGAGTCCTTCGGACATGGCGTCGACCGCCTTCAGGGTCTTCTCTCGCTCGGATTCCGTATCGGCGCTGGCCTTTTCGTTGTCGTCGAGCATGCTGAAGAGCACGCTCTGGTAGCGTTCTAGTTCCTCAGCGTGATCGCGCAGTTGATCCAGCAACGCATTCATCTCCCTCATGTCGCGGGCAATACAGACCAGGCCGCGCGATTTTCCCGCGCGATCGTATATCGGAGCAGCGGAAAGGCTTACCGGGATGCAGCGTCCGTCTTTTGCCCGCAGTTCCTCGTGGAGGTTTGAGAGTGCGCCGCCGGCGAGCAGCGAAGGCCAACTCCTTCGGTCCATTGGATGGCCTTCCGCGTGAGGAAACACGGAATCTATGGGCATCGCTGAGAGTTCCGAGGCTCGGTAATCCAGCAGTTCCTCGGCCGCCCTGTTCATGCTGGTGATCTTTCGATCGTTGTCCAGCACTATCATCGCCTCATTCATTGATCCCAAGATGTTGTCCACAAAATCCCTGGATACCGTCGTTTCGCGGAGCGCGCCGGCCATCGCATTGAATGCCTTGGCGACTTCGCCCACTTCGTCGTCGCTTGAGATCTCAAGCGAGACATCTAGGTCGCCCTGGGAGATGCGTTTTGTTCCCGATTCCAGATCCTTGAGCGGGCGGGTTATCAGCCTGCTCATGTAGAATGACAGCAACATTCCCATTACCATGACCAGCGCGCCGATCGCGAAAGAGACCATGACTGTGGAGCGTACGGCCGATTTGATCTGCGCCCTGGATACTCCGATGCGTATGAACCCAACCGTCTGCAGGTGCGATTCGCCACGGACCCCTTCTTCGAGGATCGATTCCGACAGCTCTTTTTCCTGTTCGTATCTTATTGGCGCCAGGAACTCGTCGATATCAGATCCGCCGAGCTCGGCTGTCCCTCCGAAATAGGCGGCTGTGGCGCGTAGAGGAGTCGCAAGTCGTGCGGTGCTCAAGCTAAGGTCGGCGTCTACCCTGGAGTTCTGCTTCAGTATGCTGCCGTCGTTTTCATAGGCAGCCACGAATACTACCCGAGGGTCGTTCATCGCTATGGAAAAAGACTGCTGCAACATCGCCGGCTCGCGGGCGATCATTCCAAGCACGCTGCTGTGCGCGATGCTCTGGGCAAGCGAGATCCCGGAATTTCTCTGGTAGGCCTCAAGCGAGTTGCGGTTGTGAAAAGCGAAGTAGAGTACGAACAACCCCGTAAGCACCAGGACTATGAAGGCCACGGTGATCATGATGCGGTTTGAAAGGCTTCGTCTTATCGGCGAAATCAAGCGTAACTCCCGCGCTATCTGTAGACTTCAACGGCCTCGGCTACGACCTGCGACGGTATCACGATGCCCATCCTCTTTGCCGCTTTCAAGTTGATGACGATGCCGGACTTTCTTGCCGGGGCATACGGCATAGAAGATGGGGCGGCGCCGGATGCAATACGATTTGCCATCTCGGCGGCCTGTCGTCCGTTGTCCTTATAATCGGTAGACAAGGCGGCAAGGGCCCCTTCGCTCACGTGCTTCTGCGATAGCGCGAATATGGGGACGCCCCGCTTCAATGACGCGGCGAGCATCGCTTCAAAGACTCCCTCCGAGGACGTCACCTGATCCGGAATCATGAGCAGCACATCGGAGCGCTCCATAACCGACGATACGTTTCGTATCGCATCGCCCGTGGTCGCGCTAGGCACGGCTACCAGCGTTATGCCCACGCCCGCCGCGGCCTGTTTCGCCTCATTCATATAGTAGCCGTCGCCGCTGCCCGAGTATAGCACGCCGACCTTTGCCGCTGAAGGCAGTATTCGTTTAATTGAAAGCAGGGCGGCCCTGGGCGATGCATCCAGGAAGACGCCGGTGATGTTGCGGCCTTCCAGTCCTTCAGTGGCGGGAGACAGTGTCATTGCGAAGACGATCGGCTTATGCTGCTCCCGCAGCTTTAAGAACTTCAGGGCATTGGAGCCCATGGCCACTACGACATTGCACGACGATTTTTTTATCGCTTCCATGATCTCACCGGCGCGCGCAAGGTCTTCGATGAGGACCTGTTCTTCCACCTTGCCGTTGAACGATTGTTTGAAGCCTTCCATCGCCTCCTTGTACGGGCGGATGTCGCTTGAGAGCACTGCGCATGCCAACTCCGCCTGGGCGAGGCCTGGCAGGATCAGAATAAGTAATAGCAACGACAATGTGTATACGCTATTCTTCAAGGTGCAGTTCTGTGGAAAATTTACCGAATCCCAACGCCACTATTTTTCTCCTGCGTTAAAATACATATCGCAGCGATCCCCAGAGGTTGAACTGGGGATTTTCAGCAAGCACGAAGTTTAATCCAGGATCGAACGCCGGGACCTGCGGCGTGTTGTCGTTGAGTATGTTGTTGGCTGAGACGGCCAGCTCCAGGTGATCCTTGATGGGCCAATAGCCCACGCGCGCGTTCAGCAGGTAGACGTCTCCCACGGTGACGACGGGAGCGGTTGCGAAATTCAAGGCGCTCGCGCTTGCCTGGTGATGCCTTATGTAATCAAAGCTTATGTTGGCGGTGAGACGGCTGCCGAAGAAATATCCCGTGACGCCGGCGTTGGCCTTGTTCTTCGGGTTGCCCAGGTTGGACGCGGAGCTGAGGTTGCCGTCGATAGCCTTGAAGTCCTCATATGACCAGCTCGCATATGCTGAGAGCCAGTCGAAGGGTCTGCCTTCGACGCCTATCTCTCCCCCTATCGCCCTTGCTCCACCGCCATTGGCGCTGGATACAAGGAGCGTAGTCGGGTCTGCTATCGCTACTGTGTTGGATATCAAATTGTTGATTCGGTAATAGAAAAAATCCGCGCGTACGGTGAGTTTCTCGATCGGCTCGATGGTGTTTCCAACTTCAAAGTAGAGTATGCGCTCAGCCTTGAGGTTTGGGTTTCCTACTGTCTGCGCGGTAGTGAAACCTCTGAACGAGATGGGTGCGGAAAACGAAGTGAAGTATTGAAGCAGGGTCGGCGTACTGAATGCAGTGCCAAAGCCCATGCGCAAGTTGTATTTAGGGTGGATAAGAAATACAGCGCTGCCGTGCGCGGATATGTTCGTTCCGGCAAAGTCCTTCTGGTAATCCGCGCGCATTCCGCCGGTCAGTATGACCTTGTCGAAGAGCCTGGCTTCGTCCTGCAGAAATCCGGCGAAGTTATGCAACGCCGTCACCGTCACATTGTTTCCGTCTACGAATCTGTAGTCGAATCCGTAGGTCACAGTGTTTTTAAAATGAGCGCCGACGTCGAATGAGATCGAGTGCCTCACTTCAGAATCGACGGTATCGAGGATCTGCGTTCCCACATCGAAGGTCCTGCTGGAGATGTAGTCGCGCCACCAGTAGGTCTGCACGTTGATTTCGCCGGCGCTGCCCAGGTCGAAGACCGCCCTCCCATCCAACAGGCCGCGGCGGTCTTCCCACGTACTCAGTCCGCCGAACTGAATCCTGTCCGTTCCCTGTGTGAAGGCGCCGGTAAGTTCGAGTTTGGCTATTTTCGCAGGCTCGAATGAAAATCTGCTCATGAGGGAGAGGTTCTCCAGGTCTTTCGTATTTCCATCGTTATTAGCGTCGGAAAATTCGTTAGACCTCTGGTAGGTGCCGGATACTTTGTACCTGTAGCCGTCCGCGAACTTGCCCGCGTTGATGAAGTCGCCCTCTGCCTGGAAGAAGCGGCCGCCGCCGCCCTCAAGAAGCGTGCGAGTCTCCGCAGGATCGTACGTTATGATGTTTATTATGCCGAGCATCGCCCTGTTTCCGTAGAGCGACGACATGGGCCCCTTGATGACCTCCACGCGCTTTATGTCGGCGAGGGGAATGGGCAAAAGCGACCAGAGCGTTCCGCCCAGGAACTCGAGGTAGAATGTGCGGCCGTCAAGAAAGACGGCCATTCGGTCGCTCTGGGTGAGAGACGTTGCAAAACCGCGCGCCGACGCCTGCGTATCCGCCGCGGTGATTGTGACTACGTCCATCCCAGGAACCTTGCGGAGCACTTCGCCCAGATTCCTGGCACCGGACTGGATGATATCTTCATGCGTTATGATGGTGACGTTTGAAGGGGCCTCGGCGAGTTTGACTTCGCGCTTTGAGGGACCGGTGACCAGCTCCTCCGTGGGAAAGTAGATTTGCTCCTCAATTGAGGTGACAGGAGCTTCGGGTTCAATGGACGATGATGTCTCCGCCGCGCTTGAAAAAGGAATCATCGCCGCGAGCAGAAACATCAATGTCGATGCGGCCGAAAACCTCATCAGCATCCCCCGAATACGGTGCTGCATTCTAGATGAGAAGAGCGAAAAAGCCAAGCCATATCCGAGAGTTGGTGGTCCAGCGCCACCATCTCAGCGAGCTCCGTGCGGCCGTCGGGCTCCGTGCCACAAAGTACGCGGACCTTCCGGACTCTCGGCGAATGAGTCGACATGGAGTTGTTCTCCAATCTTATATCTAACGTTTGAACACCTGCCACCGCGTTCCCGTTCATTCGGCGAGAGTCCGGGAGCCTCGCGTACTCCGTGGCACGGAGCCACCGTCATGGCGACTGACGGGCTGGGCAACGCATATTGCCGTATGGACAACGGCGGGGGGTTTGCGTTACCATGGCCGCAATGAGCACAGCGAGGAAGCAACAGGTAGATATGCCGACCGGGTTGGATGACTTTCTGCTCGAGAAGACGGTGCGCGGCCAGGTGGTTGGAAGCTGGGGATTCAATCCAGCCGTGGATTTCAGGCGCATGAACGCAGAGGAGACCAACGTCTGGTTCTTCGAACAGGTCTTCAATTTCCTCCGCTCGTTTTTCGGTCTCGTGGTCCCGGACAGCCTGGAGATCACCACCTACAACGCCACAAACCAGATCAACAGGGACAACCTCAACCAGATGACCTTTCTCGACGAGCTCATGCTCATCCTCAAGGGGCTCACCGAACCGATGTGGTGCGTGAGGCTTAACCTCAACATGGTGGGATTCCTTCGCACCGACTGGGACCCGGACAAGCCGGTGAGGCTGCAGATACAGGAGCCCGCCACGTTTATTATCTGGGGTGGACCGGACGAGAACGGCTTTCAGACGTTCTCGCTTGGATACAAACTATTCGCCGAGCAGAAGGTGGAGGGTGAGCATGCGCTGTTGTGGTCCATGAACCAGCCACTGTTGGAGAAGGGACTCAAGAAATGGGAAAAGCAGAGCCGGCGGCGCATAGAGGTAGTGGCCTCAAATTCAAACGACCTTCCGCTCTACAGACACGGTTTTTCAAAGCCCGCGCCAACCGCCCCGAAACCAAAGCCAGCCCCGAAAGACGAAGGTCCGGTAGTGGACAGCATACCGGACCTCGATGAACTGCTCCTGTAAAGACGCAAGCAACGTGCCCTGCGTACGCGGGCTCTCGTGCCATGGAGTGTGGCTCCGTGCCACAGAGTACGCGGATCACCCCGCCCTCCCGGCGAATGAGTCGACACGGAGTTGAATTCAGCACGTCAGGCTAACGTTGGAGCACTTGGCGATGCGTTCCTGTTCATTCGGCGGGAGGGCGGGATAATCCGCTTGCTATGTGCCGCTTCGCACGTTGGTTTAAGGCAGATCGAGGTTCAAGCCGGTTTCTGTGAAGATTGAGGTCTTGGACTTATGCTTCCTGCAGGATCTCATTCAACTTCGCCTGCCATTCGTCTTCCGCGAGAACCTCATATTGAAGGATTTTGTCTTTCATCTGCAGCCCGAGTTCTGTCCAGTTCCGTGATTGAGCCTGTTCCGTGCAGATGTCGAATATTTTGCGCACGTAGTCGGTCTTTTCGTTGTCCTTGAGGTGCAGGCCCTTGGTCTCTACGACGTACACCCGCTCGTAATTTTTTTCCGTTTCATGGCCGGTCGAGGTAAAGATGAAATCCGGGTAGATGCGATGCTCGCGCCAGCCCTGAATGGAATAATCTCGACGCGACCGGTTGCGGTACCAGAAGAAAAGCCGCTCCTGGCTCTCCAGATACCATGCAACCGCTTTCTCCGTTTCGTTGAAATCTTCTTCCGGCACAAAATCGAAGAGGCTCAATTCCAGCGGGCTTCCGTCCTTGCGATTCAGGGTCCTTGACGTCGGTTTGATGGTGATAGTCTTCGGGAAGGTCCAGTCGAATTCCTTTCCGATGATCAAAAAACGCAGTTCATCATTCTCCAGCATTGCACGGAAAATACCCTCTGCCAGCCGCTCTTTTTCATTTTCGACCTGTTTGCGCAGTTCCTCGATGAGGAAGACGAAATTATTCGCCAGAAGGCTCTCATCAGCGTTCTTTCGGTGGTGTTCCAGAACGGCGCTTGCGAATTCATGCGCGCGCCACGGATTGGGCACAATGTCGCCCAGCTGCCTCGTCATGAAGACCGGATCGACATGAATTCCGCCTTCCTTCAGATGATGCACTGCCCGCTGCTCGATCACCTCATGCGCATCTTCAGATCGCGTGACGACGTGTTCCAGGTCCTTCTCTTCGATCATGGAAAGGGTGCAGGACTTGACCGGAGCGATATCGACTTCTTTCCACGGGATCCGCGGCGCGATATCAGTTTCATAGCTTACGGGCCGCCATTTGTTGCCGTCCCGCACCACAAATATCGGGAGGACGGTTCGCGAGGCCGCCTTCTTGAAACAATCCCGGATCTCGATCTGCCGCTCGGAGGCGTCGCCATCTCCACGTTCGCTTTCAGACGAGATATGACCCTGGAGGTCGCCCAACCCCTCTTGCTTGAATCCGGATCTAATGCTGTCCAGAAGCACGCCCGCCTTCAGCTGGAAGCAGAACACATAACTTTCATCCAGCTCGCGAACACCGCTCTTGCGGGCATAGGGCTGGCGAAGGATGCGTCCGACCAACTGCGTGAGCGCATTTTTCGACGAAGGATTCGTGAGGATGACGAGCACATACGCAAAAGAGCAGTCCCACCCCTCTTGCAGTGCCTGCTTGGTGATAATGTAGCGTACTTTGCAGTCGCGCGAGAGCAGGCCGCCGACGTCGTCGATCTCTTTGAGCTCGTCCTTTTCGTTCGTCTTCACCGCGATCTGTTCGGCCGGTACTCCCATGACCCGTATCAGATGCTCTCGCACCTGTTCGGAATGGATCCATCGGCCTCCCTGCTGGTCTTTTCCCGTGCGCTCCACCTGAATGAGGCAGATCGGACGGATGTAATTGCCCGTGTTGGATTCATATTCTCGAGCCTTTTCAGCGAGGACATCGAGCTTGTTCGCTCCGGAGAGAAGCGCGTCCTTCCAGTCCGGGCTCGCCTTGTTCACGACGTGCAGGTCGAGCTTGATCATCTCCTCGCGGTGCAGCTCGCGGCCCGATATATCTATGAGGACGTTGCTCTCCACCGGCGTTGCGGAGAGTTCCGCAATGAGGCACGGGTTGAAGCCGCGCAACGTCTCCTGCGCCCCGTCGCTGTAGGCCTTGTGCCCTTCGTCCAGGATGATCAGAGGCGAGAGCGTACGCAGCGTATTGCCGAGCGACGTCTTGATCTGGCGTCCCCAGAATCCGCTCTCTTTTTCGTAGGTGTCGAGATTCGGATAGCGCTTGAGCAGCGCCTCCTGCGCCTTGATGCCGTCTTCAGGCGGAAAGAAGTCCTGAAATCCGCCGCTGTCCTTGAAGACTTTGAGCGTCTCCTTCGTCTTTCGATTCGACGCCTGGAGCATGAGCATAAGGATGACAAGATTTTCCTTCACGTCCTGCGGCGTGAAGCGATCGCTCTTTTCCAGGATCAGCGTATGCCCGCCGCTGGCGATATCGAGGTGCTGGCGATAGGGATGATCGCGGTCTTTCAGGTGCCCGATGGTCTGGCGGTAGATCTGGGTCGTGGGCACGATCCAGAGCACAAGGCCCGTCCGTTTTTTGCGATAAACAACGTTCGCCAGATCGACGGTCTTGACCGCGAGCAGGGTCTTGCCGCCGCCGGTCGGTACCTTGAGGCAGAAATTGGGAAGCGGTTGATGGAGTCCGTTCTTGCGTGAGATGTAGCGTCGATGAATTCCAGACTTCTCCCATGCCTTGACTGGGAAATCGATTTCAAGATCCGGATTGGCCTCCGCCCTCGAACGCCACTCGGCGAGTTGCTCGAGATAGCCCCGGATTTCGCTAAGGGCCCGTTGTTGGTATTCTTTGAGCTGCATCGTTCACCGTGTCAGTTCATAGATTTCAAATGGCAGTTGCGCAAAATCGATGCGGAAATGATCGAGGTGTTCCTGATCCAGATATTTCGTCGGTGCAAAGACGAGCCGGCGTTTGTCCTTCTTGAGAGGCGGCAGGGTCCTGGCCATCTCCAGCGTAAAGGCCAGATCCTTGAGTTTGGAGGTGTCCGGTTCGTAGCCTTATTATATTACACCGAGGGCTGTTTTGACTGCGTAGTCCAGGTCATCTCCTGCAGGCAAATTTGGCCCGGTAACGAAACGCGTAGACATATCCTGCAACAGAAAGCGGATATTTCTAACCAATCGGAGTTTTCTTTGCTGCCCGCGTTTCACGGGAGAACCGAGCGCGTATGTGTGAACCGAAATAGTCTCCTTGCTACATTGAGTTATTGATGGAAGCTGACCCAATAATGCTTCAAATTTTTGAAAAACAATTTCAGGAATGATGAAGTATAGTCCTTTGTCTACATAATCCGATTTTGAATACATCAGGCCTTTTCGGATTAACTGCGGGATGAGTCTCTTATGAACATTTGCCCAGTTGAGTCCATGCGCTGAGGCTGGAATGTCCGCTCCTGGTCTTTTGGGCAGGTTCTTATAACCGTGCCAAGCATCGCGATAGTTGCCTGTGATGTCGATGCTCTGAACTTCAATTCCGACATACTTTTTTAAAGATCCATTTTCAATTTTCGCCAAGACCCAATCCATGCTGAGAGATTGTCCGAGCTTGATTTCTTTTCCCGAATTTTGCCCCAGAGCAACAACGCACTTGCCAATGGTTTTACGGTTTTTGACAAAATCGCTGAACCTGTAAAAGGGGAGGTGCCCGCCAAACGCATCACGTGCTACGCACCTTATTGTCTCATAATCATTTGCGTAAAGACGGTTGGGACAGATGATTATCTCGCTGCCGGAACTGCGAACGCTGCACGTTCCATAGATGATGCTCTGATCGTGGTTGTGCTTTATGCACTTACAGTTTGTAAAGGGACACGCGCCCAGATTCCATAGTGTACGTGCTGTCCGGCTTGTATCATCAGCCGCATAACCGAATATTTCGGCTAAATCCCTCTTCCCCCTCATGGTCACTCCTTCCCCCTTCATTCAAAATATCTATAACCGAGCGGCCAAGCGCGCGGGCCAAAAGTGGTGGAACCGCATTGCCGACTTGAGTATATTGCTCCGTACGGCTTCCGCGAAAAATATATCTGTCAGGAAATGATTGAATACGTGCAGCCTCGCGTACGCTTAGTACGCGGTCTTGATAGGGATGAAAGAAACTGCCCCAATGAGGGTCACATTTCGTCAGTATGGTGGAACACAGTTCGTTGGGATGAATACGGCCATATCTCTTTGTGTGGTCACTTCTTCGTGCCCGTTTGAGCCCGGACGGCAGCAGCTCAAAGGGAATATCCCGCCAGCTGCCTCCCTGAGGTATGTGTTTTAACCTTTCAAGGTTGATTGGAGTAATTCTGTTACATGAATGATTGTGTAATTCCCTCGATTGTTTTCGCATTAAACGCTGATACTCGCTTGCCGGCGGCTTGTCATAGCGGCTGGGGTGATCGGCGCCGCCTGCTGTGATTGATGGTAAATCCGATAGCGCATCCCATGCCGAGGTAAAAGGTTTCAATTTATTCTGAAACAACGGCAGGATTCTAAAACATAGTTCTTTGCCACCGGTAAAATTGGCAACTCCACTTGCATTGTATTCAGGTGCTGGGAAAACGATGCCGCTTTTCAGGCGGGTCGCAAGGAAGATGGTTCGATAGCGCATTTGAGGCACGCCGTAGTGTGCGGCGAACAAAATTTTGTGACACACTTGGTAGCCCAGATCGTTCAGTGCTTTGTAGACTGTTTTTACTACTTCTCCTTCAGCAAGTGATACGATCCCTGTCACATTTTCAATGAGGATTGTGCGCGGATAAAGATCGCTGGCAATTCTTAAAAACTCCTTGAAAAGGTGATTGCGTTTATCGCCGGTGCTACGGACTGGAGCATTAATCGAAAACCCTTGGCAGGGCGGCCCACCTGCGAGCAAATCCAGCTGGCCCCGTTTCAATCCGATGAGCGAGAGAAGTTTTTTCCCGGAAAGATTTCTTATGTCTGTGTCAACAAATTGAACGTCTGGATGATTAAGCCGGTATGTTTCACCAAAAACAGGTTCATAATCAGAGGCCAGAAGAACACGGAAGCCGGCCATCTCCAGCCCGCAAGACAGGCCTCCTGCACCAGAGAAAAGATCGATGCAAGTTAGCGGGCTATTATAACGTTCTCTTCCTGACATGGTTTATTATCCTCTTTGTTATGCGCCCGTAAGTTGAAATTTTTTTTGCTTCGCATTCCCACACAACAATAACGCGCCAGCCTTCTTTTTGCAGTTCTCGCTTTGTGATTTCAAAACGGTGCACGTTGCGCTTCAATTTAGGCATCCAGTAATTGCGGTTTGATTTCGGAATGTGTGACTTTGCACAACCGTGCTTATGCCAAAAGCAACCATGCACAAAAATCAGAGACCGGTATTTTGGCAATACAATGTCTGGTTTTCCTGAAATGTCAGTCCGGTGGAGCGAAAATCTGAAACCTTTTCGATGCAGATAAGAGCGAACCAACAGTTCTGGTTGTGTGTTGACGGAACAGATTCGGCTCATGTTCCAGCTTCTTTTTTTTACTGACAATGTATCCATTCAATCAAGTAGTATGCATAAGGGAATTCCAGGGACACGGCACTAATTTCTCCCCTGAACATTCCAGTTTTTTGCCTGCCGCAGTTATCGTTCACTTGTCAATGGCGAACGATGTTGATTTCAGCGCTTATGAAATCATTGAAGAGAAAGTTACAGAAAACATCATAAATATCAAGGCAATAACCCCTATCGTACATCTTGGATGATGCGTCCATTTTGTGTATTCAACCAGATTATTGAGACGGCAAATTTGGCTCAAATGCACCGCATTGAAAATCGCCCGGGTCGTTTTCCTGATCCATTCGATTGAGGCCGCAGCGTACCCTATCCCTTTATTCACATAACGTACAAAATATATCGAAGCGATAGAGGCCTCCAATATTCTCGCTTATATGATACGGACGAATTCTTGTATCGAAAAGACAGCGATACCTGTTGCCGCAATTTTTGCAAATTTCGTTTTTGAGCAGCGAAACCTTGTCTGAGGCAAGTAGTTTCCTGAGTTCATAGAGCGAACTGAAACTGTTATAGTGATAAATATGAATCATTTCCGGGTATCTCTATACATCTCGACTTTTTACATTTTTCAATTCCCGCATAGAATTTTTTGCTTCGGATTTGGTCTATTTCACCTTCGACCCCACTGCCACGTCCTTGAGCGGGGTGAGGATCGAGACGGTGGTTTCGTCCGAGGCGGCCAGCAGCATGCCCTGTGATTCTATGCCGCGAAGTTTTGCGGGCTTGAGGTTGGCTACTACTACGATTTTTTTGCCCACGAGTTCCTCCGGCGCGTAGTGCTGGGCGATGCCAGCCACGATCTGGCGCTCCTCGCTGCCTAGCGAGACCTGCAGCTTGAGCAGCTTGTCCGCGCCCTCCACGCGTTCTGCGGCGAGCACTTGCGCCACGCGGAGCTGCACGCGTCCGAAGTCGTTGATATCGATTAGTTCAGTCCCCGGGGCAGCTGCTTGAACTGGAGCTGTTGATTTCATTTTTTTCTCCTTTCCCGTTCGCTCTGAGATTGTCGAAGGGTGAACCGCTTCCTCTTTCTTCTCTTCGATCCGCATGAAGAGGGCGCCGGCATCTTTGCTCACCGTGATGGACTGGAGTGCACCCCACATTTTGCGGATATCATTGAGATTCTTAATTTGAGAGATATCCGAGTGCTCTTTATATCCCATGATCTCCCAAATTTTCATTGCAGTGCGCGGCATGAAAGGAAAGAGCAGGGCCGTCGATACCTGCAACGACGATGCGATATCCCAAAGCACATTATTTATTCCATCTATTCTTCCAGCCTTG
Source organism: bacterium (assembly GCA_021810905.1). Lineage (GTDB taxonomy): Bacteria > UBA10199 > UBA10199 > 2-02-FULL-44-16 > JAAZCA01 > JAJZQH01. Next base: position 241,229 of record JAJZQH010000002.1, read on the forward strand.
TACATCTCCCACGGCTTGCTCTCGTTGATGTGGCGGTCGGCTGCGGCATATGCTTCCCAGATCGATGCCAGCGCGCCGTGAAATTCTATTTCGCCCGTCCTGTAATCAAGCGCGCGGCTGACCTTGTCGACAAGATCAAGCGTTTTATCGGCGAGTTCTCCACGATCTCTTGGACTGACGTTCGGTGGCTTGATGATGCCGTTGCAGTAGCGATTCGCCATGCCTATCGTGCGAGCCACGAGATTTCCGATGCCGTTCGCCAGATCTCCGTTGTAGCGTTCGATGAAGTGCTCCCACGTAAAGTCCGCGTCGCGGCCGAAGCCGCCCTCGCGCATGAGATAATAGCGCAGCGGATCGGGCCCGAAGCGGTCTATCACGTCCATCGGCGTCACCACGTTGCCCAGGGTCTTGCTCATCTTCTCGCCCTTGAGATAGACGAAACCGTGTCCGAATACCGTCTTGGGCAGCGGAATGCCGGCGCTCATGAGCATGGCGGGCCAGATGATGCAGTGAAAGCGCGTGATGTCCTTGCCGATCACGTGCACGTCCGCGGGCCACCATTTTGCAAACAGCGCGTCATCCCAGCCGTAGCCGACCGCGGTGATGTAGTTGATGAGCGCGTCGAACCAGACGTAGACGACGTGGTCGGGATCGTGCGGGACCGGGATTCCCCAATCGACCGAGGCGCGCGATACGGAGATGTCCTGCAGCCCTTCCCTGAGAAAACTCGTGATCTCGTTGCGCCGTATGTCAGGGAGGATGAACTCGGGGTTCTTCTCGATGTGATCCAGCAGCCGCTGCTGGTATTTTGTGAGTTTGAAGAAGTAGTTTTCTTCGGCGAGCCACGCGGGTTTTGATTTGTGGTTTGGACAGAGTCCGTCTACAAGATCTTTCTCGGTGAGGAATGCCTCGCACGATTCGCAATACCATCCTTCGTATTTTTTCAGCTCGATGTCGCCATTGTCCATGATCGTCCGAAGGAATTTCTGCACACCCTTCTCGTGGCGGGGATCCGACGTCTGGATGAAATCGTCATATGATATGTCGAGTGACTGCCAGATTTTTTCGAAATGCGTGCGCATCTGGTCGCAGTACGCCTTGGGCGAGAGCCCTTTTTCGTCCGCGGCCTTCTTCACGTTGATGGAATGTTCGTCGTTGCCCATCTGAAAGTGTACGTCATCGCCGCACATGCGATGCCAGCGCGCGAGCACGTCCGCGCCTATCTTTTCATATGCGGTGCCTATGTGCGGTGTGCTGTTGACGTAATCGATGGCGGTAGTGATGTAGAATTTTTCACTGTTTCGGTTTTTCATGTCTCGATTCCTTGCGCCCGTTGCTGTTGCGATCTCTGCGGCCGCGCTGCCTTCTCTCCTGGGAGTCCTCCTGAGCCTGGCGGGCTGCGGCAATCGCCGCGTCACGTTCGGCAGGCGGGAGCACGCGGCAGTTGTCGCAGGACGTCCTCGTTTCGCCTCCACCATAGAGCCGCACTATGCACTCACGCTTGAGCACGTTGTGGCCCGCGACCTTGCCCGGCCCTTCCGGCGTCTCGACCGAGGCGCCGACCTTTGGCAGGCCCTGGCGGCATTCGTCGTATGCGGCGCATTCGTAGGAGAGGCAGCACTTGAGCTTGTTGCACATGCCGGTGAGCTTGGCCGGGTTAGGCGCGAGCCCCTGGTGTTTGGCCATCGATATGGAGATGGACTGAAACTGCCGCAGGTGTGTGGAACAGCACGTGGTAAGCCCGCACGGCCCCATGCAGCCCGCGACCTTTGCCTCGTCGCGGCTCCCGACCTGGCGCATCTCTATGCGCATGTGCAGCAGGCCGGCCAGGTCCTTGACCAGACCCCTGAAGTCGACGCGCTGTTCGGAGAAGAAGGTGAATACCGCTTTTTTTCCACCCTCGATCACGTCCACCTCGGCGAGCTTCATCGGCAGGTTGTGGGCGCGTATCTTCTCGCGGCAGATGCGGAAGCATTCCACGGCGCGCTCGCAGATCTGGCGTTCCGCGTCGATCTCCTCAGGCGTGGCCCTGTGCAGTATCTTCCTGGCATTGGCCGATAATTCGCTCTCGTCTATGGCGTACGGAGGCACGGCGACATAGGCGATGGCCGTACCCCCTTCGGACTCGACCATGACGGCCTCGTCCTTTTTCAGGGACGCATCATCAGTGATGAATGTATAGATTTTGCCCGCGTTGCGGAACTGAACCCCCGCTGCGAGCTTAGCTGGTTCGCTCATTGGCGGGAGAGCGTAAACAGAAGCTGCTCAAACATCAACTGTTTATTTGCCGAGGTTTCGGCGGCAAGCCTTGTCGCATCGATCTCAGAGAGACATCGTAATGCGTGTTCGGCTGGGCAGGATAAGGCCATGGCCGCGGCCTCCGGGTGGATGAGCTCCGATTCGCCGCCCACTGCCTGCACGCGCAGGAGGTCGCGATAGAAGCTGGCGAGCAGATCGAAGACGAGCAGGATCTTGCCCGGATCCAGATCCTTCCATGCCTGGGCGGTCTCGAAGATATCGGCGCTGGACGCCTTCTTCGTGAGGGCGATGAATCGGCCCAGCACGCCTTCAACCAACTCTGGGTCGAGTGCCATGGCAGTGCCCATGCTGCCGCCAGCGAGGCGGGCGATTCTCACTGCCTCGCGCTCAGGTATCTCGCGCTGCCTCGCGATCTCTGCCGCCAGCTCCGCGTCCGGGATGGGCGAGAAGGCAATGTGTCGGCAGCGCGAGCGGATCGTCGGGAGCAGACGCTGCGGGAACGGCGTTATGAGTATGAAGTGCGTCCGTTCCGGAGGTTCCTCGAGGATCTTGAGCAGCGAATTCGCTGCCGCATCCATCATGCGGTCGGCGCCGTCTATCACCGCCACCTTGGCAGGCGCCTCCAGCGGTTTGAACTGCAGCGATGCCTGCAGCTCGCGCAGCGGATCTATCTTGATGCTCTGGACCGCGCCGCGCTCGGATTCCTCAGGCTCGATTGTGAAGCGGTCCGGGTGATTGCCGCCGGCGAGCTTGCGGCAGGAGGCGCATTCGCCGCACGGCGCCATGCCACGCGAGCGAGCCTCGGCGCAGAAGAGCGCAGCCGTGAACGCATCCGCCACCCTGCGCTTGCCTATGCCGCGAGGCCCGGAGAAGATGTACGCATTGGGAACGCGCGCGAATTCGACGGCCCGCTTGAGCTCCGCAATCTGCCTGCTATGTCCGATGATGGATGGCCACATGATTGGTACTCTTGTTTTAGTACGTTGGTACTTTGGTACGTTAGTACGTTGGTACAACAGCAGTGAATTTTCAGGATATCCAACAAGATTTCGTACTAACGTACTAACGTACTAACGTACGTCTTGTCGCAGAGATTGTTGCACAGAAACTTTTCCACGGCATCAGCGATGCGCATCTGAATCTCCTCGATGGAGGCCGATGCGTCGATCACTTTGACTCGTCCGGGCTCTGACTTTGCAATGGCAAGGTAACCCTGTCGAACCCGCTCATGGAATGCCATGGCCTCGCGCTCGAAGCGGTCTTCGTGCGCCGCCTGTCCGCCTGCGGCGATCCGCGCATGCGCGCGTGAGAGGCCCTCCGATGGCGCGCAATCGAGCAGGATCGTCAATTCCGGCATGAGCCCGCCCGTCGCTATGCGATGAACCTCGGCGAGAGTTGCCGCGTCTATCCTGCGAGCTGCGCCCTGGTACGCGGTGGTCGCGTCCGCGTATCTGTCGCATAGCACGACCTTGCCCGCGTCGAGCGCGGGGCGGATGACCTCCGCGATGTGCTGGCATCGCGCGGCCGCGTAGAGCAGAAGCTCCGCGATAGGAGCCATGCCGTCGTGAGAGGCGTCGAGCAGCACTGAGCGTATCCGCTCGCCTATCTGCGTTCCGCCCGGCTCGCGTGTGAGCACCACCTCGTTGCCCTTGCGCGCAAGATATTCCGCGAGGAGACTGATCTGCGTGGACTTGCCGCATCCCTCTATACCTTCAAATGTGATGAATGTTCCGGCCATCGCAAACCGGTCAATACTGGATCGCGCGCCTCGTCACAAGGGTTTTTAGAATAGGTTTTAATGTTCAGCCTGGTTTTCAATGGCCCAGATTCACTGATGCGGAGAGGCGCGGATGGAGAATAATATCTTGACTAAAAAGACCTAAAAGTAGTATTTGTAGAGGTATGAAATCATCCATTGCCAAAAAGGCCAGTATTACCCTTCCGGAGGCCCTGGAAGAGGAATTGCGCGCTCAAGCAGAAGCCGAGAGGCGGACGCTCAGCGGGATAGTTCAGGAGGCGGCGCGTTTCTACCTCAACATCAAGAAATGGGAGGCTCTGCAGCAGGAGCTGATGCCCAAGGGCCGCAAGATGGGCATTCGTACTGAGGCGGACGCAGATCGCCTCGTACATGGGCTGCGAAAATGAAAGTCGTCCTCGATACAAACGTGATCATCTCCGGGGTTCTCTTTCCTGGAGGGGCGCCAGACCGAATCGTGCGAGCGGCGCTCACAAAGCGGATTGATCACGCCACATCTCCCGATCTGCTCACAGAGGTCCGAAGGATATTCGAGAAAAAGTTTGCGCTTCCTAAAAAGAGGGTCGATGAACTGATCCGGTTGCTCGCAGAATCAGGCGAACTTGTATACCCCACGGAACGAATTGATGTCGTCAAAGCCGATCCGGCCGACAATCGGGTCCTTGAATGCGCATTCACCGCCAAGACCAATTATATAATCACTGGCGATGAACGCCACCTCCTCAGCCTGAAGAGCTGGAAGGGTATCCGGCTCATCTCACCCTCAGACTTCGTCGTTGCCGAGGATCTGTTGTGATCCGATGTGGCGGTTTCAGTCAAAATAAAGACCCTGCCGCCCGGCAGGGTCTTGAAGGTCTTTTGTCATTGCGAACCGCGAAGCGGCTCGGCAATCCCTGGATCACTTCTTCTTCCGCCTGAATCCCATCGGGACGAGGGCGAGCGCCGCGAGCAGCCACGAGAGCGAGCCTGCCTGCGATGCGGGGATCATGCTGCAACCTGCGCCGTTGTCCGAGAACTTGAGAGAACCTTCGTCGGAACCCGAGGGAAGATCGCCGGAACTCTCCTCGGTGAGGTCGTCGTCAGAGCCATCTGTCACCGCCGGGTCGGGCGTCGCCGCGGGGTCAGTCGTCGACGCGTCGTCTCCCGGCAGGACTTTGAGTTTGCTGGGATCAAGCACATATTTTTTTCCGATAGGCATCTGTATAAGAATCGACGCGCACTTATCTCCCTTACCATCATGATCCTTGTCCGCCTGGTCGGTATTCGCGACACTCGGGCAGTTGTCCAGATCGTCAGGCGCGCCGTCGCTGTCGCCATCTTCGGCCATGATCGGATCGAGTCCGAACATCTTGTGAGAGGTCTGGCCTTCGCCCATGGGTATCACGGCCTCGAATTCCAGTATCGCAGAAGCCACGCCATGTGCGTTTGAAGCAGCTGTCGCTTTCTCGACCCATGAGGAATCAACGCTGCATTTGAACTTGCAGCTTGAGCCGTCGTTACTCAGAGATTCACATTCTACATCGGCCTTTTCATCCGCAGGGGCGCTGAAAAATTTGGACCTCAAGGAGATGTTCTTCTCATAATTGATGCATGAGGGTATCCATGGTTTTCCGCTCCAGTTTATCGGCGCCTTCACCGACGCCTTTGGAGCCTCTCCATAGATAAAAGTTTTTGTGTCGGATGCAGCGGCTTTGTAATCGTTCATGTCTGCGGACAATACATAGGACTGAATTGTCGTCGTGAAATCCGGTGGATCGTAGGAAGGGATGTCAACATCTGGCCAAGCCAAGGCCATCCTCGATGCGAAGAGCACAAACAACATGACGCCTGCTATGGAAATAATTCGCTTCATGATAATTCTCCTTTATTGTGACTTCATCCGATAAATATGCACGATACATGCCAGAAATTCGTTCTGTTTTTACGTTTAATATCAATACGTTATAATGGAAGCAAAACAACGATCGGCGTGTAGATGCCCTAAATCGGGGAATAGAGCCCCCAGCACGGTTTCTCGCTTGCCATCCCGGGAAACATGACCTAGCCCTGCATTTATGACAAAGACCGGCGGCATGGACGAAGAGGATATCAGGGCGTTGTTCGATCGCGTCTCAAAGCACTTCGAGGGCGCTGACGAGGGCACGCGCGGCATGTTCGGCATGCTCGTCGGCGTGGCGCTTCGCTATCGCGACATGCTCGTGCATTCGAGCGGACAGCCGCTCACGGTGGCGGAGACGCGAGGGGCGCTCGACGTGTTCATGAAGGTCCTGCAGACGCACGAAATACCGCCCGGCCTCGACAAGCGCATCCACGGCCTCGTAGTGCTCTGGCTCGAAGAGCTCCGAGAACGGATACATCACTAGTGCCACGAGATTTGTCATGCATTCTGCCGGCATACCTCCGCGCGCTCTTGAGCGAATATCAGCAGCCAGCAACGAAAATCAAAACCCGTTGAATACGCGTTGCTTGCCTTGCTGGCGTTGTTTACGTTGCCTGCAGAAGATTTGTTAACCCCAAATTGATTCGCATCATTATATATGTTACCAACTGTCCTGCGGATCTTGAGGAGGGGGAGGCCTTGCGAACTGCTGTCCTGATCTCTGCGGGCGCTATCATCATCGTCATCGCACTCGCCATCGCGGGTCCGCGCCTCATACCTGCAGCCACATACCAGAAGATCGTGCAGGAATCCCTCGTGGAGGGGCTCGACGCGCGCGTGGAGATGGGCGAGTTCCGCTTCAGGATCATCCCTTATCCCGGTTATACCATCCACGACCTCTCCATCGTCTCCACAAAGCCGCCGTTTCAGGGGATGCCTGTAATACAGGCGAAGACGATCAACGGCTCTCTCTCTTTTCCGGCGCTCTTGCGCGGAAAGATAGATACCGCGGTTGAGATGCGGGACGTGGCGGTCGATATACGCATGGCATCCGGGATCAGCAATCTGGGGATGATCATGGGAATCGAATCCGCTCCGTCTGGAGCGGAAGCGATATCAGTGCCTCCAGCTGCCGCTCCTGCGGCAAGCGGGGCGATGCCGCAGGGCGCTGAACCAAAGCTGGAATCGATTCCCTCGATGCCCGCACCTGCAATAGAGATGAAGGTCGAGGAGGGCCAGCAACTCCAGCCTGGAACGGCGCAAGCGCCAGCACCGCTGCAACCTGCGATGCGGGCAATGCCTGCGCCAGCGCCGATAGTACAGCAGCAGACGCTCCCGGCGATACCAGCACCAACTCCAGTTCCAGCTCCAACTCCATCAACGATTCCAGCTCCGCCTGCTACAACTACGACTCCCGAGCCGGCGCCAGCCCTGACTCAGCCGACTCCTCCAGCGCCGTCAATTCCTGGGGCAGTACCTGCGACGCCGCCCGTTCCGACTCCGTCACCGGCCCCAACTGTTCCCGGACTATTGCCTCCAGCGCCCGCTAAGCCCGAACCGGCAGCACCTCTTGGGCCGCCGGCTTCGGAGTTGATAAAGGAATTCATACTGCGCACGGCCCTGGCCGATCAGCCGGGCGCAGCAGCAGCTCCGGTCAAGGAGGAGAAACGGCTGATCATCAGATCGGTCGAAGCAGTGCGTGGCCGCATAACTGTAACTCCAGAGGGCGATGCTCCGCCCGTGACGATCGATAACGTATCGCTCGCTGCAAAGAACATCAGCGGGGAGGGTGGATTTATAGCTGATGTGCGGATCACCGGCGCATTCGGAGGCGCGAGACAGCCAAATATAAGCGCCGAGGGGCGTGTGGAAATCGATGGCGCACGAAAAGAATTCACGGCAAAGGGGCTCAAACTCTTTATCAACGGCGCTCAATTGGCCGCGGACTTCGCCATGAACTACGGCGTAGCGCCTGCGTCTTTCGACATCCACGTCGCAACGCCGGATCTCAACCCGGCCGCATTCCAGCCTTTCTTGCCGTTCATGGGCGGCAGGCTTCCGATGGGGCTTTCGTGGCAGGGAGTTGTGGCGACGGATATCTCGTTCAAGGGCACGCGCGACGCGGGAGAGATCGGCGTGCAGATAGACGCCGGCAGCGCGCGCATCTCTTCAGGCGGAATGTTTTCAAAGGAGGCTGGCTTGCCGTTCAAGGCGACGGCTACACTGCTTTCAAAGCCCGAGGCCTTCACAATATCCCAGTGCACGCTCGCGTTCGGCGACGACAACATCAACATGAGTGGAGAAATACTGCGCGACGACGTGCTCACCGCAAGGCTATTGGCCGGAGGCCGCGGCCTCAAGCTCACTTCCATACGTTCGTTCTTTCCATGGCTCGCAAGCGCCGGCGCGCTTGAAGGCGTGGATGCGGACGTATCCGTAGAGGGGCCGCTCAATTCCGATGCGCCTCTTGCGATGGAGGGTAAATTCACCGCCGCAAAGGCCGAGGTGGCGGGCATAGCGCTCACGGAGGCCAGCGCCGCGTTCTCGCGCGAGGGCGAGGCGATGACGTTTAGCGCCTTGCGCGGCACGTACGCCGGGGGAACGCTCTCCGGCAACGGATCGATAGCATTTGGCGAAAATCTTAAGCTCGATTTCGACGCTGTCGTAGACGGGATCGAGGCGGCGGAGATACCGACGCTGCATGGGGCGCTCTCAGGCAAGGCCTCGATAGTTGCGAAGGCTGCAAGCGAAGGTCCTGACGGCGTCGCGCTCGCCAAAAATCTCGTGCTCTCCGGTTCGCTCGTAATGCCGGAGGGCAAGATATCTTCGTTCGACGGCGCCGGCGGCGTTTTTGCCGCAGATACATGGAAGGCGATCGAGGAGCTCACCCACGTGGCGCCTGAAGACGCTACGGCTAAGAAGCTCGCGTCCGCTTCGAGCGACGTTGCTGATTTCAAGGCGTCGTTCGAGAGCAAGCTCGATACGCTCTCTTCAGGCGAGATCGACTGGCATCAGCCGCTCTATTCCGCGAAGCTCGCTGCTTCAATCGCGCCGTCGGGCAAAATCGACGGCAGCGGTATCGTCAAGCTCTCCAAGGATATCGCCGTGCAGCTGATTCGCGATGCAGCGGCGCAGAAGCTGCTGCTCGAGAGCGACGGCGAGCTGGCAATTCCTGTGACTGCCGGCGGCGCGATAACGGCTCCGAAATTGTCTTCGGACAAGGTCAAGCTCGCATCCGATGTCGAGCAGAGGTCAAAGGCGCCGGAGGTCGTGCAGCCGCCTGCAGCAGCAGAAGAGAAACCCAAGGCAACGGCGCCCAAAGAGACAAAACCGAAAGAGACGAAGCCGGCTGAGAAACCTGCAGCCGCAAAGCCGGCGGTACCCGCAAAGGCCGCGCAGCCTGAGAAACCGGCAGCGCCGGAGAACAAACCAGCGGCCGTGGCCCCGAAGAAGGAAGATAAACCCGCCGCGGCGCCAGCCCCCGCTCCAGCTACAAAGCAGGGCGTAAAGAAGGCTGCCCCTAAGCAGAAAAATCAGGACGAAGAGGACATATTAAAGGTTATAATAGGAAAATGAGGGCTGCTTCGGTCACCCTCACCCTTCCCTCTCCCCTCAAGGGAGAGGGTGGCGGAAACCCCGCAGCAAGCTGCGGGGAATCATCAGATTGAACGGGGGCGATGGCATGGCTGATGGGGGGAGGCGACGGCTGCTGCTCGGGGAATATCTGCCCGCGATATTGATGATAGCGGCCATGGCCGCGGCCGCTCTCTCAGCCGGGATCATACAGCGATGCGCGGTGCCTACGAAGGCGCCAGCGCCAGAGGCAGCAGCCAGGCCAACACCCGAGGTCGAAGCCGAACCGGTCACCGAGGTGGAGATAGAGGTCAACATCCCCGCTACCGAGATGACCCTCTTCGAGGGCGGCGCCCCGCTTTTCCGCAGGCGCGTGGCCATAGGACAGGGCGTCTATCCCACGCCGGAGCAGGAGTCGGCGATAAAGCGCATCGAGTGGAATCCCTGGTGGTTCCCTCCGCCTGAGGCCTCGTGGGCAAAGGGCGCCAAGCCTACGCCGCCCGGACCGGGCAATCCGCTCGGACTTGTGAAGATGCCCCTCTCTTCGGAGATATTGTTTCACGGAACGAACAAGGATTGGTCGGTTGGGAGACCCGCGTCTCACGGCTGCATGCGCATGCACAACAGCGACGTCTCCGAGCTGGCATGGTATCTCCAGGAGCGTTTTTCCGAGAAGCGCGATCCCGCGCTTCGAGAGCTTTATGCAAAGAACCGCGGCACCACTTATCGCGTTGAACTCACCACGCAAATTCCGGTGCGCCTCTTCTATCGGCCCGTCATGGCCAGAAATGACGTGCTCACGTTTTATCCAGATCATTACAACAGGGTCGCAGGCAGGAAGAAGGCGGCCATCATCACAGAACTGATCCGCGCCGGCTTTGACATCTCTAACATGGACGACGCGGTCGTCGATGGGCTGGCTACTTCGTGGCCTACGGGAACGCAGGTTCCGATCGAGAGGATTGTCATGGAAAGACATCCGCCGGAATTGCACGAGGCGGCGAGTTGCGAGTGACGCGATAACAAGGGGGAAACATGAACTTCAATCGAATGCTGTGGTTTAGAGTTGCACTGGTTGTTGTGATTGCAGCATGCCTTACGACGTCGGCCGCGTCTGCGGGAGAGATCGATCTGCTCGGCCGGTCCATGATTCGCAACCTCTCTGGAGAAAATCCGCATTCGTGGGTGAAGGCGTCCGAGAGCGTCGGAGGCAGCGTCTATTTACCCTGCCTCATAAAGACTGCGGATGCTGAGACTACGGTTCGCGCGATAGAAGATGCGGGCGGCGAGGCGAAAACGCTCTACGGAGCCGCTTCAAATTCGCAGACTATACTCACCGCGCGTCTGCCGGTAGACGCGGTCACGGGAATTGCGGCGCGCGAAGAAGTGGTGGCGCTTGAAGTCTCGGTTCCTCTCTCTGCCAAGATGGACACCGCGCGGCACTACAGCGCCGTGGACGTGGTGCAGTCAGGCTCGGCGCTCGGCATCGCATACAAGGGTAAGAACGTGGTCGTGGGCGCAGTCGACGACACCCTCGATTACGGCAATACTGATTTCATCAACGCCGACGGAGTGACGCGCGTGCAGTATCTGCAGGAGACCACCGGAACGAGCGTCGTCGAGTGTAAACACGCGGCGGTCGTGAACAACAGCTGCGCCATAACGGACAACGGGCAGGGCGGCAACCACGGCACGCACGTCACCGGAATCGCGGCCGGCTCAAACGCCACGTATACCGGCGTTGCGCCTGAGGCCGACATCATGTTCATTTTCAACTCCGCGGCTGACGCAGATCCGGCTGGCGCTTTCGCCACTGCCGTGCTCGACGGCGTGTCCACCATCTTTTCCAAGGCGGACATAATCGACAAACCCGCGGTCGTGAACTTAAGCCTCGGCACGTCCATAGGCGCTCATGACGGAACGTCGTTGTTGGAAGAAGGTCTTTCCAATCTCTCCGCAGCAAAGGGCGGAAGGATAATTGTGAACGCAGCCGGCAACGAGCAGGTGATACGGGCCGCCATGCCCGATGCGATCCGCTCGCACGTGGGCGGAATACACGCTCCGATATCCGCGCCAGCAGGCGAGAGCCGCGGATGGAGGATCGGGGTATGGAACGGCAGCGGCGCTGCCTCGGCGTTTACCGGCGGAACGCTGGCGGATGTCTGGCTCGACGCGGGGCAGAAGGATTCCTGCTCAATCGCCGCATTCGCATATTCACAGGGCAGACAGACCACGGACTTCACGTTCCCCGGTCTTGTCTCGACCGACAATGCATCGTTCGCTACCGGAAACGTGGCCTTCGCAACCGACACGCCGGCGCCGGTCACGGCCACCGACGGCTCGGTGACTGCGACTCTTGAAGTGAACGCGTCGGATGTGCGCAATACCAAGCCTCACGCCACAATACTGTTTTCACCCAATGCCGCATCGTCTGCACTTGGGCTTCAAAAACTCTGGTTCGACGTGGTCATCCGCTCGACCGGCGGTGCCGCGTGCAGCGGACATATGTGGCTCTACTATGATTTCGTATTCTACCACGATTTCCTCACAGGCATGGCCGGCACGGGCCATGACGTGGCAAATGGCGCCGTGAACGCAGGTTACGCGCTCGCGGATGGCGACAGCCAGTACACGACGACGATACCAGCGACAGCAAAAGGTGTGATAGCGGCTGGAAGCTATATGCCGCCGAAGCCAATTGATACGGCATCGAGCAAGTGGACGGCCGACGACGGCAATACCTATGATCAGTCCGATCTCAATGCCCCTGGCGGGACCGGCTCCGTTACAAACGATCTCTCGGGGTTCTCGAGCCTGGGGCCCACGGCAGACGGCAGGATAAAGCCGGACGTGGTTGCGCCTGGCGAACCGATAATATCCACCAAGGCGCGCGGTGCAGCGATATCCAGTTCGCTGACTGTTGGAGGCTCGCACTTCAAGGACGCGGGGACATCGATGTCATCGCCTCACGTCTCGGGCATCGTGGCGCTTTTGCTCCAGCGCAATAATACCCTCACCGTCGATCAGGTGAGGACCGCGCTCAAGACAGGCGCGCACACGGACGGCATGACTGCAAAGACGCCGGACGCCGCAAACAGCTACGGAGCAGGCAAGGTGGATGCGGCTGCAGTGCTGCTCTCAGTGGCTCCGGATACTTCTCTCTATCACGGCACCGGGGATCTGGATGGAGGCGGCGGCGGAAGCAGCAGCTGTTCGCTGGCAAACTCTGCTGAAAGCGCAGCATCGGCACATGCGTGGATGATTGCCTGTGCGTTCATTACAACGGTAGCGGCTGTGGGCCTTATCCGCCGACGGGCGCGGCGAGCGGGATGCTCTCTACGAACTCCTTGCTGAGCAGATAGATCTCGTCATCTCCGGGTATCCTTGCCGGATAGCTGCCGTCCGAAGCAGCTGGGAAGATCTCTAGCGAGATCGATTTTCCGTTTATGTCGGTTATCGAGATCGTGATCTGCGGTTTTGCAAGCTTGAGATCTTCCGAATCCTCCTGGAAGCCGGACGCGCGCACGGCGCAGAGAATTGCCGCATCCTTCTGCGCTTTTGCGCCATCGATTGTGCCGCCGGAGGTATCGGTCAGCTGCCATGAGCCGCTTGCATCTCTCGTCATGCCCCACGCGCCATTTGCGGATTCGACTTTTACCGCAGCGAGATCCTTTGGCTCGAAGACCCATATCTTGCGGTCGCGCCAGTCCTGCGCGCTCGGAGAGAATGCGCCGGTCATCGGCCGCCGCACCAGATATACCGTATCGCCTGACGCGCGCTTGATGTAACTGCTCGCGAGATCCGGTCCGTTCTTGCCGATCACTACGTCGACGATCGGCTTGTCGTCGGCTCCGATGAGCCGGACCGAAAGCCCGGTTGCGTCCACCTGATAGAGGGAACTCTTCTGGGGGTTTGAGGACACGGCTAGTCCCTCGCCCAAACCGCCGAAGCTCCCGAGCGCGCTCGCTATGCGCGAGCTGTCCGCCCGATACCATCTTGCGGGCGGAGGCTCCCGCCCCTCTTTTTCCAGGAGCTGTTTGCGCAGCGGAGCCGTCATTTCAGAGACGCGCCATCTCTTGCCCTGCCGTTCGAGAACAGCTCCGTCCATGAGCTGACTCACTTCAACGCGCATCACTTTTTCGCTGTCGAATCCCGGAGAAAACGTGCCCTCACCCACGTCGTTCACGCGCGGCGTCTCCGGCCTCTCAACGGCGAGGACGACGAGGGCAGCGACGATGACAGCCGCAAGATAGATCAACGGACGTTTGTTTTTCATAAGGTGTAATGAGAAAATATTACGCTGCCCTTCCATATTCCCGTGCCGCCGCGCGCCTGTGCCTGCGGCGCAGCGCAAATGCCATCGCACCAATCACTGCCAGCAGCAGCGGGCCGGCGGCGAGATTTGCATACCTCAGGAAAACGCGTGCGCCGTCGGGCATGACGGCTATGGGGCGGCTGGTCTCTTCTCTTGAACGTATGCCTATCAGCACGTCTCCCATCGCAAAGAGATCCAGCACGTTCTGGAAGAGCGCGGCGTTCTGCGGGAAGGTCTGCAGAAAGCGATCGTTCATCCAGTGCGAAGATCCCGCGACGAAGATGCGCGCGCCTTCGGCGCTCTCTACCTTTGCCTCACGGCCGCCAGGCGCCGGGCGGCCGGCTCCTCCGAAATAACTCTTGAACGGACCGGTGAGCATCGCGGCGAGAATCCTGGAGCCGCGAGCGCCGGAGCGCAGCGCTGCATTCGCCGACTGGGGTTCGAGATTCGCGTCCTTGCCCGGAATCGTAGCCGAGTTATCTGTTGACGCCGCGACTGCCGTGGCACTTCCGGAGTTCTGCGCATCCGGGTTCAGCGCGAGCGGAGAATCCCAGGGGAATACGATCGACTGGAGATTTGCCGTGACCGGATTAGCGGAATCGAGGCCGCTCTTTCGCACCTCCACCCAGTAAGGATACGGCACGTGATACGTGACAACGCCTCCTGAGAACGCGGCCATTGCGTTCTGCTCGTCGAGCACCAGAGAATCCTCGACCGTGGCGCCGTAGTTCATGACGAGGTCCGCTGCCTCCGTGTTTACAGGGGTCAGCGAAAGTTCTTTGCCCAGCTCCCAGCGATCGACGAGGGCGATGATCCTTCCTCCGGCCATGAGGTACTGATCCAGCGCAAAGAGTTCGTCATCATCGAGCTTTCGCGGAGAGACCAGCACTACCGCGGAGTAATGTTCGGGCGTGAGCTCGGAAAGCATCTGCGCCTCGACGTCGGAGATCTTGTAACGCCGCGACAGGAAATCCTTGATGATTTTGAAGCCGGAGCCGTCGTTTACATCTTTCGGCCCCCACCACGCGATATTCTTCAACTCCTTTGATGATACGTTGACCAGGGCCTCGGCCAGCTCGTATTCGAGGTTCGCCGCGTCCTGAACGACGGGTATGACCTGCTGCTTGTCCCCGTACATCACCGCTATTCCGAGATAGATTTTTGCCACTTCCTGCTTGTCCTGATTGATCACGTTGAGCTGAACCGGCGGAATGCCGAGCAGCTGTGCGCGCTGCTCTTCCATCGAAGAAGAGCCTGGATCCACGTGTTCGATCTGAAGGCGCGTGCCGGCAGCGCGCTTGAATTCGTCGAGCAGGTCTTCCACGTCGCGGCTCATCGGCTCAAGGGCGGGCGGCATCTCCCTGGTGAAGTAGACGCGTATCGTAGCCACGTCCTCGAGTCTGGCTAGGATTTTTTTAGTGGAATCGGAGAGCGTGTAGATGCCATTTTCAGTGATGTCCGCGCGAAACGGATGCCTCGCAGCCAGATAGTTGACGAGCGCGATAGCGATGAGCAGGGCAGCAACTGTAATGAGAGAATTGATCTTCATTTTATCTGCGCGCCTTGGTCTTGAGCACCTGAAGATTCAAGTACATAAAGAATCCGATTATTGAGACGTAATAGACGATATCCCTGCTGTCGATCACGCCGCGCGAAATCGACATGAAGTGCGTGCCGAGTCCGAGATACTGCGCTGCCTGCGAGGCGAGCCCAACGGCGCCGCCTACGATCAGCGGCGTGCCTATGATGAGCAGCAGAAAACAGAGCGCCACGCCGCCTATGAACGCGATGATCTGATTGTCGGTGAGCGCAGAGACGAACAGCCCAACGGCGAGGTATGCGCCGCCAAGGAAGATAAGCCCCAGATAGCCTCCTATTACGGGTCCCCAGTCCATGTATCCCACGAGGCCGACCGTGAATGCGGCAGGGAGCGTGAGAATAAGGGCCGCGGCGATTAGCATCAGCGCCGCGCTGAATTTCCCCGCGACGATCTGGATATCGCGCAGGGGGAGAGTAAAGAGGATCTCCAGCGTGCCTAGTTTTCGTTCCTCGGCCCATTTGCCCATGGAGACCGCGGGCACGAAGAAGAGGAAGATCCACGGCATCATGTCAAAGAAGATGCGCATGTCCGCCTGTCCTACGAGGAAGAAGGTGCGGAAGAAGATCCAGTTCACGGCTACGAGAAACGTAACGAGATAGACGTATGCGATCGGGCTCGTGAAGTAGGCCCTGAATTCGCGCCATGCGATGGTCCATAGGGTATTCATGGTAATAACATTGTCTTCATGTGGTACTTTGGTACTTTGGTACTTTGGTACGTTGGTACAAAACATCATTGACGCTAAGATGTATCATTGATTCGAGTACCAACGTACTAACGTACTAACGTACTAACGTACTATTCTCAGTTGTCGTCAATTCCCGAAATACCTCTTCCAGCGATGCGCTCTCTCGCGTCAGTTCCGACAGAGGCATGTCGTTGGCCGCCGCCCAGCGGAATATATCCTCAGCGCGATCCGCGCCGTCTCCGGAGAGCACGAATCGCTGCCGTTCGTCGTCTTGATTCGAAAGCCATCCCGTGATCGCAAGCCCTGCGAGCTTTGCGATCTCTTTTTCCACGCGTTCTCGCGCTGCACGCGCACACACCGTGTATTGCGCTGCCTTGCCGCTGCTCTTGAGCAGCTCGCTTATCGTGCCGTGGCCCACGAGCTTTCCCGCGCTGATGATAAGCGCGCGCGAGCATGTGGCTTCGACCTCCTGAAGTATATGCGTCGACAGGATGACAGTGCGCCTGCGTCCGATCTCTTTTATGAGATCGCGTATTTCTACGATCTGGTTCGGATCGAGCCCGGAGGTCGGTTCGTCGAGTATGAGGATCGGAGGCTTATGGATCATCGCGGCGGCGAGCCCCACTCGCTGGCGATACCCTTTGGAAAGTTCGCCGACCGAGCGGCCGGCGACGTCTTCGAGCCCGCATGTGGAGATCATCTCCTCCAAGCGGCCCTTGCGGTCCGCCGCCGGAATTTCGCGCAGGCTTGCGATGTACGAAAGATACTCCGTGACTTCGAGATCGGTGTACAGCGGAGCGTTTTCCGGCAGATATCCGATGCGCCGCCGCGTCTCGATGGAGTCTCTGTTCGAGGGGATGCCGTCCACTGTGACGCTGCCTGCATCCGCGGCGAGATAGCCCGTGATGATGCGCATCGTGGTCGTCTTGCCGGCGCCGTTTGGACCCAGAAGTCCCACGACCTCGCCGGCAGCAACTTCGAACGACACGCCGTCCACCGCGCGCACATTGCCGAACCGTTTTTCGAGGTGTTCAACGCAGATCATGATCGCGCGATTGTAGGCACGCGAGACGCGATGTCAAGGGCGTGGCGGACAGCGTGTCATCATCGCCGGCCTGAGGATTCTTCACGGCTCCGAGGCTAGCGCTCACACACCTGCGTCGCAGAGCGGTCCGACATGCCTTCCCTCGTCGCTGGCGCACTTCGCTCGCTACTCGTCGCCAAAAAGCCGTTAGCGTCAAAAACGCGACTTGGAGATCCTCCTTCGTCGGCTTCCAAGTCGCGACGCCAATCGACTTTTTGACTCCTCATACGCTCGTCTCGTAAACGCGCCTTTACGCTCCTCCGGGAAGGCATGTCGGACCGCTCTGCGACAAAGACGGTTCGCTGCGCCAGTCGCCGCGAAGAATCCTCAGGCCGGCGATGATGACAGAGTGCTTTGCCAGCTGTGCGGAGCCGTGTGATCAAAGGTGAAAAATTGCGTAGATAGCAGCCATATCGGTTCTGGCGCCTTTGATGACACATGGCCTGCGGAATCTCTTGCCGGGCGACTCGCGAAGAGAGCCGTCTTTGTCGGCTCCCCGGAGCGCGGTACCCACGCTCCGGGATTTCAGCATTAGATGAACCATACTGTATGAAGGTCAGTGGTTGCCGGTCGTGCCTGAGGAGAAGTCCGAGATGCACGACGCCGAGGCTGTTCGAGCCTGCGAAAGCGTGGTTTTTAGTGGTAAAGGCTTCTTTTGCTTTAGCAGGCGAGTTCCGAGGCGAGGCAACCCGAGACCGTTACAAAGACGTGCGAACGGAGCGTCGGAGTCCGGCAAGAGATTCCGCAGGCCATGTGTCGCCCATTGCGCCAGAACCGATATGGCTGATATCTGTGCACCGAACCTGTGAATTGGGCACGGATTCGAATTGCGTCTCGGGGCGCTTTCTGGTACGTGGCCGCGCATGATAATTGGACTTACTGGAAAGAACGGGTCGGGCAAGGGGGAAGCCGCGCGGTTTCTCACGGAGAGCGGCTATGAGTATTACTCGCTCTCCGATATCCTCCGCGAGGAGTTGACGGCGCGCGGGCAGCAGGTTACGCGCGAGCGGCTCATCTCCATAGGCAATGAGCTGAGAGCTGCGCACGGCGCGGGAGCGCTGGCGGAGCGCACGCTGGCAAAGCTCGGCGCCGAGGCGCATGCGGTCGTCGATTCCATACGAAATCCGTTCGAAGTAGAAGCGTTGCGCCGCCGCAGGGACTTTCACCTGCTCTCCATCGATGCGGAGCCGGAGGTGCGCTTCGAACGCGTGAAGGCGCGAAGGCGCGAAGGCGATCCCGACACGTACGAGGCGTTTCTGGAGGTGGAGGCGCGCGAGGCACAGACCCCCGACCCGACCACGCAGCAGATGAACCGCACCGCGGAGATGGCCGATGCAGTCGTGTTCAACAACGGTACTGTGGAGGAGCTGCGCGATCAGGTGCGCCAGGTAGTGCAGGCGCTCGCGGCGAACCAGCAGAGGCCCGGCTGGGACGAATACTTCATGGATATAGCGAGGGTCGTGGCGCTGCGTGGCAACTGCATAAAGCGCAAGATCGCCGCGGTCATCGTGCGGGATCGCCGCATCATCTCCACAGGCTACAACGGCACTCCGCGCGGGATCACCAACTGCAGCGAAGGCGGGTGCCCGCGCTGCAACCACTTCGGTGCGTCTGGCGAGAAGCTGGACGAGTGCCTCTGCTCTCACGCCGAAGAGAACGCCATCGTGCAGGCCGCATATCACGGCGTCTCCATCAAGGGCGGCACGATCTACACGACGTATTCGCCCTGTCTCATCTGCACGAAAATGATCATCAACTCAGGTCTCATGGAAGTCGTCTACGACAAGGCCTACACCATAGCAGACGTCCCGCTCAGGCTACTCAAGGAAGCCGGGATAGTGGTAAGGCAGATTCAGTCCTGAGGCCCGGATTTTTCTTTTTGCGGTTGCACTTCTAAGTCGAGCGCATTATTAGACATTCCGTCGTATCAGTTATAAAAACTGACAATTCACAAAACAACATAGGGGGGTCCACATGGCTAAGAGATTATGCAAGGCGATCGCGGCGGTGGCATTTATCGCCTCTGTCGCAGCATGCGGCGGCGGTGACAGTGGTGGAGGTGGTGGAGGCGGCACGGATGTCAACGCATGCGGCACGACGACGCAGGGTTGTGTGACCGGCAACGTGGTCGACGCGGCAAACAACAACGCGGCGATTCCCAACGCCACGCTCTCGATCGGCGGCGGTGCGGCGATCAACGCAAACGCTCAGGGCTATTTCTTCTCAAGTGGCATTGAAAAGGGTACGAACCTCTCCGCATGCTTCTCCGCAACGGGCTACGTCACGCGCTGCCGTAACATCGACGTGATGGGCGGACAGGTCCTTTCCATGACGCCCACGCAGCTCATGCCGGCCTCCGCCGATAAGACGCTCAACGCGGTCGGCGGTACCATCAATAACAAGGCGGCATTCACCGATCCAAACGCCGGCGGTCTCACTGTCGTAGCCGGCGATCTGTGCGATACGAACGGCAATCCAGTGGCAGGCAACGTCGTGTGCAACCTCTCGCCGATCGACGTGTCGCAGGCCTCTGGTACTGCCAACTCACGGCAGCTCGCCTTTGGTAACTTCCGCGGGACCGACCTCACGAGCGCGACGCAGCAGCTGGAGACCGGCGGCATGATGGATATCGTGTGCAAAGACGGCACGGGCGCGAAGGTCAATGTCTGCTCCGGCAAGACGGTCACAATCGACGTCCCGATCTACGCCAACTGCGCAGCTCAGCCAGCCACGATGCCTTCATGGGGGTTCAACGAAACAACCGGCCTCTGGGAGCAGAAACCCGCCGCGTATGACTTTGTAAAGACGTGCGGCACGGATGCCACGGACAGCTATTATCGCGGCAAGGCAGACCACTTCTCTCCCTGGAACTGCGACATGCCGATCCAGACCACCTGCCTGAACGGCAAAGTGACCAGCGACGGCACAACGCCGGTTGGCGGGGCGCTCGTCGAATGCACAGGCACTGATTATCAGGGCGATTCGTCGACCTACTCGGCTGCCGACGGCACGTTCTGCGTCCCGGTCAAGGCAGGCGGCGCATACTCATGCATAGCGAAGAAGGGCGCATTCGTCGCTACCGCGGCGACCGGCGTGGCGCCTGCCGCTGCTGCGCAGTGCGGCGGCTCCGGTTGCGGCGATCTGGGCACGTTTACGCTCACGGATCCGCTGATGCGCACGATACTCACGTGGGGCGCGCTGCCTTCGGATCTGGATTCTCACTTCGTTGGAGCGGGCGTGCACGTCTGGTACAGCGACAAGGACTTGCTGACCAAGGGGTCGCTCACAGGGGCTCCGTTTGTCGAGCTCGATACGGATGACACGGATTCGTTCGGCCCGGAGATCACCACGGTCGTACCGAATGTCGCCGCAGGCACATATACCTTCTGCGTGCATAATTTCTCCGGCGAAGCCGCTGGTCCGATCGCTGCGTCCGGCGCCAAGGTAAACGTCATCACTTCGACCGCCATCAACAAGATCTGGGACGTGCCCACTTCGAATCCAAGCAACTTCAACGTGTGGCGCGTATATTCGGTGGTGCTCGATCCAAGCAACTCAGATCCCGCGAAGAAGATAGTGATCACCGAGATCAATGACTTCGTGGATGCCCCTGGCGGCAACGTCGAATCAGTCTGCGTTCCGAAGGCCTGATGCAGTTAATAGGTGCGTTAACGACCGGCCGCCCAAAAGGCGGCCGGTTTTTTTCTGTTGCACCTCGCGGGCCTGCGGGACTATTGAGCCCGCATGACGACAAAACCTTCCAAAGAGCTGAAATCCTTTCCAAATCCCAACCCCGGTCGCGACTATATCATTGAGTTCGACTGCCCAGAATTTACCTGCCTCTGCCCCATGACCGGGCAGCCCGACTTCGCACATTTTTCCATCAGATATACGCCAGCCGAACTCTGCGTTGAGCTCAAGTCGCTCAAGCTCTACCTCTGGAGCTATCGCGACGAGGGCGCATTCCACGAGGCCGTGACCAACCGCATACTCGACGATCTGGTGGCAGCGATTCAGCCGCGTTGGATGGAGATAAAGGGCACGTTCAACGTGCGCGGCGGCATTGCAACTTCAGTCACAGCCACGCATGGAAGTCGGGCCTCTTAAAGGCATTGAATACCCTCGATGCACGTGATAATAATGTAAATAAACAAGGGGGAATAACTATGAAAAAAGTGCTGAGTGGCGTTGTCGCAGTTGCCGCATCATCAATGCTGTTGGCCGCATGCGGGGGTAGCGGCGGAGGCGGCGGTGGTGGATTGCCAGCGGCGGAGGTGACGAAGGTCTATCAGCTCAACCAGGAAGGGGATGCGCTGAAGAAGGCGGTACAAGGGTTGATTGAAACGCTCTCGACCGCAGGCCAGTGCGTGCCAGGCACGCAGGTAGCTATCGATACGGGTGAAGTGGCATGTTCGGACAGCGGAACCACCAGGATTCATGGGATGGTGGATTGCACCGTAACGACGAACGTCGGCGCTACAACGATCACGATCAATTCAGTCACCGCCACGCTCACGGCTACGGGCTGCGTTGAGACGGTAACCCTGGGCGCCGACGGGATTACCTACAACGTGTTGCAGCAGGGTACATCCACACAGTTCGCATTCGGCAACGGTACCACGATTACGGTCGAGACGACGAATCCGCCGACGATTACGGTCAACGGCTCGGCAGTGGCCAGCTTCGGCTCCGAGACGCTGACTTATACCGCGCAAGGGGCTTCCGGTCCCACCACTGCTACCATGAGCTATACGCAGCACTTCACGTTCAACAATGCATCGATTTCAGGGGGGCAAGGAGGGCTGACCTGCGCCGCCGACACCGTCACTGTGACGGAGAGCGGAAACAGCGGGACCTGCACCGTATCATCGGAATGCGACACTTGTTCGTAAGTGATTATTTTTCCGCTTACTTGAAACGGCAGCCTGTGAGTGTGTCGTTTGATGAGATTACACAAAAGGGGGAAATATGAAGAGAGTGCTTGTATGTCTGGCGTTGTCCGCGACGGTTCTTGCCGCCGCATGTGGGGGCAGCGGAGGGAGCAGCGATAACTGCCCAGCTGCAAAGACCGCTATGCTGCAGTCTTTCGAAGCATTCGGTACCCTGGCTCAGGATCCCGCGATTCAGCAATGCATACAGTTGCAGCAGACAAATTGTCCCTGTCCTGGCGGCGGAACCGCGGTGGCGAACATAGCTCAGCTGACCCTCACTCTTACCAGCTGCAAGGATGCCAACGGCAATACATTCAGCGGCGTGTTTACCTTCAGCCCTGATATGGTGACCCTTAGCGCCGATGTGCCGGTTTTCGGCTCTTGCACGAACGGCACGGCCTCGGATATTCATGCGGGGACCGGTTGCGGCGGCACGATCAGCGGCACCTGCAGCGGTGCAAACGTCAGTTGCGATGTCGTAGACGATCCGAATCAACCCGGCTCCTGCACGCTCAATTGCTCGTGCTGACGGCTGTGGAAATAAATGTTGAGTCCAAAGGCCCCCATGTCATATGCATGGGGGCCTTGTTGCGCCCGTAGCTCAGTGGATCAGAGCATCTGACTTCGGATCAGAGGGCCGCGGGTTCGAATCCTGCCGGGCGCGCAAAAATTTGGCTGCGCCAAATTTTAAACGACGAACGAAGAACGTGAACGAATTACGGTAGTAAGGGATTTCGAATGGCGCCAAATTTCGTTCTTCGTTCACGTAATTCGTTCTTCGGGTATGGAGGCCACACATGTCCGACACGCTTCTTCAAACCGAAATCCCTGGCCTCAAGCTCAAGGCGCGCGGCAAGGTGCGCGATATCTACGACCTGGGCGATGAGCTGCTCATCGTGGCCACGGACCGCATCTCCACATTCGACGTAGTTTTGCCGACGCCGATTCCGCGCAAGGGCGAGGTGCTCACGCGCATGTCGCGCTTCTGGTTCGAGGCGACGCGCGGAATAGTGGCCAACCACCTGAGTGCAACGCGCATCCAGGATGCGGTAAGCGATCCGGCGTGGGCGGACAGGCTTGCGGCGAGGTCGATGGTGGTGAAGAAGGCAAAGCCGCTGCACGTTGAGGCTATCGTGCGAGGCTATCTTTCCGGTTCAGGCTGGAAGGAGTATCAGCGTGATGGCAGAGTATGCGGCATTGCGCTGCCGTCCGGCCTCCTTGAATCGTCGAAGCTCCCGCAGACGATCTTCACGCCTTCGACAAAGGCCGAGCTCGGCGCGCACGATGAAAACATTTCATTCGAGCAGGCCGTGAATCTGATCGGCAGGGATCTGGCCGAGAGAGTGCGCGATCTTTCGATACGCATATACGATCAATGCGCGGCGTATGCGCGCGAACGCGGAATCATCATCGCTGACACGAAGTTCGAGTTCGGTCTGCGCGACGGCGAGCTCATTCTCATAGACGAAGTGCTCACTCCGGACTCATCGCGCTTCTGGCCGGTCGACGGCTATGCGCCCGGCGGGCCGCAACCATCGTTCGACAAGCAGTACGTGCGCGACTGGCTCGTGGCTTCCGGCTGGGACAAGAACCCGCCCGCACCGGAACTCCCTCCCGACGTGGTGGCGAAGACAGCCGAGAAATACGAAGAGGCCCTCCGCAGGCTCACGTCGTAGTGCCGCTCCGTACCACAGAAGACGCGCATGCGTTGATTGCTGATTCCGCGTCGGGCATCTGGCGCACGCCTTTGATCTCCCACGTGTTGATTCCGAAGACCGGTTTTCCAAGATTGAGCGCCATCGAGATCTCGGTGAGCGTGCCGTAGGCGCCGCCCACGGCGATCAGCGCATCTGCGGTATGCGCGATGATCGCGTTGCGCGCGAAACCCATGTTCGTAGCGATCGGGATCTGCACGTGCGCGTTCGCGCGCGACGAATCGCCATGTGGCAAAATTCCCACGACGGCGCCGCCAGCTTCTGACGCCCCTTTTGAAGCGGCCTCCATGACTCCGCCCAGCCCCCCTGTGACGAGCACCCAGCCTCGCTCAGCGACAAGCCTTCCAACATGTTCCGCGGCCGCGGCTTCTTCTGAGGACGCGCTTGACGTTCCTATCACTGCAACGATTGTTTTTTTCATCAGCGCCTCCGCGTGCGCAGACTCGATAGCCAGCCAAACAGTTTAAGAGCCCGACTTTTTTTGATATCGACGGCCTTTTGAGGGCAGATTTCGTGACAGCAGAAGCACTGTATGCAGGCCTCGTCGTCGATGAGCGGAACCGAATCAACCGCTTTTCGATCGATCGCAGCGACCGGGCACGCGTCGATACAGAGCAGGCAGCGCACGCAGCGCGCCTCATCGATTACGGGTTGAGCCCGCATCGAGGACCATATCCTTGCGGCGACGAATTTCGATATCCACCAGTCGCGCATTCCGCGCGTGTAGGTGACGGGGAGTGTAAATTTTTTCGGTCGAAGCGAATCCAGGCCGTCGCCCGCGATTTCGATTCGCTCATCATCATCCCACAGCCCGAGCCGCTTTGCCGCGGCGAGCGTATCGAGTTCCTTTGGATCGAGTCCTATAAGCGCGCAGCACGCGGCATCCAGCGACTGCACGTCTGTGCCGGCTGCTATTACGCCCAGATCCACGAGATCGCCAGCGGACGGTCCGTTGCCGTCCATTGCAACGATGCCGTCTATAATAGTGAGAGCGGGTTTTACGATCCCGGCCGTGCGAGCGACCACTTCGGCAAATTCCGCGAGCGTCTTGCACTCGCGATGCAGCCGAGTCTTCTGCATCCCGTTTATGCAGCCGTAGAGGTTTTTCGCCGCAAGCGTGAGTATCGTGAGTCCGTGCGTCTTGAATTTGGGGAGATTGACAACTATGTCCGCGTCGAGAACTGCGCGCGCGATAAAGAGCCCTCCGTTCGTTACACTCCCGCCCGCCTCGAAGCGCTCCTCGGCAAGGCCAGCCTCCATGCACGCCGCGCGCATGCCCGTGGCTTCCCACGTGCGCTCAAGCGGATAGACGCCATTGGGGCTGTCGCCTGCTGATACCGAGGCGCCAGCCTGTTTGAAGATGCGGCCAACGGCAGCTACGAACGCGGGATGAGTAGTGACGCCCATCTCGGGCGGATAGGCGCCGAGCATGTTTGGCTTGAGCAGCACGCGCGCGCCGTGCGCGGCGGCAAGATCGAACCCGCACAGCTCGATAGAGCGGCGGATCGCCCTCTCGAGCGACTGCGGCTCGTAATTTTTCTGCGCCACGAACGCCACTCTATGTGACATGCGTCCATCATACGTGCGCGGTAGTGAAAGGCAAGTGATGCCAGCAATGCCAGTAACGCGAGAAACGCCAGCAAAGCCAGCAACGAAAACCGCCCTTGTTTGTCACGCGTTGCTGGCGTTTCTCGCCTTGCTGGCGGTATTCAGTGCAAACCACTTGCGGGTGTCGGTGGATGGCTGTATGCACGCCGCATGCGGATGCAGGATTACAGCGACGTTGCGCGGGATTTTCTGCGGATCGCAGGCGTTGTCCCGGCGCGTCCGGATCTGCCGTATCTGGCGCGGCTTGCGAGGGCGTTCGGCAGGCTGCCATATGAGAACTTAACCAAGATATTGCGCGCCGCTACGTACGAAGAACCTGATAATCGCCTGCGCACGCCGGATATAGTACTTGCGGATCATCTGGACCTCGGCGCCGGCGGTACGTGTTTCTCGCTCACGAATTTTTTCGAACAAGTTTTGAGATTCGCAGGCTTCGATGCCGCACCCGTGCTCTGCGACCGCTCATACGGCGCTGAAACGCACTGTGCGCTCATAGTGAACGCGGAGGGCCGGAGATATCTCGTTGATCCAGGTTATCTGATCGAGGCCCCGATAGAGATCCCCGCGCGAGGCGAGTCCGTGCAGCAGGGAAGCTCGTGCACAGTTCGGCTCAGGAGGCTCGGGGAATCGAGCCAGCTCATGCTGATCACGGAAAATTCGGGCAAGGCGAAGGTCCGCTACCGCATGCGCGATCTTCCGGCAACGCCGCAGCGGTTTCTCGATCGATGGATAGATTCGTTCGACTGGGCAATGATGCGGCATATGTGCGTATCGCGCAACGAAGCCGACGGGCTGCTCTTCATGCGCGACGGCGCAGTGCGCAAAATAGTGGGCAGCGATGAGAGGCGCGGCAGAATCGACGATTCGTTTGCCAATGAGGTGCAGCGTACATTTGGAATCGATGCGCGCGTAGTATCGATGGCGCGCGAAGCAGTGGTCAAGATACGGGATGAATTCAGAGGTTCTTGAATGCAGAATCACACATACGTAAAACCCGTGGTCGGCGTTCTCTCGCCGCGTCCGGATATTTTGGGCGCAGTGCTCGATGCGCTGGCTCAGCGGTTCGGGCCCGCCGATTGCACAAGTGAATGGCGCGCATTTGATCACACTCGCTACTATGAGAATGAGATGGGCGCCGGCCTCATGCGCTGTTTTGTATCGTTCGCAAAGTTAGTGCCCGCCGAGGACGCTGCGGAGTTCAAGCGCTTTGCCATGGAGGTTGAGGCGCGCTTCTCCGACGAAGGCCGGCGCATCGTCAACATAGACCCTGGCTACGTGGATTCCTGCAAGCTCGTGTTGATCTCCGGCAAGCACGGCGGCCACAAAATACCGGTAGCGCCGGGCGTGTTTGCAGATTTGCTGCTCTGGTATGACAAGGGCTGGAAGGCGATGCCCTGGGCCTTCCCGGACTTCCGCGACGGCGGCCACTTCCCCGCGTTTACAAAGATGCGCAACCTCTACAAGGCGCAGATCAGGGCGCTCTCGGTTCCATAACTACGGTGCTCTAATGGGTTCGTTGCCGCAAAGTATGCGGGGCTCGGCGGGAAGAGCGCGTTACTGTGGAGCGAGTTTGCTCAGCGTGATTACGAGGCCGCGGCGCTTGTCGTCGCGGACTTCCATTGAGTAGCGGTCCGCGGCCAGACTGCGCACGTCCGCTTCAAGGTTCTCGGCGGAACCGGCGAGTGCGCCGAAGAATTCGATATGTTTCTGGCTTTCAAACGAAGGGATGAGGCTCTTTACGGAAGGGAGGCGCGTGAGATTCTTTCTTATCACCTGGACGTCGCCGGCGTCTCTTGTGCCGAGTATTATGAGAGTGAACGGAGTGGTCTGGGACTGATACGATGAAGCGCTGGGAGCCGCCGCCGGAGCTGCTTCGTCTTCGGTCTGGGCGCTGGCCGCGGCTGCGCACGCGAGCGAGAGTGCTGCGACCAGCACAGATAATAAGGCGTTGCGGAGAGATGATTTCATGAGTCCTGCACCGAGAGGGATTCGATGCGCTCGATCTCGAGTTTGACGCTGTTCACCCCGTCCGAGATCCGGATCGTACCATCGTCGGCGTCCACATTTTCAAGAGTTCCAGTATAGACGATGCCAAAGGCCAGCACCTCAACCTTTTTTCCCTTGGCGTCCATGAGGCCCTGAATCAGGCCATCCTCGTCAATGGAAACCTCGATATCGAATACTTCCTTCATTGTGCCGGCTCTATCCGATGGCAACATAGCGGTCAAGGGCCATGACCGTCCGGTTCGAAGTGATACTTTTACGTCCCCCTCCTTTTAAGGAGGGGCTGGGGGAGGTAGATCTCGAGTTTTCCAAGATCTACCTTCCCTATCCCTCCCTTAAAAGGGAGGGGATTTGAAATCCAGGGCGCAAAATATCAACTATAGGGAAGTCCCAAAAAACGAGGCAACTTTTTTTGACGGGCGCCGATACAGTATCAGGGTGGAGTGAAAATGGTTGCAAGGTCGGAACACATGAGATTATACCGTGGCGTGGATATGCTTGAGAAGCGCAGATACGGACGCCTTCCTGTAAACCTTCCCGTTATCCTGCGGCACGGAGGGAGGATAATCCCTGCTACCGCCCTCAATCTCAGCTGTGGAGGGATGTGCCTCAAGATCGAGGAGCGCGATCTTTGCGATGACCATCCGGTGGAAGTAATTTTCGATCTTGGTGAGGATCAGCGCGACATCTCAATGCGCGGCCAGATCACCCGCGTAGAAGATGCGGGCTCATCGGCCTGCGTAGGCATTCAGTTCACCAACCTCTTTTCTCTGAGTCACAAGACGGTCCAGCAGTATCTGAACAAGAACCTTAACTGACCCACCAGTAACCCAAACAGCGCCAGCAACGCGAGAAACGCCAGCAAAGCAAGCAACGCGTGATAGCATGGAAATCCTTCCGAGGAGCTTTCGCGTTGCTTGCCTTGCTTGCCTTGTTTACGTTGCTGGCGCCGTTGTCTTACGTTGGGACCGATTCGGCTACACGGCCCTTGAAGGCCAATAGCTCTGCTCGCGGTGCAAAGTCCAGCATGAGCCGGACGAATTCGTTCAGATATGCGCGCCATTTGTCAGGTTTGCATGCGTATATGGCGTCGAGAATCGCGTGGGCGAGATAGTCGTCTCCACGCCACGGCTTCATGGCCAGCGATATCTCCTCGAGCTCGAGCGGCTCAAGCATGCTGCGGATATCCTCGAAGAATCGTCTTTCAAGTGTGGCGTGCACGTGGGCCGCGGACTTAAGCGTCACGTCGATACGAGAGTGCAGCTGTTCCACGAACTCGTCATACTGCGTAGATATTTCGGATGTCTGCGCCGGGCGTATTATGATCGGTTCTCCCACGTTCAGCCGCATCGAGGCGTATGCTTTGATTTTGATGCTGCCCTTCGGGCATGCGATTCCCGTTCCCGAGAGGGCTACGGGCAGCAGTCTCACGTTCTGCTTGATGCCGCGTTCTTCAAGCGCCTGCGCCGTCTGGACCGCTATGTGCGCCGCGCCTTTTTTAAGGTGCTTGCCGTCGTCTTTGATGCGCGCCCGAGTCCCCACTGTATAATACGCGGAATCTATCCTCTCGCGCTTATGGTTGACGCATGGAACCGCCCTGGTTCCCTGCGGGAATATCGCCAGATCCACGTCTCCCGTTGAGAGCATCTCGGCCGCTTTAGCTCCGATGAGCTTCGCGCTATCGCGGCTGCCGCTTCTCTCCACGAAAATCATGCCCAGAGCTTCCGCCACGCGGCCGATTCCCAGCACGCTGTAGTAGAACGGGTTGTCGCGGAAATGATCCTTGGCAACCAGAAAGGTCGGGAGGCAGCGGGATGGGACTTCGGTATCGTCCACTTGCGGTCTTGCCGCGAGAGCCACCGCGGCCAGCGCGAAATCGAGATAGCTTGCATGCGTGAAGAGAAAGATATCCAGGCCGGCGTCATTCTGGAGTCGCTCGCGGCCGCTCACGCTTACTTGCGCACGGCTCAGTTCCGCGGCGCGGCCCGCCCACACCAGCGCCAGTGCCGATGCCGTCTTCCTTAATGCGGAGTTCTCGAAATTTTTTGCGGAGAGAAGTATGAGCCTCGCGATCCATACGGTGCTCCATACTCCTCGCATGAGGGCGCTCCACCAGTGCCACGACCCGCTTGCGGAACTGAAGTCCATGTTCGTGTGATCGATGGTTTGAAAAGGTCTCTCCGGAAACACATGCCTGAGTGCGCCGGACGCACACAGCATGTGATCGAAGAACTCGCGCGGATGAATGCCGGGCCATCGACTCGCGAATTCAACGAGCTTGAGGTGTCCCCGCCTTCGGAAGCAGCGCTGTGAGAAACAGAGCGCGATAAGCGCCACTGCGATGAGAGAGGCGGCGCCTTTCTCCCAGTCGGAGAGTTCGATCGCCCTTACCGCCTGCCATATGGCGAAAAGCGCCAGGTATGGCGCCGCGAGAAAATCCCTTGGCAGCATCGCAACGTGTTCCCACTGGCCGAATCTGCGGTTGAGCTTCATGAAATAACGGCCTCCGTATTCGAACGGCGCCGTTGCGATTCGCACGATGGGGATGAGAAAGAGAGCGAGCAATAATGGGGCTAACCACAGCCTTAGTTCGAAGATATCATCCGCGTACTCGACCCATTCCATGATATCAGGTGCTCCTTTTTGCCTGAGCGTTTTTCTGCTCGGTGTTCTGCGGCTTAAGTGGCGAGAGCTGATAGTGGAAGGAGAGTTCGACGGGTTTCCGGCCTATCCGGAACTGTTCTTTACCCAAGCGCTGGGAGATGCGGCTGGCAAGGGACTCGGCCGCGCCCTGCTGGGTTTCGTAGATGGTCGTGATTATCCCCTTGTCGCTCAAAGACATTACCATGTCGATCGGATATCTGACCAGGGATCGGACGTAATGTTCGATCTGTTCAACCAGGTGCTCGCTCTTCTTTATGCCGAAGCGCTTTCTGACCATAGCATAATTGATGATGGAGATATCGTACTTGAAGGTCTCATGTCCGTACTGCAGCATCGCGGGTGTCTCCTGCAATGCCGGCAGTACTATATGATACGTGGGGTGATTCTGCTTGGGGACGTCCGCCCAGAGTTGTCCATGCTGTCTCCTGATTATCTCCTTGCATTCGGCAAGAGATGAGAGGCCATTTTCATCAGGTTGTTTTTCAAACAGTGTCTGAAGAAACGCATTGGCTTCCATCTCGCCCATATGTTTGTCGGCCCCAGAGAGGCTTATCTCCACGCCGGGGCTGCTGCGCAGCACAAATTCCTTCAGATTTATAAAAATGCGGCTGCCTCGCGGGGAGCGACGCACGAGCCGATTTATGAGCTTTGTAAAGGCAAGCGCTATTTGATCAGGTTCTCCCCAGGCATGCGGCAACAACTGCTCAGCGGCGATGTGATAGCTCACCTGCCTGCTTAGAAAGAGCATGTCCTGCGCCATAAGCACCCGCCGCAGCAGGTCGAGTGAGTCAAAGAAGCAGGAGTGTTCTTCTGGAGGCGGCCATGAAGGAGGGGGCGTTTTCAAGACCTTCCGTGGCTTTGCGCGAGCAGGCTTCCTGGTCTTTTTTAACCCGATCGGCCGGGCCTTCCGTGGTTTTGTTTTTTTGCGATGCATGGAAAGCGTGTTTAATACAAAAGTCGCACAAAAACAAGGGCAACGGCTGGGGCACTGGTTTCGCGAACATATTGAAATACTCAGAGAATATTCCCTTTCCTAATTTCACAAAATTATTGCGCCCGCTTTTTCAAGCGGCTCAGTATCCGCGCGAGGTCTAATTTCGTCAATTTAATGACGCATACGACAGTATTTATGACAAATTATTGACGAAATGCATTGAATCGTGACAGCGGCAAAAAATTTTTCAACTATTTTTTAAATAGTTATCGACTTTATTATTATACGACTAATTGGCACATCCCTTGCTATATTTAAGCCTTCGTAAGGTCACAAAAAACGAACGAATGTTAAACTAACCACCATATCAAGGAGGAAAAAATGAGGGAAAAGGGGCTTGGTCTGTTCGTCTGTCTTCTTTCGATTGCAGCTATTTGTGTGGGATGCGGCGCATCAGTTGGTGATCCGACCGAAGATGGCATAAAACCCGATGTTTATGTGCTCTATGATCCCGCTAACATCGAGACGGGCGGTCTGTCCGATATGGATCTCAACGTAAGTCTGGCAGTATCCGGAGCATTGACTTCCTATGCAAGCGTGGAGAACAAGTCCGAGTCTGTAACCTTAATCGTAAAACCGATTTCGATCGTCGATGTCGATCCTGTGCAGGCGCCTTGGTGTGGACATTGCGGGAGCGATGTCTACGACGCCTCAGCCACTTCTGTGACCAAGGACCTCTCTACAATATTCGAGCCGATACCGATTAAAGTAGTCATCGATCCCATTGTTGATGTGGGTGACATACAGGCGCCCTGGTGCGGACACTGTGTAAATCCGCTTACTAAATCTCTGGATATTGTTCCGCTCGCAGTGCGGGTTACCGTCTTACCGGTAGTAGATGACGCTTCGGCCCCCTGGTGTGGGCACTGCAACACGCCGTTGGATTTCGTACTGACTCCGGATTCCATAAGCACCTCTACCAACAAAGGTCTGACTTCAATTTCAACGTCGCCATTATCCTCTACTCTCACGCCGGTCATATCCGAATCCGAAGTTCTGGCGCCCTGGTGCGGCCATTGTACGTCTCCTATCGATATCATAGTGGCGCCCGGGGACCTCATAACCGGATCGAGCATATCAAAATCGATAGATGGGAATGTCGAGATGATAGAGGTGGGTTATGATGTGGCGCCGCTCTGACGCGACGTTTTCCAGCGTTGGTCTATGAACATGAAATGAGGGGCAGCGCAGAAAGGTTTTAATCCGCTGCCCCTCATTTTATGTGCTTTGCTCGCAGCTTGTTTAAGACTATGCCGATCAAAGAAGAGGGACCGCGCTTGGAGCGTTGACAGCCAACACCTTTTCCACTAGACCTCCGTCGCCTTTGAAGTGCAGCCGGAACGGCCGTGCGGGACCGTGAGGTCTCAAATAGATGCCTTTGTTGGATGAGTGCACTTGAAAACAAATTTGCGCAGTCACTGGTCGGGGTGTAGCTCAGCTTGGCTTAGAGCGCACGGTTCGGGACCGTGAGGTCGGAGGTTCGAATCCTCTCACCCCGACCAGTGACTGCGCTTTTTTTATTCAAGACTCATACAACAGGGCCTTCATTGCAGTGTGGACACGCAATACTGTGCGTGCTATCGCGCGAGTCATGAAGAAAATCGAGGCCATCATTAAACCTTTCAAGCTGGACGATGTCCGCGAGGCGGTCCAGGAACTCGGCGTGCAGGGGATGACAGTCACCGAGGTCAGGGGGTTCGGTCGACAGAAGGGGCATACCGAAATCTACCGAGGAGCCGAGTATGTGGTGGATTTCCTGCCAAAGATTAAAGTTGAAATCGTCGTCTCCGAAGAGATGGTCTCCGATATAGTGAACGCAATTCAGAAAAAGACCCGCACCGGCCGCATAGGAGACGGCAAGATCTTCATCTCGACCATCGACGACGCCGTCCGCATACGCACCGGAGAAACCGGCGACTCCGCCCTCTGACTTCCAAGTGCTCTACGCCGCCGGCGTTCATTATGTGTTGCTGTATGCCATTTTCACCTAATTAAATAAATTTTCTTGACCACAATACCTAAATAATTTAAGTACCGTCGCCATGATCGACCAGATCGATATCGCGCTGCTGGAGGTGCTTCAGAAACAGGCGCGCACCAAGCGCAACGAGCTCGCGGAGGCCACGGGGCTTTCGATCCCAGCGATCAGCGAGCGGCTCAAGAAGCTGGAAGAGGGCGGGATCATCCGCAGCTACGGCGCATGGGTCAATCCAAGGGCCTTAGGCTTTGATGTCGCCGCGTTCATATTCGTGACCGTCGATTCATCAAAACACTATCGCTCGTTCCTGCAGCGCGTCCACGGGCAGGATGAAATTCTGGAGTGCCACGCCATCACGGGCCGCGGCACGCACCTGCTCAAGGTTCGCACCCGCAACACCGAGTCGCTCGAGAAGCTTCTTTCGCGCATACAGTCGTGGGATGGCGTCATGCAGACGATGACGAGCGTCGTTCTCTCTTCGCCCAAGGAGAGCTCCTACATTCCGCTTGCAGCGCAGCACCCCGTCGTAACTAAGAATTCAAAGGGAGGCTAGGGCGCGCTTGATGTGATGATACGATAACTTTTTTTAACATCCACAAAAAGGAGAGGAATATGGCGATTTCGAAGGCGCTCAGCATGGCGGAACAGCACAAGGCGAAGATGGTGGATTTCAAGTTCGTGGATTTCCCGGGCGTGTGGCAGCACTTTTCGGTTCCGGTCTCCGAACTTGACGAGAGTTCGTTTGAGGAGGGCTTTGGCTTCGACGGTTCCTCCATTCGCGGCTGGCAGCCTATACACGCATCGGACATGCTCATCATTCCGGATCCAAAGACCGCGGTCATGGACCCGTTCATGGCCGAACAGACGATGTCGTTCATCTGCAATATCGTGGACCCGATCACCAAGGAGCCGTATTCGCGCGATCCCAGGCACATCGCGCAGAAGGCGGAGAGCTACCTGCGCTCCACCGGCATCGCCGACACCGCGTTCTTCGGCCCCGAGGCGGAGTTCTTCATCTTCGATCACATCGCGTTCGACCAGACGCCGAACGGCGGTTTCTATCGCATCGATTCAGTGGAGGGCCGCTGGAACAGCGGTTCGGAATGCGAGCAGAATCTCGGCTACAAGCCGCGCTACAAGGAAGGCTACTTCCCGGTATCGCCCACCGACAGCCAGCAGGACCTGCGCACTGAAATGGTCATGGAGATGGAGAAGGTCGGCATTCACGTCGAGTGCCAGCATCACGAAGTGGCCACCGCGGGCCAGGCCGAGATCGATATGCGTTTCTCACCGCTCTGCGAGAGCGGCGACAAGCTCCTCTGGTTCAAATATATCGTCAAGAACGTGGCGAGGAGGCACAACAAGACCGTCACCTTTATGCCCAAGCCCATCTTCGAGGACAACGGCTCGGGCATGCACGTGCACGTGTCGCTCTGGAAGGGCGACAAGCCGCTATTTGCCGGCGACCGCTACGGCGGGATGTCCGAGATGGCGCTCTATTTCATCGGCGGAATCATCAAGCACGCCCGCGCGCTTTCCGCGTTCTGCAACCCGACGACGAACTCCTACCGCAGGCTGGTTCCGGGATACGAGGCTCCGATCAACCTCGCGTATTCGAGCCGCAACCGTTCGGCCGCTGTGCGAATCCCAATGTATTCGTCGAGCCCCAAGTCCAAGCGGGTCGAGTTCCGCACGCCCGATCCGTCGTGCAACGGCTATCTCGCGTTTGCGTCGATACTCATGGCAGGGCTCGACGGAGTTGCAAACAAGATCGATCCCGGCAAGCCGCTCGACAAGAACATCTACAAACTCTCTCCTGAAGAGCTCAAGGACGTCGCTCACGCCCCGGCCTCGCTCGATGAAGCCCTCAAGGCGCTGGAGAACGATCACGCCTTCCTGCTCAAAGGAGACGTTTTCACTCAGGACGTGATCGACACGTGGATCGATTATAAGATGACGGAAGAGGTGAATCCGATGAGGCTGAGGCCCGTGCCGTATGAGTTCAGCCTGTACTACGATATCTAATCTGCGGAATAAATAATAAGACCCCGCGTGTGCGCGAGCCGAGTAAAAAATGCGCAACGCGGGGTTTCTTATTGTCGTATGGATGCGCGCCTGCGGGCGACCGCAGCGGCACAGGCGGATGCGGCGATCATGAGGAATTCAATAGCGGATCCTGCTCCGGCTGGCGCCAGGGGAACCATGGCGCAACTCGATTTACCCGTCGACTCATCGGCAGGAGGAGTCGCGACGGATCCGTTGACGTTGAATGAGCCTGACGCCGCGCCGTTCACCGCTATCTCCATGGTCTTGAGCGCGTCCAGCTTTCCGTAGCCCCACCTGTCGTTAGGCACAGCTCCCATGTACGAATCTACGTACGCGCCCTGCGTCAGGAATTTTTTCACGTCATCCTGAGTGAAATTGGAATTGGCCTGGAACATGAGCGCAATCGTTCCAGATACGAACGGCGCTGCCATGCTCGTGCCGGCCTGCAGGAAGTGGCGGCCGTCGTCCATGATGGTTTGCGAGCTGACCGATGCGCTCGACGAAAGTGTTGAGGCTATCATTCCGCCTGGCGCAGCTATCTCAGGCTTCGTGCCCGTCAGATCTGGCGCTGCGGTCGGGCCTGCGCTGGAGAAATTGAGTATCGAGCCAAGTTCCTGGCCGCTGAAGTTCCACGTGATCGAGCCGGAGGTCCAGCTGTTGCGCGTGGTGTAACCGGCGACCGCGATGACGTCCGCTGATGTCGCTGGAATGGCTATGTTCTTTGCGCGGTCGCCTGAGATGAATTCATAAGCGTGGCGGCTTTTTCCGGAGACAGAGGTAAACTGAATGGATTTCGATGGCTTGTCCGGGAAGAGCCAGGCATCGAACGAGCCTTTTCCGGATACGATCAGGTCGAAGCTGTAATTCTCGGGATTCGCGAGCGACGGATCGAGGATGATGCGGATGCCGACGTGCTGCTTTCCGTTGAGCACGGACGTTGTTTCGGTCGCGTTGATCTTGTATTTGATCATGCCCCCAAGGAAAGACCCGGAGAGATTTCCGCCGGACGATACCATATCCGATGTTTCAAGAGGCGAAGATTTTGGTTCGCCTTCATTAACGGAAAGACCTATGGAGAGCTTGCCGGCCGTGTCGCCCCACAGGTCGATGTAATATATCCGATCGCTGGTGAGGCTCCTGATCACGAAATTTGTAGCCGCCGTCGAGTCGTTTACGCTGAAGCCAGCATGGATGCCGGTGTAGGTGGAGTCGGAGGAGTACTCATTGCCGGCCGCCGCGACGAGCGATCTGCCGGCGTAACCCTTGACGAGCCCGCTCAAGCATTCTTCGAAGAGCGACGTGCCGTCGTGCGCTCCGATGTGCGTGCCGAGGCTTAAGTTGGCTACCGCTGGCATGCCCATCTTCTCCGCCTTGGCGAAGACGTAATACGCAGCATCGCAGATCTTCGTGGAAAAAATCGCATCCGCATAGCCGGATTCAAGATCGAGGCTGGCATCGTATTTTACCATGATGATGTTGGCGTCAGGAGCGACCCCGCCGTATTTTTCATCCCTGCCCGCCGCTATGCCGGCGACGTGCGTGCCGTGCGCGTCGGTGTCGTTCATGGGGCACGAACCGTTAGCGATGGACTGAGACAGGCATTCGGTACCGTAGCTGTCGCTTATTTCAGCAGGGGCCGATCCGCCTCTGCGCGTCTGATCCCAGATCGCCAGAATGCGGCTCTTGCCGTTTGCATCGAGAAAATCTTCGTGCCTGTAATCGATGCCCGTATCTACGATTCCAACTATTACGCCGCTGCCGGTATATCCGGAGGGGAGGGATCCTCCCTCGCGAACTTCCGTAACGTTGATCTCCTGAGTTGCCACGTCGTTGGATTTCTCAATCGGCTTTGCCGCCTCTATGAAGATAACTTCGTCGGAGTTCGCGATGTCGGCGATTTTATCGTTGGGGATGGTTGCTGTTACGATTCGGCCCACAACTGCGTGGACGCTGCCGCCATCTGCCCGGACACTGGCGGCCGTCTTCTCCGCGTCGTCAGTCTTTATGAATACGTCAGCAGGACTCCCCTTATCGGGAGTCGGCGGAATTACGCTGATGGAGAGCGCCTTGGCAGGTGCGGATTCGGCTGCGGTGTCGAGATAAGGATCGATCTTTGTCTGCGCGTATGAAGCGGCGGCAGCAAAGATGAGATACACCAGTGCAACGATCTGGAATGTCCGTTTTTTCACCCTAACCCTCGGCTCTATTAAACTTATCGGCAGGTTTTTGAATTTGTTGCGCCATATTTGCCTGCTCGGCAAAGAAAAAAACAACCCCCGGAAACGACGTGTTTCCGGGGGGTTGAGGGCGCTACTGAAACGTTCATTCTTAAGATTGCCCGGCAAGTGCAGGCTTGCGGCAACATCCGCCCGCGACGTGGTGCGGAGGTTTTACTATCGCGGCGAGGGCTGCGGCGATGAGGCAGATCGCTGCCGCTATGGCAAACGCCCAGAAATAGGAGCCGAAGAGGTCCCAGAGTCTGCCTGCCAGGATTGGCATGGCGATCCCGCCCACGCCGTAGGATGTGAACAGGGCGCCGTAGTTCGCGCCTAGGTTCTTGGTGCCGAAGGACTCGGCGGTTGCCAGAGGGAATAGCGCGAAGTTTCCGCCGAAGTTGAATCCGATCCAGCATGCAGCAACCACAAGCCCTATCTCCGATGAGCTCACCCTGTGGGCCGCGATCAGCATGATCGCCTGCAGGAAGGTCATGAGAGTTATCGCGCGGCGAGCGCCGATCTTCTGCGATATGGAGCCCCAGACTATGCGGCCGAGCCCGTTGAAGAGCGCGAGCAGCCCAAGCGCAGAAGCGGCGGTGGAGGCGGAAAGCCCGCATACCTGCTCGCCAAAGTGCTTCAGGCAACCGATTACCATGAGTCCGGCGCCAGAGGAGAAGACGAAGGCCATCCAGAGCATCCAGAACTGGCTGGTGCGCGCGCATTCGCTCTGCGTGAAATCCTCGGCAGTGGGAGCTGCTGTGGCTGCGGCAGGGGGCTGCCAGCCGGCCGGTTTCCAGCCTTGCGGCGGGTTGGAGAGCAAAAGCGATCCCGCCACAACTGCAACCGCAAAGATGATACCGAATATCGTGAACGTGCCATTCACGCCGTGCGTCGCTATGAGCCCGCCCCAATCGCCAGCCAGCTTCACAAATATGAAGGCGCCTGCGCCGAAGCCCGCCACCGCAAGCCCGGTGACGAAACCCTTGAGATCCGGGAACCACTTGACGCACGCGGCGATCGGACAGACATAGCCGAGACCTATTCCCGCGCCGCCAACTACGCCCAGGAGCAATAACAGGGTCCAGAAATTCGTGCCGCCGATCGTTCCTGCGAGGATATAGCCCAGGCCCAGCGTGATTCCGCCGATCAAGGCCACCTTCCTGGGCCCTATCTTATCCTGCCACCTGCCGGCGAGGATCATCGTGATGGCAAACGTGGCGAGCCCCGCTGAGAAGATCGCCTGGGCCTGAGTGGCCGAGAAGGCGAAGGCGCCGTTCGGGTCCTGAAGGGCCTTTGTGAAGGCTCCCCAGGCGTAGATCGCGCCAAGGCAGAGCTGTACGAGTAGCGCCCCGATAACTACCAACCACCTCTTCTTTTCCATTATATACTCCTTTGTTTGGCGGCTATCAGACTGCAGTCAAAACCATCGGTATCGCAAGGTTGAGGCCGACAGCCGAAAGCTTCATTTTGTGGGCGGCTTCTTACGACCGGGGACTAAATGTGTCAATGGCGTTCACGGTTCGTGCCCGCCGAAGGCCTGCATGAACTTTTCGTTGCAACGATGGTTTATGCGATGCTAGTCTTCCGGAAACTTTTTGAGCGCCGAAAAAAGCGCAGCAGCGAAAGGGGGATTCATGAAGAGGTTTATCGTAATCGCGGTCGCGGTCATATTAACGGCGGCGACGGCGGGTTGCTCAAAGCCCACCAAGGTCACCGCCGCGCCGGCTACTTCAGACGCCGGTGTTGCCGCCATAGTCAATGGCACGCCTATTACAATGAAGGATCTCGACGACGCGTCCAAGAACCAGCTCGCAAAGGTCGACACGGAGATCTACCAGATCAAAAAGCGTACGCTCGATGGCCTGGTCGAGAGCAAGCTCATAGAAGAAGCGGCGAAGAAGAAGGGTGTATCCACCGAGAAGTTCATGGATGAGGAAGTGAACTCAAAGGTCAAGGAACCCACCGAAGACGAGATCAAAGCCCTGTATGACGCGCGCAAAGGCGCCATCAACAAGACCTACGAAGAGGTAAAGGGCCAGATCGCACAATACCTCAAGCAGAACCGGATGGCGCAGGCCAAGGGCGATCTGATGGCCCGTCTCCGTCAGGAGGGCAAGGTCGAGATCAAGCTGGAACCGCCGCGCGTTGAAATCGACACGAAGGGCGCCGCGTCCGTTGGCGATGATAACGCAAAGGTGACGATAGTGGAGTTTTCCGATTATCAGTGCCCGTTCTGCAAGCGCGTGCGCCCCACGATCTGGCGCCTTGTGGACGAATACAAAGGAAAGGTGCGCTACGTGTTCATGGATTTCCCGCTCTCTTTCCACAACAACGCCAAGAAGGCTGCTGAAGCCGCCCATTGCGCAGGCGATCAGGGCAAGTACTTCGAATTCAACCGCAAGATCTTCGACAATCAGGAAAAAATCAGCGTTGATGATTTGAAGGGCTACGCCAAGCAGTTGCAGCTCGACACGAAGAAATTCGACAAATGCCTCGACTCCGGCGAACACACAAAGGACGTGGAAGAGTCCATCAAGAAAGGTTCGTCGGTTGGCGTATCAGGCACGCCCGCGTATTTCATCAACGGGATAATGCTCTCCGGCGCGATGCCGTATGAATCGTTCAAGGAGATCATAGATTCGGAGTTGAACAGATAATCAAGGCTCAAAGCCGAAAGTTGAAAGCTCAAAGTAAATCGTTTACTTTGGGCTTTCTCTTTTGCACTGAATGGACGACGTCTCGCCCGCAGATATGATGGATGGCCGGTGGGAAATTTCAGGTGAGGTAGATCATGCTCGACACAAAGTTTATCCGCGACAACCTTGAAGCGGTCCGTGCGAACTGCGCAAACCGCAACGTGCGTGTGGATCTCGATCGCTTCATCGCACTTGAGGAGGAGCGCAGGGCAAAGATCACCGCGCTCGAGGAAATCCGCCGCCTGCAGAACGAGACTGCCGAGAAGATGCGCGGCAAGATGGATCAACCGGAGCGCGAGAGGCTCATAGCGCTGGGAAGAGAGCTCAAGCAGCAGGCCCAGGAGGCCGACGACGCCGCAAAGGCAGCCGAGGCGTCGCTCACGGAGATCGTTCGACAGATTCCCAACATGACGCATCCGGATTCGCCCGTCGCAAAGGACGAATCCGGCAATAGAGAGATAAGAAAATGGGGCGAGCCCACGAGATTCGATTTCAAGCCGCTCGACCACGTGCAGCTCGGCGAGAAACTGGAGCTGATAGATTTCGATTCCGGCGCAAAGGTGACCGGCCAGAAGTTCTACTATCTAAAGAACGAGGCGGTCCTGCTCGAGAACGCGCTCGTCGCATACTCGCTGCACCTGCTGCGCGCTCACGGCTTCGTGCCTATCATGACGCCGGACCTCGCGCGCGAGTCGGTTCTCGACGGTATAGGTTTCAATCCGCGCGGCGCGGAGACGCAGATTTACTCGGTAGCCAACACTGACCTCTGCCTCATCGCCACGGCCGAGATCACGCTCGGCGGAATGCTCGCCGACGCGATACTCGATGAATCGAAGCTGCCGATGCGCTACGTAGGCGTGTCGCACTGCTTCCGCACGGAGGCGGGCGCCGCTGGCCGCGAGTCAAAGGGCCTGTATCGCGTGCATCAGTTCACGAAGATCGAAATGTTCGCGTTCACGTCGCCCGAAAAATCAGAGGCGATGCACGAGGAATTCGTGGGCCACGAGGAGAGGCTCTTTCAGGGCCTGGGCATTCCATATCGCGTGGTGGATATATGCACCGGAGATCTGGGCGGGCCCGCGTACCGCAAGTACGACCTCGAGGCGTGGATGCCCGGCCGAGGCGAGCACGGTGATTACGGCGAAGTCACCTCTACGTCCAACTGCACCGACTACCAGGCGCGAAGGCTGGGCATTCGCTTTAAGCGGGAGGGCGAGAAGAAGCCGATCTACGTGCACATGCTGAATGGAACGGCGATAGCGGTGAGCCGCGCGCTCATCGCCATCCTCGAGAATTACCAGCAGAAGGATGGGGGCATCATGATTCCGCCCGCATTGAAACCGTACATGGGAGGCGTTGAAAAGATCGTGCGTTAGTGCGACCGTCCGATCGTACCTCGTGCGATCGTTAAACTATTACGAACGCACGGTCGGACAGTCGGACGATCGCACGAAGAGGTATTTATGCAGCACAAGGTCAAAATCGTAGAGGCGACTAGCCCGTATGACCTCGAGAAGCGCATCAACGACGCGATCGCGGATCCTGATGTGCGCGGTTTTGAGGTGGTGGACGTGAAGACCAACGTGACGCAGATGCCGGGTGCAAAGGTCTCGCGCGGCGGGATGTTCTATCTCTCTTCGATCTTGTTCAGGAAGCAGTGAAATAAAATCCAGGGGACCTCTAAGAACCGCCCATCTGCTGCGTTGCCCTCCTTCGGCACGGCCTGCGACGTACTTCAAGTACGACTCGGCCGGCCTCGGTCGGGCGCCTTGCATCTGGGCGGTTCTTAGAGGTCCCCTCCAGTTAAAACCGGTACGCAAATTCGAGGCCCGGGCCGTTGTTCATGGTCGGGATCAATGCGATATTTTCGAATCTCTTCTGATGGAACCACGCGCTGCCCCAGCCAATGGCCGCACCCCATGCCGCGCCGAAGACTACGTCCGAGACGTTGTGGACGTTCGCATCTATGCGGGAGAAGCTGACGGCCGCCGCGGCCAGAAACGCAGGCACGCCTGCCGCCGGTCCGTACATGGTCTGGAGCACCGA
Organism: bacterium; assembly: GCA_021810905.1. Lineage (GTDB taxonomy): Bacteria > UBA10199 > UBA10199 > 2-02-FULL-44-16 > JAAZCA01 > JAJZQH01. The sequence continues at coordinate 283,281 of JAJZQH010000002.1, forward strand.
TGCCGCGGCAAAGCAGCGCGCCGCGTGCGCAGAGGGAAAGCCGTAGTTTCCGCCGTTAGGCCGCTGGCGACTGAATGCGAGTTTGAGCCCCCCGACCGACGCCTCCGTCAGAACGAGAGCCTCGACCATCGCCTCGCCGGTGAGGGCGGGTTTTTCCGCGTGCGCCAGTTTGCTGATTCCGAAGAGGAGCACGGCCGCGGAATCGACCGCATACGCGCTGCCGGCATGGTCGGCAATGGAATCGAACTTTCCCAGGTCGCCGCCGTTCTTGTAGTGGTTTGCCACGCGCTGATCGAGCTGCGTCAGCTCAGCTGCGGCGATCGATCCTCCGAGTATGACGAATGCGGGCCAGTACGCGAAGGTGTAACGGATATCGTTGCCGAAGTGCTTGAACGTGGTTGTGACGACGTTGTCCGCGCGCGCAGGCGCTGGCAGGAGCAGTGCGGCGATCAACGCAAGAACTGGAAGGATGCTGCGCATCGGGGGTTCATCGCAGATATGATGAACTACGACAAGCAGTAAATAGGTCCGGGATTTTGATTTGCGCTGGCCTCAGAAATGAGGGAATATCGCCCAAATCGATAGGGGGGTATTATGAAGGGATATGTCATCGCATTCGTAGCGCTATGTCTCTGTTCGATATGTGCGTCTCATTCCTATGCCGCCGACCGCGTGGAGTTCATACTCGACGTCAGCGGCTCCATGAAGGCGATGGTCGGCACGGAGAAGAAGATAGACGCTGCGCGAAACGCCCTGACCGCGGCCATAGCGGAAACGCCCGAGGGCAGCATCGCGGCCCTGCGCCTCTACGGTCATCGCGTTCCCAACGACAGGAAAGCGGAGAGCTGCAAGGACTCCGAACTCGTCATCCCGTTCGGCCCGATCAATAAACAGCAATTTCTGGCGGTGCTCAACCTGGCCCAGCCTCTGGGACAGACGCCGATAGCATATTCGCTGCAATTGGCCGGTCAGGACTTCGGCGCAGTGGGCGACGAAAACGCCACGATCATCCTCGTGAGCGACGGAGAGGAGACCTGCGGCGGCGACGCCGTCGCAGTGGCAAAGGAGCTCATGGCCAAGGGTCTCAAGCTCAAGGTCAATACCATCGGATTCAACGTGGACGCCAAGGCGCGCGCTCAGCTTATGGCGCTGGCCGCCGCCACCGGCGGCGTCTATCGCGACGCGAGCGACGCCGCAGGTCTCGCGGCCTCGCTCAAGGAGATGTCGAAGCAGTCGTTCCTCGTCGAGAAGAAAAAGGCCGAATACGGCGAGCCGATAAAGGGAGGCGATTCCTACGAGACCGCGGTGCCTCTGGAATCCGGCAAGCTCTACAGCCTCTCGCACCATCAGCGAAAGAATGAGTACGATTATTTCTATGCGGATCTGACGCCAGGACAGGAGTTGAAGGGGACGCTGCAGACGGGCGATCAGGGCGTAGAAATAAGCGGGGATAAAATTTCAGCGAGTCAGTATCCATATGCGGGAATGGAGATCCACAACTCCGCGCACCAGAAGGTCGCCGGAGAGGTCATCATCGGCAACCGCAGCGCGACAAAGACCATGTCGTTCATCGCGGGTGCTGGTCAGGGCGGACGTTACTACGTGCTGCTTGGAAATACGTATGACGCGCAGAGCAAGGACTCGCCGTTCAAGATCGAAGTCATCGAACACTTTGACGCGGGTACCAAACAGGACGCGCCGGAGAGCGATAAGGATGCGCTCAGGATCACAGCCGGCGACTATGCCGGTTTCCTTGGGCCCGGCGACATGGTCGATGCGTATCGCTTCAGCACGACGCCCGGCGGCGTCTACGAAATCAAGGCGCGTCCCTCAAACGACAAGGTAAAGATCAAGCTCACCGTTACCGACAGCGACGGCGTAGTGATCGGCTCGCAGACCGCTCCGAATGAAGGCGCGGCCGTGCGCATCGATTCTCTAGCAGTCACGAAGGGCGGCGATATCTTCGTGAAGATCGAGAGCGTATATTCTTCGATACCGCCCACCGATTATACGTTCTCGATAAAGCCTGCCGGCGAAGCTGCAGCCGCGCAGCCTGCCGCAGGTGAACAGCCGGCACAGCCTTCTGAGCCTGCGGCGCAGCCGGTGCAGGAAGGTGCTGCGGTACCGCCGCCGGCGCCTGCCGAGGCCGCGGCGCAGGCCATTGCAGCGGCGGAAGTCCCGGCGCCTGCTGTGCCAATTGCGGCTGCGGCTGTCACGAATATCGCGCAGGTCGCGGGCATCATCAACATGCTGCCCACGAGCGAGGGCGCGAAGTTCTATCTCATGTATTCGGTGGCGCCGTTCGGTGCGGGCCTGCTCATCGGCTTGATCTGGGGATTCCTCAAAGGCCGCAAGCGCCGCGCCTCTTGAAGCGCGACAAGAAAACCATCCAAAACCATCAAACGGACGAAAATTGTGCTCTTCGAAACGTTTCGGAGCATCGGGGTGAAATCCCACAACCAAAGGAGCGCATATGTCCGACAACGACAGCTTTAAACCCCACGTTATGCTCGGAGCAGGATGGATCCCCATTGCCCCGGTCTTCCATTCCTTCAGCGGGCTCGACCAGAAGGACCTCTCCGTCCCGCCGCATCCGGACGACGTCGCCACGGGCGGACGTACGGAACCGATCCGGCTGACGGAAGATTACCCCATCGCCTATTGCTGGCAGAACCTGTACCTCGATGCAGGCGTCTACCTGAGCCCGGAACTGCGCATCCGCAACCGGTTCTCGCTTTTTTCCAACGATCCCGTGGTCTTGCTGTCAGGCGATGTCAACGCGAGCAACCCGACGAAAGAAGGCCCCTACATCTCCGCGCTTCCTCCCTATAACAGGCAGCGCTATACATCGCAGCACGATGCCTATACCTTTGTCTCCGTGGGCAAAGCCTACAGCGATTCGCTGGATCTCGAAAAACTGGTCCCTCTGGGAGAGGACGGAAGCCTCTCGCTTCAACTCGGCCCGGCGGTCACCGCGATCCAGCACCACTTTGGCTGGGATCGATATGCATCGGTGGAATTCGCATCGAGCTCCTATCATATCTACCCCGGCCTGCATGCAGGCGTCGGGATCCTCGCCGACATGACCCGGGATGGGGCCAGGGAGAGCGGCCCGCACCTGGCCGATCACCTGGGCAACCTCTCGCTCACCCTCGGGTTCAGCAAGGACGCGCCAGTGATCATGCTGAGCGCTTCCCTGGTCTTCGGCGGCGAGGTCGTATTTTAGAGATTAAAGGTGCCAGGCAACGATGAAGCCGCATAACCATTCGTTATCGTTGCATTTTGGTTGCTCCGTCTGAACCGCTTTTGTGAACGGCTTCGGATTTAGCGGATCACGGCTTTGACAGCAGGGAGGTAACGCGGAATTGTTTTTCGATCAGCCACCTTGTAAATGCCTCGGTATCGTTTCCGAGCGCGGCGCGCTTGAGCTCTTCATCCAGCCCCCACAGCCCTCGGACCTCCGCGCGAATTTCCGGCTGCGCCTGAGCATCTCGACACAGGTATGGAAAATTTTTGCGAACGTCTCTGAGGCTCGCCTCATATTCGGGACTTCCTCTATCCAAACTCAGCATCTCTTTGGAAATCGAGGCGAGGGGCCTTGAGGGATTGGCGGCGAAATATCGTTGAATGAGGCGCATGAGAAATTCGGGAAGAGGTCCCAGCGCATTTCGCGTGGCAAAATGCCTCGCTTCATCGTTGAGCGTATCGAGAAATTTCCTTTCGTAGTCTTTTTCGGATTCAGAGACGGCGTGAATATCGAAGACCCTGAAGCGTCGAGTTGCCGTATCAAACATCACGTTGTGACCACCGGTAAAAGATACATCGGACAAGAAGAGGCCTTCTCGGTAACATCCATCGATAATTTCAAATGCATCGTCAACCAGCTGCCCAATCAGCGCGCTATCTTCCTGCAATGCCGCGCAATAGGGGCCCAGCTCCAGACCTTCAACGTATTCGATGCCAACGATATCGCTGATCTCGAAATATATTCTCGGCAGGATTTTTTTAAGGACCGCATGTGATGCCTGCATCGCAGGCGTATCATGCCCGTCGCGCTTCAACACGACCTTGAACGTTTCGCCGCCGGGAAGGAAATGTTCGACGATAACGACCGGCTGCTGCTTCCCCTTTCGATAGGGAGGCAACAATCGGTATTTGATGTCATCCAATTCACCCTCGCTGAGAAAACTGTTTCTGTCGGAGCAAATCGCGTGGTAGGCCTTGACTGCAATGTCTATCACAGACTTTTCGTTAGCTGCGATCAACTGCGCGACGGCTCCGGCGCTCGTCAACCCTTCGTCAGGGGCTTTCGGCGGATGAATCCGTCTGGCAGCGATTCCCCCCTGCATGAGCTGACCGGGGCAAAGGGCTTTGAATTGAGATCCAGAAGGGTCCAGGAAGGAATCGTTGTCGCCGAGATGGGTGTGATCTGCGCCGGGGTATTCGCCGATGCCTTCGAGTTGCAGCTCCTGGGCATCCGCATCCACCTCGGCAATCGTATCCTCTCCGCCCTCTTGAGCCATGAGGGCGGTATCAGCACCGGCTACTCCCGGAGGGAGATTGACGCGCGTCATAAGAGAATCCTTCTTGATCGCATATGCTTCTCAATTGATTATCGGCGTTCTTGCGAAAAAGTTGCGGGAATATATTAACAACCACATGTCCTTGAACCGATGCGTTGGCAACATCGAGGTATCGATAGACCGTGGCGTTGTTCTGATTTCAGTGCACGATATGTTCTGAATTCCGGATTTCCGAACACGGACAGTCAGCCTCTATTTTCACTTGAACCAAATAAATCAAATAGTTGCGCCGATCTATGTGTTGGCGCGATCATTGCAATATGAATTATCATGAATTAGTTCGAGAACAGTGACATCTCTCAAAGGCATTATTTCAAATACGTTGTTTCATTGAAGGCATTCATCATCATGACTGCCTTGGAAGGATGGATTTATGAGCATGATTCAATCTATGCGCGGCATGATCGGAGATATGTACGCTGTTTATGCCATCGACCTGGGAGTGGAATTGGGTCTTTTCGATGAACTGGCTGCTTCCGAAGAACCGGTCGACATCAGGGAACTCGCCGAGAGAGCCGATTGTCGGGCAAACGATGACATGCTTCACGGATGGATGAGGGCGGTACAGGCGGCGGGTATCGTGAATGTGGATGAAAACAACCGCGTCTCCTTTCAAGGGGGTTGGCGGGAAGCCCTTACGGACCCCACGAGCACCGAATACGTGGCGACATTGCCGAGATGCTATATCGCCCTGGCAGAGGCGTATCCTCGGTTCGCGGAGCTCTTTCGGGAAGGCAAGTCTCTCCCCTGGCAGAAGCTGGGAAAATCGGTCGTTGAAGATATTTCAGCGGACAGTCTGCGCGCGGCGAATTTCTTCATCAAGGCCGTCGTTCCCAGGGTGCCTGGCCTTCGCGAGAAGCTCGAAAACGGGGCTCGCGTGTGCGACGTCGGTTGCAGTGCCGGCCATATGACGATCAGGCTCGCGGAAGCGTTTTCATCGGCCCGATTCGTCGGAATTGATCCGTGGCAGGACGCGATCGACCTCGCGAAACAGCACGCAGCGGAACACGGCGTCGCAGATCGCGTGACGTTTCAAATGCAGTGTGCGAGCGAGCTGCCTGGCGGTACCTATGATATCGTGCTGCTCAATGACGTGCTCCATGAAATGGATCAGGGCTTGAGAGTCAAGGCATTGCACGCCATTTGCGGTTCGCTCCGCAAGGGCGGGGGATTGTTCTTCTCCGACCCGATCGCCCCGGCAGCACACTCGGATTTTCTGAAGCCGTCGTCGCGAGTGCCTTCCATCACGCTCTTTTTCGAGACGCCGTTCGGCGCAAAAGTGCATACGAGGCTCGAACTCGAACGGTTCCTGCGGGAAGCCGGGTTTGGCGCGCCCACGGAAATCGAATCAACCGATACCGATATCTGCGTCTATCTGGAGCCGGTTCGCTGAAGCAGTCCCGGCACGATGCTGAAACCATACAGGAGGGCGAAATGAAAGATCGTTCCAGGAAAGTGAAGGAAGTGCAGGAGAGCCAGCGGGATCCGTTAGGCCTCGACTGCGGCATGCGGAAGAACATCGTCCGCAGGATCGTCGTGGGCGGCGTCGCAGCTGCAGTTACCCTGACGCCGCTCGTCGTCTTTGGATGCACAGTGAAATTCAGATAGAAGGCTTGCGGCCAGACCACCTTGGCTGCGGGGAGATTCGGGTTTTCATCACTATGCTCTATAAACTTCAGTGCCAGGGAGTCGAATATACCTATGACCCGAACCGGAATAGAATTCTGGACGGTCACGGCAGAAAGGTCCGGCGACTGGACCGCGAGTCTGTTGATGCGGAAATGCCCTCCGGGGACCTCATATTCGTCGAGCTCACGAGGGCGTGCAATTTAATGTGCTCCTACTGCTATCTCGGCGCCGCGCAGACGAACTCTCCGGTCGAAGCATCGAACGACCATAAATTCGTATCGATCACGAAGAAATTGAATGAACTGCTGCGCGGCCGCAAAGAAGCCACAATCGCCTTTTATGGAGGCGAGCCGCTCCTGGAGTTCGACCTGTTGCGACGGATCGTCGAATTTTGCGACCGGATGATGGTGAACGAGGGATATCGGCTGACATACGGCATCGTCACCAATGGGACACTCCTGGACGACCGCACGGTTTCATATCTCATCGACAGACATTTTTTAGTCGTGATCAGCCTGGATGGAGATCCGGAAACCATGCTCCTGAATCGAAACGTGAGGGACGTGGATCGGATTGAGGCGGCGATTCAAATCTTCGCCGACCGCGGACTTCACGCCGATGTGCTGGCTACGATGCAGCAAGCGAATGCCGCGGCCTTCCGGAAGAATATCCGCTATCTGCTCCACCTGCCCATCAAGAGTGTGAAATTCATTGCGTGCGATTCCCCTTGCGCCAGCAAAACGCTTCACGCGGCGCAGGCTAAAGATTTCTGCGCCGCATATGAAGAGATCGTATCGGAGTTGCTGGCGGAAAAAAAGTTCGAGGAACTCAGGAAGCTCTCGGAGCTCATCGCGGTCGTCCGCAAGATCGATTACGGGAAAGCGATCGCAAGCCATTGCGGCTACGGAAGCAAAGTGCTTGCCGTATCGCAGGATGGAGAGATTTATCCCTGTCCTTCATTTCTGGGGAATACCGACTATCGCATTTCAGAAGGGGTCGTGAAATATCCGCCTCACGATCTTCGCAAATGCGGCGATTGCATAGCGCACAGCACGTGTCGGGGCAGTTGCCATTATACCAACTACGTCGCCTCCGCGTGCGCGGATGGCGGGAAGGAGGCCAAGTGTATCATCGCGAGACGAATGACGAAGCTGGCGCTTCAAACCTATCTTGAATTGTACATAAGGTGATCGAGGGAGAAAATGAGACGTCTTTACAGAAAAGAGATCAGCGGTTCTGTTCCGTCGAGCATCGTGTCATTGATGATTGTGACGCTGGCGTTCCTTGCCGGCCTCACATGCGCGGGACCCGCGAGCGCCGCTGACAAGATACCCGTGCTCAATATCGCGCTCATTCATACGTATTCGAAGGCCGATCCCCTCTGTTACGATCCTTACGGCAAAAGCCTGCTCAATGGCGTGGAAATGGCGTGGGATGATTTCAAGCGGCAAAACGCGCCATTGGGTTTCGACGTCCGGTTCGTCAAATATGACCTAGGCGACAGCAAGATGAAGGCGATGGAGATGATGGACGAAGCGGACCGGGACGGGGCCGTTGCGGCGCTCGGCTATATCTGCTCGGACCTCGCGCTGCTCGGAGGGAAACGGGCCCAGGAGTTGAAGATTCCAATGGTGACGCCCACGGCAACCGACGATCGCGTTGCCGACATCGGCGATTATCTCTTCACGGCGATCTTCAAGAATTCCGAGCAGGGAGAGGCACTCGCCAGATATGCGGCGCTCGATCTCAAAAAAAAGAAGACGCTCGTGATCTCCGCGGTCGATTGCGCCTTCTGCACGTCGCTTGCGGATTCGTACGAACGCTCGTTCAAACGGCTCGGCGGCAGCATCACCGGTGAACTCAAGATCCTCACGTCGGAGCGCAATTTTGAGTCCGTGATCAAAGAGGCGGGATCGCTCGATTATGATTCGGTGTTGCTCGCTAACTACGCGATACAAATCGCAGGAATCATCGCCGAGTTCCTCAAGAGCGGAAAGGATGTCGTTTTCCTCGGCGGCGATTCGTGGGTCTGGACGGAGAGATTTCATGAAATCGTCGGAGACCGGGACTTCGAGGGTTATTCTATCGCCGGCTGGGTCCCGGAGTTTCCGACGAAGAAGTCGAAAGATTTTGTTGCGAACTATCGCCGCAGATACAAAGAAAACCTGGTCGATACCGCCGCCCACAGTTACGACGCCGCTACGATTTTGTTCAACGCGATAAAAAACGCTGTCGCCTGCGACCGGCAACATATCAAAACGGCATTGTATAGGATTGGAACCTATCATGGTGTCAGCGGTCAGCACATCTTCAACGGACGCAACTGGCCCAAACATTCCTTTGTGCTGTTGAAGAATACCAACAAGGAACAGAAGATAGTTCGGTTGATCGAGCCACAATGAAACTCTCTCATCAAATAAGCATCGTCGTGTTCGGCATCATTGCCGTGTTCATCGCTATGGGAATAGCGCTGAACAACTGGTATGCCAGAATCCAAACCGAAAAAAACCTGGTCGCGACGACCGGGTCGCTCATCGCGTCATTCCGCAGCGACGGCGACCAGATCATGGCCAACATGATCCTCCAGCAGACGGACGGGCTGAGATTGTACCTCGAACAAATGAAGCTCCGTGACCAGTTGCTGGAGGCGGTGATCGTTACGGATCGGCAATTTGAGGCCGAGACGAGCGCGAAACCGTGCCTCGCGATGTTTCGCGATTCTGATACCTGCATCGAGAGCAACGGCCGTCGCTACGTCCTCTATAACCGATTGCGCTATGGCAACGTGGAGCTCGGGTATCTCAAGAGGGTGTATGCCGTAGCGGGCGAGAAATTATTTACGCCGATGCATATGCGATATCTGGCGATTATTTTCATCCCCCTCATCGTCGCGATCTTCATCGCCGTCTCGCGGGTGCTCAACCGCATGGTCGTCAAACCTCTGAGGGAACTCTGCGACAGCATCCAACCGCTCAAGAGAGGAAAATTCGACATCCGTATCTCATCGCCTAAATCCCATGAGCTGAGAGTCCTGATCCAGAATATCGACATGATCCTCAGGGAATTGCGGCGACATCAGGAAGAGCGCGCGCTCATTGAAGAGGGGAGGCGAAAGCAGGAGACCTCAGCCGCGCTGGCCGAAGCAGCCGCTCAGGTGGCCCACGACATGCGCTCGCCCCTTTCCGTGCTCAAGGCGTATCTCGGTTCTGCGGCGCCGAAGCGCGAAGACGACGTGGAGTGTGCCGCTGCGGCAGAGCGCAGCGTTAACAAATTGTTGCATATGGCCGACGATCTTGTCGACTACGCCAAGGCCTCGAAAATAGATCGCTCGAGAAGGAGCCGATTGAAAGAGATGCTCGAGAACGCGATTGCCGAAGTCAGAAACAAGGCCGAGGAAAAGGGCGTTTCGGTCGGTTACCATATGGACACCGCATTCTGCGTTGACGCCGATGAGTACCGGATGGAGCGCGTATTCGTCAATCTCGCCGACAATGCTATTCAGGCGTGCGATCGCGGCGGTTCTGTGACGATCGAGGCGTCTGCGGAACGCGATACGTCGCTCGTCATCAGGGTGTCGGATGATGGCAGAGGAATTGCTCCCGAGTATAGGCAGAGGATCTTCGACAGTTTTTTCACGAAAAACAAAAAAGGCGGCACCGGCCTCGGGCTTTCCTATTGCAAGCAGGTGGTCGAGGCGCATGGCGGCACCATCGAAGTGATGAGCGAGGTGGGAAGCGGATCGACGTTTACGATCCGCATACCCGACTGCATCGTCTCCGATGCGGACGCGCGTATGGATGTGGATGAGCCTAATATAAACTGCGCCGGTCGCAAATTCGTGCTGATCGACGACAATTCCGACATCAGGCTTCGCTGGCGCAGGATCGTGGAGCAATCTGGCGGCAAAGTCCTCTGCGAAGCAGATTCATACGAATCCCTGGTCAAGAACGAAGGCTTGAACGTCGATGACGCGGACGTCGCTATCGTCGATTACAACTACGACGGCTCCTGCAAGACCGGCATCGATGTCATATCCTACCTCAAGAAGCGCGGCCTCGAGGATATCTATCTCTGCACGGGGCATGCCGGCGACGCCGATATTTGCAGGGCTGCGCTGGCGGCCGGCGCGGTCTCGGTCATCATGAAGGAGTAGGGCGTCCGGCTTAAGACGCATCGAGGCAGTGGGCCTTTGTTCGCGCGAGCTCACTCGACAAAAAAGGCCGGATGGAACGTTATCTTTCCTTTTGGACATCCTTTATCAAAGGGCAACACGAGGAGATTTTCCGGAGGGACCCCGTCGCAAAAGAACTCCGGGCAACTTTTAAAGCCGAACCGTTCGTAATAACGAGGTTCGCCGACGAGCACGCACCCGTGCGCGCCGAGTTCCCTGATTCGATCCAGTCCGCTCTGGAGGAGCGCCGAGCCTATTCCCGCGTTTTGATTTTGCGGCAGCACGGAGATCGGCCCGAGTCCGTACCAGCTCGTGCTGCCGTCGGAGATCTCCACGGGCGAAAAAGCTATGTGCCCAACGACAGCTCCATCGATGACGCAGACGAGTGATACGGCCAGAGCGTTCGCCTCGCGAAGCGCGTCGATGACCCGGTGTTCGTTGTGCGTACCGTGAGGGCAGTCCTTGAACGCGATCTGCGTGATCTCTGCAATGCGCGCGCGATCGACTGCTGTCTCCGATCGAATGATCATCGTCTTCATTCCCTCCATTGCCTCAGTTGGCTACCAGGCTGACCGAGCGAGGGAAAGTGCCTTCTGAGTCAACACCGCCTGGATGCTCCATCTCGGCCGGAAACTCGCACTTTACAAATGGCCTCACCCATTATAGCAAATCACGAAATCGGTGGGTCTACGGAGGAAAAAATACAACTTGAGTATTCCGAAGGTTGGTGACTATAATATTAATGAAGTCAATGAGTTGATCTGCTCCCCGTCGGACTTGCCGAAAGGCCTCTGACGGGGTATTGTTTTTTAGAGACCAAAAATGCCGAAAGAACCTGAAATTAAGCGTACTTATGTTTTTGTAGACGGCCAGAACCTGTTTCATGCGGTCAAGGATGCCTTTGGGTACACATATCCCAATTATGACGTCAAACGCTTGTCCGAAGCGGTATGTTCCGCCAGAGGGCTGTCCATTGAGAAGATTTTCTTCTATACGGGTGTTCCGGAAGCGAGCGACGACGAAAAATGGAATTCATTCTGGAATGCGAAGCTTGCAAACATGGGGCGGACGGGTATTAACACCTTCAGCCGTGCGCTGCGCTATCGAAACCAGAATGTGAAACTGCCGGATGGGTCCGTTTTCACAACCTTGGTGGCCCAGGAAAAAGGAATCGACGTACGAATCGCGCTCGATATCGTGCGATTTGCGCGAGAAGGCTTTTACGACGTTGCTCTGGTGTTCAGCCAGGACCAGGACCTTTCGGAAGTCGCCGATGAAATCAAGTCGATTTCAAAAGATCAGAAGCGCTGGATCAAAGTTGCGTGCGCCTATCCGGTGAGCCCCACGTATAGCAACAGGCGAGGAATCAACGGAACCGAATGGGTCAAGATAGACCGAGAGACGTACAATAGTTGTATCGATATGAGGCGCTACGGAAAGGAAAACAAAAAAGATGTGCTTCCCTGAGGATAGAAGCGCGGCGCCTGCCTTTGCCGGCATTGGTCTTTACAAATGACCGATTGCACTATAGTTAAGCATGGTTGCAGAGTTGAAACGAAAGTTTTGAAAAAAAGCGCCGGAGGGGTGGGAGAGTGGCCGATTCCAGCTGCCTGCTAAGCAGTTGCACCTTAACAGGTGCCGCGAGTTCGAATCTCGCCCCCTCCGCCAACTACGAAGCCTCGCTCAACGCGGGGCTTTGTTTTTTTTGAGTTATATGTCGTGAGCTGACCCTGGAAAGCACGGAGTATACCTATATGATCGAGCACGATATCGAGGACTCCATTCGGAGTTTTGCGGCAGGATCGGAAGCCTGATCACGAGCGCGAAGATCAAATCGAGGCAGCGTCCCAAGGAGGAATGCTGTTCATACAAATACGATGGATCATGCAAGGCGTGTCTTGGCAAGTGCGCTGTTGGCGCGCTCGCCGAAGACGGACTCGATAAGCACGCCTGCTACGGGGTTTGTCTGAAAAACGAACGGCTGTGGGAAAACATCGGAAAGGCCGACGTCTGCGGCAAATGCACGTGCGGAGTTCCATGCAGCTTCACAAATCCAGTATCAAATTTATCCATTGGTCACCTTTCCCGCCCATCCTGATTCGGTTGCGGTGGAAGTGGGAGGAAGTTCCTTGCTGAAATCTGATTCTGGCAGAATTCGTGGATAAATATTTATCCATCCATCAACTATCCCGGCCCATCCCGATTTGATTGCAGTGAAAGTGGTCTGAGTTTTTCCTTGAATATTAAGCGCCTCACTCCCTAGTATATGCGGTATAACAACATAACTGATGACTAAACAACAATGACAGCGGGAAAGGAAGGTTTCGTATGCTTCCCATTCTTGTTACGGGACCGGCAGGAAATACAGGACAAATCATCGTCGACCAACTTCTCGAGCTCGACGTGCCGTTCGTCGCGATGACGCACAATATAGAGCGCGCAGAGGAGTTCGAAGCCAGTGGGATACCGGTTCGCTATGGAAATTTCGACGATCCATCGAGCCTCGACGAAGCGCTGAAAGGCATAGGCACGGCCTATCTCGTGTGTACCCCCGATGATTCTCTTTTCGATCGCGAAAGCAACTTCATCAAAGCGGCAGAGAGAGCCGGATTGAGTCACGTCTTATACCATTCAGCACATTTGGCACACACTCATTCTCCGTCCCCAAACCTGAAGAACCACGGCAGAATAGAAGAACTCCTTCAAGAATCTGCGCTGCCGCACACGATCATTCGCCCTGGCGGCTATATGCAGACGTGGACCGTCTTTACATGGGCACTGCTCACGGGAAGAAAGGACTTTGGAGTTCTCTCCATGCCGGGAGGCGATGGAAAGATACCGCTCTTGGATGTGCGCGATCTCGCCAAGGCTATGATGAAAGTGCTCCTGGAACCCGAACAACACCTCGACAAGACGTATGTCATTACTGGTCTCGTATCGATGGGGTATGCCGAACACGCCGAAATTTGGTCCAGGGTCCTCGGAAAGCCGGTGGAATACCTCCCGTCCTCGGAAGAACAGTTCAAATGGGTCATGAAGGCACTTGGTAGCGGCGAAGGAGCCGCAGCCGAACACGTGTTCCAAATCTTTCGCTGGCAGCGTGCAGGAGAATTGGCCAAAGTCTATCCGGGGCTTGAAGAGCTTGGCATTCCGTTCACGCCCTTTGAAGACTTTGCACGCGACTGGGTTGAGGGCCTGACCAGAGGCGGCAATTCCTTTGAGCAACATGATTCACCCCGTGTGAGAATGATGAACAAGATTTTTCTTGAGATGGTAGCCGCGCGCCGTACCACCAAAAGCGTTTGGGAATCTGCCAGGACGTTTCTCGGCAGCAGGAAATGATAAGGCACGCAAACCTCCCCTTTTTCCTCAGGAATCGGGACGATCAGAAGTCGTACAGTAGTATGGAGTGATATTTATCCATTGATCGTCTATTCCAATCATCCCAGCCCATTCCGATTTGATTGCAGTGAAAATGGGAGGGGGATATAGAGGCATCGCCATTGGGCGGGGCCTTGTTGTTGTGTGTTCATTGCTAATTAGTATGAGGTTTTTGCTATGCCCAGTAAGGATATGTATAATATGGAAAAGGATATAAAAAATAATTTAACGAGCGCTCAAAGGACCCTACCTCTTTCTCTGCATATTGATCCAGGGTTTGTTCATCGAAGAAAGATTGAGACGATGCTTGGTGCAAATGGAATTGCGCTAATAAATGAAATGATTTCGAAAATACCTCCACAAGTTCTGGATTGGCAAAAACAAGTTCAAATAGATCATATCTATACACGAGTATTTCTTAAATGGAGCGAGCATGTAGGAGTTAAATCATTATTGGAGCTCTTGAGCGATCAATCTGACAGATGTTTCGTATCCATTGTTGAACTTTCAGAATGCGTAGGCAACATTTATACCGATAGTAGGGTTCATAATGATGTTGTGCTACGCAATTGCGATTCAAAAGTTATTCTAGAATATTCTACTAAATGGGTCTCAGGGGATACATTAAAATCCTATCTATCACAGGGCAGTGATAACATCGCTGTTAGCGCAGAATTATTTAAAAAAGATACAAGCACCCTATATTTTCATCCAATCATAATGGGCTTCCCCTGGCCCGAAGGCGAAGTTGATTTTTTACCTGAATGGTTTGCAAGTGAATTCTACCATGTGTTTATTGACGATATTGATGAGTTTTCAAATGTTAAGGATATTCAGGTCAGTGGTGATGAATGGCTTATAATGAAGTCAATTTCGGAGGCAGCGTTCAAAAGATGTTTAGGAGAAATCCTGAACGATAGAACCAAGAAGGATTGGGGAGGTGAAAATTCAGATCACTTTTCGACTCATTTGCATCTTAATGGTAGACGAGTCATCGGGGCCTTCTTATTAAAAGGACCAGCTAAGTTTGAACCAATGAATCTTAACAATCTTGGCAAGAATAACGATCAAATCAACCGCCTTGCCAAGGAGCCGGCTGACCTATTAATTGTGCAGCATTGTCATGATATTGAGCCCGCTGTACACGAAACATTGAGAGCATTTGCCGTCCAACCGGGACGACCACGAAACTATTGTTTAATTGATGGTAGGGACTCTTATCGTTTACTCAAAGCGTACAATAAAATTGACGATGCACTGTCTTACAGCCAAAGCTGAGACTTAGCGTTGCAATGGATGGGATAATAGTATGGATGGAAATTATGACTGAACGAAGAGACATATTTGAATATGAAGACGAGCTTAAACAAGGGTTTTATCTGGTTGGACTTGTTGATATTCTTGGGCAGAAGGAAAAACTGGCTGAAGTTGACAAGATCAGTGTAGATAATCCCGAGGAGTTTACAAAACAACTCATTGAAGTATGGCGCCCAATTCAAAGATTAAGAGCTGTATTTCATGAAACGTATACATCTTTTTTAGATCATCGAAAACAAGATGCCTTAAAAGAATCTTTAACGGGGCCAGAAAAAGATATTTATGAATACTTTCAGAGTCCACCAGAAATCAAATTTCAAGGTTTTTCAGATACAGTAGTTTTCTATGTTGATTTGTCGAACGATAATAAATGCTTACCTATTACCGCGGTCTTATTGTCACTAATAGCTTGTAGCGCAGCGATATCAACATTAATGGCTATGGGCCATTCACTTCGTGGCGGTATTGATGTTGGTCGAGCAGCGAAATTGTACAAAAATGAAATCTACGGTCCTCCCTTAGTCTGCGCCCATCACCTGGAAAGTAAAAAAGCAAAGTGGCCAAGAATCCTGATCGGTGCTGGCCTCATTGGTTATCTGCGCGCTGCTCTTAACACCAATGATAGTGACTTCTCAGCCTTAGAGCCCGGCCAAGAGAAACTAGTTGCCAACTATCTATCTTTTGGATCCCAACTTAAAAGAGAACATCCCGACGCTTTTCCAAAATATGTAAATCTTATTAGAAACGATGCTGAGCTTTGCCGTCGCCTTATCGCTCGGGACGTTGATCAGGATTTCATGTTGGATTATTTGGGGGAGTTTATTTCAACATTATTATCCAAATTACCCAAGCATGACTCTGGTAAACTTTTTCAAATGGCGTCTAGCTTTGCTGCAAGTGAACGGGAAAGGTTTCACAAATTAGGAGATGACAAATTGTATCCGAGATATATCAAGCTTTGTGATTACATAGAATCACGCTCCTCTTTCTGGAAAACCTGAGTTTGAATAGTTGTTCAACAATACATAGACGGGGGTCAAGTCTTGACATTGTAAAGGATGTTACGACAGACGATATTTGTCTTGTCGGTGAGGTCCTTATCCCAGCCAAGCCTTGTTTTAAAACGCTCAAACGCCTTGGCTATCGTATATTCGCTCTCAACGCAAAAAACCCTGGCGATCTCCGAATGTGTTCGACCTGTCAATTTCCTGACCAGATATATCGCCATCAGACGCGCTTCATTCCCTTGACCCGGGCGCTTGTCCCGAAGTCCGCTCACTGACATATCGTACGCAAACGCAACAGACGACATAACGTCATTCCATTTTACCTTTGGCCGGGGTTGCCTGTGCTTTACAGATATTTCTTTGTCCTTCTTTTTCTTCGGGCCGACGAAGTTGTCATAAACCCAGTCCCTGAAACCCTCAGCGCCGATCACAACCGTGTCTTTCTGCATTGCATTTTTGAACTCCTCAGTTACTCCAGCGCGGACGAATTTATCAAATTCCACGACCGCTCGATCCCTGTCCCTGCCAAAATATCCCAATACCTCGTCCGTCGTCAGCCAGCCCTCTTTCTTCTCAGACTGCAAATATGCCCGATGACTGCTCCACACATAGGTTCCGGGATGACGCGCCAAACCAGCATCCACAGGATTCATGTGAATATATCGAGCAACCTGCAGAAGATATTCATCCTTATCCACGAGCTTTGCCCTGTAACGCCCCTTGAACAGCGGGCCGTCCGTCCTGTTCGCTTTGTTGAATTTCTGGGTGTAGACCCCATTGAGATGCCGCATGGCGCGCGCCAGTCCCAGTTCAGGCGTGTGGACGAGAAGGTGGTAATGATTGTCCATCAGTGCATAGGCGTGCACCTCGATGCGAAATGTCTCGACAGTTTCACTGAGAATGGAGAGGAACTGACGCCAGTCCTTTGAAGTGAGATAGGTCCTGCGGCGGCCAAGACCACGATTCATAACGTGATACCATGCCCCGGGATACTCGATTCTTAGCGGTCGTGCCACGTCTGAACCGCTACCTGCAAACCTCTACTATGTCAAGACTTGACCCCGTTACTTAGCAGGCAGCTTGAATCGGCCACTGCCCCTGCTGAGCGCCTGGGCGGATTCGCAGCGTGAGTCTGGGCGCGTCGCATCAGTGGACTTCGCCGCCCTTATCCACATCGCTTTTTGGGAGCATCTCCTCTGGCGCGCCTTGAAGAGGACGGACGTCACGAACTCCGCGAAGCGTGAACAGCCCGCAGATCGTTGCGACGATTACTCTCTTCATCATGGTCCCCCATTAAGTCTTCCGCATTTTATCCAGCAACCGTTCAATGAACGTGCGCTTATCGTCGTGAATACATTGCCCGCGTTCCCGCAGAAGCCACCTTAATGCCGTAGATTCTTCATCGCACAGCATAAAAAACGTCATCATAAACGCATTTTGCCCTTTGCCTGTTTCGAGTTTTGTAAGGGTCGCCTGCGTCGTGCCAAAGAGCAATGCAAAATCGCGTTGATTGAGACCGATTCTCTCACGAAAGTTTTTGAGTTTTTCCGCTGAATACGATCGCGGCGTTCTTTCGAAGACAAATGTAGAAGGGCCTCTGCGGCCAATGGCCGTGAGGAGCACAAGCGGATCGTCTTCTTTTGCTGAAATCCCCCATTGTCTGCAATAATCTTCATACGCAGGATTCTCACGCGATGGTATGCGATCTGCGAGTGACGGAAAAAACTTCTTGCTTGAGAAAGATTCCTTCCAAAGCGGAAATTCGGGACCCAAGGCGACACTTTTTTTGAGGCGCCGGTATTTCTTATCATATGCAAAATGAAACAGTCCGCGTTCCCTCCAGATGTTCCCTACAAAAATGCGCCGTGAGGCAATCTGGCTGAATACATCAATTTTATTGTCTTTCGACATATGTTTTTAAATCTCCATAGCGCGTTGTTACGAGTTTTGCGATTGCAGCCCTCATCTCCTTTGATAAAGATTGCGACTCGCTTATGTATTCCTGAATTTTATCGAGCGACAGAGCTTCGTAGAAGGACCGTGCGATTTCAATGACGCCAAGTCGTTTCAATTCATCCAGGTATTCCGTCATTTCCGGCTCGCGCGAACCGTGCGTCCAGATCTTGCCTTTGGGCGCGAATGTCGCCTTGAGGATGTTTCCGGATTCAAGTCCAAGCGACGACGGATTATCGTAGATGGGAGTCAATCGTCTTCCGCGGGAAGTTTCGATAAAAGCAATATTTCTTCCATGTCTGTCGTGGTTTCCGATCAAGGCGTCAAAGAGGAGCATGCGAAAAAACATCTCTACATCTGCTGCCGAATTGGTTTCCCTATATATAGCATTGCTTATTTCTTCGACATTATAATGTTCAGATCCTGATTTCAGATAGTGATAGATATGGTTGAGCGTTGCATGATGCTGATATTTGTCCATAAAGTTCCGCGAGACAAAAGCCAGTTCCCCCTTTCCAATTTATTGTGACTAAGATATATGTCGCATATATAATGACATATATCTTAGTCAAGAATATTTCAAAACCACGCCTCCCAAGCCCCCATATGGGCAAAACATATAGATCTTTTCCTCGTAATCCGGCATTCAGGGTCGGCACTCATTCCCACAGATTCGGCGTCCCGAAATACGCGTGAGACGTCATGTTTGCCTTTTCCATGAAATACGTGTCAACGCGAACATGGAGCTCTTGATGTCGAATGATCGCCAATACATGCTGCCGGAACCGTCCGATGGCTATGCCTCGAAGTATTTTGACGCCCTCCTTTCGGACGAAACCCATGGCATAGTGCCGTTTGCATGGCGCCGTAGTGACGAAGGATATGAGCTGTTCTTCTCCGATATTAATGAGCAGCGTAAGGTCGATGCGCTGAATATTATTCACAAGCTGCACGCTGAAGATCGCGACAGAAGAATCATTCTCTATTCGCTCAAACCGATTTCGCCTTCAACGTTGCGAGAGTTCGAATCAGACGAAGCATATATGAAATTGATATGCTTCGGAACTACGTGTGTGAAAGCCGAACCGGCTGCAAGTTCAAATGGCAGCACGATCACCGTCGTCGATCATTATGACCCTCGACTGGATGAGGAACTCCGGAAGAAATTTGTCGGCGACCGTCGTCTGTACCTCGAAGATGAAAGAATGCGCAGAGTCCACGAATGGGAGATGTATGAGGATTTCAGCGAGATAGCAGATCAGTGTGAGCACCGATACGTCATATATAATGATGAACTCGTGGGATACATATGCGGCATGCCTCTGTCAGCTGACGTCTGGGGAAAGGAATTTTTTCTTATTGCCGCCGTGTGGATAGTCGAAATAGCGGATAGCCAGGTGCGTTCATGCGTGAAGGAGGCCATCGATCGCTGGATGAAGAGCAAACCGTTTCCGCAGGCAGCCGCGATCTACGCCAATAATCCGATATCAGTGCGTTTTTTTGCCAAACGCGGATTCGAACCCTTTTTTCTGAGAATCATTCCCTGGTAACAGATCGTGATGCGGCATTTCCAGCGGGCTCCACGACATGGGGGCCGATGCGGTCGGTCTGTTTTTAGACAAATAAACTTGACAAAAAGAATAATATATTATACCTAATGTCTAGTTAATTAGACTTCATGGAGAGAGATCCATGGCCAGGACACAGGGGAAGCTCAACATCGTCAACAAGCTGCACGTGCTCCGGGCGGAGAGGCGCATGACCCAGGAGCAGCTCGCGGCGGAAATCGGCGTCACGCGGGCAACGATCGTTGCCATCGAGGGAGGGGATTACAACCCCTCGCTCGAGCTCGGCTTTCGGCTCGCGCGTTTTTTTGAAACGGACATCCAGGACATCTTTTCCGTCAAGGAGGGAAAATGAAAATCTTCGATAGAATCGTCCTCAAGGTTTTTCTCTACGGCCTGCCCCTGGTGATAACGGGGGGTATCGCCTTCAGCTATTACGATGTCCGCACGATCGAGAGCCAGCCATACGCAATACAACTGCTGTACAACGCCTATGGCTTTATGATGGGTTGCTGGATGCTCTTCTCGCTCTACCTGAGCGCGCGGCTTGTCTTCTCAGCCGCATTTCGCGAAGCGACCTTGAGCAGGCTGGCGTTTATGCGCGAACGGGACGAACGAGAGATGCAGATGAGCGGGATGGCGACCAAGACGAGCTTCCTCACGACGCTCGCCCTGCTCATCTGCCTATTGTGCCTCTCCGTGCTCAACGTTCAGATCTATCGCGTCACCCCGGATCAGGCGATCGGCGGTAAAACCGGCATGGTATCGCTGAATCTCAAAATGAATTTCACAGACACAGAAGAGGCGCGCGCCAGGACTCCACTCCCGGACGCCGCAAAGATTTCAAAAATATATCTCTCCTTCAACGGGATTGGGCTCTCAAAGGAGTCCATCATCCTGATCCTGATTCTCTGGCAGCTGCTTTCCTACAATTACGTCATGCGAAGGCAGGGATGTCGGACTTGATGAATCGCGCCTGGAAGGGCACAAAGTTCGGCCTCGGCTCGTGAATGCGGGAGAACGTAAAAAACAGCGCAACATTTCCCCCTGGCCGCCGAATATGATGACAACCCGCCGCGCGGCTTGGGAATTGACCGCTCGCGCGCCTATTACTATTGAGGCTCCATGCTTGCCGCACCCATTCTCCATCTCGGCGCTCTGCCCTGCGAGCTCTCCTGCGAGGAGCTCGCCGATAACTACGGCCCCAAGACTGCCGGAGTCATCGATCCGCTGGAGACGCTGCCGGAGGAATCGCCCGTCCCTTGGCTCGTTCTGGAACGGATAGTCCTGCCGCCGAAATCCCGCGGCCGCGTCTCGGAGGAAGACCTCAAACAAATATTTGAAGAGATCGTCGGCAGTTGCGACGGTCCCAGGCCGTGGTTCGCAAGGAGCACAGAGCTGAAAGAGCAGTCCGGCAGAAATCATTCACCGGAATTTTACGTCGATCCAAATGACAAGCGCGGAAGCTTCCGCGATTTTCAAGATACGGTCAAAGCCATGCGCGAGGGCAACCCGGACATGGGCGTGCTCCTCATGCCGATGGTCGGGGAATGGAGCGTGCTCGCCGGCGGGGCGCAAGCGTTTGGCGCGGAGATCGTGAGTTTTGCAGCGGATACCGTGAATCCCTTCAGGCCGAGCGAGATGCACATGGCGTTCGCGCACGGGCTTGGCATGGGTGCGGTCGGCGCTGGACGTGATGCCGTGCGCGTGACCGCGGATCGAGAGAGCGGTAAGATCACCTTCTTCGGCAATCTGGATGAACGGGTCATGAGGTGCGTAGCCGGAAGCACCGCGAGACCGGTCGATTCGTATTCTTACAGGCAGAAGAAGCGGTATTTTTTCGATCCGCAAACGAAACGGATTGAATCGAAGAATCTTAGTTTGGATTATTTCATTACTGCTTTCATTAGCCGACAATTGATCGACGACGGCGTGCTTCGGCTTGAACAACCAGGCGAGTCGTTCCTGGAAAAACTGCTCGGACAGACTCCGTTCGGAAATCCGGCGATGCTCTCAAATCTCGTGAGCATCCTGCAATTCATCCATGCGCGAAAGGGACGGAGCCAGATCGAAGGCGCGTTTTTGAATCGCACGGCCCCGTATCCGTATCTCTATCAGCACATCACGCCGCCCCCTTCACCGGAACTCGCGCGCGATATCGCCCCTCTTGAGCGGCACATCTATTCGGACATGGTGATAGGGTGCGGTTCTTTTGAAGGACCTCTCGTCTGGTATCTGGGAGATGAAGAGCGCGACTTGAGAAATTTAACAAGCGTGGACGCGGCATTTGCCGGCTCGAGTTATATCCTTCTCGGAGCTCACACGCGCGAAATCATCAACTCCACACCGCATTGTCTACATCGCATATCGGAAGATTGGCTCAACGCATCGGGGCACGCGATCACGCTCATGCGCGAATGGATGCAGGAGCATCCAGAGCGCGCCATGACGATCGCCGAACGCGCGCGCGTCGAGGGCAAGAATACCGGCGGCTGCCGCGTGATCGCGGGCAGACGCGGAAAGACGGATTTTCGCGGAACCGTGGTCGTCTTCGACAAGGCGCGCCTCGACTCCAACGGCCGCGAGATGGCCGTGGAGATTTCAAGCAAGCGAAGCTTGTCTTATTTACTCTTCGGGATGTGACACGGCAATTCTGTGATATGGAGCGATGAAAAGCTAAAAAGCTATAAGACGGAGCAAAGTTATTCAATAATATCGAGAAGTTGGAGTCTCCGAAATTTTGCTCCGTCTTACGACGGTTTTCAACGGGGTTACAATCGTCGTGCGCTAGAACGCCTGGCTCGTCTTAAAGAGGAAGCGCATGCCCTCGCCGCCATAGGCGAGTTCCGCGCGGAACAGGAAGTAATTGCTCGTCCGCATGCGCAGGCCCGCGCCGCCCGAGTAGCGAAAGTGTTTGAAGGAAAAGTCCGCGGGTCCGTGAAAGACGCGCCCGGTATCGAAGAAGAAGTCGCCGTCGAGGAAGCGCCAGATCGGATAGCGGTATTCGACGTTGAAGACGGCCCGGCCCGTGTCGTGGAACCGGCCGGCCGCAAAACCCCTAGCGGGCGAGTTCACGTCGAACGTCGCGAGCCGGAAAAAGGGGACGCCCTCGGCTCCGGTGCCGTGCTGCATGATCCAGGAGGTGCGGAATGCGAGCACGTGCCGCGGCAGCCACGCGCGGATGAACTGCTCCACGTTCACCCGCCATTCGAAGTAGTCCTGCCGGGTCGAACCGAGTCCTTGAAAATACTCGACCGCTACCTCGCGCCGCCCGCCGCGTTCCGGGGCGGCCGTGGCGTCGCGGTCGTCGTGGAGCAGGCGGAACCCCATGTCCGCATAGACGAGCTGCTTGTCGAAGCCCGCGAGATCGGAGCTCGGGAAGAGCTGATCTACCGAGGGCGATTCGTTTCCGGTGCCGGAGGAGTCGGCGATGATGCGGAACGAGGTCCGAATGAAGAGATTCGAGAGCGGCTCGTAGCCCACTTCGCCGCCGGCCTGCAGCTCATCGAGCTGATAGTGCGCCTCGTCGCTGCGGCTCGTGGTCGGCCCCACGCCGTAGAACTGCGCGGAGCCGAGGTGAGTGATATTGGTGCCGAGCGCCAGGGATACTGGGCGGTCCGCGATCATCGCGATGTCCGGCTTGCCGAGCGTGAACTCGCCGCGCTGGTCGAGGTTGACGTGCACGACGTAACTCGCGTTGAGGCGCCAGTTCTTCTCCCCCAGATCGTAGTGCCTGATGCCGATGCCGCCGCCGAATCCGGAGCCGAATCCCAGTTCCAGTTTGGGATAGATCCAGAACGTCCGCTCGTCGTTGGAGCAGATCTCCACGGTCTTCCGGATGACGCCCTCCTGAATGAGAAAATGCCCGAGCACCGCGAAGGGCCACGTGATCGCGCGGCCGATGTACGTCGGCACGTTCAGGAAATCGCGCGCGATCTTGCCCCCGGTCGACCGTGGTTGCTCCGCTGCGTCATCGATCGTCCAGATGTTGCCTTTCTGGTAGTGCTTGGCGACGGATTCGATCTCGATCTCGATCTCATCGACCGTCTGGTCGACGCGGCACGCGCGGTCGTCCTCCTTGCACGCGCGTTTCTTTTTTGGCGCCTTGTACTTCGTAGGCCGCGGAGAACGTTTGGCGGGCGAGGGGGACGGACGGATCTCCTGGCTCGCGCGCGCTGGCGGACGCGAGCCCTTCGGAAAGGCGCCAGCCTCTCCAGGAAGCACGCTCGCGAGGAAGAGCAGACCGGCAGCGAACGCGGCGGCGCGGAGAACGAGGCGACGCTTCGGTAAGGAATTCGGTTGAAGAGAGGGAATGCTCATCATGAGTCGTCGGCTGTACGCGGGCGTTTGAACGCCTGCCCGGTTCGGGGGCGACGGAGAATATCTGCATCGAATTCACTTATAACGCAACAGAAGGGATGTCTGACTTGCTGAATCGCGCCTGGAATGGCCCAAAGCTCGGCCTCGGCTCGGGAATGCGGGGGAACGTAAAAAACTGCGCAACATTTCCCCATGGCCGCCGAATACGATGCCATCACGCCGCGCGGTTTAATATATTGACTGCGCCGGGCATGCATTACTATTGAGGCATCATGGCTGCCACATCTATTCCCTATCTCGGCGCTCCGCCAGGCGGACTCTCGTATGAGGAGCTCGTAGAGGACTACGGCCCTGAGGCGGCAGGTATAGTCGACCCGCTGATCGCGCTGCAGGAGGAGTCGCCGGTTCCCTGGTTTGTCCCGGATGCGATCGGGCTGCCGCCGTTATCCCGCGGCGACGTCACAGCGAAAGATCTCGAAGAGGTCTTCGAAGAAATTTCCGACGGCTACGTCAAGCCGAGGCCGTGGTTCGCCACAGGCTCCGGTCTTAACGATCAATCCGGTTGCAACGGCCCGGCGCCATTTTACGTGGATCCGAAGAACAGGCGCAAAAGTCTGAGCGAGTTTCAGAATACCGTCGAAGCCATGCGCGAGGGAAATACGGACATGGGCGTGCTCCTCATGTCTATGGTCGGAGAGCGGAGAGTGCTCAGCACGTCTATTGCCGGCGAACTGATCGTGTTCGGCGCGGAGATCGTGAGTTTTTCAGCGGAGACGGTCCATTCCGACCGACAGACGCAGATGCGCATCGCTTTCGTGCAGGGGCTCGGCATCGGGGCCGCGGAAGCGGGGAAGGATGCGGTGCAGGTCACCGTGGATCGAAAGAGCGGCAAAATCACCTCCTTCGACCACGCGGACGAGCAGATCGTGGCGGATTCCGGCGAGGGCGCCGTGCAGGTGACAGAACCGATTGAGTACCGGCAGAAGCATCAGTATTTTTTCGATCCTAAAACCAGGCGGATCGAATCGCGTCTTCTGGATACGAAATATTTTTACTCATGCAAAACCGATCAGCTCATCGACGACGGCGTGCTCAGATACGCAATGAATGATGAACGTAATTCAGACAAATTGCTGGGCCGGACTCCGTTCGGAGATCCAGCGATGCTTTCGAATCTCATCAGCGTTCTGCAATATGTCCACGGACGAAGGGGACCGAGCCGGATCGGAGGCGCGTTTTTACACCGAAGGGCTCCCTATCCGTATCTCTATCTCTATCAGTCCATCTCGCCGCCGCCACTGGTTGAGCTGGCGCGCGATGCCGCCCCGCTCACGCCATGACTATCGCTGAAGGCGTGCGTCTCATGGACAAGAATCCCTCCATTGGGGTGATCGCCGGCATCCGTGGCAAGACCGATGGGGGAGGCGCCGTTGTAGTTTTTGAAAAAGCGCGCCTCGACTCCAACGGCCGCGAGGTGGCAGTGGAAATAAAGTGAAATAAATCCTGCCTTATCGAATCTTCAGTCGAATCGGTTTTCGGAGAGATATTTTCTGGCAGCGTCGGCAAAGGGCTTCATCTCGCTCTCTTCCGCCAGTTCGATGCATTTCTTGAGAAATGATCGGCCCAGCTCAGCCGTCTCGCCTTCGCCGCGCGAGAGAAAGCAGCCCGCCTGCAGATGGGCGTTCACCGCATAATCCTTTGCAAAGTTCGGGTTTACGACCTCAATGGCCCGCGTAAAGCTCTTGCGAGCGCGCTGGTGGCGTCCGCGCAGCCAATAAAATATTCCCTCGTCGACCAACGCGGCGGACAGCAGCTCATGTCCGAATTTTCCCATGCGGAAGGAAAGCTTGAGAAGCTTCTTCACCCGCTCGATGAGGGACTTTTTTTCATCCTCGTTCATCTGCGGGGAGACATCCAGTTGCATAAGTAAGGTGCGACAGAGCAGGTGATAGCAGTATCGGTTGTACCGGGAACTCCAGCCGAGTTCCTCGATCGTCTTTTCGGAGAGTTCAAGATATCGCTGCGCCTGCAAATAGTCCTCTTTGAGGAGAAAGGCGTTCCCCATGTTGGCATAGGCGGAGGAGAGGCTCAGATTGTCACCGCCCTTGATGCAGATGGCGATTGAACGGCCGAGATGCTCTATGGCCTTGTCGAAATCTCCCAATAATGCATCGCACGAACCGATGACGTTGAGCATCCCCTTTGTCATCTGTTCCGAACCGGCGCGTTCGAGGAGCTGAAGTCCTTCTTCGCACAGCGACATCGATTTCCGGAGGAAACCCTGGTTTCGCAGCGCTCCGGCGACGTGGACTATCGCCATGCCAACGTAGGACATGTCGCCGGACTCAATGAGTAGATCGCGAGCTTGATAAGCATGCTGCATTGCTTCGGTCTGCCGCATCACCTGAAAGAGGCCGGCGGCGTACAGCAGATGCGCGACGCCGAGATGCCAGGGTGAATTCAATCGAGTCGCTATCGTCAGGGCCTTCTGGCAGAAAAAATCCATCGCCTTCGGAAACAAACCCATGACCCCGTACATGAGACCGATGATGGCGTAGCCGTGCGCGCTTTCGGGCGTGTCGCCGATCTTCTCGGCGATGTTGACCGCGCGGATGCCGCAGAGCAGGCCCTCCTTCGGATTCACGAAGAACTGCATCATGCTGAGCCGCGTATAGGAGTCGCACAACTCGATGAGGCGGGCCCGCGCGTCATCCGATAGACGCCTCCGGATCATAAATGGAAATGTCCTGTACAGCATATGCCGAGCGGCGGCGCCTAGCAGAAAGGCCCATCGAATAAGCGGTTTCCTTGCGCGGCGATGCCCGAGAAACCTGACTGCGTTCCAGATCTGATCGATTGCCCCCTGGATATCGCCTTTGTGAAAAAACAGATATGCGATCTTTCGGGAGAGCCGCGCTTTTTCGATAGGGGTGACCGTTGAAGCCAGGATCTCGTTGAAACATTTCCGCGCCTCACTGTAACGCCCCGTGAGCGAGTAGAGATCTCCCATATCCTCAAGGATCTGGAATCGCTGAACGCCGTCGGTGCCGATGCGCGCAAGCAGCTGAAGCGCGCGTTCGTAGAATTGAATGCCCTGATGATTTGCATAGGCCTTCTTGGCCTGTTTCCCCGCGGCCAGGCTGTAGATCAGCGCCTTCTTCTGTCCTGCCTCTCCGGAATGCCAGTAATGGTGGGCGAGATCTCCAAGAAATTGCGAACGCTTTTCGCCGCACCAGGACTCGATCGCTTCGGCGACGGCCAGATGAAGCGCCGCTCGGCGCTCTTCAGAGAGATGACCGTAGAGGAATAAGCGGAGATTATCGTGGCTCACGCGGTAGAGCAGGTCGCGTCCGGGCACTTCTACCGCGAGCCGTTGTTTCTGGAGATGTGCAAGAGAACGGTAGAGGTCGCTGTGCGCTATGCCTGCGATATGCTCCAGGATGCGCGGCGACAGCGGTTGACCATGGATGGCCAGGATATCGAGGACGGTCCGCGTCTCTTCGGGAAGCAGCTCCATGCGGTGCAAAAAAACTGCCGCCATGCCTTCAGGGATCGCGATATCTTCTATCTTCACGGCGGCCCATCGCCCTTCCTTGATCGTAACTGAACCGCTCGACACCAGCGCCCGCATCAGTTCTTCGATGAAGAAAGGATTGCCCTGGGTCTCTTCCATCATGCGATCAACGAAATCGTCCGGAGGCGCCTCGATGCCGAGCATGGAGCCGATGAGCACGCTTGACTGATCCCGGCTCAGGGGCTCCAGTTTTACCTCCAGCATTTCGTTTCGCATCCGCATTTCAGAGATGAATTGTTCGATCGGCCTGCCGGAGATCTCATCGTCGCGGCAACTTCCAAATAGCGCCAGCGAACATGTGTGTCCGCCCTGCTTCCTCTGTATCAACCTCAGCGCGAGATTCGTGATGATGTTCACGGCGCCCGGGGGCGCCCACTGCAGGTCGTTGATGTAGCAGGCGCAGGGAGTCACGTCCGCCAGTGCTACGAGGAATTCGCTCACGCGCTCGACGAGCCGCAATCGCTCCAGGTTTGAATCCGGAAGGCACGGAGACGGCTCGATGTGTTTTCGGATGGCGAGCCGTGGATGGACTTTGACCAGTTCGGGGCCGTATCGCGCGATGAGATCCGGCAATTTCAAATTTTCGGCAAGGGGAACCGCGGCTTCGAGTATCTCCGCTATGGGCTGATATTCCGAAACCCCGCCTTCGTAACAATTCCCCTTCAGAAACCGGATGCGCGACAGCTGCCCGTGCTGTTTGAGTTCCTGCATCAATCGGGATTTTCCAATGCCGCTTTCGCCCAGGACAAGCGCGACGGCCGGACATTCTCCGAGGTGCATGGCCTGCCTCGCCATGAACGATTCGAGCGCCTCGAGCTCGTGTTCGCGGCCGGTGAAACGGCTCGATAGCACGTAACTTTCCCGCGTCTCTTCGGTCTCGATGTCGAATGAAAAACCGCCGCCGCGGTTTATCTCTTCGATCACGGCATTGGCCGAACGAAACCGGTCGGATGGCTGCTTTGCGCAGAGACGCATAACCATTTCACGCAACCAACGCGGTGTACGCTTCTCGACCTCCGCCTCAAAGATGATGGGGGCGCGGTGATGCAACTCTATGAGATCGGTGAGCGACTCCGCGTGGAACGGCGTGTGACGGTTGAGCAGCTGGTAGATCATGATGCCCAGCGAATAGAGGTCGGCCCGGTGGTCGATTTCGGCGTCAGCGTCGGTGAGCTCCGGCGCCATGAACTGAGGCGTGCCGCGGACGCGTCCGGCGGAGCCTCTGGGGGCCGCTCCCGCCACGCCGAAATCGAGAACCTTGAGATGGCCGCTATGGTCCACGAGAACGTTGCCCGGCTTCAGATCGAAGTGGATGATTTTCCGCGAGTGAACGAAAGAGAGCGCGCGGCAGACATGGACGATCTTCTCAACGATATCCCGCCAGTCTTTTCCCTCAGTGGCCCTGAAGAGATTCAGGCCGTCGATGAATTCCATGGTGAAGAAGTGATCGTGGCCGTCCTGGAGGGTATCGAAATCGAATACGGCAGCGACGTTGGGATGCCGGAGCCGTGACATCGTCAGGAACTCGACCTTGAACATTCCGAGGTGTTCAGGCCGCATGACGTTGGCATGGATCGTCTTGAGGGCTACGGATCGTTCCGGGTGGAGCGTGTCCTCCACACGATAGACGACGCCCATGCCTCCGCGCCCGACGATTTCGAGCATCCGATAGCGTTCGTTGATCATTGCCCCGACTTCGTAGATCGGGGTCTCTTGGTCGAGCGATGCCGGCGACGATATCTCGCCGTTCAACCCGCTGTCGGAGCCGCTGAAAGGGCTGAGGCGAAAAGAATCCAGGCGGAGCGTTTCAGGCGCGAAGGGAACATCCTTCATAAGGACGTGATCCTTTTCCATCAGCGGTTGCGATCAGGTTCGGATATCCAATCCCCATTCTCATGAAGCAGACGGCGCGGCGGATCGATTACCTGTTCTTATTCCGCAACCGGCGTCGAATGCGCGGCGCTCTCCTTCGGTTTGTTCCAGTTGAAGGCCACGCCGAACCCTACGCCATAGGATTGATAGTCAATTCGGGTTCCGTTTCCTGCGGCGGCGACTGCCGGCAATCCGCCGGACTGCGTGATATGATTCTTGAGCGAGTACCAGCCGAAGGCGTTGAGTGCAATGTGTTCGGTGATATCGAAGCCGGCGCCGCCGGTGAAATAATTTTCGCCGATGGGAGCGGCGCCGGCATTGATCCAGACGACATCCTGGCCGAAGAGTTTGCTCTGCCATTCATACCCCGCGCGCAGGTGGAGGCGGTTTTTCAACAGGGAATACTGCGTGCCGAGCCTGACGATAAACTGGTCCTTCCATCCCAACCCTCCGTTTGCAGGGCTGTCCCCAAAAGCGCTGACTCCCTCCCAGTTGACCCACTGGAATTCCGTGGTGAGTATCCACGGTTCAAACGGCCGGCCGGCGATTCCCACGCGCAGCTGCTGAGGAGTATCCACGCTGTTGTTCGACGTGAGGTCCTTGTAAAGGCTGAACGTCGTGTACTTCATCTGCGACAGATAATTCAGGCCGAGCGTGATCTCCGGGATCGGCGTGTAGAGAATTCCGAGGTCGCCGCCGATTCCGAAAGCGGTATCGGTGCGCGAACGGCCGGTCGTCTGGGCCGCCGTAGCGGCGATGATGGCGTCAGAGGCCAGTGTGGAAACGCCGACGTGCACGGCAGCGCCGATCGAAAGATTGTCCAGGATGGAGTACGATACTGCCGGTGCGATTTTGTAGACTCGATAATCCGTATAGGTGTTGGCGAGGTCTCCCGTGAGAGCGGAGTTGATGGCAGAGCGATCGAAACGCGCCCCGTTTCCACCCGTATTCCAGAAACCGAGACCTAACGCCAGCCGATTGTCCATGAGTCCCACTGTGGCGCTGGCTGCGGGGACGGCCGCAAAGGGCGTCTGGTTGCGCTGGTTGCCTGCCGTGGGGTTGCCCAGCGGCGCCGCGGTGGTATCGCGATGCGCCTGGCGCCAGGCGAGAAACGTGGAGATGTCCGCCCGATTTGGGACTTCGTTCATCCCGGCCGGATTGGTGAGGATTGTGTTGGAGTCGAGCGGGGTGGCCACGGTTGCGGCCATCGCGCCTTGAACCGGTCCGTACTGCATGAGTTCGCTGCCTGCGGCGCGGACCTCCCGGGCGGTTATGACGATCGAAAGTGTGAGGACGAGTGCAAACACAAAACCGATGCGTTGATTCATGAATTCCTCCCCGGTGTATGTATTGTAAAAAAACAGCGTGTCCCATAATAAACAAAAAAATAAAAAAACAAAAACAAAAACCTGGGGAAATGGAGTAATCTCAGCAATGTTCGTCGCGCGAACGAGTCGTTGAAAGGAGAACGTCATGTGGAAGAGGATACTTGCGCTGGTCGTTGCGATGCTTGTGGCAGGGGCGGCATCGGCACTAGCCGGGGCAGAAGGGGCCGCGGGCGATGCGGCGATGCCATCGACCCTCACGGCCGGCAGTTCCTCGCTAATCCTGAACGGCATCGGCACGAGGACAGTGATCGGCATCAGGATTTATCGGGCTGGTTTATATCTCAAAGCAAAGAGCTCGGACGCCCAGTCCATCCTCAATGCGGACGAGCCCATGGCTGTGCGGCTGGAACTCGTCTCGGGGCTCGTGACTCCCGCGAAAATGGAGAAAGGGACGCGGGAAGGTTTTAAAAAATCGACTGGCGGAGAGACCTCTGCGCTTGAGCCGCAGATCGAGCAGTTCGTCGCCCTGTTTCAGCGGGGTCTCGAAAAAGGAGACGCATACGACATGATCTATATCCCAGGCCATGGCGTCCGCGTCCTGAAAAACGGTTCGATGCAGGCTTCAATCGGCGATCTCGCATTCAAGAAGGCCCTGTTCGGAATGTGGCTGGGGGAGAGAACGGTGCAGAAGAGGTTGAGCGACGGGATGCTCGGTCTATGACGGTAAAGCTGTTAGCGCAGTTGAGCCTGGAGGAAAAATCGTGAACGAGACGCACGTCGATCGCATTGCCGAAGAACTCAAAATTCCGAAACAGCAGGTGCGCGCCACAGCATTGCTTCTGGCAGACGGCGCGACCGTGCCTTTTATCTCCCGCTACCGCAAGGAGGCCACGGGTTCCCTTGATGAGGTCGCCATAACAGCGATCCGTCAGAGGCTCTCGCAGCTTGCCGAGCTGGACGAGCGGCGCGCGGCCATCAAGAAATCGCTCGCGGAGAGGGAGCTCTTGAGCGCGGAACTCGAGGCCGCGATCGATGCAGCTGAGACGATGGCGGTGCTTGAAGATATCTATCTGCCGTTTCGCCCGAAGCGCCGCACGCGCGCAATGGTCGCGCGCGAGCGCGGGCTCGAGCCGCTGGCGCTTCTTATCATGGAGCAGCGCGACGAACTGGATCCGCAGCAGGCGGCGCTTGCGTTCGTGGATGAGGAAAAGGGCGTTGCTTCTGCGGACGATGCGCTCGCAGGTGCGCGCGATATCATCGCGGAGATGGCGAGCGAAGACGCGGATATACGCCGCGAACTCCGCGCGCTATTTGAAGAAGAGGGCGTCGTTCATTCGCGCGTGGTGAAGGGCAAGGAAGTCGAGGGCGCCAAGTACCGCGACTATTTCGACTGGAAGGAACCGGTGAAGAAGGTGGCCGGCCACCGCCTGCTGGCGATGTATCGCGGGGAGAAAGAGGAGTTCCTGCGGCTCAGCATCATGCCGCCGGAGGAGAGCGCGCTGGCGCATATCAGGCGGCGCATGGTCAGGGGCGTGAACGCTTCGTCGCAGCAGGTGGATCAGGCGATAGAGGATGCGTACAGCAGACTCCTGTCGTGGTCCATGGAGACGGACATCCGCGTCGCGACAAAGGAGCGCGCGGATCGCGAGGCAATTTCGGTCTTCGCCGCAAACCTGCGCGAGCTGCTCATGGCCTCGCCGCTCGGGCAAAAGGCGATCATGGCGATCGATCCGGGCTTCCGTACCGGCTGCAAGGTCGTCTGCCTCGATCCGCAGGGGAAGCTCATGCACTTCACCGCGATCTACCCGACTCAATCCGATGCGCAGGCAAAGGAAGCGGCGCTCACCGTCATGGCGCTGTGCGAGCGCTTCAAGATCGAGGCGATCGCAATCGGCAACGGCACCGCGAGCCGCGAGACGGAAGCCTTCGTGCGCGGGCTGGGATTACCTTCGTCCATTCCGATAGTGCTCGTGAACGAGAGCGGCGCGTCCATCTACTCGGCGTCGGACGTGGCGCGCGAGGAATTCCCGGATCAGGACGTAACAGTGCGCGGCTCCGTATCCATAGGCCGCAGGCTCATGGACCCGCTCGCGGAGCTGGTGAAGATCGACGCCAAGTCTATCGGCGTGGGCCAGTATCAGCACGACGTGAATCAGCATGAGCTCAAGGAGGCCCTGGACGACGTGGTCATGAGCTGCGTGAACGCCGTCGGCGTGGAGATCAACACGGCGAGCCACTCCATACTCACGTACGTTTCAGGGCTTGGGCCCTCGCTCGCAAAGTCGATCGTGGCGTATCGCGATTCGCACGGGGCGTTCGCAGGCCGCGACGAGATAAAGAAGGTGCCGCGGCTAGGCCCAAAGGCATTCGAGCAGGCCGCGGGATTTTTGCGCGTGCGAGATTCCAAAAACCCGCTGGATCGTAGCGCCGTGCATCCGGAGAGCTACGCGATAGTGGAGCGCATGGCCAAAGACTCAGGCTGCAGCGTCGCGGATCTCATGCATGACAAATCTCTGCGCGATCGCATAGATCTCGCGCGCTACGTCACCGATACGGTCGGTCTGCCTACGCTCACCGATATCATGGCGGAACTCGCACGCCCCGGCCGCGATCCGCGCGCCGCGTTCGAACCTCACCAGTTCGCTGAGGGCGTGAGCGCCATAGAGGATCTGAAGCCCGGCATGACGCTGAACGGCATCGTCACGAACGTGACGAACTTCGGCGCGTTCGTGGATATCGGCGTGCATCAGGACGGGCTCGTGCACGTGAGCGAGCTCTCCGAGAGCTTCGTCAAGAATCCGATGGACGTGGTCAAGGTGCAGCAGAAGGTGAAGGTGCGCGTGATGAGCGTGGATATCGAGCGCAGGCGCATCGCGCTATCCATGCGCAGCGACACGCGCGCGGATGATGCCGGAACCGTAACCGCTTCGGGTGTCCCGCGCGTAAAGCGTCCTCCGCGAAAAGAGCCGCCGCGGCCGGAGAGCGCGATGGCAAAGGCATTTGCAAAGGCGATGGACGCAAGGCGGCCGGCAGGCAAACGATGAACTCCGCCATAAACATATTTATCCACGCGATCCATTATTCGCTCGTGGCGTTGCTGTGGCTCTTGGACCTGCTTCACATCAGAGGCTGGGTATCTGGATTTTTGAAGACCGTAACCAGGCTCATCGTCCGGGGCCTCTTCCATCTATTATATGGTCTGGACGTCGAAGGCGCTGAGAACATACGAACCGGGCAGGCCTTCATACTGGCATGCAACCATCAGAGCTATCTCGATCCGCTGCTCATAGGCTCGCTCGCGCCGAGGAACGTCACCCCCGTATCCAAGATCGAAAATTTCCACACCCCGATTCTGGGCCCGCTCATCGAACTCGCCGGCGCCGAGCCTATCGACCGTGCGGGCGGACATAAAACGCTAGATGTATTCGAAAAGATTTTATCCAGCGGCGGTCAGATCATCATCTATCCCGAGGGTACGATACCTGGAGAGGAATCCATCGGCAGGACGTGTATCGAAAGGGATACGGGGTTATTGCAAGGCCGCACCGGCGCGGTGAGGCTCGCCCTGGCCACGGGCACCGCGATAATACCGTGCGGCATATCCGGGACTGGCGATGCGCTGCCGCCCGAGGCGATTCCGCGCGGAAAGATGCCGATGTTTCGTCTGCGTAAAAAAATAAAGGTGAGATTCGGCAGCCCGATATTTTATAATCCACGTGCCGGCGAGGCGGCGACGCGAGACGAACTGCGAAAACTCACCGATCGGCTCATGAAGGAGATTTCAGGTCTTGTCGATTTCTCGATGAGCTATCCTCCGTACAGGGTGCCGGTGTCTGATGAAGATTATAAAAATTTGAGGAAGTTTGAGGGCAGGGCGGAATTCGGGCGAACGCAAGCCGAGATATCCGGGGAGGAATGTAGTGAAAAATAAAGATTACGATGTCGTCATCGTCGGCGCCGGGCTCGCTGGGCTGACCTCGGCGTATTATCTCAAGAAATTCAAGCCTGAGCTTTCAGTGCTTGTTATCGAGCGCTCCGGCGCGGCTGGAGGGCTCACGGGGAACTGGGTCGATCATCGTGCCGGTCCGGATAAAAAGCTCCAGCCCCCCATGCACATGATCTTCAGGCAGAAATATCCGAACATGATGAGGCTGATGCAGGAGATCGGGGCGGAGTTGTCTCCGCTCCATAAGGGATACAATATCTTCACATCAGACGGTAAGCGCCACCGCCTTGAGATGTCCGGTTGGGCTGCGCGCAATCTGCCCCCTCCGCTGCACGGCCTTGGCACGTTCAGAAAACTCAAGATTCCGCTCAAGGCCAAGTGGGATTTGATCAAGCTGGCTTCGGCATCGTCGTATTGCGTAAAAGAAATCCTCGACGGAGTTCAGCAGCCGTCCATGGTGCCCAACACATTGAGTCTCGAAAGCCTCGAACTCTTGTTGGATATGGGACCCAGGGCAAGGGATTTTCTTGAGACCATATCTCCGAGCATCTTCAATCTCCATCCATACCATCTGAGCGCTGCAAGGATGGCCATCGTATTTGCCGCAACGCTCACCGCTAGCCGGGACTCGCTGCATTATCATGTCTTCAGCAAGAACTATAATGCCGCATTCATCGACGGGTTTGTCGGGAAGCTCAAGGCGATGGGGGTGGAGTTTCGTTTCTGGACGGAGGCGCGCAGGATCGATTGCGACCGAAGCGGGGAGCGCATCGAAGCGATATGGCTCCGGCCGTACGGCCCGGATGCTTCCGGCTCAAAGCGATACGTCTGTGAAAATTGCGGCGCTGAAAATTACTGTCTCGATCGCGCGTTTTGTACTCGATGCGGGTTGGACACGACGCTCTCTCAAATAAGAGAAGGAAATATAAAGAGGCCGGTCGATCGCGAACTCTGGATGGAACCTGAGGAAGGCGGATATGAGCGGATTGCGTGCGCGAGGCTCATCACCGCGATGTACCCGCACATGATAGCAAAACTCATACCGCTGGATTCTCCGCTTCGAGAGCTTCCCGTGGTTCGCGCGTTTTACTCGGCCCTTCAAAATCAGACGAGGCTGTCGATTGCCAGGGTCTATTATCGCAAACCGGTCTCGCGCGGGGAGAGGTTCATCACCGGCACGCATAATCCGTTCTACTGTTTCAATGGATGCCAATCCGTGTACAACAATTTCGGCGGAGAGGATCTGGGCCACGATGGAGGAGACGTCGTCGATGTATTGCTCGACGCTGGCGTCATCAGGGATGCGCATTCGCCTGAAGTACAATGCCGAAGAATCGTGAGCGATCTGCGAAGGGTATATCCCGACGCGGATCCCGCGCTCGTGGAGCACGTATCCTTTGCCGATCTCTATCCCGACGTCCTCTATCTCAGCGAACAACCCTCCATCGCCGGGCTCCATCGTTTTTTCAGGACCAACAGGACCGGAGCCGCCAACTGGTACGTTGCGGGTTGTCATAGCGGCACGATCGGCCTTGGCATGGAATCCGCCATCGAGAGCGCGATGCGTTCGGTAAATTGCCTGCTCACGGATTCAGGTTCATCTCCAGGGCCTGAGATATCGCCATATTCCATGCACGGCCTTAATTCCGCGTTCTCCCTTTTCGGCAAGGCAATTTTGTGGTGGAAGGCGGGGGGAAGCTCGATCAATCGTCATGTGGGCAATTCTTATTCCATGCCGCCAAAATGATGAATCCTTCAGCTTCATGGTGAATTCAGGGCCCTGAATATGCTATACATATCCAAAGGGTTCGGGGATGAATCACCTCTTCAAGTACTTCACATTGGCGGCGGCCTTACTCCTGTGCAGCCTGCTTGCGCGGCCATGCGTCGCCGCGGGCGCTGGCGCCGTTGCGGACGACGGCGTGCTAACGCTTCAAAGGGCCATCGAGCTGGCGCAAAAGAATAATCCGACAATGCAGGGGGTACGCGCACAAACAGAGGCCGCGCACGGGGATGTGGTGCGCGCCCGCTCTGCGTTTCTCCCGCGCATAGAGGCCGGCGGCGGAATCGAGTACGATTTCAAGAAACCCGGCTTTTTGATCAAACCGGGGACCGTGGGGAATCCAACGTCACTCGGGATTCAGGTGAGCGATCAGACCGTGCCCAAGGTGCAGGTCGGCGTCGAGCAGACGATCTACGATTTCGGACGATCCACCAACCGCTACCGCGAGGCCACGGCCGGCGAGCGGGCGCATCTGTACGAGGAGCAACTCTTTTCGCAGGATCTCGCGCTGGCCGTGACGCAGGTTTATCTGGACGTGCTGCTCGCTCGCGAGGCCGTGACCACTGCGACGGCTGTGGAGGAGGCGTACCAGGAGCACATGCGCACCGCGAAGAAGCTGTTCGAATCAGGCTCGGTCCCGCGCAACGACATGCTCGGCGCCGAGGTGGCGCTCTCGAGGGCAGAGCTCAATCGCAGCGCAGCCGAGAACCAGCGAACGCTCGTGGAGATGAACTTTGAGAAGATGATCGGTGCTCCGGCCGACAACATAGACCGCAGGACCATGTCGGATAATCCCAAGATCAAGGCTGCAGGAGATGCGAAGGACTCTGCGAAACAGAACCGCATAGAGCTGGCCATCAATGAAGAACAGCAGAAGATAGCGCGGGCGCAGAAGGCGCGCGCTAACAGCGAATATCTTCCGCATGTGGTGGCACAGGCGCAGGCTATATATGCCGACGACAGTTTTCAGCTGAACAAGGATCAATACAGGCTGATGGCCGGGCTTCGCTGGCCGATATTCGACGGACTCGCGGCCTACGGCGCGAAGAAGAAGGCAGCGGCTGAACTCGCTGCCACGGAATTCGGCCGGCAGGCGCTGCTCGACAAGATAGACGTGGAAGTGGAGCGCGCGACCCTCGACCTGTCGCAGTCGCGGGACTCGCTCGACGTCGCCAATAAAAATCGCGCAAAGACATCGGAAAATCTGCGGAGCATGCGCGAGCGCTACGCCTCTGGCGATGCGCCGGCGTCCGACGTCATCGATGCCATTGCCATGTGGAACGTGGCTTCCCTGGACTATATCCAGGCTCTCCACGACATCAACCTCTCGGCGGCGAGGCTCAAGCGGGCAGAGGGAAAAGAGATCACGGGGGATGATCGATGACTATCAGAGAGAAGTGGAGGGAGATGAGCGTCTTCAGGAAGATCGCCGCCGTCTTCATCGCGGTGATCGCCTTGCTGGTTCTCGTCTGGATCGCGGACTGGCTCGTGTATCGGCTGACTCACGTCACTTCCGACGCCGGTTTCGTCAAGGCCGATATGGTCGAGATCTCGCCGCTGGTCCCTGGCCACGTGAAGGAAGTGCTCGTGGACGAAGGCGCACAGATCAAGGCTGGCCAGCCGCTCGTGACGCTGGACGACCGCGACTATCAGCAGGCGTTCGAGCGCGCGGACGCCGCATTCACAAAAACGAGCCTCAACTACGATAGGCAGAGGAAGCTGCACTTGAGCAGGGTGATCGCTGATGCGAAATTCGAAGAGGCCGAGGCATCCTACAAGGAAGCCAAGGCCGCCAGGGAGATAGCGCTGCTCAATATAGGACATACCCGCCTCATTGCGCCTTTCGACGGAGTGGTGGCAAAGAAATACACGGAACCCGGAGATTTTGCGGCGCCTGGTCTGCCGGTGGTGGCGGTCTACGATCCAGCGAGCCTTCACGTGATGGTGAACCTTGAAGAGAGCAAAGTTGGCAACGTGGCGGTAGGAAAAAAAGCGGATCTCTTCTTTGACGCGCGCTCTGGAAAATTGCAAGGCGTCGTCGTGCGAATCGGCGAGGCCACGGCCGCGGAGTTCGCGCTCATACCAAGAGACGTATCGGCCGGCGAATTCACAAAAGTAGTACAGCGAGTGCCCGTCAAGATATCGCTCCCCGACAGATCGAAATATCCGTTCCTCAAGCCTGGGCTCTCCGTGAGCATCGGCGTCAAAAAAGGTTAGCGATGATCGAGAATTCGTCGCAACAGCAGACGAACAAGTGGCTCGTGGCGCTTATCGTGACCGTGGGCGTGTTCATGGCCCTGCTCGATACGACCATCGTTGACATCGCCCTGCCGAAGATGATGTCCGCCTTTGAAGTCGATATCCAGAAAGTCCAGTGGGTCGTGATCAGCTATTTTCTCGGGTCAGCGATATCGATGGCCTGCGTGGGATGGCTTGGAGATCGTTTTGGAACGAGAGAGATATTCATCGCGGGGATGGGAATATTCACGCTTCTCTCCGCGCTCTGCGGATTGGCGCCGACGATAGAGGTCATGAACATCGCACGATTCCTGCAAGGGGTTGGCGAGGGATTCATTCTTCCGATGGGCATGACCCTTCTGTTCAGGGCCTTTCCAAAGGAAGAGCACGGCGTTGCCACTGGTTTTTTCGGACTGGGTATTGCGTTTGCGCCGGCTGTCGGTCCGAGCCTGGGAGGGTTCATCACCCAGTACATGTCGTGGCGTTGGATATTCTACATCAATCTGCCTTTCGGTTTTCTTGCGGCGCTTGCCGCCTGGTTTTTGTTTGCAAAGGATGAACGCTTCAAGCGAAAGGCGCCATTTGACTGGTTTGGCTTTTTGCTGATGAGTGCATCTTTTTCCGCATTGATCATCTTCACGACAAAGGGTCAGGAAATGGGATGGTTGCAGTCGGATTTCATACTCGCCCTCATAATCTTGTTCGCCGTCACATTCCCCGCATTCATCATCTGGCAGCTGAAGGCGCGGCATCCGTTGCTTGATCTTGGCCTCTTTCGCGACCGTAACTATGCCGTAGGAGTAGCCGTCTTCAGCATATTCAGTTTTTCCACGTTCGGGTTCTGGCTCCTGCTTCCGGTCTATCTCGAGAAGCTGCGCGGATTTCCCACGTTTACCGCTGGACTCGTCCTGCTCCCTGGAGCCATAGCCGGGGCCGTCTCGATGATGATAATAGGATACATGTCCGACCGCTGGAGACCGCGCCTGTTGTTATTCATGGTTCTTGCAGGCGGGATGGCCGGTTGTTTTATCTTCAACACCAGCCTTTTCGTCTCCAAGACCGACATAGCGATTCAATACGGCATCTGGTCGATATTCATCATCTCCACAATTGCACCGCTTAACGTGATAGCGCTCGCCGGGCTCAAGGATTCGCAGATGAACATGGGCACTACCTTTTTGAACGTAGTGCGGCTTCTCTTTGCGTCGATCGGAACCGCGTATTCCACGTCGCTGTTGTCCAATAAACTCGCGAGTTATTTCACCGTGCTCTCGGCAAAGGGCAATTACAGCGAACCCGCCACGCGCGAATTCGTCGGAAGGATTCTATTCCGCCACAGGGGCGAGGTGCACGGCAACACCATAGCCATCATCAAGGCTGAGATGGCGAAATACATCACCGCATACGCAGCTTCATATTCCTTTGAGGCGGTATTCAGAACTCTCGGGATCTGGGTCGGCCTATCACTGATCGTGGCCTTACTCATCAAGAGGCCAAAGACCCACGGCGGACATCACGGCATTCCGCATTGAGGTGATCTATGATCAAACGGATCGCAGCTTATTTCGACCTCGCGGGAAACGACACCACGCTCCGCAGGGAGATCGCCGGCGGCGCGACTACATTCCTCGCAATGGCCTACATCATCTTCGTGCAGCCGCAGGTGCTGCGTGCGGCTGGCATGGATGCGGGCTCGGTCATGGTGGCGACGTGTCTCGCAGCGGCGGTGGGCTCCATCATCATGGGAATTCTCGCCAACTATCCCATCGGCGTTGCGCCCGGCATGGGCGAGAACTTTTTCTTCACGTACACTATCGTGATCGCGATGGGCGTCCCGTGGGAGCAGGCGCTAGCCATCGTCTTCGTATCTGGCGTGCTCTTCATACTGCTGACTCTCTTTAAAATCCGCGAACTCGTCATCACCGCGGTTCCCGATTGCCTCAAGCAGAGCATCGCGGTCGGCATCGGACTCTTCATTGCGCTCATCGGCCTGCACGAGGCCGGCTTTGTTGTGGCGAATCCGGGCGGGCTCGTGAAGCTGGGCGTTCTCTCCGAGGCGCCGGTGCTGCTTGCGATATTCGGGCTCATCGTAACGGCGGTGCTGCTCGTGCGCGGCTACCGCGGGGCGATACTCATCGGCATGCTCGTCACCGCTTTTGCGGGAGTCGCGACTGGCATACTGCAATTTTCCGGCGTCGTGAGCGCGCCGCCTTCGATTGCGCCTACGTTTCTGCACATGGATATCGCGGGCATCATGCACTGGGAGTTCGTGGCGCCCGTCGTGATATTCCTCTACATGGCGCTCTTCGATACGATCGGCACGCTCATCGGCGTCACGTCGCAGGCCGGGATCATGAAGGACGGCAAGATCCCTCGCGCGTCGCGCGCGCTCATGGCGGACGCCGTGGCCACAACTGCGGGCGCAGCGCTCGGCACGTCCACCACGCTTGCGTATATAGAATCCATCACCGGCGTTAAGGTCGGCGCGCGCACGGGAATCGCCGCGATCGTCGTGGGGCTTCTATTCCTGGTGGCGCTCTTCTTCAGCCCGTTGGTCGGCATGGTCGGCGGCGGCATCAAGCTCGCGGGCGGGCTCGTCGTGCATCCGGTGACCGCGCCGGCGCTCGTGCTCGTGGGCTCGATGATGATGTGGGGCGTGCGCAAGATCGACTGGGACCGCTACGACGAGGCGATACCCGCGTTTCTCACCATCGTCGCCATACCGTTCACCTACAGCATCGCTGAGGGCATCGCGGTCGGCTTCGTCACGTATCCCCTCATCAAGCTATTGTCGGGAAAAGGGAGAGAGGTGAGCTGGCTCGTTTATCTGTTGGGCGCGCTCTTTGCTCTGAAGTATATCTTCATTACGGCGTGATCATAATTTCACCCGCAAGCGAGGTTTTGTCCTGTAGGGACTTTCATCGAGCTTCGGATTGAATAACGTCTCCAATATCTTGCTCGCGGTTTCACTTCCCCTTCCAGCCTGCACGCGCAGATACCGCACGACGGATGTGTTTCCGCGTTCGAAGAGCCATTTCACGGCTTCTGTCAGATTCGAATCGTCCATGGCCTCGGGCTTCCAGCGGATCTCCAGATCCGCGACCGCTTTCGCGTTCGCTGCGTACGCATTCTTCTTTGCGATCTCCCGGAGCGCGACGATTCCGCGGGGCGACAGCGTCAGATGCTTCGCTATCTTTGCGGCCGAACGGGGCCCCAGCAGCGAGGCATAATTGTAAGTTGCTCCGCCTTTTTTCGCAGGGACGTTCTCCGCGTTAGAGAGTAGAGACCACTCGAACGCGTGGTCCGGTTTTCTCGCTATCTCCTCGCTCGACTCTTTTAACTGCCGGAACCAGTAGGCCGCGCCGCGCAACGAGGTTTCAGCGAGGGCGGTTCGCATCCATGTCGAATCTCGTTCGCCGCTCCAGTAATTCGAAATAATGGAGAAGGAACAGCCCATGGCGAAGGTGCATGCAATCGTCGCAAAGAGGGGCAACATCGGTCCAGCGGCCGACGAACTGTACGCAAAGGTAAGCGCCGTAACCGCAGCGGCTATGAGCCAGGGCAGGCGATGGGTGTCCATGAGCCTCAGCGGCACGATCGCGCCGAGGACGGCCCCTATCGCGATCGGAGCATCGAGATTCGCAAATCGCATCCCGCCGATCACTATGCCCGCGCTCGCCGCGATCGTTTCCGGTCGCTGAACTGCGAGCGCATCAACACGCGCGGCAGTGATAGACGCAGGTTTCGCGGCGCTGGGACGAAGCGCGAGTGTTGATAGGGGCGCCGCAGGGATCTCCGCCCGGGTCTCGGCTTCGTCCGCTTCCAATGCACCGCTTCCCTCAGCACCGGATTCGACGAGCGCATCATCGGCCAAGGCCGGTTCAGCATCGATAGCGGGAATGGCGGCCGGGAAAAGCGCGCTGGAATTGATATCCACCATAAACGCCGCGCTATAGTTCGCGAGGCCCTCAGAGTCAAGTAAATCATGGGTGCGCAGGCGTGGCGCCGATTGCCAAGTACAGCCGCTCCGTCAGGTTATACGTTGATTTATTCGATCTCATGAATTGTACCACTTTGCCCCTATACCGCCTCCTTTCTCCGCTACCTTCTGCTGCATCCCTCCGCTTTTCTCGCCGCATGGACAGACGAAGCCGCGCGCGAGCCAGCAGCATGATGTCCAAGTTGCCCACAATGCCCTGGCCGACGAGCTGGCTTTACGCCAACCCCTCGTCGGCGGACTGGTTTGTGGACAACGTACAGAAAATATAATGAGTGACGAGAGGAGCTCGGAACAAATAGCCGCTATCGTCAGAACGAAGTGACAACTTGGACATATACGTCTCTTCTCCTGAAAAAATAATCTGCGCTTTGCAGTTTTTTGTTGACGATTTTTGAGAACACGATTTTCGATCTTGCCCAGCATCGACGCCATCCATCAGTTCGTGCCGCCATAATCACACATATCGCGCACATCCGCATCGGCCCTGCGTTTGAAGATGCGCGTCGTTTTTCTCTGCATCTCTGCTCAAACGCCTCTACGCACGTCAGGAAACTTATGTGGTATTACGATCTCATAACAAGGAGGCTCGACATGCAAAATCATCCGTCACACATGAGCGATGAACAATTGATCGGAGAGATCAAGCAGCTCGTATCCCAGGAATACCGATCCCTCGCCGAGCTTCTCTCCCTT
>JAJZQH010000013.1 GCA_021810905.1 bacterium
CTCCCTTTGTGGCGAGCTTATTCTCGACCACGGCATTGCGCTAAAAGCGCTTTATTTCATTGAGACTGGTTTTCACACCAGATCTCATGGGGGAGGTTGACTCCTTTCATACCATCTCGGCGGGAGGCCGGAATCCCCGCTTGCTACGTGCTCTCACCGCTCTTTATCGCTGTGCGAGAACACAACTGTGCCCCGCCGCTCCCGGCGATGTTCCGAACCAGACAGTCCCGGAG
This sequence comes from bacterium, assembly GCA_021810905.1. GTDB lineage: Bacteria > UBA10199 > UBA10199 > 2-02-FULL-44-16 > JAAZCA01 > JAJZQH01. The sequence goes on from JAJZQH010000013.1 coordinate 234, forward strand.
TGCAGAACATATGATTTCGTGGCACACCGAAAAGCCGTAGCGCGAGAAAACCAAATTATCGGTGGGCTGTTTGTAAAAATCATTTGATTTTTTTCAGTGGGTAGACCTTGGAAATGCCATACCGGGATCGACTGTATCGACTTCGGCGACTGCTTTGATACATGGCCTGCGGGATATCTCGCCGGGCGACTCGCGAAGAGAGCCGTCTTTGTCGGCGAGTGGTTGCCGGTCGTGCCTGAGGAGAAGTCCGAATTGCACGACGCCGAGGCTGTTCGAGCTCGCGAAAGCGGTTTTTTTATAGGTAAAGACTTCTTTTGCTTTCGCGAGCGAATTCCGAGGCGAGGCAACCCGAGACCGTTACAAAGACGTGCGAACGTAGCGCCGGAGCTCGGCGAGATATCCCGCAGGCCATGTATCACCCGGAGCGCCGAAGTCGATACAGTCGATCCCGGTATGGCGTTACAAGCGAGCTCTCGCCTCTGGCTGGACTGAGTTGTGGACGCTAGGACACCTAGTTCACTCCGTGCTTCTTGCAGACTTTTGCGAAGGCCTCGACCGTGCGGTCTAGGTGCTCTCTGGTGTGCGCGGCTGAGACCTGGCAGCGGATGCGGGCCGCTCCCTTGGGAACCACTGGGTATGAGAAGCCCTTTACGTAGATCCCCTCGGCGAGCATGTCGCGAGCGACGTCTGCAGCGAGCTTTGCGTCGCCGAACATGATCGGCGTGATGGGGTGAGTGCCTTCTAGGACCGTAAGGCCCGCCTTCGCAAGTTCCGAGCGGAAGTACCTGGTATTTTCCTCCAGCCTGTCGCGGAGCGCGGTGCTCTTCTCGATCATCTTGAGCACGGCAAGCGTTGCCGCGCAGATCATCGGCGGCAGCGCGTTGGAGAAGAGATACGGCCGGGAGCGCTGGCGCAGGAGATCGACGAGCTCGCGCCTGCCCGTGGTAAATCCGCCTGCAGCGCCGCCCAGCGCCTTGCCCATCGTGCTCGTGACGATGTCCACTCGCTTCATGACGCCGCAATGTTCCGGCGTGCCGCGGCCGGTCTTGCCGATGAATCCCGTGGCATGGCTGTCGTCCACCATGACTATGGCGCCGTAGCGCTCCGCGACATCGCAGATCGCATCGAGCCGCGCGATATATCCGTCCATGGAAAAGACGCCGTCGGTCGCTATCAGCTTGAGCCGGGCGCCCGCAGCGTCCGCGTCCTTGAGCTGAGCCTCCAGGTCGTTCATGTCCGAGTTTTGATAGCGGAAGCGCTTTGCCTTGCACAGCCGCACGCCGTCGATGATAGATGCGTGATTGAGCTGGTCGGATATGATCGCGTCGTTCTCCGTGAGGATCGTCTCGAAGAGCCCCTCGTTAGCCTCGTAGCATGACGAGTAGAGAATAGTATCCTCGGTACCGAAGAATTTTGTGATCTCCTGCTCCAGTTCGCGGTGTATGTCGAAGGTGCCGCAGATAAAGCGCACGGATGCGGTGCCGAAACCGTAGCGCTCCATCGCCGCAGCTGCAGCCTTTGCGATGTCGGGATTTCCAGCAAGTCCCAGGTAATTATTGGCGCAGAAATTGACGACCGTTCCCGATGCCACGCGGATCTCGGCGCCCTGAGGCGAGAGGATCTCCCACTCCTCTTTCCACAACCCCTGCTCCTTGATATCGGCCAGCTCTTTTTCGAGAATGGGTTTGAGAGCGGTGTACATCGAACCTCCGTCGTTCGTCGTTCGTCGTTCGTGGATCGTGGATCGTAACACCCGCAGGCCGTTACGATTCACGAAACACGATCCACGAATCACGGTTTTAAAACGATCTTCCCCGCCTTGATTTCCTTCGCATTCAGCATTGCCATCGCGTCGTCGATCTTCGCGAGCGGGAACTCGTGCGTGATCACGGGCCTCACGTCCACGAGGCCGGAGCCAAGCAGATTCGCCACCTCATACCACGTCTCAAACATCCTGCGGCCGTTGATCGCCAGGAGCTTGAGCCCCTTGAAGATCATCTCCTCGGCGATCTCGATCTGCACCGGTCCTGAGGGTATGCCGAACGCCGTGAAGGTGCCGCCGCGCTTGAGCGCGGCAAAGCCGTCATGCATTGCACGCTCCGCGCCGCTCATCTCGAGCACTACGTCCACCCCCTCGCCCTTTGTGATCTCCTTTATCGCCTCTCGCGGATCCGCCTTCGTCACATCGATGACATGATCGGGCTGGTATTTCTTGATCAGCTCCAGGCGAAACGGCTGCATGCCGCAAGCGATGAGTTTTGTGGCGCCGTACGCGCGCGCGATCGCCACCGCAAAGATGCCGATCGGTCCGTCGCCGAAGACGGCGACGCTTTTGCCCGCGACAGCGCTCTCGCTCACGGTGAAGACCGCGTTGCCGAACGGCTCCTGTACGGAAGCCACGTCCCACGGAAGGGATTTGTCGTTCTTGATGCAGCAGATCTCGGGGATTGCCACGTACTCGGCAAAGCATCCGTCGCGGTCGACTCCCAGTATCTCAACGTCCTTGCATATGTGCATCTGTCCGGTGCGGCACTGAAAACAGCCGCCGCACGGTATGTGCGTCTCAGCGGATACGTGATCTCCAACGGCGATGTGCTCGACCTGGGAACCGATTTCAACTACTTCGCCGGAAAATTCGTGGCCAAAGATCATCGGCGGCCTGATCCGGTTCGCGGCCCACTTGTCCCAGTTATAGATGTGGACGTCGGTCCCGCAGATCGAGGTGATCTTGACCTTCACCAGGACCTGGTGCGAAGTCGGCGTGGGAATTGGGGCATCGATGAGTTTTACCCCCGGGCCCGGCTGAGTTTTCTGGATTGCCTTCATGGTTGTAGTCATGAAAAACTCCGAAAATTCCAAGGTGTACGTGATTTGCGGCGGCAACATATCCGGGGAGATCGTGCGCTGTCAATGGAATAGGACGCGATGACTGCACGACAAAAAAGTTGCAGTCGATGTGAAAAGAGTATTAGCAGATCCAGGAGGTGTCATGCGCTCAGTCCTTATCGTCAGCCCTGAACCTGAGTCCGCCAGAGTTCTGTCGCTCGCCTTTGAACTCGATGGATGGACGGCCCGCGAGATCTCGAGTTTCGATCATCCTGAGCAGCTCAAGGGCGCGAACGTCGTGATATTCGATGCGATCGAGGGCGGGTCCGAGCTGAGAAACGCGGACCAATGGAACATGATCGTTCGCGAGTGCGGCAAGAATTGCGCGCTGATCATCATCCTCCCGCGCGGGGCCATGGAGGCTGATACAAGGCGAAGGATAGGTGACGGCCCGATACTCGTGCGAAGGCCGTTTGAACTTTTGCAGCTGGTGAAGTCTGCAGGTGAGCATGCGATACAGATGCGCTCGCTGAGAAAATCGGGCGCTCGCAGGAAGACAGAAGCGCCACGAAAGTAAGCAACAACGATCTCTCCTACATGCCTCCTCGACCTCTGACTGCGGTCGTCTCTTCACGACGCATAAACTCATCCATGTCCATTTCCAGCGTATCCCGATCGCTCTTTGTCTTGTCAGGGTCTTCTTTCGGCCTTCTCCGCCCCAGACCGTCCCGCATCTCTCTAACCATCCTGCTCTGAATGCCGGCCGATGCGCTCTCAGCCACGGCCTTCCCCATATCCGGCATCGGCTCACCGCTGATGCGCGCCCTCTCAATTGCAGTGTCAATGGATTCACGGACGATGCTCTCATTGAGGCTGAGATACTCCGCCAGATCCTGCTGCGTGATGATCGAGCCGTCCACAAGGCCTCTCTCCATCAATTCAGCCGCGAGTTTATCCGGTTCCGAAATCTTCTCGCGGATACGGTCCGCATCCAGATCAAACGCTGGAAGCTGTTCGGTCTTCGTCACTTCAAGAGCTGCAGCCGGAGGCGGCGGCGCGATCGTCGTGCGCGGCGCAGTGCTTCCGGTTTCAGGGTCCACAACGACAAGTCCCCTCGTGCGCATAGCCTCGATCATCTCCGGCATCGTGAGCACGACGCCCGAAGAACCGGGAGAGGAGTCCGCTTTGTCCATGGCGTACTCGACGATCGCCGTCACGGCTGCCTCTTTCGCATCCGCAGGCAGGGTCGAGATCCATCTGGCGTTCCTGAGCGCCTCCCGCGAACCCTTGTTCACGGAGTGGTTGACGCGATCCATAAGTAACGTGACGCTGCTCTCGATATCTCCGGGCTGTACGACCCGCTGCAAGGCCCTCGCTTCGAGCTGTTCTCTGTCGGCCGGATCAGCGTTCATCGCCAGGCGGACCCATGCCGTTGAGGTCACAGAACCTTCGGCTTGCGCGTGAACCGAACCGTAGCCTGATCGCGTCTCCGCCCTGAAATTTTGCACAATGCCCTCCCGGATGGAGGTTGGAGCAAGCTCCGGCTCTACAGACCAGACCTTTCGGAGCTCGCTCGCCAAGTGCCGTACCTGTTCATCATAGGCCACGTACGCGCTAGCCAGCTCGCTCCTCTGCGGCTCCGGATGTGCAGCCTTGAAAGCCTCCTTGTTACGCGCCCTCTCCAGATCCAGCGAATACTGGAGCATGGCCGTCTCGTACTCGACTTCCGCGGCCGCGCCGCCCCGGGGTTCGCGCTTGCCTTCGCGCGCAAGCCCTTCCTTCGCCTTCTCCCTCGACAGCCCGATCACCTCCGGCGCCACGCCGGCGCCCTGTTCGCCTGCCGCACCTTCATCGAACTCCCAGTGCAAAAGCGCCTCGCGCGTGAGCTGTGGCAGCGCCATCAACGCTTCGAAGACCTCGCCCGCTTTGGCAAAGGCCGCACCGTCGCTCATGACAGGATCGACGTGCTTCACTTGCGCCGCAAGCCTCACGATCTCGCGCGCGTCGGCAGTTGCACGTGCCTGGATCCATCGATCCGGAGGCATCTCCAGATCCACAGCACCGTTGCCCATCCTGCTGGATGGGAGAAAACTCAATCGCCCTTCTGCGCGAGACTCCTGCCACATCTTGAGATAACGCTCCGCCCTTGCTGTGCGGTCGTATTCGCCGATGTTGTACATGGCGTCAAAGCCTTTTATCTTCTCCGCCATCTCCTGCAGCCGCTGCGTGCGCGGATCGACGGACCTCACTTGCGTGACCGGTTCGTCCTCTTTCGGAGCGCCGCTGTTGTCATTCGCGGCCTTGCGCCTTGAGGCAGGACCCCATTTGTGATCCACGGCATAGGCGACGACGCCGCCGAAGATGCCAAAGCCCGCTCCTAACGAGAGAATGGTCACAATTCTAATCGCGGTGTTATGTTCCCTCACGAACCTGTCGACGCGCGATTCCTGCGGCGGCTGCGGGGTGAGGTCGCGGCACTCGCTGCTGTTCTGGTTCAGCGGGTCGCACTTAACCGGCGGCAATTCGTCCGGCGGTTTTACTCCCGTACTCTTTACTTCCGGAGCCATGCTCTCCTCCTCATTTACATGTCCAGACGCCAGCGGCGAAGCAAATCACCGAGCTCAGTTTTCGTCAGCGTCTCCCGCGCACTGAATGTTCGGCAGCTCGATCTATGATGATATCGACAACCGTATCTCTACGGTCTACATCGTTCCTCTCGTTCCTCTTGTTCTTCTCTTCTGGTTTTTCCCGTCCCGGCGCGCCTCTTGTCTCCCGAGCTACCGTCAGAATGCCGGACGTTGAGGTCTCCGCCACGACCTTCCCCAGATCCGGTATCGGTTCGCCGCCGATGCGCGCCCGTTCTATCGCGGTCTCGATGGATTCGCGGACGATGCTCTCATTCAGACTGATGTATTCCGCCAGGTCCTGCTGCGTGATAGTCTGACCGTCGACAAGGCCTCTCGCAATCAATTCTGCCGCGAGCCTGTCCGGATCCGACAGGAGCTGTGAAGCACGCACCCGCAGCGCCTCAACTTTGACCTGCTGCATCTGCTCGCTGCCAAGCCACTCCATCTGCATCGTCCTCTCCAGGGCCCTCCAGCTGGCTCTGGAAGGGTCATTTGGGAACTCGCGATTGGCGCTCTCCGTCAGTGCAGCGTCCGCGATTCCGATCGTTGCAGACGCAAGGAGCGCTCCCCTTGCCTCAGGATTATTTCGCAGATCGTCCGAAAAGTATTTGCCACGATACGATTCATCGTGGATCACCGCCTCGCCGAATTTCCCGGCGATCATCGCCTTCTCTTCCCGCGAGAGGTCGTTATACCGGGAGTGGCTCAGGTGCTGGAACATCGCGGCGGTCGCATCCCGCCGCAGCTCGATCCTCTGCATCACGCGATCCAGACCGGCATCGCTCACGTCTCCCCTTCGAATCGTTTCCACCTGGACGTTCACCCACAGGTTCGGAATACCGCCGGGCGTCATCTTTCCGAGCAAGTCTTTTCCATGCATCACATCAGGCGTAACGACTGACAGGAGGATCTGATCCCTCTGAAATTGCGACATCCCGTTCCATCGTGAAACAAGACAATCCGCAATGGCGCCGCGCACGAGCGGCCTGTCGCTTTCCGGAACCGATGCCATGAACGTTCTAAGCGCTTCGTTGTTGTTGCCGCTCCCGGCGGTTTCCAGGGATTCAATATGCTTCACGATCGCGGCATGCTCCTTCACCAGTCCATCTGCCACTGTCACCGCGGCAGGATCGCGGCGCACCTGGACTTCCGGAAAGGCGCCGAAGTTCGCGGGATCAATGCCGTTCGCACTTAGCGCGTTCTCGATCAGCGTACCTGGCACCGCGGTCCCATGCACCGCTACCGTAAATCCGCTATTTCCATCCTGTACCAGCATCCCCTCGGCGATAGCGCGCCCTACCTGGACCTTCTTTGAACCGTCCAGTTTTTTAAACTCATTATTCGCGTTGAGCTGTTCGATGAAATTCATGCAATCATACGTCACCCACTTGTGAACGTTCCTCAGGTTCTCAAGTTGCGCCTTTTCCACATCATCCTGCGAATCCGGGAAAAAGCCGACGAGCGCCCCCTGCGTTACCGAGACAGCATGCGCGCGCATGAAAGACATCTCGAACTCCACCGCCTCAGCCGGGAGCATCCGCGTGGGCAAATTCCGACCCTCGGCGCCTGGCGCCCCGTCAACTACCGTGTCGCCGCTGCGGCTGCCTGAGCCAAAATTCACGTTCGCGCGTGCCGCAATGACAGCCTCCATCGCGTCGCTCATGGCCTGATCAAATCCGCTCCCGCGTCTCTCCAGCCCGTGGGGATACTGCCTGCGGAATTCGGCATCGAACTCAGCTGACCAATAATCTCCATTCGGTTGATCTTTGAGCCACAGATAATAGGCTGCTGACTGCTCCGCGGGATAGAGCGGGGGCGGACGGCGATCGACCATCGTCCTTGCGCCTTCGCTGAATGGATCAGGGAATTGCGGTTCAACCAGGGTCGGCGCAATGGCAGCCGGGGCAGGCTCGGGGGATCGCAGATCCTCGCTCTGGAAAACCGACTCCAAGGCATTTGCAAAGGCACTCCCGAAAGCATGCTCCATGAGCTCTGGAGAATCGAAGTGCATCTCCATGCCCATGCAATTGCGAACGTACTCCCGGTGAAGTTCGTCGATTTTTTTCTGTGGAATGCCGACCTTTCGCCCCGCCTCGACGATGGCCTTTTTAAAATATCGATCGCGCAGCGTTCCCGCAGCACGGAGTCGGTCAGGCATGTCAGACTGCAACGCTGCCGGTTCCGGTTTCGCTTCCGGAGGAACCTCCAGCCTTTCGCCTTCCGGCGGCTTTGCATCCGATTTGTCGGCGAAGCGTCGGGAGTGGCGTATCATAGCGACCGCCGCGGTGATGCCGCCGGCTGAAAGCAGCGTGACAGCGGTTAATGCGAGGTATTTGAGCCACGATGGAACTCCACCCTCTTCGACCTGCGGCGGGGATCCATCTCCAGGCTTCGCGCATTTTTTGGACCCGTCGTTCTGAGTAACGCATGACGGAGTGGAACTGCTATTTCCCACATTACTGACCTGTCCGCCAAACAGCATGCCAACCTCCTGGAATTCAAGTCGGGGCGTATCCCCTCAAATCAAGTTATCGGTTGGACACAGGGGCAAAGTTGCGCGAATGGAAAAAAGAATGGATTAAGCTGTAACGTGTTGATTTATCAGAAGAAGAAGCGCTCATTCCGCCGCTTGCCGGCACCTCGGGCTGAATCGCTCGATCGGCAGGCTCTGTGCCACGGAGCGAGCACGGGCTACGTGCCACGAGTCACGCGTCCGTCTGGTCGCACATTACGCTATAGACGGGCTCGAGTTGCTGAGTGCGTTTTTGTCAACGAGTAAGAATGCCCCGTAACTGGCGCCGCCCACCACGGCCGGGCCTGCCCAGACCGGCGCGGTCACTAGGGCCACGCATCCTGCTACCGCCACCGTTGCCACGAATCCGGCATTCCATCCGGGTTCAGGCAGCGCTGATTTGACTGAACTCACTGCGGACGAGGCCTGCATCTGCGCATGCGCATAGAGCATGGAGGCGCCTGCGGAGAGCAATGCGGTAGTTGAAACCATGTTTGCTGCTTCCCCTTCCGCCTCGGCCGTCTGCTTGGCAGGCTCCTTTGCCGTATTGGTTTCCGGTGTTGAGTTAGAGGAAGGAGACGGGCTTGCTTCACTCGCAGGCGCATTGCCGCCTGTCGGCAGACCGCCGTGTCCGCCTGCCGATCCTGGCGGCGGCATACGGAAGTTGAAGGTATCGATCACCTTTCTCGCCAGCTCACCAAAATTTTTCCAGGTTCCAAAGATCCAGCCGGTTGCTGCTAAACCACCAGCAGTCGTACCGGTCGTTATACCACCGTATTTGAGATAATCCCTCCAACCATTATCCGCTCTTCTCTCTACGGCGTCTATGAGCGCGTCGCATTTTTCCTCTACTGCGGAATCCACTCCATCGAAGCGCGACAGCGTGCATTCCTCGCGAAGCCTGTCCGCGAGCTTGCGATCCTTGTCTCCGCCCTGGGGCCGGTACACGAGTTCGCCCGGCGTTCTGTTCGGGTGCAACACATCTAGCGACGCCGCATCGTCCCTTGTCGAGCCCATCAATTGTGCAGCGACATAATAATCATTGGGAGTAAATGGATTATCCCGATCACCCGTAGTTATCGCTATTTCATTTGCAGCTGGAGCAGGCGGAGAACAGACGCTGTCTGCTACCCAGCAGTCAGGGTGACTCGGTTTTGCAGGCGGTTTGTCCGCATTGGCGCCCTCGGGCTTCTTGTCACCATCTGCAGGCGCCGGTGGCTGTGCGCTTGCGGGCGGCACTGCTGAAGTTGCGCCGCTGACCTTCGTGGGATCTCCTCCTGCCTTCATTTTAATCCTCCCTCATATGCTACAAAGGTAATACTTCCCCCAGCATTATTATCGGCTACCGATACCCCTGAAGTTGCGTGTTTAAAAAATTCCGTGCCACCGCTACGAAGCGGTCAGCGCACGCGCCCTTCGCGCACAAATCGCTCAATCACCGTGGGCTCTGCAGGGAGTTTGAACCTCTCTTGCTTCGTCGGCTCTCCCATTCCCCGCTCCCTTTCCGGGTCGCGATCCTTTTTCCACCCCTTAGCCCCTGGCCCGGATTCACCGGACGCCTGTTCGGCCATCTCGACCACGCGCTTCGACACGACCTCCAGGGCAAGGCGGTTCGGATTCACGGCCACACCGGCGTTGAGCCTCGTCGCCATCTCTCTTCCCAGGTCTTCCCGGATCAACACGCCGTTGTCGCGGATCTGCTGGGAGAGCAGCTCTCTGGCTGCACCGTCTTTTCCTCCGTTGGCCCTTATCCATTCGCGCACGCCATCGAGCTCTGGATCGGTCTTGTTGTTCTCGAGGTACGCGAACACCTCCTCAGTTATCTCCGCGGCATTTGTTGCCGGATCGTTGAGGCGTTCCAGAAGCTCCGCTTCGGACCCTGCCGTTTGCACGGCCGGCGCTTCGAGGGGCGGTGAGGCCTTGTCCATGGATCCGAAGTTGGGGGCGTTCTTTTCAAGGATCTGCAGTTTCGGCGTGCCGCTCTTGTCCAGCGCTGCTGCGTTCAGGCGCGATTGTTCCGCATGCCTCGCAGCCTCGTCGGCATAGGCCGTGAATTGCTCCGCCTGGTCACGCAAGATTTCCGCCTGATCGCGAAGCGTCTTTGCGAATTCGGGGTTGGTCTCGTCGTGCTTGAGCGCCTCCACGTCCAGGCCACCGGCCGATCTCGTATTATTTATTGCAATGAGCCGGTAGTTGCGTTCGGCACGTTGGTATTGCACTTGTTCGGTCAGGAACGAACGAACCGCGTCTCGCTTTTCGAGCTCGAACTCGAGCCAGCTTGCAGCGATCACTTCATTGTCTTGCGGAGCGTGCGGCGCGCCGTTCTCGTCGTGCGTTCGCATGGCCTCGCGTGTCTTCTCCGGCAGTTCCATCCATCGACGATAGACGTCGGCAGCAATGCCCTGCGCACGCTCACTTCCGTAGTCGAGGCGCGTCATGTATATCTGCTCGGCGACCCCGCCGATCGCCATGTCTTTTTCAAGTTCAGTTTTGACCATCTGAAGCATGAAGAACTTAGGCGGGATCGTGCCTAAATCCGTCTGCGCAAAGACCACCGGATCTCTTATGTAATTCTTGAACTGTTCGCTTGGAAGTTGCTCCCATTGCGCGATAATCCTACGAGCGCGCTCGTGCGTGGGGTCGGGCTCCAGTCCCATGAACTCCTCGACGTCGCACAGCACTGCCTCCGTCCTTGCCATCCGCTCCGGATCCGGGATGACATCGTCGGCCGTGAGTTCCACGGCCGCGACTTCAGGCAAACGGTTCCTGGCCGCGATCATCGATTTTTCTGTGTGCGAATACGGTCCGAGCAGCCAGGCATTTGTCGGGATCCTGCCGCCCCGTGTATCTTCAAGACCCCAGGTCCTCGAGAGATAGTCAGCCTCGTCGTTTGGATCGATTGTATTCCACCTTGCGAGTGCGTCCACCGCCCTCTCTCTGCGGCCTTCGGCGGAAATTCCATACATGTCTTCAATCTGGCCGAGCTTCAGCGCCGTCGCATCAACCAACGCCTCTTCCGTGGGAATCCTGAACACGCCTGACCCTGTCGCTTCGACACTGTTATCGTTTGCCCCTTGGGAATTATCCCTCCAAAGTGAATACGCCAAACCCATGAAGGCCCCGCCGACTCCCATGGATACGACTGCGGCAGCAGCCAGCATTTTGTCGGATATGTTGGAGATACAGGAAGGCTTGTTAGAATCAGTCGAACCTCCCGTGGGGGGCTCTGGCTCATTCAAAGTGCAGACTACCTCACCGCGCTCATTCGGCGGCTGGCATGTCACTCTATTTGATATCGGGTCGCTCAACTCTGCCTCTCACGTCCAATGAATGCTCCCCGCGGCAAGCCGCGGGGTATCACCGGCAACATCTCCGATCACCCTCACCCTTCCCTCTCCCCTCAAGGGAGAGGGTGGTGGAAACCCCGCAGCAAGCTGCGGGGAATCATCTCATTGAAACCGGGGGACAAATTCCCCCTCACTTCTATTTTCGGCTGAGAGACCCCCTGAAGTTGCGTATTGGCGGAAAAATCGGATTATGCTTGTAAGTGGTTGAAATTTTGGAAGGTTTATAGTTTAAAAATATGTCAACAAAGCTATTCCGCTATCGTGCGGCAGAAATTTGCACAGATCGCCACATCAAGGATACGCCGCCGCGTTTCGTGCCTGGCACCGGAATCAACGAAACCCTGGCGCCAGGCGCCGTTTCTTCTTCCTCACCTCGGCTGCACGTCCATTCGGGAGCGCAGGCCTTCCATGATCCTGAGTTCGACGTCCTCGTGGAGCGGATTCTTTTCCTTCACATCCTTGCGATCCCTTTCAAAGACGTCCTTGCCGCGCGCCGGCGCCTCTTTTCTGCCCGTCTCCGCCTCCACTGCGCTCTTCGCCACTGACCTCAGGGCGAGATCGGCAAGGCCCGCAGGCGTGTTGAATGATCCGCCTCTCTCGGAGCGCGACACCTCCGCAGCGAGTTGTCCCATGAGGAACCGACCATAATCCGTTAGCCGGTAGGCATTTTGGTGCCAGGCACCACTGGCAACGCCATTCACTCAAACAAAAATGCCCCGAGTGGGGCGTGGCATCTACTGACTGAATCATTTTGGTGCACGCCCATCAGCAGGCTATCCAACACTCCACGCTCACGCGAGGCTCGCAATACCTGTTGTTTTTATGTTGAATTTCAAATATATAAGTATACTTATGAAAGAAAAAACCTCCATATGGTTTGAACTGGCTGAGAGCGATCTTGATTTCGCCAAAAATATCCTCAAGGGTGGAAGCAGGCCTCATTATGCGGTTCATTACTGCCATCAGGCTATCGAGAAAATATTGAAGGCTCTGGTACAGGAAAAAACGAACGAAGACCCGAAACGCACGCATAATTTCAAGACGCTTTGCATCCAATCGAAAGTGGAATTCCCTCCTGACGTCGAAGATTTTCTGACACGCCTTTCTCCCCATTATCTGGCCTCGCGGTATCCGGAGGATATGAAAAAATTCTACAGTCTCTACACCGCCAGTTACGCACAAAATATTTTGAATGAAACGGAGAGGGTCTTCTCATGGTTCAAAAATATGATTTTAAAAAAATAGCGGAACAGCTCGTCAGTCTCCTCGCAAGCGAGGGAATTGAAGTCGAAAGCCTGTTTTTATACGGATCACAGGCGCGCGGAAATGCCACCGACGACAGCGATATCGATCTGGTCATCATCTCGAAAAATCTCGCAAAATTTGAACCGTTTGAGCGGCTTGAATTCCTGTCGAAGATCGCGTGGAAATGCGATGAGCCTCTGGAAATCATCGGCTACACGCCTGATGAGGTGAAAGGCAGAGAAGGCAGGAGCATATTCTGGGACGAGATCCGCACAACCGGCCGCATCATCTATCACAAGGCCGCGTGATTCATATCGCCGTCGTCTGCACATCCCCCCTGCACCCATCACACGCACGCCGGCCCATTTTCAAACTGGCGCCCATGTGACGCGTACGCTGACAAACGCCCCGGGCGGGGCGTTTATATCGCTGCTTGATGCAGTACTCGCGCTGTCTTCACTTCACCTCACGTCCCACCTCCATGCGCTCGCGCAGGCCTTCCATGATCCGGGCGAACACGTCCTCGCGGCGCGCATCGTTTTCCCTCACGTCGTCGCGGTCCTTTTCAAAGACGGCCTTGTCGCGCGCCGGCGCCTCTTTTCTGCCCGTCTCCGCCTCCACGACACTCTTCGCCACCGACCTCAGGGCGAGATCGGCAAGGCCCGCGGGCGTGTTGAAAGAGCCGCCTCTCTCGGAACGCATCACCTCGACAGAGAGTTGTTCCATGAGGAGCCGACCGTTATCTCTGATTTCTGCCCTGAGCGCTTCTCCGGCGTAGGCTTCTCTTCCGCCGTTCGCCGCTATCCACTCGCGGACATCCCGGAGGGACGGATCGTCCGGATTCTTTTCCACCAGATCGAAAATCGCGTCCGCAAATGCGTCGGGGTTTTTGAAGAGCGCGTCCATGGACTCGATACCGCCATTGCCATTAGGCTCCCCTGCCATCCTGCCCACACCCGGACCTTCGGGGCGACCTTCAATGCCAGGCACAAATCCATCTGCGGGATTACGCATATCGTTTACCAGCGCACTCACAGGCTCGGCACCTTCCCTCTCTGATTTTTTTGGATCGTCGCTTTTGTACCATTTCATCGGCGGGTCCAGGTCGCTGCGGTCAACAGCTTCACCGGCGCGCAAGGAGTTCAAAAGATCGTCCGTCACAACCGGCAAATAGTATCCTTTGCTGAAATCGTTCGTCGTCAGATATTGATGAAAATCGGACTTAAGCCTGCCCTGAACGGCAACCTCCCACTCCGCTGAGATGGCAGCACGCGCCTGTTCGATGTCTCGCGCTGTCGCAAGTATCGCGCCGCAGCGAAAGACAAGATTTTCTATCGTCCCTCGTTCCTGAGGATCAACCGCGCCCTTTGAATACTCGTTCAAGAGGATGAGACCCTGCAAATGACGAAACAGGGACTCCGCGCCGCTTGAGGTCGCCGCTTCAGCACCCGACAGCGCAAGGTGGTCTCCTGTTCCAGCGGTCGTGGTGAGCATTGAGTCCAGATCCCTGAATGTAGAGCGCTCTGCCCCTGGAAAAAGGATGGACTCGAAGAAAAGGCTGTGCACTTCGTCAAGATATGATTGCTCAAGAAACGTCCGATCCCTCACCGATTCGTCATATCTGTTTGCCTGCCTCAATCCCCTCTCTCTCAGCCTTTCATCGACGGCGTTAACGAGGTGATGCCTGAGCTCATGTTCGGGCGTCCAATTCAAAAGTGCGGGATCGTATTTTTCATCAAGAAAACTCCACGAATCTTTGAGATCGATATAGATGATTTTTTTATCCGGATCGTACTCTCCGGAACGTCCTTTGTTCCACAGATCTGGGAAACCGTCCGGGGTGGAAGCGTCGGAATTATAGACCACGACAAGACAATCGAGGACTGCGCGCGCGTCGATTACGCCCGAGATCGACTTGTATTTTTCAAGGAGAGGATGGACATCTGAATCGCGATCGAGTTCCTGCGGAATTGAAAGTTGTCCATCATCAAGAAAACCTATTTGACTCAGCGCTTTTTCAACTGCCGTGACCTCATCAACAAAACGCCGGTCCGGGGCATCGACTTTCTGCGCGTCAGGTGGCCTGCTGATTTCACGCCACAGCGACATGCCGAGCAGGGCAGACCCTGCCCAGACGAGCATATTTGCAGCAGGGCCTGAGCTGGACTCGTTAACGTCGCGACGCTCATGGTATTCGCCGGCCCTGTCGCCTGCCGACGGCGAATCGGCTGAGGCAACGGCCATCCCTCTATATAAGGATAATATCTCTCCGATGATCATATGCCGTTGATTTTCAGCGTGGACGTCCCCGCCCCTGTATAATTATCGGCTGCCGGCGATAAAAGTTGCGTGGTTTCAATTCCCTGTTACCGCAACGGTAAAATGTCACCCTGACTGCAACGCAAGAATGTCACCCCTGGCTGCCAAGTTCTTGATATATTTCGGTTTGTACTGATAGCGCCCGATTTCCTGTTTTCGGTAATAAATCTTCATCTTGCCCGAGAGATGGGCCGGCGGCCGGTGAATTGTGGGCAACCTGGATATCGGAGCGCGTCGTGCACGTTTCTTTGTCCAGCGAGGCGAGGGAACGCATCGCGTGTCTGGCGATATCGTAGGGAAAAGCGCGGAAGCACACGAAGGCAGCGAAGAAAGAAGGCGTCATTGAAGTAAGAGGCGGGTCTGCCGTGAGGGCTTCACAGGCGGCCATCCCCGGCGTTTGAGCGCGCAAAGCGAGGGGCCGCGGAACCCTCCACGCAGTCGTTTGACTCAAAATCGGCCGAATCTCGAAAAAAAAATCTGGTCGATTTTGTCCGGCAAAATCCCTGCCTTACGGCTCGTGTCGGATTTAGGAAGTGTAAACTCTACTTGACGAAATATCGCTGTTTTTGTAAAGTGTACTTTATGGAGGAATCGCGATGCTTGAAGAGCTCTTCGAAATTCAAATTGAAGCTGCAGCTTCGGTCGACCTCTCGTTCAAGCGGTACCTTTATGACCGGATCGACTGGGGGACCAGGCTCTTCTGTATCGTGGGGGCTCGTGGCGTAGGCAAGACGACTCTCCTCTTGCAGTCGTATCGTGAAAAATACAGATCGCCCGAGGAGTGCCTGTACATCTCCGCTGACAACATCAAAGTAGCGGCATGGGGGCTGTTCGACATCGCATCCGAATTTTTCAAGACAGGCGGACTTTTTCTTATCATCGACGAAATCCACAAGTACCCGAGCTGGGCCCGCGAGCTGAAGAATATCTACGATTCATTTCCAAAGGCGAAGATCGCGATCACGGGGAGTTCGTCTCTCGGACTCCTCGGAGGCAAACATGATTTCTCGCGCAGGATGATGGTCTATTATCTGAAGGGGCTGTCATTCCGCGAGTATCTGCAGCTCGAGACCGGCGCCTCATTCAAGACTCATTCAATCGAAGAGATCGTGCGGAGTCACGTCTCCATAGCATCCTCAGTCCGGGGCAAGACGAGCGTGCTCAAATATTTCAAGGAATATCTCAACAGCGGCTATTATCCGTTCTATCTTGAAGGCAGGGAGCAATATCACGTCAAACTGAACAACGTGGTTGAGAAGGTCCTGTCCGAGGACATACCCGCCCTGTTCGGGTTGAAGGCATCGTCCGTACCGCTGCTGCGCAAACTCATATATCTCATTGCAACTTCGCAGCCGTTCACGCCGAACATGGAGCGCATCAGTTCGCAGCTGGGCATTTCAAGGGAATACGCATATCATTACCTGGACTATCTCGAGAAAGCTGGGATCTTTGCAGCTGTTTACCCGGATGCGCAGGGACTTAAACTCGTACGCAAGCCGCAGAAGGTCTATCTGGAAAATCCGAATCTCTTCTACGCCGTTCTTGGAGCAGTGGGGTTTCGGTCGGAAATCGGGGCCGTGCGCGAGTCGTTTTTTTTGAATCAGGCGGGAGCACTGCACAAGGTAGCGGGCGGCGACGCCGCAGATTTCGTGGTGGACGGCAGATATCACGTGGAAGTCGGCGGAACGGGCAAAGATCGAAAGCAGGTCGCCGGGAAAAAGAATTCGTTCATCGCAGCCGACGGCCTTGAAATCGGGGCAAAGGATAAAATTCCGCTATGGTTGATGGGGTTTCTGTATTGATCAGCTATCTGGCACCTTGCACCGTTTCTTCTTCCTCACCTCGGCTTCACGTCCATTCGGGAGCCAAGGCCTTCCATGATCCTGAGTTCGACGTCCTCGTGGAGCGGACCCTTTTCCTTCACATCGTCGCGATCCCTTTCAAAGACGTCCTTGCCGCGCGCCGGGGCCTCCGTACTCATGGCGCTCTCCACCGCGCTCTTCGCCACTGACCTCAGGGCGAGATCGGCGAGACCCTCAGCTGTATTGAATGATTCGCCTCTCTCGGAGCGCGACACCTCCGCAGCGAGTTGTCCCATTAGGAACCGCCCGTTATCGCGAATATGCGCAGTGAGCATCTCTTTCGCAGCTCCATTTCTGCCGCCGTTTACATCTATCCATTCTCTCACATCGGTGAGGGTAGCATCATCCGGTCTCTCCTCGACCAGCCTGATGACCGCGTCCGCAAAGGCCTCGGGATTTTCAAAGAGTTCGTCCACGGCCTCGCTGGGATCTTCCGGTGATTCGTGAGCCCCATCGACAAAAACGCGCGCGCTGGTTTCCATCGCCCCGCCGCCTGGAAGTCCGCCGCCTGTAGTTGGATCGGGTTCGGTGGAACTTGCGATTTCAGGTGCACCGATGTTCCGTATCGGAGAAATCGTTACAGAGGACCCAGGCATGATAATGGGACGATCGAGGAACGGCAGCCCTCTGGCCGTACGCTCAGCCATCACGGCCAGGCGCGCTGTTCGTTGCGCCTCGACCATCTCCCTCATGAGCCGTCCTTCCGGCTGGAAAGTAGCGATGCCGCGCTCGGTCAGGGCAGCATGATAAAGCTCCAGATATCGATCCCGCCACTCGGTATTGAGCCCGAGGATGTAGTTGTTCTCGAACATTGTACTTATAAAAGGCGTCTCACTTTCTCTCACCGATATTGCACCTGCATCTACAAGTTCCACCAGATCGGCAGCGCCAACCTGGGTAAGCCCACCCTGATCGAGCGATTGCGAACCATCGAGCAAATGCACTGCCAATCTGTGCGTGCCTGGAACCACCGTGTCGTTGGCAGAGTCGTAGGCGTCGACGATCATGCCGACCGCTTCAGGCGGGGGCTTCAATCTCTCCCAAAAGAGACGCGCCGGACGCATGGCTGATTCGCCACGGACCTGTTGAAGAGCGAGCCTATTGAGCGTTGCCACAAGATTCCTGTCAACCGACGCATAGGCGTCGGCGACGGCTGCCAGCCACTGGCGCGCGTTGTCGTCCAGCCCTCTCACGTAAGCCTTGAGATCGATGCCGTCTGAACCCTGCGTTACGGCATTCCGGGCCTCGGAATCCAGCTTCTCGGTGATCTCCTGCGCATTCGCGGGTGGCGGAGGCAATTGATTATTTCTTTCAGCAAATGCCGGATCGAGCGCCGTACGCACGGCCGAGGTTAAATATAAGACGTCTTCGATCGACAGACCCGGCATATCTTCCTCCTGCAAAAAGCGGTGAGCACGGCAGCCCGGATATTTTTCTCTAACCGCACTCGTAATCGCGCATTTTTCTACGGGTATCACGGCCCCCACGTTATTATCGGCAGCGTGGAGGCAGGAGTTGCGGAACAGGACAAATTATTCATAACGCAGATATTTCAATGTGTTATCCGGTCGATATTTTGGTGCCAGGCACCATTGGCAATGCCGTGCACACAAACAAAACGCTCCGTGCGGAGCGTTGTTTGCAGTGCGCTGAATGATTTATATTCCTGTCTATGCAGCATCTCTCACCCGCACTTCAGCCTCCAGCTTTGCGGCCTCAGCCAGTCGCAGGACGCGATCGATCGTAACCCTTTGAAGACTGCCGGAGAGTATTCCGGTTACAGCGCTCCTCGGCAGACCGGAGCGCTGCGCAAGCTCCTGATGGGTAAACCCATGTTTTTCCACTGCCTTGATAATGGCGGAGATCAGCTGCGCCTTGATGATTGCCTCCATTCCACGAGCAGGAGAGATCCCAAGCTTGTGAGCCAGATCCGAACCCGATGTCCTATTTTTCATGCGTCACCTCCCGTAATCGTTTCCTGGCTATTTTGCGCGCTGCACCGCTTGAGGAACTCGATCATGAATGACCTTCTCCCATGTCTCACAAACAAGACATGGAGTCAATGGACCATTGATGCCAGGCACGATTGGCAATGCCGATGATCAACAGGCGCGTTTGGCGTGCACTCAAACAACAACGCCCCGAGCGGGGCGTTTGTATTGCAGGTTTTAGCAGTGTCCGCGCTATTTTCCCCTCACCTCGCGTCCCACCTCCATGCGCTCGCGCAGGCCTTCCATGATCCGGGCGAACACGTCTTCGCGCCGCGCATCGTTTTCTTTCACGTCGTAGCGATCCCTTACAAAGAGACCCTTGCCGCGCACCGGCGCCTCTTTTCTGCCCGTCTCCGCCTCCACCGCGCTCTTCGCCACCGATCTCAGTGCGAGATCGGCAAGCCCCGCGGGCGTGTTGAAAGAGCCGCCTCTCTCGGAACGCATCACCTCGACAGAGAGTTGTTCCATGAGGAGCCGACCGTTGTCTCTGATTTCTGCCCTGAGCGCTTCCCCGGCGTAGGCTTCTCTTCCGCCGTTCGCCGCTATCCAGTCACGCACCTCGGCGAGAGACGGATCGTCCGGATTCTTTTCCACCAGATCGAAAATCGCGTCCGCAAAGACATCGGGGTCTTTGAAGAGGGCGTTGTGAGACAGTTGAGCCATGTGCTCGCGCGCCTCCTGAACGGTGCGACTGGCCTCATCCTCATGAGATTTCGCCATCGCTGCCTCGGGCTGCGACCGCAACGGGCCTGTATCACCGGACGCGCCACTGCCGACATCGAGAGGATCGTCTTCAATGCCTGGGGTTTCAGTCAAAAGGCCTCTCCTCAAGAGATTCAGGCGAGAGAATACTTGCCACAGGGAGACGAATGGCGCCGGAAGCGGCCAGCGAGCAGTACCCTTGGGTGATCTGAGGCTGACCCACAACCTTCCTTTTGTTTCAGTTGATGCGAGTTCTATTCTGATCAAAGGAGGAGAGGAGGCATAGTACGGATGAATGGGTCCCATGCGATCTCCTCTCTTTTTCGATGTAATTTGTATCGCTGAAAATTCCTCCTCTTCTGGAAAAAGTTGCCCATTCTCAATACTCTTCCATGTATCGGTACTGACATCAACCCTTCGAACCAGCATCGGCCCGTAAGACTGAGGTTCAAAGAAAACACGCACGCTGGCGATCGAGGATTCCAGTGTATTCATGACGAGTTTCCACAATCCATCTCCTCGTCCATAGGGAGGAAGGCGTAACGTCATCTCGTAGTATACAGACTGAATTCCAAGTGGACGATAATTGTCGGTAAATACTCTGACGCCCTGTTGCAGGCAGGCACCGGAAAGAGACGAAGCCACATCAATATCATAATGCCTTATTCCAGCGCTCCCGGATTCCTCATCAGCGCGCCTGAGCGTGACCTGTCGCCCTGTTTCAGGATGTGAAAATACATAAGGGATTCCGTACATTCTTCTTCTTCCGACATGAGAGAAGACGCCCATACCTCCCGAAAATCTCCATCCGCCTGCCAGGGGAGCATCCCGATAGAGCGGGATACCGCTCTTGAGTTTCTCGGCTGCGTCGAACAACTCGGCAATTGCCTCATGCTGTCGGTTGATGCCGGGCTGCGGATCAAAGATCGTACGTCGCAGCCGCTCCGCCCCTTCGAAAGTGCTCTCTCCTTCAGATGAGTCCGGCTCCGGCACCAAGATGGTCCCTGCCTCTGGATCGGCTTCGAATCCCCCGAGGATATTTTCAGTGTTGAATGGAGCCTCATCATCCGTGTACGAGGCTGGGCCTTCGATCAATAAAATGGAGTCTGTAACTAACTTCACAGGCATGGGCGATCTCCGACTATCATTTTATCAGCATTTCATCGGCAACCGGGACATGGACAGGCCGTTGCTTGCCTGCATCCCGACCCACTGTATTCATTATCGGCTGGGATTGGACCAAGTTGCGAAAAATTTGAAAAATTGTCACTGCGGTTCCGGCAGAATGTGTAACTGATTGATCAAATACGCAAAATCATCCGCCGGTTTCGTCAATTGAATTCCGGCTGAAGCAGCCATTTCCACGCAGGCACGATCTCTATCCCCTCACCTTCCTCACCTTCATCAAGCCACGTGACTATGGTGCCGCGTTTGACATCGAGCTCCTTCATGGCCATTGAGAGGGCTGAGAGCTCCCTTCGCCTTGTCTCAACATCGTTTATATCCCAGCAAACCTGTATCAGGCGGCGCCGCTTCTTGACGTCCATGACCGCAAAGTCCACCTCGGCGCCTTCTTTTGTCACGTAATAATCAGGCGAAGCACCCTGACTCCTCAGGTGCATGTACACCAGATTCTCAAGTATTGCCCCTCTATCCTCGGTCATACTGGAAGACATCGCCTCCAGAAGCCCCGTATCCACGGCATACGCCTTTTGAGGATTTACACGGCGAACCCTCTCTGATCTTGCGTATATGGGTATCTTATAGATGAGAAACGCGTCCGTGAGATAATCCATGAAATCGTAAAGATCGTTTTTTGTACACGTAAGCCCCTGACTCCTGAGCGTATTATAAAATTTATTGACGCTGAAGCGAGTCGCCGGAGCGCTCATGACGTGTTTTATCAGCGCCCTCAATGCCCCCACATTGCTCACGCGATGACGCTCCACCACGTCGCGGAGAATCACGACATCGACGTAATTCATGAGCACCTGACGCCTCAGTTCGTCGTCGTAACGCTGCACCTCGGGGAAACCGCCGATCCTTAAATACTCTCCAAGATGATTCTGCAGCACCGCCCTCAGCTTCGAACCATACTTCGGAGCTTCCCCAAGCTGCACATCGCGATATTCCGCATACTCCCTGAAACTGAACGGAAATATCTCCGTGGTGAGAGACCTGCCGCGAAGGCTCGTCGCTATCTCCGTGCTGAGCAGCTTTGACGATGATCCGGTTATACAGATGTGGAGATCCTCGGCGTCAAGAAGCCTGCGTACATATTTATCCCAACCTTCGATGCGCTGCACTTCATCGAGAAAGAGATAACATCGTTTCTCCTTGAAAGCGGGATATTTACGATAATAGGTCTCGAGGATGAGCTGGAAATCCGCGGTAGAAAATGGAAGCAGGCGTTCGTCCTCAAAATTGAAATACAGGATCCTCTCCTTATCAAGCCCCTTCGCGATCAGATCCTTCATCTTCTGATAGCAGAACCAGGTCTTGCCGGAGCGCCGCATGCCGATCACGACATTTGCCTTGCCGACCTGCCACGACATAGTGCGTTCGCGCGGCAGAAGTTCGGGCAGAGCACGCTCATGAAAATCGTCGATAAGCAGATCCAGGATTTCTCTCATACCATCATTATTTCCTTATTTAAGAGATAATTCAAGTAATATTTATCTCTTTATGAAAGATACTATTCCGGCATAGCGGCGCCGGGCGAGCGGGCTCAACACGGTCGAAATACCTCTCAAAATATGCCTTGAGGATCTCTTCGGGCGTGCTATAAGCGCCTCGCTTAACGCGGGAAGACGAGATCAGGACGCGATTTGCTGGACTAACGCGGCAAGCCGCGGGTATCCCTGACCACCCTCACCCTTCCCTCTCCCCTCAAGGGAGAGGGTGACGGAACCCCCGCAGCAAGCTGCGGGGAATCATCAATATGCTCAAATCCCAGAAACCTCACATAGGCATCTTCGGCAGGCGCAACGTCGGGAAGAGTTCGATCATCAACGCCATCACCGGGCAGGAGATTGCGATCGTCTCCCCTGTTCCCGGCACTACTACCGATACCGTCACAAAGACCATGGAGATCACGGGCGTGGGCCCGGTCGTGATCACCGACACCGCAGGCATCGACGACGAGGGCGAGCTCGGAAGAAAGCGCGTCGCGCGCACGGAGCGCACGCTCGATCTTATCGACCTGGGCGTCATCGTCATATCGCACAATCAGTTCGGAGAATTCGAATCAAAAGTCGCGGCCGAGCTTGGCCGCCGGGGCACGCCGTTTTTCGTTCTGCACAACAAATCCGACCTCGCGCCTCTGACGGATTCCACGCGCGATCACTTGACGAAAAACTTCGACGCCGCAGCCCTGGATTTCAGCGCAATCCATCCCACGAACTACGAAGAGCTCATCGCCATCATCCAGAAAACGATGCCGGAATCGTCGTACAGGAGGCAGTCGATACTCGGCGATCTCGTGACAAAGGGGGATATCGTCCTCATGGTGGCGCCGGTGGATGCGGAGACGCCCGAGGGAAGGCTCATCCTGCCGCAGGTGCAGGCCATCCGCGACTGCCTCGATAACGACTGCACGGCTATCGTGACAAAGGATCCCGACGTGCGCATCCTTCTCGAAAATATGCGCACGCCTCCGAGGATCGTCGTGACAGACAGCCAGGCATTTGAAAAGGTTTCCGCTTCAGTACCCGATCACATCCCGATGACGAGCTTCAGCATCTTATATGCGCGGCTCAAGGGCGACTTTGAAAAATTCCGCGAAGGCACGCCCGCGATTTCAAAACTCTGCGACAACGATCGCGTGCTGATTCTCGAATCATGCTCGCATCACGTCATCGGCGACGACATCGGCCGCGTAAAACTCCCGCGCTGGCTCACGCAGTTCACGGGGAAAAAACTTGATTTCGAGACGGTTGCCGGGACGGATCTGCCCGGGAAAGAGATCGGAGACTACAAGCTCGTCATCCAGTGCGGCGGTTGCATGCTCACGCGCAAGCAGGTGAATATGCGGATCAGGCCCGCGATAGAGCGCGGCGTTCCGGTTACAAACTACGGAATGGCGATTGCGTGGTGCTTTGGGATCTACAACCGCGCGATGGAGCCGTTCAAGGAATGAACTTGCCCCTGGGAATGTAATGCGTGTGTAGAAGCTCGTGACTTTTGTGCCCGCAGGGCCCGTCGGTAAGGAACTCATTATAGACCTGAAGTATCGCCGGGTTCTCGTGAGACTTTCGCACCGAGTAGGCGCGATCCTCTGAATAAATCGCCTTTGCGCGCGCGGCGCGGATTGCGGGGCTCGTCGGGATCGGCTGGCCGCCGCCGCCCAGACACCCGCCGGGGCAGGCCATGAACTCGATGAAGTGGCATTCGCTGAATCTGCCGCCCGCCTTGATATCCTCAAGCACTTTCTTCGCGTACGAAGTGCCGTGACAGACGCCGACCTTGATCGCCGCGCCCTTGAGCCAGTTCCAATCCTGAAATAGGTGCTTCACCAGATCCGGCACCAGCCCCACCTCCTTGACCGGGATCTCAGCGTACTTGATTCCCTCGAAGCCGCGCACCGGAATGATATCGGCATGATCGAAGAAGTTCTCCACCTTGACGCCGGTTACCAGTTCGACGACCGTCCTCAGAGCAGCCTCCATCACGCCGCCCGTGGCGCCGAATATGACTCCCGAGCCGGTTGCAGTTCCGAATGGATCGTCAAAATCCGATTTGGTCATCTTGGGCAGATCGATCCCTGCCTCGGAGAGCATCTTCGCGCACTCGCGGGTGGTAAGACCGTAGTTCACGTCTTTGAAACCGGAGGCGCACATCTCCGGCCTGTTGCACTCGAACTTCTTTGCGGAGCACGGCATGAGCGCGACGTTGACTATTGAAGCAGGGTCGATGTTGTTTTTCTGAGCGTAGTAAGTCTTGATCAGCGAGCCGAACATCTGCTGCGGGCTCTTGCACGAAGAGAGATGCGGCAGATACTCCTGATAGAAGTGCTCGATGTATTTCACCCACCCCGGCGAACAGCTCGTAAACATTGGCAGCGCCGTCGATGCGTCTTTCAGCACGAGCGCCGCATAGAGCCGCTGCAGGAGTTCCGTGCCCTCCTCGATGATCGTGAGGTCGGCGGCAAAGTTCGTGTCAAAGATCTTGTCGAAGCCGGCGAGCCGAAGCGCCGTATTGAGCTGGAAGGTGAGAGGATGGCCCGGCTCAAGGCCGAAACACTCGCCGATGCCGGCGCGCGGAGAAGGCGCGGTCTGCATGACCACGTGTTTCGTCGGATCGTCTATCGCGGCCCACACGTCGTCTGTCTGATCGTTTGCGCGCAACGCCGCAGTGGGACAGCGGTTGATGCACTGGCCGCAGTTGATGCAGACCACGTCGGCCAGGGGTTTATCGACGAACGTCTCAATCTTGGTCTCTTCACTGCGATGGGCTGCCTCGTACACGCCGACCTCCTGAAAGTCGATGCACGTGCGGACGCAGCGGCGGCAGAGCACGCATTTGTTCATGTCGCGGAAGACGGAGTGGCTCGAATGATCTTCCACGTGAAGCGGCTGTTCCAGATGACCGAAGCGGAAGAAATCGACTCCATACTCCTTGGCCAGCGCCTGCAGCTCGCAGTTGTTGTTGCGGCCGCACGCGTAGCAGTTGCCGTAGTGTCTTGAGAGAAGAAGGTCGATGACGTGACGCCGCGCATGGCGGACCTTACGCGTGTGCGTCTGCACAGCAACAGGCTGGGTTACGTGATACGCGCACGAGGCCTGCAAGGTGCGCTGCCCTTCCACTTCGACGACGCATACTCGGCACACGCCTGCCACGCACAAATCTTCATGATAGCAGAGCGTGGGGATGCGAATGCCGAGCTGCTTTGCGGCATCGAGGATCGTCGTGCCCACGGGGACGCGCAATTCCTTGCCGTCGATAGTAACTTTTATGTTCGCGCCAATCCCCTCGCCCTCGGATTTTTCGACCTTCTGGCCGCGCTGGGCAATTGGCGCGCGCGATACGTCTTCGCCAAATTTCTTCTGTAACATTCTTCGCTCCTTTTTATCGACCCATGACCTCGTCTTTGAAATTATCAATGATCGACAGGAATGCATTGGGGCTCGACTGACCCAGACCGCACTTTGACGCAAGCTGCATGCTCTCGCACAGCCCTCTGATCTCTTTCAGATAATTCATGGAACAGCAGCCTTTCCTGAGCATGTCCACCGTCTCCAGCAGTTTGTAGTTTCCGATGCGGCAGGGCGTGCACTGCCCGCATGATTCTTCGACAAAAAATTCGAGGAAGTTAGCGGCAACTTCTAGGATGTCGCGATTTGGTCCGAATACGATTATAGAACCTCCGGTGGCCACGTCTTCGTACGCGAGCTTGCGGCCGAACTGCGACGCTGGAAGGCACACACCCGAGGCGCCGCCGACCTGCACCGCCTTCGCGTCCTCCGCGCCGACTTCCTTGAGTAGCTCGGCAATGGAGACGCCCAGCGGGAATTCGTAAACGCCGGGGCGCTCGCAGTCGCCGGATACGCTGAAGAGTTTGGAGCCGGCGGACTTTTCAGTGCCCGTCTTCTTGAACCAGTCGGCGCCCTTACCCATGATCATTGCAACCCAGGCGAGCGTCTCCACGTTGTTGACTACAGTAGGGTAACCCATGTAGCCGGTATCGACCGGGAAAGGCGGACGGTTACGCGGTTCGCCGCGGTTGCCTTCAAGTGATTCGATAAGGGCGGTCTCCTCTCCGCATACATAGGCGCCCGAACCCATCACGATTTCGATATCGAAATCAAAATCGCCTTTGCCGCCGATCGCCTTGCCGAGCAGCTTCCTGTCGCGCCGCCTGGCGAGGACATCTTCGAGAGAGCGTCTGAGATAGGCATATTCGCCGCGCAGATAGAGGATGCCGTGAGATGCGCCTATCGCACGAGCTGCGATGGTCATTCCCTCGAAGACGAGATCCGCGCAGTCGGCCAGTATCACCTTGTCCTTGAACGTGCCGGGCTCGCCTTCGTCCGCGTTGCAGACCACGTATTTGCGCTCGCCCTTTGCGGCAGCCGCGAGGTTCCACTTCACCGCCGTGGGAAAGCCCGCTCCGCCGCGGCCTTTGAGGTTCGACTTGCTGATCTCTGCGATGATATCTGAACGGCTTTTGCCGAGCGCGGACGTAAGACCAAAATCCGCTTCCGCTGATTTAAAAGTGACGGAACCTTCGTGAGAGCTCTTCATCAATGATTCCCTCCCTCTTTCTTCTGCGCAGCATGGAGGCCGAAGGTACTGCGGCATTCCTCAAGTATATCGTGCACCTTTTCCGGCGTGAGCTTCACGTGAATCTTGTCGTTCACAAGAAGCGCCGGCCCCTCGTCGCAGTGGCCCAGGCAGTTCGTCCATTCGAGTGTGAATTTGCCGTCGCCCGTGGTCTGGCCGAACTCTATGCCCAGATCATTTTCCAACTGTCTCGCCACACGATCTTTGTTCTGCATGCTGCATGAGATCGTGCGGCAGAGGCGGATGATGAACCTGCCCTTGGGTTCTGAGTTTAGGAAGCTGTAGAATGAAACTACTCCATGCACCTCGACCGGATGAATATCCAGCATGTCCGCGATCACCTGCATCGCAAACTCGGAGATGCGGGAGTGCCTCGACTGCACCATCTGCAGCATGGGCATTAGCGCACTGCGCTTGTTGTCGTACCTCTCCGCAACACCTTTCAATTCCTGTTTCAGTACTTCATTTTCCGGGATGAGCATCATCACAGCCCTCCTTAAACGCGTTGTTATTATTTTTTGAGAAGCTCTCCCACCTTTGAGACGAGAACCTGAGGCGAAATCGGTTTTTGCTGGAACTCATCTACCGGGACGAGGTCTTCGTCCTTGTCGATATTGAGGCCCGCTTCCCTGCCCACGTTCGTAAGCATGAGAATCGGCCTGTCAAAACCATTGCGGCGGAGTTGCCGAGCCATCGAAATACCGTCGTCAGGCTGCTGCATCATTACGTCGAGGATCAGAAGATCGGGCCTGAACTCCTCCACCGCCTTCATGCCCTCTTCGAGGCTTCCGGCCGACGACACGGAATAGCCGACTTTCTCAAGGACCACGCGGCACGCCTCGACGACATCCGGATCGTCGTCAACTACGAGGATCTTCGACATATACGCCCTCCTTCAACGGCATGTAGCCTGGGCCTCAGCGCGCGTCTCTCTCCGCATCTTCGTTTTTTGATTTTGGAGAAACGATGGAACCGCAAAAGCGGCGCATTGAATATACGCTCGGCTATGAATTGCAAGGACAATTTATACCTCTCCCCACCTCCGCGCCAAAGACACAGCGAGCTCGACTTTCAATCTTTGGAATATCCCTGGGCAGAGGCAGTATTAAAAAATTTCTAGCCCTTGAAGATCATCTTCTGCACTTCCACGCCGTGGATGGCATTCAGCTTTAAAGCAAGTTCGTCGCAGAGCGCTTCGTCGCCGGCCATCTCGAGCACGATGATGCCGCTGGTCGAGCAGAAGTCGTCGTGAACGTCGTGCAGACCGATGCGGGTTTTTATATTGCAGCCGTATTTTGTAAATAGCTGCTGTACGTCGTTGGAAGACTTGATTCTGTCAGAAAGGTGAACTCCGAAGATCATGTGCTTGCTCATTTACACCTCCCTTTTTGATTATTTTTTGCATAACTATCAGATATGCAACGAAGTGGTCAAGAAATGACACTGCCGTGTGTCAGCCGAGGAAATTAACAAAAAATACCCGATTATTGTATTGCAGTACGCGAAGCACTTTGTTACGGGGGGCAAACTTTTTTACAAAGGAGGAAAACAATATGTGCAGGTTCACAAAATGGTTTTTTCAGTTTGCGCTGATGGCTGTGCTTATCATGCCCGCGGTCGCTCGTGCGGATAGCATACAGACGGAGGTCCCGGAAAAGATAAGCCTCTCCACCAAGGTCCCGGTCAGTTTCTACGGGTTCATCCTTGCGGAGTTCCTCTATTCGGACTCGCAGCTCTCGAGCTTCGGTACGCTCAACAATACACCTGCGAACTACAACACCAACATCACGGGCTTCAACCGCGTCCAGGATGAAACCGTGCAGGGCATGAACAACGCCTTCATATCCGCAACGCCGCAGAACACGCGCTTCGGCTTCATGCTCGCTCCGTATGATTTCAACGGCAAGAACTTCAAGGTCGATGCGGACTTCGAAATGGATTTCTTCAGCACCGCAAACCTCGGCGCAAATTCGATCGCGCCCAGGCTCCGCAGGGCATATGCGGGAATCGGTCAGGACAAGTGGCACGTGCTCTTCGGAATGGAGTGGGATCTGTTCTCGCCGCTCAACACCAATACGTTCAACGTGGGCGCCAACCTCTGGAATCAGGGCAACCTGGGTTTCCGCCGTCCTCAGATTCAATTCACGTTCAAACAGCCTTTTGGCGAGAAGAGCGGGGTCGAGCTAGCGGCAAGCGCCAACCTCCCCTCCAATTCGATGTCCTCAAACGATCCTGCAAATACGACCGGCATACCGATGGGCCAGGGAAGGGTCGGCGTCTGGCATGAGATGCCGGAAGGCAAGCTGTGGGCATACCTCTCGGCAGTCTACTACCGTGACCGCAACGCAGCAGCCGGCGGGGCAGACATCAACAACTGGGGTCTGGCCGCCAGCCTCACGGCCCCGGTGCACAAGTTCTTCAAACCGAGCGTCGAGTTCCAGTATGGATACAGCCTAGGATCGCTCAACGCTATCAGCTCCAACACCACGAGGCAGCGCGAGATCTCGGGCTGGGGTCAGGTGCAGAGCAACTGGACGAACTGGTTCGAGACGAACGTGGGCTACGGCGGTGAATTCCTCAAGAGTTCTGAAGTGGGAGCCGGCGCCGTCAAGAACAACCAGATCGTCTTCGCGAACCTGCGCTTCAAGCCGATCAAGGATTTCATCGTAGGTCCTGAGTACAACTACATGAGCACGAATTACCAGGGTTCGGGATCATCCAAGGCAAACGTAATCTTCCTGAACGCGATGTATTATTTCTAGACTTCATACAGCTTCAATTTGCGACGGCCGCGCTGCAAGGCGCGGCCGTTTTTTTGCCCTTGCTGCTCTCATTTCCCCATGTTAGCCACGCCTCTCCCATGCTATTCGACGCATTTCAGAGGAAGATCACCTATCTTCGGATCTCCGTGACCGACAAGTGCAACCTGCGCTGCACATACTGCCGCCCTGCCGAGGGGGTCAGGCTGGTCCGGCACGAGGATATCCTCTCCCTCGAAGAGATCTACGAAGCGGCGATGTATGCGGTGGGCATGGGAGTGGACAAGATCAGGCTTACCGGAGGCGAACCCCTCGTCAGAAAGAACATAGAATTTCTTGTCGAGATGATAGGCAGGCTGCGCGGAGTGCGGGATTTTGGAATGACTACGAACGGCATACTCCTCCCCGCGTTTGCCGACAAACTCAAGTCGTGCGGGCTCAAACGGGTCAACATCAGCCTCGATTCCCTGAAAAACGACCGATACAAGGAAATCACGCGCGGAGGCGAGCTCGGACTCGCCCTTGACGGAATAGAGGCGGCGAAGGCAGCGGGGCTCACACCCGTAAAGCTTAACTGCGTCGTCATTCCCGGCGTCAACGAGGACGAACGCGAAGATTTTCTTGAATTCGGAGAGAGAAAAAAAATCGAAGTGCGTTTCATTCGCCGCATGGATCTCGCGAGCGGAGAGCGCTATGGAATAGAGAGCGACACGACGGTCGGCCAATGCCAGCTCTGCAACCGGTTGAGGCTCACCTCTACCGGCGAGCTCAAGCCCTGTCTGTTCTCAGAATACAACGTCAACATCAGGCAACTGGGAATTGAGCGGGCATTCGAGCTGGCCCTGCGCAACAAACCCGAATTCGGCCGGACCAACGGCCGGGACCTCATGCATGAGATTGGAGGGTGACGTGGAATTCTCACACCTCGATGAACATGGAGATGCGCGTATGGTGGACGTCTCCGGCAAACCCGATCAGATCCGAACCGCCGTGGCATCCGGGTCGATCATGCTCGCGAAAGAAACGGTGAACAGTATCGAGGAGATGAAGATCGCAAAGGGAAACGTGCTCGCTACGGCAAGGATCGCGGGGATCCAGGCCGCGAAGAGGACGAGCGAAATGATCCCTCTGTGCCACAACATTGCGCTCACGCACGTCGGCTTGAATTTCGAGGTCTGTAAAAACGGAATAACTGCAGTTGCCGAGGTGAAATCCATCGGCAAGACCGGCGCCGAGATGGAGGCGCTCGCTGCCGTCTCAACAGCGCTGCTCACGATCTACGATATGTGCAAGGCCGTGGATAAAAACATGACGCTCTCGGAGATCAAATTAGTGAGTAAGGAGAAAACAAACCTGTCCTCCCCTCCTTTGTAAGGAGGGGCTGGGGGAGGTAGACCATGATCTACCCCCTCAAACTCCCCCTTACAAAGGGGGAGAAAAAATATGCACTCATTTACAATAGTTTCCATTAACACCAGTTCCCGCAAGGGCGAGAAGAAATCACCCGTGCGCACCGCTGTGCTCACGGAGAATCTTGGAATAGAGGGAGATGCGCATGCGGGATTTCTCCATCGACAGATCAGCCTGCTGGCGATGGAGAGCATCGAGAAGATGCGCTCGAAGGGACTCGACGTCGGGCCCGGCGATTTCGCGGAGAACATAACTACGAAGGGAATCGACCTCTGCGCGCTGCCTATCGGCACGAGACTCAAGCTCGGCGATGATATCGCGGTCGAAATCACGCAGATCGGAAAGGAGTGCCACAACCGGTGCGAGATCTTCAAACAGGCGGGAGACTGCGTCATGCCTCGCGAAGGCGTATTCGCGCGCGTCTTGCGCGGCGGAGTGCTGCGCAAGGGCGATTTGGGGAATCTATGAATTTA
This sequence comes from bacterium, assembly GCA_021810905.1. Lineage (GTDB taxonomy): Bacteria > UBA10199 > UBA10199 > 2-02-FULL-44-16 > JAAZCA01 > JAJZQH01. The sequence goes on from JAJZQH010000013.1 coordinate 31,588, forward strand.
AAGATAGCGATCATCACGGTGAGCGACCGCGCATCTGCGGGCATATATAATGATGAGAGCGGGCCTGCCGCCGAGAAGGCGCTGCGCAATGCATTCGAATCCCGCGAGCTTACGGCGGAGCGATCGATCGTGCCTGATGATCCCGCAAAACTCAAAGAGGCGCTCCAGGGTTATGTATCGCGAGGATTCGACTTCATATTCACCACCGGAGGCACGGGCATTGGTCCGCGCGACATAACACCCGAGGTGACGGCGGAATTGGTGGAGAAGGAGATCCCGGGAATCGGAGAGGCGATGCGGGCCTTTTCGATGCAGATCACAAAAAATGCGATGCTCTCACGCGCCACGGCGGGGCTTTGCGGAAAGACGATCGTCATCAACCTGCCAGGCAGCCCTAAGGCCGTAACGGAGATCATTGAATTTCTTGCCGACGTCCTCGCGCACTCGCAGGCGATGATCAGGGGCGAAGATACTCATCAATAAGGCATCGGCATGACCCTCACCCGCTCTCCGTCTTTGATCTCCTTCACTCCCGCGGGAACGATCATCAGCGCGCTCGCCTTGCTGAGCGCTATCAGATCTCCAGAGCCGTGATAATCCAGGAGCTCCACCGCATCGCCGCCTGCGGACTTCACCGGAAGGAACGCCTCCCTCTCGGCGCGCCGCCGCGAATATTCGCCCTTGAGCACGTACTCTTTGAGCTCATGCGTGAAATCGACGCAGTTCATCTTCCAGAGCGCAGGGATGGCAAAGAGGGCGTACGAAACAAACACTGAAGCGGGATTTCCGGGAAACGCGAAGATCGGTGTTTTGCCTTTTGTTGCAAAGGTAAAGGGTTTGCCCGGCTGTATTGCTACCTGATCGAAATGGATCGTGCATCCGCATGACTGAAGCACCTCATCGACGAGATCATAATCGCCCACCGATACGCCGCCCGATATCATGATTGCATCATTGCACGCCAGCAGCCGCTGAAATGCCTTCTTAAGTGAAGGGAAAGAATCGCCCGATAAAATTTCGGTCACCTCTTCCAGCCCCTGACGAGCCAGCAGCGCGCGCAACAGCGGTCCGTTGCTGTTATATATCTTTGCCGGCTTGAGCCTGGTCCCCAGCCTCTGCAGCTCGCTGCCAGTGATGAGCAGGCCGATTCGGGGCCTGCGAATGACCTTCGCCCTTGCGATGCCCACACAAGCCATGCCGGCCAGAACCACCGGAGTTATGACCTGCCCCGCTGCATAGAGCTTCGCCCCCCTCTTAACATCCTCACCCTTCCGGCAGATGTTCGTTCGCTCGTCCGCTACCCTGACGCCAATGCGATCTGCGCAGATCGGTTCTACGTGCTCCTTCATGACTACCCTGCCGGCCTCCGGTGGGACCACAGCACCGGTCATGATCTTCACGGCCTGGCCGGACTTGAGTCTCTTCCGAAAAATTTGCCCCGCCTGCACCTCGCCGATGACCGCAAATTCCGTACAATCGTCATCCCCGCGCACTGCGTATCCATCCATCGCGGATTTGTCGAACGGGGGCATATCCATCGGCGCAACGATATCCTCCGCCAGGACTCTGCCAAGCGAGTTCACGGTGTTTACGCGTTCTTCGGGGAGCGGCCCGATCTTTTCATGGATCACGCGCAGCGCCTCAAAGCTCGTCAACATCTTCGATCCCATAGCCACACCTCTTCTTTCCACCAACGATACGGCTGATAAATTTATGGGACGCAACAAAAGCATTGCGTCCCATAAATAAAATTACGATTTTTCATCCTGCAACGATCAACTCATTGCGATAATCATGCATCCGCAGGAACTTCAGCGACTTCTTCACAGACCGCTCCGCCGACATCGCCCGATATGGCGCAGACCGATTCATCCGCCGCGATATGAGCATGCGGATTCTTATAGAGCAGGTTAACCAGGAAACCGGCGGCGAGCATGGCTCCGGAGACGTAGATGGCCATCTTGAAATTGCCAGACGTCGTCTTTATGTACTCCATGAGCATGGGGCCCACAACGCCTGCCGCACCCCATGCCAGCAGTACCTTCCCGTAGATGCGGCCCATATGCTTGCATCCGAACGTCTCTGCGGCATAAGCGGGCATCGTCGCAAAGCCCCCGCCGTAACAGGCCAGAATGTAGCAAGCCAGCGCGGAGAACACCCACAGGTTGGTGACGTGCGGGATGATAAAGAATAACGGCACCTGCGTTCCGAGGATGAGCATAAAGACGCCTTTACGCCCTAACTTGTCGGAAAGTGACGCCCAGAAAATGCGACCGCAGCCATTAAAGAGCGAACTGACGAATATGATCGTGCCGGCCAGCGCAGCAGCGACACCCACCTGATCCTGAGCCATCGGCGAGAGATTGCTGATCAGACCGATGCCCGCGGTCACGTTGATGAAGAGCACGACCCAGAGGATGTAGAACTGGCGCATGCCGAGGGCGGTCTTGATATCAAAGGACGCAATCGGCTTCTGCGTGTGAAGCTTCGATGTCACCGAAACCGCCGGGGCCCAATCTGCAGGCGGATTGTTGAGATACTGGGCCGCACCAAGCAGCAGGACCAGGAAACACGCGCCAAACAGATAGAAAGTATTGGCCAGGCCGAAGGACGGTATGAGCAGCGGCGCGATCTGGCCGACGATCGCCGCACCGAACCCGAACCCCATGACAGCAAGCCCGGTGACAAGGCCGCGCTTGTCTGGAAACCATCGCACCAGGACGGCGATCGGGGTGATATAACCCAGCCCGTTTCCGATGCCGCCGATCACGCCATAGCCAACCCAGAGGAGATACTTCGACCCCATGGCCGCGGCCAGACCAGTGAGCAACGTGCCGGCGCCAAACAGCAGGGCCGCAACCGTAGCTACTTTCCTGGCGCCTGCTTTGTCGACGAACTTGCCTCCGAATGCCGCCGCCAGACCGATGAAGAGAATGGCCAGCGTAAAGGTGAAACCTACGTCCATGATCGGCCAGCCGAAGGCATCGACGAACGGCTTCTTGAAGACGCTCCAGGCGTACACCGAACCGAGCACAACCTGCATAACTACGCCGGCCCCGGCGATGAGCCATCTGTTGTGAACCGCGCCGCCGCTTCGCACATCAGTCATAAGCGAATCCTCCTCTTTTCCTGTTTCAGTTATTGGAATGCGGCACCTTATGATTCAGGCGGCAGAAAATGTCGAGTGGAAATATTGAGCCCCATCGCATAATGAAAACTCCCAGCGGCAGTATCATCGGCAACATCTCCGATCACCCTCACCCTTCCCTCTCCCCTCAAGGGAGAGGGTGGTGGAAACCCCGCAGCAAGCTGCGGGGAATCACAAGATTGACATCGCCATGTACGATTTCTATAGTGCGCCCTCAAAATTTTGAACCTACGACACTCGGAGCCCTTCTTGCACGTGCACTCCGCGATATCAGGCAATAGCACGTTACAGGCGCATCGCACCGCCTTGACCAACCCTGCTCCGCATTAACGAGAGCTCCGGGCGCGTCCCGGCGGCGGGCGGTCGGCCCTCCGACAAGACGAAAAGGAAGGAACATGAAGGTACTCAATTCACTTTTTTCTTCTGTACCTGGAATCATCCTGGCTGGCGCTGTCATCGGAATCCTCGCGGTATTTCTTCAATATTCGGGCAACCCTCCAAACATGGGCATCTGTGTGGCCTGCTTCACGCGCGACATCGCCGGCGCCATTGGCCTGCATCGCGTCGCGGCCGTGCAGTATCTGCGCCCGGAAATCGCGGGCCTCTTTCTCGGATCGATGCTGGCCGCATTGGCTGCGCGCGAATGGAAACCGCGCGGCGGCTCTGCGCCGCTGGTCCGTTTTGTGCTGGGCATGCTCGCCATGATCGGCGCCCTCGTCTTTCTCGGCTGCCCGTGGAGGGCCATGCTCCGTCTGGCGGGCGGAGATCTCAACGCGATCATTGGCATCGTGGGCCTTGCCGCAGGCGTAGTGATCGGATCCATGTATCTCAAGAACGGTTTTCACCTGGGGCGCAGCTATGCCATGCCGCGGGCGGCCGGCCTCATACTCCCCGGCGCAATGCTTATGCTGCTCGGCCTGCTCTTCATGAAGACGTCATTCGGCGAAGGCCAGGCGATCTTCACGACGGCCGAGGGCAAAGGTCCGGGCGGACTGCGCGCATTGCCCCTCATGAGCCTGGGCATTGCGATGGCGATCGGCGCGCTCGCGCAGAGGACGCGCTTCTGCACCGTCGGGGCGATCCGGGACGCCGTGCTCATCCGCAATTTCCGTCTCGCTATCGGCGTGATCGCGCTCATCCTGGCCGCATTCGCGGTAAATCTCTACCTCGGTACGGTCAACGCGGGATGGGCCGGCCAACCGATCGCGCATTCGAATGCTACGTGGAATTTTCTCGGGATGGCGCTGGCTGGAATGGCGTTCGTGATGGCGGGTGGATGCCCGGGCCGGCAGCTCTTTCTTGCTGGAGAAGGCGACGCAGATGCGGCGATCTTCTGGTTCGGAATGCTCGCGGGCGCAGCCATATCTCACAACTGGATGTTGGCGAGCGTACCCGACGTCGTGAGCGCTGACGCGATAACGATGGGCGGACCAGGGATATACGGCAAGATCGCCGTAATAGCAGGCATCGTATTCTGCGCCGCGCTGGGGTCGTTCGCAAGAATCCCGCTCTACCGTGATGCGCCGGCCGCGACGTGCGGATCAAGGAACGCCGCATGAAGACGACGAGCGAGGGCTTTGTCCTCTTTCATTCTATGCACGCGGCATTCGTACTGGAGAAGGCGCTCAAGTCTTCCGGCGTCGCTGCGGAACTGGTGCCGACTCCGCGTCACCTATCCAGCGATTGCGGAACCGCGCTGAAATTTCACACTGCAGACCGTGACGGAGTGGAATCAGCCATCTCCGAAACGAATCTGGAGGTCGTCGGCATATTCGAAGAATGAATGACCGATGACCGAATTGAATATTGGGGTTTTAACTATGATCTATCTCGATCACGCGGCCACGAGCTGGCCCAAACCCGTAGAGGTATGCGAGGCGATGGTGCGCGCGCTCACGGAGCTGACCGCCAATGCGGGCCGCGGCGGACACCGCGCGTCCGTGGCGTCGGCGAGGATGGTCTTTGAAACGCGCTCCATGCTGGCGGAACTTTTTGGAATGCAGCGATCCGATCACGTGATCTTCACGCGGTCGTGCACTGAGGGCCTCAACCTCGTCATCAAGGGATTTCTCAAGCCTGGAGACCGCGTGCTCGTCTCGCCGCTCGAGCACAACTCGGTGATGCGGCCGCTCTCTCGACTCGCGAGCGAGCGAGGAATCGGCTTTGAGACGCTGCCTGCAGATCCATTCGGCAGGGTCGATCCCAAAGCAACGGCGAAGTTGATTGACGGCAAAAAGTTCGCGCTCGCGATCGTGGCCCATGCATCCAATGCGAACGGCGCGGTCCAGGATATAGCGGGCATTCGCGGGGCTCTGCGCGATATCCCGCTGCTAGTGGATGCAGCGCAGAGCGCGGGAGTGCTGCCGATCGACGTCCACGCGATGGGCATCGATTTTCTCTCCTGCTCTGCGCATAAGGGGCTCTTGGGACCGACCGGCGTTGGCATCTGCTGCCTCTCGGAGCGCTTTGACATCCCGCCGCTTCTGGACGGCGGCACCGGCAGCGATTCGGATTCATTCGATCAACCGACTGCATTGCCGGACCGGTACGAAGCCGGCACACTCAATCTCCACGGCATCGCAGGCCTGCATGCCGCGCTGGCGGGACTTACGGGGCGCGGCCTGGTGGGAGGCCACAAACAGCAACTCGCAAAACAACTCATCGGCGGCATCAAGGATGCAGCCGGTATAAAAATTCTTTCACCCTCGGACGGCACCGCGCTCAGCTGTGCGTTCACCATCGATGGAATGCAGCCTGACAAGATCGCAGTGCAGCTCCAGGAGGATTTCGGAATCCTCTGCAGGCCTGGACTTCAGTGCGCGCCCGCCGCGCACAGGCATTTTGGCACCCTCCCCGCAGGAAGCGTGCGCCTCTCGCCCGGATGGGGAACGACTGATGATGAGCTAGAGAAAGCGATAACGGCGGTGCAGGAAATCTGTTCAAAGCCGAAAGCTCAAAGCTCAAAGGTTACTGCTTAACAGCAGGAGGAACTCCACATGTCCGAACAACCGATTCGACTCACACAGATGGTGGCGGCCGGAGGCTGCGCCGCAAAGATGGGGCCCGGCGATCTCAAAAAGGTCGTGGCGAAACTGGCGCCATGCGTGGACCCGCGCCTGCTCGTGGGTCCCGAGACGCTGGATGACGCTGCAGTGGTCAAACTATCGGACGATCTCGCCATCTGCTTCACCACGGACTTCATCACGCCGCTCGTGGACGACCCGCGCGACTGGGGCAGGATCGCCGCCACGAACGCAATCTCGGACGTCTATGCGATGGGGGGAACGCCGCTTTTGGCGCTCAACCTCGTCTGCTGGTCGAACTGCCTTCCTTCCGAGATGCTGTCGGAGGTGCTGGCGGGCGGGGCATTTGCCGCGGCTGCCGCGGGCTGCATGGTAGGAGGCGGCCACTCCATCCACGACAAGGAGCCGAAATACGGCATGGCGGTGATCGGCACCGTGCATCCGGATCGCATATTGTGCAATCGCGGGGCGAGGCCTGGCGATATCATCTATCTCTCCAAGCCCCTGGGAACTGGAATCATCTGCACGGCGCTCAAATCCGGTGACGCGACGGAAGAAGAGCGCGCTGCCGCGGTGAACGCGATGACCACGCTCAATCGCGCAGCGAGCGAGGCAGCGATCGAAGCCGGCGCGCACGCGCTCACGGACGTGACCGGCTTCAGCCTCATGGGACATCTCTGCGGGATGCTGGGAGACGACAACTCGCTTGGCGCCTCAATCTCCTGCGGCTCGCTGCCCCTCCTCCCGGGAGTACTGCGCCACATCAGGGAGGAGACGATTCCCGGCGGCGCGTTCCGAAATCGCGATACCTATGGATCGCGCGTAGATATTGCATCCGGCGTGGATGAGGGGTATGGCATCGCGATCTTCGATCCGCAGACCTCGGGCGGGCTCATGGCGGCGATAGCGCCGGAGATGGCGAAACGATTTGAGGATAAGGCTAAAGATCGCGGGGTACGCGTTTCCAGGATCGGCGAATTCAATGAAAGCGGAAGAATCACGATCACTCCATAGGGTATGTATGTCAATTACTGATGCCATCGCAAACGACCGGACGTTATTGAGAAGGCTCGTGCCTTCTGCCCTGAAATTTGCCCGCCTCAATCGCCACGAGATCGCGGGGTCGCTCGGTGACATGGGGACGTTCCTGCCGCTGCTCGTAGGCATGGCAGCAACGAACGGGCTCAACTTTGCGACCGCACTCTTCTTCGCGGGTTTCTTCAACATCGCCACCGGGCTAACCTTTTCCATCCCCATGGCCGTGCAGCCGATGAAGGCCATCGCCGCGATCGCCATCACCGAAGGGCTTTCGGTCAATGAGATAGTCGCGGCGGGTGTCACGGTGAGCGCGGTGATCCTGTTTCTCGGGCTAACTGGACTCATCGGGTGGCTCAACAGGGCGATACCAAAGAGTGTGGTTCGAGGCGTGCAGCTGGCGCTGGGGCTCTCGCTTCTCATGAAAGGCCTTCAGATGGTGGCAAGCGCTGGCGTCTTCTTCGGCCCGGACAGCTACTTCGTTGGCGCGATGGCCGCGCTTGTCGTGCTGGGCCTTTTTTTCTCCAACCGCGTTCCAGCGGCGCTCGTGCTCTTCGCCGCCGGCATCGTTCTCGCCATCGTGAAAAACCCACTGGTGTTCGATTCGCTCGGCGTCGGCCTCTCCCTTCCGGGCTGGGCGCCGCCCGCATGGAACGACTTCATCGCCGCGTTTCCAAAGGCAGTGCTGCCGCAGATACCGCTCACCACGTTGAATTCAGTGATAGCGGTCTGCGCGCTGTCTGCCGACCTCTTTCCCGGCAGGGAGGCCTCACCGCGCAGGGTCTCCGTCTCAGTGGGGCTTATGAACCTGATAGCGGCGTGGTTCGGGGGGATGCCCATGTGCCACGGCGCCGGAGGGCTTGCAGGTCAGTATCGCTTCGGCGCGCGCACGAACGGCTCGATACTCTTTCTGGGCGCCGCGAAGATCATAATCGCCATCGTGTTCGGAGCGTCGCTCATGTCGCTGTGCAAGGCGTTTCCAGCGAGCGTGCTGGGCGTCATGCTCGCATTCAGCGGCATGGAGCTCGCACTCGTCACTCGAGATCAGACGGAGAGGCCGGCCGCGCTCATCATGCTTCTCACCGCAGGAACATGCCTCGCCCTCAACAACATCGCCGTGGGATTTTTGCTGGGATTCGCGCTCGCCCTGCTACTCAGGCTGAAACCATTTCGCGCGGCGACCAATGCCTGAGCACGCGGATACAACCCATGACGGAGCGAACTCTTTTCCTCGGCGCGTGCCTGTCACATGAATTGCTGCGTTATGTCCTATACACTTCCCTGCGATGTGCTACGCGGATAATCTCGATTTGAACGAACTTCTGCCTGATAAAATAGATGACACGATAATCGCCGACGCGATACGACCAGTAATCGCTAAGTTCTCCCTTTAAGCATTTGCCGAGATGTGGATCCGTGGCAAGCTTTGCAATCGCCTGCGCCACACGAATGCGTACGACCTTTGTTAGCTGTATGAATTGCTTCTCTGCAATCGGCGCAAATATAATTCGATATCTAGCCATGGAGCTTCTCAAGTATCTTTTCGAACGGAATACCCTTCCCTGCATCCAGTTCCCGTCTGGCCTTTTTGATCTCCGCCACGGCATCTTTGCTGTTCATGAGCTCAAGGGTCTCGATCCAGCCCTCATAGTCATCGACAGACATGAGCACTGCCTTGGGTTCGCCGTTTCGGGTAATGAGATAGCGTTCAAAAGATTCGTCAGAATCGCGTATAAGTTCGAGAAGGCGTTTCTTTGCCTCCGTCGTCGTGATGGATTTCATAAGGCCTCCTTTTATGACCATGTATAGTCATAATTATAACCATTAACGCAAAAACCGTCAACACTTGATTCTCTCGCCCGTATATCGCATTGCAACACCGCGGTAGCGAGGCACTAATACGTTGAGGTCTTGATAAAACAGGATCTTCCGTCACGATCGCACACAGGCTTGATACTCTTCCAGGGTGTTGATGTTTGCGGGAGAGAGGCGAGCGTCGATCTCGACAAACGCCGTGAGGCATCTATCGAAGATCATGCGGATGCGGTTCTCACCGGCCGAAAGCACCTCGTGCATCGCGGGGAGTGCCGACTTCCGATACGCGGCAAAGAGCGGTTCCATGCGCCCATCGGGCGCGCGCGCAACGGCTGCATCATTTCCCCGTGACGCCCGCATCAGCCTCTGCATGAGCTCCATATCCGTGACGGGAATATCGCACGCGTGCACGAAATTGAGGCCGTGCCTTGAAGCTGCCAGCGCCGATGCGATGCCCATCAGCGGGCCGCGGTTTTTTTCGCGGTCAACGATTACCGGAAGATTCAGAAATGAATATTTCTCGGGATCGTTAGCGCTTATCAGGAGCTCCTTGAAATGCGGGCGCAGCTGATTCGCGATGCGCTCTATCAGCGGCCGGCCATCGATCTCAAGTAACGCCTTGTCCGTGCCCATGCGGGAGCTTAAGCCCCCGGCCATGACGATTGCGGTGGCGTCGCGCCGGAGCGCCCAGCGGCCATGCGAAACAGAGATATCGCAAGGATCGAGGTCAAAGCAGCTGCCATCGAACGGCACGATTCTGTCCGCGAGCTCCCATGCTGCGGCAGCGGACTTTTTTCGATCGTCTGAGTCGGAGCGTTTTGCGATGAAGAAAAGCCCGGGTTCCACACAAGCGCGCGCACTCGTCGATTCGCAGACAACGGCCGCATCATCTTCCACACAACTCATCAGCGCCGCAATACCCTCGCGCATGCAATATCTGCGGGCGCGCAGCCAGAATACGCGCGAGGCTCCGGCTTCAAGCATGCGCGCGGTGTCTTTGTCTGAATCGCGCGCAAGCTCTTCAATTATTGAGAAATCCGACTCAAGCGTGCCGCATGCGCCGCACCCCTTTCCGTGCGGACACGCGGCGCGTCCTTCATCGACTGCCGTAACCTTGACCCCGATTACTTTATTATGCCTCGAAGTGTTGCGGATGATCGAACAGATGAGCGTGGTCTTGCCTGCATTGCGGCCCGCGGCTCCGACGAGGAGTATGTTCGGGTACACGCGGCATTTAGAAACAGCCGAGCTGGCAGGTGTGCAGTTTGATCTTCTCTTCGTCACAGATTTTGCCGATCTCTTCCGGAGCGACGCCGTGTTCCTGCGCAAGTCTCAGGGCATCGGCGCAGGAGATTTTCTTCTTGCCGGACACTTCAACGGCGGCCGCAATGACAGCGCGCTTAATATCTTCGTTCGACATTATCTACCCCACCCTTACCCTCCCCTTACAAAGGGGAGGGGAATAATTCCGTCACGGTCTCGCCTGCCTCTGAATTCGCATGACGGGCGCAACGCCGTCCGCCACCTTCTCCACGCGTATGGCGCAGGCCTTGTATTCGGCGGTCTCCGTCACCGTATCGAACGCGTCGTTCGTGAGCACGTTGCCGCACGACTCGACAAAGTGGAACGAGGTCCAGCAAACGCCGGGCGCCGAACGATCCGTCACCCAGGCCTTGAACGTAACCTCGCCGCGCCGGCTCGTGGCCTTCACGAGATCCCCCGTCTTTACGCCGAGCTTCTCGGCATCCTGCGGATGGAGCTCGAGCAATTCCTCGGGGAAGAGACCTTCGAAACCGACCGAGTTACGCGTCTGCGTGGCGCTGTGATAATGATAAAGGCGCCGACCGGTGGACAACACGAACGGGTAGTCCTTATCAGGCTGCTCCGCCGGCGGGATGTAATCGAGCTTGTGGAAGAGGCCCTTGCCTCGCGTGAATTTACCGGACACGTGCAGAAACGGCGTGCCAGGGTGTTCCAGCGTGGGGCATGGCCACTGCAACCCAATATCCTCGATTCGATCGTAGGTAATGCCCGCGCAACTCGTGGCGGTCCGGCGCATATCTTCCCAGATCGCCGAGGCGGAAGTAAATCCCAGATCCACGCCAAGGCGTTTGCCCAGCTCCTGCATGACCCACCAGTGCGGACGCGCCTCGCCCGGAGGCGTGAGCGCACGGCGCACGCGCTGCACGCGGCGCTCGGTGTTGGTGAAGGTGCCGTCTTCCTCGCCCCAGCACGTATCCGGGAAGATCACATCGGCGTACTTCGTCGTGATGTTGGGGAATATGTCGCAGACGATGAAGAACTCCAGCGCCTCGATCTCTTTGATCGTGTGCGCCATGTGCGGCTCGGTCTGCACCGTGTTGTCGCCCACGCAGTAGAGTATCTTCGTGCCGCCGTCGAGCGCCTTGTGCAACATCGTGGGCATCTTGTAGCCGGCCTTCCGCGGAAGGCCCGTGACACCCCACGCCTTCTCCATCTTCTCGGCCGCCTGCTCGTTGTCCACGGGTTGATAGTTGTGGTGCACATTCGGCAGCGCGCCCATGTCGCACGCGCCCTGCACGTTGTTCTGGCCTCGCAATGGATTGACGCCCGCCGAAGGTATGCCGATGTTGCCCAGCACCATCTGCAGGTTTGCGAGCACCTTCACGTTGTCCGTGCCGCAGATGTGCTCCGTGATGCCCAGCGTGTAGCAGATCGAGACGCTGTGGGATTCGCCGAGGATGCGCGCGACCTTCTTCATGGTCTCCACGGGCACGCCGCAGATCTTGGAAGCCTTCTCGACAGGATACTGTTCCACCCACTTGCGGATGTCGTCGGGATTCTCCGTGCAGTTCTTGAGGAACTCCTCATCGGCCCAGCCGTTCTTGAATATCTCGTTGATGAGGCCGTTGATGTAGGCGACGTCGCTGCCGACCTTGTGCTGAACGTGCATCGTGGCCCAGCGCGTGAGATCGATCTTGCGCGGGTCGTTCACGATGAGCGTGGCGCCCTTCTTTACCGCGCGCTTCATGTAATACGAGATGATCGGATGCGCTTCCGTGGTGTTCGAACCGATGACGAAGAGGACGTGCGCGTCCTCGATCTCCCTGATCGAGTTCGTCATTGCACCGCTCCCGAAGCTTGCCGCCAGACCGGCGACGGTGGGGGCGTGTCAAGTTCGAGCGCAGTGATCGACGTTGTTCGTCTTGATCACCGCGCGCGTGAACTTCGCGATTGCGTAGTTGTTTTCGTTGGTGATGCGGCCGGAACCGAAGGCCGAGAATACGCCGGGGCCGTCCCGCGCAACGATCTCCTTGATGCGGTCCGCCGTGTAATCGAGAGCCTCGTCCCATGAGACGCGCTCGTGCTTGCCGTTCTTCTTGATCATCGGGTGAGTCAGGCGCTTGGGGCTCGACGGGAACTCGAAGCCGTAGCGGCCTTTGACGCAGAGCATGCCGTCGTTCGGCAGGACCTCGCGGCCCGTAACCTTCACGATCCGGTTTTTCGCTTCATCCACGTGCATCGTAAGCTGACAGCCCACGCCGCAGTATGGGCACGTCGTGTTCACTGTCTTGAGCTCCCACTCCCTGCCCATGCCTATCGACTTCTTGTCGATGATGGCGCCGACCGGGCAGAGCTGCGAGCATTCGCCGCACTGCACGCAGGTCGATTCCGCCATGGGGAGGTCGTAGTCGCACACGACCTTTGCATCGTTGCCGCGCTGCTCGAACTCAAGGACCTCGTTGACGACTACGGATTTGCAACCCGCAACGCATCGGCCGCACTGTATGCATTTGCGCATGTCGCGTACGACCATCTCGCTCGAGTCATCTTTGGGAAGCTGCGGTTCGTCGATTACAAAGGCGGGCGTCTCGATTCCCAGGCGGTAGGCCGCGTCCTGGAGCTCGCAGCCCGAATTCTGCTCGCATGAAATGCAGTTGTGCTGACCGCTGGAGAGCAAAAGGTTCACGATCATGCGCCGAGTGTCGAGCACGAGAGGAGTTGCGGTCTGCACGTCCATCCCATCGGCCGCGACCACCGTGCATGCCGTCTGCAAGCCCCGCATGCCCTTGATCTCGACCACGCAGAGCCTGCAGCGGCCCGCGGGACCGGTCTTTCTGTGATAGCAAAGCGACGGGATGTATATGCCGTTATCCCGCGCCGCCTGAAGGACCGTCTGCCCCTGTTCAAAGGGGACCTCGCGGCCGTCGAAAGTGATCTTCATCGTCATGGAATGACCTCCGTGCATGCGATTCTGTGGGGAAAGACGGACGAACAGCGGAAATATACGGATTGAGCGATGATCGTCAAGCGCGTTCTCGCGATTTTGCTTCGGGTTGACCGGGCCGCGGCCTTCTGCTAGAGCAAAACACGATTTCATCGATATCTGCGGGGAAACCGAGAATATGAAACACCTCATCATGGGAACTGCGGGCCACGTCGATCACGGCAAGACGACCCTCATCGCGTCGCTCACGGGCATCGACTGCGACACTCATCCTGAAGAAAAGCAACGAGGCATCACAATAAACCCCGGCTTCGCATGGCTCGATCTCCCGCCCGACGACGGCAAATCCGCGGACGCCTGCGATTGCCCCGGGCAGCGAATCGGCATCGTGGACGTGCCGGGTCATCAGCGCTTCATCCACAACATGCTGGCGGGCGCCTCCGGCATCGACTTCGCGCTGCTCGTCGTGGCGGCCGACGACGGGGTAATGCCGCAGACCGTCGAACATCTGGCAATCCTCGAACATCTGGGAATTCGCGACGGGCTCGTCGCGGTCACCAAGACCGATCTCGCGGGACCCGAGCTCGTGGAGATGGCTGCCGCAGAAGTGCGCGAGGCCTTAAGCCGCACCTTTCTCAGGGACGCAGATATCGTCCCGATAAGCGCGATCGAGCGAACGGGTCTTGATGGCCTCGTTGCCGCGATACGCCGCGTGGTCGCGCGACTCCCGGAGCGGCCGAGCGGCGGGGCCCTGAGGATGTACATAGATCGAGCATTCTCCGTGGCCGGCTTCGGAACCGTGGTGACAGGATCGGTGATGGGCGGCACGATAAGAACAGGCGATACGCTCTGCGTCGCGCCCAAAGGCATTGAAGTCCGCGTGCGCAGGATAGAAAAACATGGAAAAGAGGTGCAGGAGGTCCGTGCCGGGGATCGCGCGTCGCTCAATCTGGCCGGATTCAAACGCGAGGATTTCGAGCGGGGCATGCTGATCGCGGACCGCTCGATCGCGATGACTTCGCGCATTGACGCGGAAATCACGCTCATCGACACGTCGCCGGAAATCGGGCCGTACAGCAACGCCGTATTCTACGTCGGCACGCACGAAAGCGCTTGCCGGATACACCTGCTCGGCCGGGACCGCGCGAGGGGCGGGGAAAAAGCGCTCGCGCAGATCGAGCTGGATGGACCGGCCGCACTTCTTGCGGGGGATCGCTTCATCATAAGAAATTGCTCCGCAACCCGTACCCTCGGCGGCGGCCGGGTCGTCGATGCCGCGCCGCTTCACCACCGCCGCACGCCTCCTGAGATGATTGAACAGGTGAGAGTTCGAGCCGAGGGGGGACTCAAGGATCAGATCGCGTCGGAGGTGAGAAAGCAGATCACTTTCGTTGGCATCGCGGAACTCGCGCGTTCGCTCAATCGAGGCCGCGATGAGATTGCTGCGGCGATAAGAGACGGAGACACAGGCTCCGGCATCATCTCCATCACAAGTCCGGCAGGAGACGCCCTGCTCTCCGCCGATACGCAGGAGCGCATGTGGCGCCAGGTGCGGCGCGCCCTGGTGGAGCACCATCACGAGCATCCATTGAGCGCAAAGGGTCTGGATACGGCTGCTATCGCCGCGAGGCTCGGCGTTGCCGCGAAGGAGCATGGCGCGTCTATCACGGAAGGCTTTTTGCTGATGATGTCCGATGCAGGCAAAATCGCGCGCGCGGCATCGGGCGGATGGCTGCTCGCCGGCTTCAAACCCGCGCCAACGCAGGCGCAGGAAGCGGCGTTGAAATATCTTCGCAAAAAATTCTCGGACGCAGGCATGGGCGTGGTCTCGATCTCAGATCTCGAATCTGAAATCGGAAAACAGTTCAAGCTCGGCGCAAAAGATTTAAAAACCCTTCTCAAGCACCTCGTGGAATGCAAAGAGATCGTAGCGATCGAGGACGTCTACATCTGGAAAGAGACCGTGGATCAGTGCAGGCAAACGCTGCTCGCGCACCTTGCGCAAAGCGGCGACGGAGTAACGGTAGCGCAGTTCCGCGATCTCGTGAACGGCAACCGCAGGATCTGCCTGCTACTCATCGGGCTCTACGATCGCGAGGGAGTGACGCGCCGTGAAGGAGATTTGAGGTTTATCGGAGTCAACGCTTAAGCTGCGCCGGCTTTAACACTCAATTCATTACCTGTTTCAATAGGTACTACCTGATTCCGCCGCATCTGACGAACGCTACTCTCCGAACAACATGGCGGGTTCTGCGGGCTTCGGATCGTTCGACTAGAGTTTCCGCAGATGTTTGCGGATCCATGTCTCGATGAGGCGAAAACGATCGGCGCGCTCACCGATGACTTTGACTATGAATCGGCGACCTGGGACGGGCTGGACGCGAATGCACCAGCAGTTCATGCGAAGAAATACATCCGTGAGGAAGAATGCCATCCGCTTGTTGCCATCGACGAAGGGGTGATTGATGATAAGCGACTCCATCAGCGCGGCTGCCATTTGAGCCAGGTTTTCGTAGTAACCGGTCTGCGGACGGAAGAGGGCGCTCTCCAGAAGGCCCGCATCAATGATGCCGCCCTCCCCGCCGAATCGCTCGATGAGGCGGCGATGCAGCTCCAGTGCTTCCTGGACGGAAGGGAAACGGATCATTTTGCGAGGAGCTTTCCGAGCTTGACGTTTTCCGACATGGACTTCTCCATGATCTCGACGACGTCAGGGCGCAGCTGCTTCTTTCGAAGAAAGTCGGACAGAGCTTCGCTCAAGAGGCCGCCGATGTTCTGGTGTCCTTCCTGGGCGAGCTTCTTGAACTCCTCCCAGACCTTCTCGTCGACAATCGTACTGATCTTGGTCGCCATGATTGTATCGTATCGCATAATTCTTGACATTTCAAGAATTATCTTTATTTCCGCCAACCTGCGTTGAGTCGAACTCAACGCCTGGCCACGCGGAGAGCATCCAGCACGGCGGCAGCAGCGGTCTTGATGTCATCATCGCCCAGCGCGCGAACGTCGAGCATGAATTTTCCTTCGCGCAAAATGCCAAGCACCGGAGGATTGCTCTTGAGCAGAGCCGCGAAGAGCGCCTCCGCAAAACGCTTTGTTGCACGCGCGCTCGATTCGGGCGCCACGATCTCCACGGCCCAGCCGGGTAGCATGAGCCCGGGCAGCGCGCCGCCGCCGACCTGGCCGTCGCTCGGAACAACTTGCACCGCGACGCCCCCCTGTTGAAGGAGAGCGACAAGCGCATCCGCGGAGGCGCGAAGATCATCTGGCGCGCGTGAGATCATTCGGAATACCGGGTTCTCATCCTGCAGCTTCCCAGCATCGAGATATTGCAGCACGAGATCCTCGATAGCAGCCATCGTGAGTTTGCCGGGCCTGAGCGCCCTCATGAGCGGCGCCTTTGCGAGTTTCGCTACGAGCTCCCTACGTCCGG
The DNA here is from genome assembly GCA_021810905.1 of bacterium. Lineage (GTDB taxonomy): Bacteria > UBA10199 > UBA10199 > 2-02-FULL-44-16 > JAAZCA01 > JAJZQH01. Next base: position 48,249 of record JAJZQH010000013.1, read on the forward strand.
CGATGAGCCCTGCCTGCGGCCCACCCAGCAGCTTGTCGCCGCTGAAGGTGACGAGATCCGCACCGGCATCTATCGCCTCCTCCACTGTCGGTTCATCCTTGAGCGGGAGTCCTTCGGGACGCGTGAGCAGGCCGGAACCGAGGTCATATACGGCGATCAACCCGCGCTCGTGCGCGAGCTTCGAAAGAGATGCGATAGCTGCGTCTTCGACAAATCCCTGCATCCTGAAATTGCTCTGGTGCACCTTGAGCAGCATCGCGGTCTTGTCCGTAATCGCGCGTTCGTAATCGGAAAGGCGCGTGCGATTGGTGGCGCCGACCTCCACGAGCCTCGCGCCGCTCTCCCGCATGATCTCGGGGAGGCGGAACGAATCGCCTATCTCGACAAGTTCCCCGCGGCTGACGATCACTTCCCTTCGCATTGCGAACTGCTTGAGCACGAGCATGACTGCCGCGGCGTTGTTGTTCACAGCGATGGCGTCCTCGCTGCCCACCGCGAATCGCATCAGTTCGCGGAGCCGCGCCTGCCTGTTCCCGCGCCTGCCGGAGTTGAGATCGAATTCGAGATTGCAATAGCCCTGCGCAATCTCGGCGATGCGGCTTGCCGCAGCAGCGCCAAGCGGCGCGCGGCCGAGGTTTGTGTGGATGACGACGCCGGTTGCATTGATGACGCGAACGAGACCGGGCGTTACAAGCGAGCCGATGCGTGCGGCAACGCGGGTTGAGACCTGATCGATGAGCGGCTCGCCTCCTTCGTCCGAAGAAATATCGCAGCGCTCGGCGCGCATGCGATCGAGCTCGTCGCGGATGAACCTGGCTATCGATGAGTGTCCATAATGTGCGACCAGCGATCTGATCGCGGGATGGGTCATGACCCTGCCGACCGCAGGGTAACGAAAGAACTGCTCAGGTTCTTGCTCCTTCACACTTATCTCGCTTTTCTAACCTCAATAGTTTCAAGTGCAGAAAGGGCAGGAATCGAACCTGCCACAGACGGTGTTATCCGCCCGCTGCTGGCTTTGAAGGCCAGGTGGGACACCAGTCCCCTCCTTTCTAAAAACCAGAATTCAGAATCCAGAAGTCAGAAGCCAGAATTCTTTATTCTGAATTCTGACTTCTCGTTTCAAGTCAAAACACCTCAGGATACCCGATTTCCACGAATACGTTTTCTAGTTTCACCTTATGGCCGAGCTCCATCCTGGCGAGGGTCTCAAATATCCTCTTCATCTCCGCGTCGTTCGCGCCTCGAGCCAGCCCCTGGTAGAATTCCAGCGACCGCTGCTCTTTCTTGATGGCGAGCGCGATCGCATCAGCGGGTTTCATGTGAATGGAAAGCCTCGGCTCATCGGTAGTCTCGGCGATTTTGTAATCAACCAGAGGCGTTTCGCTGAACTTCATGACCAGCGTCGGGTCGCTCTTGAATTTCTCGAGCAACTCTTTGTGACCCAGTTCGTCCTGAGCGAGTTGGTTGAAGACCTGCTTGACGCCTGCATTGTCAACCCTGCCCGCCACCTGCAGATAAAACTCGTGCGACTCTATCTCGCGCTGAATTGCCACGGAGAAAAGCTGATTCAATTCTATTTTATCCATGTGCAGCCCCCTTACCTTCAGTGTACCAGCGCCTCGAATTCCTTTCTGAATTTTCTTACCATCGCCTCGATCGGAATCGCAAACGCGTCTCCCGTGGGACAGATCGTCGAGCCCTTGATCGTTTTGCAGAGTTTAAGCACCGCGTCGATATCCGATACAGCGCCGTTTCCGTGTACGAGTCTATGGAGAAGCTGCTCGATGACGTGAGACCCTCGCCAGCAGGGAATGCACTGGCCGCACGATTCATGCGCGTAGAATTTGATCGTGCGCAGCGCGAGGTCTGGAATAGAGACTGAGTCATTGATCACGATGATACCGCCGGAACCCAGCATTGTGCCTGCGGTGAGACAGGAATCATAATCAAGGATTACTCCCTTGCTCTCGTCGGCCGTGAGGATCGGCACCGACAGCCCGCCCACGATCACGGCCTTGAGCCTGCCCTTCACGCCGCCCGCCGCGTCGAGTATGGTTTCCAGCTGCGTGCCCATGGGATACTCGTAGACGCCGGGTTTGTTCACGTCGCCGCATACTCCGTAGAGCTTGGGGCCGTAATTGCCGGAGGTGCCGATAGCTTTGAACGCCTCCGGTCCGTTCGCCACGATGAACGGGATGCACGACAGCGTCTCGACGTTGTTTACGATAGTGGGGCAACCGTACAGCCCCACGTTTGCCGGAAACGGCGGCTTGACCCGCGGGTTGCCGCGCTTGCCCTCCAGCGATTCGATGAGCGCGGTTTCATCCCCGCACACATATGAACCCGCTCCGCGATGCACGACGATATCCACGTGTTTGAGCCTTCCGTCTTTGTGCGCCTGCCCGATCGCCTTCTCGAGTATCTCCGAGATCCAGCGGAATTCGCCGCGTATATAGATGAACGCCTTCTTTGCGCCGATGGCGTACGCGGCGATGGCGATGCCTTCTATCAGGAGATGAGGATCGTATTGCATGATCTGGCGGTCTTTGAAGGTCCCGGGTTCCCCTTCATCCGCGTTGCAGATGAGATAAACCGGCCTCGGGTCGTTCTTCGGCAGGAATCCCCACTTGGTTCCGGTAGAGAAACCTGCGCCGCCCCGCCCACGCAGCATGGATTCCTTTACCATGCCGATGAGCTCAGCGGGCTGCATCTTCAATGCCTTGTCCAGCGCTGCATAGCCGTTGCCCTTCTTGTATTCTGCAATATCCGTGGCCTTCGGGTTGCCGCGATTTTTGAGCAGGATTTTGCATTCGCTGCCGAAATTGGAGCTGCGATCCGGCTCAGGCATCTTGCCGGACCTGAGCGAATCCACCAGCGCATCAACTTTATCGACAGTGAGATTCTCGTAGTAAGTATCGTTCACCTGAATTACGGGGCAGGTGCCGCACGATGCAAGATCCTCCACGGTTGAGAGCGTGAAGAGCCCGTCCCCGGTAGTCTCGCCGGCTTTGATTCCCAGCTTCTGCGAAAGATGAACGAAGAGCTCATCGGCGCCGCTCAAGAAACCCGGCACACATGTATCCACCTGCACGTGATACTTACCGACGGGTTTCGTATTGAACATCGAATAATACGTTGCGGTGCCGTAGGCCTCAGCGACCGAGATTCCGAATGAGCTCGCCGCCTTTTTGATCGCATCAGGAGAAAGGTTCGACCCGCTCGAACGCTGCAACAGATCAAGTGCAGGCAGGATAGCGGACTTCCTGTTGGGATATCGGCTGGCAATGGATTCGATTTGATCAGACGTTTCGCGTTTCATGTAATCTCCCCTCTTAAATGCGGCTTATATGTTGAAAGAATGGCAAAAAGTCGAGCAAAATTTCAGCCTCACCGTGTCCTCTGGCATTTAAAATTGGATTTACAGGGACGCAGGGTTTGAGTATGCGGGACATGCGAACCAGAGAAGAACTCCTATGACCATCATCGACAACGTCAATATAAACGCCATCTTCCGGCGAGGGCATACGCCTGACAGGAATGCAGTTTTAGATATCCTGGCGCGTGCGCGCGAACTCAAGGGCGTGGGGCGCGAAGAGGCGCTCACCCTGCTCTCCGTGAGCGATGAGGATCTCCTGCAGGAACTCTTCGAGACCGCACGCTGGATCAAGGGCGAGATCTACGGGAACCGGCTCGTGCTCTTCGCGCCGCTGTATATCTCGAATCTCTGCGAAAACGACTGCGCGTACTGCGCCTTCAGGAAGGCCAACACGGGGCTCGTGCGCCGCGCACTCTCGCAGGATGAGATCGCCCGCGAGACTGCGGCGCTGATGGCGCAGGGACAGAAGCGGCTGCTGCTCGTGGCTGGCGAATCTTATAATGAAGACGGGCTCGACTACGTCTTCAAGTCGATCGATACGATCTATTCCGTAAAGAGCGACAAGGGAAACATCAGGCGGATCAACGTAAACATCGCCCCGCTCTCGGTAGAGGAATTCAAGAGGCTCCGCGAACACAACATCGGCACGTATCAGCTCTTCCAGGAGACGTATCACGAGCCCACCTACCGCAGGCTCCACCCGCGAGGGCCGAAGGCGGATTATCGCTATCGCCTGGAAAGCATGGACCGTGCGTTTGAGGCGGGCCTTGGCGACGTTGGCATCGGCGTGCTCTTCGGGCTCTACGACTGGCGCTATGAAATACTCGCGCTCCTCTCGCACATCGAGCATCTGGAAAACAAGTTCGGCGTCGGTCCGCACACGATCTCGATCCCGAGACTCGAACCTGCTTTTGGCGCGCCGCTCTCCTACACACCGCCGCATGCGGTATCGGACGACGATTTCAAAAAGATCATCGCGGTGCTGCGCATCGCGGTGCCCTATACCGGCATCATCCTCAGCACTCGCGAGAACGCGGCGATGAGGCGCGAGGCCTTCGAGCTCGGCGTATCGCAGATCTCCGCGGGCTCGCGCACAAACCCGGGCGGCTACTCGCTTGGCGAGGAACCTGTCGAGCCGGGCGCAGCAGCTAACGACTGTCAGTTCTCGCTCGGAGATACGAGGTCCATGAGAGAGGTGGTGCTCGATATCGTGCAGCACGGGCACATCCCCTCCTTCTGTACCGCGTGCTACAGGCTCGGCAGGGTCGGCAAGGATTTCATGGACCTCGCAAAGCCGGGGCTCATCAAGCACAACTGCCTGCCCAATGCCATACTCACGTTTGCGGAATATCTCGGCGACTTCGCGGACGAGAAGTTGCGATCAAAGGGCTTTGCGATGATCGAGCGGATGATCGATTCCGACCTTCAGAACGAAAACCTGCGCAAGCGCGTAAGGGAAAATCTCGCGCAGATCAGGGGCGGCAAGAGAGATATCTACGTCTAGAATTCATACCCCTCGACGTACCCCTTCCCATGCCGGGCAATATGATGAAACATTTCGAAGCCATCTCTGGAAAATGCCGGGTGTTCCGCATCGATGGAATGGTTTCTGAAGAAGTGCGCAGCGATCGCTACCATCAGATCCGCGTCAACCGCTAGTCCACTCGCTTCGAGGCGGCGGATTTCGTCATATATCGTTGCGAGCAGGTTCTCTCTGTCTGCGTGATATGAATCTTGACTGCGATTACTGCGCCGCGGCTCCTCTCCAAAAAAGAGGCCCGGGCAAAGCCTGAGCGCAAACATCGGCCCCCTCTCGTCAAAATCGATTTTTTCGCTCAAGGATCGAACCACGTTCGCCATCACTACGAGGAGCGGCTCCTGATGGTCATGATGAAAGGAGATTTTCACCTCGCGGCCGAAGAGAAGGGAATGAACTGCATCTGAAGGAGCTGCCGAGATATCAAAGGAGAAGAGACCGGCCGCCGGTCCGTCTATCATAGCTTTGCGAAGCGCTTGTGCCACTGCCAGAATATCGGCTTCCGATGCAGCTCTTGAAAGCCTGATAAAAAACCTGCCGTCCGTATCGGCGACTTTCGCGGTATCAACCGGGTGCAATCTCAAAAATCCGCTGTACTGAGCCTGTTTCAAAGTCAGGGAAGACGCATGCCTCTGCGGCGCATCTCCTGCGTCAGCACGGACGAACCCGCCTCCCGACGGACGAGCCCCTGCTGCCATGTCCTCTTCGCGTCTCATCGCTACATAATCAAGCACCGCCTGTCGTATCGGACTGAAATCCCCCTTCTCATTATTATATTCCGGCACGGCAACCCTGATATTTCCCATCGCATCAAAAGAAATGCCGAAGACCTTCTCATATGCCCTGAACATACCCGCGAATACGGACTCGGCATCCCGGAGAACGGCCCAGGGTAATGTCTCTGGAGCGGGGATCCGCGACAAATAATTTTTGCAGCACCTCTCCATCTCTGCATACGTTTGTTCCGCCTCCTCCGGCGGTTTGCCGATGAGGCGAAGCCGGCCCAACTTGTAAATCTCCTCTTTTAATTCACTCCGCAGATGTCTCGCTCTCAAATACGATCCCCGCATCACATCGAACCAGCGATAGGCGGCATCAATAAAATCTGTTGAAAGCCGGCCTTTGAGAGAATCGACAATTCCCCTTACCGCGTGGCGAGGCAGATGGCTGCGCGAAACCGCATCTGCGATACCATCGACGAATCTTCCATACGGCTCCATTATTTCTTTCTCTTCCAGACGAGACGCCTTGTACTCCGAGATGTAGTCTTGAGAGCATTCACGCTCGCCGCAATAATTGCTCCAATTCTGCACCATAAACATTTCTCCGGCCAGTACGTAGCTGCCTGCCAGATATATCCGTTCCAAGTGCGAGGGCATGAGCTCGCCGGCTTCGGCCAGGGCATCGATCAGAGGGATGACCTTTTCTCCATAAAATGTTTCGAGGTCCTGCAATCTCGATACGTATTCCTCCGCATGACTCCTGCTGAGGAGTAACGAAAGCCCCGCGGTCTCATTCGCGACGATCCCGGTAAAATGCGCCGCATCGCCATGTGCGCCGTAGGCGGACAAAAGCTCTTCTCCCAAAATCCCCCTGATCTTTTCGAAAAGTTCGCCGTCGATCATTCTGAATGGAACGGCAAGTTCTTGCGAAGTGGCTGCAGCCGGAACCAGCGCCTTTTGCGCTGTTCCATCGGTCCACTCCGGCAGCAAGGTCCTTATTTCTTTGCGCCATCCGCTGCCCGCACAGTTTGAAACATCTCCCTGCTGCCCTGAAGGAACGGAAAGAGACGCTGCGCCGTCTCCGAACACACCCGCGGCTTGAGCAGATACCCGCGCGACGGCGGAAGCGGACAGCAGCTCCAGCGCACGTTCCGGCGTTTCTACAAAACGAATCGTTGCCCGATTGCAGAAACAGACCGTTCCCATCGCAACCAAGGCACTCTCTTCACCCTTATCACCTTGCAGTGATTGCTGAGCGTACAGCAAGGCCTCTTCGGTCGGCCCGATATCGCCGTCCGACAAGGCCGAAGAGAGCTCTTCGGGGGAGGAAACGCCCGCTGGAAAACACAATGGAGATGCGATGCCCATTCCGGGCGAGCTACACGAATGGTCGGATAACATCAATGGGAATTGCCGCTGTAGGCCTGAATTCTGTGCCAAACTCGGTGCCAGGCACGAGGCAGGAGGAACGGCGCCGCGGATCAACAAGGCGATATTATTGGTTTTTTTATCATAATGAGGCGGGCAAGCCGAAGTCGCCGCTGATGTAGAACAAAAAAAACAAGCAACATTTCCCGAGCTGGATCGAAAATGGCATGAACCGGCTTCATTCCAGCTCTGAGGTTTTCCCATGTCCAAGATCACAAAATCGCAACAAGGGGTGCTCAATGACGTCTTTGCCCAGTCGAATGCGGATAAAGACGTTCGCGACCGGGTAATCGCGGACCTGAGGCAACACGGCCGCATACGCGATTCTTACGAGGCGTGGAGAGGGTTGTTGTCGAAATGCGGCCCTGCTCTTGCAAACAACGCCAGGGTGGAGATACCCATAGAAGACAAAGGCACTGCCCTGGCGAATGCAACCCGACGCTTTTCATCCGACGCGGCGGAGGCAAGTCAGCCAGCCGCGCAGCCGGCCGTCGCATCGCAGCCCGAAAAAGAGCCATCCGTTAGAATCGACGAGTCGGCCGCGAACGCTTGGCTGGATGCTATCGGTGTTGCCGGACTCGATCGGATCGGCAGGCTCACGCCGGAGCAGCGCGACTCGCTGGCGCGCGTCGCAGCAAGAAATCGGCGCATGGCGCAGCAGTTGGTTCGGCATGAAACGCTCACGCTCACGACCTCGCTCGACGCCGTGCTTGATCAGCTCCGGCCGCTCATGCTGGTCGGCATTCACAGCTGGGCAAATCTCTTCAACGACTCCGGATTATTCAATAATAATGCGGCAATCATCAAGGGCTCCCTGGCAGTGCTTCATTATGCGAGCAACCTCGCCCAGCAATCCGCACGGCTCGGCCTCCCGATGCAGATCCTTTCGGTGGACAACGATGTGCCGTGGGACCTGCTGCCGCATGACCTCCGTACGAATTTAAGGAGACGATACGAAGGCTATCTGGAAAGCACCGACCCCACTTATGACCGCCTCGCACAGCGGGCCGTTGCCGACGTCGTACTCGCCGCAGACCTCGTCGTCGACGTAGCCTATGTCGGAAAGGATAAGACCGCATTCGCAACTCCCGAATCAATCGACTCTCCGGCGCGCTATGTCAGGCAACAGCTTTACGGCTTTCAACTCCTGGCGATAGCCAAGAAAATAGGCGCGCGCGGGGTGGAGCTCATGCTGTACGGAAACAAATCGGTCGATCAAAGCTGGACAAAGCGAATGATCAAGACCGCTCGCGAGATGGGAATCGGTTTTGTGATTCGCCATACGAACGGGCATGAAACCGAATGGGTCGACGGCCAGATCGGCCAGCGCGCGGCAAGCGATCGAAAGCGGATCAAATACACGATCCCCGCGCTCAGGCCACCGAAGCAGACTAGAATGCCGCAGCCCACGCATTCAGCCGCTGTTGAGTCAAGTGATGCGAAGGATGCAACGAACGTCCGTGCATTCAATGAGGCGCTCGTCGACGCGGCCGCGGCAGGCGGCGATCTTGCGGATTGGGCCGGAAGGCTGCATCGAGCGAGGAGGTCTCCGTCAACCCCCGGTTCCCTGAAGAGGCTGCTTGAAGATCTTCTCTCCGATCAGGCCCCGCGACTGAGCGCGGAAGAGGCATTGAAAAAATTACATGAAGCGGTCTCGGATGAAACGATGGAACTCTTCAGGGCTCTTGACGAAATCGAAGGCCAGGCCGACACGATGGAACAGCAACTCGCCGAGATGCGCAGCCCAACTACGCTTGAGGACGTCAAGTCGGCGCAGGAAACGATCAGCGATCTGCTGGACAGATTCGGAGACGTCAGTGCCGCCGCCCGACAAATGCCCGAGGCATGGGACGCGCTGGACAGCGTCGTCTTCCTCGCGCATCCGCGGAATAGAGACGACGTCTTTTCAGGAACAGCGCAATCCGTTGTCGACGATTTCGGCGCGACTTATCTTGAAGCCGAAGAAAGATTAAAGAATCTGGAACCGCGTCTCAAGGCGCGCGAAATCGAGTTTTCTCAGCTGGCCTTCAATAAAGCAGACGAACAGCTCGCCGAGGAGGCGCAGACGCTCATAGAAAACGCGAATAAACAGATAGACGCTTACGCCGGCGCCGTACACTCCGCGAAAAAAGAGGCGCGGGCCCGCTTCGATCTCTTTGATTCGTTTGACGCGCGCACGTCCGAAGGAAGGAGCGGACTGTTCGCGGAGCTCTCTAAGCATCATGACGCCGTAACTATAAGCGATAAAAATCCGGGTACTGCGTTGGCCTCTCAGATCGATGCGATGATAAGGCGCCTGGATGTGAGGCGTGGCGGGCTGGATGCGGAAGAACCATATCGCCTCAAACTGGACGGCCTTAAATCAAGTCTCATCGAAGCGAGGAAGTCCGCTGAACACGCAGCTGCAGAGGGGTATGCATTCGCCAGATTTGATTCTCAGAAATGGAAAGAAATCCGCTCGCGCGCGACGCATATAGAAAATCAGCTCGAAATTCCGAGCAACGCCCCCCTCCCGCTTCCTGTCGAAATAAAAAGAGATAGGACTCGATATATCGAAGGCAAAGGTATCCTGCGTTTTGTATCGCATACGCGTCACGACAAATTTTCTCAGGCAACGCACGCCGCTGTTATCGAAAGTTTTAAAAAGCCAGGCGTTCTGGTCGTGGAAGGCCGGGCCTTTCTGGTAAGCAGCGACGCAGCAAAGGCGCTGACCGACTGGCGAAAGGAGCGGACGAGAGACATATCCGGCTTCGATCTCCTGGGCAGGCATTATCAACTGCCTGCACATAGCTGGGGTATGCGGATAGCAAACCTCGATGCAATGCCTCCCGGTCATGTGCTGAGGCGCATCACGGAGGCCGTGAACTATCTTTACGGCTCGAAATGGTTCTCGTTCAACAGCCTTGATTTTGTGAGCACGCTGGCCACGAACGCGGACAAACCCGGTGTTGGAGAGATATGGAGAACTCAGCTAGCGACCCTCCTGCGATACGCAAGTTTTGGCGGGGAAAATGGGAAGGCCCTCGAGCTCTGTTACCCAGTGACGGTGGATATCCTGTCAGGCTTTCCGCTCGGACTCTACGAACAAATTGACGCAAATTCGATACTTTCTCCGCAAGCGTCAAGATGGTTTGCATGGGGTGAAGATGATGCGGAGGCTGCCGAAGGGTTCAGGCCGATCCCCGAGGGCACGGCTCAAAGGATCGACGAGATGTCCATCGATGAGATGAATGCGACAATAGAAGCGATGAATCTCATCCCAGCCGATCCACTCAGTCGTCAGGCGTGGATAAAGGAATGGACGGACGTCTCCAGGGAATATTTTAGAACTTGGAAAAAACGATCGCGCAGCGACGCGGACAAGGCAAAGTGGGAGAGGCGTATCAAGGGAATCGCTGCACTGCCGATTCCGTATCTCCTCACAAGAGTGCTCGCGGAAAAAAGAGGCAAAGATTTTCTGATGTACAGGCGATTTGAAAGCATGGAAGGAAATTGCAGGGACGCTGCCCTCGCTCAAAAGAAGCCGTGGGACGAAACCGCACGATGCCGTTTTGCGCTTCATTTTCTTTACGATCATCAATTCTTGATCGCCAGGAGACTCTCAACTGACTACATGGACTCGGTCGAGGAATTCGATAGATGCACTTCGAATGGGTTGTATTCTCTGATCTCAGGCAAGCCTCAGTTCAAGGGTCATTCGCCCGAGCATCTGATGAATCTCGGCAGGGCTTATTTGAGCCGTCAGATGCCTGCGATAACCGGGATAATGCCTGATGCCGGTTTTCTGATCATGGGCAGATTGCTGGAATTTGGCGATGACCTGCTGGTCTCGGATTTTCTGAATGAATTGAAGTTCACGATGCGCCATTTATTCCCCTCTATATCGACCTCCGCGGATGCGGATGCGGACGAGGAGTCAGCATACCTCTCGCCGGCGGAAGAGCTGTCGTTGGGCGTTCTCCAATACTGGAACGAATGTGAGGGATTGCTCGACCTGAGGCCAGCCGTGACAACCCGCACGGCTCGATTCGTGGAATCATTCAACAAGTCGAAGGGATGCGGCAGCGGGCAGGAGTGCGGCTTGCCGGCAGCGCAGGAAAGCGCGGTAGGCGGCGTTGCTCCGGTCACTCAGGGAGATGAAGCGACACCCACGCAGGATGATTGCACGACAGAAGAAGTCTATCAGGATTCAGATGTTCCTGCGGACAACGTGATTCAAGGCGGAATTCAACTTCTAATGCGTTCACGCTGACACGCGGCGCCGTGACACTGCGCATTATTCACGTGGGAGTCACTGCGGTTTTCTTCTGAGCGTCTCTCCAAAAAACGACCTGGCCATCTCTTCTGCTACGTGATCGAGGAAGAAATCCTGTCCGCTGTCGCCGGTAGCGCTGTCATAGGCATTCCAGAAATCAGCGTCGCTCACCTTTGTCACGTCGATGTCGCGGAGCGCCTCGGTAACGTGTCCCACGTTTCCGAAGCTCACCAGGCCGTTGACCGAATCGTTCTGCGCAGCGGAGAGATACTGACGGAAGCTGCGATGGCTGGCAACTCCGCGCGCCTTGCTTTGCATGACGGCGACGAAGAACCGCTTGAGCTCGGCCGTCTTCCAGCGATCGATCGATGCCGCCGCATCATTTACGTCGGAATGCGAGACGATGAGCGCCAGTGCCCTGCCGGCGGCGATGTTGCCCTGCTCCGCCTGACTCTTTACGAGATCAAATGCCGCGGCCACTTTCTCGTCCGTATCGTCGATCATGCTGATGCCGGCGACTTCCCACTGAAGCGCTATCTCCTCCGGCCGGGGCAGCGTCGCAAGCGCGTCGGCAGCCCCCAGCCTGACCGCGGCGCGGAAACCGAGTTCGTCGCGCAGCGAGCTCTGCAGGAGCTCTTTCAGATCCACGCCGCCCGCGGGCCATACTCGCCTCACCTCGCTAAGGCCCAGCCCTTCGAGCAGTTCGTCCTCGCCGACTACGCCCTTCCATTCGTAGTAGAGCGTAAGGTCTATGCCCAGCAATGCGGCCGCGTCCGCATGCACCGCGGAAAATTTCCGCAGGCCGCGCGAATCGAATGCTGGCGCCTGATCCACTGAATAGGAGAGCGCTTTGCCGATGAGCGCGAGCCATTCGGATTCCGTGATCGCGGCGCCGGCTGGAACGCGCATATCCTGTCCGAGGAATTCATTGAACGCGTCCCTTGCAGTATTATCCGCGAGCGATTGCGGGCCCATCCTGAGCTGCGCGACGATGAGATCCGCCAGCCGCTGCCCCAGCGCCTGCTCGCCGCTCTCATACTGCGGGAGCTTTGGCGCGCTCTCGCCGCCTGGACCCACGAACCCCAGAAGCCCATGCTCGTACGCGCGCAGAGGATCTAGCGCAAACATGGGGCGCGCGGGCATATTGTCGGCGAGATCGGCGCGAGTTTTCTGTTCATCCCAGCCCGCGAAGATCGGCCGGCCTTCCACGATCGCATAATGCAGCCGGACGGGTTCGCCGTTCATGCGCGCGCCGAACGATACCGTCGGACTCATTTCAAAACCCTTCTGCTCGGTACGGATTGTCCTTCTGGACGCAACTTCGGAGGGGGAAACCTCCTCCCCGCGCCTGCGGCGCGGTTCCCCTCCCCAGCGTCCAGAAGTGCAATCCTTCCCTCGCGGGGTTTTGAAATGAGTCCCAGCATCGTCGGATCCTGCGACCTCCGGTGCCACCCTGGAAACATCCTTGCCTGCTGAAATCGAATTTTCGGACAATGCGTTCGCGGAACTGACGACAGATATCTGCCGCGCGCGCGCCAGTTCCTGCCCTGCGATCTGCTTTGACCCTGCGTCCTTTGCAGGCCACCATCTCTGCTGCGCCGGCCCTTCATGCGATTTTGCGCCAGACGGGCCGTTATCGAACGCGTGCGGCGATAGAGGCGAGACCTGCCAATTCACGGAGACGTTCACAACAGGCGCAGCGCGTGCTGCATCATTATATATTGCTGAAGATTCAACGAACGCGCGCGCAACGCCTTTCGCAATGAAAGGCCGGTTCACGCGCAGATCAGCTGCTGCATCCGGTTTTTCCGCAGTATCTCGCCGCTCTTCAACGCCGCGAGCTGCGGGCAATAATCTCTCTGCGCCGCCCTTCTCTTTAGAAGCTTGCGATGAATTCAGTTTATTGGACGAATCAGCGCGCCTTGCTGAGTGCAGTTCAGTCGATATCGCGGTTGCGGTTTCGGAGCGCTTCATCTCTCCGAATGCTGCAGCGACGAGCGAGTTCAGATCAACGCTCACCACAAGATGCGCGGCAATAACCGCAGGCGCCTGAAAAACGATGATCGATGCAGCTTCAGGCGAAGATATCTGAGATACTTCCGCATCTGCAGCGGGCTCGCAGTCGGCTTGCTGCTCCGGAACGGAGGCTTCTTCAGCAGAGGGCGCAAGCTCTGCAGAGAGCTCAAGCGCTTGCGCCGCCGTTGTTGCCAGGAAACTTTGATCGAGGATATTAGCCATGAACCGTGGCAAAAAAGGCCTGGGCCAAATTCGCCGTTTCCTCCCGTGTTTCTGTTATCGCAGTTCTATATGCTTAGTTGCTTAAAAGTTAAGATTTTTTTGCTGGGAGAATTAGATGAATAATATCAACGAGTTATTCGTCGGAACCGACTGCGGTCTTGAGCTCTTCCACCGCCTGGTTCACGGCCTTGCAGACTGCGCGGGAGGAAATTGTTGCGCCCGTGATGGCCTCTATTTGGCCTCCGTCCTTCTGCACATCAACCGGCGCCTGCTGACCGTCGAACTGCTGCTGAAACCACGGGCGCAGGTCTGTTTCGTCCGGATTCGTGCCGAAGAGGACAGTGCCCCACGTCTTCTTTGAAATGATCTCTTCAACTTTGTCGCCGAGCCCGGGCGTCTCCTTCTGAGAGAGGACCTTGATCCCCTGGACCACGAAATCCGCGTCCACGCCGACCATGACCTTGAGGATACTCGAGTAGCCGGTGCCCATCCCTTCGGCCACGTAGCCCGCGAGCTCGTCGCCGTCCATCGCCTCGCGGTAGACAAAGGTATGACCGTTGATCGCCGCACTCTTCTCCACGAACGAAGTTGCGGACGGAAAGACTACCTTCAGCGCATCTTCCGTAATGCGCCCTTCGATCGCGCGCTTTACCGGAGTCGTAAGCGCCCACAGCCCTGCGAGAGATGCGGCGGAGACGACCGCAACGACGAAGAGCACCATTGGAAACTTGAGCCAGTCTGGAATCTTGGATGTCATGACTCTACTCTCTTTATCGTGGATCGCGATTCGCGAATCGTGGATCGTGGTTCGTGAATCGTGAATCGGGTATCGTAAATACGCGAGTGGGTTTCGATTCACGATCCACGGTTCACGCTGTTGCTCCAAAATATTTCGGCACCGTGAGCTTGTCGATCAGCCACACCGCGGTGTTCATGATGAGGATGGAATAGCACACGCCTTCAGGGTAACCGCCGTAGAGGCGGATGACAGCAACGAGCACGCCGCATCCGGCGCCGAAGATTACCTGCCCCTTTGAGGTGAGCGGACTCGTCACCATGTCCGTCGCCATGAAGAAGGCGCCGAGCATGAGACCGCCGGAGAACGCGTGTGCGAGCGCGCGCATGAAGAGCGCATCGATCGTAACGCCAGAGCCGCCCAGCCATACTGCGATCGTGCCGCCCTGGCCGTCGGAGACCGGGAGCAGAACCGCAAGCAGCATCACGGTGAGGATGTATGCGATCGGCAATCGCCAGTTGATGTACTTCTTGATGATGAGATACGCCGCGCCGATGAGCAGCGCCAGCGCAGACGTCTCTCCTATGGAGCCGGGTATGCGGCCGAAGAATAGATCCGAGAGCGAATATTGCTGGAAGAAAGAGAGCGGAGCGGATTTCAACACGGCGCATGGCGTGGCGCGCGTGATCGCATCCGGCCCGATTATGCTGCCTGCGAACGAGCTCTTGAGTATCGGCCACTTTGTCATGACGATCGCGCCGGAATACGCAGCCAACAGGAACGCTCGAGCCGCGAGCGCCGGGTTCCATATGTTGCATCCCAGGCCGCCGAACGCATGCTTTGCAATACCGATCGCAAAGGCGCTGCCGATGACCGGCACGTACAGCGGCACGTCCGGAGGCAGGCACATGGCGAGCAGAAGCCCCGTGACCACCGCGGAACCGTCGGCCACCGTCACTGCGACATTGCGCAGCTTCTGTATCAGCGCCTCAGTGGCGACGGCCGTGGCGATCGAGAGCGCGGTAACGAGCATCGCGTACCAGCCGAAGTTGAGCGCGCCCACGGCGAGCGCGGGAAGAAGCGAAATCACCACGCTCCACATGATGCGCGGGATCGTATCCTGTGCGCCGATGTGGGGCGCGGGTCCGACGATCAATTTGCTATCAAATATTGGCGACATGGTATCCCTTGATCGTGATCAGTGAATAGTGACTGGAAGCCATTTCATAATCCCCCTCCCCTTTGTAAGGGGAGGGTTAGGGTGGGGTAGATCTCGCGTGATCTACCTCCCCTGCCCCTCCTTACAAAGGAGGGGAGTTATTAGAAACAACCAACGAGTCACTTCTGTTCTTCATGCGCCTTTTTTGCCTTCCACGCGTGATACTCCGCCTTTGCGCGCTTGATGTGGTGCACGATAGGCCTGTGCGCAGGGCACGCGAACGTGCAGGTCCCGCACTCCATGCAGTCGAGCACGTGCAGATGCTGGTATCTCTCGACCTCGCCCTTCTCGATCGCCTCCACCATCTCCTGCGCCATACCTCGGAGCGGGCATACCTCGATGCACCTCCCGCAGCGTATGCAGGGCCCGGGCATGTAGTTCGGAATTTTCTTCAGCGCCAGCACGCCGTTCGTCCCCTTGACCACGGGCAGATCCAGCGACGGCACAGCCATTCCCATCATCGGTCCGCCGAGCACGATTTTTTTCGTCTTGGGATCGAGCCCCTGGCGTTCGAGCAGCACGCTGAGCGGAGTGCCTATCGGAACGATGAGGTTTGCGGGCCGCGCAACTCCATCACCCGTGACCGTGACCGCCCTCTCTATGAGAGGCCTGCCTTCTGCCACCGCTTCATATATAGCGTACGCGGTCCCTACATTCTGGACTACGACGCCCACGTCCAGAGGCAATTTGCCCGCGGGGACCTCGCGTCCCGTAAGCGCCTCTATGAGCTGTTTCTCCGCCCCCTGCGGATACTTGACATCGAGCAGCTCGACTTTGATTTTCTCCTCGGCCCAGAGGGTATCGCGCATCTTTTCGAACGCGTCGCGCTTGTTGCTCTCCACTCCGATGATGGCGCCGTCCAGACCCAGCACCTTCATTATAATGCGCACGCCCTCGGCGATACCCCTCGCGTACTCGAGCATCAGCCTGTAATCCGCGGTGATGTACGGCTCGCACTCTATGCCGTTGATGATGAGCGTATCGATGTGTCTGTCATGAGGAGGCGAGAGCTTGACGTGCGTCGGAAAACCCGCGCCGCCCATGCCCACCACACCCGCGTCCCTTATCGCGGCACGAATATGATCCGCTCCCATTTCATGCCAGCCGCGTTTCTGATTGAGTTTGTCCGCCCAGCGTCCCTCTCCGTCCGATTCGATGACTATATGATCGCAGAACCTGCCGAGCACTGTCGGCCGAGCCTCGATACCCAGGACTTTTCCAGAAACCGGCGAATGCACGGGCGACGAGACGTAGCCGTTCGCCTCTGCAACCATCTGGCCCTTCATAACGACGTCGCCCTTCTTGACTATCGTCTTTGCGGGCGCACCCAGGTGCTGCGAAACCGGCAGAACGATTTCGCGCGGCGGCTCGATCCGTTCGAGCTTTGCGGATGCCGACATCTCCTTCATGTCCCGCGGATGTGCTCCGCCGTGTCTAAAAGTTTTCATACGGTCTTCACGGGCCACAGGCCCAGTTTTTTGCGTTGCGCGCGATAACCCATGATCGTATCCGTGGGGCACTCCTTCACGCACGCCCCGCAGGAGGTGCATTTCTCGTAATCGAAAACCGCCAGGTTGTCGCGCACATGGACAGCGTCGAACTTGCAGACCGCTTCGCATTTGCCGCACGCGATGCACCCAACCTTGCAGATCTTGCGCACTGCCCTTCCCGTATCGAGCGAGCGGCATCGAACGTGCACCAGCCTTGACAGCGGAAGGAGTTGATACAACAGCTTCGGACAGGCGGTCACGCATTTGCCGCATGCAGTGCATTTCGTCTCGTCCACTTCGGGGAAACCGTTTATCATGTGAATCGCATCGAACGGGCAGGCCTTCTCGCAATCGCCGAAGCCAATGCAGCCGAAGAGGCATTCCTTCGGGCCGCCCATGAGGAGGTTTGCGGCGGAGCAGGTGCGCACTCCCTCATAGAGATAACGATCCGCGACGTCCCTGCCCTGGCACTTGAGTATCGCCACCAGTTTGTCCTTCTTCTTCGCCTCAACGCCCATGATGTCTGCTACCAGCTGGGCAACCTCCTCGCCGCCGGCCACGCATGCCGCCACGTCCGCAGAACCGTGAACCACGGCGCGCGCCAGACCGCCGCAACCGGCGAGCCCGCACGCCCCGCAGTTGGAACCTGGCAACACGTGCTCGATCCTGCCTACCCGCGCGTCGATATGCACGCGGAAGAGCCGCGAGGCGACAAAGAGCCCGAAGCCGAAGAGGAGCCCGAGGGCGCCTAATATAATGATAGGTGGCAACATGCTTTTTCGTGAATCGTGATTCGTGGATCGTGGTTCGTAAAGGCCTCACGTACTCGGGCGATTTTACGATCCACGAAACCCGAAACACGAGCCGCGGCTCTAGTGTCCCAGTCCCGCAAAACCCATGAACGCGAGGGCCATCAGGCCCGCGCATATGAACGCTATCGGCGCGCCGCGAAGCGCTCGCGGCAGGTCCATGTGCTCAAGCCGTTCGCGCACTCCGCTCATGAGAAATATGACCAGAAGAAAACCGACTCCTCCGCCGAACCCCTGCAGCACCGTCTTGGCGAAGCTCTCGCTCGCGTTTCGCAGCATTCCGAAATCGCTCACGTTGAGCAGCGCCACGCCGAGCACCGCGCAATTCGTGGTGATCAGCGGAAGATAGATGCCGAGCGATTCGTACAGCGGCGGTATCGCCTTCATGAGAAACATCTCAACGAGCTGCACGAGCGTGGCTATGACGAGTATGAAGACGATCGTCTGCATGAAGGTGAAGTCGAAATCCGCAGGCGTCTTTCCCTCTCCCAACCATTGATAGAAGATATTGTGCGGCGTGGGCGCAAGCAGATAATGATGGATGACCCACGCCACCGCGGAGGCCATCGTCATCACGAAGATCACGGCAAAGCCCATTCCAACTGCCTGATGCCTGCTTTTGGATACTCCGATGAACGGACAGAGCCCCAGGAACTTCGCGAGAATGAAGTTGTTGACCAGTACGATCGATATGAAGAGCAGGATATATGATTGCATGTTCAAACCCGCGTTTCGCTCATCAGCGCAATGGCCGCTGCGCGCTTTTGTTCAAGCTGCCGCTCTCTGCGCCAGGCGATGAAACCCATTATGAATGCGATGACGAAAAAAGCGCCCGGCGCCATGACCATGACAGCGGCCGGATGAACCGCACCGGTCGACGAATACACCTGCGATATCGTGATGCCCCAGAACTTGCCGGAACCCAGCACCTCGCGGATGAACGCCACCATGAGAAGCGTGAGCCCGAAGCCCATGCCCATACCCAGGCCGTCGAGTATCGATGGGAGCACGCCGTGGTGTGCGGCAAATGCCTCGGCGCGGCCGAGAATAATGCAGTTCACCACGATGAGCGGGATGAAGATTCCCAGCGCCGCATTGAGCGCCGGGAGATACGCGCCCATCACCATCTCCACCATCGTCACAAACGTGGCGATCACAACGATGAAACACGGGATGCGTATCTTGGATGGAAAGAATCTGCCGGCAAGCGCGATGATCGCATTTGATGCGACCAGCACAAACGTCGCCGCGGCGCCCATGCCTATCGCGTTCTTAACGGAGACCGAGATGGCGAGCGTGGGACACAGGCCCAGCATGAGAACGAGCACTGGATTTTCGCGGAATATACCTTTGACGAACTCACGGCGCACGCACGCCCCCATGAAGAAGGGCCCGTTATACAGAAAAGTTCTTGAATATCAATAACAAACAGATTTTCAGAATTGATGGAGGCGTTTGCTCCACTCACCATCGAGCTTCAGGTTCTGACCCAGCGAGGCTGAAGCCCAGACCTCCGGACCATGCGGGGTCTCTTCTATCAGCACGGCTTTGACGTTTTCCAGCCGTTTGATGAGCGCGATTCCCTTTTCCCTTCCCAGCACCATGAGCGCCGTGGCGAGCGCGTCCGCATCCGCGCCGTTGCCTCCTATCACGGTCGCGGAGAGGAGCCCGTTGTCAACGGGCCGGCCGGTGTGCGGATCGATGATGTGCGAATAGCGCTTGCCGCCGATCTCCACGTATCGTTCGTAATTACCTGAAGTGATCACCGCTCCTGCGCGTACGTCCACCGTTCCGATGAGCACGCCGCGCTTTGCAGCAGTGGGATCCTGTATGCCGAAGAGAAAACTCCCCTCGCCGAACGCGAGCGCATTGCCGCCTGCATCCACCACGCCGCGCGCAACACCGCGCGACGTGAGCACTTTGGCTACACTGTCCGCGATCAGCCCTTTTGCTATCGCGCCGAAGTCGAGCCCCATTCCTTCCCTTGCGAAGAATATCCTGAGATTGCCGGCCTGCGAAACCTTGTCGAGGCCCGTCTTTGCGCGCGCCGCACGCACGGCGCCCTCTTCCGGCAATTTTCCCGACTCAGCTGCCTGCTTCCATAGATCCTCAAGCGGCACGACCGTGGGATCGAAAGCCCCATCGCTTTCCTTATTCCATTTTCTCGAAAGCTCGACGAGCTGCTCGATATCCTGGCTCACGGTGACCGGCGCTACAGCGGCAATTTTATTTATTTTCGAAAGCTCGCTCCCTGCATTGAATCGGTCGAACACGGATTCAAGCTCAGCCACGCGCTTCCTGACCTCTGCCATATCGGTATCGAACTGGAGCATGGTGCGGTCGTATGCGACCACCTTGAACGGTATGCCGCCCATCGGGAAGAAAGCGGCCTCCCGCCTCGTCGGCCGAAACAGGACGATGAGCAACACAATCGCGGCCACGACAACCGCAACGATTCCAACTTTGAAAAAGCGCATGGAAGGTTCCCCCTTAATGAGCAGTGTATTTCGCGCCATTCACAAGTCAAGAACCAGCTCCAGGTCACAAAGAGCGCTAGGTTCATCCTCCTGCGCAGGCTGCGTGCCACAAAGGTCGCGGATCAGCCCGCCCTCCCGGCGAATGAGCGAGCTCCGTGCCACAGAGGACGCATGGCGAGAATTCATTTCAACATCCTGCGAGGGAAGGATTGTCCTTCTGGACGCTAGGGTAGGGAACCGTGCCGCAGGCACGGGGAGGGGGTTTCCCCCTCCGAAGTTGCGTCCAGAAGGGCAATCCGTACCGAGCAGGATGTTGAAATGAATTCTCGCCATGCTTGCTATGTACCTCTTCGCAGTTGTTAACGGCGCAGAGTGAGCTGTTCCTCCTCACGGCCGCCGGGCGAACGGGAACGCATTGGCAAGATATTCGCTGATATGCGCGAATAAACTTGATTTACTCGGTGTCGATTCGTCCCGCCGGCCGGGAGGAGGGACAGCGTGCTATCGGCACGGAGTTCGCCCGAAGGGCGGGAGCCTCGCGTCCTTTGTGGCACGTAACCCGCTGTTCGCTTTGCTTTACATTCTATTAGGCCTGCTGATATAGGGGCACGACGATGTCGCGCAAATTTCTCGCAATCATTGTGTTCCTGCTCGTGCTGACGCCGCTTGCGGCGTTGGCGGCCTTTCCTTCGCCCACGGGTTTTGTGAACGACTTTGCGGGCGTCATCTCGCCATCGACGCGCGAACATCTTGAGTCGATGCTCACGTCATTCGAGCGCAGCACCGGCGACGAGATCGCCGTCGTGACCCTCCCTTCGCTGGAGGGAGACACGGTTGAGAACGTTGCAGTGCAGCTCTATCAGCAATGGGGCATCGGCAAGAAGGGAAAGGACAACGGCGCGCTCTTCCTCGTGGCGCCGTCCGACCGGAAGGCGCGCATCGAGGTCGGCTACGGCCTCGAGGGCGTGATCAACGACGCCCTCGCCGGAAGGCTCCTCGACGACTACGTGATCCCCCGCTTCAAGGCCGGAGAGATGGACGGGGGGATCGCCGCGGGCGCGCTCGCCATCGTCAAGACCATCGCGACAAAAGAGGGAATCGAGTTTGACGCCGACGCGGCTTTTGGACGGGGCGCAACAAAGCTCTCGATTGAGATAACGAATCGCTCCGAAAACACTGTCCTGTCGATCATCGGAAAAATATTTCTCTTTCTGATCATGGCCTATCTCTTTATCCGACATCCGTGGCTCCTGCTCCTTTTCCTGGGCAGCATGGGACGCGGCGGCGGATCGGGCGGGTTCGGGGGCGGATTCGGCGGTTTCGGCGGCGGGCTCTCCGGAGGCGGAGGCGCTAGCCGGGGGTGGTGATA
Organism: bacterium; assembly: GCA_021810905.1. Lineage (GTDB taxonomy): Bacteria > UBA10199 > UBA10199 > 2-02-FULL-44-16 > JAAZCA01 > JAJZQH01. Next base: position 69,908 of record JAJZQH010000013.1, read on the forward strand.
AAAACTGTCGTTCGTATTTCGTCGTTAGTCGTTCGTGAATCTATAATCCGTTCAATCTAAAAAATGTGGTATTAAGAAGGATTCACAATCAGACGAACGACGAACGACGAACGACGAACGACGAACGACGAACGACGAACGACGAACGACGAACGACGAACGACGGGGGTTCTATGAGTCCACACGACTTTGCACGTGAACTGGAACGCATCTACGGCGACGATCTCAAGTCGGTAGTGCTCTACGGTTCAGCCGCAGGCGGCGATTTCTCCAAGAGGTTCTCGGACTTCAACGTCTTCTGCGTGCTCTCCGACGTCTCACCCGGCATGCTCGCGCGTTCAAACCGCATCGTGAGGAAGTGGATGAAGAAGGGCAATCCGCCTCCGCATTTCTTCGGGTCCGATCACATCGAGCGTTCGCTTGACGTCTTCCCGATGGAGTTCATGGATATGCTGGATCGCCATGAAACCCTCCTCGGCAGCGATCCGCTCAAAGGAATCGCGGTGGACGCAAAAAATCTCAGGCACCAGTGCGAGAGCGAACTCAAAGGCAAGATCATCCATCTGCGCACGTTCTATGCCGCGAACTGCAACAAACCCAAAAGCCTCTCGCACATGATGGTGGAATCGTTTCCAACGTTTCTCGCCGCGATGCGCGCGATACTGCGCATACTGCAGGAGACGCCCCCGCGCGACGCGAGGGCAGTGGCCGAACTCATAGGAACGAGGGTCGGTCTGAATCCGACGGTATTTTTCGACATCATCGATATACGCCGCGGCACGGGACTGTTGCCGCGCAAGGACGACGCGCTGACGGCGTTCGAGCAGTACTTGACAGAGCTCGACGCGCTCACTAGTTACGTGGACAAGATGACCATGTGAATATTCAAGTGGTACGTTGGTGACCATGTGAATATTCAAGTGGTACGTTGGTACTTTAGTACGTTGGTACATAATATGGTATGATTCAAATCTATAATTTTACGTACTAACGTACTAACGTACTAACGTACTAACGTACCAACGTACTAACGTACTAACGTGGAGGCATCATGAAAAAGGCATGGATCGTCATCGCAGTGATCGCTTTTATTCTGATCGTGAGCGGAGCCAGCTGCGTGGGCCGCTACAACGAACTCGTGACGCTCAACGAGTCCGTGAGCACCGCGTGGGCGCAGGTTGAAAACGTGCTGCAGCGCAGAAACGACCTGATACCGAACCTCGTCAACACGGTGAAGGGCTATGCAGCGCAGGAACAGAAGGTCTTCATCGACGTCACCGAGGCGCGCGCCAAGGTGGGACAGGCGCAAACGGTCCCGCAGAAGGTAGATGCGAACAACCAGCTGACCGCGGCACTCGGCAGACTCCTGCTCGTCGTCGAGCGCTATCCTGACCTCAAGTCCAATCAGAACTTCCTGGCCCTTCAGGACGAACTCGCGGGCACGGAAAACCGCATCGCGGTGGAGCGCATGAGATATAATGAAACGGTAAAGGCGTACAACGTCTTCGTCCGCCGCTTCCCGAACAACGTCTTAGCGTCGCTCTTCGGTTATGCGCGCGAGAACATCTACTTCAAAGCAGAGGAAGGCGCAAAGACGCCGCCAAAAGTCGACTTCGGCATGCAGCCTCAAGGGCTCAAGCCCGAGGCAGCGCCGCAGCCTGCCCCTGCACCGGCGCAATAGAAGTGTCATTTTGAGGTAACCATCGGATGTTTCCATACTTGATGGGCACGCTGATATCCGTCGCCGTGCTGGCCTTCATGGTCAGCGCGGCGTTTCGGTTTCTGATCCTGCTGCGGGCAAAGGGCGACGCAGGCGTTCGCTTCGATCGTCCCTTTGCGCGCGCGTACGGCGTCATCATAAACGCGTTCGGACAGAAGAGATTTCTGGTGCGGGACTGGAAGTGGGGACTCATGCACTTCTTCGTCTTCTGGGGATTCATCGCCGTAGCCATCCGCTCCATCACGCTCTTCGGCCAGGGGATCTCGCCCGGGTTTCATCTCCCGTTCATGGACGGAGCAGTTGGACACATCTACGTCTTCGTGAAGGATCTCTTTGAAGTGCTCGTGCTCGTCGCCGTCACCGCACTGCTCTATCGCCGCATCGTGATCAGGCCTTCAAAGCTCACGCCCTCGATCGAGGCGATCGTCATCCTCGCCGCAATCGCGGCGATCATGTTCACGGACTTCACCATGGAAGGCGCCTCGATTGCAGCGAACTGGTCGCCTTCGGCCGTGCTCTCGCCCGTGGGCATATGGTTTGCTGGAATCTTCACCGCGGCACAAGCGGGGCCCGCGGCGCTGCACAACTGGTACATTGCGAGCTACTTCACCCACACCATCGTAATCCTGCTCTTTCTCAACTGGCTCCCGTACTGCAAACACTTCCATATCATCACCGCCATACCGAATGTATTCCTGCGCAGGATGGAGAGCTATGGAGCACTCACGCCGCTCAACCTGGAAGACGAGCTTGCCACGAGCTTCGGCGTGGAGAAGGTGGATGAATTCAGCTGGAAGCAGGTGATGGACCTCTACAGCTGCACAGAGTGCGGGCGATGTTCGGAGCAGTGCCCTGCCACGGCCACGGGCAAGAAGCTCGATCCCAAAAAGTTCAACAACGCCATGCGCGATCACCTCTACCGCAACGGCATCTCGATAGCGTTGGGCAAGGGAACCTCGCTCAAAGCCATGGTGCCGGAGGTCGTGGATCCGCAGGTGTTGTGGGACTGCACCACGTGCCGCGCGTGCGAAGAGGCATGCCCCGTATTCATCGAATACGTGGACAAGATCGTGGACATGCGCCGCAGCCTCGTGCTCATGAAGGGCGCATTCGCGCCCGAGGCGCAGCAGGCGATGCGCAACATGGAGATCAATTCGAATCCGTGGGGGCTCTCCTATGCCGAGCGCGCTAACTGGGCAGCCGGCCTCGGCGTAAAGACGCTCGCTGAAGATGCATCCGCGGAACATCTCTACTTCGTGGGCTGCGCCGGTTCCTTCGACGAGCGCGCAAAGAAGGTGAGCCGCGCGCTGGTCACATGCCTGCAGAAGGCAGGCGTATCGTTCGGCATCCTGGGCGTCGAAGAGAAGTGCACGGGCGACTCCGCGCGCCGCATCGGCAACGAATACCTCTTTCAGCAGCTGGCAAAGGAAAACGTCGCCACGTTCAAGCGCTACAATGTTAAGAAGATCATCACGTCCTGTCCGCACTGCTTCAACACGCTCAAGAACGAATACCCGCAGTTCGGCGGACATTATGACGTCATCCACCACACGGAGCTGCTTCAGAATCTCATCACTGCTGGAAAACTCGCGCCCGCAAAATCGATGCACGGACGCACACTCACGTATCACGACTCGTGCTACCTCGGGAGATACAACAATATCTACGACGCGCCTCGCGAGGTGCTGCGATCGGTGCCAGGCACGCACATCGAAGAGATGCAGCTCTCGCGCGACCTCGGCAGATGCTGCGGCGCAGGCGGCGGCAGGATGTGGATGGAAGAGAAGGAAGGAACTCGCATTAACCGCGCGCGCCTCGCCGACGTGCAGGAGACCACCTCTGCAACGCTCGTCGCCACCGCCTGCCCCTTCTGCCTCACGCAGATTGAAGACGCGGTGAAGGACGCGGCTGCGGCGGATATCGAAACAAAGGACATCGCGGAGCTGATCGCTGAAAGCCTCTAACAGGTTGTTGAAAAAGTCGAACGCCCGCAATCTCTTGCGGGCGTTTGATGTCAACCATATACGTTGCAACAGATCATTCTGTATAGCTGATTTTGATTGAATTCAGCACGAAGTCCGAACCTACTATTCCCGCAATTCCTTTCTCCGAGTTGAAGTCAATCACGAAATAAGCTGGACCGTTGTCGGAGATTGATAGAATCTGGGTCGGATGCAATATGATATCGAATGAACCGAACTGATCGATGGGCTTCTGAGTGAATAACCACGACGTCCCGGTCTGCCATAGAGAAAAATTCACGCTGTATCCAAGAGTATCAGAATCACCGCCACTTCTTATATTTCCATGAACTTCTACAGTCATAATCCTACTACCGGCAGAGAGCCTGAGCGGACAGAAAAACGACAAATTCTCCGGATGAAAATACTGCAGTTCATTTTGAATCCCCGCAACTTCAATTCTCTCAGCACCCACCATCAGCATTCCAAGAGTCTGCCCATTTTGGTCGGCGATCACTCTAGGCCCCCCCTTAACACAATCAATCCCGGCCCAGAGAATTTTTGTTTTTAAGTTACCTGCAGGGATCGCGAGGTCGCCAACCTCCTTAGCTATGGGAATTTTTGAAGGAGCTACTTGTATTTTTGAGGGAACCACCTGTGCCCTGACCGCCGAAGCCCAACCTGCCACGAATAATACCGCCAACAGCGCCACCATTCTTTTTAAAGTCATATCATCCTCCTGTGTGAAGCTTTAGACGATAACACTTTATAAGCAGGATTCATGCCATAGTACTTTCATCGCTATCTCTCTAAAATCCCTGGTGAAGGCATAACGTGGAGATTTATCAGGATGATAATTTCTGAACAAGGCCGTCATTTATTTGACAATAATAAGAAGCTGTTGATTTTTTCTCGATATATTTTGGGTATAAAAAACCTGGAGATGTCGTATCTATGCATATCAGCAGTTGATTGGATGATCCGTCAGGAAATCGATGGAGGTGAAAGATGCTCAAGCGCTCCGTTAGGTGCCAGGCGCGATTTCCGACTTCTCGCACAATGCGGCGGCAGAAAACTATCGTGCCTGGCACCGCGATGCCGCGATGGCACCGCGATGACACGTGCCTGGCACCTCGGTGGCGGTGGCGCCTGCCTGGCACCTCGGTGGCGCCTAGGAGGATGGGAGAACTAGCCCTCCCGACGGCGCCGGATCTCGTCCGCAATCTTCGTCATCCAGATCCAGCCACACGCCTGGGCGCAGCCATCGGCCTTGGAGGAATCGGCCCTGAGGCTGCCCCCCTGGCCCTTCCGGAGCTCCGCATCGCGCTCATGGATCCAGAGAAAGGTGTTCGTCTTCGGGCAGCTGTAGCCCATGGCGAGATGGGCTCTGCGGCCGCTCCGAATATTCCAGTACTCATCAATGCTCTCAACGATCCAGCGTTTGAGGTATGCAGTGCAGCGGCCTTTGCCCTTGCACTCATCGGCGTCCCGGCCATCCCTGCGCTCATCGATACCCTCAAGCACGGATCGGCTAAAGCCCGCTTTGCCGCGGCCCTGGCCCTTGGCAACTTCGGCCCTTCGGCCGCTTCCCAGACCCTGCCCGCGCTCCAAGCGGCTCGCAACGATCGATCGGCGGATGTGAGAGCAGCCGTGGCTGACGCCCTGGACAACATCAGGCTCTCGTCTCAGCGCCCCTGAGCGCAACAGATCAACGCAAGCAGCTCAGCCGAGAAACAGAGATTACCCCAGATGCATCCGGAATCGCTTGAACGCGGTGGTCACCGAGACCACCGCGATCAGGAATAGCGCGCCGGTATGCGTGGCGAGCACCGAGGGGTCCCCGCCCTTGAGCATGATGTTGCGCAGGAGGATGCTGAAATACATGAGCGGGTTGAACGCAGCCACGATCTTGAGCAGCACCGGCAGGTTGTCTATCGGGAACATGACGCCCGAGAGCAGGATCGCGGGCATGAGGAAGATAAAGCCTCCCATCATCGCCTGCTGTTGATTCCTGGCGATGATAGATATCATCGTGCCTATACTCACCGTGGTCACCACGAAGAAGATCGTCGCGAGCGCCAGCCACAGATACGAGCCGCGCATCGGCACGTCAAATCCCGCAACCGCCACGAAGAATACGAGAGGGAGATTAGTGCAGCCGATGAGGATATACGGAATCGTCTTGCCGAGCAGGACCTCCGTCACTGAAACCGGCGCGGCGATGAGCGTCTCAAACGTACCGATCTCCTTCTCCTTGGCGATGGACATGCTGGTGAGCATGATCGTGATGATGCTCACGAGCATGACCAGCACTCCGGGCACGAGGTTGTACGACGTGATGAGCTCCGGATTGTAGAGGATGCGCGTCGCGAATTCGATCGGCATCCTCCTCGTGCTCGATGGCTTCGTCTGCGCCGTCACCGCAAAGTCGTACGTCTCCGGCTTCCCTCCGCGATCGCCCACGGCCCTGCTCACTATATTTGAAAGATACGCCTCGATTCCTCTTGCGCGAACGAGGTCCGAGCCGTCTATCACCGCCTCGAGCTCGCCCTGCCCGCGCTCGAACGCGCGCGTAAGCCCGCCCCACGGCGCGTAGAGTTCGGCATCGACCCGCCCGCTCTTGAACTTCTCGATCGTCTCCCCCGCCAGGGCTTCTTCCTCCGGGATGGCCTGAAACCAGCCGCTCCCGAGGGCATCGCGCTCGATGTCGCGAAAGAGCGGGTCGTTGATCATCGGCCTGGCATAGAGCTGGATGTTCTTGATGTCGGTGTTGAGCGCGAGGCCGAAGACCGACATCTGCACGACGGGCATGAGAAAGAGTAAGAGCTTCATGCGCGGGTCGCGCAGCGCCTGGACCAGCTCCTTTTTTACGAATGCGCGCAGCAGCTCAAACATCGTTCACTCCTGAATCAGAATACAGAATTCAGAATATAGAATATAGACTTCTGAATTCTGACTTCTGACTTTTCATTCCAGCGTTCCCTTGAACCGCTTCGTAGCTGCAACGAAGAAGAAGCCTCCCAGTATCAACAGCGCGACAAACGGCCCGATCAGGTCATGAAACGAGGCCTCCTTGAGATAGCACGCACGGCAGATCGTCATATACCAGCGCGCCGGCAGGATGCCGGTGAACATCTGCCAGAAGCGATCCATGTTCTGGATGGAGAATATAAATCCTGAGAGCAAAATCGACGGCATGTAGCCCGTGATGATGCTCATCTGCAGCGCAAGCTGCTGGTTCCTGGCAACTACGGATATGAAGAGCCCCATCGAAAGATAGGTGCCTATGAAGAGCAGGGTCGCAGCGAGATATGCGAGATGGCTCCCGCGGAACGGAACGCCGAAAATGAACCTCGCGGCAATATAGATGAGCAGCATCGCGCCGAGCCCCATCGCCACGTAGGGAAGGAGCTTGCCCACGATGATCTCGGCCGGCCGTGCGGGCGTGGAGAGCAACAACTCCATGGAGCCGGTCTCCCACTCGCGCGCAATTGTGAGCGAAGTTAGCAGGATGGAGAGTATGGCCAGTATCACGACCGAAAGTCCAGGCACGATGTACCACGAGCTCTTCTGCTCAGGATTGAAGAGAAAGCGCGGCGCAATCCTTACCAGACGCGCCTTCGTAACCGGAGATATCTCGGCGGCAAATTGTTCGTTGAGCGCTGCCTCGATCCCCCCCACGTATCCGGAGACGAGGTTGAGCGTGGTGTTGTCCGCGCCGTCGAGCAGCACCTGCGCAGTGGCGCCACGGCCGTTGTAGAGATCTTCCTCGAACTTGTGCGGGATGATGAGAGATATTTTGACGCGCTCAGCGGCCAGCGGCTCGTCAGGTGAACGTACGAGCGGCTCTATTTCCTTGATCAGAAAATATTTCGAATCCGTGAACTTCTGGTAAACGATCCTCGACGTCTGGGTGATGTCGTCGTCGTAGACCGCCATATGCACGTCGTGGATATCGAAATCGATTGCATAGCCGAACATGACGGTCAGAAAGACGGGGATCACGATGGCGAAGACTATCGTGAAGGGATCGCGCACGATGTGCATGACCTCCTTCCTGGCGATCGCCCACGCACGCCTGAATCGAAACGAGCGCTTCATCTCTCCCTGCCCTCCACGAGCCTTATGAAGACGTCCTCGAGCGACGGATTGATTCTCTTGTGAGAAAATTCCGGCAGCTCTCTTGCGACGTACGACTCGAATGCCGCCGGCGCATCAGCCAGCACGTGGTAGTGCATGCCGAATGTCTCGAGCTCTTTGCAGAACTTCTGCGAGCGAAGCGCGGCCTGCCAGCCCGCGCCCGCATCCGTCGAGGGCGAGAGCTCGAAGAGCGGCTCCGGAAATGTGCTCTCCTTGAGCTCGGCCGGCGAGCCCAGCGCTATGAGCTCTCCAGAGCGCATGAGCGCAACGCGTCCGCACTGTTCCGCCTCGTCCATGTAGTGGGTCGTGACGAAGACCGTCTTCCCGGCTTCAGACATCTTGCCGATCAGCTCCCAGAACCGCGAACGGGCGTGCGGCGTCACTCCCGCAGTCGGCTCGTCGAGAAAAACTATCTGAGGATCGTGCATGGTTGCGGAGACAAGCGCCACCTGCTGCAGCACGCCTGCCGGAAGGTCCGCGACCATCGTCGAAAGCGGCCACTCGAGTTCTATGAAGTCGATAAGCTCCTTGATCCTCGACCTGATCGCCTCATAGCCGAGCTTACGCAGCTTGCCCGTAAAATTGAGGTTCTCGCCGATAGTCATGTCGCGGTAGAGCGTGAACCTCTGCGACATGTAGCCCACGCGAGACTTGACCGACATCGCATCGATGGATGGGTCCGCGCCGGCCACCGTGACCGCGCCCGCAGTTGGCGGGAGCAGGCCGCAGAGGACTCTGATTGTCGTGGTCTTGCCCGCGCCGTTGGCGCCGAGGAAGCCGAAGATCTCGCCCTGCGCGACTTCAAACGAGACCTCATTCACGGCCTTGAAATCGCCGAAGGCCACGACCAGCTTCTCCACCTTGACCGCAGTCTGTTCGCTCATTGATGATCCTGGGCAGAATTGAGAATACAGAATTCAGAAGTCAGAATACAGAAGTCAGAAGCCTTTATTCTGTATTCTGACTTCTGGATTCTGGCTTCCCTGTTTCATATAATATTCGTCGAAGCTCGAAACGCCCGCGTCAGCCAACAGCTTTCTCGGCTCGCCGCTCACCAGGTGTTTTCCTGCGTCCAGCAGATGCGCCTCGTGGCAGCGCTCCGCCTCGTCCATGTAAGCCGTGGAGATGATGATGGTGATCTTCTGCGACGAGAGATCATATAGCATGTCCCAGAACTCGCGCCTGCTGATCGGGTCCACGCCGTTGGTCGGCTCGTCCAACAGCAACACCGACGGCTGCAGCAGCAGCGCGCACATGAGTCCCAGCTTCTTGTACATGCCGCCCGAGAGCTCGCGCGCCCTGCGCTTTGTGAACTTGCTAAGCCGCGTGATTTCGAGGAGCCGCTCCCTCTGCCTTTTAAACTCGTCAGCGGAGAGGCTGTAGAGCTCACGGAAGAATTTGAGGTGTTCATCGACGGAGAGATCGGGATACAGGCTCTGGCTGCCCGGCATGTAGGCAATGCGGTCCCTCACCTCCTGGAACGGCAGCATCTTCCCGTCATCGCGCCAGACTATCTCGCCGCTGTCGCGGAGGAGAAGCTCCATGATCACGCGCATGAGAGTGGTCTTGCCCGCGCCCTCGGAGCCGATCAGCCCGTGCAGTTTTCCCTCGGCAAACGTGATCGTGATGTCGTCAAGGGCGCGAAGCTTCTTGAACGATTTGCAGACTCTGTTCAACTCAATACCGACCGGCATTTATTGAGTCCTGTATAATAAGCTCCTCCCCTTTGTAAGGGGAGGATGGGAGGGGTAGATCCTGGATGCGCCCATGATCTACCTCCCCTTTCCCTCCTTACAAAGGAGGGGAAAGCAATTTATGGCAGCTTCGTTTATTCAGCTCTTGACCAGCTTTTTAAACCGCACTTCGATAGGCATTCCCGGCTTTAGCAGTTTTTCGCTGTTGTCGAAACGGATCTTCACGCCGTAGACCAGGCGCGTCCGCTCCTTGCGCGTCTGCACGTTTTTCGGAGTAAACTCCGCCTCGTCCTTGATGTGAATTATTTTGCCAGGTATCGCCTTGTCGTGCAGTTCGGGGAGATAGCCCGTAACATCCTCGCCTATTGAGAGATCAACAAGCAGCGGCTGATCCACGTAAACGTACGCCCAGACGTCGTTCAGATCGCCCATGGCCATCAGCTTATCGCCGGTATAGACGTACTCGCCCGCCTCGTGAAACTTGGTGAGGATCGTGCCGTCTATCGGCGCCTGCACCGTGCACCACGCTATCTGCAGCATCGAGTTCTCGTAGTTCTTCTTGAAGTCGTCGTACCGTTCCGGAGACATGTTGCCGGTCGCTAGCAGCTTTTCCGCGCGCCTGAAATCGTTCGTGAATTTCTGCGCGTCGACCTTGTAATTTTCGCAGGTGAGCCTGTAGAGTACGTCGCCCGCCTTGACGAGGGCGCCCTCATCGACCACGCGCTCGGCTATCAGCGAGTTTACCCTCGGCGCCACGTCCACCTCGGTGACCTCTATCGTGCCCACGTATATCGATTCACTGTCCGGCAGGAGAAAATATACGGCAGCGGCAATCGCCAGCAGCGCGGCCAGGACTACGGGTTTATGCCCCTTGATCCATGTCACAAAATTCCTGCGCTCGGCCTGATTCATCTGCGCTCCCCTTCGCCCTCCGCAAGGGCTAGCAGTCTGGATATCTGCGTGGCAAGCTCCGCGTCCGTCTGCGCCGCATCGACCTTAACTGCGAGCGCCTTCACGTTCGCGCGCTGCACGTCGAGGAAGATGATCCTGCCGGCAAGATACGAATCGTACGAGAGCCTGGCCACATCCACCGCATCCTTGACCGCTTTTTCATTCGCGACCCTGATCTGCTTCAGCGTCCTTATTCTCTCGCGTATCGCGGAGTCGTCGCGCGAGAGATCTATGGCCGCCTGTTTCTTCTGCTCGGATGCCGAATAAGCCTGGTATTTGTAGCTGCGGGATTCCTTGCTGATCATGCCCCAGTCCAATATCGGGAAATGCATACCCAGCATCATCTGGTTCTGCTGGATTGTGGTGTTCTGGCCGAAGTTCGGATATTGAAAGGTGGATGTTCCGTAGGCGCTGACCTTGGGCCAATGCCGCGCGCTCGAGCTCCTCGCCGCGAGTTCCGATGCAATCATCTGGTCTTCCAGCGCCTTCACCTTTGGGTGATCTTCTACATTTACGGCGACCGTCGCTTTTGGCAGCAGCTGCCGCATAACGTTCGAGATCGCTTCGACATCGATTGAATCCGGGTCCTGCTCGCTGGGGTCGAACCCCAGCGCGGCCACGAGCGTCCGCTTTGAAACGCCGAGCGCGCCCTGTGCGCTCTCAAGGTCTTTTTCGCGATCCACGACCTCCTGATGCGCGACTGTCTGATCGAGCAGATCCGCGGTGCCGACGTTTTTCTTCTCCGACACGTCCGCGTACTGGGCGCGGGCAAGCTTGAGCGCGTCGGTAACCAGACGCACCTGCTCTTTTGCGAGCTGCACGCCGATATAGGCGGTGCGGGCATTCAAGAGCACCTGTCGCGAGTAGTCGTCGAGAGTCTCATTCTGCGCCTCGGCAACCATGCCCAGGCTTTTCGCCTTGTTGGTGATCTGACCGGTATCCCACACAACCCAGTTGAGAGAGGGCCCGACGCTCCAGCTGATGTGATCGCCGATCTGCTGCTGCACGTTCTGCTGAGGGATTACGATCTGGCCGATCTTGGACTGAAACGTGCTGGATGCGTCGAAATTAAAGTTCGGATAGCGCTTCACCTTCTGCGCCGCGGCGTCCTCCTTTGCAGACTGGACGGCGTATTCCTGCGACGCGATGGAATGGGAATTCTTGAGAGCGAGGCCCTCCGCCTCCTGAAACGATATGAACGATTGTGACGACGGGTCCCCCGCGGCAACGGCCGCACGAAGGAGAATCAGGTGCACGACTGCTATGATGAAGAGTCTTCTATGCACTTTGCAAAGGCCGCCTTTGGGCATACATTTCTTCTTCATTTCCAATAGATTACAACAAGAGTCAAGCGCTGAGATGCGCCGATATCCGCTGCAACAGATCGTGGCGGTGGATGAAGTCCTCGATGTAATCCATCTTCGCGGTTGAAATTGTGAGGACGGGCGAACGGTCGTATTTGGCGAGCCAGCGGCGGTAATAGCGCTCCAGCCTCTTGAGGTATTCGTCCGGCACGGATTTTTCCATCGCGCGGCCGCGGCCGGCGATTCGTTTTTTCAGCGTGGCGAGCGGACAGTGGAGGTAGATGAGCAGGTCCGGCGGATTTATCGCCCCCACCATGACCTCGTAGAGATCGCGATACGTGCGAAACTCCTCCTTCGTCATGCAGCCTTGCCTGAAGAGGTTGAAGGCGAAGATCTCTGAGTCCTCGTAGATGGTGCGATCCTGCAAAACCGTCCCCTCGTAGCTGTCGAGCTCGCGATGGATGCGGAACTTGTGCGTGAGAAAATGCATCTGCGAGTGGAAGGCCCAGCGCTTCATGTCCGAATAGAAGAGTTCGAGGAACGGATTTGCGTCATTCGGTTCGAAGAAGGGCCTGATCCCGAAGTGGCCGCATAGGAAATCAACGAGCGAGGATTTGCCCGAACCCATGTTGCCCGCGATGGCGATGTATTTTTGAGCCATAGACTGGTAATATTTCCAATCAGTCCTTCACAATTTTCCTCACCGCCGCCGTGAGTGCAGGCAGCACCTCGAACAGATCGCCCACGATGCCGTAGTCGCACTTTGCGAAGATCTGAGCTTCGGGGTCCTTGTTGATCGCTACTATCACCTTTGAAGTGCGCATGCCGGCCAGATGCTGGATCGCCCCCGATATGCCGCAGGCTATATATAATGAAGGATTCACGACCTTGCCGGTCTGGCCCACCTGATGATCGTGGGAGATAAAGCCTGCGTCCACGGCCGCGCGCGACGCACCGACCGCGGCGCCGATCGCGGACGCGAGTTCGCGCAGCAGCTTGAAATTTTCTGAGTTTCCTACGCCCCTGCCTCCGGCCACGATGCGATCCGCCTCGGCTACATCGAGCATTCCCGGCTCGGCCTCGCGCAATTCTTTCACGCGCGCGCCCGTCTCTGGAATCTTGAGCTCGATTCGCTCGACTTCCGGCGAGACGTCCTTCCTTACGCCGATCGGAAAGACGTTGGCCCTCAGGAGCGCCATCCGAGGGATGCCCGCGATTTCGATGTCAGCCAGTGCCTTGCCGCCGTAGATCGGCCGCGTAACGAATATCTTTTCCTCATTCAGAGAAATAGCGACGCAATCCGTCGCGAGCGAAACGCCCAGGCGCATCGCGGCGCGCGACATGGCATCCGCGGCAAACGGCGTATCAGTGGCGATCACGGCAAACGCGGATTCCCGGGTTATCAACTCGCACAGAGCTTTGGCAATAGCACAACCCGAGCGCGCATCGAGCGACTTGCTATCAAGACATATGACCTTTGCGACGCCGCAGCTGCCGAGCGAACGCGTTATTTCATCTGAGATATCTCCGACTACGACGGCTGCGACAGAGGCGCCTGCACCTTCAGCAAGCGACACGGCCTTGCTCGCAAGCTCTGCCGAATAGCGCTTGAGCCGGCCATCCGAGTGCTCTGCAATAATAACGATGCGTCTCATATCAGCTTCGCCTCTTCATGCAGCAGCCGCGCCAGTTCCTCCGCCGCACGCTTTGCGTCACCTTCGATCATCCGCCCTGCCTTGCGCTCCAGCGGCGGCCTCAGCGCCTTCACGATCAGGCGCGGCGCGAGATCGCCTGCAGATTCAACCGCTGAGACCACGCCGATCTGTTTTGATTTTGCCTTGAGTATTCCCGGAAGCGTTGCATAGCGCGGGTTGTTGAGCCCCTTTTCGCAACCGACCACGAGCGGAAGCGTCGAATCGACTATCTCCTTGATGCCGCTTGCTGCAGCGCGCGTGAGCGTAACAATTTTTCCGTCGGAGGAAATATCGAATTTCTCCACGAGCGTGCAGTGAGGAATGCCCAGCATCTCCGCCACGCCGATGTGCACCTGTGAAGCGCCGTCGTCAACCGCCTGCCTGCCTGCGAAGATGATGTCGTACCGCTCGGCCTCGCAAACCTTCGAGAGCATGCGCGCGGTCATGAATGGGTCCGCGTCGACGCCATCAGTGTCGATGCGTATCCCCCGGTCTGCGCCCATTGCCAGCGCCTGGCGCATCGAATCTTCCGCGCGCCGCAGGCCCGCGGTGAGGATGACGACCTCGCCCCCAAGCCTCTCTCTCAGCTTGAGCGCCTCCTCCAGCGCAATCTCATCGTAGGGATTGATGACCCATTTAATTCCGTCCTGCACCAGGGAACGCCCGTCAGCAGCTATTTTGACGACCGTCTCGGTATCCGGGACTTGTTTGAGCAGCACTCCGATCTTCACCGCGGGATCTCCTTTGAAAGCATCGAACATATGGGCGATGGGGCCCACCCCGTCAATCGGAAATTCAACTCTAATGAGATTCGCAGGGCATTATCGCCGGCTCAAGGCCTGTTTTTGCTTGACAGATGGCACGTCGTATAAATATAGCCCATCATTGCACCATTGGCGCCGAGTTTAGATATCGGATAACTTACATAGAACCACAGGGAGGACGAAATGATCTGGTTACTTGCAGGAGCAGTAGCAATTCTGGCCGGATGCGCCTCGTATGCACGCCAGAACGATCCGGCAACGGCGGCAAATGCACAGAAGACGGTCGACGAAGCAAACAAGGAGCTCCCTGCGTGGGTCAAGGAGCCGAAGAAAGACGGTTACGTCGTCGGTCAGTCCAGTTGCTACGTCGAGAATCAGATCCCCCTGGAGCACGGCGCTACTGCCGACTGGTTCAAGGCGCATATGCGCCGTTTCGCAAAAGAGGATGCGATCAACAAGGCATGTAAGGGCGCCAACGCGTCTGACGATCAGAACGCCTCTGCTCACACTTTGGGCGTCGACCCGCTTGAATATGTCGGCCTTTGTACGACTGGCGGCGAGGTAGGCAACCTGATGTACCTGGGCTACAGGCCAGCGGACATTCGCTGCACGAACGGCAGCAGCGCCAGCGAATATCTGCGCCAGGATCGCTGATCAATTGGTCATATAGAAAACACGAAAACGCGGTGGCAACCTGGATTTCAAATCCCCTCCCTTTGTAAGGGAGGGATAGGGAGGGTAGATCCCGGGAAACGCGCGATCTACCTCCCCTACCCCTCCTTACAAAGGAGGGGTAAGTCATTCCATCAATACCGATAGTGCTCCGGCTTGTACGGGCCGTCCTGCGCAACGCCGATGTACTCCGCCTGTTTCGTGCTCAGCTTCGTGAGCCTTCCGCCCAGCTTTTCCACGTGCAGCCGCGCAACCTCTTCATCGAGCTTCTTGGGGAGCGTGGTCACGCCGACCGCGTGTTTATTGGTCCACAGGTCGATCTGCGCCAGCACCTGATTCGTGAATGAGTTGGACATCACGAACGACGGATGGCCCGTGGCGCAACCGAGGTTCACGAGCCTCCCCTCTGCCAGCATGATGATCGAATGCCCGTCGGAGAAGGTGAACATATCGACCTGCGGCTTGATGTTCGTGCGCTTGACGCCGGTCCACTTGGTGAGCTGGTCCATCTGGATCTCGTTGTCGAAGTGGCCGATGTTGCAGACAATCGCCTGATCCTTCATCTTCGACATGTGTTCGGCAGTGATCACGTCGCAGTTGCCAGTGCACGTGACGAAGATGTCGCCGTACTTGAGCGCGTCCTCGACCGTCATGACCTCGTAGCCTGCCATGAGCGCCTGCAGCGCGCAGATCGGGTCGATCTCCGTGACGATGATGCGCGCATTGAGCGCAGCGAGCGATTGCGCGGAACCCTTGCCCACGTCGCCGTAGCCGCAGATCACCGCGGTCTTGCCGGCTACCATCACGTCGGTCGCGCGCTTGATCCCGTCGACCAGCGATTCGCGGCATCCGTAGATATTGTCGAACTTGGATTTTGTGACGGAGTCGTTCACGTTGATCGCGGGGAAGAGGAGTTTATTGTTCTTCTGCATCTGATAGAGCCTGTGCACGCCGGTGGTCGTTTCTTCGGACACGCCGCGGACTTCCTTCACCACGTCGTGCCAGAAGCGCGGCGTCTCGCGGAGGGTCTCGCGGAGCATCGCGTTCACGCACTCCTCCTCGTGATTGGCGGCCTTGCCTTCGAGGATCGACGGTTTTTCCTCGGCCTCGTACCCGCGGTGAATCGCGAGCGTGGCGTCGCCGCCGTCGTCGACTATGATAGTGGGACCCTTTCCGCCTGGGAAGGTGAGCGCGCACTTGGTGAATTGCCAGTATTCTTCGAGCGTCTCGCCCTTGAACGCGAATACCGGAATCCCCTTTGACGCGATGTATGCGGCAGCGTGGTCCTGCGTTGAGAAGATATTGCAGGAGGCCCAGCGGACCTCGGCGCCGAGCTTTGCGAGCGTCTCGATGAGCACCGCGGTCTGGATCGTCATGTGCAGGGAGCCCGTGATGCGCGCGCCCTTGAGAGGCTTTGTCGCGCCGAACTTCTCGCGCAGCGACATGAGGCCCGGCATCTCCTTTTCCGCGATCTCGACCTCCTTGCGGCCCCAATCCGCGAGCGAGATGTCTGCTACTTTGTAATCCTGCTTCTCGGCCCCACCGCATGAGCAGCACGAGCCTTTGCATGATTCGGACATAAGACCTCCAAGTTTCAAGTGAGCAAGGGGCTATATCGGCTGAAGCCCGCCAATTCAAGCGCAAAGTACGCGAGGGACTCTACCAGCGTCTGCATGCATCGGGGAGAATTCGGGACGCTCGAGGCGAATTTTTGACGCTTCCTACGTCGTATTCTCAAAATGATTTTTTTGGTCCGATAACGGACCCCCCAAATTTCAGCATGTTAGACGTTTGCTACTTTGGCACAAAGCTTGCTCGATTTTATTTGTGGCTCTGAATTCGGACATCCTGTCGAAAGGGAGTACTCTCTATGAAAAAACCTGCTCGCGTCATTATCTACACACTCTTTCTCGTCTCCCTCGCGTCGGGGACTGCCTTTGGACAACTCGTCCCGCTCGAAATGCAACCCAAGGTCACTCAAAGTCCGCCGCCCCCCGCTGGACCGGGCGAGACCAATCTGCCGAAAAACGAGATTTCCCCATCAACGTCCGACATGCAGCGCTTTCAGGCTGCACCGGTCGGGGCGATGATGCCGATCAAACGCAGATCCGTTTCCATCCTCACGCAGGCCGGTGGTACGACCGCCGTCGTGCCTTCGGGGTCCATGGCGCTTGGAGTTGCACAGCGAGTGGGGGCTCATCAGTCAACGAGCATCTTCAACGCCGTACTCAATGAAGATATTCCGAAAGGTGGGTTGCTCGATAATTGGTCTGTCCTGAGTTCGTCATTCCGTATGGAGGCTCACGGACGTCATGGAGGGGTGGTCTGTCAGGACGTGAATGCGGCAGGATCGGAGCCCGTTGAGCTAAGACCGAAGGAGGGTATCTTAGATAGCAAAGTTGGTGTCGATCCAGAATGCACCAAGATGACGATACTGCCCGCGGTTTGTCCCAACATGTCCTCTTCGCAGAGCCTTTACTATGGGAACATCAGTTTCATACCGCACGACCTCTATTTGACGCCATACGATCCCATCAACTATCCCCCGATCGACGTGCTGCCAAAAGGTTTCTTTCCGAATTTTAATCATCACAACGCGCTGCGCATCAAAAACGTGACCACGGAATTCGACTGGGAGGATGGGGGCATCATGGTTGGGCATAACAGTCAGTATGGGGATCTCTACGAGCATGAGGGTGGACCCTATGCCAACTTGCACTATTCGATCTTTCCCTGCAATTCCGCTTACGACGTGAAGAATGCCGCGTTTCTCAAAGGCCTTGGCATGTCGATGGGATATTCTGCAGAAGAGACCCGAGACTGGCCGAAGATCATTCAACAGGCGCGCGAACATCCGGGAGATATCGCGAAGTCGGCCAGCAGGCTCGAGAGGTGCCGGCATGAAGCAAATCAGTGCTCACCCGAAGAGTTCAAAGCGATGGAAGCGATGCAATACCTCCTCCACCTCGGCATGCGCAAGATGGACGAAATCAATGAGCCATCTCCGCCGTTTCAGTATCACTCTCAACTGCCCGGTCCTTTCTGGACGGGAGCAGATGAAAAGTGGTCGAGTAAAGAATACGAGAATACCACTGAGAATACTCCATACGACAAATGCGAATGGCTCGATACCGCGCATCAGGCCCCACAGCAGAGCGTCGCCTACGACGGTTTTTACATCTTCGACTGGGATGCCGTGCCGCAATCTCCAGACCAGTGCCTCACGATGATCATCTTTGAGAGTGACGGTTATTCCAACATTCATCGAGACACCGCGAATTCCGAAAATTACATCGGTCCCACGGACGTCGAAGAAGACCTGGTCGCCTACTTCACGTTCGACCGGCTCGCCATTATCGGCCGTGATCTCACGCTCACGAATTATTCAGGGGATCTGACCGTCACCCTCACGACCAACCCGTGATCGGTCAATACTCTTACGGTTCACAGCGACGCAAAAAAATCCGGGCGATCTCATGAGAGATCGCCCGATCAATATCCAAGCCTTGACTGACGAATCTCTTCGGAAACACTCTTCTTCGTGAACAACAATTCATATGGGCAGCCGGTGCTTCGCCCGCAAACGCAATAAGTTCAAGCGCAAAGTGGGACTCGGATTCGATCTTCAGAGCCGGATTTTTGGCGCTCATCCCGCCGTTTCTCAAAATGAAATATCTCTTTCAAATACGATCCCCAACATTTCAATGGATTATACGCTTTCTGCTCTGGCACAGGACTTGCTGAAATCAATGAGTGGTGCATGGCGTCCCCCTGTGCCAATAAGGGAGGTTTATATGAAGAAAATGGGAAGTTCGATCCTGGCCGTGGTCATGGGCGTGGCATCACTGGCGATTACATACACCGCGCACGCGGCGCAGGTCACGACGCAGAGAAATGTCCAGATCGTAATGCCGCACACCATCACGAAGACGGGTCTCATCTCACCTCTGCCGCTGGCAGCTATCGTCGTCTCTACCACGCCTGCGAATGGTGCGATGGGGTTATTTGTGGATGACATCAAGATCACCTTCAACGTTCCCCTGAATATATCTTCGGTCAGGCCTGTTGTCGAAGTCGGTGGTAACCCCTGGCCAACTTCCCAAATAGGCATGGATAATTATCTGGATGGCGGTAAGACCATCCGCCTGACTCCTCTTACGCACTTTCCTAACGATGCCACGGTCAAGGTCACGGTCAAGGCGGGCGCCTACGGGGCTGGCGACTTGAATTATTTTGTTCTGAAAAACGATTATTCGTTTTCATTTACAATAACGAGTCCTATCTGCAACTGTGGAGCGATCCCAATTGTCGATCTCAAAAACCACATAGATGATAGTAATGGTATGACCTTGGAACAGGACTGCGAAATGGTTTCTGTGGATGTAAGCAACCCAGATGCCTACAATTATGGCGCAGCATGGATATGCGAGCTGCCCCCGGCTCAAGAATGCGAACCCTGCGGAGGGACGACAGCGCCGGGATCGGACGGAATAAGTTATCGCCTTCCCGATAGCAACATGTACTGCTGCATACCACATAAGTGAAGATTGCTGCGCTACGGGAGCGACGTTCCACAGGGAACAGATGGCGTTACGAGAGGCGTGCGAAGCTGGCTGGCACCAGGATGTTGGCAGACATGCCTTCAGATTCCACCTCGCGACGGACACCCTTGCCGTCCGGCTACCGCTTCCCCCTGTCGGGTGCGGAGAGGACTTACACCTCCAAGCGAGTGCGCCCTGCCGGGCGCACGATAAAAAAACGGGCCAGATGGAAACCATCCGGCCCGTTGCGCTCTGAAGGGAATGCAACACCTCAATCATCTTCAAAACAGTAGAGATGAGCTGCACCATTGCATCCGTTAGTGCTGGTGAAAGTCCAGTTCCATGATGTTGAAGTTACCCATCCTGTCTCACCGTTCACACCTCCAGCCCCGAAGTCCGCGCACATCAAATTGGCAAGGGGCTCTCCGTCAATATCCGTTCCGGTCCATGCATTGGCTTCCGCGACGTAATTCCCCTCCTCATCAACGGCAATCGATGTGAGGAGTTCTGTGCTTGCCCCTTTTGTCAGATCCGCAATGTTCTCGACAACCTTGATGCCGTCCAACCGAACCCACGGTCCCTGGTATATGAACTGCTCACTTGCGGGATGACCGGTTACGGCAATCCATGCCTTGAAGGTGCGGCTGGCATCGATTCCCGCCGCATGTGCGTCGTTGTTACAATTGAAATTTGCACCGGCAATACCTCCAAAATCTCCTGTATAACCTGTCTTGGTCACAAAGACAGTCTTTCCAACTGCAGGCACGATCGGCTTCGTGAACCCGGCCCCCGTCTGCAGGCAGAGGAGATGTTTAGGGCTGTCGCATGAAGTCACGCCCCACCACGCGGCGGACCACCCGGCTCCTGTCATGGTTGCGTCTCCGCTGAGGCTGGGATCGGCTGCTCCGGCGCTGGTCCAATTATTACAATGATATGTTGATTGGTCCGTTCCGTCGTATTGTGTGCCGGTCCAATATTGCGATGACCCACTTGGGATCTTGTTCTTTTGTGCGTCGAAGATGACCGGCATATAGACGACAGGTCTCGCAGCAGTAGCCTTATCGATGGCCCCTGTGAACGGCTCGCCGTCCATGCGATACCAGGGACCGGCACTGGTCGGCAACGTCGCCTCTCCGCAATTCGCTGATTTTTTTCCGATGAACCCATGAACATGGCAATAGGCATCCGTCGTGGAGTCGGAGAGCCATGCCTTGAAAGTGTCCGGATGTGCAAGCCCTGCGGCTGTGGCTTCGTTCTGACAGATGGAATCACCGGCGGCGACGCCATCACCGACTGCACCCGTCCACGTGCTGAGATTTCCTGTCCCCGTCGCTGTCGTGACAAATGCCTTGAGCAGCGGGTGACCTGCCGTTGCCGACACCTGTGTGGACGCCTCTCCTTCGCCGGACCCGTTTACGGCGGTGATCACATAGTAGTATGCGGTCCCGTCCGTGAGATCTGCATGGGTATAGGGCGCCGTGACATTTTCTACCTTCGTGCCGTTGGCCTTCGTCACTCCGGCAACAGTTGACCAGTAGAGATGATAAGAAGTTGCGCCCGCGACGGCATCCCATCCTACCAGGACGGCTTCAGTGCTGCTCGTCGCTGACAGGTTCGATGGTGAGCCGGGTACGGCAATCTGCGGCGTGGCCGAGACTTCGGACGAGAGCGCGCTCTCGCCGTTCGCGTTCACGGCAGTCACCACATAGTAATATGCCGTGCCATTGGTAAGCCCAATGTGCACGTAAGGAGGCGTCGCGTTCGTGATAACGGTGTCCGCCGTCGTGACGCCAGCCGCATTCTTCCAGTAAACATTGTAGGAGACCGCGCCCGTAACCGCGTCCCATCCGACGGTGACCTGCGCATCCCCTGCCGTGGCCGACACGTTTGCAGGTGCGGACGGCGCCTGCGGAGTCTCCGTCGTCGCGGGATCGCCATTCTGCGGAGTCTCCGTCGTCGCGGGATCGCCATTCTGCGGAGTCTCTGTCGTCGTGGAATCGCCTGGGGTACCGGTCGAGTCTGTTCCCGGAGCAGCCGCGCTACCGCATCCCGCTATATGCATCGACATCACGACTGCGATAAATATTGCTGACAACGATTTTACGATTTTCATGCGTGGATTTCCTCCGTGCGAGTTCAGATTGACGTGAAAACTCGCGAGACACCAAAGGCCCGTCAGGAGCCGTATTGCGCACCATGCGCACCGTCGCTCGACCGGGACATTGAGGCTTCTAGAGTACTTCCCGACCATTGGCAAGCGGGATTGTTATCGAGAAGAATATTTCCCAAACAAAAAGCAAAATCTGAAAAGAGCTCCAGCAACTCGCCTTCCACGATTCACGATTCACGGCCTTCAAGCGGCACTCCGTCTATGTGACCCGGGATCTCGCGGCCCAGTAGCTTGAGAATAGTGGGGAATACGTCCGCAGTGCGCACTGGGCGTTGCGACAGTTTCACGTTCGTGAGCATGGGCACGCGCATGTGAGATGCGTGCAACGAGCCGTGCGAGCCGCGGTGCTCGGGGTGCTCGTACTTGAGGCGCAGGTCGAAGCCCGGCGTCGCGGAAATGACCATATCGCCCGCGCGCGGAGAGGTGAGCAGGTGCGCGATCTGGAACGGCGCATCAGGATAATCGCTATCCAGGGTGCGAATCAGGCATTGATCGGGATCGAGGTCTGACGGCAGCGGATTGTAGCCGAACGGGTCGCTTCCCTGAACCTCATAATGCAGCGCCGCTCCATCGAGCCTGATGCGAGCGCGCCCCCTGCGCGAGAGCGCGTCTGCGCCGCCCTCGCTGTTTCTGATGGCAACAATATCCACTGCCTCGTGCGAGAGCAGGTCTTCGAGTATACCAGGTGCGTGCCGCTCCAGCTCCTCCCGAACCGTATGGCGCGACCAGCCGTCGCTGTTTTTGAAATAGACGTGCGTCATCCCGTTTCCAGACACCATGTTCGCGGAGAGCTTTCCCTTTTTTTGAAAGATCAGCGGATAGAAGAATGCCGGCAGCCCATGTTTTTCAAGAAATGAATTCACGCAGAAATGAGTGTGCGTGGCCGAAAGCCCGTGATCGGATACGAGAAAGAGCGCAGTATTCTCCCAGTCGCCCTGCGCGATCAGATCGCCGGCGATTGCGCCGACTGCCTCGTCCAGCCAGCGGTAGCGCTCCATCGTCTTCTCGTGCCTTGGATGCGTGAGATGGGAGAGCTCGTCGATGCCTGGAAAGACGCAGAAGACGAATGAGGCGCGCTTGCGCAGGGCGCGGCGCAGCTTTGCGAGCGCCGCCTCGTCCGTGAAGGCCCAGTGGTCGGTGAGATGCGCGTAGTACCAGTGCCAGATGCGGCTCACGCGCGTTATGTTCCTGCGGCCGCGCGCCCCGCGCGCTATAGGGTTGAAGATCGAAAGCGAGTCCGGCAGGAGCTCGAATATCGTCCTGATGTGCGGCCACATGTCGGATGCCATGCAGAAGCTCTCAAGTCCGACGTAGGAACGATAGCGGTCGAACGACCAGCCCGCGTCGTAGCGGGTCTTGTCGAACCAGCGGATGCCGGGCACGTTGCAGGTTCCGGGAAAACAGCCAGTGAGAAACGGCAGATACGCGGGGCCCGTGGTGGAAGGAAAACTCGTGACCGCCGGGAGATCGCTCCCGCTGCGGACGAGATAACGGGCGATATTGGGAAGCCTGCCTGCGGCAAGCTCCTCTCCGATCACGTCCGCGCGAGCGCCATCCGCCAGGATTACTATGGCAGACCGATACTTCCGGTCTGCCGCACATGACGTACGATGGTACGTAGGTACGTTGGTACGTTGGTCGCCGTCTGCTGCGCAGGATTTTTTCGGATACTCCATAAACTGCCTTATCAATCAAAAGGTTCTACCATCGTACGAACGTACCAAAGTACCAACGTACGACTCGTATCTTTTCAACTGTTTCGCTTACTTCTGATCTCCGCGAGCTTCTCGCTCATGCGGCGTATGAGATCGCCGAACCCGTGTTTCTTGATGATCGAATCGAACTGGTACTTGTAGTTATCCACGAGGCTCGCCTCATCCACAATCACGTCGTAGATCTTCCATTCGCTACCCTGCTTCTTGAGGCGATAGTTGAGTGAGATATCGATATTCTCGGACGGAACCACAACCTTTGTGCGCACAAATGAGAGTGTGCCGGATGGCCCCTCCAACTTGTGGCCCCTGTAGACCACGAAATATTTTCCGCCGCTCTTGCCCTTGGCGGCAGACTGTTCCTTTGAAAAAAGCGCCTTCTGCTCCAGAAGATCGGTGAGGAGTCCCACGAACTGGCTCCTCTGTCCCTCGGAGAGGCCGTTCCAATGGCTCACCAGCGATTGCTTTGCGAGTTCGCGGATGTCGAACGTGCCGCGGATGATCTTCTGTTTGAGCTGATCGTTCTGCGCCTGTTCAGCCGCCGTAAGTTTCTCGCCCTGTCCGGCTACCTTGAAATCGTCGAGCATGTCGTCCAGGTCCTGGATTGCGCGCGTGGGCGAACCCTCTGGATAATATTTCTTCACGGGTCCCACGCCTTCTTTCGTGTCAACGCTGGCAACCGCCATTGCCGCTTTTGCCTGATGTTGCACCGGCTCCGCCGCATCCCCGCCCGCACCGGCAGCCTGCGACTTGCCCGCGGACATGGCGGATGACGGCGCAAAAGACCCCGCCAGAAAGATTGCGAATAAAAAGATGCTACTGAAGAGTGCCGTTTTTCCCATTTTGCCCATTGGTATTTCCCTCCTGATCGATCGTTATGAAACCCTCTTCTTCCTCTTCATCAAACGCCTCATAGTCCTCTACTTCCGGCCTGGGAACGAGTTGCGCGTACCGAGCCTCGCCCACCCGCTGCTCGAGATCGGCCAGCGCCATGTTGTAGTCGAAGATAGACTTGAAATACAGACCGCGCGAGAGAAGTATATACTTCAGCGCGTCGCCGTACTTCTCCGTATCGCCCACGCCGGTATCGACGTTTACCTTCGTAATGAACATCATCTGGTTCGCGACCGACTGCGCCTTCTTCGCCAGCGTGACGTTGTATTTTGCGCGCTTAGCCTCCAGGTAGGCCTTGCGGATATCGAGCGCCAGGGCACGCCGCCCTATCATGCTGTCGAAGACCGCCTTGTGATATTCGGCAGCGGCCTTCTTTATGCGGCCGGCCGCTCCGTGGAAATCAATGGTTCCCGAGAGTTGAAAGCCTACGCCGGCCCTCGAATAATTGAACGGATCGTTATAATCGTCAGTGAGTTGAACGCCCTGCACAAAGCCCGTCGTGCGGCCTATCTCCACGAAAAATGCGAAGCCGAACTTCGGCATGAGCTTGTATTTTTCAAGCTGATACTGCCGCTTCTTGGTCGCCACTCCGATATTGATAAGCCTGGCCTCGGGCTGCACCGCAGTGGCCGTATCGACGTATGCCTGTTCATTTTCAAGCGATGCGAGCATCGGCTTGAGGTTATCCGTATCCAGTTCGATCGGAGTGCCCGGCTCCAGTGATAGCTGGATTCGCAGACCCTCCTCTGCGATATCCAGATTCATTTTTGCCTCCTCGAGACGGCGCTCGATATCATACCGGAATCCCTTCAGCTGGAGTAGATCGAAGGGATTCATCGTAGGTTGTTCCTTTGCCTCCTCCTCCGCAATCTTGTCCTTCATCTTGCCGTTGGCCTCGTTCAAGAGCTTTATCGTCTCCTTTGCGAGCTGGATGCCATAATATATCTGTTTGACCTGATAGATCGTGTTGTTATGGGCCTTTTCCTCGTTCGTTCGCGAGGCCTCTAGCCCGCCCTTTGCGAGCTGCCGGGCCATGTGCAGCTGCCCGAACGCAGTGATAGGCACGCCGATGGCCACCCTGATGCTGTTGAAGAGAGTGACGTTGCCGTCAAAAAAATTGTTCAAAGCGTTATCCACGTCGTTAGGCACCGGCGCTATACGATACTGATACTCGAGGATAGGCCAGAGATTCGCCTTTGACTCGATGAGCTGGCCCTTTGCTGCCTCAACGTCCTGGCCTGCGGCCTTGAGTTTTGCATTTCGCGCGAGCGCCATTTTTATGCAATCGTCGAGCGAGAGCGTGCCTGTCTCAGGTTTCGCCGCCTCAGCGCCGGCCTCCATATCACCAAGTCCCAACTCTCCGCCTTCCCCTCCCTGCGCCGCCGGCGCAGATGCATTACCGGCTTCCGATGGGGCATTGCCCTGCTTATTTTCAGGACGGGCAGTTCCGGACTCATCCGCAGGGGCAACGAATTCTCCCTTGCCTTCAGGCGGCGCGCCGAGATCGGTCTCAACCTGCGTGCGCTCGGGTGGACGCATGTGGGACGCAGCAATGCCGACCCGCGGAACAAAGGATACGCAGGAGAGGATCGTTACGCAGACGAGTATTAATGAAAGGTTTCTGTCTCGCATGAACCGTTTTGAAAATTAGATCTTAAGTAATTCTTAAAGGTGTGTGCATCTAACAAAACAACCTCTCAAGCGCAACCTTATAAATGCCAACGACCCTGCTCGAATTTACAAATAAACTCCAAATTCCAATGGGCAACTGGCAATAGCTGCAGTGCCCCTTGAAACATCACAGGGATTAGCAGGTTAGTTGTTGTAATTTATCTGGAATTTCGAATTTTGCGCCTGGGACTTATGAAGAATTCAGACATTTGTCGAGCCGTTGCCAAATACGCCTATGGGTTTGAGCGGAAGCGTAAAACTGAATTCGCTGCCCTTGCCAGGCTTTGAGTGCAGCCACATGCGGCCGCCGTGGAGTTCAACGAGTTTGCGGCTGATGGTCAACCCGATCCCCAGTCCTTCGTGCTCTCTCTGCACGCTGCCATCGGCCTGGACAAAACCTTCGAATATCGCCTTCTGCTTATCCTGCGGGATACCAATTCCCGTATCCTTCACCGAGACCTTGAGCATCTCGCCGCATTTCTCGGCGTCTACCGATATCTTGCCGCTGGAGGTAAATTTTGCCGCATTGTCAAGCAGGTGACTTATCACCTGTTTGAGCCGGGGTTCGTCGCCGTAAACGCCCGGAGTGGAATCGTCCATCTTGACCTCCAGCCGTGTCCCCTTTTTCACCTGAACCTTTCCCGCGACTTCCGAAACCACGCGGCCTATGTTCACCTTCTGCACCGAGAGCTGCATTCGGTTCGCCTCGAGCTTGGAAAGATCGAGCATTGCAGTCACCATGTCGAGCAGCCGTACCCCTCCCTGTCTTATCATTGATAGGTGTTTTATCTGTTCCTCGTTCACCTGGCCGTCGCCGCCTTCGGCAATCAACTCGGAGAGTCCGATTATGCTCGTCAGAGGAGTGCGCAGTTCGTGGGAGAGATTGGCGAGCAGCTGGTTCTTGAGCTGCGACGCCTCCTGCAGATTCCGATTCTGCCTGATGAGGGCCTGATAAAGATTGGCATTGTGGATCGCGGTAGCGAAATACACGGCGAGAAGCTTCATGAGATCGCGAGTCTCTCCATCGTAGCTGCCGCCCTTGCGCTCACCTAGATTGATGACACCGTAGAGACGGTCGCTCACGAAGAGAGGAACGCAAGCCTCTGCGTTCAACTGAACGCAATATCGCAGTCCATCGCACTTGATGGCGACCAGCTTCTTGTCGGTGACAAAATCCTGCCTCGTAACAAGGCGCCTGTGATTCTCGAGCCACGCGAGGAACGGCTTGACCTCGTCCACGTCAAAGCTGAACGGCTTAAGCCCGCATGACGCCTTCATCTGGAAGCGTTCGTTTGAATCGCGGACAACGAGAGAGGCGCCCTCCGCGCCGAGGATCCTGCATGCCGCGGACAGGATCGCATGATAGAGATCTCTGCGCTCCGTGACTGAATTGAAGCGTTCAAGATAGTCGCGGAAGACCTGACCGTAGTCGTATTGCGGCTTGCGAAGGATGTAACGCCTGACAAAGTCCTTGGCCGCGCGCCAGCGCAGGGCAAACCAGCTGAATACGAGAAGCACGCCCACAATTGAAGCACAGATGCCTATTGCCGGAAGGGCTGCAGTCCAGAAACGCATTGATATCTGAGCTAAATTCAAGGCTCCCTCAATCCCCGTAGCCAAGCCCTTCGCCCGCTATGAAAGCGGCGTATGAATGCGCCTATTATATGGATATTTCAAGGGGTTGACAAGCCAATCTTCATCATAACATTACATTTAATTAAAAACTCCACGTTATGGCTAGCATTACTCCTTGACTCAAAATCGCGCGAGTCGCATCATAGCGAAAAGCACGTTCTTTTTATCGAGGAATACCCCTACATGAACCACTCAAACGAGACCCGGTCTGCAAGAATCAGACTCATCATCATCCTTCTAGCGCTTGCGACTTTGGCGCTGGGGAGCAAAGCGGTCTACAGTAAATCCGCGCCCGCGGAAGGCAGGCTCCTGGATCGCGCACTCACGGCGATCGCTCGCAATTATGTGGATCCGTCCAGGATAAATCCGCGCGCCATGCTCGATGGTGCGCTGGATCAGATTCAGCGAAGGATTCCGGAGATACTGGTTACGAATCGCGAAAGCGGACAGCTCGCCGTCACCGTGGGCCTGGCGTCCAAACGCATAAAGGCGACGCCCATGAGCTCTCTGGGAGATCTCTCGCGCACGCTGCATGAAGTGCTGGCATTCGTAGTTCCTCACTACAATGGCGACTCGGATACCCCTCCCGAAGAGATCGAATACGCCGCAATCGACGGTCTTCTCGATGTGCTCGATCCGCACTCCAACTTCATGCCTCCGAAGGTATATAATGAATTCAGGGTCGGAACGACCGGCAAATTCGGAGGGCTCGGGATTGTAATCTCAATTAAAGACGGAATGCTCACCGTCGTAGCGCCGATAGAAGACACGCCCGCGGCGCGTGCCGGAATTCGCGCGGGCGACAGGATCATGCAGATCGACGAAGAATCGACCATCAATATGTCGCTCACCGATGCCGTCAACAAACTCAGGGGCGACGTCGGCACCAAGGTCACTATAGTCGTCGAGCGCGCGAACGCTCCGGCGAGAAAGGTTTCGCTGACGCGCGCGGTGATCAACATCGAAAGCGTTCAACACAGCCTGCTCACGGAAGGCGACAAGCGCATCGGCTACCTCAAGATCAAGAGCTTCCAGGACAACACTGATGATGACGTGAAAGCGGCCATCGCGGATCTTCACAAGGACGGACAGCAGCTCGACGGATTGATCCTCGACATGCGCAACAATCCGGGCGGGCTTCTCAACGTCGCCTCCGACGTGGCCGACGAATTCCTGCGCAAGGGAATCATCGTCTCAACCGTCGGCGCCCGCGAACAGGTCATGGATCAGAGCCTTGCACACGCGGCAGGCACCGAACCCGAATATCCCATCGTCGTTCTCATCAACGAAGGCTCCGCGTCGGCCTCGGAGATCGTGGCAGGCGCCCTCGCGCAGAACGACCGCGCCCTCGTGCTTGGCAACCGCTCGTTCGGCAAGGGCTCCGTGCAGACGCTCTTCGAACTCGGCGACGATTGCGCGCTCAAGCTCACCATCGCCCAGTACAAGCCCGCGGGAACCGAAACTATCCAGCTCGTGGGCATCACACCTGACGTGGAATTGTTGCCTTCCACGGTGGCGCCTGATGCTATGAACATAGTCGAGGACGAAACTACGCGCGAGCAGGACCTGGAAAAACATCTGGACAACTCCGTCTCCGAAGGCCCTGCAATCAAGAACGAACAAAAGGCCGCGTTCCGAGTGCCGTACCTCAAGCCCAAAGAAGACGAGAAAAAACTGGAAGAGCGCTCGCTCAAAGAATATTCCAAGGCGCCGGACCTCACTGGAGACTTCGCCGCCGGGCTCGCGCGTACGCTGATAGCCAGGGCCGGGGATCCGAGCCGCAAGGCCATGATCGCGAAGGTGGGGCCCGTGATAAACGAGGCCAGGGCCGAACAGCAGGCAGCCATAGACGCGGCGCTCAAAGCGCAGGGCATTGACTGGGCGAGCCTCGCGGCAAGCGGCGCCCCGAAACTGACCCTCGCCTACCATGTATTCAAGGGAAAAGATGAAGTGCAGCGCGTGCGCGCCGGCGACAAGATACGCCTGGAACTCGCTGCGACAAACGTGGGCACCGGCCCCTATTCGCAACTCGTAGCGATAGGAAAATCGGAAATGCCGTTTCTCTCCGAGCGCGAGTTCCCGTTCGGCAAAATTGCGCCTGGAGAGACGCGCCGGTTCAGCTCACCGATCGAAATTCCTGAAGGACTTCCCACGCAGGAACTCACGATGGACGTCAAATTCCAGGAGGAGCACAACGTTGTTCCCGAATCGTTCAAGGTCATGCTGCCGGTGGAGGAGCTGGCTCAGCCGGCATTTTCCTTCTCGACGCGGCTCACGGAAACCGTAAAGGGAAAGCCGATGCCCACGGGGGCATCCATTCCGATCTCATTTGACGTCATCAACTCCGGACAAGGTACGAGCGACGCCGATACTACCGCCACCATCTCCAACGAATGCGGAGAAAGCCTCTTCATCGAAGCGGGCCGCGTCAAGCTAGGCGCGATGACACCCAAGTCGCATCGTAGCGCCGCTTTCCGTTTCCATCTTCTCAATTTGAATACGCCTGCGGATTGCGCGATCAAGCTCTCGATTGCGGATTTCAAGCACTTCGCGTTCCTTACGAAGAAAATCGGCCTGCTCCCTTCGCAAGGAGGTCTCAAGCTGAACCAGGGACAGGTGTACAGCCCGCCGCGCATCGAACTTGCCGCCGTTCCCTCGTCGACGAAGGATCCCGCGATCACGATCTCCGGAACAGTGAGCGATACGGATCCAGTGCGCGACTGCTTTGTCTTCGTGGGCGAGCGCAAAGTTGCGTATGTCCCCAACCCGGACAACGCAACGTCCATGCCGTTCAAGATAAATCTTCCTCTTGAACCTGGATCCAATCAGATCGCCATCGGCTCTAGGGACCGCGAGGACATGATGAGCCGCAAGCTCATCGTCATCGAGCGCACCAGCGGCGTAAAGTCTAAAGACAAGAAGTCTTCACTCGGCCCGACGTTCTTGCCGTAAGCGAGCTCCATGCCATGAAGCACGCGCGGATTCCGTCCCCTCGGCGAATGAGTCGACACGGAATCAAACTAAAATGGTCAGACTAACGGTGGAAATCTTGCCTGTGCGTTCCCGTTCATTCGGCGAGGGGACGGAATCCACGCTTACTACGTACCACTTCGCTGGTTGTTAAATGACAGACACAATGAAACGATTTTACGGTTCCCAGAGCTTTCCGAGAGAGATGCGCCCTACCGCCGTTGCGCTCGGCGTGTTTGACGGCGTTCACCTTGGGCACCGGGAACTCCTGCGCAGGGCTCGCGATGCCGCCGCCAGGACAGGCGGAGTTTCAGTCGCATACACCTTCGAGCCGCATCCCGTGCGCGTCCTCGCCCCCGCGGAGTGCCCGCCACAGCTGACCACAGCGGAGCAGAAATTGCTCCTCATTGAGAGATACGGCGTGGACGCAGCGGTTGTGGAGCCGTTTACGCATGAGTTCGGGAAAATAGATCCACAATCTTTTTTCAGGGACGTGATTGTGGGAAGGCTAGGAGCAGCTACCCTCGTCGCGGGTTATGACTTTACTTTCGGCAGGCACAGGCACGGTACGATAGATGTGATCGAAGCGTTGGGTTCGGAGTATGGAGTGGAAACGATAATAGTCCCGGCGATCTTCATCGGGGAGACGCTCATCAGCTCAACACTCATCCGCAGGATGATCTCTCGCGGAGAGGTGAATCAGGCGAACGAACTGCTGGGACGCCCATATTCCATCGAGGGAACGGTAGTGCCCGGCCGCGGCATAGGACGGGAACTTGCTGCGCGCACTGCAAATATCGAAAGCGATAACGACCTCATCCTGCAATACGGGGTGTATGTCACGCGCACTCTCGTAGAAGGCAGGAAGTACGCCTCCATCACGAGCGTGGGCGACAACCCGACTTTCTCCGATGCACCGTTTGCGATTGAGACGCACCTGATAGACGTGGAGGCCGACATCATGGGCAAGAGGATCTCCATCGAATTTTTAAGTTTCATGCGCGAGCAGATACGCTTTGGCAGACAGGAGGAGCTTCGCGCGCAGATAGCGCGGGATATAGATGACGCGCGTGAGTATCACAGAGGGTTTTATCCTCCACCTTTGTAAGGGGGGCAAGAGGTACGCAATGGCAAAAATAAATTTTGACACACCCATCATCTTCGGCGCGCTCTGCGAGCACTCCTTTGAACTCCCTCGCGGGCTTGGCAGGGCGCTGGCAGCAAGGGCGCCGGGCGCCATTCTGCTCCCCTTCCAGGTCGAGAAGAGGCATCTGAAAAACGTGCTCACCTGCATGCGACTTATGGACATAGCGGGCCTTGTGGTCATGGGCTCGCACCAGCGAGCTATTCTAGGACACCTCAGCAATCTGGATATCTCGGCGAAAAAAGCAGGTTCCGTAGACGTCATCGCCAGACAGAAAAGGGTTTTGCGAGCGCGCGAGCGCACGAGCGGACAAGTGCACGATTTTATCGGTTATAACTCAGACCATGCAGATCTCTCAGCCGTCGATCTTTTGACGGCCTCAATGGCGAAAAATACCCAGAAACAAAAAAAGAAATAACTTCTCCATAATTTCGGCTTATAATCCAACCGGTTATAAATGCACAAAACATCGGATCGGTGGCACGTTTATTGTACCTTATATGACGTGGAGGCCAACCGATGGGCCGCAGCGCTGTCAAATCGAGCTACCAGGTCATCGTAGTAGAGGACGATCATACCTTTCTCTGCTTCTGGGAACGCTTCCTCAAGAGTATCGGGATATACGACTTTGAGATCGTCTCGAATCCGGTTGCGGCGGAGGCGTTGTTGGAAAAGGCCGAATGCAGGCTATTGATCAGCGACATCAACATGCCTGCCGTAAACGGCTACCAGCTTGCGATTGCTGCACGCAAGCGGAGTCCTGAGTGCGCAGTGATACTCACGACGGCCTATGGGGTGAACCTCTCCAGGTTCGAGATCGGGATGAACTGTTTCCACATAGTTTACAAACCATACAATAATGTGAATGAGCTGGCCAAGCTGATCAAACACCTGATTGCGGGCGATACGCGCTTCGACGATCTATCGGAGGATTCGTTCTCCGAGAACGAGGATATACCGACTGTGACTGAGTGGAAGCTCTAGCGGGTGGCGGTTCACGCTGGAGTGAGCCCCGCAAACTCTGCGATGAGCTTTTTGACCTCACCGTCCTGAAAACGGACCGCGACCTTGTGGCCCGCGCTCGTGCGCTCGCAACTGGTGATGACGCCAGGGCCAAACTGTGGGTGATGAACGCGGCATCCTTTTGCAAGCGGTGATGCTTGCTCTTCAGGAGGGCGCTGGTCGAACTCGAAGTCCGTGGTTCGTCGTTCGTCATTCGTCGTTCGTGGTTCGTGAATCTTAAAAACCGGTTTTACGATCGACGAACGACTAACGACGAACGACGATTCACGATCCACATGTTCAGCGGGCAGTTCATCCAGAAATCTCGACGCAACGTTGTACCTCTCGCTGCCGAAGATGCTGCGGCGGAACGCGTGCGCGAGCGAGAGTTCGTCCATCGCGCGCGTCATGCCGACGTAACAGAGCCTGCGTTCTTCCTCCAGTTCGTCAGGGTCGTCGAGGGAGCGGGCATGCGGAAAGAGCCCCTCCTCCATACCGACCATGAAGACGCACGGGAACTCAAGGCCCTTGGCGATATGCAGGGTCATCATCGTGATCGCACCTTGAGTCTCGTCCACCGCATCTGCGTCAGAGACGAGCGCCACCTGATCGAGGAACTGCGCGAGCGGAGGAGAAGCTTTTTCCCGCGAAGCGACGGAGGACATACCTGCTGCTGTATCCGCAGCAGGCATGAACTCTTCCACCGCGGCCACGAGTTCGTTGATATTCTCGAGCCGCGCCTCGGACTCGATTGTGGATTCCTTTGCAAGCGCCTCGACATAGCCCGTGCGCGTAAGCACTTCGTGCAGGATAGCGGGCAGCGGTCTATCCATTCCGTTATAACCGATTGTCTGGATCGCATCGCGAAACTCGATGAGTTGTTTTGATTGCGCACCGCGCGCCCCGCCTGATTCAACAAACGGCGTTATCGCTTCGAAGACTGAGAGCGATCTCTCGGCGGCAAAAGATTTGAGGCGATCGACCGTGGTCTTGCCGAGCCCGCGGGCAGGCACGTTAATCACGCGCAGAAGGGCAATATCGTCGCTGCGATCGAGAAGCAGCCTCAAGTATGCGAGCACGTCCTTCACTTCCGCGCGCTCGTAGAAGCGAATTCCTCCGTAAATTCGATACTGCAGTCCCTGTCTGCGGAAGACCTCTTCAAGAGGCCGCGACTGAGCGTTGGTGCGATAGAATACGGCGAAATCGCGCAGCTTGCGCCCGCGCTGTACCGCTGCCGAAATGCGCGCAGCAACGGCCTCGGCTTCGCGTCGTTCGGATTCGCATGAGAGTATTGATACGCGTCTGCCCTTCTCACGCGCGGTCCATATCTCCTTGGGCTTGCGCCCGGCGTTGCCAGCCACCACGGCCGACGCGGCCGCGACGATAGCGCCCGTGGAGCGGTAATTCTGCTCGAGCCGCACGACCGCGGCGCCGTGGAAATCGTGCTCGAATCGGAGGATGTTCTCGATGTCAGCGCCTCTCCACCTGTACACGCTCTGATCGTCATCCCCCACTACACAGATATTGCGATGGGCCGATGCGATGTGTGCAAGGAGCTTGTACTGCGCGCGGTTGGTGTCCTGATATTCATCGACGAGCATGAAGCGCCACCTGCGCTGAAGCGCCTCTCGCAGGCGCGAATCGGAATCGAGCAGCTTCACGACGAGGCGTATCAGATCGCCGAAATCCGCGGCCTGCAGTTCAGCGAGCCTGCGCTGATATCGCGTATATATGCGCGACACGCGCTCGAGATACGGGTTGTCCGCGACAGCTGCCGCAAATTCTTCAGGCCCCTGACAGGCGTCTTTTGCGCGGCTTATCCTCTCCAGCGCGCTGCGCGGTGGAAGGCGATCTTTGTCAATATCGAGATCGGCCAGACACTCTTTGATAAGGGCGAGCTGGTCTGCGTCGTCGTAAACCACGAAGCGTTCGGAGAGCCCTGCTGCCTCTGCGTTGCCGCGGAGAATGCGCAGGCAAACCGAATGGAACGTACCCATCGAAATCTCCCGCGCGCGAGGGCCGACCAGCGCCTCAGTGCGGCGCCGCATCTCATCGGCGGCCTTGTTCGTGAAGGTTACCGCCAGTATCTGCGAGGGATACGCCGCGCCGGTCTCGATGAGGCGCGCGATGCGATGCACGAGCACGCGCGTCTTACCGCTCCCGGGACCCGCTAATATGAGCAGCGGACCTTCGACGTGCTCGACCGCCTGTTGTTGTGCGGGATTGAGTTCCAAACGGTACGTTAGTTCGTTAGTACGTTAGTACGTTCGTACGGGTCCACAACACAATGGTGTTGTACCAACGTACTAACGTACCAACGTACCAACGTACTATTCCACAGTAACGCTCTTGGCCAGATTCCTCGGCTGATCCACGTCCGTGCCCTTGTGGTCCGCGACATAGTACGCGAGCAGCTGCATGGGCAGCGCCGTGAGTATCGGCGTGATGCACCAGCTCGCCTCGGGGATTTCGATTGTGTACTTCGATCTCTCGGCGAGTTCGGCGTCGCCCTCGGTCATGACGGAAATCACCGCAGCGCCGCGCGCCCGCACCTCTTCTATGTTCGACAGGACCTTCTGGCGCATGGCGTCGCGCGGAGCGACTGCGACTACCGGGACGCCGTGATCGATCAGCGCGATCGGACCGTGTTTGAGCTCGCCCGCCGCGAACCCCTCCGCGTGCATGTACGATATCTCCTTGAGCTTGAGCGCGCCCTCGAGCGCCACTGGATAGTTCGCCCCGCGTCCGATGAAGAGCACATGAGTAGCGTCCGAGATCTCCTCCGCGATTTCGCGTATGTGATCCGCGCAGTTCAGCACGTTCTTCATGAGCCGCGGAAGCGTAAGCAGTTCGTCAATGCGCGCCGCCATCGTCTTCCTGTCAGCCATTCCTTTTTTCTCGGCGAGGTACAGCGCCAGCAAATAGAGAGCCGCCAGCTGCGCTGTAAACGCCTTCGTGGACGCGACGCCGATCTCCGGGCCGGCGTGCGTATATATGGATGCGTTCGCAGCTCGCGAGATCGAGCTGCCGACTACGTTGCATATCGCCACTACCTTCGCGCCGTGTTCGCGCGCCATCACCTGCGCCGCCAGAGTATCCGCCGTCTCGCCAGACTGCGAAATCGGAATGATGAGCGTGCGGTCGTCTATGAGCGGCTCGCGATAGCGGAATTCCGAAGCGAGATCCACGGACGCGGGTACTCGTGCGAGCGATTCGATGAGGTACTTTCCCACGAGACCGGCGTGATAGGAGGTGCCGCAGGCGATGATGGAAACGCGGTCGAATACGAGTTTTGAGCCGTCGAATAAAAAATCCAGCTCCTCGAGCGTAATAGCGCCCCGATCTTTCTGGATGCGGCCCGCAAGCACGTCAAGCATGACGGTGGGCTGCTCGAAGATCTCCTTCTGCATGAAATGCTTGTAACCGCCGCGCTCGGCCATCAGCGCGTTCCACGGAATCCGCTGCGGTTTGCGCTCTATCCGCTTTCCGTCCGCGCCGTACAGCTCTATGCCGTTCTCTCGGATGAGCCCGTAATCACCGTCCTCGAGAAAGATCATGTCGCGAGTATAAGGGAGCAGCGCCGGTATGTCGGACGCCACGAGGTTTTCCTTTTCACCGCCGCCGGCCACGAGAGGGCTTCCGCGCTTTGCGAAATAGAGCACTCCCTGCTCGCGCGCGTTCATGACAACGAGCGCGTAGGAGCCGTGAAGCTCTTCGCGCACGCGCGCGAGCGCCCTGAAGGTCGTGTCCCCCTTGCGGCAGTGATACGCGATGAGATGGCATATCACTTCGGTGTCGGTCTCGGATGTGAATTCAAATCCTTCGCCTACGAGGAATTTCTTCAGTTCGATATAATTTTCGATGATGCCGTTGTGCACTATTATGATATCGCCCGAACGATGAGGATGAGCATTGGTTTCAGTGGGCCTGCCGTGCGTCGCCCAACGCGTATGGCCGATGCCGGTGGTGCCATGCACCGGCTTTTCCGCAAGGAGGCGCTCCAGACCCGCGAGTTTACCTTCCACGCGCTCGATTGTTACGCCCTCGGGGCCGGCGACCGCGATGCCTGCGGAATCATAGCCGCGATATTCGAGGCGCTTGAGACCGTCCATCAAGATGGGAGTCGCTTCAGATTTTCCCACGTAACCTATAATGCCGCACATTGAGACCTCCTCACAAACAAATCCTAAATACAAATTCCTAAACTCTAAACAAACACTAAATCATAAATTCGAATTTTCTAAACAACAAACTGTTACAACCCTTATTTGTTTAGGATTTGGAATTTCGAATTTGTTTAGGATTTAGAGTTTTAGATTTAGAATTTTGTTTTCGATATTTTGCAGCCCACCCCTGCACGTTGGCCTGCTCTACTCGCGAAAGAGCGAGCGCATCCGACGGCACATCCTTTGTGATCGTGGAGCCCGCGCCGATGACCGCGCCGCGGCCCACGCGCACAGGCGCCACGAGCTGTGTGTCGCTGCCTATAAAAACCTCGTCACCTATTATCGTCTTATACTTCGAGAAGCCGTCGTAGTTGCACGTGATAGTGCCGCAGCCAACGTTGGTGCGCGCGCCTACAGTGGTGTCCCCAAGATAAGTGAGGTGGTTGGCCTTCGCCCCCTCTTTCATCTCGCATTTTTTGAGTTCGACGAAGTTACCGACTCGAGCTGCACGCCCGATCTTCGAACCCGGCCGCACGCGAGCAAACGGCCCTACTATCGCACCGTCCGCGATACGGCTTTCCTCGATCACACTGTGAGCTTTTATATGCACGCCATCTCCCACGACCGCGTCGCGAAGGACAACTCCGTTTTCGATGACGCAGTCCCTGCCGATTCTGGTAGATCCCAGAAGAAACGAAAAGGGCATCACCGTGGAATCCTGGCCGATGCGCACGCCGTAGTCTATGTAGGTATGACGATAATCCACAATGCCGGCGCCGTCCAGCGCGTGATCTTTGTTGATTCTCTCGCGCATGAGCTCCGCCGCACGCGCCAGATCCACGCGCGTGTTGATTCCCATAAGCTCTTCAGCGGGGCGCCCGACGTACGCGGCCACCGACTCGCCTTCGTTGAGGGCAATTCCCACGAGATCCGTGAGGTAGTACTCGCTTTTCGCGTTGTCGTTCTTTATCTTGCGGAGCGATTTGAAGAGCCAGCCGCTCTCCGCACATATGATACCGGAGTTGACTTCACGGATATTTCTCTCTTCGTCCGAGGCATCGCGCGCTTCGATGATGCGAACAATCCTTCCGTCGAGGTCACGCACAATCCTGCCGTACGAACCTGGTTCGTTCGGCTCCATCGTGAGCACTCCCAAAGTCGCGCGCGTCCTGTTCATCTCCGCAAGAAAAGAACGGAGCGTCTCCGCGCGCACGAGCGGAACATCGCCGCACAAAATCAGGACCTGGCCTTCGAAGTGAGCGAGCGTTCGTTCCGCGGACTGAACCGCATGTGCGGTGCCCAGCGCATCCTTTTGAACGGCCTGCGCCACACCGGCACGATTGAGATAGTCCTTGAGATCTGATTGATCTGCGCCGCGCACGACGACGATATCATTCGCCTTGATAGCGCGCGCGGTTTCTATCGGATATGATATGACCGGATGTCCCGAAATATTGTGCAAGACCTTTGAGCGGCTCGACTTCATACGCGTGCTCTTGCCGGCCGCGAGGATGAGTGCTGCAAGGCGTTTCATCGATGTCCCCTCTATAGCGTTGATATTCAAGGATATTTTTTAGAACAAAAGGACGCGAAACTATATGCGCGCAAGAAGCGCATTACAAGCCAATTTTGACATTCTCCTGTAAGCTTGATAAGGCCGACACCTGCGAGCAACGAGGTGACAAGATGCGAGAGACAAACGAAATGCAACCGCAATATCGTCGTCCTTTGAGGCCCGGGCACGACCCGGCAGCAAGACGCACTACACAGCAGCCCGTGGGAATGATATTCGGCCGCATCCCGAAATCGGTTGTGATCAACTTCGCGGCTCTCATCGTTCTCTTCAGCATCGTATTCGTACTCCAGACGTTCGGCGACAATTTCAGGACGCATCCCGCAAATTCGCAACCTTCGGCAAAATCGATCAGCGTCGCGTCGATGCCCGCAATTCCGCAAGCAGATACCGCTTCGAATCAAGCGGCTGCGGCTGATACCAATTCCGCCGGAGTGCAACCCGTGGCGCAGCCGGCAGCCGCGCCAGTTGCGGAAGCCGCACAAAATCCTGCGGCGGCGAACTCCGCGCCATCGGTTTATACGCTTCCGCAAAAACAAGCGGCTGCCGCAAGCAGCGACGAAGAGATAAAGCCCGTCATCGACGTGAGAAAAACTTCAGCTGCGAAGAAGCAGGCGAGGCTCGCGCAGCAGATGCGCGGTTCGTTTGCAGAAGACCGCAACGTCTCCATCGATGAACTGGACAACGAATCAGCGCGCGCGCAATACATTTCCGCAAATCGCGGCGCAGCGTATCCCTCTTCGCCGGCGCCGATGACCAGGCCGATCCCTCGTTACGATGAACCGGCCCCAAAATACGAACGGTCCGACCTTTCTGCACAGCGCCAATTGCCGCCCGCAGTCTACGACCTGGACGATGAGTCAGCGCGGCAGAACTATATAGCTGAAAACCGCAGGTCGGCGCCGGGAGCAAGCGGTGAGCGCAGTGAAAATAAGCAGGTCCGAACGAGGCCCGCGCAGGCGCGTACGACGGATGACGACTTCATCCCCTACGAACAGGGAAAGTAATATTCACGAATCATTCCCTCACTCCCTTTAATGATCGACGAACTTCCATTCGATAAAATCATCCAGGCGGCCATGCGCCACGGAGCGGACTTTGCCGAGGTCTTTGCCGAGCGCACCTGCACGACCACGATCTCATGCGACAACAAGCGCATCGAACACGCAACGACCTTTCAGAACTCCGGGCTGGGGATACGCGCTGTCAAAGAAGGCAGGACCTCTTACGGTTCTACCAATGACCACACGCGCCGCTCCCTCATGACGCTTGCGCGCGACGTCGGTCGCGCCGTTCAGGCCAGGAGAGAGAAGGCCGGAGCAGTGCTCTTCAATGAAAAGCGCGCGCCCGGAATTGCCACGGTGCAAAAGCATCCGTTCGGAATTCCGCTCGAGGAAAAATGCGACGTCGTCATGCGGGGAAACGGCATCGCATGGCAGATAGGAACCGAAGTCCGGCAGGTGCGAATCGCGTATCGCGACGTGGTGAGACGAATACGCGTCGCCGCGTCCGACGGCTCCTTTTCATCCGACGAGCAGGTCGGCATCGTCTTCTCCGTGCAGGTAATCGCGGGAGACGGGACAGTGCTGCAGACCGGCCAGGAGGTGACGGGCGGCGCTCTCGGATTTGAGATCTTTGCGGAACTTCCCCCCGAGGAAACGGCCGGTCGTGCTGCGCGGCGCGCAATATCCATGCTCTCTGCGCGCCCTGCGCCGGCGGGCAATATGCCCGTGATTCTCTCGGCAGAGGCGGGCGGCACCATGATTCACGAGGCCGTGGGCCACGGACTTGAGGCCGACCTCGCACTGGACGGCCTCTCGGTCTATTCGAGACGCATTGGCGAGAAAGTCGCAAGCGAACTCGTTACTGTCGTCGACGATGCGACCATACCGGGAAAACGAGGTTCATTCACCTTTGACGATGAAGGCACGCCTGCGCAACGCACCGTGCTCATCGAACGCGGAGTGCTGTGCTCGTACCTCACGGACCGCCTGACGGCCGCGCGCATGGGCCTTGTTCCCTCCGGAAACGCAAGGCGCCAGAGTTACGAGCATCTGCCGATCGTGAGAATGACCAACACGTTGATCCTGCCCGGCAAGGACGATCCTGCCGGGATTCTGCGCGACACGCAGCGCGGTCTCTTCGTACGCAGAATGGGCGGAGGGCAGGTCAACACCGTCAACGGAGACTTCGTCTTCGACGTGCAGGAAGGTTATATCATCGAGGGCGGAAAGATCTCGGAGCCGGTTCGCGGCGCCACACTCATAGGAAACGGGCCAAAAGTGCTGATGGCAATCGACCGCGTTGGAACGGATCTCGGCTTTTCCATCGGGACCTGCGGCAAGGAAGGACAGGAAGCCCCGGTCGCATGCGGCCAGCCCACAATCCGCATCCCGGAGATCGTGGTCGGCGGCACGGCGTGACCGGACTCCATGCCATAAAGCACGCGAGCTTCCCGCCCTTCCGGCGAACGAGCGGGCTTCGTGCCACATAGAACGCGAATCACCCCTCCCTCCCGGCGAATGAGTCGACACGGAATAAAATTCAGATCATCAGTCTAACGTTGGAGTAACTGCAATCGCGTTCCCGTTCATTCGGCGGGAGTGAGGGATAATCCGCTCCTTCTGCGCCACGATGCATGTGATCGGCGGAATGGTGGACACCACGCTGGCTGCATGTCTCTCCGCAAGTTGTTAACGGCGCAAAGCAAGCTGTTCTTCCTCTCTTCCGCCGGGCGAACGGGAACGCATCGGCTTGATATCCGCTGATATGCGCGTATGAGCTTGTGATTCTCGGTGTCGATTCGTCCCGCCGGAAGGGAGGAAGGACAGCGTACTCTTGGCACTGCGCTTCACTGGTGGAATGGAGCTCGCTCACTTTCCGAGGATGATCACGAAATTCACCTGGCGCTCTGTGTCCGATCGGTCGCGGCGGAACGAGGCGAATCTTTCATCGCAACGCGTACAGTAAGAAAGCATCTCGACGTTGTCGGGCGCAATGCCGGCGCGAATGATCAGCTTGCGATTCGCGGCTCCGAGGTCGACGCGACTCTCATCGGCCCTCCAGCTGTCGCCGATTCCTAGAGAGACAAGCCCCTCTATCACTTCGTCCCCTACTTCGTAGCATGCGCCGCAAATGCGCGGGCCCACTGCTGCTACGCAGTCCGAGGCCTTCGTTCCAAATATTCGAGCCATCTCGCGCATCGTCTCGCCAATGACATCGCACACGGTTCCGCGCCAACCGGCGTGGATTGCGGCAACGGCCTTGCGGCTCGCATCGACGATGATAATGGGCACGCAGTCGGCCGTGCGCACGTGGCAGACGACACCGGGTTGATCCGTGATGAATGCGTCTCCCTCCAGCAGTTCCCGGCCGCGCCTTGAATGAAGATGGTGCACGCAATTGCCGTGGATCTGATTCGTGCTGAACGTCGCGCCGCGATCGATGCCCGACTCGCGCAAATATTCGTCAAGCGCTATGCCGCGCATCCCGAATCCGTGCACAATTCCCGGAATAGTCCGCAATAAATCAGATTGCATCATAGATACGCCTTTCACGATCCGCGAATCACTAATCACGAATCACGCCTCTCAATTTCTTCAGCAACGCCTCCAGATCCTCCGGCAGCTCTGCAGTGAATCGCATTCGCTCGCCGGTGCGCGGGTGATCGAAACCGAGCCTCCATGCATGAAGCGCTGGCCGTTTAAGCCCCGCAACGGCGTCGCGCAAAGGACCCGCTGGAATTCTCGACAGTTTTTTCTCTCCGCCGTAAAGCGGATCTCCGACGAGCGGGTGCCCGGCCTCGGCAAAGTGCGTGCGTATCTGATGCGTACGGCCGGTGTGCAGGGTCACCTCGATCCACGAAAGATCTGTTCCGAAACGCTCCAACACGCGCCACTCCGTGAGTGCGACACGCCCTCTCGTCGTATGCGACGAGATGCGCTTGCGGTCGCTGCGCGATCGCCCGAGCGGCGAGTCGAACGTGCCGCGCTCCGAGCGCATGATGCCGAGCACTAGCGCGCCGTAGACCTTTTCCACGGTGCGCGCCTGAAACTGTGACGTGAGCGAGCGGTGCGCTGCATCGCTCTTTGCCGCAACGATCGCGCCGCTCGTGCCGATGTCGAGCCTGTGCACTATGCCGGCGCGCATCTCGCCGCCCACGCTGGAGAGCGCGCCGCAGTGCGCGAGCAGCGCATTCACCAGCGTGCCCGTTGGATGCCCTGCCGCCGGATGAACCACTAGCCCGGCAGGTTTATTGACAACGATGATATCGTTATCTTCATAAAGTATATCGAGCGGAATATCCTCCGGAGCAGCGGAGGGTGCAACCGGCGGAGGGATAGAAACGGTAATGCGATCGCCCACTGCGACAACGAGGGATGGCTTCGCATCCCGTCCTTCGACTTCGACGTGCCCCTGCTCAATCAACCGCTTTGCCTGCGAGCGTGACACGTCGCGGACGTTCTCGGCGACAAACGCATCGAGCCGCATGCCTTCACATTCGGAACTGACGAGTATTTTGATTCTTTTCATTTGGAGTCAATGAGGCCTGCAACGCAAAAACAACAACTGCCAACAACGCGAGAAACGCCAGCAAAGCCAGCAACGAAAATCGCTTCAGGATCGAACTTCAAGCGCGCCTGTGAGTTCACCAACGCGCGAGATACTGTTCTCCCTGCAATACACCTCTATTCCCTCGATGATCTCCATCGCCGCCATTGGCCTCACGAAGTTCGCGGTGCCGATCTGAATCGCGGAGGCGCCCGCGAGCATGAACTCCACCGCGTCGGCGGCGTTCATGATGCCGCCTATGCCGATGATCGGGATCTTCACGGCGCCGGCAGCCTCATACACCATGCGCAGAGCCACGGGTTTGATCGCGGGACCGGAGAGGCCGCCTGTAACGTTTGCTAGCACAGGCTTTTTAGTCCGCACATCGATCGCCATCGCGGGAATCGTATTGATGAGCGAGATGGCGTCCGCGCCCGCTTCCTCGCACGCGCGCGCCATGGCGGGTATGGAGGATGCCTGAGGCGAGAGTTTCACGATGAGCGTGCGGGAGAAGGCCTTGCGAACCGCGCGCACCGCGACAGCGGCAGATTCCGGATCTATGCCAAACTGCAGTCCGCCGCACTTGACGTTCGGGCACGAGATGTTCTGCTCCAGCGCCATCACGCCCTCGGCTGAATCGAGGCGCCGCGCGACCTCTGCGTATTCTTCCACCGTGGAGCCGAGGATATTCGCGATGACGACGGCGCCCGTACGCGCGAGATATGGCAGCTTGTCGCTGAGAAAGGCATCGAGCCCAACGTTCGCGAGCCCAATGGCATTGAGCATGCCGGATGCGGTCTCGATTACGCGCGGCATCTCGTTGCCCGCCCGCGGCTTGAGTGAAATACCTTTTGTGACGACAGCGCCCAACTTCGCGATGTCGTAGAATGATTCATGAAACTCCTCGCCATAGCCGAACGTACCCGACGCCGTGATCACGGGATTTTTGAGCGTAAGAGATCCGATTTTAACTTTAAGGTCTGGTTTCATTTTATCATTCCCCCTCCTTTGTAAGGAGGGGCAAGGGGAGGTAGATTGCGGGCTCCACAAGGTCTACCCCACCCATCCTCCCCTTACAAAGGGGAGGAGTCCCATTGTAATTCCCGTACATCAAACACCGGTCCTTCGCGGCAGGTGCGCACGAAATTTCCATCCGCATCTTTGCACG
Source organism: bacterium (assembly GCA_021810905.1). GTDB lineage: Bacteria > UBA10199 > UBA10199 > 2-02-FULL-44-16 > JAAZCA01 > JAJZQH01. Next base: position 114,005 of record JAJZQH010000013.1, read on the forward strand.
CGCAACCGAGACAGACTCCAATGCCGCAGGCCATATAGGATTCCATCGAGACCTGCGCGGGAACACCTCGTCTGCGGCTGATTTCTGCAACCGCCTTCGAGAGCCCATGCGGGCCGCAAGCGAACAGCGAAGGTTTCTCAATATTGTCCAGATCTTTTTCCAGGAGTTCCGCTATCATTCCGCGCGCTCCGTGGCTTCCATCTTCGGTCGAGCACTTCACGTTCGCGCCGATCTTTGCAAGCTCATCGAGATAGAGGAGATGCGATGTCTCCCTTGCTCCATAGTAGAGGATGCATCGCCGACCCTGCGCGAGCAGAGCCTCGCACAGTCCGAAGATCGGCCCTATGCCATAGCCGCCAGCGACGAGGATCGCGGGCTCCTCTTTCTGCGGAAATCGAAAGCCTCTGCCGCACGGACCCAGCACGTCGATGCGCGTCCCGACTTTGGCATCCGAAAGGGCTCTTGTGCCTCTGCCCACGACCTTGCAGCAGATCTCGGCAACCCCGTTCGAGAACCGTGCGATTCCGAACGGCCTGCGCAGGAATACGACATTGCCGGGAATGCCCATCATGACGAACTGGCCTGGATCGAAAGCCTTCCAGTCCACCGCGAATCGAATGCGGTACGCATCGTTGGAGAGGGCTTCGATCAACTCTATTTTAGTCGCGCAGTCATTCATTGCAGTTCAAGGCGCAGGACCAACGCATCCTCGTCGTTGTCACGATAGTACCTTCGTCGTACTCCGACAGCCGAAAAACCGAGCGAACCGTAGAGCGTACGCGCCGGCGTGTTTGACGGCCTCACCTGCAAAAATACGCGCGTGGTCCCCCTGCCCTTCGCCTGTTCGATCATGTGATCGAGCAGCATGCGACCGATCCCGCGACGACGAAATTCCGGTTTCACCGCAAAGGTGTGAAGCTCCGATTCCTCGCCGACCGATTGAAGGAGATAATAGCCCACGAGTTCGTCGCCCGAGCGAGCGACCCAGATGCGGATCGAATCGAGAGGCCACAGCTCTTCATAAGATTCGCGCGACCACGGCAGGGTAAACGAACGATTTTCGATCTCCATCAGCTCGTCGAGATCGGACGGATCGAACGGATCGATGCGAACCGCGGGCTCTTCTTCACGCGACACGCCTGCCGTCACCTGGCGAGCGCCTTTCTCCCGCCGAAGATAGCGCGGGGACCCAAGTGCTCCTCTATGCGGAGCAGCTGATTGTACTTGGAAATACGTTCGGAGCGGGATGCGGAGCCTGTCTTGATCTGGCCGGCATTTGTGCCCACCGCCACGTCGGCGATAGTGCTGTCGCAGGTCTCGCCGGAGCGGTGCGAAATCACCGTGGTATATTTTGCATCATGCGCATCCTTGATGCATTGGAGGGTTTCGGAGAGCGAACCGATCTGGTTGAGCTTTATCAGGATCGAATTGGCGACCTTTGAATCGATGCCCTGCTTGAGCCTCTTGGGATTAGTGACGAAGAGGTCGTCGCCCACTATCTGGATGCGTTTACCCAGCCTGTCGGTCATGAGCTTCCAGCCGTCCCAGTCGTCCTCGGCGAGGCCGTCCTCGATGGAGACTATAGGATAATTGTTCACGAGATTCTCGTACCAGTCGACCATCTCCGCGGCGGATTTCTTCGGCTTCTTCTCGGCCGCCATGTTGTAGACGCCGTTTTCGTAGAATGACGAAGCAGCCGCGTCGATTGCAAGCGCCACCTGCTCGCCAGGTTTGTAACCGGCGCGTTCGATCGCGGTCATGATGACGTCAAGCGCCTCCTGGTTCGACTGCAGGTTCGGAGCAAAGCCGCCTTCATCTCCAACCGCGGTATTAAGCCCCTTCTCCTTGAGCACCTTCTTGAGATTGTGAAAGACCTCGGCGCCCCAGCGCAGGGCCTCGCGGAAGTTCGGCGCGCCGACCGGCATCACCATCCACTCTTGAATATCTACGTTGTTATCCGCGTGAGAGCCGCCATTGAGGATGTTCATCATCGGCACGGGAAGGAGTGAAGTCGAACGAAGTCCGTAGAGGTGAGAGATGTAGTCGTAAAATTCGCGCTTCTGGTAGCCTGCCGCGCCCCTTGCTGCCGCGAGCGATGCGCCGAGTATTGCGTTGGCGCCGAGTTTCGCTTTATTCGGAGTGCCGTCGAGTTCCAGGAGCGTGCTGTCGATGACCTGCTGACCGGTAACGGGCATCCCCTTGAGGGCCTTGCGGATCACGGTGTTCACGTTCTCCACCGCTCGGAGGACTCCCTTGCCGAGGTAACGCTTGGGATCGTTGTCGCGCAGCTCTACCGCCTCATGAATGCCCGTGGATGCGCCGGAAGGAACAGCCGCGCGGCCGAGTATCCCGCCTTCTACGAGGACATCGACCTCAACCGTGGGATTGCCGCGCGAATCCAGGATTTCACGTCCGATCACATCAATTATAGTGGCCACCGAAACCTCCCTTTTTCGTTGAATTTACGAATGATTGCGCACCTCGCTAGCGTGAAAACACTAAGCTGTCAATACCGGGTATCCGCAGAACGCAGCGATCTTTTCGGCGATCGCCGCATCATTTTCAGAAGAAATCCACCTTATATTCGAATCAGCGCGAAACCACGTCATCTGACGCTTTGCGTAGCGGCGCGTATTTCGTTTGATCAGGCTGACCGCTGTTTCGAAATCGCACTCGCCGCGCAGATGGGCCGCAAGTTCCTTATAGCCGACCGCGGCGAACGGCTGTACGCCGTCTCCGTATTGCAAGCGCAGCCTTCGCACCTCATCCACAAGCCCCGCTTCAATCATGCGGTCCACGCGCACGTCGATGCGACGATAGAGTTCGGCGCGTTCGATGGAGAGTCCGATCTGCGCGGCAGCATAGCGACGTTCGCTGAAATTGTGTTTATTGCGAAGCCGGCTCGCGGCAACGCCTGAGATGCGATGGATTTCCAAGGCGCGTATTATGCGCGCCGTATCATTGGGTTTGATTTTCGCGGCTGATTCAGGATCAACTTCGAGCAACTGCTTATACAACCTATCAAGCCCACCGTTCTCTATCTCCGCCTCCAACCTGGCGCGAATTTCTGGATCGCGCGGCGGCGCGGAACAAAAACCATGCACGAGCATGCGCAGGTACATGCCCGTACCGCCGACAACGATGGGCACGCGGCCGCGCGAAGCTATGTCCGCGATAGCGCGGTCCGCAAGCTCGACGAATCTTGCAGCGTCGAATTGCTCCGCAGGATCCGCCACATCTATGAGATGGTGCGGCACTGCAACACGCTCTTCCGGAGCGGGCTTCGCCGTGCCGATATCAAAGCCTCGCCACACCTGCTGCGAATCCGCTGACACGATCTCACCGCCAATGTGCTTCGCAAGCTCAATGCCTGCCCGTGTCTTGCCGGATGCGGTGGGTCCGCAGATGATGATGATGCGTTGCACAGTCGTGATTCGTGATTCGTGATTCGTGATTCGTAACCCACTCAGGCTTTTACGAGCCACGATCCACGAATCACGATTTACGTTCTTTTGAACCACTTTTCTATCTCACTCTTTTCTATGCGCACGAGCGCCGGACGGCCGTGAGGACACATGGCTATATCGCGGCGCTCGATGTCGCGCACGAGGGCTGCGATCTCGTCCTGCGACAGCGCGTCGCCGGCGCGTACCTGACTGTGGCACGCAATAACCGCAAACACGCGCCCCACCGCATCCGCAAGCGCCACAGAGCCGCCAAGTTCGTCGAGTTCATGAGCCAGTTTTTCAAATACCGGAGCGACGGCAGCGTCGCGCAAAATTTCCGGGACTGCCTTGACGAGGATACTGCCGCCGCCGAACGGCTCCATCTCGAACCCCGCGGCTGAGAGAATCTCCTGCCGCTCCACCACCTGTGCGGCTTCAGCAGCGCCCAGCTCCACGCGCTCCGGGATGAGCAGGCGCTGCACGTGGACTTCTCCTTCTGCAAATTGGGCGCGCAGCTCGTCGTATGCGAGCCGCTCGTGCGCCGCGTGCTGGTCTATGAGTACGAGAGAGCCATCCTCATGTTCACACGCTATATACGTGAGCCCGAACTGCCCCAGCGGCCGCATCGAGTTTTTATGATCCGTGGCTCCCGGAATCGCGCACTGAACGCCTTCAGCAAATGAGCGGACTTCATACCCTTGGCCACCAAGCCGCCTCTCTTCATAACGCAGCAGGGCCTCGCGCACGCCTTCTCTTGTCCCAGCGACTGCCGCCGCGCCGCTGCTTTCGCTAAACGACGAGGCCGGATGCGACATCACGACTGATTGAGTGCACGACAACGATTTGCGCACGGCTGTTACTATGAAATCATGCACGGCGCTGCCCCTCACAAAACGAACCTCTCGCTTGGCCGGGTGCACGTTCACATCGACAATCGCGGGGTCTATCTCGATCCAGAGCACAGCCGCGGGTCCACCGCCTGCCGTCTCGCGTTCGGCGAACGCCTGCGCAAGCGCGTGCATGAGCAGCCGATCCCGCACCGGCCGCCGGTTCAGGAAGAAATGAACGTCCTTGCCTGATGCGCGTCCAGCCTCAGCGACCCATCCGCGCACGGATATATCCAAAGAGCGCTCGTCCACAGGCGTAAGCCTGCCGCGGAATTTTTCACCGAGCACCGCCACCACCCTCTCCTCCGCCGTGACGCCGGCCCCATCCCGGCAGCAGGCCGGAAGAGAGAGGCGCCGGCTGCCGTCGGCCTTCAGTTCGAAGCGGATGGCCGGATGCGAAAGCGCCAGAGAGCAGACCGCGTCTACGACGTGTCCTCCCTCGACCGCCGGGCTGCGCATGAACTTCTTTCTCGCGGGTACATTGAAGAAGATATCGCGGACATCCACCTGCGTGCCCGCGGCGCACCCGGCTACTGAAAAGCCGGCGACGGAGCCTCCTTCGACATCGACGCGCGAACCTTCGAGCACGCCGGGTTCGTTCACGCGGGAGAGGATCGTGAGCCGAGAAACCGCGCCGATCGCATACAACGCCTCGCCCCGAAAACCCATCGTGCTTATGCGGAAGAGATCTTCGCTCGAACGGATCTTGCTCGTTGCATGCCGCAGCACGCAGCGGCCAAGGTCCTCCGCATCCATGCCGCAGCCGTCGTCGCGGACCGAAAGCCTCTGCAATCCGCCCGTTTCCATCTCTATGGAAATTGATGAAGCATTGGCGTCTATGGAGTTTTCAACAAGCTCCTTGACGATCGAGGCCGGCCGTTCGACCACCTCACCCGCTGCGATCTTCTCGACAATCTCTTTAGATAAGCACCGAATGTTGCCCATGAGTCCACCCCAAACGAGAGGCGAGAAGACCTATCACGCATTAAACGCCATTTCAACGCCATTTCCCGGCCGGCACTTCGCGCTTGAATTGCTCATCGAAAGTGCGCATCATGCCCCGACTGTCGCGAACCGTGATTCGTGAATCGTGAATCGCAAAAAACAACAAGAGGGGTGTGAAATGGCCAAGGCATTGATCATCTATCACTCAAAGACCGGCCACACCAAGAAGATGGCTGAGGCGATCGCGGCAGGGTTGAGTTCCACAAAGGTCAGCGTTACGATGATCCCTGTGGAGAAGGCCGACGTGAACGAGTTTGCTACTGCAGATGCTGTGATCCTGGGCAGCCCCTGCTACTACGGCACCATGTCCGCCGATATGAAAGCATTACTCGACGCCTCGGTAAAGTTTCACGGCAAGCTCGCCGGCAAGATCGGCGGGGCATTCTCGTCGTCCGGCATGCTGGGCGGCGGAAACGAAACCGCGGTCCTTTCCTTAATAGAGGCCTTGCTCATCCACGGCATGATAGTCCAGGGCAACGCAAAGATCGGGCACTACGGTCCCGTGTCGATCGGAGAACCCGACGATCATGTTCTTATGGAATGCACAACTTACGGGAAACGGCTTGGAGAACTGATAACAAAACTCTCGTCCAAATAATATGAAACCACTCCTGGCACACGAATCCACGCCCTTCGAGCGCGCACTGATGCTCATGCATCCGATATGGGCGCGGTTCGCCCGATGGAAGCCCAACGCATTCGCCGCTCCATCCGGCTATCTGCCGCATCCGTCCGCGATGCTCAGGGAACCGAACCGGCTCTGGCGGCTCATATTTCCCAGATTCTTCAAACGCATCAGCGTCGATGACGCGGAAATAGAGAGACTCAAGGCCGCGGCGCAGGATTCCATTATAGTCTACGTCACAAAGATCACGGGCCAGCTCGAATACAGCTATTTCAACCACCTCTTCGTAGAGAAGGGGCTGCCGCTGTCGACCTATACGAACGCTCTTACGCTCCGACGCTGGATGAAGCCAAAGGCATTTTGGCGGTCCATCGCCGCGCAGGAGCAGGAAATCACGGCAAACAAAAGGCCCTACGAGCCATTGGCCGACGGATTCCTTCCCAAGATGGTGGCGCGGGGCGAGTGCGTGCTGATCCGTATCCCCCAGTCAGATCTGCAGGACGAGGCGATCGTCTTGACCGGCCCTCTGCGCGCCATAGTCGCACTGATCGAAGCCCAGCGTTCAAGCGAGCGACCGATCACGATCGTGCCACTGGACTTTCTCTGGAGCCGCAGACCCGCGGGCACGCGCAAGTCGCTGATCGACATCCTCTTCGGCGAAAAAGAATCACCCGGCAGCATACGCAAATGCGTGCTCTTCTGGCGCAACTACAAGCGAAGGGCGCAGGCATCCATAGGCACGCCGCTCAATCTCAAAAACTTTCTGGAAGAAAATGCGGGAAAGTCAGACGAGCAAATATCGTACCGACTGCGCACCATGCTGCTCTCCGCCCTACGCGCGCAGCGCCGAACCATAACCGGCCCGCCGATCCGCCCGCGTTCATGGTTCATACAGGAGGTCATAAGCGATGAGGGATTGGACCAGACCGTCTGCAAGCTGGCCGAGGACCGCGGCGAAAAGACAGACGACGTGCGCGAGCTGGCGCTGCGCTACATAAAGGAGATCGCATCAGACCTCGACTATACATATGCCGAACTGCTCGAACGCGTGCTCGGCATGTCGCTCATACGCCTGTTCGACTCGTTCGACATCGAGCCCGAAGGGCTGGCAGCCGCCAAGGCGCTTTTCGAAAAAGGACCGATCGTTTTCGTGCCGAACCACAGGAGCCACGTCGATTATCTCATCCTCTCCTATGTTCTGTATCATCACGGAATGACGATTCCGCATATCGCGGCAGGCGCCAACTTGAGTTTCTGGCCGCTGGGCCATATCTTCCGCAGATGCGGCGCGTTCTTCATACGCCGTTCTTTCCGCGACAACCCGCTATACCGCGACGTCCTCACCACCTATATCAAAGTGCTGCTCAAGGAGGGCCTCTGCCAGGAATTCTTCATAGAGGGGGGACGCAGCCGGACGGGCAAGCTCAAGTATCCGAAGATGGGTATGCTCCAGATGCTGCTCCGCGCGGCGCAGGATGCAAAGATCGAGAACCTCTCGTTTGTGCCCGTATCCATCACTTATGATCAGGTAATAGAGCACAGGAGTTATGTGCGCGAACTCGACGGTGAAAAGAAGGAGAATGAAAAACCATCGCACCTGCTGGAACTCACGAAATACATGCGAAGGCCGAAGCACCGCTTTGGCTCGATCTACATCCGCTTCGGCGAACCGCTTCCCGCGAGGGGCAATGCCCTCGATCAGGCGGATGTGAGATCGCTCGCGTTCGATATCTGCCACGAAATAAACCGAAGGACCGTGGCCACGCCGGCGGCAGTTGCAGCGGCCTCGCTGCTCTGCGTTGCCCGCACCGGCGTCACCGAAGCGGAGTTCGAGCGAAATGCAGGCGCATTGCTGGCTTGCCTCCATTCAAAGGGCGTTGAGATACCAGCGAAGCTGGCGGCCGATCCCAAGATCGTGCTCCGAGAAGCGGTGCAGAAGCTGGCGGCTCAGAAGCTCGTAACCATGCGCTCCGATGCGCTTGAACCATTCATCGCGGTCGAGGAATCGCGCAGGGTGCCTCTCTCCTACTTCCGCAACGTAATCGTGCACTACCTCGTCACGGGCGGCATCGTCTCACGCCTCTTGCTCTGGTACGCGCGCCAGGGAAGGAATCCCACGATCGATGAACTGGCCTCGGAGATCAGGATCTACCAGCACCTGCTTCACTATGAGTTTTCATTCGCAACGAGGCTCTCCGTCGAAGAGCACGTAACGCGCGCGGTTGATTTCCTGGCGAGCCAGGGCGCGGTCTCGCGTTCGGAAGGCGGCCGAGTAGCGATCATTCCTGAAGGATTGTGGGTGCTGGATGTATTCTCGGCACAGGTGCGACCCTTCATCGAAACAATGTGGATAGCCGCACGCTACGCCTCTGAGAAGGTGACCTCTGCAAAGGAATCGCGAGTGCTGATACAGGAAATGATGCGCGCCGGCCTCGATCTCTTCATGCTGGGACGCGTTCGCTTCCGCGAATCCGTCACCAAAGAGGGATTCGAGAACGCACTCCGCGCACTTGTCGAGTACGGAGTGCTGCTGACCGAGCCGCAGGAACCAGGCAAAAAACGCCGTAACGCCTACCTCCCTGCTATTGATCCAGGCAAGATCCAGAACCTTAAAGTGGAGCTTGAAAAACTCCTTTGAACCCCCGACAAAAGACAGTAATCCACCGTTTATTCACACCTGTGGAAAAGTACTGCACTCTGCGCCGCCAAACGAACGTTTCGTTCGAACATCATAACTATTTGAACTTAATATTTAAGATATGCCTATTTATTAGGCAGACAAGAAGAATTGCAGTTTAAGAGATGAGACGAGCTGATATTTTCCACTTATCCACAGGCTTATCCCGGAGCGCTGTGAAAAAGGGCTGTTGGATGGATGATATTTCAGGCTGATAATTCGGAATGCAACATCTCTGGTCACCCTCACCCTTCCCTCTCCCCTCAAGGGAGAGGGTGGCGGAAACCCCGCAGCAAGCTGCGGGGAATCATCTCATTGATCTTCTTCGGGGTGACTATCGTCGTCCCTTTGATCTCGGCCGCCTTTTCCCTGATCGCCCTGATCGCGCGTGTGCTGGGGATTAAAGGGCCGCTCGACCCGTACCTGAGATCGCTCATCAGCGGCTGGTGCGCCGGCGTATTGAGACGGCGACGTAAAACTGAAAGTGAGCAATCCTGCGCGCGCGTTCGTGAGAGTCCCTGCAAAGCCGGTGTCGAACTCACGCCCGTGCCCCATACTCAACTGCAGCTGACCTGCATAAGGAAGCGAGCTGTCGGTAATCCTGCGAGGCGCTGCGAACGGGTCGGGCTTCATCCCCGCGCGCGATCCTGTATGGTGGACAATCGATGGTTGCTGCGCGCTGCGCTCGGGCGAATTCACGAAACTCACGGCCGAATTCCGCGACTGATCTGCTGCGCGTTCGGCCGAACGAACGGACTCACGTTGCGAGAGGGATATCGCTGCAAAGGGATCAGAGCGAACGTCCTGGGAACGAGCATCGATCTCAACGGCCGCACCGTCTTCAACGATGCTTATGGAAGGAGCGGCTTTAGCTGCCAGCTCACCATCCTTTGCAGCCGAAGCTGCGCCGGTTGCTACGGACGTCGATTTCTCCGAAGATGACGATGCCGCAGGTTGAGATGAATTTCCGGAAGAATTCGCGCCTGATTCGCAGGATACGGATGTAACGATTGCCGAAGAGTCCTGGGCTTTGGAAGGAAATATGACGCCCATGACCTCTGTCGAAGGCGGAGTTGCCGAAGCAGGCGACGCATTCGCGGGCACGCCATCAGGACCTGCGCCTGAACGCACTACCTCTTCGCTTTTGTTTACCGCTTCTCGCGAAGTCGAATTTTCAGACTTTGGGACCTCTACAGGAACAGGAGGAGACTCGCACGTATAAGTCGGCGTGTTGGAAAACTGCTTTGCAGATTGATTCTGTTGAGTGCTGGGGTCGACTGCCAGCGGGTTGTTTGTCGCATTCTGCCCGGTGAGATACTGATCGTTCCATAGCTTGATCTCATCCGAAGACTCTGGTTCATCCTCGACGGGGATATCCGAGATGTCACAACGTTCGACCGTGCCGTCGCGAATGATATCTACGCCGCCATCCGGATGGAGGGTTGCCACGACCTCGCCGTCGGAAGATGCAAAGATAACGCTTCCGTCAGCGCTGCATGCCGAATAAAGAGGCATGCCCAGCTCGCGCTCGACATATGACAGAACCCTGGCCGCGCGATCCTCAAAGCTCTCGGGCTTTGCCTCGACGATCGGCTCCAATGCTAAAATTTTGTGCGGTTTATCGACCATTGTAAAAAATGAAGCGCGGCCCAGAGGGCCCTCCCTCAACTGTATTATCGGCTGCGCAGGACCCTTAGTTGCTATTTTTTTTGATTCTCTGGGATTTTTATATCCTTAGGATAGAAGATATCTGAAAGTCGATTTAGAGCCCCTGAAATCAGAAATCGAGAGAATCAGAGACGAGAAAACAGGCGCTGCCTCATGGCAGCGCCCCGATCTGGACAGCTGAGAGCCTGAGCCGTGATTTGAGAGAGTCCCGCTCCTGAGCTTTCATCAGCCCGAACGCACACGCCAGATCCAATGCTGCCGCCACCTCCGCTATCGACCCCACCGAGATCTCGAAGAACCTCCGCCGCTCGGCGCTCGACCTCCTCTTCGCGTTGCCCTCCGCCTCGTT